>NZ_JAPZQK010000003.1 GCF_027530345.1 Silanimonas sp. | reverse complement strand
ACAACACAAAGCGACTGCTGGGGCCGATCGGCTACATTCCCCCGGCGGAAGCAGAGGCGGCGTTCTACGCCGAGACCAGCGGTTACGCTAAAGCGGCGTGACTCAACGAAAACAGCCTCCGGAAAAGCCGGGGCGGTTCAGTTCTGAGTGTTGGAATGCTTTGATTTGGAAGAAACGGTAAGTGCGCGTAGATCTCTCCCCCTATATCCGGAGAGTGGATCCCATCACCTGAACCTGTCTTCCTATCTCTTCAACAGCACCTCACTCACAAGGTAGTGCTCAGCGAGTAAGTTTTTACACTGCTGACTCATGAGTAGGAGCGATGCTGAATCAACTACTCAGTCGACTGCTACAAAGACAGGGTGCTGCACTGGGTACTTCGCATTGGCAGCGCAGGATCGAGCCAAGCCCTCTAGTTCAATCCAAAATCTCAGCAGGGAAACGAACGGGTCTTCGGCATCCGCCCCATCGGCGTCTCGACTGCGACTAGACAGCCGTACTGTGCCGAATTCGCAAAGTGACGTTGATCGAACCTCGTAGAGCAGTACGGAAGAATCAGGATC
Organism: Silanimonas sp.; assembly: GCF_027530345.1. GTDB lineage: Bacteria > Pseudomonadota > Gammaproteobacteria > Xanthomonadales > Xanthomonadaceae > Silanimonas. Next base: position 196,617 of record NZ_JAPZQK010000003.1, on the reverse strand, counting down.
CGCCGCCATTGGTTGACGGTGCATTAGTCGATTTCGGACATCACCCAGCTTGGAAAGCCAGTGAGGGGATTCCTCCGTGCCATTTGCGGCCATCATCAGTGCGGCGAACTGAGAGCGCGAGGCCTGCTCAGCACCTCGCTTCTCGATCCACTTCACCAGACGGGCAAGGCTGTCCGTACCATCTTTGGCTTGAACATGAATCGCACAGAGATGCGCCAGGTAGTCGCGAGCCGAGCACATCTCAGCCACTAGCGAGTGAATCGCGAGATACAGCTCATGTAGAGCGGAGTTTGCGAATCGACTGCCAGACTTTCTTCCTGCCTGCAGAGACCACACAAGCTGCTCGTGGTGGCGCTGACTTACTTCACGCAACCGGAGGGCTGCCGAACTCATCGAGATCGACAAGTAGCGTGAGAGATCGCTATAGGCGGTGTCACCAGCCACCGATGCAGCATGGGAAATACCCGACCAAGCGTCGGAAGACTGCTCTACAAAACTCTTCGAGCCCGGATTTGGCTGCCATGTCTCGCAACGCTCTGGGCTTGAGAGATAGGTTCGATTCGAGCCAACGAAGTACGCACCAGCCTCTGCCGCGATCTTGAACACGTCTATCGCGTCATTAGGGCCGACATAGACGATCCGACTCTCATGGCGAACAGGTCCAAGCAGAAGAGTTCCTGGCGCCTGCGGGTGAGCAAGGAGTCCACCGGTCAGAAACAAAACCTCCGACGAGTGAGTTACGCCAAACCGGACGTCCGTTGCAGGATATGCCTTGGGTTCGTTCACGAGATCTGGATCCCTCCTACACGGCCCGTGTCATCCATCTTCTCGAATGTCGAGGGCCGGGAGAGACCGTACGATCTTCATCGTCTCCAAGCTCACCGTGACCACGCGGAGCAGCAGTTCAAGTGGGTAGCGTGGATTGCCCATGGTCTCAATCGCCCAGTCGTTGGCATCGTTGACGATGCCGCTGTCCTTGTCGGTCTTGACGCACTGACGCTCCATCACCCACTCGATGGCGGGCTTCCCGTTCACCACGTAGTCGTAGGCCTCGAGCGGGATGCCCGTGACAGTGATCTTGGCGTTGTAGTGGATCGTCGTGCGGTCCTTGTCCTTCCCGGACTTGCCGAATCGCATCTTCTCGACGCGGTAGTCGGCATCGGCCAGCTGCTTGCCGCCGCTGTCGATCTTCGCACCAGCGTAGGTCGGGACGGTCTCGTAGTTCAGGTGCAGCTCGGCAAGCAACCGGCCGGAACGACAAAAGGCCAAGAAATCTTGTGTTGACCTGACGACAGGAATCCTCGGCAACTCCTTCTCAAGATTTGCCCCGTACTGCTTCCGGTACTGCTCTGAGTGCAAAAGGCCGTAGACGTAATAGAAGATGTCGTCAGCCGATATGTCATTTCCAAAAATCGCTTTGAAGAACTCAACTCTTTCCGAAGCGATAGCATCATGCCGCTTCAGGGGCTTTGTGTTACTCGAGAAAAGATCAACATCGCGCCCGCGCTCGGCTTGCTCATACCTGTAACGAGGGAAGCACTGAGCTGTATCCAATGTGTGTAGCTCCGGCACCGAGTTCGACATCAACACGGAGAATCCAGTTCTCGCGCCAACACCCGTGATGCAAATGACAAGGTTGTCGGCCTGATCCGAAGGAAAGAGACTCGGCATCAAGTGACGTGTCCAACTCCAATCCTTGCCAAAATAGCCCCATTGGCGTTGGAACGGCCTGTATAAGACCTGTCGCAACTCGGATGAATCGAAGGACAGCTCTTTGCCCTTATCGGCGGCCGAGAGTATGTCGCTTGTCCATTTGATCTTGAATTTATCTCGGTCTACGAAGTCCTCAATCGGCACTGTTCCGTCAGACTCGGCGAAACGCCTTGCTTCAGCGTTAAAGACTTCTGTGCAGGACTTTAGCTGTTGCTCGAGGCGCACCCTTGAAAAGTTGTACGTCCAAGCATCGCGATGCGTTGAAAGCCCCATCGAGTACGTCGCGAAGAGAGCCCCCGAAGAGGCCGCTTTCTTGGTCCCAAGGAGCACGAAGGATTCAAATCCTGACGCGCGTTGATTAATCCAATCGCCATATCGGTCAGGCTGGATCGACGTCCAGGGCAGAGAATCAAATGACCCACTTTCGGACAGCCAGCCAATCTTCTCCTGCTCAGACAGATCATCTCCAACATCGCAGTAAAAGATCCTTCCAGGGCCAGTCGAAGCCGCATTCTTTACGAGCAGAGTGATGGCAATCCCCGTCATGCTGCGACTTCCAAAGATGTTCTCGCCCTCGCGAGCAGCACCCCGGCTAAGCATGTCCTTACGAATATCTCCGCGAAGGTTGAGGACATAGATAGTCGAGAACTCCTCAAGCAACGCGCGCCGGAGACCGTCATTAGCAGGCTTATCAAGAAATCCATTCCCAGAGATGAAACAAACCAAGCCACGGTCGCTCACCTTATCGCTCGCCCATCGCAGGGCTCGGATATAGGAGTCGTAGATCTTGCTCTTACCCATGCTATTTGAAGACTTCGCAACATAGGTCTGCGAGATTCGACGATCCAACTCAGGGTAGTCGACGCTCTTCGAGTTTGAATCATCTTTATCGCCAGACGAGTAAGGCGGATTTCCGATGATTACGCGAATATCAAGATCCTTCTGGCGCTTTCGCCTGCTGCTGTTTTGCACGAGAAGCTCATCGATCATGTCCTCCTTCTCGTACATCTGGAACGTATCCGTAAGACAAATCCCGCCAAAGGGGCTGTATGCGTCATCGACCAAGTCGTGGTAAGCAGCCTCAATGTTGATTGCAGCAATGTAGTAAGCGAGGAGAACTAGCTCATTCGCGTGAATCTCCTCCCTGTACTTCCTCCTAATGTCATCAACATCGATCAGTCCGATCTGCAGAAGACGCGCAATGAATGTTCCCGTCCCCACAAAGGGATCGAGAACGTGTACGCCACGACTGCCAATAGACTGGCCGAACTCTTTTCGCAGCACCAAGTCGACACTGCGGAGCATGAAGTCGACTGCCTCGACGGGCGTGTACACAATTCCAAGGCGCTTTGCCATGACAGGGAAGGCGCCGTTAAAGAACTTGTCGTATAGCTCTTTAACAATCTTCTGCTTCCCTTCTGCACTAGTGATTCCTTCCGCGCGCAATCTTACGCTCGCGTAAAAGTCCTCAAGATTGGATACCTCCTTGTCCAACCGCTGCTGCCCGAGGAGATCAAGCACATCCTGCATCGCCAACGCCATGGGGTTTTGGCTGGCGAAGCTGTAACCGTCAAACAAGGCGTCAAAAACCGGTTTAGTAACCAAGTGCTGGGCAAGCATTTCGACGATCTCCTCGTCGGAAATGCTGTCATTCAAGTCGTCGCGCAACTCCGCCGAGAACTTCAAGAAGGCCTCGCGCTCACAGACACTGGCAGGGTCCTGAAGGACTGCGTTGATGCGATCGATGTGCGTGCGGGCGATCTTGGCGATGTCGTTCGCCCAGTCTTCCCAGTGGTGGCGATTTCCGCACTTTTCGACCACCTTGGCGTAGAGCGCTCGTTCAATCTCCCCGACCTCAAACTCGATCTGGACTTGCTCGGGCTTCTTCCCGTAGTCACCAGCGTCTTCGCCGATGCCGAACTTGCCCTTGGCCTTGGCGACCTTCTTGGCATTACCGTCTTTTTGGGCTGATGACTTCCGCTGAACGGCATCGGTGATCGCGATGACCTCCATCTTGCTGCGATCAGGCCCCACCAGATCGAGCTTGTTCACCATTGCATCGAAGCGATCGTCGTGCGAACGAAGCGCCTGCAGAACCTGCCAGACCACCTTGTAGGTTTGGTTGTCGTTGAGGGCGTCGTGCGGCTCTACCCCTGCCGGGATCACCACGGGCAGGACCACATAGCCGCGCCTCTTGCCCGGCGCGTTGCGCATGACGCGGCCCACAGACTGCACGACATCCACCTGACTATTGCGTGGCGTGAGGAAGAGCACGGCGTCCAGGGCGGGAACGTCGACGCCTTCCGAGAGGCATCGGACGTTGCTCAAGACGCGACACGTGTCGGGAGGCGTCGGTGCCTTCAGCCAATCGAGCTTGGACTCCTTCTCGCTGGCGTTCATGCCGCCGTCCACGTGCTGGGCCTCGCACGTCAACCGAGCGCCGTCCTCGATGTCCTCAGCGTCCTGATAGGCCTCAACTACCGCCTGAAACATCCCCGCGATCTCTTTGGAGCTGACCTTGTGGGTCTTCCCACCTTTACCGGGCTCGATCACCTGGCAGAAGGCGACCGCGCGTCGCATGGGCTCCGGTGTTTCGGACCCGTCTTCGTGAATCCCCAGCTTAGCTAGCGCCTTCCAGCAGCCCACGATCTTCGCGGCATCGTCCACGCGAAGGGTGTTGTTCTCGTCTTTCAGGAGGGCCTGAAGGCGGCGATTGATGTGGCTTTCCTCGACAGCGAGGACGATCACCTTGTAGTCGACCAGAAGGCCGCGCTTCACGGCCTCCGAGAACGTGATGACAAACAGCTGCTTGCCGTACCACGCTTCGTTATCCATCGAGTAGAGCGCGACGTTGTCGCGTTCCGCCATGGCCTTAGCACCATCGCCGTAAATCCGGGGCGTGGCCGTCATGTAGAGGCGCTTATCCGCCCTGATGTAGGCCGCGTCATGCACGCGAACGAACGCGCTTTCGTCCTCTCCGTCGAACGTCGCTCCAGTAGTGCGATGCGCCTCGTCACAGACGATCAGATCGAAGTCATCGAGCCCATGATTCGCTTGGGCATCATGGATCACCTCGATGGAGTGGTACGTGCTGAAGACCACGGTCATGTGGTCGGCATCAGTCCGCACGGCAACCCCCTGCGCCAGACGCTTCGCGTCAGTGGTCGCGGGGTAGCGAAGCTCATGGGCAAAGGTCTGAACGGCGTCGTCTTCCTTGCGCCCCTTCTTCTTGCCAACGTCACTGTCGGAGCAAACGGCGAAGCTGTGGAGCGGCACCGCACTTTCCTGCGTCCATTCCGTGAGCGTTTGCGAGAGCAGAGAAAGGCTCGGAACGAGGAAGAGAACGCGCTTTCCACGGCCTGCTAGGGATTCTGCGATCTTGAGGCTCGTGAACGTCTTGCCCGTTCCGCAGGCCATGATCAGCTTGCCGCGATCGGCTTCCTTCAAGCCTGCCGTGACCGCCTTGAGTGCGCTCTCCTGATGGGGACGAAGGCTCTTCTTCGGCTTGAGCACCGCCGCTGACTTCGGCTGGTACTTGGCCCAATCGATCTGGCTTTCTTCGAGATCGCGCAGGGTGATTTTGCTGACCGGCGGTTGCTGGTCAACCAAGGCATTCTCGGCATGTTCCGACCAATGGTCGGTCGTGCTGACGATGACGCGATGGGAGAACGGCTTTCGACCTGATGCCGTGAAGAAGCTATCGATGTCCTTCTTCTGCAGCTTGTAGTCGGGCGCGTAGAACTTGCACTGGATGGCGTGGACCTCGCCGGTCTGCGCAACTTCGGCCACCAAGTCGATGCCGTCGTCCTTCGCCGAGAATCCGTTTGCCGTTGCCCAATCCGTCCAGACCTGTACCTTGGCGTAGAGGTCTCGGTACGTGGCCTCGTTCTGGAGGTAGCAGAGGATGAGTTCCTCGAAATAGGTCCCCTTCTCGCGCTCGGAAACAGCTGCGGAACGGTACGATTCGAGGAGACGCTCAAGTGCTGTCACGGTCTCAGTTCCTTTGGTGACGGGACATGGGTATTGGGGGTTCCGACGTACTGCCGGCCGCTCGATTCTAGAGAGGACGGTGGCACCGAGGAATCCTCCGCGGGCTCGTCCGAAGCCAAAAAAAGAGGGCTTTACGTCGGATGGGGAGCCCGAAGGCCCCCCGCCGCTTGCCAGCCTAGCCCCTTTGGTGGTGGAACCGCTTCAGGTAGGTCCACAGCCCAAAGGTAGCGAACGCGTACACCACTAGCGCGCCGATCGTCTTGTGCATCCTGCGGCCCTCACCTCGAGTGCAACGGGCCTTCGCCCGTGCGGTAGATGTTGAGCAGGTAGTCCTCCCGGTGACGAAGCACCGAATCGGCCTGCAGCCGGCTCAACCCCTGTTGCTGGAAGTACACCATCAGCTCCGCGTTCGAGCTGTTTCCGTCGTTCGAGAGGGCATCTTCGACCCACCGAACCGTCTCGGGTGACAGCCCGTAGCGAAGCGGTGCCGCTGCGCCGCTCACGCCTGCACCTGACGCTGCAGCTGGCCCTCAAGGCGGCCCCGCAATCCCGTGATTGTCGAAATACCCGTATCGGGACCTGTGACCGCTTGTTCCGTCGGGAAGAACTCCTCCACGACGGCTGGCACGTCTTCGGCGAGGTCCTCGAACGCGCCGTTGGCGAATCCCAGCCGCGCCGCTTCATCCAAGGCGGCTTGATCGAACCCAGCCGCCCTACGCTGCTCGTCCCGCTCCTGCGCGATCTTGATGGCCGCTTCCAGCGTCATGCCGGAGCGCACCACCAGGTCAACGTAGAAGATCGCCGAGCGATGGCTGAGCGTGGTGGACTTACCCCGCAGCTTCAGTTCCAACGGCATGCACGACAGTCGCCCGCCCGAGACCGCGCTGAAGTACTGCAGCCGCGCGACCAAGGTGCGAATGGTGTTGAACGACGTGGTGCGGAGCACGAAGGTGCCCATGGCATCGTCCTCGCCGTCGCCGATCAGCACGTTCAACCGGGCGTAGGCTTTGCACTCGCCCATGGCGAAGGCGCACGCGTCCGGCCCCGGGCACGGCAGACGCTCGACACCGCCCTCCCCCATCCGCCTGCAGGACTCGCCATTCCCGACGCAGCGCGGACGCCCTGTGGCGCGGTCGAACAGCGAGTAGTCCGCCCGCAGGTTGAGGTCCGGATCGTTGAACAGCATCCGGACCGGGATGGAACGCAGCTTCTGGCCGTCCGAGGCGCGACGAAGCTGTTCGTCAAACGGGTGCAGGGTCCAGCCCTCGCGGGTCTGGACCTGGGTGGTGAGGGTGAACTGGTCGTCCTTCTCGGGGAGGCGCTTGCCGTTGCGCTCCACGACACGGCCGATGGAAATCCGCCCGATGACTGGCGGGGTGATGGCGAGACCCTTGATCATGGTCGGTGCTCCTGTGGGTGACTGACGAGGCGAAACCGTCGCGCACCCGACTTGCTCTCCCGGTAGGAGGCAACAAGCGCGGGATGGTCGGCTTCGAGTTTCTTGACGTTGAGGACGAGGCTGTCCTTGGCCCGCTTGAAGTGCGCTTCGCCTAGCGGCCCAAAGGCCGCCACCGAGGCCTCGCCCATGGCCTGTTGGATCGCTTGCCTGTGGCGCTCGGCTTCCCGTTCCCGCTCATCCAGCTCCGCCCCCAAGGACAGCAGGCGTTCGAAGGAGGACCGCAGCTCGGCGCGCTCCCCGAGGTCGATCACCGTGTCAGCGCCCCGGTACAGCTCGCGCAGGGCCTTGGCGGAGGAGGCGGACCCGTCCGCCGCGGGCGGGGTTCCTGACGTGACCATGTCCCAGAACCGGGCTTCCAGAATCACCAGCCGGGAAATGACCTCGTCATCCCGCTCGATCCGGTGGATCTGCAGGTCCTGACCACACAGCAGCACGGCCACGTCGGCCGCTCTCTGCCCCGTGACCGCCAGCTGGTGCTGCACCTGGATCTGGATGTGCTCCGGCACCCCGGCCCGCCACTTCCGCGAGCCATGCTCCCCGGCCGTCTTGCACTCGAGGATGCGGACCTCGTCCGAGCCCACGATCTCTCGGTCGAGGTTGGCCAACATGAAGGAGAAGGTCGGGTGCCGGAGTACCGCATTGACCCGACGCACCTTCCGTCCCGTCGCCTTGGCGTAGGCGTCCGCCACCAAGGGTTCGAGCACCGTCCCCCAGTAGGTCGGAGAGTCGACGTCATCGTTCAAGGGGTTCACCGGCACGCTGCCGGTCTTCTGCCCCCACAGTTCCAGCGGGCTGCGGTAGGGGCACAGCCCCACGGCGGAGGCTGCGTCGGAGCTGCCAATGCCCTTCCTACGTTCTTCCAGCCATGCCGGGCGATCCAGCCCGACAGTCGTACTACTCACAACGGCATTCAATCGCCTCATGGTGTTCTCCGGAAAAAGAAGAAGGCCCGGTCGTTGCCGACCGGGCCTTGGGGGTTGAACGCTGAGGGAGACTTCAGCGGGGTTCGTTGTGCGCCTCGAACATGGCTTGGTTCTCGCTGATGCCCTGGCGCAGGGCAACGCCGAACTCGAACCGCACCAGCTGGGGCTCCTGATAGGTCAGCTCGAACTCGTCATCGCTGTTCTGCAGCTGCTGGACGCCGTAATTCACTTGCGTGATCACGTCCTTGCCTTCTGCGGGCGTGTAGACAAGCTCGCCGACGCACTGGTAGCGCCCGAGATCCTCTTGGGCGTCCTCGGTGACGATGTTGCGCAGGGAGGCCTCTCCTGCGGCGTCACGGACCCGCTCGTCGATCGCACGGGACTCGAGGATTTCGATCATCAAGCCTTCGACCGCACCCGAAGTGCAGTCGTGATGGCTGCTGCAGCCACTGAGGGTGGCGAGAGCCAGCGCGCCGCAGGCCAGCATGGGGAAACGACGCGCGGCGACGGGCCGCGCGCTCTTGAGGAACGTCATGGGTTATCTCCGGGTGGGAATTGATGAATCCGGCCGCAGTTGCGCAGAGCCAGATAGGTGAAAGCCGAGATGAGCGTCTACCGATCAGTTCGAAGCGTCGTTCGCTTCCGGCGGGCGGGCAACGATCTTCTGGAAGCGAATACGGCTCCAGATGTAGACCGCGAAGACGAGGACCGAGCCCCAATAGCCCAAGATCATCGCCATGATGCTCACGCCAACCCACCACGCCCACCAGCCAACGGTGTAGTGCTTGCCGAGGGCCTTCTGGAAGATGTCTGGATTGACGAACAGCCTCATCTGGATCGTATTGAGCGGCGCCCCTTTTGCGCAGCGATTACCAGCAGAGATCGAGAGGGGAAGAAGAATGAGAAGAACAAAAAGCGTGTAGATGCCAAACATTCGGAGAGATTCCTTTCTTCGGTCGGATCGGATGCTGCGCGGCAATTGGCGAAACCAGCGACGGACCTATCGCCACCGTTGACCACTATCTACGCTGCACGTAGAGTCTGCCACGCATGTAGTGGTTTGGTCATGATCGAAGCCCGCCGGCCCGGTCATGCCCCCACTTGTCGAAACAGCCCGCTCAATCGCTATTTGCCGAACGTCTCGTTCAGGCACGCGAACTTCGCGGGCTCAGTCAGCGCGCCCTCGGGGACTTGATGGGTTTGGGCAAGGACAAGGGCTCTACCCGGATCAACCGCTATGAGCGGCAGACCAGCTCGGTCAGCCTCGAAGCGCTTGACGAGCTGGCTCGCGCCCTTGACGTCCCGAAGGCCTACCTCGTGGCGGACACCGGCGCGTTCGCCGATGCCCTGCTTCGCTTGAGCCAGATCGACCTCGAGAAGCGGCCGGAAGTGATCCAGCTGTTGGATCGCCTCGTCGAAGATCCGAAGCTAGCCGCGAGACTGCTTTCGGCTGAGTCCCCTTCGACCAAGGCAAAGTCAACGAGTCGGCGCAAGGCGTAACCTTGCGCCGGACTGCGGCCTGCTCATCCCACGTGGCTGAGCACTTCATCCCAAGCCTTCTGCTTGAGCTGCGCACCGGCTCCGAACCACGCCGCCTCACGACGGTGATCGTCACTGCGGGCGCGACGATGGTGGTCGACGTACTCCGTGACGCTGTTCAGAACGCCCCAGGCGGTCCCACGACTGGAGGCGAGCATCGTTCCCCTACCCCCGCCTGCATACAACGCTCGGACGCTCGCTAGAGCCTGCTCGTTGACGACATCGTCCCGGCTCTCGGTGGTCGAGTAGGTCAACACCCGACGCAACAGATCGTCGACGGCATCCGGAGCCAACTGGACCTCGCAGAGGGCCTTCATCCGAGCCACGAAGCCGTCCCACGCCGACACCGTGATGCCCAGCTGACGCTTCACGGCATCCGCATCGAACTGACTGCGGTGCGGCACCTTGATCGCCCCGGCGTTACTTCCCAGAGCGATGGACAGCGTGTTGTTGCAGACCACGCGAACCGAAGTGAACTGAGCCGTGGTCGCCAGCGTTCCGTCGCAAGCCGTGGCCAGCAGCAGGTAGCCGTCCACGCGGTCCCGGCCCTTGAGAGTCACGCTCTGGCCAGTCCGCGCGAGCGCCCAGAACTTCTTGCCCTCACGAAGCACGCCCGCCGTCTCCAGCTCGAAGCCGTTGCCGGCCGTCAGGTCGCGGTAGAACTCGAGGATCTCACCCGGCTGGACCACCTTGAAGCGCTTGCTCACCACGGCGAGCGGCGCCTTGGTGTCCGAGCGGTACAGCACCTTCTGCTCCGGGAAGGCATTGATGACACCGACATTGTTGTTGCCGGTGATGTAACGAACCTCGGACTCCTCGATGGCCCAGTCCATGCCGGACTGGCGACGCCACTCCTCAATGGACTGTCCGGCGCTGAGCCGATTTCCGATGCCGTGCCAGGGCTTTTCGCCGGCGTAGGCCATGGTCTGTACCAGATGCATTGCTTCTCTCCTGACTTTTTCTGGACGGCATAAAGGAAGAGGCCCGGGACAATGCCCGGGCCTCTTCGCTGTGCCGCTTGGTTGGATGAACTAGTCCCGGAAAACAGGACCGCACTGCGCGCACTTCATGATGCCGACGATGACCGCCGTCGCGACGATGAGCACGCAGTAGACCGCTTCAAGCTTGCTGGACGGCACGTGGATGCCTCCGCTACACGCACTGAATCCGGAGTGCGAAGCCGAGAAGCAGAGGAACCGCTTCAAGTCGGTGATACGTATTTCAAATTTCGTTCACTAACCGAGACGAGACAGGCGCAACGACTTGTTGATCGACTTGAGTCACCATCCCACCGAATGACCGTCTAGACGGGTTGACGAGAACAGGGGTCAGAGGCATATAGCTGGCTTGCCCTATACGCATCGGAATTGCGCCTTCCTCGAGCCACCCGCCGAACAACCACGCACTGGCATCGATGAGGGGCGGAATCAACCTCGCTTACGGCAACACTCAGCAAAGCGGAAGGACTAATCAGTAAAGGATTCAAGGAGGAACAGTGGCAGTAGTGATCCAAGACGTCAGGGCGGTCCTCGCGCGATACGGCTTAGAGGAGCCAGATCTAGCCCTCTTACGAGCTGATGAGCGCCCCTATCGCGCACTGCTTCTGCAGCCTGCGGGACCGTTCTATGCAGACTCAAGTCGGATTGGCCCGCTTGATCTCGAAGACGCAACGAATCGAGCCAACGCGCTACTCAAAATGGCCGCGCAACGAGGCGACCAGCTTGTGGTGACACCCGAGTACTTCCTCCCTCGAAGAGCCCTTGAGGAAGCCGCTCTAGGCGATAGCTTCCCTGCACAGGGCGCGCTTTGGGTTCTTGGTTGCGAAAGCTTCAGCCCTGACCAGCTCGATGAATTTCGCACAAGATGCAATGATCATTGCGACGTTATCTTTGAAACCGATCAGGAGCCGGAGGTTCAAGGAAGCTTCTTTGACCCTGTCGCATATTGCTTCACGACAACGCGTGATGACAAAAGCCTAAGGCGCGTGATCATTTTCCAGTTCAAGACAGCGCCGTCCCGAGATGAACACAGCTTCGAGAGCAGATATCTCCGGTGTGGTCGTTCGATCTATCAATTCAAGAATCGCGACGGATTGATTAAGTTGTCGACAATCATCTGCTCCGATGCATTCGCAATCGGAGATGATCCTCAAGCCATCCGGCAACTGGCAGATCGAACGATCCTAATCCACATCCAACTAAACCAAAAACCAAAGCACACGGATTATCGAAGATATCGGAACGAAATCTTTCGACTGAGCCAAGACATTACCAACTGTGACATCGTCTGCCTCAACTGGGCACGAAACGTCGTTCTACATGAGCCATCGAAGGAGCCAAGCGCCTGGAAGAACGAGAGCGCGTCCGCTTGGTACCTCCCGGAGCGCAGGTGCTCAGTCGACGATGCGGAAGTTGGCGGCAATGAGGCCAAAGGCCTGTACTACACCGCACACGAAAAGAAGCGCCACGTTCTTCACTTTCACTACGACGAGGCTGTCTTTGCGTTGACGGTGCCAAAAATCGTCAATCAAGGCCTTGCAATCCTTGATGTCCGCATAGGGCCCACACTTGATGAGCGCCACGTGTGGCAATCAGGCACGACATCATGGGCACTGGACTCAAGCTGTCCAGATACAGGATGGCGTGAGATGGTTGGTGCCGACGATGAGTCAAGAGCGGCATTCGCCGACCTGATGGATACCGCCAATCGACTCCATATCGAAAGAGCGGTATCTCTGTCTTGCGGGCAAAAGGCTGTAGCCGAAGCGTGGTTCCGAGTCGATCGGCTGGACGTCTTCCGAATAGCCGAATGTGAAACAGTTGAGCGCGCAACTCTTGAGCTAGACGGAAATTCCGAAGCAAGAGGTCGCAGACGCCAACGGATCGTCAAGGTCTCGATTCTTGGTCACATCTTGCGAACCCAGGAGTTGCCACTACCGATAAGAGACCTAGGGGGTGGCGGGGCCTCGATCAACTGGTCTCCGAACTCGCCCAACACGAACGTCTCCAAGCCAGGATTCCTTCCAGCGCTCGTTACATACCTTGGCGACTGTCCCGATCCCGAACAGATTAAGCGAACGTGCGAGGCAGCGTTTGAACTACTGCGCCGTGAGAACAAGCCGCACAAAGCCCGGATCGGAGTTTGCTATCGAACAGCAGGTGGCGAGACAAAGTTCGCAGAAATCAAGGCCCAGACTGATTTCACATACGACGGAAGTAGCATGACCTCGATCACGGGAGTGGCGTGATATGCCAGAGATGCAAGTCAATCAAAAGCTGCTCTCCGGACTACTCTCTGGTGTCGAGCGCATCGATGACTCCGTAGTTCGTGGCAAGAAGATCTTCAAAGACAAAACGTACGCCGTTGCATACATCGACTTCTCCGACCAAGTAGTTGATCGATCGCAGCACCTGCGTGATTTCCAAGAGAGGATCCTTGGAGACACATTCTTTGAATCTCCGGGCGATCTGCGATGGAACAATTACGTCTACTTTGTAGCGGGCGAAAATTCGGTCTCAGACCCTGGCTTCTTTTCAGCCAAAGCGACGATCGAGTCCGACAGGGATTACGCTAGAAAGCGCGTCATACTCGCATCGGAGCTTGAAGCCGAACTCGGGGGTGGCCAGCTCTTTGATGCAACCGCAAGCATTGAGGCTTTCGATGTAATGGCCGAATGGCGGCGGCAACTATCAGCGGGGCACTTAGGCCTCTTGATGGATTGCGCCACCCCACGAACTTCCGTTGTTGAAAAAATCGCAACGCGTAACGCATCCGAGCCTGCGAATGCGATTCAGCGTCAAAAAGAAATTAATATTGACGACGCTCAACTTGCAGAATGCAGGATTGATCAACTACGCATAGAGAGATTCCGCCCTATTCATGACGGGAAGTCTTACTCTTTTGGGCAAGTGACGCTAATTGTTGGGGCGAATGGCAGCGGGAAAACCTCACTGCTCGAAGCAATTGAGAGCTTTTACTGCGGCGGCAACAGAAGAAGCAAGAGCACCGAACAAGCCAAGATATCCGCCAGCCTGAGGAAAAATGGCAGCAATGCACTTGTTAGGATGTCCTCCGTATCTGACGTCCCCCGCATCAAGGCACGCTGCTTAGCGTGGTACAACCGTAACGAGCACAGTGCCAGCGCCATCCTTGACAGCTTCTCTCAGTACAACTTTTTGGATACGGATGCAGCGTTCCGCCTTTCCGCAACCCCTGAGCAAGCTGACATTGCGACGGAGCTGAGCCGCCTACTGGTGGGCGCCTCAGCCGCGACGACATTCGAGTACCTACAGAAGATCTACGCAGATATTGAGAAAGCAAGGGAAAAGGCCGGGCGCCGTGCTGATGGCTTGCAGTCTGATCTTGACGCCTCTCAAAGGCGACTGAATGAATTGCTGGAAAGACCATCAGTAGCAAAGACGCTCGCCAACTCCTACCAATCCACGCTAACGATGATTGGCTGGCGGCTTGACGACGCCGTTGGCCCTCTTGATCAGCGTCAAGGATCGAGGCTACTCGACGCACTTAGCTGCGCACAAACGATTCTCTCCTTTGGCGACGCAGCTCGGACAGCTGAGATTGTCGAGTCTCGCTTGATGGCTATCGAAAGCGCCGTAAGTTCTTGCCTGCCCCTCGATGAGCGGCTAAGGACACTGAGCAAGAATGAACTTCTCCTATCAAGCGCCATTGAGAGAGATCAAAAAACAACCGACTGCATTGATCGCTGGATCGCCTACAAGACCGCGAAATTCGAAGAAACAAGACACCTCTATAATGAAGCACGCGAGCTTGTCGAAAGCCTATCGACACGCCTTGGTGGCTTTGTTTCAAGCGATCTTCCTTCAGCACCAGCGCAGTATGAGGGGCAGCCCCTTAGTAACGCACTAAAGGCTGCGAGGCGCGCATCCGAGGACGCATCACGCACTGCTGATAGTGCACGGCAGTTGCTCAGCGTCCTCAATAAGGAGGAAACAGCTCGCGCCGAAGTGGCTGTGACACTCAGGGACGCGGCGTTGGCAGCGTTGAAGACTTCACCAGATCAGCGATCTTGCCCCGTGTGTCGAACCACGCACGCTGAAGGCGAGTTAGAGCGTCTTATCGATAGGCTTGCGGCCAGCGCATCGAATTCTCCAGGGATTACAGCCCTGACCGCCTCTCTTGTGGACGCAGAGCGCAGCTTTGGCGAAGCACGAGCAGCGGTTTCGACTCTTGAACTGTGCGAGAAGATCGCGAGATCTTTCGGCCTTGACGACCCAACGCCAGCAGTTGTCGCTGGATCGATCGCCGACCTAAAGATGCGACTTGACAAAGCAAAGCTCGATCTACAGATCAGGATTAAGGAGGGGCAGAATCTACGTAGCGCGGGCTTTTCAGGCAGCGAACTTGATTCAATTTGGCTGCAGATCAGGGATCTCTTCGATACAACATCAGCCGATGTAACTATCAATGCCGCTATTGAAGCAAAGCAGATTGTTGCGCATGGAAAGGAAGAGCGATCTAAAGAACTAGATAGCTGCCGGCGTGAACTGGACGAGATCTCAAAATCAATTCAGTCGATCTGCCACAGCCTAAACTCCGACGGCTGGAGTTCATCAAGTGACTCGATCAGCACGCTTCCAGCACTTATCGCCCTAAGAGAATCCTACGCACCATTACGCGACAGCCTCGAGCGATTGAGGACCTTTGTCGATCTTGGTGGCGCGACGCCGCTGGCAGAGATTCGAACCCGCATCGCGGTTGCTGCAAACGCGTTCAACGAGGCTGTTGATGCACTTCGCAAGGACTCATCAAGCTCTGAGGAGCTAAAAGCACTCTCTCCCCGCATAGAAGAAGCAAGCAAACAACTCCTTGGTTTGCGCAGCGAAGAGGCCGCCCTTAGGGATGCAAGCGAAGTGTTGAGTAACCTCTTCAGTAGCTCCTCTCTAGAGTTCGCGACACGCGAAGCACTTGAAGAGATCGGCAGCAAAATCAATGAGATTTTTTCCCGCATTCATGCACCCAAGGAGTACATGTACTCCGGAAGCTCTGATGCGCAGCTCCAAACGATTGATGGCAATGAACCCAGAAGCCTGAACCAGGTAAGCACAGGACAACGCGCGGCCTTCGCGCTTTCTATCTTTCTGGCAAGAAACCAAACAGCGAAAACTGCACCACCGATCCTACTAATCGATGATCCAATCGCACACATCGACGACCTGAATGCTCTTTCGTTCCTCGACTATCTTCGCGATCTTTCAGTGCACTCAAATCGCCAAGTTTTCTTTGCCACGGCGGATACCCGCATTGCATCCCTGTTCTCCAAGAAATTCAGTTTTCTTGGCGAGGACTTCAAGACAATCACCCTAGATCGCGCAAAAGACATTGAGCCTTCGCGCGCAGATTGATGAACGCCACGGCTAGGCTCAGTAACCGCTAAGTCCTTTCGATTCGTCAATTTCGCGCAGGATGCGTGACCATTCCTGCATCATTGCCCGCCGCTCGACCATGTACTCAGCCTGGTTGTAGCTGGCCCGAACCTTATCGCGCTCCGCGTGCGCCAACTGCCGTTCGATAACGTCAGACCTGAAACCCATCTCATTCAAGATCGTCGACGCCGTCGCCCTGAAGCCGTGGGCTGAGAATCCGATGCCATCGGCGCCATTGAAGCCCATCCGCTCCAGGGCACGATTGAGAGTGGTCGCGGACATGCACTCTCCGGGCTTACGGTTGTTGGGGAACAGCAACCGACCACCGCCCGTGTAGGTATGAAGCTCACGTAGCAGAGCCACTGCCTGGTCAGACAAGGGGACGATGTGCTCCTGCCTCATCTTCATCCGCGCTGCGGGAATGCGCCATTCGGCGGCATCAAGATCGAACTCTTCCCAGCGCGCCATCCGCAGCTCGACAGTGCGAACAAAGGTCAACAGCATCAGCCGGAGAGCGATGACGGTCGTTCGATAGCCAGCGTAGCCATCGAGGGCACGAAGGAATTCCCCGACCTCCTTCTTTGACAACGGGCGTCGATGTTCGACACGCGGCCGATGGATCGCTCCACGAAGCGCAGCTGCCGGATCGCCGTCAGCCCGGAGCGTCGCGACGGCATAGCGGAATATCGCCGAGCACCACTGCCGAACAAGCAGCGCGACCGTCGCCGCGCCTCGCCCCTCGATTCGACGCACGATCTCAAGCAGATGGGCTGAGGTGACGTTCCTGATCGGAAGCTTGCCCACGTATGGGAACACGTCCCCACCAAGGAAGCTGTCGACCTGCTTGCGGTAGTAGGGCGTCCAGCTGACGGCCTTCTTGGCGATCCACTCCCGCGCGACAGCCTCGAAGGTGTTCGCGTTCGACGCCAGGGTCGCCAATCGATCAGTCTGGCGGCTGTGCGAGGGGTGGATCCCCTGCTTGACGAGCGCACGCGCCTTGTCTCGCTCTGAGCGCGCGTCTGCGAGCGAGACCTCGGGGTACTCGCCCACCGCGAAGAGGTTCTCTTTGCCTGCGATGCGGTAGCGGTAGCGCCACAGCTTGGCGCCCGTTGGCCGCACCTCGAGGTAGAGCCCAGCACCGTCTGGAAGGCGGATCGGCTTGGGCCCTGGCTTGGTCGTTCGGATGCGAGCGTCGGTGAGTGCCACGAGCGGGTATCGAGCCTTAGGTACCCTCAACGGTACCCGCATTTCGCTCGGCTTACCATGGACGCCCATGGACCAAGGCGGATACTAAGATGTTGTTTTTACAGGATCCGCGCGCACCATCCGGACTAATCTGGACTCCACTGGACGCCAATGCTAATGATCGATCATCAGCAGCACGAAGGGCTCCGGCGCGGGGTCGGCGGTGGGGGAAACGGCGGGCCGGAGAGTATGCCGGAGCCCCGGCGTGAATACGTATGCAGGGCGTTGTGGCGAACGCATCAGCGCAGAACCATTCGGCATCGCCTTCGCGCTGGACGCCGCCATGCCCACCCTGCCCCGCCCCATGGCACGCCTGCGTCGCCTTGCCGGCGCGTTCGTCTTGGCCTGCGCCGCCCTGCTGCCCAGCGCCGCTGGCGCGGAGGCCATCCTTCACGCCTTCAACTGGCGCTACGCCGACATCGAGGCGCGCGCCTCGGAAATCCGACAACTCGGCTACACCGGCGTGCTGGTGGCGCCGCCATTGAAGAGCGAGGGTGGCCAGTGGTGGGCGCGCTACCAGCCGCAGGACTACCGCGTCATCGACCATCCGCTCGGCGACACCGAGGCCTTCGTGCGCATGAGCGCCGCCCTCGAGCTGCGCGGCCTGAAGCTCTACGCCGACCTCGTGCTGAACCACATGGCGAACGAGGCCGGCCAGCGCGCCGACCTGAGTTTTCCCGGTGCCCGCGTGCGCTCGGTATACACGTCGGACCCGGCGCGCTGGGAGCGCCAGCGCCTGTTCGGCGACCTCGCCACCGATTTGTTCGACGGCGGCGACTTCCATCCGGCGTTCTGCATCACCGACTACAACAACGTGACGCAGGTGCAGAGCGGCCGGCTGTGCTCGGGCGGCGGCGACACCGGTCTCCCCGACCTGCAGGGCAGTGCCAAGGTCATCAACGCGCAGCGACAGTACATCGCCGCGCTCATCGCGTTGGGCACGGACGGCTTCCGCCTCGATGCCGCAAAGCACATGACGCTAGCCCACGTGAACGCGGTCTTCGATCCCGTTCTGCTGGCCGGCCGGCCGGTGTTCGGCGAGATCATCACCGGTGGCGGCCGCGGCAACACGGAGTACGAGATCTTCCTGAAGCCTTGGATGGCGCAGACGCCGCTCCAGGCTTACGACTTCCCGCTGTTCCACCGCCTGCGCCAGGCCTTCGGCTTCGGCGGCGACCTGTCCATCCTCGTCACCGCACAGGCCGACGAGCAGGCCATCGACCCACGGCGCGCCTGGACCTTCGCGGTCAACCACGACATCCCGCTGAACGGCATCTTCCGCGGCCTGATCATGGACGCCACCGACGAGACGCTGGCCTGGGCTTGGCTGATGGCACGCGGCGAAGGCACGCCACTCGTCTACTCCGACAACAACGAGAGCGGCGACAACCGCTGGAACGGGCTGTACCGGCGCAGCGACATCGCAGCCATGCTCGGCTTCCACAACGCGCTGGCCGGCGAACCGATGCGCATGGTCTCGCAGAGCAACTGCCACCTGCTGTTCCGCCGCGGCGACCGCGCCCTGGTGGGCATCAACAAGTGCGGCGAAACGCGCACGCTGGCCGTGGATGTCGAGGCCCATCCGCTGCGCGCACCGGGGCGTTTCCGCGACGCGCTGTCGGACCACGTGCTCGCGGTGAGCGGCGGCGCGCTGGCGGTCGAACTGCCGCCGCGCTCGGCGCGGCTGTGGCGCTTCGATCCCGACGCGAGCGGCTGCGGGCCGCGGCGCCTACGCGACAAGATTCCGCAGCGCTGCACGCAGAGCCAAGGGCAAAACAGCGGCGGAGCAATCCAGCGGCGCGACATGCGCCACATGAGGGCGCCGTCAGGTCGTCCGAACGCAAGGATCGACTGAGGCGAGGCGGCGCGGGCCTCAGAGCCCCTTCGCCGCCTGCGCCACCGCGCGGAACAGCGCGCGGCTCTTGTTCATCGTCTCCTCCCACTCCTTCTCGGGGTCGGAGTCGAAGACGATGCCGGCACCCGCCTGCACGTGCAGCTGGCCATTGGTGATCACGGCGGTGCGGATGGCGATGGCGGTATCGGCGTCGCCCCACCAGTTCACGTAGCCCACGGCGCCGGCGTAGAGGTTGCGCTGGTGCGGCTCCAGTTCGCGGATGATCTCGAGCGCGCGGATCTTCGGCGCGCCGCTTACCGTGCCGGCCGGGAAGGTGGCCTTCAGCACGTCGGCATACGACAGGCCGTCCTTCAAGCGGCCCTGCACTTCCGAGACGATGTGCATGACGTGGCTGTAACGCTCGATGACGAACTGCTCGGGCACGCGCACGCTGCCCGCCTCGCTGACGCGGCCGGCGTCGTTTCGGCCGAGGTCGATCAGCATCAGGTGCTCGGCGCGCTCCTTCGGGTCGGCGAGCAGCTCGGCTTCCAACGCCTTGTCGGCATCCACCGTGGCGCCACGCGGCCGCGTGCCGGCGATCGGGCGCACCGTCACCGTGCCCTGCTGCTGGCGTACGAGGATCTCCGGCGACGAACCCACGACCTGCAGCGCGCCGGTGTCGAGGAAGTACATGTAGGGCGAAGGATTCAGCGCCCGCAGCGCGCGGTAGACGTCGACCGGCCGCGCCTTGAAGGGGATCGAGAGGCGCTGGCTCAGCACCACCTGGAAGGCGTCGCCGGCGGCGATGTAGTCCTTCGCCTTCAGCACGGCGGCCTTGAAGCCGTCCTTGCTGAAGCCGCTGACGAAATCCGATTCATCGACGACGCCGGCGTCGAGCACATCGGGATAGCTCGCGCCGGCGTGGCGCAGCCGGTGCACCAGCGAATCGAGTCGCGCCTGCGCGCGGGCCAGTGCCTGCGGCTCGGCTGGATCGGCATGCACGACGAGGTAGAGCTTGCCCTTGAGGTTGTCAAACACCGCGAGCTCTTCGCTGAGCATGAGGAAGATCTCGGGCGTGCCGAGGTGGTCGGGCGCGACGGGCTTGGCGAGCTTCGGCTCGATGTAGCCGATGCACTCGAAGCCGAACCAGCCGACGAGGCCGCCGGTGAAGCCCGGCAAGCCCTCGATGCGCGGCACCGAGTACGACGCGCGCAGGCGCTCGACTTCGCCCAGCGGATCGGCCAGTTCGCGGGTCTCGACGACCTCGCCGAACTCGCGCGCGCTGAGCGTGTGGCCATGCACCGTCCAGGTGCGGCGCGCCGGCAGCCCGATGATGCTGTAGCGGCCCCAGTTCTCGCCGCCCTCGACCGATTCGAACAGGTAGGCGTTCGGGCCGTCGACGAGCTTCAGGTAAACCGACAGCGGCGTATCGAGGTCGGAGAGCACCTCGCGCACGACCGGGATGCGGTTGTGGCCTTGGGCGGCGAGGCGGGCGAATTCAGCGGGATTCATTGATGCGTCGCGAGCGGCAGGGGCCGCGGATCGGAGGGCCCCGCAGTATGCCAGCGCGGCCCCGACGAACTGTCATGGAGTGCCGCCAGACTTCGCCGCGCATAGCCAGGGACGAAACGGGGGCCACGGACGGCCCCAACCACCCCGATCAGGACCGAGCGCCCTCGCCCCCTGGCGCTCGCCGCCACGGCAGGCGGAGGCGGAACACCACGCCGCTGCCGTCCTCGAGGTTTTCTGCTTCGGCGCTGCCCCCGTGAGCAGCCGCCACCAGCTTCACCACGTGGAGGCCGAAGCCGAGGTGCACGGCGCCATCGGCGGTGCGGGAGCGCTCGCGCAGCGACACCAGCGAGTCGAACAACCGGTGGCGCATGGCTTCCGGCAACTTCGGCCCGGTGTTCCGGACCTCGATCATCAGCTCACGGGTTCCGCGCTTCAGCGCGATGCCGATCTCGCCGTCGTCGGGAGTGAAGCCGCGGGCGTTGTCGATCAGTTTGTCGAGGGCCTGCACCAGAAGCTCGGGCGCGCCGTGGAACAGGCACGGCGCCTCGATGCCGTCCAGACGCAGCCGTCGCGGCGCCAGCACGCCGCGGTAGCCCTCGCCGACATCCGCGAGGAGACGCGCGAGGTCAAAGGCTTCGTGCTCGGCCGCGGCGATGGCGTGCTCGATGCGCGTGGCTTCACTCATCGTCCGCACCAGTTGCCCCATGCGCTCGACGCCGTCGCGGGCGCGGGCGACATAGGGCCGCGCGTCGGCTGGGAGCGCAGCGAGATCGAGGTTATCGAGCGAGCTGCGGACGATGGCCAAGGGCGTCTGCAGCTCATGCGAAAGCTTGCTGCTGAGCGAACGCAGGTAACTGGTGTAGGCCGCGATCTCGTCGAGCAGCTGCGAGAAGCTGCGCGACAGGTCGCCGATCTCGTCGCGCGCGGCGGACACCTCGAACCGGCGCACCTCGCCGCTGCGATCGAGCGCCTGCTCGGCGGCATCGCGGAGGCGGCGGATGCGTTGCGAGAGCCGCGTAGCGAACAGGAAGGCGACGCCGCCGGACGCGAGGAAGGCGAGCAGGGTCAGGCCCAGCAGATGCGCCGCGGCCCGATCGGCCAGCAGCAGAGCCTCGGCGTTGCTGCGGTCGAGCCGCAGTACCGCGCGAACCTCGCCATCAACGCGCACCGGCACCGCGCTGCTGAGGATCAGCCGCGTGCCCTGCGGATCACGGCGCCAGCGCGATTCCACCCGGCCCTGCGCCGCGGCAAGTCGCTCCGCCCGGTCGTCGCGCAGCGGCGAGGCTTCGGCGGCGAAAGCCTCGAGTTCCGCGGCATCGAGCATCGCGCGATACAGCAGGCGACGCCACGACAGCACGTCGTCGCCGGCGGCGTCCGCGCGCAGAGCACCGTCCGCGGCCAACGCCCAGCCGCGGCCATCGACCACGACGGCGCGCACGTCGTCGGGCAGCAGTGCACCGAGCTCGCGCTGCAGGCGCGGCGAGGGACGGTACAGGGCGAAGCGCGGCGAGGCGGATTCGGTAACGCCACCGCCCCCATCGGCGTCTCGGCGGATGATGCGCAACGCATCGAGCGACAGCCCCTGCGGCAAGGCCAGCTCGACGGCGTACCCATCCGCGGTTTCGCGCCAGCCGCCTTCCGCGAGCACCGGTGCGGCGCTGCCGTCCGCGGCCGCTGCACGCGTACTGCCATCGGCCCGCGCCGCCAGCTTCAGTCGCATCTGGCCAAGGCTGGTGTCGAGTTCGAGCAGGACCGCATCGATCGCGAGATCACCGGGCCAATGCGCCTCGCCGCGCTGCGGCGTCACGTCGTCGACGGCGATGAACACCAGCCGGCGCTCGTTGTAGTGCCCCACCGCGAAGCGCACGCCCGGCAGCGCGGCCTCGGTCTCCAGCGGCGACGCGACATCGCCCCAGTCGCTGACATCGCCATCCAGACGGGGAGAGGCCGCCAAAGCGTGCACCGGCAGCGATGGCGCCGCGGGCGGCAGAAGGGCCGGCCGCAACGCGAGGCTGCGCGCCACCGCTCCCCCCGAGGCCTCCAGCGCCTGCTGCTGGCCCTGCCGAAGCAGGTTCTCCATCTGCACCAGGGCCTGCCACGCCGCCCACGGCAGCACCAGCGCGATCAGCGCGAGCAACAGGAGCTGGCGGCGCAGGCTCAATCGCACGCGCGGGGCGTCATCTGCGGGGCGCGGCGGGCGCCGCTCATGGCCGCCAGCGGTAGCCGGCGCCGTGCACGGTATCGACCTCGTCGAACGCGACGTCGAGGGCCTGGAACTTCCGGCGGATGCGCTTGATGTGCGAGGTCACCGTGGCGTCGTCGACCACGACCTGTGCCTCGCGCATCAGCTGCTCGCGGTTCTTGACGTGGCCCGGATGGCGCACCAGCGCATGCACGATCCAGAACTCGGTGACGGTGAGCGGCACGGCCTCGCCATTCCAGCTCACCTGCATGCGTTCGAACTCCAGCTTCAAGCCACGCAGGACGATCACCGAATCGCGCGTGGCCGGCGCGCGCAGCGCCTCCACGCGCCGAAGCAGCGCGTGGATGCGCGCGGTGATGTGCGGCAGCGAGACGCCCTTGCTGAGGTAGTCGTCGGCGCCGAGGCGGAGGCCGGAGATCACGTCGAGCTCGGAATCGCGGGCGGTCAGGAAGAGGATGGGCAGGCTGGCCGAGCGCGCGCGCAGCTCGCGGCACAGCTCGTAGCCGCCTTCCAGTTCGTCGCCGAGGCCGACGTCGATCATCACGAGGTCGGGCAGTTTGGCGGCGAAGGCGGCGCGGGCTTCCGGGCGCGATGCATAGGCTGACACCGCGAAACCGTGCTTGCGCAGGGCTTCGGCGTAGTTGTCGCGGATGGCGGGTTCGTCTTCGACGATGGCGATGGCGTGGGTCATGGCGGCCAGTCTAGCGGCGCTTGCCCGGGCCGGAAGGCGCTGCCCGCGATTTGCCACCACCCGTCCGAAAGCCGCCGCGCGTCGGCGGCACGCCGGCATATCGCACGGATGAAATGCAGCTCACGGAGGATGCTACCCATGCCCACATCGAGTTTCCGACGCGCCCCGGTGGGGCGCGATCACCGCGTCACCGCCTCACCCCGATTCCGCGCCGAACGCGGCGCCCTGTGGCTCGGACTCGGCCTGTGCTTCGCCACCCTGTTCGTGCTGCGCGCCACCGACCCCCGCTGAAAGGAACCCCGATGAGCCTCGAGATCGAACTGCCCCCCGGCGCCGCGCTGCCCCGCGGCGCACACTTCGGTGAACCGCCGCGCGATGCCGCCTTGGCCCTCGCGCGCTTCCTCGGCCGCGTGCCGACGCCGCCCAGTGATGCCGAGATGGCCCGCCGTTGCGGCTCAGCCGCGGGCGGCGGCCACTTCGGCACGCATCTTCGCGATGACGGCGGCGTAGTCCGGCGCATTGAAGATGGCCGAGCCGGCGACGAAGGTGTCGGCGCCCGCGGCCGCGATGCGGCCGATGTTGTCGGCCTTGACGCCACCGTCCACTTCGAGACGGATGGGCTTGCCGCTTGAATCGATGCGCTTGCGGATCGCCTCGATCTTGCGCAGCGCCGAATCGATGAAGCTCTGGCCGCCGAAGCCGGGGTTCACGCTCATCACCAGCACGAGGTCGAGGTTCTCCAGCGTGTAGTCGAGGACCTCGAGCGGCGTGGCCGGGTTCAGCACGAGGCCGGCCTGGCAGCCGTGGGACTTGATGAGCTGGATCGTGCGGTCGACGTGGCGGCTGGCTTCGGGATGGAAGCTGATCACCGACGCACCGGCCTTGGCGAAATCCGGGACGATGCGGTCGACCGGCTCGACCATCAGATGCACGTCGATCGGCGCGGTGATGCCGTGCTTGCGAAGCGCTTCGCAGACCAGCGGGCCGATGGTCAGGTTCGGCACGTAGTGGTTGTCCATCACGTCGAAATGCACCCAGTCGGCGCCGGCCTTCAGCACGGCGTTCACCTCATCGCCGAGGCGGGCGAAGTCGGCGGAGAGGATCGACGGGGCGATGAGGCAGTTCGACATGGGAATCCCGGAGGCGACGCGGAAGAGAGAAGGAACGGCGCAGGCTCGGCGCTCAGCGCTCGCGGCGGCGCTGCTGGATGAGGTCGTAGGCGCGATTGATCTCGCGCAGTTTCTCGTCGGCCTGCGATCGAAGTTCAGGCGCCACGCCTTCGAGCTTGTCCGGGTGGTACTGCGACACCAGCCGCTGCCACGCGCGGCGGATGGTCTCGTCGTCGGCACTCGGGTCGACGTCGAGCACCATGTACGGGTCCGGCCCGCCGCGGCGGAACCAGCCGCGGTCGAAGCCCATGCCGATCAGCGCGCCGAGCACGCCACCGGCGGGGTGCCGCAGGAGCAGCCAGCCGGCCAGGAAACCGAGGATCGTGCCGTACCAGCGCATCTCAGCGCTCCGCCGGCGGGCGGAAGCCCGGCTGCGACGCGTACCAGCGCGCGATGGCCTCGATGTCGTCGGGCTGCAGCGCATTGCTGATGGCGTTCATCGCCACGGCCTTGCGGCTGCCGTCGCGGTAGGCGTTCAGGGCCAGCACGAGATAGGCCTCGTCCTGGCCGCCGAGGTGGGGCGTGCCCGGCTGGCGGGCCGTGCCGTTCTCGCCGTGGCAGGCCACGCAGAGGCCGAGCTGGGCGGGTTTCACCACGGCCACGGGCGAAGGTGCCGTGGCTGGCGGCAGGCGCGGCGAACCGGCGGGCGGGCTGGTCTGGGCAAGGGCCGCGGCGGGGAGGCCGAGGGCGATGGCGGCGACGAGGAGCGGCTTCATGGCGGCGGATTCTAGCCTGCGGGCCGTGAGCGCCGGAGCGCGCCGCTACAATGGCGGCTTCCCCGTGCCACCCTGCCCGCCGTGTCGACGACCCTGCACACCTCGAACCTCGCCCTGCCCCTGCGCCACCGCGGCAAGGTGCGCGACGTCTACGACTTGCCGCCGGGCCCGGACGGCCGCGGCCGGCTGCTGATGGTGGCGAGCGACCGGCTCTCGGCCTTCGACGTGGTGCTGCCCGACCCGATCCCCGGCAAGGGCGAGATGCTCTGCCAGATCTCGAACTTCTGGTTCGGCAAGACCGCCCACCTGATGCCGAACCACCTCACCGGCACCGACGTGGCCAGCGTGCTGCCGCCCGGCACCGATGCCGCGCTTTACGCCAAGCGCGCGGTGGTGACGAAGGCACTGAAGCCGCTCCCCGTGGAAGCCATCGCCCGCGGCTACCTGATCGGCAGCGGCTGGAAGGACTACCAGAAGACCGGCCAGGTGTGCGGCATCGCCTTGCCAACAGGCCTCAGGCAAGCAGAAGTACTGCCGGAGCCGATCTTCACGCCAAGCACCAAGGCCGCCGTGGGCGACCACGACGAGAACGTGAGCTTCGATGCGGTGGTCGCCGCCATCGGCGGCGAACTCGCCGAGCGCGTCCGTGATGCCACGCTGGCGATCTACCGCTTCGCCGCGGCCTACGCGCTGGAGCGCGGCATCATCATCGCCGACACCAAGCTGGAGTTCGGCCTCGACGCCGACGGCACGCTGGTGGTGATGGACGAAATGCTCACCCCGGATTCCTCGCGCTTCTGGCCGGCCGACACCTACACGGTGGGCACCAGCCCGCCGAGCTACGACAAGCAGTACGTGCGCGACCATCTCGAGACGCTGGACTGGAACAAGACCGCGCCGGGCCCGTCGCTGCCGGCGGAAGTCATCGCCGTCACGCGCGCCAAGTACGCCGAGGCGCTGCAGCGCCTTTCCGGCATCTCCATCGACTGAACCCGCGCCCCGCGGAGGGCCCATGAGCCGCCTGCACACCCTGCTCGAGCACTACGGCCGCGACCACGAGAACGCGACGAACCAGGCGATCCACCTCGTCTGCGTGCCGCTGATCCTGTGGTCGATCATCGCGATGGTCTGGACGATCCCGGTGCCCGGCACCTGGTTCCAGCCCGGCGCGTTCGCTGGCTTCCTGATGGCGATCCTCGCGGCGTGGTACTTCCGTGGCTCGCGTCCGCTGGGCCTCGGCGCGGTCGTCGCCTTCACGCTCGCCGGCGGGCTGTGCTGGGCGCTCGCTGGCGCCATCGGCATGCGCGGGCTGCTGATCACCGCCGTCGTCGTGTTCGTCGCGGCGTGGATCGGGCAGTTCATCGGCCACCGCATCGAAGGCAAGCGCCCGAGCTTCTTCACCGACCTCGTGTACCTTCTCGTCGGCCCGGCGTGGACGCTGTCGAAGCTCTACCGGCGCATCGGCATTCCGTATTGAACGCCCTTCCTCCGCGCGATATCGGCCTGGTCGGGATCGTCTGCGTCGTCTGGGCGATCAACTTCCTCACCTCGGCCTACGCGCTGCAGGAATTCCCACCGCTGCTTTTCACCGGCCTGCGCATGGCCCTGCTGGCCCTGGTGCTTTGGCCCTTCCTGAAGGCGCCGGCACCGGGGCAGTGGCCGCGCCTTCTCGGCATCAGCGTGGGCCTCGGCGTCATCCATTTCGGCCTGAGCTTCTGGGCCCTGAAGCTGGCCGGCGACCTGTCGTCGGTGGCCATCGTGATGCAGAGCTATGTGCCGATGTCGGCCCTGCTGGCATGGTGGCTCCTCGGTGAGCGCTTCGCGTGGCGGACGGGGCTGGCCATCGCCGTGAGCTTCTCTGGCGTGCTGGTGCTCGGCTTCGACCCGCTGGTGCTCGACCGCCCAGCCTCCCTGCTGCTGATGCTCTGCTCGGCGGGCTTCCTCGCCCTGGCCACCGTGATGATGCGCGGCCTGCAGGGGCAGACGCCGTGGAGCCAGCAGGGCTGGCTGGCCCTGATCAGCGTCGGCCCGCTGCTGGCCCTGTCGTTCGCGATCGAGGGGCCGCTGACGCAAAGCCTGGCCGGCGGCACCTGGATCGGCTGGAGCGGCGTGGCGTACTCGGCCCTCGTGTCGTCGCTGCTGGGCCACGGGCTCTACTACGTGCTGGTGCAGCGCCATCCGGTGGCGCAGGTCACCCCGTGGCTGCTGCTGGCCCCGGTTTTGGCCATCGGGCTCGGCGTGGCGTTCTGGGGCGACCGGCCCGGCCCGAAGCTGTGGATCGGCGGTGCGATGGTGTTGGGCGGCGTGCTGGCCATCGCCCTGCGCAGCTGGCAGAAGGCGCGGCAGACGGTCGCCCGCGCCTGATCGACCGGTCGCTCCCGGCCGCCGGCGGTTCACCGTGGTTTCACGCCACACTGACAACACTGTGGCCACGACTGCGGGCCCCTCTGGTCATGCGTGATGCATGGCGATGTCGGAGTCGTTCATCGATCCACCGGCCCGCAGCACGGACGCTCCTCGCCTCGAGGCCGGCCATCGATGACCCATCGACCTGCCTTCGGAGTCATTCATGGAACTGTTGACCGGCCTCTGGCTGGGTATGCCCGTCTGGGTGTGGCTCGCCTTCCTCGGCGCCGTCCTCGCCATCCTCGTCTTCGACCTCGGCGTCCTGCACAAGGAAGCCCACGAGATCGAGGTCAAGGAGAGCCTGTGGATGTCGGCGCTCTACATCGGCCTGGGCCTGCTCTGGGCCGTCGCCGTGTGGTTCATCTACTACAACTACGGTGGCGACAAGGCCATCGACCCGCAGATCGCGAACCTCGCAACGCCCGAGGCCAAAGCCTGGGAGGCGGTCAAGCTGTACATGACCGGCTACCTCGTCGAGAAGGCGCTGGCGATGGACAACGTGTTCGTCATCTCGATGATCTTCACGTACTTCGCCGTGCCGCGGATCTACCAGCACCGCGTGCTGTTCTGGGGCATCCTCGGCGTGATCGTGCTGCGCGCGATCATGATCGGCCTCGGCGCCGCGCTGGTGATGAACTTCTCGTGGATCCTCTACGTCTTCGCGGTGATCCTGATCGCCACCGGCGTGAAGATGCTCTACGCGATCGACGACGAGCCGGACATCGCCAACAACTTCGCCCTGAACTTCCTGAAGAAGCGCATGCCGCTCACGAAGGAACTGCACGGCGAGAAGTTCTTCGTGAAGCTGCCCGACAGCACCGGCGGCAAGATGGTGTGGTTCGCCACCCCGCTGTTCCTCTGCCTCGTGCTGGTCGAGATCGCCGACGTTGTGTTCGCGATCGACTCGGTGCCGGCGATCTTCGCGATCACCCCGGACCCGTTCATCGTCTACACGTCGAACATCTTCGCGATCCTCGGCCTGCGCGCCCTGTACTTCGCGCTGGCGGCGATGGTCCACCGCTTCCACTACCTGAAGTACGCGCTGGCCTTCGTGCTGATCTTCATCGGCGGCAAGATCTTCCTCGGCGACTGGCTGTTCGACGGCAAGGTGCCGGCCGAGATCAGCCTCGGCGTGACGTTCGGCCTGCTGTTCGGCGGCGTCGTCTACTCGCTGTGGAAGTCGCGCGACCAGGCGCCTACCCCGCAGGCCTGAGCCCGACCCAGCACCCTAGAGAAGCCCGCATCCGTGCGGGCTTCTTTTTTCCAAGGAACTCCCCATGAACACCCTCGACGCATCGCCGGGCACCCGACGCCGCGGCGTCCTCGACTGGATCGAATGGCTCGGCAACAAGCTGCCCGAGCCGGCCCTGCTGTTCGCCCTGCTCGCCTTCCTCGTGGTGCTGCTCTCGGCCCTGGGCTCCGCGCTGGAGTGGCAGGTGCAGCCGGTGAAGCCGGTGCTGGAAACGCAGGCCGTGGTGCAGGCCGATGGCAGCACGCTGCAGCAGCCGGTGCTCGACGCCAACGGCCGACCGGTGCTGGACCTCGTCGCCAGCGGAACGCCGATCCAACCGCGTTCGCTGCTCACCGCCGACGGCATCTACTGGATGCTGTCCTCGGCCTTGCGCAACTTCGCGCAGATGCCGGCGATGCCGCTGATCTTCGTCGCGATGCTCGGCATCGGCCTCGCGGAGAAGTTCGGCTTCTTCTCCGCCCTGATGCGCAGCCTCGCCCTGCTGACGCCGAAGCGCCTGCTGACGCCGGCCGTGGTGATGCTGGGCGCCACCGCCTCGGTGGCTTCCGACGCGGGCTACATCATCCTTCCGCCGCTGGCGGCCGCGCTCTACCTCGCCGTGGGGCGGCACCCGGTGGCCGGCATGGCGGCGGCTTTCGCCGGCGTGGCCGGCGGCTTTGGCGCCGGCTTCTTCCCCAACGGCAGCGACGGCGTGCTGACCGGCTTCGCGCAGGACGCGGCACGCGTGATCGATCCCGACTACTCGGTGTCGATCCTGCACAACTACTTCTTCAAGGTCGCCTCGGTGTTCACCGTGATGGCCGCCGGCTGGTTCGTCACCGACGTGATCGTCGAGCCGCGGCTCGAACGCCAACATCCCGGCGACAAGGTCGGCGCTGCTGACGACACCGCGGCCTCGATGGCGCTCTCGCCCAAGGAGCGTCGCGGCCTGAAGATGGCGCTGGCGGCGGTGGTGGTCGGCCTCGGCCTGCTCGCGACGGCGGTGCTGGTCCCGGGCATGCCCCTGCACGGCGACGGCAAGCCCACGCTGCCGAATGGGCGCGCCCTCACGCAGACGGCGGTGCAAGTGCTGCCGGCCGGCGCCGACGCCCCCACCGATGCGGTGGTGCTCGCCACCGAGCCGCTCACCGTCATCGCGGAAGGCGCGCCGCGTCTCGTCGAGTCGCCAGGGCCGCGCTGGTCGCACGTGATCGTGCCGGTGATCGTGATCCTGTTCCTGCTGCCCGGCCTCGCCTACGGCGTCGCCACCGGCACGCTGCGTGGCCAGCAGGACCTCGCCGATGCGTTGAACCACGGCATCCGCAGCATCGTGCCGGTGCTGGTGATGCTGTTCTTCCTCGCCCAGTTCGTGGCCTACATGGGCTACAGCGGCCTCGACCGCATGCTCGCCTACGCCGGCGGTAGCGTGCTGTTCAACGCCGACCTGCCCATCCCGCTGCTGGTCGTCGCCTTCGTGCTGGTGGTGGTGTTCGGCGACTTCGCGATGAGCGGCATGCTGAGCAAGTTCGGCGTGCTCGCACCGATCTTCATCCCGATGTTCATGATCGTCGGCATGAGCCCGGAGCTGACGACGGCGGCCTACCGCATCGGCGACTCGGTGGTGAACATCGTGACGCCGCTCAACAGCTACCTGCTGATCATCCTCGCGGTGTTCCAGAAGTACCGCCCGAAGGCGGGCCTCGGCACGCTGATCGCGCTGATGGTGCCGTACTCGATCGTCATCGGCCTGGTGTGGACGGCGATGCTGGTGGCGTGGGTACTGATCGGCGCGCCGCTGGGGCCGGAGTCACCGCTGTACTACGTGCCGGGCGGCTGAAAAACAGCATCCATTGCCGGAAACGACGAAGGGGCCTCGCGGCCCCTTCGTCTTTCTCTCGGCCCGCCTCGTGGCGGGAACTCATCGTCCGGACGCGGACCGGCTTACGCCGGCGGCTTCCAGGTGTCCTTCTCGGTCGGGCGCAGCAGGAAGCGGCACAGCGCCGGCAGGAAGACGATGGCGGCCACCATGTTCACCACGAACAGGAAGGTGAGCATCAGGCCCATGTCGGCTTGGAACTTCAGGTCGGAGAGGATCCACGTGGCCACGCCCACCGCCAGCGTCAGCGCGGTGTAGAAGATGGCGATGCCGGTGGTCTTCAGCGCGATGAAGTAGCTCTCCGACAGCGTCTTGCCCGAGAGCATGGCCTCGCGCATGCGGGCGAAGATGTAGATCGCGTAGTCCACGCCGATGCCGACGCCGAGGGCCACCACGGTGAGCGTGTTGACCTTCATGCCGATGTCCAGCTCCACCATCAGCGAGTGGCCGAGTTCGGTGACGAGGATCAGCGGCAGCACGATGCAGGCGGCGGCGAGGGGGTTCTTGAAGCTCAGCAGGCACATCACAAACACCGCGGCGTACAGCAGCCACAGCATGATGTGCTCCTGCTCGCGAACCTCGTCGTTGATCGCCGCCATCACGCCGACGTTGCCGGTGCCGATGCGCGGGTTGACGACATTCAGCGCCGGCGCCGTCGGGTCGTTCATCGCGGCCATGTGCGCCTCGGCGAGCTTCTCGCGGATGCCGGTGCGGTCGAGGTCCGGGATCGCGGCGTCCTCGGCGAGGCCGAGCACGGTGCGGATGCCGGCCACGTTCTCCGCTTCGGCCTCACGGAAGTCCTTGATGGCCTTCACCACGCGGTCGATCGTCGTGGCCTTGTGGTCGGTGAGGAACACGGTCACCGGCATCACCGAACAGTCGTTGTTGAGCAGGCCGGTGTCGGTCTCGAAGCTCTGCGTGGCCGTGCGCAGGTTGTCCGGCACGCGCGGCAGCTCGCGCCAGCGCACGTTGCCTTCGTTCCAGCCGGCGTTGGCGATCTTCGCGGCCATCGGCAGGCTGATCACCTGCTGCACGCCCTCGACGTTGGCGAGGTGCCACGAGAGGCGGTCGATGACCTCCATCACGCGGTAGTTGGTGCAGGCGTCCGGACTGGTCTCGACGATCACGTTGATGGTGTCGATACCGAGCGCGAAGCGCTGGGTGATCTGCGCGGCATCCTGGTTGAAGCGCGACTCCGGACGCAGCTCGGCCACGCCGGACTCGGCGTCGCCGATCATCACGTTGTCGCCGTGGGCTTCGGCGAAGAACCAGATCGCCACGCCGGCCACGACGACAATCGCCGCCGGCCCGGGCTTCGAGAGCCGCGAGAGCACCGCCCAGACCTTGTCGAACTGGGTGAGCTGGCGCAGGCGGAACTCGCGCTTCTTCTCCATGTTGCGGAGCGTGGTGTAGCTCAGCAGCACCGGCAGGAGCACGAGGTTGGTGAGCACCGTCAAGCCCACGCCGACCGTCGCCGTGATGGCGAGCTCGCGCACCATCTGGATCTCGATCAGCATGATCGTCGCGAAGCCGATGCAGCCGGCCGCCAAGGCGACGGTGCCCGGGATCAGCAGCATGCGGAAGCTGGCCTTCGCGGCCTCGAGCGGCGAGATGCCGTGGCGCTGGCGCAGCTCTTCGGGGCTGCCGTCCTCCATGCCGCCGAAGAAGATCTCGCCGCGGAAGCGGTTGATCATCTGCTCGCCGTGGCTGACCGCGATCGCGAAGATCAGGAACGGCGTGAGCATGTTCATCGGATCGATGCCGTAGCCCAGCAGGCGCAGCGCGCCGAGCATCCAGATCACCGCCACGAACGAGGCGAACACCGTCAGCGTCGCGAGCTTCGCCGAGGTCGAGTAGATGAACAGCAGCAGCCAGGTGAAGGCGATGGTGATCGCGAAGAAGATCACCACCGATGCGGCGCCGTCGGCGATGTCGTCCACCATCTTGGCGAAGCCGATGATGTGCACCGAGTACTGGTCGTTCTCGTACTTGGCGCGGATGCCCTCCAGCTGGTCGCCGATGACCTGGTAGTCGAGCTTGCCGCCCGGCGCCTGGTCTTCGGGGATCAGCTCGGCCCACACCATCGTCGCCGACCAGTCGCGGGCGACGAGGCGGCCGAGGATGTTGGCCTTCACGATGTTGCCGCGGATGCGGTCGAAGTCCTCCGGCGACGCGGTGTAGCCCTCGACGTTCGGCGAGAAGGTGTCGGGAATGACGTTGCCACCCGAGAAGCCGTCTTCGACCACTTCCACGAAGCGCGTGTTCGGCGTGAACAGCGAGCGCACGCGCGCGTCGTCCGTCGCCTCCATGGCCATCACGTCCTTGGTCACGTTCTCCAAGGTCGCCATGTACTGCTGGTCGAAGATGTCGCCATCCTTTGCGACCACCGCCACCAGCACGCGGTTGGCGCCGCCGAACTCCGCCATGTATTCGACGAAGGTCGACATGTACGGGTGTTCGCGCGGGATCTGCTTCATGAAGCCCGCATCGACGCGCAACTGGCTGGCGAAGAACGCCATCGTCACCGTCACGATGGCGAAGAACACCATCACGATCCCGCGGTTGTTGAAGATCACGCGCTCCAGCGCGCGGTGGAAGGCGCTGTCGCCCGAGGAATTACCGAGCGCCATGGCGGTCCGCTCCCTTGTCGCCGATCAGGATGAGGCCGCCCGCGGCATCGGGGATGGCACCCGAGAGGACCGGCGTTTCGCCGTCCGCGTTCTGGAAGGTGGTGCGTTCGAACGGCGAGGCGCCGTCGGCACGCTGCAGGATGGTGCCTTCGTTGCCGACCAGCACCGCGCCGCCGCCAGGCAGCGCGGTGCCGCCCATCAGGGCGACCTCGGTGCCGGTGTCGAGGCGGCTCCAGCTTTCGCCGCCGTCGGTGGATTCGTAGACGTTGCCACGCAGGCCGAAAGCCAGCACGTGGCCGGCATCCCAGGCGACGATGCCGAACATGGAGCCCTCGTAGGGGAATCCGAGACGCTGCCAGGTGTCGCCGTTGTCGCGCGAGCGGAACATCGCACCACGTTCGCCGGCGAGGTAGAGGGTGCCGGCGGCGTCGCGGGCGATGGCGTTGAGGTGCGGGTCCACTTCGTCCTCGAGGACGAGGTCGTCGGCGAGCAGCACGCCGCTGTCGTCCATGCCCATGCCCATCTCCATGCCCTCGTCGGCCAGCGCGGTGTCATCCGCCGGCGCGGCCTCGGCAGCCGGAGCCCCGCCCTTCAAGGAGAGCGCGACCCACGACTGGCCGCCATCGGTCGTCCGCAGCAGGGTGCTGAAGGCACCGACCGCGAAACCGTTGCTGGCGTCGACGAACAGCAGGTCGAGGATCGGCGCGCCCTGCGAGGGCTCAATGCTTTCCGGGTTCCAGATGTCGATCCGCTGCCGCGCCCAGGTGTCGCCGTTGTCGCTGGAACGCAGGATCACGCCGGAGTGGCCAGCCACCCACAGCTCGCCGTCGGCGCTGGCCACGCTGGTGAGGGCCACGCGCGTCGGCGTGCTGAGCTGGGTCCACTGCCCGGCGTCGTCGCCGCGCAGCACGATGCCGTGTTCACCAACGGCGAACAGGCCCGCGCTAGTCCGGGCCAGGTCGAGCAGCAGGGCCTTCGTCGCCAAGGGCAGGAGTTCGGAAGGCTGCACCGAGGGATCGGTGGGCGGCGGGTCTTGGGCCGTCGCTGCGCTCGCCCACGCCAGGGTGGCGCCCAGGGCGAGGACGAGCGGCGTCCGGGATCGCGCGAGATTCAAAGACATGGAACCCTCAAGAAAAACGGGCGGCGCCGTGAAGCGCCGCCCGCGGAGAATACGCGCCACGTCGACCGTGGCGCGACGGATCAGCGGACGCCCGCGGAGCGCAGGTTCTGCGGCGAGAAGTCCGCCGGCGTGGCCTGATAGCCGAAGTCGTAGGGCTTGTCCTCTTCGTTGTCCAGCAGGCCCGCGAGGTAGCGACCCGACTTCAGGTCGTAGTGCGCTTCGATGGTCGACCAGAACGTCGGCACTTCGTAGTAGTTGATCGACGGGGCCTCCGACACGCGCCAGATCGCACCCTGGCCGTCGTAGTGGTCGATCGCGAGGATCTGGTAGCTGTCCTCGTCGAGGTAGAAGGTGCGGCGGCTGTTGATGTGGCGCGCACCGGCCTTCAGCTTGGCCTCGACCACCCACACGCGATGCAGCTCGTAGCGCATGAAGTCGGGGTTCAAGTGGCCCGGGCGGACCAGGTCGGCGACCTTCGTGTTGTTGCTGTGCGCCTTGTAGGAGTTGTACGGGACGTACATTTCCTTCTTGCCGACCAGCGTCCAGTCGAAGCGGTCCATCGCACCGTTGAACATGTCGGTCATGTCGTTCGTCGACAGGCCGTCGGAGGCGGTGGCCGGGTTGTCGTAGGCGACGTTCGGAGCGCGGCGCACGCGGCGCTGGCCGGGGTTGTAGATCCACGCCTGACGCGGTGCCACCGAGTTGTTCAGGGTTTCATGGACCAGCAGCACCTGGCCGGCGAGACGCGCCGGGCCGAGCACGTCCTGCAGGAAGTACAGCAGGATGTTGTTGATGTTCTCCGAGGTGTTGCCGGGCTTGTAGTACAGGCCCAGCAGGCGTTCCTGCAGGCGGATCATCGTGTACTGGCCACCCGGCGTCGGCGCGACGCGGTTCGCCCAGCGACGGCCCGAGACGCCCTTGTACTTGAGCTTGTGGTTCCAGATCAGCTCGTAGGCGTTCTGCGGCACCGGGAACGGGAAGCCCTCGGCGCAGTTCTGGATGCCTTCGCCATTGGCGACCAAGCGGCAACGGGTTGCGTTGTTCTTGGTGAATTCATAGGTGCGCTGCGGGAACGCGGCCGAACGGCGCGTCGGGTAGACGTCCATGCGGAAGGTCGGGTAGCGCGTGAACATGGCCTTCTGGCCGGCCGTCAGGTTGTTGCCGTACTGGCCGACGTTGGCGCGGGTGATCTGGAACTTCGGACGGTCCGCCGCGAACGGATCCGGGTGGAACATGCCGTTGCGGTAACCCGCCGGCGGACGGGTGACGCCGCCTTCCCAGGCCGGGATGGTGCCGGCGGCATTGCCGGCCTTCTCGGCACCGACCGGGGTCAGCGTCTGGCCGAGCTGGGCGGCCTTCGCCGCATCCACCGCGGCGTTGGCGACGCTGGCCGACAGGGCCAGCGCGCCGAGGGTGGCTGCGAGTGCAGCCTTGGTGGTCAATTTCATGCTGTTCCCTCCCAGGAGCATCAGAACGAGTAACGGACGCTGGCGGACGCGAAGTCGCGGTCGGCGATCTGGTTGTAGATACCGCCGCCCGAGAACGACGTGTAGGACAGGTCGAAAATCCACGAGTTCAGGTAATTGAACTCGGCACCCAGCGTGAGGGACTTGCGGCCTTCGAGGAAGTTGCCACCCGGACCCGGCGAGATGCCATCGACGTCATGGTTGTACGCGAGACGCGGCGAGAAGGTGAACGCGGTGCCGAGGAAGCTGTTGTAGTCGGCACGCGCCGCGAGGCGGTAGCCCCACGAGAACTTCGTCGGGAAGCCGCCGGTGAGCGTCTGCGGATTGCGGGCGCAACCGGCGAGCGCCGGGTTGAACACCGCCGGCAGGCCACCGGAGAGGGCCGCCGCGACGTTGGCGACGCTGCAGCCACCACCCGTGTCGGTGCCTTCGCCCTCGTAGCGGACATTGCTGTCGAGGTCGACGTCGGTCCAGCCCACTTCGGCCACCGTCGAGATCTGGTCGGCGCCCAGCACCTGGCCGAAGACCTTGGTGAAGGTCATCTGCACCTGGGTCTGCGCGTGCTCGCGCCAGCCGCGGATTTCCTGGCCGAGCGCGGCCGTGCCGAGCTGGCTGCGGAACTCATAGGCCGGCGGGGCGCCCTGCGCGCGGATGAAGGTGTTGAGCGGCGTGAGCGCAGCGAACAGCAGCTCGACGTCGTCCATCTGGATCGGCGCGTTCGGGCGGTAGCTGACTTCACCCTGGAAGGCGATGCCGGCCGGCAGGTTGGTGTTCCAGCTCATGCCGTACAGCTGGACGTCTTCCGGGTACTCCACGAAGAAGCGGCCGGTATTGGCCGACGTACCCGTGACCGCGCGGCCCGAGAGCAGCGGCAGGCGGCTGTGGTAGTTCATGAAGTAGAAACCGAATTCGGTTTCGTTGAAGTTCTCGGCGTACCAGCGCACCGCGCCGCCGTACTGGCCGTCGTCGCGGGCGTTGCGGTTCGGCAGGCGCGCCACGGCGCCACCGCAGCCGATGCCGGCGATGGTGGCGTTGGACACGCCCGGCGGCAGGCCGGTGAAGTTGAGGTCGGTGTTGAGCGGGCCGGTCGGGCCACCGAAGCAGGTCGCGAAGAAGCGCTCCGGGTTGTTGACCGGCTGCGGCACGGTGCCGAAGCCCAGCATCACGTAGGTGCCGCCCGGGGTCGCGAAGTCGTTCGCGCTGAAGTAGGTGCCGGCGGCGTCGACTTCGATCTCTTCGAATTCGAAGAGGTAGAAGCCTTCGATCGCGACGTTCTGCGTCAGGTTGAACGAGCCGTAGATCGCATCGACCGGCAGGAAGGCTTCCTTCAACTCGGCGCCGGCGACGCGGAGCGCCGAGAGGTCGACCGGGTTGACGGAGTTGATGCCGTTCTGGATGAAGGTGCTCTCACCCCAGCTGATCACCTGGCGGCCGAGGCGCCACGTGCCGCTCTGCTCGCCGATGTTGAAATCGCGGTAGATGAAGGCGTCGAGCAGGCGGAAGCGCTCGCCGATGCGGTCCTTGGCCTCGGACGTGAGGTCGGCGCGGTCGGCGTTTTCGAAGTCGTAGAAGTACGTGGCGCGGGTGAAGGCACCCCAATTGCGCCAGCCGAGCTTCATCTCGGAGGTGATCTTGAAGGTGTTGGCGATCGCGTCGCCCTTGTCGTACTTCAGGTTGCCGTCGTCACGGTTGACCGAGAAGCGACCCCGCGCGGCGATCTGCGCGGCCGAACCCGGGAAGCCGCCGGAGCAGGCCGGGAACGGGTTGGCCGGCGACGGCGCCGGCAGCGGAATGATGGCTTGGTTCTGCGCGCAGATCAGCGGATTGAACTGCGCCTTGCCGATCAGGTTCGGATCCTGGTCTTCGGTGCGCCACGAGTAGCCGTAGGACACGGTGGTATCGATCGTGCCGGTGAATTCACCGCTGCCGAACTCGAAGGCCTGGGCCGTCGGGGCCATCAGCGCCAAGCCGACGGCGGCGGCCAGCGGAGCGAGCGCGATGCCGCCGCGCAGGTGGGTTTTGGACTTCATCAGGACTTCCTCGGGACAGGATCAGATAACAGGACAACCCCCGGGGCCTCCGGGGAGGGGGCTCGATCCCTTGATCCAAGGTTCGCGATGCGCTCGCCGCGCCCTAGATCAAAAGCTCGAAAGTGACGACGAGCCCATATTAAGAGTCCGTTAGGAAAAGGCAATGCTCCGGCGTATGGCGGACGCGCTGCGTCGCAACATGCCGGTCCCCCCACCGTTCACACGGGAAAGTCGGCCGCCGAGGGCGCGAAGCCGCGCGGCGCCCAGCCCAGGGCATCGCGGGCCGGGCCGTCGTCGAACACCAGATCGTCCGCCAGACGCGAGGCCCAACCACGCAGCCGCGCGTCGGCCCGTCCGGCGAGCGTCACCAGCGGCCACGGCACTGGGCATGGCCGGCACCCCGGGGCGCCCGCGGCCACGCTGCGACGCAGCATCTCGCCGAAGGCGACGCGCTCCCCGCCAGGCAGGTCGAAGGCGCCGGCGACGCGGACATCGGCCGATAGCGCAGCCACCGAGGCCTCGGCGAGATCGAGGGCATGGACGGGCTGGCGGAGGCCCGGCGCACCGAGAGGGAGGGGCAGTACGGGCCAACGACGGGCCAAACGGACGGCGCGGCTCACGGTGGCGTCCCGCCCAAGGCCCCAGACCAAGGTGGGTCGCAGCACGGTGCACGGCGTCCCGCTCTCCCGGCAAGCCGCGAACAGCGCGTCTTCGGCCTCGGCGAGGCGGGCCGCGACATCGCGCTCGGCGGCATCGGGCGATCGCCCCTTGACGTGCAGGCTGGTCGAACCGAAGGCGACGATGCGGCCGGCACGCACGCGCCCCGAGGCCACGGCGCGAGCGAACGCGTCGAGGGGCCCGAGGCTGAGTGCCGCGTCGAAACGATGCGGCTCATCGAAGCTGTCGAGGTCACCGGCCCGCCATTCGACGTGCCCCCCGCCTGCCACCGGCTCGCGCGCCTGCCGCGAGACCGCCAGCACCGGCAACGGCAGGCCGCGGCGGCACAGGGCATCGCCGAGTTGGCCACTGAGGCCGAAGACGAGAAGCGGTGGACGACGCATGCTGGGGCCTCGGAAAGCGACGGCGAGGATGCCATGCGGGGCGGCGAGCGTACCGGGCCCATGCGATGCTCCGCGCCGACCGAGGCCACCCCACTCCCGATGACCGACGCCCCCGACGCTTCGACGCCCTCCCGACCGTGGTCCCTCGCGCTGGTGCCGGCGCTCGCCATCGCGACTTATCTCGCGCTGCGCGCTGCCGGATCGGAGCACCCCCTTGCGTTCACCGCAGCACTGACCCTGTGGTGTGCCGGTTGGTGGGTGCTCGAGCCGGTGTCGCCCACCGTCACCGCCCTGCTGCCGCTGGCGCTGCTGCCGATGGCCGGCGTGCTGACGCCGCAGCAGGTGTCGCAGAGCTACGGCAACGAGCTGATCCTGCTGTTGCTCGGCGGCTTCGTGCTGTCGATGGCGGTGGAGAAGAGCGGCGCGCACCGGCGCCTGGCGCTCGGCATGGTGCGCGCCGTGGGCGGTGGCTCCGGCAGGGCGGTGCTCTGGGGCTTCATGATCGCGGCCGCGGCCCTGAGCATGTGGATCTCGAACGCCGCGACCACCCTGCTCCTGCTGCCGGTGGCGCTGGCCGTGCTGGCCGACTACCGCGACCCACGACTGGCTGCGCCCTTGGTGCTCGGCATCGCCTACGCGGCCAGCATCGGCGGCCTCGGCACGCCGATCGGCACGCCGCCCAACCTCGTATTCATGAGCGTGTACGAACAGACCACCGGCGAGTCCTTCGGCTTCCTGCGCTGGATGGCCATCGGCGTCCCGATCGTCGTGCTGCTCATCCCGCTGATGGCGCTTTGGCTGGGCCGGGGCCTCGGCGGAACGCCGCGCGCCTTGCTGCCCGAACTCCCGACGTGGTCCGCGGGCGAGCGTCGCGTGCTGGCGGTGTTCGCCCTCACGGCCGCGGCCTGGGTGTTCCGCGAAATGCCGAACGGGGGTTGGAGCGCGTGGCTCGGGGTGCCTGGCGCCACCGATGCCGGTGTGGCCTTGCTCGGCGCGCTGGCGATGCTGCTGGTCGGCGACGGCCGCGGCGGCCGGGTGCTCGAATGGCGCGACGCCGAGCGCCTCCCATGGGGCGTACTCGTGCTGTTCGGAGGCGGCATCGCGCTGTCGATGGCCTTCCAATCCTCGGGCCTGAGCGACGTGATCGCCGCACGGATGGGCGGGCTGGCTGCCCTGCCCCTTCTGCTGATGCTCCTGCTGCTGGTCGGCACCGTGGTGCTGCTTTCCGAGATCGTCAGCAACACCGCGACCGCGGTGCTGCTGATGCCGATCATGGCCAGCGTGGCGGTCGCCATCGACGTTGAACCGGCCCTGCTGATGTTCCCGGCGGTCATGGCCGCCAGCATCGGCTTCATGCTGCCGGTGGCGACGGCACCGAACGCGATCGCCTACGGTTCGGGCCAGGTGCCGGCGCAGCGCATGCTGCGCGAGGGCGCGGTGATGGACGTCCTGGGTGTCGTCGTGGTGTGCGCGGTCTGCTACGCGGTGTTCCGCTGAGCGCCGCGCACGATCAGCCGGCGAGGAAGAGCACCGCGGCGAGCAGGGCGACCGTCGCTGCGAGGACGGCCAAGCCCAGACCGCGACCCAGCGGCTTGGCAGGCACAGCCACAACGGCGAGCAAGCCCAGCAGCGCGAGGCCTTGCGGCAGGGGGTGCGCGAGCAGGCCCAGGTCGAGCCCGGGCATCGCGACGAAGAACGCGGCCAGCGAGGCAGCGACGACGAGCAGCGCGCCGCCACCGAGGATCGCCGCATAGGCCGCCGCGGCATCGCCAAAGCGGGCGTTGAAGGTCGCGACGATCGCGACCGCCGCGCCGATGCTGACCAGGGCCGAGACGACGAGCGCGCCAACCGCGTCGAGGCCGGGCAGGCCCGCGAAGAAGGGCGCCCCGGCCAGCACGCCGCGCGCGCCGAGGGCGAGAAGGATCGCGCCAAGGGCAAGGCGGAACAGATTGCGCGCCCAGCCCTCGCGGCTGACCGCGAACTCGGCGAGTTCGGCCTGCGCCTTGTCGCCGTCGAGCATCCGCCACGGTCGAATGCGCAGCACGAGACCGGTGCTGATCAGCAGGCCGGCGGCACCGAGGCCCAAGGTGCCGAGCATGGCACCGTGCGCGGCTGTCACGGCCATCGGCAAACCCTGCCACGCGGCAGCAGTCGCGATGAGCGCCAAGCCCGGCAAAGCGTATCCGACGCCAACCAGCACGAGCCCTGCGGTCAGCGCCGAGGCACCGGCCTGCTGGACCAGACCGGACAGGCCCTTTGTTGCGGTATCGGTGCCGAGCAGCAAGGCGATCAGGCCGCCGATGAGGTAGAGGAATTCCATGGGCGTCACCTCGGCGGGCGCGGCGACGAGGCCGCGCGCTGCTTACTTCTTCTTCGGGATGTAGAGGTCGGTGATGGTGCCTTCAGCCACTTCCGCCGCCATCGCGACCGTCTCGATCAGCGTCGGGTGCGGATGGATGGTGTGGCCGATGTCGCCCACCTCGGCGCCCATCTCGATGGCCAGAGCGATCTCGCCGATGAGGTCGCCTGCATTCGTGCCGACCACGCCGCCACCGATCACGCGATGCGTCTCGGCATCGAGGATGAGCTTCGTCGAGCCTTCGGTGCGCCCGTTGCCGATGGCGCGGCCCGAAGCCGCCCACGGGAACTTGCCGACCTCGATGGCGAGGCCCTTGGCCTTGGCTTCGGTCTCGGTGACACCAACCCACGCCACTTCCGGGTCGGTGTAGGCCACGGACGGAATGACGCGCGCGACCCACTCGCGCTTTTCACCCGCCGCGACTTCCGCGGCGAGCTTGCCTTCGTGCGTGGCCTTGTGGGCGAGCATCGGCTGCCCGACGAGATCGCCGATGGCGAAGATGTGCGGCAGGTTGGTGCGCATCTGGCGGTCGACCGGGATGAAGCCGCGCTCGGTCACCTGCACGCCGGCCTTCTCGGCGGCGAGCTTGGCGCCGTTCGGGCTGCGGCCCACCGAGACCAGCACGCGGTCGAACGCCGCGCTGCTCGGCGCTTTCTCGCCTTCGAGGCGCGCGTGCAGGCCGTCGGGCTTGGCGACGACCTCCGGCACCTTGGTATTGAGGTGCACGATGACGCCGCGGCTCTTGAGCAGGTCGGCCAGCGGCTTGACGAGGTCGAGGTCGGCGCCCGGCATCAGCTGCGGGCCGAGTTCCACCACGGTCACCGCACTGCCGAGGCCGGCATACACGCAGGCCATCTCGAGGCCGATGATGCCGCCGCCGACGACGAGCAAATTCTTGGGGATGTCGGCGAGCTGCAGTGCGTCGGTGGAATCCATCACGCGCGGGTCACCCCACGGGAAGCCCGGAAGCTTCACCGGCTGCGAGCCGGCGGCAATGATGGCCTTCTCGAAGGCGAGGCGCTGCGTGCCCTCGGCGCCGGCGATGTCGAGTTCATTCGGCGAGACGAAGCTCGCCGTGCCCTGCAGCACGCGCACCTTGCGCTGCTTGGCCATGCCGGCGAGGCCCTTGGTGAGCGTGCCGATCACCTTTTCCTTGTAGCCGCGCAGCTTGTCGACGTCGATCTTGGGCGCGCCGAAGCTCACGCCAACCGCGTCCATGTGCTTCGCTTCCTGGATGACGGCGGCGGTGTGCAGCAGCGCCTTCGAGGGAATGCAGCCGACGTTGAGGCAGACGCCGCCGAGCGTCGGGTAGCGCTCGATGAGGACCACATCGAGGCCGAGGTCGGCGGCGCGGAACGCGGCCGTGTAGCCGCCGGGGCCGGCACCGATCACGACCAGCTGGCAGCGGTGGTCGGCGGGCTTGCCGTCGCTGGACGCGGCTTTCGGGGCCGGTGCGGCAGCCG
This sequence comes from Silanimonas sp., assembly GCF_027530345.1. GTDB lineage: Bacteria > Pseudomonadota > Gammaproteobacteria > Xanthomonadales > Xanthomonadaceae > Silanimonas. The sequence goes on along the minus strand of NZ_JAPZQK010000003.1, from coordinate 153,577 downwards.
GCGTTGCCGCGGCGACGGGCGTCGGTGCAGGCGGGGCGGGCTTCGGTGCTGCGGCGGGCGTGGCGGCGGCACCGGCTTCGGCGACCTCCAGCGTCGCGATCACGTGGCCTTCGGAAACCTCGTCACCAAGCTTCACCTTGAGCGCGGTGATCACACCGGCGGCGGGCGACGGCACTTCCATCGTCGCCTTGTCGCTTTCGAGGGTGACGAGGCCCTGGTCCTTCTTCACCGTGTCGCCGGGCTTCACCAGAAGCTCGATGACGGGAATACCGGCGCTGCCGCCGATGTCGGGAACCTTGACGTCAATGCTGGCCATGCGTGTTCTCTCTTGAATCAGGCGCCGCGCAGAGCGGCATAAAGATCGGGACGGCGGTCGATGAGGTTTCGGACGCTGCCGCGCTCGCGGGCGCGCTTGAGCGCGGCGCCGTCGAGCTCGGCGACGATGAGCTGCGCCACGTTCGGCGTCGCGGCCTTCGCGACGCCGTCGGCGGCGAAGGCGCTGATGGCGTCATCGCAGGGCGTGAGCACGACCGACTCGGCGTATTGCTGGTCGAAATTCGCCACGCCGGGGCAGAAGCCGGTGTTTCCGGCGGTGACGACGTAGACCTGGTTTTCGACGGTGCGCGCCTGCGCACTGTGGCGAACGCGCAGATGACCGCCGCGCAGGTCGGTGCAATAGGGAATCGCGAACAGCCACGCGCCGGCGTCGACTTGTGCGCGGCCCAGCTCGGGGAATTCGCTGTCGTAGCAGATCTGCACGCCGACCTTGCCCACCGGCGTGTCGACCGGCGCGACATCGTGGGCGTCGCCGCCCTCGACCGCCCAGCTGCCGGCCTCGCTCGGGGTGATGTGCAATTTGTCGCGCCGCTGAAGCGCGCCGTCGGGCGTGGCGACCCAGCAGACGTTGCGCGGGCGACCGTCGATCCACGTCAGGTGCGTGCCGCCGACCAGCGTCAGGCGGTGCCGCTTCGCCAGATCCGACAAAAGCGCCGTCCAAGCCGGCGTGTGCGCGGAGAGCCGATCCAGCGCGTCGGCGGGCCCGAGCCGCGTCGGCTCGGCGCTGAGTAGCTGGCAGGTGATCAGCTCCGGCACCACCAGCAGCTCGACGCCGTAGTCGGCCGCCACGCGAACCCACTCGCCGAATTCGTTCGCGAAGTCGTCGAAGCCGCTGACGCGGCGCTGCGCCCACTGCAGCGCGCCGACCGTGGCGCGCGCCGGGATGGCGTCGGACCCGGGCGGCAGCGGGATCATCAGAGCAGCAGGCGGCGCAGGTCGCCCAGCGACTTCGCGAGGAAGCTGGTGAAGCGCGCGGCGTCGGCGCCGTCGATCACGCGGTGATCGTAGCTCAAGGACAGCGGAAGCATCAGGCGCGGCGCGAAGTCCTTGCCGTTCCACACGGGCTTGATGCTGCTGCGCGAGACGCCGAGGATCGCCACTTCCGGCGCGTTGATGATCGGCGTGAACGCGGTGCCGCCGATGCCGCCCAACGAGCTGATGGAGAAGCAGCCGCCCTGCATGTCCGCCGGGCCCAGCTTCTTGTCGCGCGCCTTCTTGCTGATCTCCCCCAACTCACGGGCGAGATCAAGAAGCCCCTTCTGGTCGCAGTCGCGGATCACCGGGACGACGAGGCCGTCTGGCGTGTCCACGGCGATGCCGATGTGGAAGTAGCGCTTGAGGACGAGATTGTCGCCGTCGAGCGAGGCGCTGAATTTCGGGAAGGCCTTCAGCGCGGCGACCGCGGCCTTGATCAGGAACACCAGCGGCGTGAGCTTCGTGTCCTTGCTCTCCTCGCCGAGCTGCTTGCGGAAGGCCTCCATCTCAGTGATGTCGGCGTCGTCGAACTGCGTGACGTGCGGGATCATCGCCCAGTTGCGGGCGAGGTTCTGTCCGGAGAGCTTCTGGATGCGCGAGAGCGGCTGCGTCTCGACCGGACCGAACTTGGCGAAGTCGACCTTCGGCCACGGGATCAGGTTCAAGCCACCACCACCGCCGCCAGCGCCGGCACTGGGCGCCGCCATCGGCACGCCTTCCGCCATCACCTTCTTGACGAAGGCCTGCACGTCTTCCTTGGCGATGCGGCCACCGCGGCCGCTGCCGGCCACCTTCGCGAGATCGACGCCAAGCTCGCGCGCGAACACGCGCACGGCCGGCGAGGCGTGCGGCACCTTGTCGGGCAGCAGCGATTCGGCGGTGAAGGCGATCGGCGGCGAGCTCGGCGGCAGCGCTTCCGGATCGACGCCCGGGGTGTTGGCCAAGGCCGGAGCGGGACCCGTGGCGACGGGTGCGGCGGCGACGGCCGGTGCGGGTGCGCGCTCCGCAACCGCGGCCGGCGCCGGTGCGGGCTTCGCGGCAGGAGCGGGCGCGGCCACCGGTGCGGCGGCGGGCGCGGACACGCTTTCCTCGACCTCGATGCGCGCCACGACGTGGCCTTCGCTCAGGGCATCGCCGAGCTTCACCGTGATCTCGCGGACGATGCCGGCGAAGGGCGACGGCACTTCCATCGTGGCCTTGTCGGATTCCAGCGTGACGAGGCCCTGGTCCTTTTTCACCCGGTCGCCCACCGAGACGAGCAATTCGATGACGGGAACGTCGCTGCTGTTGCCGAGGTCGGGCACCTTGGCGTCGCGGATATCGGCCATGTCCCCTCCGAGGGACGCAAACAAGACCCTCATTCTGGCCTCCGCGCCGATGGGGCGCCATCCCTGCCGGCTCCGGGCCGGCCTCGAGGAGCCCGCATACGTTTACAGCGCGGCCGATTCACGCCCCGGGGACGCGCCCTTGCCATCCCGAGGACAAACCCTCGGCGTTCGCTGCACTGCGACATGCGCAGTCTTGCGCTGCAACCGGTGACCCCGCCGTGCTGCCCCCTCGCCTTCCCAAGGATCTCCCCGATGCGTACCCCCCTCGCCCTCTCCTCGATCGCCCTCGCTGCCGCGCTGGCGTCCACCACCGTCTCCGCGCAAAGCTTTGCCGTCCGCGCCGGCTACGCCAACGTCAACCCGAAGTCGGACAACGGCCTGATCGCCGGCGCCCGGTCCTCCATCGACTCGAACAGCCGCTTCGTCGTCGGTGCCTCGTACTACCTCGATGATCAGTGGGAGCTCACCTTCGACGCCGGCGCCACCACGTTCAAGCACACGGTGAACCTCGCTGGCCTGGGTGACGTCGTCAGCCTGAAGCACCATCCGATCAGCCTCGGCGCCAACTGGCACTTCCTCGGCGGTGACGAGGGTGGCTTCAGCCCCTACGTGGGCCTCGGCTACAACTGGACCTCGCTGTCCGACGTCCGCGGCATCAATGCCCTGCGTGGCGCGCCGGTCGCGATCGACGACTCGAATGGCCTGACCGCGGCATTCGGCGCCGACTTCCTCGCCAGCGACACCTGGTTCCTGCGCGGCGAAGCCCGCTGGATCGATTTCGATGCCGACGTGACGCTGGGCGGTGCCGCCATCGGCACGGCAAACGTCGACCCCTGGGTGTATTCGCTGCAGGCCGGCCTGCGCTTCTGAGGTCGGGGCACGGGCCGGGCCGCAGGTCCCGGCCCGGCCTGCACGGCGGAACCCGCCGATCGTCATGCAAGGCACACGTCGCTCGGGCAGAATGCCGCCAGCTTCCTTGCGCCGAGCCCATGAGCCTCTCGCTCCACCTCCCAACGCCCTATCGGGCGTTCGCGGTCTTCGCCCTCGCGATCGCGACGACCCTGCTCTTCCTCGGAACGCGGGGCCTCTGGGACCCCGACGAGGGCCGCTTCTCGAACGTGGCGCTGCAGATCCTGCGGAGCGGCGACTGGATCAGCCTTTACCGGCACCACGAGACCCTGCATTTCACCAAGCCGCCGGTCACTTATTGGGCCATCGCGGCCAGTGTCTCGGCGCTGGGCTGGAACGAATGGGCGGTGCGCCTGCCCGGCGCGCTGGCCCATCTCGGCATCGTGGCGCTGCTGCTGCGCATCGGCCGGCATTTCGCCCCGCGGCGGCCGTGGCTGCCGGCGCTGGTGTATGCGACGTTTCCACTGACGATGCTGGCCAGCGGCCTGGTCACCACGGACACCCCGCTGGCGTTCGCGACCACGCTGGCGTTCGCCTGCTACGTCATCGCGCGTTTCGAGTCGCGGCCGCCCTGGATGCTCGGCATGTGGGCGGGCTTCGCGCTGGCCTTCATGACGAAGGGCCCGCCGGCGCTGATCGGCCTCGCGGCCGTGCTGGTGCTCCATGCCTTCGACCGACGCGACGCAGGGCTGCCGTCGCTGCGCATCGGCCGGGGACTGCCCCTGTTCCTCGTGCTGGGCTTCAGCTGGTACCTGGTGGTCGTGGTGAAGCACCCCGGCCTGCTCGATTACTTCATCCACCACGAGGTGGTGGACCGCGTCGCGTCCGACGTGCATGGCCGCCACCCCGAATGGTGGGGCGGCCTCTACGTCTACGGGCTCACCTTGGGTCTCGGGGCTTTGCCGTGGTGGCCGTGGGCCGTGGCCGCCTGGCGTCGCGATGGTGGACGTTGGCGGGACGCCACACCGACGACCCGCCTGCTGCTGGCGTGGCTCGGGGTCGGCCTGCTCGTCTTCATGCTCGCCCGCTCACGCCTGCCGCTTTACGTGCTTCCGCTCTTCGCACCGCTGGCTCTGCTGATTGGTCGTGCCCTCGAAGGAGCGCCGCTAGGACGCGCCCGCGTGGCGGCGGCGGCCGCCGTGTCGGCCATGATCCTGGGCTTGAAGGTGCTGCTGGCTTACCTGCCGCAGGTGGCGGAAGCCCTGCCGACACGCATGGCGGAACGCCTGCCGCTGCACAAGAACGCGCGGGAATGGGCCGAACAACTCGATGTCGTCGTGCCCTACCGCATCGAGGAAGTGGTTTTCGTCAACGACATGGCCCGCTACGGATTGCATCTGTACCTGCGCGCCGAGATCGAGAAGACCGATGTCGACGGCGATCTCGCCAGCAAGCCGATCTCGGACGCGGCGTTCGACGATGTACTGGCGCACGAACTCCGCGAGAAACCGTCGACCGGCCGGGTGTTCGTGATGCGCCCCGCGATGGCGGAGCGTTTCGAAGCCGAAGCGCGCGCCGCCGGAGCGATGCCGAAGCGGTTGGGCGCGGTGCGTGATCGCGTGGTCTACGCGCTCGCCTTTCCGGCCGCCCCCTAAAGCGGGCGGGACAACGCCTCGACGGCGTCGCCCTTGGCCGACTGGTACAGGGGTTCGACGAGGCGGCGCAGCATCGCCCGGTCGCGCGCCGGGAACACCCCGCTGCGGCGGCAACGGGCCAGCAGCAGGGCGTGGTCCTGGGCCCGACCCATCCGCTCCGCCAGTTCGGCGATGCCCGTCGTGCTGCGGTCGGTTTGCGGGGCGATGCGTGCCAGCGTGCTCTCCTGCTGGCGGAGCCGGCGCAGACGGCGGCGGAGGGTGTGCCAGGCTTCGGCATCTGCGCTGCCCCGGGCCTGCTTGAGTGCCTTGCGAAGGCGCTTGCGCGAGAGGGACTGCGCGGCCTCGACATCGGCGTCGCGCACCTGCGCCCACGGCAGGAGCGCCAGCCGCGACTGCGCCTGCCGCAGGCGTGAGCGTCGCCGCGCGAAATCCGGATCACGCGCCAAGGCCGTCGCCAGCCGTCGGGCCCGGACGACGGCAACGAAGGCGCAAAGCCGCTCGCATTCGATCGGGCCGATCACCGCATCGCGCGAGAGGTGGAGCAGCGCATCGCGCAGGGCATCGGCATCGCGAAGGGCGGAGAGTCCGCGGCACAGGCTGCGCAGCGATGCGTCGAGGCGTTTCACCGACGGCGTGGCGGAGAACGCGCCCCCCGCGAGTGCCAGCAAGGCGCGCACGCGGCGGATGGACTTCCGCGCCTGATGGATGCCTTGGTGGCGCTCTTCGCCGGGGCGCGCCAACTGGCGCGCCGCCCGCTCCAACTCCTGCTCGGCTTCCGCCTGAAGCAACGCCCCCAGACCCACGATCGCCCCACCACGACTTCGACGCGCTGCAGGCTAGCAGGCCGTCGGCGCGCGAAGGTTACAGCGCGGGCGGCGGGCTCAGCCGGCGCGCGACGCGCGACGCGCCTCGCGCTCCGCCTTCAGGTGGTCGCGCAGTTCGTCCGGCACGATGCGGCCGTCGCGATTGCGGTCGATGGTGGCGAACTGGCCGGCGAGACGTGGCGCGTCGGTGCCGATCTCGGCCAACGTCAGGCTGCGGTCGCCATCCGCGTCGAGGAAAATGAATCGCGCGCGCATCGCTTCGCGCTGGGCTTTCGCCAGGTCGCGGCGTGCCTCGGCCAAACGGGCGGCCTTGCGCAGTTCCTCCGGGGCGAGACGCTGGTCGCGATTGCGATCGATGCGCTCGAAGCGCTCGGCCAGACGGGGGACGGACGCGACTTCGCTGCGATCGAGCACACCGTCGCGATTGCGGTCGAGTTCGGCGAAGCGGCCGCCCGGCGTCGCGCCCGCTTCGGGGCGGACGGGGAGGGCGCTGGCGACGGACGCCGCCAACAGGGTGATCGCGAGGGCATACAGGAGAGGACGGGGCATGGCGGGACTCCTTCGGGTGGTGAGTCCTACAACGCGCCACGCGCGCGCCGGTTGACGTTCGGCCGGGGCCTGCTGGATCAGCGACGCGCCAACCAGCGCCCGCGGCGTCCGGCGGGCATGGCGCCGGGACCGAAGCTCCGCTCTTCGAACCACAGCCCGTCATCGCCCACCAGCACCACGGTGCTGGCCCGCGTGCCGTAGTCCGCGCCGCGGATGAAGGCCGCCGACAGCCGGCGCTCCCACTCGAGCCCCACGCCGGTGTCCGGCAGCAGGGCGTCCGGCGCTTCGTGCGGATCGGCGAGGGCGTCGAAGAGCGGTTCGAGCAGGTCGCCGCCTTCGCGCGGCGTGCGTCGATCGACCCCCGTCAGCCATCGTGTCATCGCCGCACGCAGCGCCTCGGTCTTCGGCCACGGCGTGTGGAGGTCCGCGTTCGAGAGCGCATGCACCCCGGGCGCCAGGGTCCGCGCACCGTGCGCGGGATGGTTTGACGCGTAGTGGGCTGCGCCATCCCACAGCAGCAGGTTGAAGCGGCCGAACGCTGACGTGTGCGGCTGCAGGGCTTCGAGGTAGGTGCTCGCCGTCGACGTTCCGACCACGAAGTCGGCCACCAGCGCGCCGCGGGAACGGGGCGACGATTCCGCGCGACCGAGGCGCACGTTGGTGACGGCGGCCACGCGACCGTCGCGCGCCACCTGCAGCCAGCCCCCGCCGGCCTGAAGGTCGCGGCCACCATAGGTGGCCTCATCCCCATCGAGGAAGCCCGCCGCCGCGGTCGGGCGCGCGTGGAACTCGTCGCGGTTGCCGGCAAGCACGAAGCGCCAGCGCGGATGCGCGTCGACGGCGACAGCGATCAGGCACATGCGCGTTCGCCCTCCGGGGCGCGCAAGGCCGCGGACAGCGCCGCCCAAGCGTCGGCTTTCTCCATCAACGAACGGGCGGCGTGCGCCGGGCTCGTCGAGGGCAGCCGCAGCACGCGCATCGCGGCAAGGCGCGAACCCAATGCCGGGGCCACGTGGCGATCGAACAGGCGCGCCGCGGCGCCGCCGTTCAAGGCGATGACACGAAGACCGACATGATTCGCCAGCAGACCGGTGATGTCGTTAACCGCGACGCTGGCCGGCGCGATGGCGCTGTCGAGGCTCCCCTCGCGCTCACATTCGGCGAGGACGTCCCACAGGGCGACGCCGGCCTCGCCGAGCGCAGCGAGACGCACCGCATACGGCGCCTGGGAGGGCACCGCGAACAGCGCCTGCATCAGCGGCCAGAAGGCGTTGCGCGGATGCGCGTAGTACTGCCCAGCGCGCAGCGAGGCGATCCCCGGCATCGACCCGAGTACGAGGGCCCGAGGACCGGGAGGAATCGCGGGTGGAAAGGAAGCAATGCGAGGCATGCCGCGAGCATAGCGGGGTGGCCCGCGGCGGGCGTCAGCGCGGCGTTCGCGCGGCGTCCTCGTGCCTGAGGGCATCGCGAACGCCGGCGGCCAAGCCAGGTTGGTCGGCGAACACCCCGGTAACCCCCGCCGCGGCCAGCTGGCGGACCAGCGCTTCCGGCGCCTGCTCGACGCCATCGGCATCGACGAAACGGTACGGCGGCTCCGCCCGCACGGTGTAGGCATGCACGGCGAAGCCGAGCCGGCGCGCTTCGGCCAACCACGGCGCCATCGAGGCACCCAGTCGCGGCCGAGGATCGGCCGCACCGGCGGGCGCCGGACTCGCCTGCACGAGGCTGGCGATCCACGGCCCGAGGCCATCGACGTCGCCGCGCAGGGCGGACAGCGCGGCCGGCGTCACCAGCTCGCCGTAATGCGTGGCGGCACCGAAGCCCGGCACCGTCGCCGCCAGCGCGCCGTAGCGCGCCGCGAGGTCGTCGCCCTTCGCGGCGAACCACACGAGGTCGTAGGGCTGGCCGAAGTTGGTCGTCGTCGGATCGCTTTGGCCAGAGGTGTCACCGATCAGGAACACCAGCGGCAACTCGACACCGGCCCTCGGCATCAGCGTGTGCCGCAGCCGGCGCAAGTTGTCGATCTCGAAGCTCTGGATGAACACCCGCGCCGGGTCGGTGAATGCCAGCGCCACCAGTGCATCGACCAGCATCGCGCTGGTGTCCATCGCGATGGGCGTGCCGTCGAGGTGCCGGCCTTCGTGCAGGAAAAAGGTGGGGTGCTTGGTTTCCGGGTAGATCCCGATCGGGCGGCCGAGGCGCTCGCCTTCGGCCTTGGCCAGCGCCACCACCTCCTCGAGGGTGGGAATGCCGAAGCGCCCGTCGTAGGCGGTGTTCGCCGCGCGCACGTCCGGCCGCGTCTCGCGAGCCCGCAGCTGGCGGATCTCGACCAGCGTGAAATCCTCGGCGAACCAGTCCTCGATCCACACGCCGTCGATCTTCTTGCGTGCTTTCCGGTCGGCGAACTCGGGCCGATCCGCGACATCGGTGCTGCCGGAGAGCGCGTTCTCGTGGCGGGCCACCAGCACGCCGTCGCGGGTGGGCACGAGGTCGGGTTCGATGAAATCGGCGCCCTGCGCGATCGCGAGCCGGTACGCCTCGAGCGTGTGCTCGGGGCGCTCGCCGGAGGCGCCGCGATGGGCGATCACGAGCAGCGGCGGCGTGGCGAAGGCGGGCATGGCCGCGAGCATAAGCGCGAACGCGGCGGACAAGGATCGGAGGGTGGCATTCATCCCGCCAGACTGCCCCGCCCGCGTGTCGCCGGCGTGACGCCCCGGTATCCTCGCCGCCATGCGGAAGATCGTGCACATCGACATGGATGCGTTCTATGCCTCGGTGGAGCAGCGCGACAATCCCGCCCTGCGCGGCAAGCCGGTGGTCGTGGCCTGGAAGGGCGCACGCTCGGTCGTCTGCGCCGCCAGCTACGAAGCCCGCAAGTTCGGCGTGCGCTCGGCGATGCCCGCCATCCGCGCCGAGCGGCTGTGCCCGCAGGCCGTCTTCGTGCCACCGGATTTCGCCTGCTACAAGGCGGTGTCGAAACACGTGCGCGAAATCCTCGAGCGCCACACCGACCTGATCGAACCCCTGTCGCTCGACGAGGCCTACCTCGACGTCAGCTGCAACAAACAGGGCCTCGCGACCGCCACCGAGGTGGCGCAGGCCATCCGCGCCAGCATCCGCGAGGAGCTGTCGCTCACGGCTTCGGCCGGAATCGCCCCGAACAAGTTCGTCGCCAAGATCGCCTCCGACCATCGCAAGCCCGACGGCCTGTTCGTCGTGCGCCCCGAGCGCGTGCTGTCCTTCCTCACGCCGCTGCCCGCCGCTCGGCTGCCCGGCGTCGGCCAGGTGATGGCCGAGAAGCTCGCCGCACTGGCCATCCACACCGTGGGCGAACTCCGCGCCGTGCCCACGCCCCTGCTGGTGCACAAGTTCGGACGCTGGGGCCTGAAGCTCGCCGAGCTCGCCCGCGGCATCGACGACGAACCGGTGGTGCCTTCGCGCGTGCGCCAGTCCATCTCGTCCGAGGACACCTTCAGCGAAGACCACTTCCTCGACGAGCTCGGCCCCACGATCACGCGGCTGGCTGAGCGCGTCTGGGCGCTGGCCCAGCGCGAACCGCGCCGCGCCCGCACCGTGCAGCTCAAGCTGAAGACCTCGGACTTCCAGACCCTCACCCGCAGCCTCAGCCCCGAGGCCATGCCCACCAGCGCGCAGTCGCTGGCCGAAGTGGCGTTGGCGCTGCGCGACCGCGTCGACCTGCCGCCGCGCACGCGCTTTCGGCTCGTGGGCGTGGGCCTCGCGCACTTCGACGACGCCGCCCCGTCGCCACAGGACGCGCTGTTCCGAGCCGACGCCGCCGTCGCGTCCGACTCGCCCCGCCCCTGCTAGTCTGCGGGGCCCGTCATCGCACTGGAATCGCCCATGCGCCTTCGCGCTGTTCCGCTGGCCCTCGGCCTTGCGTTCGTCACCGCCCTCCCCGCCTTTGCCCTCACCCCACCGGCCACGCCGGCGGTACAGCGCGAGGAAGTGGGCAACCGCATCAGCGAGAACATCCCCGCGCCGTCGGCCGAACTGCTCGAGCAGCTCAACCGCTACCAGAACACGCGCGGCGCCAACTTCGCCGGCTGGTCGGGCAACGACGCGATCCTCGTCACCACGCGCTTCGGCGAGACCAACCAGGTGCATGTCGTGCGCCAGCCGCTGGGCATGCGCGAGCAGCTCACGTTCTACCGCGAACCCACCGTCGCCGTGCAGGCGCAGCCGGCCCGCGGCGGCTTCGTGTTCGGCAAGGACGAGGGCGGTTCGGAGTTCTGGCAGCTCTACCGCTACGACCTCGCCACGCGTGAGGCCACGCGCATCACCGACGGGCAGCGTTCGCGCAACGAGTCGCCGCTGTGGTCGCACGACGGCACGCAGGTGGCCTTCACCAGCACCATGCGCAACGGCCGCGACAGCGACATCTGGGTGAAGACCGGCGATGCCCCGGCGCGCGTGGTGCTGCAGGAAGGCGGCACGTGGTTCGCCACCGACTTCTCGCGCGATGGCCGCAAGCTGCTCGTGACGCGGACCGTGTCGATCAACGAGAGCTATCCCGGCGAGCTCGACCTCGCCACCGGCAAGCTCACGATGTTCCCCGTCGATGGCGGCAAGGCGGCGTTCGGCCCCTTCCGCTACGCCCCGGACGGCAAGGGCGCCTACTACACCAGCGACGAGGGCACCGAGTTCCGCACCCTGCGTTACCACGCGCCGGGCATGGCGAAGCCCGTGATGCTGAGCGAAAACATCCCTTGGGACGTCACCGGCTTCGACATCGCCGACGACGGCAAGCACCTGGTGTTCGCCACCAACGAGGACGGCATCGGCAAGCTGCACCTGCGCACCCTGCCCGACCATCGTGAAGTCGCCCTACCCGAGCTGCCGGTCGGCGTGATCGGCGGCATCGCGTTCTCGCCTGACGGCACCCGCGTCGCGCTGACGCTGAACACGGCGACCTCGCCCAGCGACGTGCACGTGATCGACATTGCCGCGAAGTCCCTCACCCGCTGGACGCAGAGCGAGGTCGGCGGCCTCGACACCTCGCGCTTCGTCGCGCCAAGCCTGATCCGCTACGAGAGCTTCGACGGCCTGAGCGTGCCGGCCTTCTACTACCGCCCCGCTAACGTGCCTGCGGGCGAGAAGCTCCCGGTGGTGATCCAGATCCACGGCGGCCCGGAGGCGCAGGCCTTCCCGACCTTCAGCCCGAGCATCCAGTACCTCGTCAACGAGCTCGGCATCGCCGTGCTCGTCCCCAACGTGCGTGGCTCGTCGGGTTACGGGAAGTCCTACCTGCAGCTCGACAACGGCTTCAAGCGCAAGGACTCGGTGAAGGACATCGGCGCCCTGCTTGACTGGGTGGCGACGCAGCCCGAGCTCGACGCAGAACGCGTCGGCGTCTTCGGCGGCAGCTACGGCGGCTACATGGTTTTGGCCTCAATGGTCGACTACGCCGACCGCATCGCCGCCGGCGTGAACGTGGTGGGCATCTCCAACTTCGTCACCTTCCTCGAGGCGACCGAAAGCTACCGCCGCGATCTGCGGCGCGTGGAATACGGCGACGAGCGCGACCCCGCAATGCGCGCCTTCATGCAGGAGATCGCGCCGCTCAACAACGCCGCGAAGATCACCTCGCCACTGTTCGTCGCCCAAGGCGCCAACGACCCGCGCGTGCCACTCTCCGAGGCCGACCAGATCGTGAAGGCCGTTCGCGGCAACGGCCGCGACGTCTGGTACCTCGTGTTCAAGGACGAGGGCCACGGCTTCGCGAAGAAGAGCAACGCGGACTGGTTCAACGCCGCCACCGTGATGTTCTGGCAGCGGCATCTCTTGGCGGAGTAAGCGGCTTCAGTCGCCGGGCTCGATCCACGCGCGCGAGCGCTGGACGGCCCGGCGCCACCCGGCGACGATCCGCTCCCGATGTTCCATCGCCATCGCCGGCGCGAAGCGCCGGTCGCGCCGCCACAGCGCGGCGATCTCCGCGGTGTCGCGCCACACACCCACCGCCAGCCCGGCGAGGAAGGCGGCCCCCATCGCTGTCGTCTCGTTGACGGCCGGCCGCTCCACCGGCACGCCGAGCACATCGGCCTGGAACTGCATCAGGAAGCCGTTCGCCGCCGCGCCGCCATCGACCTTCAGCGTCGTGAGGGCGATGCCGGCGTCCTCCTGCATGGCGGCGAGCACGTCGTGGGCCTGCAGTCCGATCGATTCCAGCGTGGCGCGCACGAGGTGCGCACGGTTGCTCCCGCGCGTCAGGCCGAGCACAGTGCCACGCGCGTACATGTCCCAGTGCGGCGCACCGAGACCGACGAAGGCCGGCACCACGACCACGCCGCCGCTGTCGGGCACGGACAGCGCAAGGGCTTCCGAATCCTCGACGTGATCCAGCACGCGCAGTTCGTCGCGCAGCCACTGCATCGCGGCGCCGGCGACGAAGATGCTGCCTTCCAGCGCGTAGTCGACGCGGCCATCGAGGCCCCAGGCGACCGTGGTGAGCAGGCCGTGCTTCGAGGGCACGCGCCGCGTCCCGGTGTTCATCAGCATGAAGCAGCCGGTGCCGTAGGTGCTCTTGACCATCCCGGGTTCGAAGCACGACTGCCCGAACAAGGCCGCCTGCTGGTCGCCCGCGCAGCCGGCGATCGGGATCGCCACACCATCGAAGAGGGCGGCCTCCGTGTGGCCGAACACGCCGCTGGACGGGCGCACCTCGGGCAGCATCGCCGCGGGGATGTCGAGCGCGTCGAGCAGTGCCTCATCCCATCGAAGTGCGTCGATGTCGAACAGCATGGTGCGCGAGGCGTTGGAGACCTCCGTGGCATGCACCCGGCCGCCGGTGAGCTTCCACAGCAGCCAGGTGTCGACGGTGCCGAACAGCAGCTCGCCACGCCGCGCGCGCTCCCGCGCGCCGGGGTGCTGGTCGAGGATCCACTGCAGCTTGGTCGCCGAGAAATAGGCGTCGATGACGAGGCCGGTGCGCTCGCGCACGTGCGGCTCGAACCCGCGCGCCTTCAGCGCATCGCAGAGGCCGGCCGTGCGCCGGCACTGCCAGACGATGGCGTTGCCCAGCGGCTTGCCGGTGTCGCGCTCCCACACCAGCGTGGTCTCGCGCTGGTTGGTGAGGCCGATCGCGGCGACCTCCCCGGCACGCACGCCGGCCTTATCCAGCACGGCGCGGGCCACCCCGAGCTGGGTCTCCCACAGCGCGGCGGGATCGTGCTCGACCCAGCCCGGCTGCGGATAGATCTGCGGGAAGGGCTGCTGCGCCACGGCGACCACGCTCGCTGCGCGGTCGAACAGGATCGCGCGCGAACTGGTGGTGCCCTGGTCGAGGGCCAGCACATACCGCTTGTCCATCAGGGGTGCTCCTGGAAGTACTCGTCGAACTTGGCCTGCGCGTCCGGCCCGAACAGGATCTCGCAAGCGTCCATGAGGCCCTTCGCGGCGCGAATGTCCTCGCGACGTACGACGAGGGCGATCTTCGAGCGCCGGCGCAGGAAGTCCTCCAACTTGGTGATCATCTCCTGCTGCTTGGCAAGGCGGATCTCGCAGCGCAGGTAATCGGTGCCCTCGATCAACACCTCGGCCTGCCGAGGATCCTCACGGATGTCGGCCAGCAGTTCGAAGGCCTGCTGGTCGTAGCGCCGCCACAGTCGGCTGCTCAGGCGTTCGATGGAGGTCGGTGAGGTGTAGCTGTCGAGGTCCATCAGGCGCGCCTGGTGCAGGTACTCCTCGCGCACGCTGGAGTGTGGCTCGCCGTACCAGCGGTAGTCGGCATGCGGCAAGGCCACGCCCATCGCCGCGACGTGCTCCGCGATCTCATCGCCGACGTTGATGCAGTCGGTGAGCTTGCCGCCGAACACGCTCAGGTGCGCCGAAGCCGGATTCACGTCGATCTGGTGCCGGCGTGACATCTGCAGCCAATCGTCACCGTCGGCGGCCACGCCGTCCGTCTTCACCACCAGCGGCCGCACGCCGCAGCGCTCGGCAATGATGTCGTCGCGCGTCAGGGGCGTCTTGAGGTTCAGCCGCTTGTTGATGTTGTCCAGCACGAATTGCCGATCTTCATCAGTCACGGCGGCGTGCGGCGAGTCCACCCGCGTGTCGGTGGTGCCAACGCAGGTGCGCAGCCCCATCGGGATGGCGAAGAACAGACGGCCGTCGTCGGCGAAGAAGGTCAGGATGCGCCGGCTCGAGGTGATCCTCGGCACGACGAGGTGGATGCCCTTGGAGAACACGTGGCGGTGCGACGTGCGCTCGCCGGTCAGACCGTTGTGCGCATCGACGAAGGGCCCGGCGGCGTTCACCAGCACGGTCGAGCGGATCTCGAACTCCGCGCCGGACATCACGTCACGCGCCTGCGTCACCCACTCGCCGTCGGTCCGGCGTGCGCCCAGTGATTCAACGTAGTTGGCCGCGATGCAGCCCCGGTCCATCGCCGAGCGGACGAACTGGAAGACGAAGCGGGCGTCGTTGTCGTGCAGGTAGGCGTCGGAGTATTCAAGCCCGCCTGCGTAGCGCGCCGTGCCGACGACCGGCTCTTCGCGCTCGATCGTGGCTTTCGACAGCCATCGCGGCGGCGCGGTGCGGGCGTCGCCGAACAGCCAGTACAGCCAGGCACCAGCCCAGACCAGACGCGGCGGAAAGCGGAAGCCGCGATCGAGCGTCGAGAAGAAGCGGATGGGCAGCACCCGCGAGGGATAGGCGTCGAGCAGGCGATTGCGGCTCTTGCAGAGGTCGCGCACCAGCCCGAACTCGCGACTCTCCAGGTACTTGATGCCGCCCCAAGCAAGATTGCTCGAATGCTGGCTGGTGAAGCCCGCGAAATCGCGCTGGTCGATGAGGGCCACCGTCGCGCCCTTGCCCGAGAGCGCCGCGGCGGCCACGGCGCCGTTGATGCCGCCGCCGACCACCAGCACGTCGAAGCGGCGTGCGGCGAGCTTCCCGAGGTTGCTGCGGCGCAGCTGCATGCACGCTCCCTCGTGGCGACAGACCTCGTGGTCCGCCGCCAGTCTAGCGCTGGCGCCCCACGTCGACCGGCCGCGCCGCGCTGTATTCGGGTAACACGAGTTGGGCATCCCGACCCGCGGGATCCCGCGGGCTCCGATGGAACCGCGGCCCCGGGATCGCTCCTCGGTCCTCCAGCGGCCAAGGCTGGCAAGAACCGTCGCGGCAGGCCCAGTGCTCGCCGCGCGCCGCCATCACGTTGACGACAAACATCGGCACGTCCGCCAGGTGGGCCATGGTCGGCACGGGCGGCGACTGCCCGGGCAGGAGGCCGCCCACACGAGTCGGTGGTGCGCGCCGTGCGTGGTAGTTGCCCACCAGCACCACGAAGCGACGCTCCGGGTCGCGCGCGAAGGCCTCGCGCAATACCGCGGCCATCCGCGGGTTCCGCACGTTGGCGTCGCCACCGCCGCTGCCGGGATCGAAGGCAAGGACGCGGAGGTCTTCGCCGGCGGACCGTCGTTCCCGCACCGACTTGAGAAGCGTGAGCATGGCGACGCTGCGACGGCCATCGCTTCGCTCGGGTTCCACGGCCCAGTACGGGCCCGAAATCAGCGCGTCGCGCGCGGCGGCGTCCCCGGACGAGTCGAGGAAGGCGTCGATGCGCGACTGCTCGGTCGCGTGGATTTCCAGCGCCAGGGTCACGCCCTCGCCGGGCGCTCCGTGGGCTTGTCGCCAACGCAGGCCCACCAACTCGCCGGCCAGCGCGGGCGCTTCGTGGGTGCCGTGCAGTTCGCCAAGCACGACGATGCGCTCCTGCGACGCGCCGGCCGCGACCAGCGCCGCGGCCTCACGCACAGCTGAAGGCGCTGGAACGGCGGCGACCGTCGATAGCGACAGCAGCAAGCCGGAGACGAGGCCGACACATCGCCACACACGATGGTTGCTTTTCCACATGGTCGTCCCCCGCGATGGCCGTCGGCCGATGGGAGGGAACTGGTGCCGATCCACGCGGGGCGCAAGCCCCTCAGCCCACCCGCTCGAAGCTCAGGCCCGGCGTCGCGTCGACGGCAGGCGCCTCGTCGACGAGGTAATGGTCGACCAGCAGGAAGGCGAACAGGACCATCAGGTAGATGATCGAGTAGTTGAACACCCGCATCGGGTACATCGGGTCCGGCGGGTTGAACAGGCGCACGGCGTAGTAGAGGAACACGCCGCCCAGCACCAATGCACCGCCGAGGTAGAACAGCCCGCTCATGCCGCTGGCGAAAGGCAGCACCGTCACCGCGATCAGCAGCAGCGTGTAGAACAGGATCTGCCAGCGCGTGTACACCACGCCATGCGTCACCGGCAGCATCGGGATCATCGCCTTCGCGTAGTCGTCCTTGCGGAAGATCGCCAGCGCCCAGAAATGCGGCGGCGTCCAGACGAAGATGATCAGCACCAGCAGCAGGGCATGGTGGTAGTCGTGCGGCGCGTCGAACAGCGCGGCGAAGCCCGCGCCTTCCGGCCAGCCCTTCACCGCAGCCCAGCCGAGCAGCGGCGGCGCCGCACCGGCGAGCCCGCCGATGACGATGTTCTGAGGCGTCGCGCGCTTGAGGTAGCCGGTGTAGATGATCGCGTAGCCGATCAGCGAGGCGAAGGTCAGGGCCGCGGTGAGCGGGTTCACCCACAACGCGAGGATCAGCATCGACAGCGCGCCGAGCCCGATGGCAAAGCCCAGCACCTGGGCGGCGGTCAGCGAGCCGGTCGGCAGCGGCCGGTGCTGGGTGCGCGCCATCACCGCGTCGATGCGCTGGTCGAGCAGGTGGTTGATCGCCGCCGCGGAGGCCGCGGCCAGCCAGATGCCGAGCGAGCCCAACACCAGCGCGCGCCAGCCCGGCAGCTCGGGCGTGGCGAGGAACATGCCGATCACCGCGGTGAAGACGATCAGCGCCACGACGCGCGGCTTGGTGAGTTCCCAGTACTGGCTGGCGAGGTTGGCCATCGGCTCAGGCCTCGGGAGAGCGCAGTCGCGCCAGCAGGGTGACGACGGTGAACAGCATCAGCACGGCCACCAGCAGGTGCGCGGTCGCCACGTACAGCGGCAGACCCATCACCACGTTGGCGATGCCCAGCGCGACCTGCGCGCACAGCAACACCAGCAAGGTGATGCCGGAAGTGCGGAAGCCCGGTGCGAACGCGAGGCGGAAGCCGAGGAAGAGGAAGTACGCCGTCACCACCGCAGCCCCGATGCGGTGCGCGATCTGGATGGCCGCACGCGCCGAGGCGTCGAGCACGCCGCCTTCGTAATCCACGCCGATGCCGCGCCAGAGTACGAAGCCCTCGGCGAAGTCGGTCGAGGGCCACCACGCGCCCTTGCACTTCGGGAAATCGAGGCCGCAGGCCAGCGCCGCGTAATTCGACGCCACCCAGCCGCCCAACGCGATCTGGATGGCGAGCAAGACGAGGCCGATCCACATCAGTGTGCGCAAGCGCGGCGCATCGACGTGCACGCGCATCGCGTTCGGCGTGGTCCACCACGCCAGCACGGTGAGCAGGGAGAAGGTCGCGAGGCCGCCCATCAGGTGGCTCATCACGATGACCGGCTTCACCAGCCACACCACCGTCCACATGCCGAGCAGGGCCTGGAAGGTGACGAGCATCAGCAGGCCCACCGAAAGGCGCGTCACGCCATCGGCCCAGCGCACGATGCCGGACAGCCACACCGCCTGGCCCGCTGCGGCGAGGCCGAGCGCGAGCACGTGGTCCACCTTGATGTAGGCGAAGATCGCCGCCACCACCAGCGCCGCGCCGATGCCGACGGTGGCAACACCCTGCGGCTTGCGGCGCACGGCCAGCAGCGCGAGCACCAACACCAGCGTCCCCAGCGTCGCCGCCATGTGGCGATGCACCTGTTCCCACACCGCCTTGCTGACCTCGACGGCACGCTCGAAGTTGGCGTTGGCGTGGGCGATGTCCGCTTCCGTCGTGGGCCACGTCACCTTGCCGTAGCAGGTCGGCCAATCGGGGCAGCTCAGGCCGGCGTTGTTCAGGCGCGTGAAGCCGCCGAGGAAGATCACGCCGAAAGCGAGGATCACCGCCACCCAGGCGATGCGATGGAAGTGCCGCACGGGGATCATTCGGTCACCTTGAGCAGGCGCGCGAGGTCCTTGCGCAGGCCGGTCGGGTCGAAGCCGGGCGCATACCGCATCACGAGGAAGCCGTTGGGATCGATCAGGTACACCGCGAGGCTGCCGTCCACGTGGGAGGCGGGCAGTTTGGCACGGAGCGCCGGCGAGGCCGCCATCGGCAGGAAGGCCCGGTATTCCGGGGCCTGCGCCGGCACCTCGCCGAACCACAGCACCTGCACGCGGTCGGCGTGGCGGCCTTCCGAGATCCAGACGCGATACAGGGAGTCGCTGAGCTTCAGGCAGGGCTCGCCGCAGCCGTCCGGCGGCAGCACCACGACGCGCCACAGGCGCTTGTCAGCCTCCCACTCCGGATACGTGCTGCCATCCGCGCGGGTGAGGCCGAGCGTTCCGAGTTCGATGGGCGTGGCGAGCAGCTCGCCGGCGTTGCGCGTCGCGGTCGGGCGCCAGCCCGAATAGATCAGGTACAGCGCGATGCCGAACGAGGTGAAGAACAGCGCGACGACCAGCAGCAGGGTCGTACGGGAACGCAGGAGAGTGGTCATGGACGGCGTCGGAACTGGAGAAAGAGGGAAAGCAGCAACAGGCCGGCGGCGAAGCCGAACCACTGCAGCGCGTAGCCACGGTGCTTGTCAGGCGACAGGGTATTCGCCAGCAGGTCGAGGTCGCGTTCGTGGCCGAGCGCCGTGGCGGGATCCAGGCGCAGCACGGCGCCATCGAGCGCCTCGCCGGCCTCGCGCAGCACCGCGGGTTCGAGTCGGAGTGCCAGCCGGCCGCCGTCGGGGAGCACCGAGGCCGCGGGGCCGAGCGCCAGCCCCGCCGAGGGCGGCGGCACCAGCAGACCCTCGAGACGCATCGGGGCGGCAGGCATCGGGGCTTCGTCGGGCACGCGGCGGTCGGCCGGCAGCGGGCGCCAACCGATGTCCACCCAGAGACGCGGGCCATCGTCGAGCCGGAAGGCGCGGTACACCTGCACGCCGACCTGCGGCCCGCGGCGCTGGTTGTCGAGCCGCAGTGCGGGGATCGCCTCGAAGGCCCCCTCGACGGCGACCCACGCGGGCATGGCGGCCAAGGCGTCGGCCAAGGGTTTCGGCTGGCGCTCGGCGAGCACGCGCGCACTGTCGCCGAGCAGCGCCTCCTTCTCCGCCGCGCGGCCGGACTGCCAGAGCCCGGCGCGCACGAACGCGAGGCAAAGCCCCAGCGCGACGACCCACAGCAACGCGCGACGCAGCGCGGGTTTCACCCAACACTCCCATCAGGCGCGGATAATCCGCGCACGTCCCGTCTTTCAGGTCCGCCCGTGGAAAAGCTGCTGGTCATCGCGTTTCTCGCCGTCATCGTCTGGAACCTCTTCGCCGCGCTGTTCCACATGGTGTCGAAGCCGCAAGCCGACGGCCGGATGGTGCGCTCGCTGAGCTGGCGCATCGGCCTGTCGATCGCGCTTCTGGCCATCATGACTGCGGGGCACTTCCTGGGGTTCTGGCGTTTCCACGGCATCGGCCAGTAAGCGCCACCCAATCCCCTGAATGCGACAAGGCCGGCGCGAGCCGGCCTTGTGCATTTCCGCCGGAGGGCGGGATCAGAGCACGTAGACGAACAGGAACAGGCCGAGCCAGACCACGTCGACGAAGTGCCAGTACCAGGCGACCGCCTCGAAGCCGAAGTGCTTCTCGGGGGTGAAGTGGCCCTTCAGCACCCGGAACCACACCACCAGCAGCATGACCGTGCCGAGGAACACGTGCAGGCCGTGGAAGCCCGTCAGCATGTAGAACGTGGCCCCGTAGATGCCCGAGCTGATGCGAAGGTTCAGGTCGCCCCAAGCGTGGATGTACTCGTAGGCCTGCACGCCGAAGAAGCAGAAGCCGAGGAGGATGGTCGCACCGAGCCAGGTGAGAACCTTGCTGCGCTGGCCGACCACCATGGCGTGGTGGGCGATGGTCAGCGTCAGGCCCGAGGTGAGCAGGATGACGGTGTTGATCAGCGGCAGCCCGAAGGCCGGCAGCGTCTCGAAGGCGCCACCGATGGCCTCCGGGCCGTTGGCCGGCCATCCGGCGACGTAGCCGTTCCAGAGGAATTCGTTGGCGAGGCTGCCGTGGCCATCACCGGAGATCCACGGCAACGCGAAGGTCCGGACATAGAACAACGCGCCGAAGAACGCCGCGAAGAACATCACTTCCGAGAAGATGAACCAGATCATCCCCTGCCGGAACGAAATGTCGACTTGGCCGTTGTAGTTGCCACCCTCCGACTCGCGGATGACGTCGCCGAACCAGCCGAACAGCGTGTAGATCATCATCGCGATGCCGGCCATGAAGATCCAGAACGACATGTCGCTGCCGTTGAACCAGTTGATCAGGCCGATCATCAGCACGAACAGCGAGATCGAGCCGACGAACGGCCACTTGCTGTGGTGCGGGACGAAATAGACGTCGGCGTCGTGGTGGGCGGTGGCCATGGAAACCCCTAGCGATGCAGCAGTGGAATGGTGTCAGCGTGGCGCGAAGACCGGGGCCGATGCAACCGCGGGCACCGGGCCGGCGGCAGCGCGGGCGGTGGCCGCGTCGTTCTTGAAGAAGGTGTAGGACAGGGTGATCGTCTTGACCTCGGGCGGCAGCGCCGGGTCGACGATGAAGCGGACCGGCATGGTCTTGCTCTCGCCGGCATACAGCAGCTGCTCGGTGAAGCAAAAGCACTCGGTCTTGACGAAGTAGCCCGCCGCGACGACCGGCGCCACGGACGGGGCCGCATTGCCGACCACCGGCATCGCGTCGCGGTTGCCTGCGACGTAGTTCATCTCGTAGGCCTGGCCGGGCACGACGTCCATCGTCAGCACTTCGGGCTGGAAGGTCCACGGCAGCTTGGAGTTCACCGTGCCGTCGAACTCGATGCGCACGGTGCGGTTCGGATCGACCTGCATGCCGACGACGCGGTGTTCGCCGGCCGGGGTGTCCTCGAGCTTGATGCCGAAGACCTTCTCACAAGCGATCTCGTACAGCGGCACCAGCGCGAACGCGGCGACGAAGCAGCCCGCGGAGACGAGGGCGATGGTGCGGGCAGTGGCGGCGTTCGAACTCATGCGTTGGCCTCGGCCACGACCATGAACATCGCGTAGACGTAAAGCGCCGCCGCAACCCCGCCGAGCAGCCATGCCGTCCGCCGCACCGAGGTGCGGCGGGCCGGGGAGTCGTTGGGGTCGCGAGGGGCGTCCACGTCAGTCGCTCGTCAGGCTCAGTGCGCGACGTCGCCGTGCGACAGGTCTTCGTCGCGGATGACCGGCGGCTTGGTGAAGGTATGGTGCGGGGCCGGCGACGGCACCGTCCACTCGAGGCCCTTGGCACCTTCCCACACGCGGTCGGTCGCCTTGACGCCGCCGCGGGCGCACTTCCAGACGATGTACACGAACAGCAGCTGCATGAAGCCGAAGCCGAAGCCGCCGACCGACGACCACATGTTGAAGTCGGCGAAGGCCACGTTGTAATCCGGGATGCGGCGCGGCATGCCGGCCAGGCCCAGGAAGTGCTGCGGGAAGAACAGCAGGTTCACGAAGATCGTGCTGCCCCAGAAGTGCACCTTGCCGAGCGTCTCGTTGTACATGTAGCCGGTCCACTTCGGCAGCCAGTAGTACACGCCGGCCATGATGCCGAACACGGCGCCGGTCACCAGCACGTAGTGGAAGTGGGCCACCACGAAGTAGGTGTCGTGGTACTGGTAGTCGGCCGGCACCATCGCGAGCATCAGGCCCGAGAAGCCGCCGATCGTGAACATCACGACGAAGCCGAGCGCGAACAGCATCGGGGTTTCGAAGGTCATCGAACCGCGCCACATCGTCGTGACCCAGTTGAAGACCTTCACGCCCGTCGGGATGGCGATCAGCATCGTGGCGTACATGAAGTACAGCTCGGCGCCGAGCGGCATGCCGACCGTGAACATGTGGTGCGCCCAGACGATGAACGACAGGAAGGCGATCGAGGCAGTGGCGTACACCATCGCCTGGTAGCCGAACAGCGGCTTGCGGGCGAAGGTCGGGATGATCTCCGACACGATGCCGAAGGCCGGCAGGATCATGATGTAGACCTCGGGGTGCCCGAAGAACCAGAACACGTGCTGGTACAGGACCGGGTCACCGCCGCCGGCGGCATTGAAGAACGAGGTGCCGAAGAACTTGTCGGTGAGCAGCATCGTCACCGCACCGGCCAGCACCGGCATCACCGCGATCAGCAGGAACGCCGTGATCAGCCAGGTCCAGACGAAGATCGGCATCTTCAGCAGATCCATGCCCGGGGCGCGCATGTTGAGGATGGTGGCGATGATGTTGATCGCGCCCATGATCGAGCTGATGCCCATCAGGTGGATCGCGAAGATCGTGAACGCCACGTTCGAACCGCCCTGCAGCGACAGCGGCGGGTACAGCGTCCAACCACCGGCCGGGCTGCCCGAACCGATGCCGAAAGCCTGAAGCGCGAGCGGCATGAGCAGCAGCGCGAAGGCGAAGGGCATGATCCAGAAGGACCAGTTGTTCATGCGCGGCAGCGCCATGTCGGGCGCGCCGACCATGAGCGGGATCATCCAGTTGGCGAGGCCGACGAAGGCCGGCATCACCGCACCGAAGATCATGACCAGCGCATGCATCGTGGTCATCTGGTTGAAGAACGACGGGTCGACCAGCTGGAGGCCCGGCTGGAAGAGCTCGGCGCGGATGACGAGCGCCATCGAGCCGCCGACCAGGAACATGACCAGCGAGAAGACCAGGTAGAGCGTGCCAATGTCCTTGTGGTTCGTGGACATGAACCAGCGCTGGAAGAAGCTCTGCTGGTGGCCGTGGTCGTCGTGGTGCGTATCAGCGTGCGTGTTTGCCATGGCGGAATCTCTCTGGCTCAACCCTGCGGGCCGGCGGCGGCCGGAACGGCGGAAGCGGTGCGGGCGGTCTCGTCGTTCGCCGACTTCATCGCGGCGAGACGGGCCTGGAACTCGGCCTTCGGCACGGCTTCGACCACGATCGGCATGAAGCCGTGGTCCTTGCCGCACAGCTCGGCGCACTGACCGCGGTAGATGCCCGGCTCGCGGATCTCGGTCCACTGCTCGTTGACGATGCCGGGGATGGCGTCGCTCTTCCAGCCGAGGGCCGGGACCCACCAGGCGTGGATCACGTCGTCGGCGGTGATGATGAAGCGGATCTTGGTGTCGGTCGGCAGCACGAGGCGGTTGTCGACGTCGAGGAGGTAGTTCGGATTGCTCGAATCCACCACAACGCCGCTCTGGCGCAGGCGGTCCGACTCTCGGTCGAGGCGGCTCGTGAAGCTGACGCCCTCGCCAACGTACTCATAGGTCCACAGCCACTGCTGACCGATGATCTTCACGGTCATCTCGTGGTCCTTGGTGTCGTAGGCCTCGATGACCTTGACGGTCGCCGGGTAGGCCATCACCACGAGGATCAGGGTCGGGATGGCCGTCCAGACGATCTCGAGCTTCGTGCTGTGCACGAAGGTCTTGTCCGGCACCGCGCCCTTCGACTTGCGGAACTTGACGATCGAGTAGGCCATCGCGCCGAACACGATGATGCCGATGACCACGCAGATCCACAGCATGATCATGTGCATGTCGTAGGCACGCTCGGCGGTGGCCGTGACGCCCGGCGTCATGTTCAGTTGCCACGGTTCCGCCTTCTCGGCGGCCCAGGCGAACGTGGCGCTCAGGCTGGCCAGGAGGCCGGCGATCGCGTGTTGGGGTCGGAACTTCTTCATGCCGATGACCTCACCTCAATGTTCGTTGGCCGGCGCACGGCCCGAGGCCGCCGCCAACATCCACCGCAGCCGCTCTGCGAGCTCGCTGCGCTCGCCGGGCGGCAGGAAACTGCCGATTTCCACCTCGCGCCCCTGCGACCCCAGCCGCAGGTGGTCCGGCGCGTCACGCACGCCCTCCGTGCGCAGTCGCACCCAGTAGGGATGCGCCTGGAACACGGCGGCGTCATCGGGCGAACGGCGCACTTCCAGCCGCTGCTCGCCCACGACGATCCGCTCGTAGCGGTCGCCCGATTGCCACACCCCGCGCAGCGCCACGGCCACGATCACGAGATCGAGCAGCGCGAACCACGGTGCGTAGGCGTTGCCCAGAGCGAACCCGTAGCCCGACACCGCCGCGACCGGCACCGAGATCAGTCCGAAGAGAACGAAAAACTGCCGCGACGTCAGGATGCGGCGAGGGCGCAGCACAAGCTGCGCCTCGGAGCCGGGAACCGACGGCGGCAGTTCATCGATCACGTGGGACGCGAACCGGACCTGCGACAAGGTGACGCAGTTTACGGCCCGGCCGTCGGGGGGGGCAAGCAAAGCCCTGTGAGTGAAGGCCCCGGGAGGCGGTACCGAGGGAATTTCCCGAGTCAAACAGCAGGGGGTTACGGGGGTTCGGGGCGGCGGGCACACTGCCGCCTTTCCTCGCCGCTGCCGGTCACCGCGTGAAGCCCATCCTCAGCCTCGAACTGCCCGCTGCGCCCGGTCCGGCGCGTGAACGCACCACCGCGGCCTATGCCCGCGACGAGTCGGACCACTTGGCCGAGCTGCTGGCCGCCGCCCGCCTTCCGGCCGACGTCCAGGCCAGGGTTCAGGCCACGGCCGAGGCGCTGGTGGAGCGGACCCGCGTCCGCGCCGCCGATCCGGAGCTGGTGCAGGCCTTCATGCGCCAATACGACCTCAGCTCCGAGGAGGGCGTGCTGCTGATGTGCGTGGCCGAGGCCCTGCTGCGCATCCCCGACCAGCTGACCGCCGACAAGCTCATTCGCGACAAACTGGGCGACGCCGCTTGGGAGAAGCATCTGGGCGGCTCTTCGTCCGTCCTGGTCAACGCCTCCACCTGGGGCCTGATGCTGACCGGCCGCGTGGTGAGCCTCGCCGAAGACACCCGCCGCGACTTCGGCGGCGCCTTCCGCCGGTTGGTCGCCCGGACCGGCGAGCCGGTGATCCGGCTCGCGGTGCGCCAGGCCATGAAGATCATGGGCCACCAATTCGTGATGGGGCGCACGATCACCGAGGCGCTGGAGCGCAGCCTCAAGGGCGAGAACGCCCGCTACCGCTACAGCTTCGACATGCTGGGCGAAGGCGCCCTCACCACCAAGGACGCCTCCCGCTACTTCCAGGCCTACAAGGACGCCATCGGCGCGATCGGCGCCTCGCTGCGCTCCGTGGGTGGCGCCGAGAGCGTTTTCGCAGCGCCTTCGATTTCCGTGAAGCTCTCGGCCCTGCATCCGCGCTACGAAGTAGGCAAGCGCGCCCGCGTGATGGCCGAGCTGACGCCGATGGTGCTGGAGCTGGCGCAGCACGCGAAGGCGCAATCGATCGGCTTCACCATCGATGCCGAGGAAAGCGAGCGCCTCGAGCTCTCGCTCGACGTGATCGGCACCGCGTTCGCGGACAAGAGCTTCGACGGCTGGGAGGGCTACGGCCTCGCCGTGCAGGCCTACCAGAAGCGCGCCCCCTTCGTGATCGACGAACTCGCCACGCTGGCGCGGCAGGTCGGCCGACGCATGCCGATGCGCCTGGTGAAGGGCGCCTACTGGGATTCCGAGATCAAGAAGGCCCAAGTGGAAGGCTTCGGCGGCTACCCGGTGTTCACCCGCAAAGTGAACACGGACGTCAGCTACCTCGCCTGCGCGCGTCGCATGTTCGCCGCCACCGATGCGCTGTACCCGATGTTCGCCACGCACAACGCGCAGACCATCGCCGCGATCCACGCCATGGCGAACGAAGGCGGCACGCGCCGTGACTACGAGTACCAGCGCCTGCACGGCATGGGCGAGGACCTCTACGCCGAGGTGATCGGCGCCGACCAGCTCGGCGTGCCCTGCCGCGTCTACGCCCCGGTGGGCTCGCACGAGGACCTGCTGCCCTACCTCGTGCGCCGCCTGCTCGAGAACGGCGCGAACTCCAGCTTCGTCAACCGCATCACCGACAGCCGCGTTCGCGCCGCCGACCTCGTCGCCGACCCGGTGGCCACGGTGGAACGCAACACCATCAAGCCGCACCCGCACATCCCGCAGCCGCGCGACCTCTTCCGCTCGCAGAACGAACCCCGGACCAATTCGATGGGCATCAACCTCGCCAACCACGCGCAGCTGCGCGACCTCGCCGCCAAGATCAACGCCGCCGTGAAGCACTGGTCGGCCCAGCCGCTGGTGCCGGGCGCATCGGCCTTCGGCGCGACCGTGAAGGTGACCAATCCCGCCGACCGCCGCGAAGGCGTGGGCGAGTACCTCGCCGCCTCGGAGGCCAACGTGCAGCAGGCGCTGGCGAACGGCGTGAAGGCGCAGCCCGGCTGGGACGCCCTGCCCGCCGCCAGCCGCGCGGTCATCCTTGAGAAAGCGGCGGACCTGCTCGAGGCGCGCACGCCGGAGTACATGGCGATGTGCGTCAAGGAAGCCGGCAAGAGCCTCTCGGCCTCGGTGGCCGAGGTGCGCGAGGCGGTCGACTTCCTGCGCTACTACGCCCTGCAGGCGCGCGAACTGTTCGCGCCGGTGAAGCTGCCCGGCCCGACCGGCGAGTCGAACCAGCTCACCCTGCACGGCCGTGGCGTGTTCGTTTGCATCAGCCCGTGGAACTTCCCGCTCGCCATTTACCTTGGGCAAGTGGCGGCGGCATTGGCGGCCGGCAACAGCGTGATCGCCAAGCCCGCGGAGCAGACGACGCTCGTCGCCTTCGCCGCAACCAAGCTGCTGCACGAAGCCGGCATCCCCGAGGACGTGCTGCAGTTCCTGCCGGGCGACGGCGCTACCGTCGGCGCCGGCCTGACGCGCGACCCTCGCGTGGCCGGCGTGGCCTTCACCGGCTCGAACGAGACGGCCTGGGCCATCAACCGCACGCTGGCGGCGCGCAATGCGCCGATCGCCTCGTTGATCGCCGAGACCGGCGGCCAGAACGCGCTGATCGCCGATTCCTCCTCGCTGCCCGAGCAGGTGGTGAAGGACGCCGTGGGTTCGGCTTTCGATTCCGCCGGCCAGCGCTGCTCGGCCGCGCGCGTGCTGTTCGTGCAGGACGACATCGCCGACAAGGTGATGCACATGCTCGCCGGCGCGATGGATGAGCTCGTGATCGGCGACCCGGGCCTGCTCAGCACCGACGTCGGCCCAGTGATCGACGAGGACGCCAAGCGCAATCTCGAGACGCATGCCGCGCGCATGGACAAGGAAGCCCGCCTCATCAAGATGGCGCCGCTGCCGGAGGCTGCCGCGCACGGCTGCTTCGTCGCCCCGCGCGCCTACGAACTGAAGTCGCTCTCGCAGCTCGACCGCGAAGTCTTCGGCCCGATCCTGCACGTGGTGCGCTGGAAGGCCGACAACCTCGATGGCGTCATCGCCGACATCAATGGCACCGGCTTCGGCCTGACCTTGGGCATCCACTCGCGCATCGACGCGACGATCGACCACATCGCGAAGAACGTCCGCGTCGGCAACTGCTACGTCAACCGCAACCAGATCGGTGCGGTGGTCGGCGTGCAGCCCTTCGGCGGCGAAGGCCTCTCGGGCACGGGCCCGAAGGCCGGCGGCCCGCACTACCTCGCCAAGTTCGCTACCGAGCGCACGCTCACGGTGAACACGACGGCGGCCGGCGGCAACGCCTCGCTGCTGACGCTGGCCGAGTAAGCGCGCGATGACGAAGCGCGGCGGAACGAAGCACGGCGGAACACGGCGCGGGGGCACGACAGGGCCGGTGTCCGGCACGACCTCCCCCGCCGTCCCGGCGGTCACGGGCCACGGGCCGCTGCGCCTGCGACGCTTCGTCGCCAACCCGGGCTTCATCGCGTTCACGCACGCGCTGATCGCGATCAACGCTGTGGCGCTGGGGATGGAAGCCCTGCCGCGCGCCAGCGAGTCGTTCGAAGGCTTGCTCGAAGGCCTGTTCGCCGTCTCGACGGCGTGGTTCGTCATCGAGATCGCGCTGCGGATGCTGGCGCACGGCAAGCCGCTGGGCGGGTTCTTCCGCAACGGCTGGAACACCTTCGATACCGTCATCGTCGTGCTGTCGCTGCTGCCGCTGGCCGGCGGTGTCGCCATCGTGGCGCGCCTCGCCCGACTGCTGCGGCTGCTGCGTCTCGTCTCCGGCAACGACCTGCTGCGCAGCTTCGTGGAACGCCGACTGCCGGCCGGGCTCCACCTTCTGGCGGCGACGTTCCTGTTGGCGCTGTCGATCTATGCCTTCGCCCTGGCCGGCTTCCATCTGGCCGGCGGCATGCTGGCCGAACCCGGCGCCTGGGCGGACCTGCCGAGCGCCCTGCGCAGCACGCTGGGCTGGAGCGTCATCGTCGCGGCACCGGCCCTGCCCTCGGAAGGCGCGGCGGGCACGGCGTGGCTGGTGGCCCTCGGTGCGACGCACCTCGCCTGGCTGGTGCTGACCGTGCGCGGCCTGTTCGGCGCGGGAGCCAAGCCATGAAGGCCGTGCTGATGCTGCTTGCCCTCGTGCTGCTGGCGCTCGCCGGCGTGATCGGCGTGCAGCGGGCGAACTTCGTCCGCGTGGCCGTGCCGACGAGCGGGATCGTCGTCGACATCGAATCGCGCAACACGCGCTGCGGACGCAAGCCGCGCCGGGCCTGCACGAAGTTCACCGCGGTGGTCGAGTACACGGTCGCCAATGACACCCGCCGTATGCGTACCGGTGCGGGCCAATCGCGCGGCCGCGACGAGCCCGAAAGCGAGGCCCGCTTCGACGTCGGCGATGCGTTCCCGCTGCGCGTCCATCCGGGCACGCGCGAGGCCTTTCCCGACGACACGATGGGACTGTGGGGCCTGCCGATCCTGCTGGGCCTCGGTGGCGGAGTCTTCGCCGTCTTCGGGCTGTGGGGCGCCGGCCGGCGGCGTTGAGCCCGCCTCATCCGCGCGGGGCGCGCACCAACCGGTTGCGGCCCTCGGCTTTGGCCACGTAGAGCGCTGCGTCGGCGGCCTGCAGCAGTTTCTCCGGCGTGTCGCCGGCGCTGGGGCGGACGGCCTGCACGCCGATGCTCACCGTCAGCTGCAGCGGCACGCCCGCAGCATCCAGCATCGCCCCAGCGATGCGCTCGCGGAACGCCTGCAATTGGGCAAGGGCCTCCTCGATGCTGCCGCCGGTGAGAAGGACCACGAACTCCTCGCCGCCGTAGCGCACCAGCAGGTCGTCCTCGCGGCGGAACGCGGCGCGCAACTCGGCGGCCATGGCGCGCAGCGCGCCGTCGCCCACCGGGTGGCCGTGGCGGTCGTTGACGTTCTTGAAGTGGTCGATGTCCACCATCGCCACCACCAGCGGCAGGCCATTGCGCGCGCACAAGTGCAGGCGCGCCGGCAGCTGCTCGTCGAGGTGCATGCGGTTGCCGAGGCCGGTCAGCGGGTCGCGCCGGCTGGATTCGGCGAGCTTCGCGTTCGCGAGCTGCAGCTTGGCATTGAGCCGCCGCAGGGACACCGACCAGGCGAGCAGGGCCAACAGGCCGACGAGGATCGGCACCGTGGTGCGCCAGAACCAGCGCGAGTCGAAGCCGGTATCGAAGCGGACGGCGAGCCAGCGGTTGAGGATCGGCTGGCGCTCCTCGGGGCTCAGCGAGGCGACGAGGCGTTGGAAGATGCGGCCGAGCTGCGGCTCGTCGTTGCGGGTGGCGATGGCCGGGCGCGTGAAGTCGCCGGACCAGCCGGCGATCTTCAGGTCGACGATGCCGTCGCCCTGCAAGGCATGGCCGATGCTGGCCATGTTGCCCAGCATCCCGAACAGCTCCCCGGCCTGCACCTTTTCGAACCCCTCGCGATAGCTGTCGACCTCGACCAGCCGGATGCCCGGGTACTGCTCGCGCAGCGTCTTCACGGTGGAGAAGCCGCGCATGATCCCCAGCGGCTCGTCGAGCACCTGCACAAGATCGGTGACGTGGTGGACGTCGCCGCGGGTGACGATGACGCCGGGGATGTCGATGTAGGGGTCGGTGAAATCGAACCAGCCCTCCCGCTCCCGCGTGCGCGTGACCATGGAGAGCAGGTCGCACTCGCGGGCCTGGGCCTTGGCCATCGACTCCGCCCAGGACGCGGTCGGCACGAGGCGAAGCTCGATGCCGGCACGGGCCGACAGCAAAGACATGACATCCGCGCCGATGCCGACATGGCGCCCGGAGGCGTCGACGCTCTCGAGTGGCGCCCAGGCGGGATCGACGCACAGGCGCAGCGGGCCCTTGGCGTCGAGGTAGGCGCGCTCGGCCGGCTCGAGGACGAAGCGCGGGGGAGGGCCCGCGTTCGCGCCGGTCGCCAGCAACACCAGAAGGAGGGCCGCGCATCGCATCGGCCGAGTGTGCAAGAGGCCGCCCGCCCCCGCCAGCGCCCTGCGCGCGGCGGGGCATCCATGGCAGGCTTACCGCCCATCCCGGTGGTTCCTTCGAATGCTCCTCGAGTACTACGGCTTCGCCGAAGCGCCGTTCTCGATCACGCCGGACCCGCGCTTCGTCTACCTGAGCGAGCGCCACCGGGACGCGCTCGCACACCTGCACTACGGCATCACCCAGGGCGGTGGTGGCGGCTTCGTGCAGCTGACCGGCGAAGTCGGCACGGGAAAGACCACGCTGTGTCGGCTGCTGCTGGAGCAGCTGCCCGAGAACGTGCGCGTCGCCCTCGTGCTGAACCCGCTGCTTTCGCCGGTGGAATTGCTCGAAGCCATCGCCGAGGAGTTGCGCCTCGAGATCAGCGCGGTGCGCGGCAGCCTGAAGGGCCTCTACGACCGGCTGAACGCTTATCTCATCGACGCTTATGCGCAGGGCCTGCGCGTGGTGGTGATCATCGACGAAGCGCAGAACCTCTCGAAGGAGGCGCTGGAGCAGGTGCGCCTGCTCA
Source organism: Silanimonas sp. (assembly GCF_027530345.1). Lineage (GTDB taxonomy): Bacteria > Pseudomonadota > Gammaproteobacteria > Xanthomonadales > Xanthomonadaceae > Silanimonas. The sequence continues at coordinate 122,197 of NZ_JAPZQK010000003.1, read as the reverse complement.
CCAACCTCGAAACGCCGACGCAGAAGCTGCTTCAGATGGTGTTGCTCGGCCAGCCCGAACTGCGCGACCTGCTCGACCGCCCCGAGCTGCGCCAGCTCGCCCAGCGCATCACCGCGCGCTTCCACCTGACGCCGCTCGACGCCGACGAGGTCGAGGCCTACGTCCGCCACCGCGTGGCCGTGGCCGGCGCCACGCGCTTCCCCTTCACCCGCCTCGCGGTGAAACGGCTGCACCACCATGCCGGCGGCGTGCCGCGGCTGGTGAACGTGATCGCCGAGCGCGCACTGCTCGCCGGCTACGCGCGGGACGAGCATCCGGTCGGCGAACGCCTGGTCGATCTCGCGGCGCGCGAGGTACTGGTGCGGCCGCTCAAGCGCCTGCCGAAACCTTCGATGCCGGTGGTGGTCGGCGCGGCCCTGGCGATCGGCATCGCGCTGTTCGCGCTGGCGCCGCGACGCTCCTCGGCGCCGCCGACGCCCGAGCCCGCCGCGGGGCTGTCCATACCGATCCCGCCGCCGCGCCTCGATGGGGCGACCCTCGCGGCCCGGCTTCGGCAACTCGACGACTCGCCGGCGCCCGCCGCGGCCGAGCTGATGCGGATGTGGGCGGTGCGGGCACAGGAGGCCACGCCGCGACGCCTCGCCGACTGCCCGCCCGTGCTCGCGCCAGGCCTGCTGTGCCAGACCGGCACCACCAGCCTCGACGCCCTCGTGGCGCTGCAGCGCCCCGCGCTGGTCCAACTGGACGGCGACGACGGTCAACGCGTCTGGGCGGTGCTGCTCGGCGCCGATGCGCTGCGCGTGCGCCTGTGGCTCGGCGACATCGCCGTCGACATCCCGCGCGTCGACTTCAACCGCCATTTCCGCGGCCGCCACTTGTCGATCTGGCGCGGCCCCTTGGCCTTGGCGCGCGTTCCCGCCGAAGGCGAAACAGGGCCGGAAGTGGATTGGCTGGCCTCGCGACTGGCGGCGCAGCGCCAAGCGGCGATGCCGCAGGGCCCTTCGGAGTTCGACACCGCCCTCACCGGCGCCCTACGCGACGTGCAGCGGGTGCACGGGCTGGCCGTCGACGGCGTGCCGGGCCCGGCCACCTTGCGCTCGCTCGGCGCGGAACGCAGCGACGGCCCGCGGCTGCGTCGGGCCTTGGATTGAGGGCCCGGCCGTGTCGCTGATCCTTGAAGCCCTGCGCCGCTCGGAAGCCGAGCGCCGTCGCGCCGCGCTGCCGACCCTGCTAGGGGATGTCGGCCCCGCACGCCCGGCCCGGACCTCGGTCTGGCCGATGGCGCTCGGCGGACTCCTGCTCGGCGGGCTGCTGGCCGCCGCCGCGGCATGGTGGTGGGGCGTCGGTCGCGGGGCGCCGGCAGCGGCGGTCGAGCTTTCGAGCGCCTCGCCGGTCGCGGTGGTCGCGAGCCCCGAGATGCCGATCGAACCCGTGCCCGCAGCTGCCTACGCGCCGCCGCCTTCGCAGGCGCCGATCACCCCGGCACCGCGGCCGGCGCCCGAGGCCGCGCCGCCCTCGCCCGCCCCGGAGATCCAGCCCCTCGTACCGGCGGCGCCGGTCGCCGAGACCACGATCACCGCGCCCATCGAGCCCGAGGCGGTGAGCCCCGCAACATCGGACTCAGGGCTCGGCCCGCGCGACGGCGACCTGCCCTGGTCCGCGGTGGCCGGCGATGCGTTGCCACCGCTGCGCGTGTCCATGCACGTGTATGCCGACGATCCGGCGCGCCGCTTCGCCATCGTCGACGGGCAGCGTCGCCGCGAAGGCGAAACCCTGCAGCCCGGCCTCACGCTGCTCGAGATCCGTCGCGACGGCCTGCGGCTGGGCTGGCAGGGCCGCGTGCTCTGGATTCCGCGCTGATGGTGTTCGTCGATGCGCCGGGACGCCGCCACGTGATGTGGCGCTGGGCTACACCCCTCGTGCTCGTGCTGTGCGTCGGCGCGTTCGCCCTGCTGGCGTTCGTCGACCGCGCCACCCATGACGCGTTGCTGCTGCGCTGGGGGGCACTCTCGGCCGCCGCCGCCGACTGGCGCAGCCTCTTGCAACCGGAGCGTGCAGCCACCCTAGTGACCACACTCGGGCTGCACAGCAGCGGCACCCATCTGCTCGGCAACATGCTGTTCCTGCTCGTGTTCGGCCTGCCCGCCGAGCGTGCCCTTGGCTCATGGCGCCTGCTCGCGCTGTTCGTGGCGGGCGGCGCGCTGTCGAATTTCGTGGCGGCGCTGTCGATGGACCGGCCCGACCGCGTGATCATCGGCGCGTCGGGCGCGGTGTCGACGCTGATCGGGGCCTACCTCGCGCTATTCCCCAATGCGCGCCTCGGCGTCGTGCTGCCGCTCGGCCTCTGGCTGGAATTCGTGCGTATGCCGGCCGTCGTGCTGATCAGCCTGTGGGTGGTGCTGCAGTTGCTCTTCACCTGGGCGGGCCCGAGCTTCGGCGCCGTCGCGTGGTGGGCGCACCTCGCCGGTTTCGCCTTCGGCTTCCTCGTGGCGCTGGCGGTGCGGGAATCGTTGGCGCGCCGGTCGCGACTGCGCGCCTGAATACCGCAGTTATCCCGCGCTCGTGGCGCGCCGGGCCGTCGCCTGCCGCGCCGCGGCCGCCTGCTTCACCCGGCGCAGGGCTTCAGCCACCGCGGATTCGCCCTCGACGATCACGCCGGTGGCGTAGCCGTCGGGCACCTCGGCATCGCCGGAGAGATGCGTGGGCAGGTCCTGCTCGCGCAACCCGCGAATGGCGGTGCCCGGCAGCGTGACATCCGGAAGGATGCCGGCAGCCTGGATCGAACGCCCCGACGGCGTGTAGTAGCGCGCGGTGGTGAGCTTCAACGCGTCGCCGTTGCCGAGGTCGACCACCGTCTGCACCGAGCCCTTGCCGAAACTGCGCGCACCGAGCAGCAGGGCGCGGCGCTGGTCGCGCAGCGCGCCGGCGACGACTTCCGCCGAGCTGGCGGTGCCGACATCGAGCAGCACGGCGATGGGCGCGCCCTGCAGCGCATCACCGGCCCCGGCGCGGTACAGCACGTTCGACGTCGCGGTGCGGCCGCGGGTGCTGACGATCGGGCCGCCTTCGAGGAACAGGTCGGCGACTTCGATGGCGGTGGTGAGCAGGCCGCCGGGATTGTTGCGCAGATCGAGCACGAGGCCGGAGAGCGGGCCGCCCGACGCGGCCTGCAGCGCGGCGAGCTGGCGCTTCAGTTCGTCGGCGGTGTCGCCTTCGAAATAGCCGATGCGCAGGTAGCCGTAGCCGGGTTCAAGCAGGCGGCCACTGACGCTCGAGAGCGCGATGCTCTGCCGCACCAGCACGACGTCGCGCGGCAGGGCTTCGCCAGGGCGCAGCAGCGAGAGGCGGACGCTGGTGCCGGCAACGCCGCGCAACGCGCGCGACGGATCGGGATCGCGCAGGCTGCCAGCCGGGCGGCCGTCGATGGCGACGATGACGTCGCCGGTGCGCAGCCCGGCCTTGTGCGCCGGGCCGCCGTCGATGGCGCCGATGACCTTCAGGCTGCGGTCCGGCCGGACCTCGACCTCCACGCCGATGCCGTCGTACATGCCCTGCACTTCCTCGGCGAGGGCGCTGGCACTGGTGGCGGGCAGGTAGGCGCTGTGCGGGTCGAGGTCGGCGAGCAGCGCGCGCACCGCGGCCTGCATCAGCGTGCGGTCGTCGATCGGGTCGACGTAGCCCTCCTGCACCGTGCGGAAGACCTCCGCGAAGCGGCGGATCTCCTCGAGCGGCACGGCCGACGACGGCGCGGGCGCCAGCGGATCGGCGGCGACGTCAACCTGCGCCCGGAGGGGCGTTGAGGCGGCGAGCGCAAGGAGGATCGGAAGGGGGGAGAGTCGCATGGCGTCCACCGGAGAGGCCGCCATTATGCGGCTTCAGCGCCACCAACCGCGCGGATCGACCGGCTGCCCGTTGCGCCGCAGTTCGAAATACAGCGCGGTCTGCGGCGCACCGCCGGAGTCGCCGGCGCGAGCGAGGGTCTCGCCCTGCCCCACCCAATCGCCGACGCCGCGACGCAGCGTGTCGTTGTGGGCGTAGAGGCTCATCCAGCCCTCGCCGTGGTCGAGGATCAGCAGCAGGCCGTAGCCCTTCAGCCAGTCGGCATAGGCGACGCGCCCCGGCGCGACGGCGCGCACCGGCGTGCCACGGGCCACGGCGAAGCGCACGCCATCGCTCTGCAGGCCGCCGGGCAGCGCGGCACCAAAGCGCTCCAGCACGCGCCCGCCGTCCACCGGCAGCGGCAGCTGGCCGCGACGGCTGGGAAAGGGCCGATCGTCGTCCAGTCGCTTCGGGATGTCGGCGATGGCATCGCGCAACTCGGCCAACAGGGCTTCGACCGCGCGCTGGTCGCGGCCGAGCGCCGCCAACCTCGCTTCGCGGCCTTTGAACGCGGCTTCGAGGCCCACCAAGGTCTGGCGACGGGCCTCGCGCTCGGTTTCGAGCGCCGCCAGCGCCGCCGTGGCCGAGGCGGCAGCCGCCGCCACTTCGGCCTGCTGGCGCTGCACCTCGGCGGTGAGCGTGGCCAGCGCGTCGAGTTCGGCGAGCACGCCCTGCACGCGGCGCGCGCGGTCGGCCTGCACGTGCCGGTGGTAGGCGAGCGCCCGGCCCATCGCGCCCACCTGGTCCTGCGCCAGCAGCAGCTTCAGCTGCTCGTGGCGACCGGCGGCATAGGCGGCGCGCACCAGCCGGGCCAGGACCTCGCGCTGCGCCTTCAAGGCCTCGGCCAGCGCCGCCCGCTCGGCCTCCTTCGCGGCCAAGGCGTCGGCGAGACGGGCCTGTTCGGCGTCCGCCGCATCGACTGCCTGCTGCGCCTCGGCCACGCGCGCATCGGCCTCGCGCAAGGCGGACAGCGTCTCGGACTTCTCGGCCTCCGCGCGCTTCTGCTCGGCGGCCAAGCTCACGACGCGACGCTTCAGTGCATCGAGCTGGGCCTGCGCCTCGGCCTCGCGCGCCGCGCGCTGCGGATCCGCGGGCTGGGCGAAGGACGGCGTCGCGACGAAGGCCGACGACGCCAGCAGCAGCGCCACGCCCCAGGCCGCAAACGCGCGGGCTGGTCTCAAGCGGGCTGCACCAGCGATTCGCCGGTCATCGCCGCCGGCTTCGGCAGGCCCATCAGCTGCAGCACCGTCGGGGCGATGTCGCGCAGCGCGCCGCCCGATCGCAGCGTGGCCTTGCGGCCGACGTACACGAAGGGCACCGGACCGACCGTGTGCGCGGTGTGCGGCTGGCCGGTCTCCGGGTCGCGCATCATCTCGAGGTTGCCGTGGTCGGCGGTGACGAGCATCTCGCCGCCGACCGCCTCGATGGCTTCGCGCAGGCGGCCGAGGGCGGTGTCGACCGCTTCCGCCGCCTTGATCCCGGCCTGCAAATCCCCGGTGTGGCCGACCATATCGGGGTTGGCGATGTTGCAGGCGATGAAATCGACCTCGCCGCCGCGAATCGCGGCGACCAGCTTGTCGGTGAGTTCCGGGCAGCTCATCTCCGGCTGCAGGTCGTAGGTGGCGACCTTGGGCGAGGGCACGAGCTCGCGCGATTCGCCCGGCAGCAGGGCTTCGCGGCCGCCGCTGAAGAAGAAGGTGACGTGCGCGTACTTCTCGGTCTCGGCGATGCGCAGCTGCTTCAGACCGGCGGCGGCGATCACTTCGCCCAGCGTGTCGCGCAGGTCTTCCGGCGCGTAGGCCACCTTCGCCGGCAGCTCCGACGAGTACTCGGCCATGCCGACGAAGCGCGACAGCGCGATCGCGCGCGGCTTCGCGAAACCGTCGAAGCCCGGCACGGTGAAGGCCGCGGTGATCTGGCGGGCGCGATCGGCGCGGAAATTGAAGAACACCACGGCGTCGCCGTCGCGCATCGGGGCGGCACCCGCGATCACGGTCGGCTTCACGAACTCGTCGTTCTCGCCGCGGGCGTAGGCGGCCTCGAGCGCGGCCAGACCGTCAGCCGCGCGGAACTCGGCGACGCCTTCGGTCATGGCGCGGAACGCAACCTCGACGCGATCCCAGCGCTGGTCGCGGTCCATCGCGAAGTAGCGGCCCGACACGCTGGCGAGGTGCGCGTTTCCGGCCTTCGCCATGGCGTCGGCCAGGGCGCGCAGCGAAGGTTCAGCCGACTTCGGCGGCATGTCGCGGCCGTCGAGGAAGGCGTGCACAGCCACCCGGGCCACACCTTCGCGCTTCGCCATCTCGATGAGCGCGAACAGGTGCGCCTCGTGCGAGTGCACGCCGCCCGGCGAGAGCAGGCCCATCAGGTGCAGGGTGCCGCCGGCGTCGCGGGCCGCGTGGCAGGCGGCCAGAAGCTCGGGGTTGCGGAAGAAGTCGCCGCTCTCGATCTCGGCGTCCACCCGGGTGAGGTCCTGGTAGACGATGCGGCCGGCGCCGATGTTCATGTGGCCGACCTCGGAATTGCCCATCTGGCCGTCCGGCAGGCCGACAAACTTGCCTTCCGTGTGGACGAGGGTGTGCGGGCACTCGGCCAGCAGGCGGCGCCAGTGCGGCACCCGGGCAAGGGCGATGGCGTTGTCGGCCGTCTCGTCGCGATGGCCCCAGCCATCGAGGATCAGCAGCAGGACGGGTTTCGGACGCGACGCCATGACCTTTGCACCAGTGACGAAAGGGAGGCGACAAGTCTAGCCGGCGGGCGGCAGGATGGCCGCGTCATCCCGACCCGGAGCCCGCCATGCGCCATCCCGTCCGCCTCAGCCCGCTGGTCCTCGCCTTGGCCCTCGCCGTCGGCGCCGGTCACGCCCTGGCCGACAGCCCGCCCAGCGAGTCGAAGGTGCTGGGCAGCATCACCGCCCAGGCCGGCCAGGCCTACGACAGCCTCGATTCGGTGAACGGCGGCATCAGCATCCAGCGCGGCGCCACGGTGCGCAGCGCCGAGACCGTCAACGGCGGCATCAGCATCGAGGAAGGCGCCACGGTCGGCAGCGCCGAGACCGTCAACGGCGGCATCAGCATCGCCGCCAAGGTGAGGCTGGGCAGCGCCGAGACCGTGAACGGCGGCATCAGCCTCGACATCGACAGCGAGGTGTCCGGCGACCTCGAAACCGTCAACGGCGCCATCCGCATCGGTCCGCGCGGCGTGGTGGCCGGCGACGCCGACACGGTGAACGGCGGCATCCGTCTGGATGGCGGCACCGTGCGCGGCGTGATGCGGACGGTGAACGGTGATATCACCCTCGCCCGCGGGTCGCAGGCCGGCAGCATCGAGATCGAAGAACCGAACCGCGGCTGGTGGAACTGGGGCAGCGAGAAGCTGCCGCGGATCGTCATCGGCCCGGAGGCGAAGGTGAACGGCCCGATGGTGTTCAAGCGCGAGGTGAAGCTCTACGTGCATGCCACGGCCACCATCGGCGAAGTGCGCGGCGCCACGGCCGTGCGCTATGAGGGCGAAGACGCGCCCGAGTAACCGGCCTAGGGGCGGGCCGCATAGAATCACGGGACGTTTCCACGTTGGAGTGTCCCCGTGATGCGATCCACCCTGATGGCGGGCGTCGCCCTCCTCACCAGCGCGGCCGCCTGCGCCACGCCGGTGCCGCCGGCCGCCGCCACCGCGACGGCCCAGCACAGCTTCGGGCCCGAGATCTCGGCCGAGGATTTCAGCGCCCACGTGCGCACCCTCTCCGGCGATGACTTCGCCGGCCGTTCGCCCGGCGGCATCGGCGAGACCAAGACCGTCGAGTACCTGATCGCCCAGCTGCAGCGCCTCGGCCTCCAGCCCGGCAACAACGGTTCGTGGACGCAGGACGTCCCGATGACCGAGACCAAGGCCGACGACAAGACCAGCACCTTCACGCTCACCACGGCGAAGCAGACGCTCGCCCCGGCCATCGGCCCCGAAGTGGTGGTCGGCACCCGCACCGGCCAGACGGAAGTGACCATCGACGGCAGCGAGCTCGTGTTCGTCGGCTACGGCGTGAACGCGCCGGAAGCCGGCTGGAACGACTACGACGGCCTCGACGTGAAGGGCAAGACGGTCGTGATGCTGATCAACGACCCGGGCTTCCACGTCGGCAGCGCCGAACTGTTCGGCGGCAAGCGCATGACCTACTACGGGCGCTGGACCTACAAGTTCGAGGAAGCCGCCCGCCAGGGCGCCGCCGCGGCGCTGATCATCCATGACGACGTCGGCGCGGCCTACCCGTGGGAAGTGGTGCAGAACAGCTGGGGTGGGCCGCAGTTCGACCTGCCGCCGAGCGAAGACCCGGAACCGCGCCTGCCGGCGCAAGGCTGGATCAATGCCGCCACCGCGACCACGCTGTTCGCCGACGCCGGCCTCGACTTCGAGGCGATGCGCACGGCCGCCAACCAGCGCGGCTTCAAGCCGGTGCCGCTGAAGGCCACGTTCTCGCTGTCGCTGAAGAGCAGCTCGCGCACGGCGACCTCGCAGAACGTCATCGCGATGCTTCCGGGCACCACGCACCCGGACGAAGCCATCGTCTACACCGCGCACTGGGACCACTTGGGCCGCAACTTCTCCGGCGTGGGTGATCGCATCTTCAACGGCGCCATCGACAACGCCACCGGCGTGGCCGGCGTGCTGGAGATCGCCGAGGCCTTCACGGTGCTGCGCCCGGCGCCGGAACGCAGCATGGTCTTCCTGTTCGTCACGCTGGAGGAATCCGGCCTGCTGGGCTCGAAGTACTACGCCGCGCACCCGTCCATCCCGCTGGAGAAGACCGTCGCCGTCATCAACTTGGATGCCATGAGCGTGATCGGCCCCTCGAGGGAGCTGGTGGTCATCGGCCTCGGCAACTCGACGCTCGACGACGTCGCCCGCCCCCTCGCGGAAGCGCAGGACCGCGTGCTGATGGAGGAAAGCGAGCCGCAGAACGGCTACTTCTTCCGCTCCGACCACTTCAACTTCGCCAAGGCCGGCGTGCCGGCGCTTTACGCCAAGGGGGGCGTCGACCACCGCGAGAAGGGCCGCGAGTACGGCCTCGCGTGGATGACGGACTACACGGCGGTGCGCTACCACAAGGTCGGCGACAACTACGACGCCAACTGGGACCTGCGCGGCACCATGCAGGACCTGAAGCTGCTTTACGACGTGGGCCGCACCTTGGGCGGCAACCGCGAGTGGCCGAACTACGTGGAAGGCAACGCCTTCCGCAAAGTGGCACAGCGCGGGCAGTAATCGATCGACGGGCCCGAACCTCGGGCCATCGGAATGAAAAACGGGCGCCGTGAGGCGCCCGTTTCCGTTTCAGCCCATGACCGGCAGGAACGCCGCCGGCGCGGGTTCAGTCGGCCTTTCGCACGTGGGTGTCGAGGAACTTGAGGTAGGCCTCCTGCGCGGTGATGCGGTTCTCGCGGCGCAGGAACCCATGGCCTTCGTCGGGGAACAGCACGTACTCCACGGGCACGTTGTTCGCGCGCGCCGCCGCCACCAGCTCGTCGGATTCGACCTGCAGCACGCGCGGGTCGTTGGCACCCTGCACCACGAGCATCGGACGCACGATGTTCTTCGCGTGGAACAGCGGCGAGATGCGGCGATGGCGCTCGGCGTCCGTGGCCGGGTCGCCCATCTCGTCGTAGAGCGCCTGCCGCTGGGCACCCCACCACGCGGGGATCGACTCCAGCGTGCGCACCCAGTTGGTGACACCGAAGATGTTGATGCCCGCTTCGAAGGCCTCGGGGTGGAAAGTCAGTGCCGCTGCAGTGATGTAGCCGCCGTAGGAGCCGCCCATCACCGCCACCTCGTCATCGGCCACCCAGTCCTGCGCACGCAGCCAGTCGCCGCCGGCCACGATGTCACGCAGGTCGCCCTCGCCGTGCTGGCGGTCGTCCATGTGGAAGAAGGTCTTGCCGTAGCCCGAGGAGCCGCGGTTGTTGGCGCCGAGCACGGCATAGCCGTGGTTGACGAGGTGCTGGACCATCGCGCTGTAGCCGCGGCGCGTCTGCCCACCGGGGCCGCCGTGCACCAGCACGACCGCCGGCACCGGGTTCGCGGCGGACGCGCCCTTCGGGCGGTAAAGCACGGACGGAATCTGCACGCCGCCCTCGGCCGTGTAGCGGACGATCGTCGCCTCGACGAGGTGCGACTCGTCGATGGCGGGATTGAGCGCGGTGGTGAGGCGACGCACCTTGCGGTCGGCGAGATCGGCGACGAAGACATCGGACGGCGAGGTGTCGGAGGCCACGGTGAAGGCCACGCGCGCCTCGTCCGGCGAGAAGCGAACCGCGCCGATGTCGCCGTCGGGCAGGCCCTCGAAGCGCAGCGGCTGGCCGTCGCGGGTGTCGAGGATCGTCAGCGCGGTGCTGGCGTCGGCATTGATCGCCGACACGCGGTAGCGGCCGCTCGGCGACCAGGCCACGAACATCACGTCCCAGTCGGCTTCGATCAGCGGCTTCTGCTCGCCGTTGACGAGGTCGTGCGTCCACGCCTGGTTGAACTCGCCGTGCGCATTGGTGGCGATCACCAGCGTCTTCGAGTCCGGCGTGAAGCCATAGACGCTGTTCGACACCGCGCCCTCGCCCGGCGTGATCAGTGCAGGTTGGCCGTCGCCCTTCAGGTCGACGAGGTACACATCGGAATCGGCCGAGGTGTTGGGCTTCTCCAGCGCCACCCAGCGGCCGTCGTTCGAGACCTCGGCGGGCAGGAAGCCACCGGGGTTCTGGAACAGCACGCGGCTCTCGAAGGTCGTGGTGTCGTAGGCGAGCACATCGAAGGCTTGCGGATCGCGCGCGTTCGAGGTGATCCACAGCGTCTTGCCGTCCGGGCTCAGGCCCGCGAAGCCGGCCTTGAGCGTGTCGCCAGGCGTGAGGTCGCGAAGCGTGCCGTCGGCCTCGCGCAGGTAGACGTGCGTGAGCTCGTTGCCACCCTTGTCGCCCTGCACCAGCACGCGACCGTCGGGCAGGTAGCTGGCGGCGAACACGGCGTCGGTGGTCGACGCGGTGAGCGGCACCGGTGCGCCGCCGGCCACCGGCAGTGCGTAGGCGTTGAAGACGCCCGTGGCGTCGGAGCTGATCAGCACCGAGCCGCCGTCGGGCGAGAAGGCCAGACCACCGGCATCGGCGACGCGGAACGAGGTGGTGTCGAAGAACTGCGCGGCCGTGTACTTCGGCACGGCTTCGGCAGCGGCGGACCCACCGGGCGCGAGCGCGCCGGCGAGCGTCAGGGCAGCGGACAACAGGACGGTGGCGCGCATCGGCGGACTCCCGGGTGTGGAAACGCCCGCGCAGCCTACTCCGTCACGACACCCGACGCCCGGCGCCTCCCGCCCGCGGGGTTCAGCCCTCGGGCGAACCCGGCATGGCGGCCTGCGCGCGCAGCGCCTCGGCCACCTCCTCCGCCGCCGCCATCATCGGCATGTGGCCGCAGCCCGGAAGCATCACCGTGCGCGATTCGCGCAATCCCGCGGCATAGAGCGCCGCAGAGCTCGGGTCGATCACGCGGTCGTCGTCGCACCACAGCAGCAGCGCGGGCGCACGGATGTCCCCCAGCAGCGGCTGCACCGCGAAAGCCTCGACGCCGCGCAGGCGCGCGAGGACCTCGCGCTCGAACGCGTTGTCGGTGATGCGCCGCGCGATGAGGGCACGGTCCGCGGGCCACGGCACGAAGGGCGGGTCGGTGAACACGAGGCCGAGGTAGCGGTCGAGCGACGCGCGGTCCTCGACGGCGAAGGGGTGCCCGCCATCGAGCACGGCGCGGCCGAATTCGTTCGGCGCGAAGGGCACGCCTGCCGCCGACAGCAGGGCGATGCGCCGCACGCGCTCGGGATGGCGGGCGGCGACGAGGCCGGTGATGTGGCCGCCCATCGAGTGCCCGGCCAGAAGATCGGGCACGCGCGGCAGCGTGCCGAGCCACGCGGCGATGCGCTCGGACTGCGCCACCACGCCGTAATCGGCGCCGGGCTCGCGCTGGCTCTCGCCCCAACCGGGCAGATCCGGCGCGATGACGCGATGCGTCGCCGAGAGCTCGGCCATCAGCGGCAGCCAGTTCTCCTTCGTCCCGGTGAAACCGTGCAGCAGCACGACCAGCGGCGCGTCGACGGGGCCGGCCTCGAGCTGCACGATGCGCTGGCCATCCACCTCCACGCTGCGCACCTCGGCACCGGCCTGGAGGCGCTGCGCGGCGAACCAGCCCTGCAGCGCCCACTCCGGCCGCCACGCGAGCAGGCCGATGACGATCAGGACGTCAAAGGCCAGCGCCGCGAGGATGATCGTGCGGCGCCGCGAACCTCGCGGCGCACCGGACGACACGGTCGGCACGCGCGCGTCGGGCATCGCGGCTTACTTCGCCGCCGCGTCGAGCACGGCCTGCACGGCGCCGCGGGTGATCGGGTGGTAGCCCGCGCTGGCCTGCTGCAGCACCTGGGTCGCGAAGGCGAGGCCATCCGGCGTCTCGGCAAGCGCCACGTAGCTCGGCAGGATCAGCTTGCGACGACCGACCTTGCGCAGGAACTGCGCCAGCGCCGGACGCGCTTCGAAATAGCCCGCACGCACGGTGATCGGGTACCAGCGCTGCGCGATCTCGCCGTTGGCCGTACCGGTGAAGCGGAAGGCGCCGTCCAGCTCCAGCAGCCGCTCGGCGGCGATGTCCTCCGGCAGGCCCTCGAGGAAGTGCACCCACTCCTGCGTGATCCATTTCGACGTGTCGAGCTCGGCGACCGCGACGCGGCGCTTCAGCCAGTCCTCGCGCGCGGCGTCGACGGCGGCGAGGCGCGGCGACGTGGCCGCGACGGCGGTCTCGGGCAGGCCGGGGCCGGCGATCCACGCGGCCAGCTCGGCCTCGGTGAGCTTGCCCGGGTTCTTCGCGATCAGCTCGCGACGCAGGAAGGCGAGGAAGTCATCGGTGGTCACGCTCTTGAACGCATGCTCGTCGAACCACTTCCGCAGGAAGGGATCGAAGGCCTCGCGGCCGAAGCGCCCCTCGAGGAACGAGAGGAACCACTGGCCCTTGATGTAGGCGACGTCGGTGAGGGCCTCGTCCGGGTCGCGACCCGGCGATGGCGGCAGCGCCAGCACCTGCTGGGCCGGCGGCAGCGAGGCCAGTTCGGCGCGCAGGCCGCCCTGGCTCACCACGTCCTCCATGTCGGCCTGCTCGCGGCCGTACACGGCTTCGACGATGCGGTTCTCGACGTAGCTGGTGAAGCCCTCGTTGAGCCACATGTCCTTCCAGCTGGCATTGGTGACGAGGTTGCCCGACCACGAGTGCGCCAGCTCGTGCGCGATCAGCGAAACGAGCGATTTGTCGCCGGTGATCACCGTCGGCGTGATGAAGGAGAGGCGCGGGTTCTCCATGCCGCCGAACGGGAAGCTCGCCGGCAGGATCAGCAGGTCGTAGCGCTCCCAGCGGTAGGGGCCGTAGAGCGTCTCGGTGGCGGCGATCATCTTTTCGGTATCGCCGAACTCCGCGGCGGCGCGGTCGAGCACCGGGGCCTCGGCCCACACGCCGGCGCGCTCCGAGATCGCCTTGAAGCGGAAATCGCCCACGGCGATGGCCAGCAGGTAGCTGGGGATCGGCTGCGCCATGGTGAAGCGGTAGTCGCCGTCGGCGCGCGCGGCCGGGTCGTTGTCGGCGCTCATCAGCGCCATCAGGCCCGCCGCCGTGCGGATTCGCGCCGTGTAGGTGAAGCGCACGCCTGGCGTGTCCTGCAGCGGCACCCAGCTGCGGGCATGGATGGCCTGCGACTGGCTGAACAGCAGAGGCTGCTTACCGCCCGCCGTCATCGCCGGGGTCATCCACTGCAGGCCGGAGGCCTCGGGCGAGGTGCGGTAGCGGATGCGCACCGCATCCATGCGCGAAGGCAGGGCAATGCGGAGCGTGCTGCCGAAGATGGCATCGCGCTCGGCAAGGCTGAACTCGACGCGCTGCCAGCGGCCGTCGCCCTTGCGGGCCTGCACGCGCTCGATGGCGAGATCGCGGGTATCGAGCACCAGTTCGGCGGGGCCGGCCGCCGCCGGGTCGGCCCAAGCGAGGGTATGGACCACCTCGCCGGCCAGCGTCCGGGCGGCGAAATCCACCCGGAGGTCCAGCGCCATGGCGCTGATGCGCACGGTAGCGGGCTCGGCGGCGCTGTGTTCGTCATGGGCACGGTCGGCCGACTGGGCGACCGCCGCGAACAGGGCGAGGACGAAAGCGAGAAGCAGGCGCATGCAGGCTGGGCCGTTCAGGGGACGGCTTGAGTTTACTCAAAGCGCGGCAGCCGCCTGCCCCCCATGCTGGGAAGCATGGACCTTTTCGATCTCGACGACCCCGCCCGCCTCGACGACTACCTGGCCCGCCTCGCGAGCGGGCTCGACCCGCGCCTCGGCCACGGCCACACCCCCACCGTCGACCTCCGTCGCATCGCGCCGGACCCGAAGGCCCTGGCCCAGATCCCCGGACGCGCCGCGCGGCGCCTTCACGGCCTGCCGCTGCGCCGGCATGGCCATCTGCTCGCCGTCGCGATGGCACACCCCGATGACGCGGAATCCCGGCAGTCCATGGGCTTCCTGACCGACTGCACGGTCATCCCCTTCGCCGCCGACCCGCATCAGTTGACGGTGGCGCTCGCCGATCACTACGACCGCCAGGACGACGTGCAGATCGCCCGCGACCTCGGCCTCGACGCCGGCGACTCGCGCAACGAGCCTGGCTCGCCCATGGAAATGGAGCGCATCGCCGGCCAGGCACCGATCATCCGGCTGATCAACGAGGCACTGGCCGACGCCATCGCCCGCCGCGCCTCCGACGTGCACCTGCGCCCGGGCGAACACCACGCCGAGTTGCTCTACCGCATCGACGACGAGCTGGTGCCCGTGCGCCGCTTCCTGCCCGCGCTGCTCCCGGCGCTGGTCTCGCGCATCAAGGTGATCGGCCGCATGAACCTCGCCGAGCACCGCACGGCGCAGGACGGCCGAACCGCCTTCACCCTGCCCGACGGCCGCGCCATCGACCTGCGCATCTCGGTACTGCCGAGCATCCACGGCGAGAGCGTGGCCATCCGCCTGCTCGATACCTCGCAGGGCCTCCGCGACCTCGGACAGATCGGCCTGAGCGCGCGCGACCGCGAGCGCATCGACGACCTGGTCACCCGCGACCACGGCCTGTTCCTCGTCTGCGGGCCGACCGGCTGCGGCAAGACCACCACGCTGTACGCAGTGCTGCAAGCGCTGGCGAAGCAGCGCATCAACATCCTCACCATCGAAGAGCCGGTCGAGTACCGCATCGATGGCATCCAGCAGATGCAGGTGAACCGGCCGGCGGGCTTCACCTTCGCCACCGCCATGCGCAACTTCCTGCGCCACGATCCCGACGTGATCATGGTGGGCGAGATCCGCGACCGCGAAACCGCCGAGATCGCGATCGAAAGCGCGCTCACCGGCCACCTCGTGCTGAGCACGCTGCACACCAACACCGCCGCGACCGCCGTGACGCGCCTGCTCGACCTCGGCGTCGAGCCCTACCTGCTGCGGGCGAGCCTGCTCGGCGCGATGTCGCAGCGCCTGGTGCGCAAGATCTGCCCGGCCTGCCGCGAAGCCACCACGCCGGACCCGCGCATCGCCGGGCTGTTGGGCGTGCCCGCCGACGCCACGGTGTGGAAAGGCCGCGGCTGCGCGCAGTGCGAAAGCCTGGGCGTGCGCGGACGCGCCGCCGCCTACGAACTGATGGTCACGTCACCGGGCATCCTGCCGCTGATCCACGCCGGTGCCGAGGCCGACCGCATCCATGCGACGGCCGTCGCCGAGGGCATGGTGCCGCTCACCACGACGGCTGCGGCAATGGCGATGCGCGGCGAGATCTCGCTCGAGGAGGCCTTCCGCGCGCGTACCGACTGAGGCCGAGGCCTCAGACGCGATAGCCGGAATGGATCGCGCAGATGCCGGCGCTGAGGTTGCGGTAGTCGCAGCGCTCGAAGCCGGCCTCGGCCATCATCGCCTTGAGTTCATCCTGCGGCGGGTGCTTGCGGATGCTCTCGGCGAGGTACTGGTAGCTGGCCGAATCGTTGGCGAACAGCTGGCCCAGACGCGGCAACACCTTGAAGCTGTGGAAGTCGTAGACCGGCTTGAACCACTCCGGCTTCACTTCCGAGAACTCCAGCACCAGCGCGCGACCGCCGAGCTTCAGCACGCGGTGCATCTCGCGCAGCGCCTTAGCCTTGTCGGTGACGTTGCGCAGGCCGAAGGCGATGGTGACGAGGTCGAAGCTGGCGTCCGGGAAGGGCAAGGCCTCGGCGTTCAACTGCACCCAGCGCAGGCCGCGAACGAGGCCACGGTCGGTCATGCGGTCGCGGCCGACGCCGAGCATCGCCGCGTTGATGTCGCCGACGACGACTTCGCCCGACTCGCCGACGCGCTCGTGCAGCAGGGCGGCGATGTCGCCGGTGCCGCCGGCGAGATCGAGCACGCGGTCGCCCTTCGACACACCGGAGGTGGCCACGAAGTAGCGCTTCCAGACCCGATGCACGCCAAGACTCATCAGGTCGTTCATCAGGTCGTACTTGCCAGCCACCGACGAGAACACCTCGCGCACCAGGCCGGCTTTCTCGGTGGTGGGCACGTCGCGGAAGCCGAAATGGGTCGTGCCCTCGGGGCGGGTTTCGCTGCTCATGGCCGGGATTATCCCACCGCCGGGCGCGGGGCGGCATTTCTTGTCTTTTCTTGGACTTCGCCGCCGCGGTTGGTGCTATCACGGCCCTCTGGCGCTCCCAGGGGAGCCGCAGCGACGCTCGTCGCGCGGCGGGCCGCCAGACCTTCCAACCATCCAACGACCAGGGGAACACCATGCGCTCGCAGCATCTGCTTGTCCTCGCTCTTGCCTCCGCCCTCGCCTCGCCGACTTTCGCCGCCGCACCCGCCGAAGTGCAGATGGCCGCCGCCACCGCCGTCGGCACCGACAACGCCGGCGCCCAGGGCCGGGCGTCCTTCCTGTCGAACGGGGCCGCGCCCGCCCTGGCGATGCTGGCCGCGCCCGACGCGCTGGAAAACGACGCTGTCGCCAAGCGGCGCGTCGAACAGCGTCTCAACGGCCAGCCGATGGAGATCGGCTTCGTCCGCGAGCTCGGTGAGGACGTCGCCGACAGCAGCCGCGGCGCCCTGGTGCGCTCCGGCCGCAGCGGCATCCTGCGCTTCCAGCTCGGCTCGGCCGACGCCAAGGCCCTGCGCGCCGGCTTCGCGCTGGAGCGCGCCGGCAGCCGCCTCGGTAGCGATGCCGACGCCGGTCTGCGCGGCCTCGTCGACCAGCTCAGCTTCCGCTTCGGCGATGCCGACGGCGCCTTCACGGTGGCCGGCAAGGACATCGCGCTGGACGGCCTGTTCTGGTCGCCGGTGGTGGGCAGCGAGACGATGACGGTGGAAGTGAGCGGCCCGCTCGCCGCCGTCCGCGGCCTGCGCCTTCGCCCGGTGCAGCTCTCGCACTTCGACATCGACCCGGCCGCACCCGACATGTTGCAAGCGGTGACCGCCAAGATCGGCGAAAGCGACAGCTGCCAGATCGATTCGCGCTGCGTCACCAACGCGCCTTCGGGCTACCAGACGGCGGTCGACGCCGTGGCCCGCATGGTGTTCACGCAGGGCGGCTCGTCGTACCTGTGCACGGGCACCCTGCTGAACAACAGCAACTCGCCGCGTCGCCATCTGTTCTGGTCGGCCAACCACTGCATCAGCACGCAGACGGTGGCCAACACGCTGCAGACCTACTGGTTCTATGAAGCCGCGAGCTGCGGCGGCACCACCGTCGCGACGCGTGCCCGCACCCTGACCGGCGGCGCCACGCTGCGCCACAACAACAACAGCCGCGACACCCTGCTCCTCGAGCTGAAGACCGCCCCGCCGAGCGGCGCGACCTACGCCGGCTGGAGTTCGGCCGCCATCGCCAGCACCGGCACCGCGATCTGGGGCGTCCACCACCCCTCGGGCGACGTGAAGAAGACCTCGCGCGGCAGCGTCAATTCGCTGTCGGGCCGCATCGACGGCAAGGGCCCGTTCTACCGCGTGGTGTGGAGCTCGGGCGTCACCGAGGGCGGTTCGTCGGGCTCGGCCCTCTACACCGTCACCTCGAGCGGCCAGTACCAGCTGCGCGGCGGCCTTTACGGCGGCCTCTCTTTCTGCAGCGCACCGCGTGATCCGGACTACTACTCGCGCTTCAGCGACGTGTACGCCAACTTCCGCACCCTGCTCGGCAACTGATCGCCGCTGTCGGATGACCGCACGCGCCCCGCAAGGGGCGCGTCGCGTTTCCGGACTTCAACCGGCGTCGCGCGACAAACCGGCCGCCACGAGCGCGGCCTCGTAGGCGGCCCAGCGCGTCGCGTGCTCCCGGTCGAGCTGGTGCAGGTAGGCCCAGGTGTAGAGGCCCGTCGAGTGGCCGTCGGTGAAGCGCAGCGCCACGGCGTAATGGCCCACAGGCTCCACAGCCTCGATGCCGACCTCGCGCTTGCCGGCGACGAGGATCTTCTGTTCCGGGGCATGCCCCTGCACCTCGGCGCTGGGCGATTCCACCCGCAGGTACTCGGCCGGGAGGCGGACGATGGCGCCGTCGTCGAAGGCGACCTCGAGGGCGCGCGAGGCGCGGTGCAGGGTGATGGCGGTCGGACGGGGCGTCATGCCGCGATTTCAACAGACCTGGCGGGTCGCCGTCGCGGGTTGGCGGGGTTCAGGCACTTCAGCGCCCGCTGAACATTCGGCCCACGCTCAGGCCGGTGAAGGCGGGGGAGGACTATGCTCGGGGGGTCCACTGATGGAGACATGCCATGCGCAAGCCCCCTCTCCTCGCCCTCGCCCTCGTCGCCATGCCCGCCTTGGCTTTCGACCAGGCCCAGGTGATGCAGCCCGCCGCGCTGTCGAACGTGCAGAGCGTCCACATCGCGCCGGTCACCCTCGAGCTGCCGACTGCTGCGCGCCGCGTCGGCACCCGCGGCGACGAGCCGCGCCCGGTGACCGCGCGCGACGCGGAAACGAAAGCGGCCGACCTCACTGCCGCGCTGCGCCGCGCGTTCGCCAAGGACTTCACCGTGGTGGATGCGCCCGGCCCGGGCGTCCTCGTCATCGAAGCCACGCTGACGCGCCTTGAAGCCAGCCGCCCGACGATGGCCGACTACCATCGCGAGCCTGGCCTGGGCTTCGAGTCGGTGTACGCCGGCGGCGCCGCCGTCGATATGCGCCTCTCGCGCGACGGCAGCGACATCGCCGTGCTCAAGGACCGCTACGTCGGCAGCTTCAGTGACGGTACGCCGCGCATCGGCGTCTGGCAGGACGCCGACCGTGCGTTCTCGCTGTGGTCGCGCCAGCTGCCGTCGTGGGTGGCGCAGCCGGAAACGGCCTCGCGCTGACGCGCCGCGATGCACAGGAAGGCCCGGGGCAACCCGGGCCTTCGTCGTTTCAGGGTTTCCGTTTCGCTCGCGGGTGCGCGCCGTCGTAGACCTTGGCGAGGTGCTGGAAATCGAGGTGGGTGTAGATCTGGGTGGTCGCGATGTTGGCGTGACCCAACAGCTCCTGCACGCCGCGCAGATCGCCGGAGCTTTCCAGCACGTGGCTGGCGAAGCTGTGCCGCAACAGATGCGGATGCACGCGCTTCCACACGCCTTGGCGCATGGCCAGCTCGCGAACGCGCTTCTGCACCGCGCGTGGCGTGATCGGTCCGCCGTCGCGGCCGGGGAAGACCGGCCGGGCACCGGGTGACGCCACGCCGGACGACGCGCTCGACGCGGAGGCGGCCTCGCTCGCCGCCCACGCCGCCAAGGCTTCGCGCGCATGGCGGCCCACCGGAACGATGCGCGTCTTGCGGCCCTTGCCGAGCACGCGCACTTCGCCGCCGGCGAGGTCGAGATCGCCCCAGCGCAGCGCGCAGAGCTCGGAAACGCGCAGGCCCGAGGAATAGAACAACTCCATCATCGCGCGGTCGCGCAGGCCGAGCGGCGCGTCGTCCGGCACTTCGACGAGCTGGCCCATCTCATCGGCGTCGAGGACCTGCGGCAGCTTGCGGGGCGCCTTCGGCCCGCGAAGCCCGGCACTCGGATCGGCGGCGATCTCGCCGTGCTTCAACAGCCAGCGGAACATGGCGCGGCACGCCGAAAGCCGCCGCTGCACGCTTGGTGGCGACAGCCCGCGGGCGTGCTCGTCGGCGACGAAGGCGCGCAGCGCGAGGCCGTCGATCCCGCCCCATCCGGCGAAGCCCTGCGTGCCGGCCCACGTTCGCAGCGCAGCGAGGTCGCGACGATACGCGTCGAGCGTGTGCGGCGAAGCCTGCTTCTCCACGGCGAGGTGGTCGAGGAAACGCGCAAGCGCGGCGTCGAGGACTTGCTCTCCGGCCTCGCGCCCGTCGTCCGCCGGCCGGTTCATCGCGGCGAAGGACGCCCTATCGCGGTGGCCAAGGCCTCGGCCATCATCCGCAGGAACAGCGTGCCCATGCCGGGAAAGAAGCGGTTCGGGTCGACGCTGCCCACCGCCACCAGGCCGACGCCGGCCACCGGCAGCACGGCACAGGACGCCACGCGATCCGCGGCATCGCCGAACAGCAGGGCATGGCGATCCGGCGGCAAGCGGCCACAGAGCGGCTCGCCGCTGGCCATCGCCTCGCGGAAGGCCTCCATGCGGGGATCCGAAGCCGGCACCGCCTGGCACCACGACGCTTCCTCGAGGCCCATCACCGGCGCCAGCAAGGTGATGCGCACGGCATCCCCGGCGAAATCCTCGCTCAAGCACGCCACCATCGCGCGCAGCGTGTCGGCGGCGCTGCCGGCGCGCATCAGGGCCAGCGTGAGCTGGTGCGTGCGGACGGCGAGACGCTCGTTGTCCTGTGCGTTGCCGGACAGTTCATGCAGGCGCCGCGTGAGCTCGCGATTCTTCTCGCGCAGCACTTCCAGCTGGTAGCCGGCCAGCGAGGCGCTGGCGCCGCCGTCCTTGGGCACGACGAGCGTGACCGCGAGGTCCGGGAAGTGCTCGAGGAAGCGCGGATGGCGGCGCAGCCACTGCGCCACCTCGTGGGCCTCGCTGCGTGCGTTGCGTTCCTCAGCCATGGGCATCGGTTCCTTCATCCCACCACTCCCCTTCGAAAACGAACGCGGCCGGGCCGCGCATGGACACCGGCGCATCGTCGGACGGCCAGTCGATGTGCAGGGTGCCGCCGGGCAGATCGACGCGCACCGCGCGGTCGACGCGGCCCTGCCGCACGAGGATGGCGACGGCGGCGCAGGCGCCGCTGCCGCAGGCCAACGTCTCGCCCACGCCGCGCTCGAAGACGCGCAGCGCGATGTGGTCGGGAGCGAGCACTTCCGCGAAACCGACGTTGACGCTGTCGGGGAAGCGGCCGCTGCGTTGCAGCCAGGCCCCGATGCCCGCGGCATCGACGGCGGCCAGGGCACTGCCGGGCGGAGCGGAGGCGCTGGCGGCCACTTCGATCAGGGCATGCGGATTGCCCATCGAGGCCGCGCCGAAGGCCAGCACCCCGAAGGGGCCATCGGCGACGTAGCGCGCGGCTTCCGCGGGCGCGACCAGTGGGATGCGCGCCGGTGCGAACACCGGCACTGACATCGCCAGCCGGAAGCTGCCGTCGTCGAGCGCGTCCGCTTCGATACGCCCGGCCGGGCTGCCCATCGCGAAGCGCGCTGCGCGGGCGGTGCCGTTGCGCCGCAGCCAGGCGGCGACGCAGCGCGCGCCATTGCCACACTGACCGGCGGCGCTGCCGTCGGCATTCCAGATGCGGTAATCGGCGACGGCGCCCGGCGTCGCCGGTGGTTCGATGGTGAGCAGTTGGTCGAAGCCGATGCCGCGATGGCGGTCGGCCATGCGCGCGGCCTCGGCCGGCGTGGGCGGCGGCGCACCGTCGCGCAGGTCGAGCACGACGAAATCATTGCCCGCGCCGTGCATCTTGCTGAAGCGACGGCGCGGCGGCGCCGGGATGCTCATCCCGCGGCCGCTCCGGCACCCGACGGCACGTCGGCCTTGGGCTCGGGACGCACCAGATCACCCTTGTTGCCGCAGGCGGCGAGCAGGGCGCAGGCGAGAAGCATCGGCAAAAGGCGGCGGATGGTTTTCATGCCCGCGAGTATAGCGACGGCGCCCCGCCGCCGATGAATACGTTTGCGCCTCCGAAGCCCCGCGGGCGGGTTCCGGGCCGAAGGATTACGCTGGCAGGTCAAGCCACCTTCGAGTGCTCCATGACCCAGGACGCTTCGCTCTTCGTGCTGTTCGGCGCCACCGGCGACCTCGCCCAGCGCATGCTGCTGCCCTCGCTCTATGCGCTGGAGCGCGACGGCCTGCTCCCGCAGGCCCTGCGCATCCTCGGCACCGCGCGCAGCGCGATGGACGCCGCCGGCTTCCGCGCCAACGTGGCGGAATCGGTCGGCAAGGCCATCGCCGCGGGCGAGTGCAACGAGGCCGCGCTGGAGCGGCTGCTCGGCCGCTGCGACTACCAGGCCGCCTCGGTGGACGACCCGGCCGCCCTCGCCGCCTTGGCGGCCCGCATCGCCACGCTGCGCGGCGACGGCGACACCCTCGTGCACCTGTCGACGGCACCGAAGTTCTACGGCCCGATCTGCGAAGCCCTGGCCGCCGGCGGCGTCGCCGATGCACGCATGCGCGTGATGCTCGAGAAGCCGATCGGCCACGACCTCGCCAGCTCGATCGCCATCAATGAGTCGGTGGCCAAGGTATTCCGCGAGGCGCAGGTGTTCCGCGTCGACCACTACCTCGGCAAGGAAGGCGTGCAGAACCTGCTCGCCCTGCGCTTCGGCAACGCGCTGTTCGAGCCGATCTGGAACTCGCGCTTCGTCGAACAGGTGCAGATCACAGTCGCCGAGACCGTGGGCCTCGAAGGCCGCGGCGGCTACTACGACGAATCCGGCGCCATGCGCGACATGGTGCAGAACCACCTGCTGCAGCTGCTCACGCTCACCGCGATGGAACCGCCCTCGCACTTCGACCCGGGCGCCGTGCGCAACGAGAAGCTGAAGGTGCTGCGCTCGCTGCGCCCGATCGAAGGCGACGACGTCGCCACCCACACCGTCGCGGGCCAGTACACGGCCGGCGCGATCGACGGCAAGGCGGTGCCGGGCTATGCCGACGAACTCGGCCGCCGGAGCCGTACCGAAAGCTTCGTCGCCATCCGCGCCCACATCGACAACTGGCGCTGGAGCGGCGTGCCGTTCTACCTGCGCACCGGCAAGCGGCTGCCGCGCCGCACCACCGAGATCTACGTGAAGATGCGCGCCGTCCCGCATTCGATCTTCGACGGCGAAGGCGCGACGCCGGAGCCCAACGCGCTGCTGATCCGCCTGCAGCCGGAAGAGCGCATCTCGATGATGCTGATGAGCAAGACGCCAGGCCTCGACCGCGGCGGCGTCAAGCTCTCGCAGGTGGCGCTCGACCTCGACCTGCACGACGCCTTCGCCCACGAGCGCAAGCGCATCGCCTACGAGCGCCTGTACCGAGACGCGCTGGCCGGCGTTGGCACGCTGTTCGTGCGCCGCGACGAGATCGAGGCGGCATGGAGCTGGGTCGACCAGATCCTCGGCGGCTGGACGGCACGCGGGCAGGAGCCCAAGCCCTACCCGGCCGGCACCTGGGGCCCGACCAGCGCGCTGGCGCTGCCGGAACGCCACGGCCACAGCTGGCGCGAATGAGCACCGCCGCGTCCATGAGCGCCCTGCCGATCGTCCCGCACGCGAACGCCGAGGCGCTGGCTTCCGCCGTCGCCGAGGCGCTCGCCGCCGCGATTCGCGAGGGACTCGCCGCCCGCGGCGAGGCCTGGCTGGCACTGGCCGGCGGCAGCACGCCCTTCGCCGCGTATCGCCAGCTCGCGGCCATGACCCTGCCATGGTCGAAGGTGCACCTCGTCGCCAGCGACGAACGCTGGGTGCCCGCCGCGCACGAGAAGCGCAACGAGCGGGCGCTCGCGGACGCGTTCGCCGCCGCGGTGGGCGTCACGATCCATCCGCTGGTGCCGGCCACCGACGCCGCCTTCGTCGTCGCCGACGCCGGTGCCACCGCCGAAGCCAGCCTGTCGCCGCTCGCCCACCGCGCCTTCGACGCGGTGCTGCTCGGCATGGGCGCCGATGCCCACTTCGCCTCGCTGTTCCCGCAGGTCACGCCGGCCTCGGCCCTCGATGCCGGCCATCGCGCGCCGGTCGTCGCGCTGGTGCCCGACCCGCTGCCGCCGGAAGCGCCTTTCCCGCGCATTTCCCTCACGCTGTCGCGGCTGGTGGCGACGCGTTCGCTGCTGCTGATGATCACCGGCGAAGCCAAGCGCGCCGTGCTGGAATCGGCGCGCACCCGCCCCGCCACCGACGCCCCGATCCACGCCCTGCTGGCCGCCGCGCCGGACCTCGCGATCCACTGGAGCCCCTGATGTCGCTGCATCCCGTCGTCGAACGCGTCACCGAACGGATCCGCGAGCGCAGCGCGCAGACGCGCACCGCCTACCTCGCGCGCATCGAAGCCGCCCGCGCGAAAGGCACGGCCCGCGCCCGCCTCAGCTGCGGCAACCTCGCGCATGGCTTCGCCGCCTCGGGCGACGACAAGGACGCGCTGAAGCTGCAGGTCAAGCCGAACCTCGGCATCGTCACCGCGTACAACGACATGCTGTCGGCGCACCAGCCGTTCGCGACCTATCCCGAGCTGATCAAGATGGCCGCGCGCAATGCCGGCGGCACCGCGCAGGTGGCCGGCGGCGTGCCGGCGATGTGCGACGGCGTCACCCAGGGCCGCACCGGCATGGAGCTCTCGCTGTGGTCGCGCGACACCATCGCGCAGGCCACCGCGGTCGCCCTCTCGCACGACATGTTCGACGCCGCGCTGATGCTGGGCGTCTGCGACAAGATCGTGCCCGGCATGGTGATGGGCGCGCTGGCCTTCGGGCATCTGCCGGTGGTCTTCGTGCCCGCAGGCCCGATGCCCTCGGGCCTGCCGAACAAGGAGAAGGCCGCGGTCCGCCAGCGCTATGCCGAAGGCAAGGCGACGCGCGACGAGCTGCTCGCGGCGGAATCGGCGAGCTACCACTCGGCCGGCACCTGCACCTTCTACGGCACCGCCAACAGCAACCAGATGCTGATGGAAGTGATGGGCCTGCACCTGCCGGGCTCCGCCTTCGTGAACCCCGGCACCACGCTGCGCGACGCACTCACCGTCGCCGCCGCCGAACAGGCGCTGCGCGTGACCGCGCTCGGCGACGACTGGCGGCCGATCGGCCACACGGTGGACGAGAAGGCGATCGTCAACGCCATGGTCGGCCTCGCGGCGACGGGCGGTTCGACCAACCACGTGATCCACCTCGTGGCCATGGCCCGCGCCGCCGGACTGCGCATCACCTGGGATGACCTCGACGAACTCTCGCGCGCCACGCCGCTGATGGCCCGCGTGTACCCGAACGGCTCGGCCGACGTGAACCACTTCCACGCCGCGGGCGGGCTGGGGTTCGTGATCCGCGAACTGATCGACGCCGGCCTGCTGCACGGCGATCTGAAGTGCGTGCATGGCGGTGACCTGCGCCAGCAGTCGCTCGAACCGCACCTCGAGGGAACGCGGCTCACGTGGCGCGAACCGCCGCGCGCCAGCGGCGACCTCAACGTACTGCGCCCCGTGGCCGAGCCCTTCGATGCCGAAGGCGGCCTGCGCCTCGTCACCGGCCGTCTCGGACGCGCCGTGGTGAAGATCTCGGCCGTGGCGCCGGAGCACCGCCGCATCACCGCGCCGGCCAAGGTGTTCGACGACCAGGACGACCTGCTCGTCGCGTTCAAGGCCGGCCAGCTCGACGGCGATTTCGTCGCCGTGATCCGCCGACAGGGCCCCAAGGCCAATGGCATGCCGGAATTGCACAAGCTGACGCCGACGCTCGGCCTGCTGCAGGACCGCGGCCAGCGCGTGGCCCTGCTCACCGACGGCCGCATGAGCGGCGCCTCGGGCAAGGTGCTCGCCGCCATCCATCTCGTGCCCGAGGCTGTCGCCGGCGGTGCGATCGCCAAGCTCCGCGACGGCGACGTCATCACCATCGATGCCGAAGCCTCGACGGTCGAAGTCGACGTGCCCGAGGCCGAGTGGGCCGCGCGCACGCTCGCGCCGATGGATCTCGCCGGCAACCAGTTCGGAGTGGGCCGAGAGCTGTTCGCGGTGTTCCGCGAATGCGTGGATTCGGCCGAAGACGGCGCCTGCGCACTGTTCGGGAGCACCGGGCTGTGAGCGCAGCGATCTCCAATGCATCGGCGGTTGCGCCGGCGCTGCGGCGCCCTGCCCTGATCGCCGACATCGGCGGCACCAATGCGCGCTTCGCGCTGACCGACCTCGCCGCGGCGCGCCCGGACATGCATCACGTCCGCACCCTGCCCTGCTGCGAGTACGGCAGCCTGCAGCACGCCGCCGAGGCCTACCTCGCCGAGGTCGGGCAGAAGCCCTCGCAAGCCGCCATCGCTGTCGCCTGCCCGGTGGATGGCGACGCCATCCGCCTGACCAATCGCGCCTGGGCCTTCTCGCGAAGCGAACTGCAGGGCGTGCTCGGCTTCCAGCGCTTCGACGTGATCAACGATTTCGGTGCGGTGGCTTGGTCGGTGCCCGCCCTGTCGGCCGAGGACGTCGTCTGCCTGCACGGTGACGCTGCCCTGCCGCAGCGCGGCCCGATCAGCGTGCTGGGGCCCGGCACGGGCCTCGGCGTGGCGATGCTGGTGGGGGATGCGGCGCGCGGCTGGCAGGTGGTCGAGACCGAAGGCGGCCACGTCAGCTTCGCGCCGATCGGGGACGAGGAACACAAGATCCAGCGCTGGATGAACCAGCGCTTCGGCCGCACCAGCAACGAGCGCCTGCTCTGCGGCGTCGGCCTCTCGCACATCGAGGCCGCGCTGCGCGATCCGGGCACCGGGCCCAGCCCGCTCGGCGACAGCGCCACCGTGCTGCGCGAGCCCGCCGCGATCGTGGAAGCCGCGCTCGAAGGCCACGACCTCAACGCCCGCCGCACGCTGGCCCGCTTCTGCGCGGTGCTGGGCAGCGTGGTCGGCGACACCGCGCTGATCCACGGCGCGAAGAGCGTGATGATCGCTGGCGGCATCGTCCCGCGCTTCATCCCCTTCCTGCAGAGCAGCGCCTTCCGGGAGCGCTTCCTTGCCAAAGGCCGCTTCGCCGCGTATCTCGAGAAAGTGAGCCTGCACGTCATCACCCACCCGCAACCCGGCCTGCTCGGCGCCGCCTGCGCCCTGCGCCAATCGGAGAACCCCGCATGAGTTGGACCACCGAAGCGCGCAACGGCGCCGTCGATGCCGTCTTCGCCAAGGCCCCCGTGTTGCCCGTGATCGTCATCGACCGGGTCGAGGACGCCGTGCCCCTCGCGCGCGCGCTGGTGGCCGGCGGCCTGCCGGTGCTGGAAGTGACGCTGCGCACCGCCGCGGCGCTGGACGGTGTGCGCCGCATCGCCGCGGAGGTCGAAGGCGCCGTGCTCGGCGCCGGCACCGTGCTTGCGCCGGCCGACCTCGAGGCCTCGGCCGCCGCCGGCTGCACCTTCGCCATCAGCCCCGGCGCCACCGCGGCGCTCTACCACGCCGCCGACGCCAGCCCGATCGCCTGGCTGCCCGCCGTCGCCACCGCCAGCGAGGTGATGCAGGGCCTGGCCCACGGGCACCAGCGCTTCAAGTTCTTCCCGGCCGTCAGCTCCGGGGGCATCCCGGCGCTGAAGGGCTTCGCCGGGCCCTTTCCGCAGGTGCGCTTCTGCCCGACGGGTGGCATCGATGCGACGAGCGCCCCGGATTTCCTCGCCTTGCCCAACGTCGGCACCGTCGGCGGCTCATGGATGCTGCCGAAGGACGCCATCACCGGCAGCGACTGGGCCCGCATCGAGCGCCTGGCCCGCGAGGCGGCGGGGCTGCGTCCCAAGCGCTGATCCGCAGCCGCGGGAGGCACCATCACGCGGCCACCGCGCCGCTCGCGCCGGGCGGGGTATCCTCCCGCCCGCATGAACCAGAAATCCCGACCCACCTCGTTCGACATCGCCTACCGTGCCGGCGTCTCGCAGGCCACGGTCTCGCGCGCGCTGCGTGACAGCCCGCTGGTCAGCGAGGAAACGCGCAAGCGCATCCGCGAGATCGCCCGTGAGCTGAACTACAAGGTCGACAAGAACGCCTCGAACCTGCGCCGGCAGAGCTCGGTCACGCTGGCCCTGCTGCTGTTCGAGGACCCGACCCCGAACGACACGCTGATCAATCCGTTCTTCCTCACCATGCTGGGCTCGATCACGCGCGCCTGCGCGCGGCAGGGCTACGACCTGCTGGTGAGCTTCCAGCAGTTCAGCGAGGACTGGCACGCCGACTACCAGGACGCGCACAAGGCCGACGGCCTGATCCTGCTCGGCTACGGCGACTGGTTCCTCACCCGGGACAAGCTCGACCGTCTGGTCCAGCAGGGCACGCATTTCGTCCGTTGGGGGCCGGTGTTCGAACGCCAGCCCGGCATGTCGATCGGCAGCGACAACCGCGATGGCGGCCGCCAGGTCGGCGCGCACCTCGCCGCGCTGGGCCGCAAGCGCGTGGCCTACCTCGGGGCCAACCAGCCCACCGCCCCGGAGTTCCGCGACCGCTACCTCGGGCTCTGCGATGCCCTGCAGGCGGCGAAGCTCAGCACCGAGGCGGCGCTGCAGATCGACGTCATCGATTCGACCGAACTGGCCGGCTACGCCGCGGCGCAGGCGCTGTTCGCGCGCGGCGTGGCCTTCGACGCGATGTTCTGCGCCAGTGACCTGATCGCGATTGGTGCGATGCGCGCGCTGATGGAACACGGCCTGCGCGTCCCCGAGGACGTCGCCGTCGTCGGCTTCGACGACCAGCCGGTGGCCGCCTTCACCAATCCGCCGCTCACCACCGTGCTGCAGGACACCAAGCTGGCCGGCGAGAAACTGGTGGACACGCTGATCCGCGAGATCCGCGGTGAAGTCGCCGTCAGCGAGGTGCTCTCGCCGACGCTGGTGGTGCGCCGCTCCTGTGGCGCCGGCCTTGCCGCCGCCAAGCCCGTTGGAAAATCCAGCAAGACCCGCTGAGGAGTTCGCGCATGCGCCGTTTCCCGATCCTCGCCCTCGCCTTGGGCGCGACCACGCTGTCCGCCTGCATGAGCGACGGCGCGCCGCGCGCCGATGCCCCAGCGCCGCCGACCGCCGCTGCCGCCGCGCCCGCACCGGCCACGCCGCCCGCCCCGCCCTTCGACACCCGCGTGGTGCGCGACGGGAGCGTACTGATCGCGCCGCAGCCGCTCGCTGCCGATCTTGAAGCGCTGGGCGCCAAGGGCGTCCGCCGCGTGATCAACCTGCGCACCTCGGAAGAAATGGCCACGCTCGGCTTCGACGAGGCCGCACTGGCCCAGTCGAAGGGAATGGCGTACACGCTGCTGCCCATCGCGGGCAATGCCGGCTTCACCCCCGCCGCCCTCGACGCCTTCAGCGCCGCGATGGCGTCGGGCGAAGGCGACGTGCTGCTGCATTGCGCCAGCGGCACGCGCGCCGCGCACCTCTACGCCGCCTGGCTGGTGCGCGAGCGGGGTCTGAGCCCCGAGGAAGCGATGCGCCGCGTCGGTCCACTCGGCCTGTGGCCGCCGCCGATGGAGCGCCTGCTCGACCGCCCGCTGCGCCTCGATTACGCCGAGGCGCCACGCGGCTGATCGCACCGCGCCTCAGCGCGCGATGACGGCCGCTTCGGCGGCGGCGCGCAGCGCCGGGGCGGTGAGCGGCCTCTCGAACAAGTAGACCTGCACGCCGTTCGCCGGCACCTCGGCTTCGAAGGCCTCGCCCGCCACCACCACGCGCGTGCCGCCGCCCAGCGCCTCGCGCCAGCGACCCGGCTGCGCCAGGGCATCGATGTGGAAGCGCGCCGCGGTGTCGCCCTTGTTCAGCAGCACCAGCGCCGTCTGCGCCACGCCCTCGTGCTCCAGCACGCGGTAGAAGGCCGCGCGGTCGCCCTCGAACTCAATG
The DNA here is from genome assembly GCF_027530345.1 of Silanimonas sp. GTDB lineage: Bacteria > Pseudomonadota > Gammaproteobacteria > Xanthomonadales > Xanthomonadaceae > Silanimonas. Next base: position 92,344 of record NZ_JAPZQK010000003.1, on the reverse strand, counting down.
TTCACCTGCAGCCCGCGCTGCAGGGCCGGCGTGTTCGCGCGCAGGGTCGCGATGCGCTTCAGCGCCGCGTGCATCGGGTTCGACGGCGCGGCGTCGATGCGCGCCTGCCCGAAATAGTTGCGGTTGCCGGCGTGCTCGGCGGTGCCGCGCATGAAGCCCACTTCGGAGCCCTGGTAGACCACCGGGATGCCGCGCACGGTGAACAGCAGGTTGTTGGCGTTGATGAACCCGGCATCGTCGGCGTCGAGCCGCGGCATGTCGTGGTTGTCGTAGAAGGTCATCAGCACGTAGGGGTTCGCGTACGGGCCGCCATCGAGGAACAGCGCCGGAACGATCGCCTCGAAGCCGGCATCGCGCTTGCCGAACACCTCGCCCATGGCCTTCTGCAGCGGGAAATCGAGCACGCTGATCTCGCCGTTCGCCGGCTGCGTGAAGGCCCCGAGCACCTCGGGCTCGTAGGTGAAGGCCTCGCCGAACATGAAGAGGCCGGGATGCTCGGCGCGCAGGCGATCCGCGTAGGTCTTCCAGAACGGCAGCGGCATGTGCTTGATGGTGTCGAGGCGCAGCGCATCGGCGCCCTGCCCCAGCCACTTCAGGCTGCTGCCCACGAGGTAGTCGACGACGGCCGGGTTGTCCTCGTCGAAGTTCGACAGCTGGGCGATATCGGGCTCGACGTGGAAGAACGCGTGCAGCGGGTTGCTGCCCGGCTTCAGGCGGCGCGGCGGCAGGTTCTGGTGGTCGGCAACGAGTTCGCCGGCCTCGTTGAACAGCTTGCCGAAGGTATCGCGCTGCGTCGGCGCGGTGAACGAGGGCGAACCGTGGTTCGCCACCACGTCGAGCACCGTTTTGAGGCCGCGCGCGCGCAGGCCGGCGGTGAGCGCGCGGAAATCGAGGCCCTCGGACGGCAAGTGTTCGTCGATCTCGTAGAAGTTGGTGGCCCAGTAGCCGTGGTAACCGGACTTGCCGCCGTCGGTGAACATCTTCCCCCACGCGGCCGGCGTGCCGCCGGAGAACGCTTCGTCCGGCTGTTCAACAATCGGCGTGAGCCACACGGCGCCAAAGCCCATGTCGCGGATGTAGCCGGCGTTGTCGAGGATCCCGCGGAAATCGCCGCCAAGGTAGCCGACGTAGTCCTCCCTGCCCGGCGGCGCGCCCGGCACCGGGCCACCCCAGGTGCCATGGTCGGGCAGGCCCTGTTCGCGGTGGTCGTTCGACGGGTCGCCGTTGACGAAGCGGTCCGTCATCAAGAAATAGACGGCGTGCGCCGCCATCGGCTCGGTGGTGCCGACGAACGACCCAGGCGACGGTGGCGCCGATGCGGGCTGCTGCGCTGCAGCAGCGGAGGCGGCCAGCAGGCCGACGAGCAGGGCGGAGAGCGGAGGGCGACGCATCGGAAGCTCGGGCAGCAGAAGACCCCTCGAGTGTATCGGTGGGCTGTCGTGGCGAAGTCGTGGTGTCGGCCGATGCATTCGAATGCATCGCGGGCAGAAACCTGCGCCTGCCGGACGAACATCGGCGATGAGGGGGCGGCTTCCGACCCAAAGGGACGGTCGGGATGCTCTGAACTGAGTCGAGGCACTACGAAGCATCGGGGGTACCTCGGTCAGCGCGGTCATTGATCTCGCTCCAGCTCAGTGGCACGTCGGTGCTCCATCAATTTCTGTGCATGACACCCGCGAGGGGTATCCGTCCGCCAAGCCTGCTATGGGTTCCCAGCCGTTCACCGCGATCCACCGCACTGGGCCGCGATACGCTCAAGGCCCACACCACGCCCAACGAGGCAACGAATGGCTGCCGCACGCCCCCCTCGCGCACGTCGCCGCACGATCCACACGGCGCGAACGCCCAATGCCACGGTCGAAGCAGCGGCCTACGGCGGTCCCGCCGCCGTGGCCCGCGGTAAGGAAAGCCGAAAAACCTCGCCGCGATCGGCCTTGGGTGCGGCGCCGAAGGGCCGGCGTGATGCCGTTGCGCTCCTTGAAGCGAGCCACGTGGGCCGCGTTCCCGAGCTGAAGCCCATCCGCTACGGTCGGATGCTGGCCAGCCCCTTCGCTTTTTTTCGCGGCGGCGCTGGCCTGATGGCGCACGACCTCGCGACCCTGCCGCGCAGCCCGGTGCAAACGCAGCTTTGCGGCGACGCGCACCTCAACAATTTCGGGCTGTTCGCGAGCCCTGAACGCACCCTGCTCTTCGATATCAACGACTTCGACGAATCCCTGCCCGGGCCGTTCGACTGGGACCTTCGGCGCCTCGCGGCCAGCTTCGCTATCGCGGCCGACGTGAACGGGTACGACGAGGCGATGCAGGGAAGCCTCGTCGAAACGCTGGTGCGCGCCTATGCCGACCGCATGCGGCGCTTCGCGACGATGGACGTGCTCGACCTCTGGTATTACCGGCTGACTGCCGAGACGCTGCTCGAGCTCTCGGGCGACGACGGCCATGAGCTCGACGTGATCCGCAAGGCGCGTCGCAAGACCTCGGCGATGTTCGCGGCGGAAGCCACCGAGACGCTCGCCGACGGGCGATGGAACATCAAGGACGCGCCGCCCTTCGTGTACCACGACGATGCGGCCACCGATCGCGAGCTCAGCCGCTTCCGTGCGCAGATGCCGCGCTTCCTCGCCGACTACCGGGCATCGCTGCCGGCCGACCGCCGCACGCTGCTGGATCGCTACGTGCTGCACGATGTGGCGGTGAAGGTGCCGGGCGTGGGCTCGGTAGGTCGCCGCTGCTTCATCGCGCTGTTTGTGGCCTCGGGCCAGCACCCCTTGTTCCTGCAGTTCAAGGAAGCCGCCGACTCCGCGCTCGAGGCCCCGCTGGGCCGGAGCCGCGAGGCCCACGACGGCGAACGCATCGTCAACGGCCAGCGCCTGATGCAGGCCGCGTCCGACATCTTCCTGGGCTGGGCGGGCAGCGACGACTTCGGCGCGGAGTTCTACGTGCGCCAACTGCGCGACATGAAGGCCTCGTTCGACGTCACCGCGTTCAAGGGCCGCGATTTCCACGAGTACGCCGAGGCCTGCGGCTATGCACTGGCGCGCGCTCACGCGAAAGCCGGCTGCGCCGACGAGCTTCATGGGTACATCGGCCGCGGCGGCGAGTTGGCCGAAGCGATGCGGGTGTTCGCGCTGGCCTATCGCCGCCGCAACGAGGCCGATTTCAATGCCCTGAAGAAAGCCGCGTCCGCCGGACGGGTGCCGGCAGACGCAGGGCTGGGCGAATAAGGCCTATCCCTTCGAGGGCGCTGCGGCGGAAGCCGTGCCGCGCCGCGACAACCACGCGGAACAGAACAGCGGGATCACCACCAGCGTCAGCAGCGTCGAAACGGCAATGCCGAAGAGCAGGCTGATGGCCAGGTTGGCTTGGAGTCGGGTCAGCGTTGACTGGAGTCTCTCGAAGGTCCGCTCGTGACCGAAGGCCGCCCGGTGATCCGACCGCACACGTGCGGACCGAGCCAAACCCACGAAAAAAACCCCGGCCTTGGCCGGGGTTTTTCCTTCATCGGATGAGCGTTCCCCGCCTCACTCCGCGCGCTTCTCCACGCCGAGTTGGTCGAGCATGAAGGCGTACTGCTCGGCGGCTTCGGCGAAGCGGCGGAAGCGGCCCGACTTGCCTCCGTGGCCGGCTTCCATGTTGGTGCGGAACACCAGCAGGTTGTCGTCGGTCTTCTTGGCGCGCAGGCGGGCGACGTACTTGGCCGGCTCGAAGTACTGCACCTGCGAGTCCCACAGGCCGGTGCCGACGAACATCGCCGGGTAGTCCTTCGCCGCCAGCTGGTCGTAGGGCGAGTACGACAGCATGTAGTCGTAGAACTCCTTCTTCTCCGGGTTGCCCCACTCGTCGTACTCGTTGGTGGTGAGCGGGATGCTCGGATCGAGCATCGTCGTCACCACGTCGACGAAGGGCACCTGCGAGATGATGGCGTCGTACTTCTCCGGCGCCATGTTGGCCACCGCGCCCATCAACAGGCCACCGGCGCTGCCGCCCATCGCGGCCACGCGGTCCTCGGCGGCGTAGCCGTTGGCCACCAGCCAGTCGGTCACGTCGATGAAGTCGGTGAAGGTGTTGATCTTGTTGAAGAGCTTGCCGCCGTCATACCAGGCGCGGCCCATCTCCTGGCCACCACGGATGTGCGCGATGGCGTAGACCATGCCGCGGTCCAGCAGGCTGGGCACCAGGCGGCTGAAGCCCGGGTCGGAGGAGCTGCCATAGCTGCCGTAGGCGTACTGCAGCAGGGCGGCCTCTCCGTTCTTCTCGAAGCCCTTGCGGTAGACGATCGAGACGGGGATGCGCACCGTGCCGTCGCGCGAAGGCACCCACGCGCGCTCGGTCACGTACTGCGTCGGGTCGAAGCCCGGCACCGGATCCTGCTTGAGCTGCTTGCGCTCTCCGGTCTCGACGTTGATCTCGTAGGTCGTCGCCGGCGTGGTGAGCGAGGTGTAGGTGTAGCGCACCCACGGCGTGTCCGGCATCGCGTTGACCGACAGACCCATCGTGTAGGCCGGCTCGTCGGACTTCACGAAGTCGCTGCGGCCGTCGTCCTTCAGGATGCGGATGCGGCGAAGCGCGTTCGAACGCTCGCCGATGGCCATGTAGCCGTCGAACAGCTCCACGCCTTCGATGAACACGTCACCGGCGTGCGGCACCAGCTCCTTCCAACCCTCGCGACTGCCGAGCGCGTCCTCGGCGGCGGTCATGATGCGGAAGTTCGGCGCGTTCCAGTTGGTGGTGATGACCCAGCGGCCGGCGTAGTGGTCGGCGCTGTACTCGACGTCGCGCTCGCGCGGGGCGACCACGGTGAACTCGCCCGGGCTCGCCGCCTTGGTGCAGCGCTGCTCCGAGGAGACGGTGCTGCCCACGCCGATGCAGATGTACTGCTTCGAGCGCGTGCGGCCGATGCCCATGTAGAAGCTGTTGTCGGTCTCGGTGTAGACGAGCTTGTCCTCGCTCGACGGCGTACCGATCACGTGCGTCTTGACGTTGGTGCTGAGCAGGGTCTCCGGGTCGTTCTCGACGTACCAGATCGTCTTGTTGTCATCGCCCCAGACGATGTTGCCGCTGGTGCCGGTGATGGCGGAGTCCAGCAGCTCACCGCTGGCAATGTCCTTCACCTTGATCGTGTACTGGCGGCGGCCGTTGAGATCCTCGGCCCAAGCCAGCTTGCTGCCGTCGGGGCTCACTTCCCAACCACCCACCCGGAAGTAGTCCTTGCCTTCGGCCATGGCGTTCTGGTCGAGCAGGATCTCTTCCGGCGCCTCCATCGTGCCCTTGCGGCGGGCGGTGATGGCGTAGTCCTTGCCGGTCTCGAAACGCGTGTAGTACCAGTAGCCGTCTTCGAAGTACGGCACGCTCGAATCGTCCTGCTGGATGCGGCCGACGATCTCGTCGTACAAGCGCTGCTTCAGCGGCGCGAGGGGCGCCAGCATGGCGTCGGCGTAGGCGTTCTCGGCGTTGAGGTAGGCGAGCATCTCCGGGTTCTCGCGCTTGTCGTCGCGGAGCCAGTAGTACTCGTCGTTGCGCACGGCACCGTGCGGGGCCTTCACTTCATGCGGGCGCTGCGCGGCGACAGGCGGCGTCGGCGCGTCGGCCGCGAAGCTCGCCGGCGCTGCGAAGCCGGAGGCGAGCAGCAGGCCGATCGCCGCGAGCGGACGGCGGGACAGATTCGGGCGATTCATCAGTTCGACTCCGGGAAGAGCTTCATCTTCAGGAAGGTGTAGGCCAGCGCGTTCATCTTGGCGCTCTGCGCGTTGTTCGCGGCGCCGCCGTGGCCGCCCTCGATGTTCTCGTAGTAGTAGACCGGGTGGCCCTGGTCCTTCATGAGCGCGAACATCTTGCGGGCGTGGCCGGGGTGCACGCGGTCATCGCGCGTCGAGGTGGTGAACAGCACCGGCGGGTACTGCACGTCCGGCTTGACGTTGTGGTACGGCGAGAAGGTGCGGATGAACTCCCACTGCGCCGGGTCGTCCGGATTGCCGTACTCGGCCATCCACGAGGCGCCCGCCAGCAGCGTGTGGTAGCGGCGCATGTCGAGCAGCGGCACCTGGCAGACGACGGCACCGAACAGCTGCGGGTAGAGCACGGTCATGTTGCCGACCAGCAGGCCACCGTTGCTGCCGCCCTGGATGCCGAGGTGCGGCGGCGTGGTGATGCCGCGCTTGATCAGGTCTTCCGCCACCGCGGCGAAATCCTCGTAGATGCGCAGGCGGTTTTCCTTCAGGCCGGCCTGGTGCCAGCGCGGGCCGTACTCGCCACCGCCGCGGATGTTGGCGACGACGTAGACGCCGCCTTCCGACAGCCAGGCGCGGCCGACGCCGCCGGAGTAACCCGGCGTCAGCGAGACCTCGAAACCGCCATAGCCGTAGAGCAGGGTCGGGTTCTTGCCGTTCGCCTCGAGGCCCTTCTTCGCGACCATGAAGTACGGCACGCGGGTGCCGTCCTTGCTGGTGGCGAAGTTCTGGGTGATCTCGAAGCCCGAGGCGTCGAAGAAGGCCGGCAGCTGCTTCAGGGCCTGCGGGGCCTGGCCCACCGTGCCGAGCATCAGCGTGGTCGGCGTCAGGTAATCGGTGACGGTGAGGAAGTAGTCGTTGTTCTCTTCGTCGTCGACGGCCGAGACCGACACCGTGCCGAAGGCCGGCGCGCCTTCCAGCGGACCGCGCGTCCACTCGCCGTTCGCGTAGGTCAGCACCGACAGGCGGTTCTTGACGTCCTCGAGCACGTTGAGGATCAGGTGGTCCTTGGTCGGCGTGAGGCCGACGAAGGCCGTGGTGTCGGTGGGCTCGAACAGCACGTCGAAGTCGCGCCCGCCGGCCATGAAGGCGTCGAACTTGGCGGCGATCACGGCACCCTTCGGATAGACGCGGTCGCCGACGCGGTAGTCCTCGCGCAGCTCGAGGATCAGCCATTCGCGGTACGGCGTCTTGTTCGCCGAGTTGGGGGCATCGATCTTGGTGAGCGCGCCATCGGCGCCGCGCACGTAGAGCTCGTCGTTGTAGAAGGCGATGGTGCGGCTGACGAAATCCCGCTCGAAGCCCGGCGTCAGGTCGCGGTAGCCGGCGATGTACATGTCCTGCGCCGTGCCTTCGTAGACCGCCTTGGCCTCGGCCAGCGGCGTGCCACGGGTCCATTCCTTGACGATGCGCGGGTAACCCGAGGACGTCATCGAGCCCTCGCCGAAATCGGTGTAGGCGTAGACGCTGTCGGCGTTGCGCCAGGTCAGCCCGCCCTTGGCTTCCGGCAGGCGGAAGCCGCCCTCGACGAAGGCGCGGTCGCTCTTGTCCCACTCGCGCACTTCGACGGCATCGGCACCGCCGCGCGACAGTGAGACGAGGCAGCGGTCGTAGGCCGGACGCAGGCAGTCGGCGCCGCGCCACACCCAATTCATGTCCTCCGCCTTGTTGATGGCGTCGAGGTCGATCAGCACTTCCCACTCGGGCTCGGCCTTGCGGTACTCCTCGAGCGTGGTGCGGCGCCACAACCCCGCGGGGTTCTGCCTGTCGCGCCAGAAGTTGTAGAAGTACTCGCCCTGCTTGCCGACGAACGGGATGCGGGCGTTCGAATCGAGGATGGCCAGGAGGTCGTCACGGAGGGCGCCGAACCCCGGTTGGCCCTCGAGGACCTTCTGCGAATCGGCGTTCTGCGCGCGCACCCAGTCGAGGGAACGCGGCGCTTCCACATCCTCCAGCCACTGCCAGGCGTCGGCAGGCTGCGGCGCAGTGGCCGCCGGGGCGGGCGTGTCGGCGTGGGCGAGCGGTGCGGTCATCAAGGCGAGAACAAGGGCGAGGCGCGTGCGGCGCATGAGGCCTCCATGGGGGCCGGAAGGGAGTCGTCGGAGCTTACCCCCCGCCCGCACCGCGGCGTGCATGACCAAAGTCACGGCGGACGCCACCTTCACGGCCTTGACGGTGCGTTCTCCCGGCGGCGCCCACGCTGCGGGCATCCCCCACCGGAGCCGCCCATGCGCGCCGCCGCCCGCCCCGCCCTGCTCACCACCGTGATCGCCGCCTTGGCTCTCGCGCTGGCCGCCTGCCAGACCCCGCCGGAAACCGCCCGCATGCCCGCCGAAGCCAGCACCGCACCCGTCGACCTCGAGCGCTTCATGGGCACCTGGTACGTCGTCGCGAACGTGCCCTACTTCTTCGAGAACGGGAAGCTCGCCACGCGCGACGTCTATCGCCTGCGTCCGGATGGGCGCATCGACAACGACTTCGTGTTCAAGAAGGCCTTCGGCGAACCCGACCGTACGTGGAACGGTGTCTCGACGGTCGTCGAAGGCAGCGGCGGTCGCGAGTGGAAGGTCCAGTTCTTCTGGCCGATCTCGACGCGCCTGCAGGTGCTGGACGTCGCGCCCGATTACTCGACCGCCCTGCTGGCCACGCCGGACCGCAAGCTGGCCTGGATCTTCTCGCGCGAGCCGGTGATGGACGAGGCCAGGCTGGCCGCGCTGGCGACGCGGATCGCCACGCACGGCGTGGATCGGACGGCCCTGCGGCGCGTGCCTCAGGTCGAGGGACAGACGGTCGCCCCCATCGGCCCCTGAACGGCGGAGCCGGTGGCGTGGCGAGGCCGGGTGGCCGCGTGCTATTTCATGCGCCGAGTCCCCCTACATCGAGGCCCGCCATGCCGAGTCTGTCCCGCGCCCGCCCTGTCCTTGCCTTGGCGCTGCTCTCGCTGGCCGGGCTCTCCGCCACCAGCGCGTCGGCGCAGCCCGCCGACGGCTACATCGGCCCGGAAACCTCGAGCGAGCCGCAGCCGGCGGTCGGGGCGAAATCCGGCCGCTACGGCGGCGGCGGATGGTCAGGCGACTGGCGGATCTGCGCCGAAGAAGGCCGTCGCTGCACGGTTCGGGGCTGGGGCGTGGTGCGCTACGGCGCGCGCGGCAGCTTCGTCTATCGCGAAGTGCGCAACGCCAGCCTGCAGTGCGACAACTCGATGTTCGGCGACCCGGCCTTCGGCCGGCAGAAGCGCTGCGAGGTGCGGCTTTACGACGACGGCGGCTGGGACGGCGGCGGTGATGGCGGCTACGGCTGGACGCGCTGCGCTCGCGAGAACGAAACCTGCCGCGTCGATGGCCCCGCCACGGTCCGCTTCGGCGTCGACGGCCGTTATTTCGAGCGCCGCGTCCGCGGCGGCGACGTGTACTGCAGCATCCAGACCTTCGGCGACCCCGCGCCGCGCGAACGCAAGGTCTGCGAGCTGCGCTATGACTCGGGCGGCGACTGGCCCGGCGGGGGCGGACAGGGCGGCTGGACGCCCTGCGCGCGCGAGAACGAAGCCTGCCGACTGCCCGGCCCGGCGACGGTGCGCTACGGCATCCCCGGCCGCTACCACTACGAGGAATTCCGCGGCGGCACGATCCGCTGCGACAACGGCACCTTCGGCGATCCGGCCCCACGCGAGCACAAGTCCTGCGACTTCCGCAGCGGCGGCGGCTTCGGTGGCGGCCCGGGCAGCGGCTCCGGCGGCGGCTGGACGGAATGCGCGGTGGAGGGCGGCTATTGCCGGTTCCGCGGCCGGCGCTCGGTCTGGTACGGGGTCGACGACGGTCGGAGCGTGGTGCGCGAGTTCCGCGACGGCGTGCCCTGCACCAACGAGGCCTTCGGCACCGACCCGGCGCCGCGTGCCCGGAAGCGTTGCACGATCGAGGCCTACTGAACCCAGGCAGAGAGCGCGTCCTCGGCCAGTTCGCGGCCGCGCTCCCGCAGCTCCTTCGCGCGCCAGAACTCGTAGAAGCTGGCGGCATCCCGCGGCACGCGGATGACGAGGTCGGGTGGATCCTGCGCCACCTGCAGACGCGTCATCTGCGAGTGCATGGTGTCCATCGAGCGCGACATCAGGTCGAGGAGGCTGGCGATGCCACCGGCCGGCGCCGCCGGCGTGGCGCCTACGGGCGGCGGCGGCGCGTTGAACCACGAGGCCACGCGCGTCTTCCAGCCCGAGGGGGCCGCCGGCGCGTCGTCGTTGAACATCTCCGCTTCGCGCAGCGGCACCGGCTCGCTGGTCGGCGCCCGCGGGGATCGCGCGTTGAGGTCGACGGCCACCACGTAGTCGCAATGGAAGCCACGGGTCGCGGCCAGTGGCAGCGGCGCCAGCAGGCCGCCATCGACGAGCTCGCGGCCGTTCACCTCGTGCGGCGTGAACACCATCGGGATCGCGATCGACGCGCGGATGGCATCGAACAACGGCCCCTGCTGGAACCACACCTCGCGCTGCGTGGCGAGGTCAGTGGCGACGGCCACGTAGGGAATCGGCAGGCCTTCGATGCGATGCTCGCCGACGAGGTCGCGAAGCGTCGCGATCACGCGATCGCCGCGGATCAACCCCGAGGCACCGAACGTCACATCGAGCAGGCGCAGCACGTCGTTGCGTTCGAGGCGGTCGGCCCAGTCGCGGTAGGCGGCCAGCTTGCCGGCGGCGTGGATGCCACCGACCAGCGCCCCCATCGAGGAACCCGCGATCGCGGCGATCTCGAACCCGCGCGCCTCCAGGGCTTCGATGACGCCGATGTGGGCCAGGCCGCGGGCGCCGCCGGCGCCGAGCACGAGGGCGACGCGCTTGCCGCGCGTCGCGGGCAACGCCCCCTCAGCCGTCATAGGCCGCCGCGGTCAGTTGCAGCAGGGTGCGCAGCTGCTCGCGCAGCGGCGTCGGCTCGATCACTTCCGCATCCGGACCGTAGCGCAGCACGTCCATCAGCAGCTCGCGCGCATTGCTGTACGGCACGCGCAATTCGTAACGTCCGTCGGACAGCAGCCGGCCTTCCTGCTTCGAATGCCAATGCTCGTCGGCGACCCAACGCGCGGCCTTGGCGCTGAATCGGATCGTCGCCCACGCCTTGGGCGCACCGCTGAAGATGCCGTAGCTCGAGGCGAGGTGGGCGTCGAGCTCCGCATCCGGATGATCGATCGCCGCCGCGTCGTCGATGCGCGCATGCGCGATGCGATCGACGGAGAAACTGCGCAGCGCTTCGCGCTCGTGGTCGTAGGCGTCGAGGTACCAGTTGTCGCGATAGTGGGTGAGCCGCTGCGGCGACACATTGCGTTGCGTGCGCGTGTTGGTGGAGCGCGCGAGGTATTCGAAGCGCAGCCGGCGGCGCTCGAGCACCGCGCCGGCGACCATGCGGAAAGCCGCCTCGTCGACGCGCCGCGTGCCACTGCCAATCACCCGCACGCGCTCGATCGGCCAGCGCTTCCCGCCCGCGTGCTGCTGGAGGAGGGAATCGATGCGGCCCTTCAGCGGCGCGATCGCGGCCGAGAGGATGCCGGGGCCGGTGCGGTCGAGCAGCTGCTGCGCGGCGGTGAGCGCGTGCAACTCGTCGGAGCTCAACCAGAGGCCGGGCAGTTCGAAACGCTCGGCCTCCTTTTCCAGATAGCGGAAGCTGGCCTCGCCGTCGGTGCTCTCCAGCGGCGCACCGAGCGCATCGCGCAGGAAGGCGATGTCGCGATAGAGCGTGGCGCGGGAGCAGCCGAGTTCGTCCATGAGGCGCTGCAGCGGCACCGGCAGGCGCGCGGCCCTCAGGCTGCGGTGCAGGGCGAGGATGCGTTCGTAGCGGTCCATCGGCGGCTCGGACTCGACGCGGGGGTGGCTAGCATCGCAAAGCCGCCGGCCCACCGCCATCGCGGCCGAAACGCGGCGGCGCTACGCTGGGCCACCCCCAACCCCGCCGGAGATCCGCCATGCGCCTGTCCGCCGCCGTGTTCCTCCTCGCCTGCACCCTGCCCTCGCTGGCGCTGGCCGATGCCAAGGCCGAGCTCGCCCGCGCCTTCGACAAGCTGCTCGACGCCCCCTCGTTCCGCGCTTCGATGAGCGATGCCGGCAGCGGCGAGAAGTACGTCGACATGGAATTCCAGGCCCCGGACCGCTACCGCATCGTCAATGCGCAGGGCGGCCCGACGATGATCGTCAGCGGTGGCCAAGCCCAGATGGACGTCGGCGGCCGGATGATGACGGTGCCGGTGCCGGTCAACGCCATCGTCAACGCCTACCGCAACGAGGACGCGATGCGGAAGCAGCGCGAGTCGATGGTGGTGGAAGCGCTGCCCGACGCCACGCTCGATGGCCAGGCCGCGAAGGTCTACCGCTTCACCACTCAGCATCCGAAGCCGGCCACCTCGACGGCCTGGGTGGGCGACGGCGACACCCTGCTGCAGATGGAAGTGGACGGCGGCGCGGCGGGACGCGGCAAGGTCGTGCGCGTCCGCTACCGCGACATCGGCAGCGCGGACATCCGTATTCCCTGAAGGCGCGATCCGCCGGGGCCTTCAGTGCCCCAGCAGTTCGCCCGCGCCCTGCGCCAGCAGGGCCTCGGCAACGCGTCGGCCGAGGCCTTCCGGATCGGCGGCGCTGCCCTTCGCTTCCGCGCGCACGAGGCGGCCGTCGTTGGCATCGCCCACCGCGCCGCGCAGCAGCAGCTTCTCGTTGAACAGCTCGGCGAAACCAGCCACCGGCACGTGGCAGCTGCCGTGCAGGGCGCGGTTCATCGCCCGCTCGGCCTCGACGCAAACGCGCGTGGTGCCGTCATCCAGACCGCGCAGCAGGCGCGCAATCTCGGCGTCGCCCTCGCGGCATTCGATGGCGATGGCGCCCTGCGCGACGGCCGGCAGCAAGCGCGGCGGCGTCAGCCGCTCGCGGATGCGGGCGTCGAAACCGAGGCGCTGCAGCCCTGCACAGGCGAGGATGATGGCGTCGTACTGCCCGGCATCGAGTTTCGCCAACCGAGTGTTGACGTTGCCGCGCAGGTCGAGCAGTTCGAGGTCAGGCCGCAGCGCGCGCAGCTGCGCCTGCCGGCGCAGCGAGCTGGTACCGACACGCGCGCCGCGCGGCAGCGCATCGAGGGTGGCATGGGCGTTGCTGACAAAGGCATCGAAGGGATCGGCGCGCTCGAGGATGGCGGCGAGTACGAAGGGGCCATCCAGCTCCATCGGCACGTCCTTGAGCGAATGCACGGCCGCATCGGCGCGGCCTTCGAGCATCGCGACCTCGAGCTCCTTCAGGAACAGCCCTTTGCCGCCGACGGCCGCCAGCGCGCGGTCGAGGATCTGGTCGCCGCGGGTGGTCATCGGCACCAATTGCACCTCGAGCCCGGGGTGCAGGGCACGCAAGCGCGCGGCGACGTGTTCGGTTTGCCAGAGGGCGAGCGCGCTCTCGCGCGTGGCCAGTCGGATCAGGGGCATGTCGGGTTCCGTGAGGGGCGCCGTCGTCGGCGCTACAGGTGTTTCAGCTCGTCGCGAAGCGCAGGCAGGCAGCGGCGGCTCACTTCGAGCACGGCGCCGCCATCGCGCAGCACCGCGTGCACGACACCCTCGGGCGAGCGCCGCAGCTCGCTGAACTGCTCGCGCGCAACGAGGCAGTTGCGGTGGATGCGCAGGAAGCGGCCAGCGAACTCCGCTTCGAGGCCCTTGAGGGAATCCTCGACGAGGTCCTCGCCGCGGGCATGGTGCACGACGACGTATTTCTCTTCCGCCTGCAGGTAGCGGATGTCGGCCACCGGAATGAGGCGCAGCGAACCGCGCAGGCGCGCCGCGAGATGGGTGCGCGCGCGGCCCGATAGCGCCGGCGCCGCCACCGCCTGCTTGCGCCCGGCACGCCGCTCTGCGGCGCGCTGAAGGGCCGCGGCGAGGCGCTCGGCGCGCACGGGCTTCAGCAGGTAGTCGACGGCGGCAGCCTCGAAAGCCGCCAGCGCGTGCTCGTCGTAGGCGGTGCAGAACACCACGGCGGGCGGCGATTCCATGCCGGCCAGATGGCGCGCGGCTTCGAGGCCATCCATCTCCGGCATCTCGATGTCCATCAGCACGACATCCGGTGCCTGGCTGAGGCAGGCGTCGAGCGCGCTGCGGCCATCGCCGACCGCCGCCACCACGCGATGCCCGCCCAGCTCGGCGAGCAGGGCGGCCAAGCGCTCGCGGGCCAGCGGTTCGTCGTCGGCGATCAGGACATCCATGGGATCAGTCGGCAGCGCCGAGCGGCAGTTCCAAGCGAACGCGATAGTAGCCCTCGGCGGCCTCAGACGACATCCGCGCCCCGTCGCCGAACTGGTGGCGCAGGCGCTGGCGGATCGATTCGAGGGCGTGGCCGTTGCCGGGGCGCGGGTCGACGCCGACCGGCTTCGGATTCCCCACCTCGATGCGCAACGCGCCCTCCACGACCGCCAGGTCGATCCGGATCTCGCCGCCCTCCTTGAGGCGCGCGATGCCGTGCACGACCGCGTTCTCCAGCAAAGGCTGCAGGACCAGACGTGGCAGCGGCAGATCCATCGGCAAGCCCGGCACGGCGTTCCAGTGCACCTGGAGCCGCGATCCGAGGCGCAGTTGCTCGATGCCAAGGAAGCGCTGCGCGAGGTGGATCTCGTCGGCCAGCGTGCCGCGCTGCCCCGGCGCCCCCAGCGCGGCGCGGAACAGTTCGGACAGGTCTTCCACCGCACGCTCCGCGGCCGCCGGGTCGCGACGCACCAGCGCGGCGATGGAGTTCATCGAATTGAACAGGAAGTGCGGGCGGATGCGCGCCTGCAGCGCCTCCATCTGCGCCTGCGAGACCGCCCGCACTTGCGCGCGCCAGCGATCCTGCGCGGCGAAATAGCGCAGCGCGATGGCGGCGATCAGGCCGGTGAGCCCCGCCGTCGTCAGCGCGAAGTGCCGGTTCATCTCGGCGTCGAGGACGAACTGCCCGAGGCTGGCAGCGATGTAGTTCAGGGCCCCGGCGCCGAGCAACGCCACCAGCGTGGGAACGGCCGTCGCCGCGGCGAAATCGACGCGCGGCGGCAGGCGCGCAAGCCAGGGGCGCAGCTTGCAGAGCGCCACCGCTGAAGCGATCGCGATCCAGGTGGCGAGGGCGCTGGCCGAGGCGAACTCGGTGAAGTCCCAGCGCGGTGCGCGCGTCGGGGCCAACGCAATGGTGAGCATGACCACCTGCCCGGCCGCCACCGCGGCCAACAGTCGGCCACGCGAGCAGAATTCGGGAAGGCTCAGGCGGTCGGCGGCGGGCGGCATGCCCGCATTATTGCCTCACGCGGCGGCCGGCACCCAATGCGGACGGCTCGGGAGCGCGTGGCGGAAGATGCGCCACACCACCTCGCCGAACTGCTTCGGCAGCGAGCCCGTGTTGTAGGGCACGCCGTACTTCGCGCAGAGCGCCTTCACCTCGACGGCCATGTCAGCGTAACGGCGGGCCGGCAGGTCGGGGAACAGGTGGTGCTCGATCTGGTGGCTCAGGTTGCCGGTCATGAAGTTCATGAGGAAACCGCCGGCGATGTTCGAGGAGCCGCGGATCTGTCGCTGGTACCAGCCGGCGCGCGTTTCGTCCTTTACCTGGGCCGGCGTGAACGTGATCGCATCGGCGGTGAAGTGGCCGCAGAAGATGACCACGAAGGTCCACAGGTTGCGCACGAGGTTCGCCGCCATGTTCCCGAGCAGCACCGGCAGGAAGAAGGGGCCGGCCAGCAGCGGGAAAAACACGTAGTCCTTGCCGCCCTGCCACGGCAGCTTGCGCAGCAGCGGCTTGGCGTCGGAGAGGAAGTAGCGCCACGAGCGGCGCCCCTTCACGTAGCGGCCGAGCTTCAGGTGCTGGATGGCGATGCCGGTCTGGTAGAAGACCGCCAGCAGCGCCGCGTAGATCGGCTGGCCCAGCGCGAACGGCGTCCAGCGCTGTTCGGGGAAGATGCGCAGCAGGCCATAGCCCACGTCGTCGTCCTTGCCGCGCACGTTGGTCCACTGGTGGTGGCTGTGGTTGTGCGTCTGCCGCCACCAGTCCGAGGGGCAGAGGTGGTCCCACTGGAAGCGGTCGCCCTGCAGGCTCGGGTCGTTCATCCAGTCGTACTGGCCGTGGATGACGTTGTGGCCGAGTTCCATGTTGTCGACGATCTTCGAGATGCCGAGCAACAGCACGCCCAGCACCCAGAGCGGCCAGAGCAGCCAGGGCGCCGGGGCGGCCCCATAGATCGCGATGCGGCCGAGCACTTCGGTCCAGCGCACGACGTGGCGCACGCGGCGGATGTAGCGGGCGTCGGCGGCGCCGAGGTCGCGGACGTGCTTCTCGCGCAGCGTGTCGAGTTCGGCGCCGAAGGCTTCGAGGCGCTCGCCGGTGAGCAGGGGGGCGTGGGCGGTCATGTCAGAGGTCGATCGCAAGGTCGGTGCAGGCCGCGCTGACGCAGAGCTTCAGCGAGGTGCTGGCTTCGGGATGGGCGCTGTCGTCGCGCAGGTCGACGTGCACGCCGCTGGCCTTGGCGCAGGTGCAGCGGCCGCAGAGGCCCTGGCGGCAGCCGTGTTCTGGCCTCAGCCCGGCCGCCTCGAGCGCGGCGAGCAGGGGCGTGTCGGTCGGAATGCTCAGGGTGCGTCCGCTCTTCAGCAGCGTGAGCTGCACCGCGGCGGCGGGCACGTCGGGCACGCGCAGGACCGGTGGCGTGAAACTCTCGGTGGCGATGCGTGCCGCCGCCTCGCGTAGCAGGGCTTCGACGCGGGCGACGAAGCCCGTCGGGCCGCAGGCCAGCACTTCGGCACCCTGCGGGCTGCCGGGGAGGGCGGCCAGCGTGGCCTCGTCGAGGCGGCCCTCGGCTTCGTGCGCCGCGGCCGGCGCCTCACCGGTGAGGAACAGGCGGAACTGGAAATCCGGGAAGCGCGCCTGCAGCGTGCGCAGTTCCTCGACGAAACAGGCCTCGGCGCGCTCGCGCACCCAGTACGCCAGCGAGAGCCCGGCCAGCTGGCCGCGCTCGGCCGCCGCGCGCACCTGCGCGATCGCCGCGGTGATGCCGCTGCCGGCCGCCATCAGCATCCGCTGCGGCGCGTCCGGCATCTCGAAGGCCATGCCGCCCCAGGGCTCGCTGATCTGCAGGCGGGCGCCGTCGCGGGCCTCGGACAGCCAGTCGGCGAAGCGACCGCCGGCCACTTTGCGCACGGTGATGGCGATCTCGCGCTGGCCCGGCAGGCTGGTGAGGGTGAAGCTGCGCTGGAAGCGGCGGCCGTCCACCTCGAAGCCGAAGCTCAAGTGCTGGCCGGGCTGCCAGTCGCGCAGACGCTCGAAAGGCTTCAACCAGAGAGTCTCGCTGTCCGCCGAGGCCGCCTCGCGGCGGATCAGCCGCGCGGTGTTGCCGTAGGGGCTCCAGCCCGGCTGCAGCAGGCCGCGCCAGTAGTGCCAGGCGGGACGGAACGGAGGCGGCGCGAGGGCGAAGGACATGCAGGACTCGGCTGGGGCGGGCGGTGACGCCGGGGAATACTATACAGTCGTGCAGACAGACGTATAGACAGCCATCCCGGAATTCAATCGCCCTGCCGGGCGGCGTTCATCCGGGGTCGAGCCGGCCCCGCCCCGCCACCTACACTGGGCCCCATGAGCGATCCCGTCCCCCTCCATCCGGCCCGCGCCACGCCCTCGGGCCCCGGCCGCAAGCCACAGATCAGCCGCGACGACCTCATCGCCGCGGCCCTGCGCCTGCTCGGTCCCCACCGCAGCGTGTCCACGCTCTCGCTGCGCGAAGTCGCCCGTGAAGCCGACATCGCCCCGAACAGCTTCTATCGGCACTTCCGCGACATGGACGCGCTGGCCATCGCGCTGATCGAACTCGGCGGCCGCAGCCTGCGAACGATCATCCGCGAGGCGCGCACGCGCCTGAAGCCGGGGCGCAGCGTGATCCGCACCTCGATCGAGACCTTCATGGAGCAGCTCGACGCCGACGAGCGCCTGCTGCACATCCTGCTTCGCGAAGGGATGGTTGGCTCCGACGCCTACAAGGCCGCCGTCGAGCGCGAATTGCGCACCTTCGAGGAGGAGCTCTGCATCGACCTCGTGCGCCTCTCGGAAGCCGGCGGCCGGCCGGTGCACGCGCCGGCCCTAGTGGCCACGGCGATGACGCGCCTGGTGTTCGCCATGGGCGCCACCGCCATCGACCTGCCGCGCGAGCGGCGCGGCGAAGTCGTCGAACAGCTGGTCGAGATGCTGAAGATGATCATGGTCGGCTCGCACGTGCTGGCCGAACACGAGGCGCGCTGACGCGCCCCGGATCCCGCGACGGCCGGATCAGCCGGCGAAACGCGCCGTCATCCAGTCGCCGAGGTCGCGGATCTCTTCCGCGCACACCGAATGCGGCATCGGGTAGCGGCGCAGCGCGACGTCCATGCCCAGCGCCTTCAGGGCGTCGGCGGATTTCTGGCCCGCAGCGAAGGGCACCACCGGGTCCTGCGTGCCGTGCGCCATGAACACCGGCGTGGCGAGGCCCTTGGGCGTGGCTTCCGCAGGGGTGTCCGCCGCCAGCGGCAGGTAGGTCGAGAGTGCCGCCAGCCCCAGGAAGGGCTGCTCGCGGCGCAAGCCGGCGGCCAGCGTGATCGCGCCGCCCTGCGAGAAGCCGGCGAGGATGATGCGGTTTGGCGGCACGCCGCGGTCGCGCTCGCGCGCCACCAGGGCATCCACGTCGGCGATCGAACGGCGCACGCCGGCGGCGTCCTCGCGCACCTTCGAGAAATCGAGGCTGACGATGTCGTACCAGGCGCGCATCGCATGGCCGTTGTTGATGGTGATCGGCATCACCGGCGCATGCGGAAACACGAAGCGCAGCGCCGGCCATTCCTTGCGCACCAGCTCGGGTACGATCGGCGCGAAGTCGTGGCCGTCGGCGCCGAGGCCGTGCAGCCAGATCACCGAGAAGACCGGCTTGGCGCCAGTGGTGGTTTCGATCGTGTCGAGAAGCGCGTTGGGCACGGCGGAGGCATCAGCAGATGAGGGCGCGGCATTGTGCCCGAGCCGGCAGCCCCTGCCCGCCGCCGCGCCGGCACCGCACAATGCGCGGATGAGCGCGATCACCACGCCGTCCTGGCGCCTCGACGACGAAACCCCTTCCGAAACGCTGGCCGCACAGGGCTTCGCTCGCCTCTCGCCGGCCGCCAGCGCGCGCGCCGCGGGGGTGAACCCAGAGGCCCTCGCCGGCCTCGCTACGCACTGGGCCGACCTGCCGCCGGACGAACACCTGCGCGATGGCGGCCGCTACCGCTTCCGACGCCACGCCTCGCTGGTGATGAGCGGGGACGGGCGACGCATCGAACAGCGCGTCGAGCGGCCGCACTGGCAGCCCACCGACTACAACGCCTTGCACGGCGGCTACGAGCGCTGGTTCGCCCCGGTGCTCGACGCCACGCTGGCCGATCCGGCCTTCCTCGGGCTGGTCACCGGGCTGGGGGCGGCCTGCGCGGCCGCGGCCGGCCATGCCCTGCCCTTCGTCGAGGTGCACCAGTTCCGGATCGACACGGCGCAGGGCATCGGGCGCCCCACGCCGGAAGGCGCACATCGGGACGGCGTCGATTTCGTGGCGGTCGTGCTGATCGACCGGGTGGCCGTGCGCGGCGGAGAAACCCGGGTGTTCGACGCCGAGGGCCCGGCCGGCCTGCGATTCACGATGGTCGAACCCGGCACCGCCCTGCTGCTCGACGACGCCCGGATGATCCACGAGACGACGCCCCTGCAGCCGGACGGCGCCGCCGGCCACCGCGACACCCTGGTGCTCACCTGGCGGCGGGACGGCTTCCTCGATCCGGCGGCCTGACCCTACGGCACGGATTTCCGGCGCCGAAGTCGCCCGGAACTTGACGCCCATCACGCCAAAAGACTGGCACGGAACTTGCTCCGCTTCGGGAGACCCGACCCGGAGCCCGCCATGTTCGACACCAGCGCCGATGCCCCCGCCCACGCCGCCCGCACGGCAGGCATGAACGAACCCGGCATCTTCAAAGGCTGCACGGACGCCGACGGCCCCCTCGCGGCGGCCACCAAGGACGCGATCCTCGCCTACCTGGGCAAGCCGAATGCCGCGGCCTGGGAGCGCCTGAGGACCCGAGCGATCGCCGGTCGCACCACCCTCGGCGAGGCCTGGACGCTGGCGAACCCGACCGCCTTCCGCCGCTTCCCGACCTCGGCCGAGCTGATCCGCGCGATGCGCGTGGCGGTCGTGGCGCAATGGGCGCACAGCGACGCGACGATCCGGACGCACTGAACGAGACTGGTGGGCCCACCAGGACTCGAACCTGGAACCAAGGGATTATGAGTCCCGTGCTCTAACCATTGAGCTATGGGCCCGCTCGCCGCAATTGTAGCGATGCCGCACGCCGACCCGCGTCCATGACGCGGGTCGCGTCGTTTTCGGGGACTCAGCGCAGCGGGCCGGGCGCCGGATCGGCCGGGCCGACCGCATCGACGAGGTCCGGGTTCGCCTCGCCCTCGTCACGCAACTGCCGCTCCCACTTCGATACCACGGCCGTGGCGACGGTGTTGCCGATGACGTTCGTCGCCGAACGCGCCATGTCGAGGAAGTGGTCGACACCGAGCAGCAGCAGCAGGCCGGCCTCCGGGATGTCGAACTGCGCCAGCGTCGCCGCGATGACGACCAGCGAAGCGCGCGGCACGCCGGCCATGCCCTTGCTGGTGACCATGAGCACGAGCAGCATCGTGATCTCCTGCCCCAGCGTCAGGTCGATGCCGTACACCTGCGCGATGAAGACCACCGCGAAGGTGCAGTACATCATCGAACCGTCGAGGTTGAACGAATAGCCGAGCGGCAGAACGAAGGACGCCACGCGGTTGCTGCAGCCGAACTTCTCAAGCTGGGCCAGCGTCTTCGGATAGGCGGCCTCGCTCGATGCCGTGGCGAATGCGAGCAGCGTCGGCTCGCGAACGGCGCGGAACAAGCCGACCGCGCGCCGCCGCAGGATGGCGAAAGCCGCGAGGAAGAGCAGGCCCCAGAGCAGCACGATGCCGAGGTAGAACTGGCCCATGAACTTGCCGTAGACGGCCAGCACGTCGAGTCCGCTCTTCGAGATCGTCGCCGCCACGGCGGCGAACACGGCGAACGGGGCGAACCACATCACCAGCATCGTGACCTTCAGCATCACATAGCTCAGGCCTTCGAGCGCATCGACCATCACCCTGGCCTTGTCGCCCACGCCGGCGCAGGCCACGCCGAAGAACACCGAGAACACGACGATCTGCAGGATCTCGTTGCGCGCCATCGCGTCGGCGATGCTCGTCGGCACGAGGTGGGTGACGAAGTCCTTCAGGGTGAGGCCGCTGACGGCGATGCCGCTCTGCGCACCGGCGTCAGGGAGCACCAGGCCGGTGTCGACGCCCGGCTGGAACAGGTTCACGAGCACCAGGCCCAAGGTGAGCGACACCAGCGACGCGCCGAGGAACCACGTCATCGCCTTCAGGCCGATGCGACCCACCGTCCCGAGGTCGCCCATCTTGGCGATGCCGACGGCCAGCGTGGCGAACACCAGCGGCCCGATGATCATTTTGATCAGTCGGAGGAAGACGGTGGTGACGATGGTGAGGCCGTCGACCACCGCCGTCGTGTCGGCGACGGTGGCGTTGACGATGGCGCCGACAATGATCCCAAGCACCAGGGCACCGAGGATCCACCAGGTCAGCGTGCTGCCCTTCCGTGCCGGCGCGGCCGAGCCGCTGTTCGTGGTGTCGATCGCCATTTGCCGGTCCTAGTCCTTACGAGCGCGCCGAGGCGCGGGTGACCCCACGCGGGGAGCCGCGAGGATGCATGAAGGCCGCGTCAATTCACAGCACCAGCCGCCCCTCCGGGCCCGGAAACGACGACGCCCCGCGCGGGGCGGGGCGTCGGGGCCGTGCGGGCGCGGGCGGCTTACTCGAGGTCGAGGAAGCTGCGCAGCTGCTCGGAGCGGCTCGGATGGCGGAGCTTGCGCAGCGCCTTGGCTTCGATCTGGCGGATGCGCTCGCGGGTGACGTCGAACTGCTTGCCGACTTCCTCGAGGGTGTGGTCGGTGTTCATGTCGATGCCGAAGCGCATGCGCAGCACCTTGGCCTCGCGCGGCGTCAGGCCGGAAAGCACGGTGCGGACCGTCTCGGACAGGCCCGTGGTCGTCGCGTTCTCCAGCGGCGACTCGGCGTTCGTGTCCTCGATGAAGTCGCCGAGGTGCGAATCCTCGTCGTCGCCGATCGGCGTTTCCATCGAGATCGGTTCCTTGGCGATCTTCAGGACCTTCCGGATCTTGTCCTCCGGCATGTCCATTTCCTTCGCCAGCTCTTCCGGCGTCGGCTCGCGGCCGAACTGCTGGAGCATCTGCCGCGAGATGCGGTTGAGCTTGTTGATCGTCTCGATCATGTGCACCGGGATGCGGATGGTGCGCGCCTGGTCGGCGATCGAGCGCGTGATGGCCTGGCGGATCCACCAGGTCGCATACGTCGAGAACTTGTAGCCGCGGCGGTATTCGAACTTGTCGACGGCCTTCATCAGGCCGATGTTGCCTTCCTGGATGAGGTCGAGGAACTGCAGGCCGCGGTTGGTGTACTTCTTGGCGATCGAGATCACGAGGCGCAGGTTGGCCTCGACCATCTCCTTCTTCGCCTTCCGGGCCTTGGCTTCGCCATAGGCCATCGCGCGGGCGGTGTCCTTGATCTCACCGAGCGTGAGGCACAGCGCGCCCTCGAGGGCGATCAGCGCGTTCTGCTGGGCGAGGATGGCGTCGCGATGCTCGCGCATGCCCGACGACCACTTCTGCTTGCGACGGATGATCTCGTCCGCCCACTCGAGGTTGGTCTCGTTGGTCGGCCACGCCTTGATGAAGTCCTTGCGCGGCATCTTGGCGAGGCGCGTCGAGATGTCGAGCACCTTGCGCTCGTGGTCCTTGATCTCGGACACCACCTCGCGGACCTTGCGCACCAGCGCATCGATCAGCGCCAGCGGCAGCTTGAGCTTCATGAACTCGCCGGCCATTTCCTCGCGGGCCTTGACCGTCTTCTTGTCGGCCGAGCCGTACTTGGCGTGCGTCTTCTCGAACTTGCCGAAGTGCGACTTCAGCAGCTCCATGCGGCGAGCGACCTCGACCGGATCCGGGCCGGTCTGGGTCTCGGATTCCTCGTCGTCGCCGCCCTCGACCTCGACCTCTTCCTCCTCGTCGGCCACCGCTTCGATCGGCGCGCCGCCGAACAGCTCGGGGGTCTCGAGGTCGGCGAAGCCGGTGACGATCTCGGAGAGGCGCTTCTTGCCTTCCTGGTGCAGCGCGTAGTCGTCGAGGATGATCTGGATCGTCCACGGGAACGCCGCGAGCGAGTTCTGCACCTGGTGCAGGCCTTCCTCGATGCGCTTGGCGATGGCGATCTCGCCTTCGCGGGTCAGCAGCTCGACCGTGCCCATCTCGCGCATGTACATGCGCACCGGGTCGGTCGTACGACCGCCTTCGGCGTCGATCGCGCTCAGCGCGGCGGCGGCTTCCTCGGCGGCGGTTTCGTCCGCCTCGCGGGTGCTCGTCGCGTCGGTGAGCAACAGGGTTTCGGCGTCGGGTGCGACTTCATGCACCTCGATGCCCATGCTGTTGATCATGCCGATGATGTCTTCGATCTGCTCCGGATCGACGACGTCGTCGGGGAGGTGGTCGTTGACTTCGGCGTAGGTCAGGTAACCCTGTTCCAGACCCTTGCTGATCAGCTGCTTGATTTCGGACTGCTGCTCCGGACGCGGAGTTGCCATGGAGGGGGTACCGAGAGGAGAGAGCGGGAACCGGCTATTATACCGGCGCCCTCGGCATTCACGCCAAGTAATTGATCGGAAATGGGTTTTCGTTCAGGCGGGCGTGCCGCCCTCAGGTTTCGAGCCAGAACGTGACCGGTCCGTCGTTGACCAGCGAGACCTGCATGTGGGCGCCGAAACGCCCCGTCTCGACAGTCGTCCAGCGCGCCCGGCAAGCCGCGACCAGAGCCTCGAAGCCGGCCAGCCCTTCCGCAGGGGGCGCCGCCGTGCTGAAGCTCGGCCGCAGGCCGGAGCGGGTGTCGGCGGCAAGCGTGAACTGGCTCACCAGCAGCAGGCCCCCGCCGGCGTCCTTCAGCCCGAGGTTCATCTTCCCGGCCGCATCGGGGAACACGCGATAGGCCAGCAGGCGATCGGCCATGCGGTCGATGCGGGCCGGCGTGTCGCCCGGCTGGACGCAGGCGAGCACGAGCAGGCCGGGGCCGATGCGGCCGACGGTTTCTCCATCGACATCGACGTGCGCGTGGCGGACGCGCTGGAGCAGGGCGATCATCGCGGCAGGGTCGCGGCGCCGGCCGCGGCGAGTCAAGACGCCCCCACCCTCCGGCACATGGCCGGGGCAGCGTGCCGGATAGACTCTCGACCATGAATGCCTCCCTGCCCGTCCGCCTGCTGCGCGCGCTCGCCTGGGCCGCAGCCCTGCCCGGGCGCCGGGCGCGCAGGGGACTGGCACGCGGCTTCGCGGCACTGGAGGCGGCGCGCCGGACGAAACGGGCGCGCATCGTCGCCACCAACCTCCGTCTGGCCGGACTGGACGGCCGGGTGTCGGTGCGGGAAGCCCTGGGGAACACCATGCTGACCGCGCTGGAGAGCCTGCGCTTCTGGACGCATCCGCCACGCGACAACCTGCGCCAGATCGCCGACGTGGTGGGCGCCGAGCACCTCACCGCCGCCCTCGAACGCGGCGGCGTGCTCGTGGTCGCGCCGCACCAGGGCAACTGGGAACTGCTGGTGCAGTGGCTCGCCACCCAGGGCCCGTTCTCTCTGCTCTACACCCGCGGCGAAGGCCCGGTCGGCGACGCCTTCCTGAGGCTGGCGCGCGAGCGCGGCGGCGTCCGCGCGGTGCCGGCCGATGCACACGGGATGAAGCCCCTGCTCAAGGCCCTGCAACGCGGCGAACTGGTCG
Organism: Silanimonas sp.; assembly: GCF_027530345.1. GTDB lineage: Bacteria > Pseudomonadota > Gammaproteobacteria > Xanthomonadales > Xanthomonadaceae > Silanimonas. The sequence continues at coordinate 67,700 of NZ_JAPZQK010000003.1, read as the reverse complement.
GCATCACGCCCGACCAAGTGCCCTCGGGCGGCGGGGTCTGGGCCCCATTCTTCGGCACGCCGGCGCTGACGATGACCCTGATCCACCGGCTCGCCGACCGCAGCGGTGCCGCGCAGGTCCTGGCCGCCGCGGAGCGCCGCGCGGACGGCCGCTTCCGCATCGTCGTCGAGCCCCTCGCCCCGGACCCCGGGGACGCCTCGCCCGAGGCCCGCGCGACGGCATTGAACACCGCCGTAGAGGCCTTCGTGCGCCGCGCGCCAGCGCAGTACCAATGGACCTACAAGCGCTTCAAGGGCGACCACCCGGAGCGCGGCCTCCTCAACCCCTACTGGCCCGAGTGCTATTGATCCGATGACCGACACCTCCTCCCCTTGGCCGGATGGATGGCCCGGCGACTCGCCATGGCGTCCGCTGCCGGACGACGCGCGGCGCGCCTTCCGCTGGGGGTATGCCTTCGGCTGGAGCATCCCGGGCCTGCTCGGACCGATCGCCGCGGCGATCCTCGTGTTCACCGACGGGCCTTCGCCAACCGCACTGGGCGTCGCGCTGGTGCCGCCGGTCCTCGCCGGGGGCTTGGCGCTCTGGCAGTCGTCATGGGCCTTCCGTTACACGCGCTGGCGCCTCGACGAGGACGGGTTCCGATTGCGGCGCGGCTGCTGGTGGCGCCGCGAGATGCTGGTGCCGCGGGCGCGCGTGCAGCATCTCGACATCGAGCGAGGCCCCATCGAGCGTCGCTTCGGACTGGCCACGCTGGTCATCCACACCGCGGGCTTCCATCACGGTGAACTGCGGCAGGCGGGCTTCGCCGAGGACGATGCCATGCGCCTTCGCGACGCCCTTGTCCCGGCCCTGAGGGAGCATGACGATGGCCACGCCGGGTGAGGCCTCGGATGGCGCGGCGGCGCGGCGCGCCCTGCAGGCCGTCGCCACCGGCCGGCTTCACCCGCTGTCCTGGCTCTTCATCCTGCTGCAGCAACTGAAGAGCTTCGCGCTGCCGATCGGTGTCCTGCTGGTCTCGGGCCGGGGCGAGCAGAGCACGTGGGAGCTCTGGGGCCTCGCTGGCGCCGGCGTGCTCGCGCTTGTCTCGGTCTGGCGCTACTTCACCTTCCGCTACGGCTTCGCCGAGCGTGCGCTGGTGATCCGCAGCGGACTGCTCGAACGCAACCTCCGGGTGATCCCCTTCGACCGCGTGCAGAACGTCACCCTGCACCAGACGCTGCTGCACCGCCTCGCCCGCGTGGCCGAGGTCCGGCTCGAGTCCGCCGCCGGCGGCCACGGAGGCATCGGCCGGGCGGAAGCACAAATGCAGGTGCTGCCGCTGGCCGAGGCGCATACGCTGGAGGCGACGGTGCGCGGCACCGGCCTCTTGGCGTCGGGCGTGGAGGCCGGAGCGGCGCCCCCGCCGGACACGGAAGCAACGCGATGGCTGCACCTGCCGACAGCGGAGCTGGTGCGCCTTGGCCTGATCTCGAACCGGGGGATGCTCGTCGTGGCCGGCGCGTTCTGGGTGCTCACTCAGGCCGGCGAAGGCGTGATGGACGCGGTGAGCAACGCGGCCTTCGAGACCGGGAAGCGCAGCGTCGCGCTGGCGGAGGGCTGGCAGCCGGGGCCTCTGGCCTGGGCCACGGGTGCGCTCCTGATGCTCGTCGTGCTGTTCGCGGCCGTCCGCCTGCTGTCGGTCGGGCTGGCGATCATCCAGTTCCACGATTTCCAGCTCTGGTCGGGGCCGCGCGAACTCCGCGTGGAGCGAGGGCTGCTCAATCGCGTCCGCACCCACCTGCCCAAGCGCCGCATCCAGGCCTATTCGCTGAGCGAGAGCTTCCTGCATCGCCGCTTCCGGCGGCAGAGCCTGCGCGTCGATCGCGCCTCGAGCGACGTCGCCAACGAGGCGCAGTCGGTCCGCGACCTCGTGCCAGTGGCAACCCCCGCGAGCATGGACGCGATCCTCGCGGCCCTGCTCCCGGGCGCCGCATGGCCGCCGCAGCTCTGGCGTCCACTGCATGCGCAGGCGTGGTGGCGGGTGTTCGCGCTACCCGCCCTGCTGCTGGTCCTCGTCACCGTGCCGCTCGTCGCATGGCACGGCCCGCTGGCGCTCTGGCTGCTGGCCGCGCTGCCCGTGATGCTGCTGCGCGCCCATCTTTGGGCGCGCTACTCGGCCTGGTCGTTGGAGGACGGCGTCATCGCGTTCCGCCAAGGGTGGCTCGACCGCCAATGGCGATTCGTCGAGACGGCCAAGGTCCACGGCGTCTCCCTGCACGAAAGCCCTTTCGACCGCCGCCACGGCATGGCCAGCGTCCTTGTCGACACGCTGGGCACCTCCCCGCTCGTGCCGTCGCTGCGCGTCCCTTACCTGCCGGCCGTCGAGGCGCGGTTGCTGGCCGAGGCGCTGCGCGCGGCGATGCCGCGCGACGCGGGAATCAATCCCGCCAGAACTGGGGCGTCAGCAGCACCAGCAGCGTGAACACCTCGAGGCGGCCGAGCACCATCGCGAAGCTGCACACCCACACGGCGAAATCGCTCATGTCGCGGAAGTGGGAGGCCACCGCACCGAGGCCCGGCCCCATGTTGTTCATGCAGGCGGCGATCGCCGAGAACGCGGTGACGATGTCGACCCCGTCGGCCGTCAGCGCCAGCGTCATCACCAGGAAGCTGAGGATGTAGAGCGTGCAGAAGCCCGCCACCGAGATGACCACGCTCTCGGAGACGCGCTTGCCGCCCACCTTCACCAGGAACTGGCCCTTCGGGTGCACGAGCTGCTTCAGCTCGCGATAGCCCTGGCGCACCACCATCTGCACGCGCGCCACCTTCATGCCGCCGGAGGTGGAACCGGCGCAGCCACCGATGAAGCCGACCATCATCAACGCCAGCGGCGCGAGGCCGGGCCAATCGACGAATCCCGTGGTGACGAAGCCCGTGGTCGTGATGTTCGACACCACTTGGAAGGTGGCATGGCGCAAGGCCTCCACCGGGCTTTCGAAGCGCCCCCCCAGCCATACGGCCAAGGCCACCATGACGCTGATCACCACGCAGATCCAAAAGAAGCTGACGAACTCGGCATCGGCCTTGTAGTGCCCGAGCGTGGCGCGCCGCCACGCGTACCAGTGCAGGCCGAAATTGAGGCCGCCAAGGAACATGAAGAGGATGGCGATGCTGTCCAGCAGCGGGCTGTTCCAGTAGCCGAAGCTGGCGTCATAGTTGCCGAAGCCGCCGGTCGCCACCGTGCTCATCGCATGGGTGATCGAATCGAAGAAGGTCATGCCGCCAACCCAGAACGACAGCGTGCACAGCAGCACCAGGCCGGTGTAGACCAGCCACAGCGCCTTGGCCGTGTCGGCGATGCGCGGCGTGAGCTTGCTGTCCTTCTGCGGGCCGGTGGTCTCCGCGCGGAACAGCTGCATGCCACCGATGCGCAGCATCGGCAGGATCGCGACCGCGAGGATCACGATGCCCATGCCGCCGAAGTAGCAGAGCGACGCCCGGTAGAACAGCACGCTCTTGGGCAGGTGTTCGATGCCGACGATGACGGTGGCGCCCGTGGTCGTCAGGCCGGACGCCGCCTCGAACACCGCGTCGGTGTAGCTGAGGTTCGGCTCCGTGAGCATGAACGGCAATGCCGTCACCAGCACGGCGATGATCCACACGCCGGAGACGATGAGGAAGCCGTCGCGCAGCCGCATCTCGTAGTGGGCGTTGCGCACCGGGAACCACAGGATGAAACCGGCGATGCCCGCGACCAGGAAGCTCTCGAGGAAGGCGGTGGCGCTGGGCTCGTTCCACCACCAGGCAAGAAACAGCGGCGGCAGCGAGATCGTCGCCGAGAGGCCGATGATCGCGCCGAAGATGCGCAGCAGCGTGCGCGAGCGCTCCGACAGCAGCGAGTACGGACTCAGAGCCACGTCGCGCCGGCCTGGAACAGCGCCGTCACCTGCGGCATCTCGCGCTTGTCCATCACGAACACGATCAGGTGGTCCTCCGGCTCAACCACCACGTCATGGTGGGCGATCAGCAACTGGTCGCCGCGTACGATGCCGCCGATGGTCGCGGACGGCGGGAGCGCGAGCTCCTCCAGCCCGCGGCCGATCACCTGGGAGCTGCGCCGATCGCCGCGGGCGACGACCTCGACGGCCTCGGCCACGCCACGGCGCAACGAGTACACCTGCGCCGGCGCGCCCTCGCGGATGTGCGCGAGCAGGGCGCCGAGCGTCACCTGTTGCGGGCTCACGGCGATGTCGATGCTGCCGCCCTCGACCAGCTCGGCGTAGGCCGGGCGGTTGATCAGCGCGAGCACGCGCGGGCAACCGAGGCGCTTGGCGAGCATGGCCGAGAGGATGTTGGCCTCGTCGTCGTTGGTGAGCGCGCAGTAGATGTCGGTCTGGTCGATGTTCTCCTCGCGCAGCAGCTCCTCGTCGGCACAGTCGCCGACCAGCACGATGGAGTTCAGCAGGTCTTCGGCGATCGAACGGGCGCGTTCGCGCGATCGCTCCATCACCTTCACCGAGTAGCGGTTCTCCAGCACCTTGGCGAGGTTGCGGCCGATGTTGCCGCCACCAGCGATCAGCACGCGGCGCGTCGGCCTCTTCTCGACGCGACGCAGTTCGGCCATCACCGCCGGGATGTGCCGGCGGTCGGCGAGGAAGAACACCTCGTCGTCGATCTCGATGACCGTCGAGGCCTCCGGCTTCACCGGCTTGCCACGACGGAAGATTGCCGCCACGCGGGCGTCGGCGCCGGCCGGCAGGTGGTTGCGCAGTTCGCGCAACTGGTGCCCCACCAGGGCGCCGCCTTCGATGGCGCGCACGGCGACGAGCTGGGCGCGGCCCTGGGCGAAATCGAGCACCTGCAGCGCACCGGGGTAGCCGATAAGGCGCTCGATGTGGCGGACCACCAGGGTTTCGGGGCTGATGGCCGCCGTCACTGGCGAGGTGCGAGGGTCCTTCAGGACGCCGAGGTCGAGGTACTCCGATTCTCGGAGGCGCGCCACCCGCGTTGGCGTGCGGAAGCGCGACTGCGCGATCTGGCAGGCGAGCAGGTTGACCTCGTCGCTCGAGGTGACGGCCACCAGCAGCTCGGCCTCTTCCGCGCCGGCATGCGACAGCACCGACGGCAGCGAGCCATGGCCGACGACGGTCCGGATATCGAGCCGCTCGGCGAGATCGCGCAGACGCTGGTGGTCGGTGTCGACGACCGTGATGTCGTTGTTCTCGGAGGCCAGCGCGGCCGCCACGGAGGTGCCCACCTGGCCCGCCCCAAGGATCAGAATGTTCACGCGCTCCCCGCACGTCGTCGTTGCGGGCGGATCATACGCCCACGAGGGCGCGGCAGAGCGCCGCGTAATCCCGGTTCATGCGTTCCCGGCTGAACTCGGCGACGGCGCGGGCCCGGCCAGCCGCGGCCAGCCGCGCCGCCTCGTCCGGCTCGCGCAGCAAACGCTCCAGCACATCGGCGAGGGCGACCGCGTCGCCCTCGGGCACCAGCCGGCCGTCCTTGCCGTCGCGCAGCACCTCCCGCACACCCGGCACCGCGCTGGCCACGGCGACGCAACCGGCGGCCATGCCTTCGATGAGGGCGAGGGGCATGCCTTCGTAATGGGTGGAGAGACAAGCGATGCGATGCGCCATCAGCCGCGCCGGCACATCGCGCACCACGCCGACGAAGGCCACCTGCGAAGCGATGCCCAAGTCCTTGGCCAGCCGCTCGAGCGGCGCGCGATGCAGGGACTTGCCGCCACCGGCGAACTGCACCGGCGGGGCGAGGCCGCGCTCGCGCAGCAAAGCCACCGCGCGCAGCAGGGTGGCGTGGTCCTTCTGCTTGGCGAAGCGCGCCACCATGACGATGCCCGGCACGCGCGAGGCGAAGTCCACGGAATCGGCGGCGGCGAAGGGTTCGAGGCGGATGCCGTTGGGGATCGCGACGGTGCGCTCGGCGGGCATGCCCTGCGCCAGCAGCACGTCGCGCACGCCCTCGGAACAGCCGACGATGCGCGCGGTGCGCTTCGCCAACCAGCGGGACTGCGCCAGCCGCCAGCGGGTGTAGCGCTCACGCGTGTTGTGCTCGACGTGCACGAGGTGCGGCACCTTCGCCAACAGGCCGGCGTAGCGCCCCCAGAGGTGTTCCGAGAAACCGTGGCAGACCAGCACGTCGGGCCGGAACTCGCGGCACAGCCGCACCAGCGCCCAGATCGTGGCCGCGTGCGACCAGCCCGGCGCCATGCGGAAAGGGGTGCCGTTCGCTTTGAGCTCGGCAAGGCGCTCCGGCGGCGTGCGGCGCTTTCTCCGCAGCACCAGCAGGGGCTCGAAACCGGGTTCGGCGCGCGCCGCGTTCACCAGCGCAATCGCCACCTGGGTGGCGCCGCCAGAGAACCCGCCGGTGACGAAGTGCATGACGCGCAGGGGGCGCGCCGGCGGGCTCGAAGTCGCGTCGGAAGAGGGCATCGGTGAGCGCGACACGCGTCGGCAGTAACGGAATCGACGCCTACAATACCGGCATGGCCGATCCCCTGCCCCTGTCCGGCGTCGTCATCACCTTCAACGAAGCCGACCGCATCGAACGCTGCCTGCGCTCGATGCTGGCCGTCTGCCGTGACGTGACCGTGGTGGATTCGCAGTCGACCGACGGGACGCCCGAGCTCGCCCGCCGCCTCGGCGCCCGCGTGGTCGACCAACCCTGGCTCGGCTTCGGCCGGCAGAAGAACCTCGCGATCGAACAAGCCACCCAGCCCTGGGTGTTGCTGCTCGACGCCGACGAGTGGCTGGAGCCCGACGCGCAGGCGGCGCTGCGCGCGCTGTTCGCTTCGGGCGCTCCCGATACGGCCGATGTGTTCACGCTGCCAAGGCGAACGCACTTCCTCGGCACGGTGATGCGCTTCGGCAGCTTCGCCCACGAGCCGGTGCACCGGCTTTTCCGCGCGCACTGCCGCCACGAGGAAAGCCCGGTGCACGAACGCTTCATCACCGACGGCCTGCGCCTGCGGGTGTCGGACATTCGCATGGAGCACGACACCGCGCGTTCGGAAGCCGAGTATTGGGCGAAGCTGCAGCGCTACGCAGGGCTCTGGGCCAAGGAACGCGCCGCGCGCGGCAAGCGCGCAGCGGCGCTGCGCGGCCCGGCGGCGGCCTTCGCCTACTTGCTCAAGAACCTGCTGCTGCGCGGCGGCCTGCTCGATGGCCCCGGTGCGTGGCGCTTCCACGCCTTGCACGCGCGCTATGCAGCCCTGAAATACGAAAGGCTGCGGGCCCTCGGGGGCCCGCTGCCTTTCGCTTGAGGCCACCGGGTTATCCGGGCGACACGACACGCGACGATCAGTCGTTCCAACGCTCGGCGTTGACGGCCCCGGTGATCGGGTGCACACGCACGTCGCGCTCGAACCCCATCGAAGTGCGAACCTCGGCGACCCAGAAGCCGTCGTCGCGCTCCAGTTCCTTGACCTCGGTGTAGCCAGCCGCGGCGAGGCGCTTCATCACGTCGTCGATGCTGAGCTGACGCTGGCCCGGCTGGGCCGGCGACAGGATCTCGCCGCTCGCGGCGTCGATGTGGACGGTAACGCGGGCGCCATCGGCGCCGCTGGCGAGCACTTCCCACACGCCTTCGTCGAGCTCGGCGCCGCGCACGGCGCCGTAGCCGGCCTGCTGGGCGATGCGGGTGGCCTGCTCGAGGCCGATCGGCGCACCAGCCTGGGCGTGGACGACGGGCACGGCGACCGCAAGAGACAGGGCGAGGGTGGCGGCGAGGGTCAGGTTCTTCATGGGGGTTCTCCGTTGGGGTTTGGGGGTGGAACGGCGCCAGATTCGCAGCGCCCCCTGAAATCGGCTCTGAGGCGTTTTTTCATCCACCGTTTAATCGCGCCGGGCACCATGGCGCCATGCTCCGCACCCTGCCCACCGTCGTCCTGCTCGCGCTGCTGGCGCTGCTCCCGCTCCCGTCACCGGTCCACGCCGACGATGACGACGCGGACCACGAGCGTGCCCGCGCCGCCGTGCTGCGCGGCGAGGCCCTGCCGCTCGACCAGATCCTCGCGCGCCTGCCGCTGCGCGAGGGTGAGCGTCTGATCGAAGCGGAGTTCGACCGCGAGGATGGTCGTTGGGTGTACGAACTGGAATTCCTCGGCACTGACGGTCGAGTCCGCGAGCTCGAGGTCGATGCCCTCAGCGCCGCCATCCTCGAGGACGACTGATGCGCCTGCTGCTGGTTGAAGACGACGCGCCGCTGCGCGAGGCCGTCCGAGGAGCGCTGGTCGCCGAGGGCTGGGTCGTGGACGCCTGCGCCGATGGCGATGAAGCGCTGTGGCTTGGCACCGAGGAGCCGTTCGACGCCGCCGTGCTGGACCTCGGCCTGCCGCGGCGCGACGGCATCTCCGTGCTGCAGGCTTGGCGCGAAGCGGGACGCAACTTCCCCGTCCTCGTGTTGACCGCACGCAACCGGTGGAACGACAAGCTGGCTGGCTTCGGCGCCGGCGCCGACGACTACCTGACCAAGCCCTTCGAGATCGACGAGGTGGTGCTGCGCCTGAAGGCGCTGATCCGCCGCGCCAGCGGCCACGCGTCGTCCGTGATCAGGGTCGGCCCACTGGAACTCGACACCCTGGCCAACCGGTTCCGCGTGGACGGGCGCGGCCTCGTGCTCACGGCGGGCGAGTACCGCCTGCTCGCCTTCCTCGCGCACCATGCCGGGCGCACGGTGCCGCGCAACGAACTCGCCGAACACCTCTACGATCGCGACTTCGACCTCGACTCCAACGTCATCGATGTGCAGATCGGGCGCATCCGCAAGAAGCTCGCCCCGCACAAGCTGCTGCACACGGATCGCGGGCTCGGCTTCCGGCTCGCGGAGGCATGAGCGCCAGCCTGCAGCGCCGGCTCTGGTGGGCAGCGGGCCTCCCGCTCGTCGCCCTTGTCGTGGTCGGTTTGCTGCTGCTGCAGTGGGCCTTCAAGGACACCGTTCGCCGTGCGTTCGATGCGCGGCTCGATCGCACGCTGGCCGCTTTCATCGGCGGCCTCGAGGCGACGCCCGACGGCCGCGTCGTGGTGGGTCGCCCCATCGGCCAAGCGGCCTTCGACAGCATCGGCTCCGGCTGGCATTGGCAGGTCGCCGACGACACGGGGGTGCGACTGCGCTCTCGCTCGCTGTGGGATCGCGAACTACCGATGCCACGCGCCCGTGCCGACGGCCAGGCCCGCCACATGGACCTCGCCCCCGACGGGGCCGCCCCTTTGCGCGCCGTCGTGCGACGCATCGAGCTGCCAGGGCAACGCGCACCGATCACGGTCCTGCTCACCGGACCCCGTGACGACATCGACGCGGAAGTCGCCGACTTCGTGCAGCTGTCTTGGCTGGCCGCCGCCGGCCTCGCCCTGCTCGCGCTCGCCACCATCGGCCTGCAGCTTCGCCTCGGCTTGGCCCCGCTGCGCCGCTTCAGCGAGCAGGTCGCCGAACTCGCCGCCGGCCGACGCGAGGCCCTTGAACGCTTGCCGGTCCGCGAGCTGGATGCCGTGGTCGAGGAACTCAACCCGGTGATCGAACAGAACCGGCGTCTGGCCGAGAGTGGACGCAAGCGCGCCGGCGACCTCGCGCACGCGCTGAAAACGCCCTTGGCCCTGCTGCGCACCCTCGTGCCACCGGGCGACACCACGCAGCGCGAGGCCTTGGCGCGGATCGACGAGATCGTCGACCGCCACCTCGCCCGCGCCTCGGCCGACGCGCGGCGGCGCAAGGCGCGCTGCGAGGCCAGCGAGGCGCTGGACGGGCTCGTCGTCCTGCTCGCGCGCTTGCATCCGGCGAAGGCCATCGACGTGGCGTCATCGCCGGCCATGCCCCCGGTGGCCTGCGAGGCCAGCGACCTGCAGGAAATCCTCGGCAATCTGCTGGACAACGCGCTGCGGGCGGCTCGGCACACGGTCCGCGTCGACCTGCGCTTCGAAGGCACGGAGGTCCGCATCACGCTCGACGACGATGGTGCGGGCCTCGACGACGCCGCGCTCGCCCGCTTGGGCGAACGTGGCCTGCGGTTCGACGAGAGCACCCCGGGCACAGGCTTGGGGGTCTCGATCAGCCGCGACATCGCGGAAAGCTACGGCGGCGCGCTGGAGTTCGGCCGAAGCCCGCTCGGTGGCCTGCAGGCGCGGCTGCGGCTACCGGCGTGGCGCAACGCCTGAAGGCTCAACCCGCGCGGACGAGCCGGGCGTAAAAGAAGCCGTCACCGCCATCCTCCCCGGGGAAGCGCTGCGTGCCGTGGCCGGTGTCGTAGCCGAAGCGTGCATCAAGCGGCTCGAGCCGGGCGTCCGGATGGCGCGCGAGGAACGCCGCGACCTGCTGGTCGTTCTCCTCGCGCAACACCGAACAGGTGGCGTAGAGCAGCACGCCGCCGGGGGTGAGCAGCGGCCAAAGCGCTTCGAGCAGGCGCGCTTGCGTCGCCGCCAACACGGCGATGTCGTCCTCGCGCCGGTGCGCTTTGATGTCGGGTTGACGGCGCAGGATGCCGGTGGCGGAACAGGGCGCGTCGAGCAGGATCGCGTCGAACGCCCGGCCGTCGTGCCACGACCCGACCTCGGCCGCATCGGCGGCGCGCGCCTCGAAGCGCGCGCGGGAAGGGCTCACGGCCTGCACGAGCGAACGCACACGCTCCAGCCGCTTCGCATCGACGTCGAGCGCCAGCACCTCGCCACCGTCGCCGACCGCCGACATCAGCCCCAGCGTCTTGCCTCCGGGTGCGGCACACGCATCAAGCACCCGCTGGCCCTGTAGCGGGCCAAGAGCCTCGACCGCCAATTGCGCGGCAAGGTCTTGCACATGGAAGGCACCGTCATCGAATCCCGGGAGCTGCGTCGGGTTCGCGCGCTCGAGGACCCGCAGGCCGTCGCGCGCCGGGCCGGATTCGCTGGCGATGCCTGCCTCGGACCAACGTGCGGCGAGGGCCTCGCGGCCAACACGCGGCGCGTTGGCGCGCAGCCACAGCGGCGCCTCGGTGTTGTTCGCCTCCAGCAAGGCATCGACGCGCTCCGGCCAATCGGCCTCGAAGCGCCGCACCATCCAATCGGGGTGGCTCGTCCGGACCGCGCGCGAATCCGGGACCGCCCACGGCTCGCGCGTGGCCTTGCGCAGCACGGCGTTGAACAGGCCGGCCAGGCCTTCGCGACCGAGCTGCTTGACCGCATCGACCGTCGCGCCCACGGCCGCATGGGGCGCCATGCCGAGCGCATCGAGTTGGGCGAGTCCGACCAGCAACAGGCGCGCCACCGCGCGATCCTTCGCCGTGCCCACCGGCAGCGGCCGGGTGAGCCAGCGCGAGAGCACGAACGTGTAGCGCCGCTCGTGGCGAAGCGCCGCGAAGACGATGGCCTCGAGCAGACCGCGGTCGCGCGGGTCGGCGATCTTCGGCAGGGCCGCCGAGAGCACCGCCTTCAGCGAGCGGCCGTCGTCCAGCACGGCGACGAGCACACGCGCCGCCTCGGCGCGCAGTGCGGCGCCGGGGCCCAAGGTGCTCATGCGGTCTTCAGCTGCGGCCGCGCATTGAGAAAATCCGCCACCGGCTGCGGCTTGCCGCCTTCGCGCTGCACGTGGGTGAGGCGCAGTGCGCCGTCGCCGCAGGCGACGGTGAGGCCTTCGCGGGTCCCCGCCATGAGCGTGCCGGGCGCGTGCCGGCCGGCGCCCAGCGCCCGTGCGGCGGCGTCGGAAATCGGCACCGCGCCATGCACGCGCAGGCGCTCGCCGGCGAGTTCGCATTCGGCGATCGGCCACGGATAGAAGGCCCGAACCTTGCGAGCCAGCACAGCGGCCGGCAGCGCCCAATCGAGCTTCGCCTCGGCCTTGTCGAGCTTGTGGGCGTAGGTGGCCCCCTCGGCGGGCTGCGGCGTTGCCACCGGCACCATGCCGGCGCGCAGCAGCTTCAGGCCGTCGCCCAGCACTTCCGCGCCGAGCGCCGAAAGGCGGTCATGCAGTGTGCCGCCAGTGTCGGTGTCGGTGATCGGCGTGGTGAGCCGGAGCATCAGCGGGCCGGTGTCGAGGCCCTTCTCCATGCGCATCAGGTCGACGCCGGTGAGTTCGTCGCCGGCCTCGATGGCTCGCTGGATGGGCGCCGCGCCGCGCCAGCGCGGCAGCAACGAGGCATGCACGTTCCAGCAGCCGTGGGTCGGGATGTCGAGCACGGCTTGCGGCAGGATCAATCCGTAAGCCACCACCACCAGGAGGTCGGGCTTCAATTCGCGCAGCTGCGCCTGCGCCTCGGCGTCACGCAAGGTCGCGGGCTGGAAGACGTCGATGCCCAGCTGCGTCGCCCGCTGCTTCACCGGGGATTCGGCCAGTGCGCGGCCGCGGCCGGCAGGGCGGTCGGGCTGGGTGTACACCCCCACGACTTCGCCGCGGGCGGCGGCGGCGTCGAGGCAGGGCACGCTGAACTCCGGCGTGCCCGCGAAGACGATCCGCAGGGCCATCAGCCCTCGGCCTTGGCCAGTTTGGCGAGCTTCTTCATCGCCATCTCGCGCTTCAGAGGCGTCAGGTAGTCGACGAAGACCTTGCCGTCGAGGTGGTCCATCTCATGCTGCACGCAGACGGCCTCGAGGCCGCTGCAGGTGAACTCGTAGGTCTGGCCGTCGCGGTCGAGGGCGCGGACCGTCACGGTCTCCGCGCGCTTCACCTCAGCGAACACCGTCGGCACCGAGAGACAGCCTTCCTTGCAGTTCTGCACGCCGCTGGAAGCGACGATCTCCGGGTTGATCAGCACCTTCTTGTTCGACTTGTCGTCAGACACGTCCATGACGATCAGGCGGATGTGCTGGTCGACCTGGGTGGCGGCGAGGCCGATGCCCGGCTCGTCGTACATGGTCTGGAACATGTCGTCGATCAGCGCCCGCAGGGCGTCGTCGACGTGCTCGACCGGCTTGGCGACGGTACGGAGGCGGGGATCGGGGAATCGGAGGATCGGCAGCAGGGCCATGGCGAGGGGTTCGGCAAGGGGCGCGGGCCGGGCCCGCTGGTCGCACAGTTTAGCGGCCGCACCCCAACCGGCGCTGGCCGATTGCAATGCCGTGGACGATCTGGTCTATAGTGACAAGTGTTAACCTTTCGGAAAATCAGGGGGATAGCGGCCATGTTTAAACGGCTTTGTGCAGTCACCGCAGCCGCGCTGCTGACGGTGGCGTCCTACGCCGCTGCCGTCGAGATGCGCGAAGGGCATCCGACCACTTATACGGTGCAACGCGGCGACACGCTGTGGGACATCGCCGGCCGCTTCCTGTCGAAGCCCTGGCTGTGGCCGGAGATCTGGCAGGCGAATCCGCAGATCGAGAACCCGCACCGGATCTACCCGGGCGACATCATCAGCCTCGCCTACCTCGACGGCCGTGCCGTCGTGCAGACGACGCAGGCCGGGCCGCGTTCGGAGCCGGCCATCACCACCGTCCCGCTGACCGACATCGAGGCCTTCCTGCGCCAGGCATCGGTCGTGGCGGAGTTCGAAGACCTGCCGCACGTCGTCAGCATCGAAGAGGGCCACCTGCGCGGCGGTGACGGTCAGATCGCCTACGTGCGCGGCCTCGAGGGCGCGTCGGTGGGCGACACGATCATGCTGGTGCGCCCGACGCACCACTTCCGCCTGCCGGCCTCGCGCCGCATCACCAACACGATCCCGACCGAGCTGGATTTCCGCGGCGACGAGACCTACCGCGACGTCCGCAGCGCCTGGGGGCGTGATCTGGCGCGCGGCGAGAGCCTCGGCTACGAGATGACCCGCCAGAGCCTCGCGCGCATCACCCAGGTCCAGGGCGAGGTGGCGCTGGCCCTGCTGGTCGACGGCACCGCCGACGTCCGCCCGGGCGACCGCGCCGTGCCGGCTGAAGCCCAACCCTACGACGACGGCTTCCTGCCGCAGGCGCCGACCTCGATCCCCGACCATGCCGCGGTGATCGGCATCGCCGACGCCGGCCTGTCGGCCGGCCCGAATTCGGTGATCGCGCTGTCCGTCGGCAGCGCTGACGGCGTCAAGAACGGCACGGTGTTCTCGACCTGGCGCCCGGGCCAGGCCGTGCCGGACGACGTCATGAACGCCAACCGCATCGCCGCAGCCCGCGACAAGGTGCAGCTGCCCGACGAGTTCAACGGTCGCGTGATGGTGTTCCGCACCTTCGACCGCGTGAGCTACGCCATGGTGATGGAGGGAGTTCGTCACACGCAGGTTGGCGACAAGCTGAAGGCGCCCGACGCGGTGCAGTAAGACCCGGCATCGCAGGGTTTTCCGACTGAAGGCGCCTCCGGGCGCCTTCATCGTTCCGGGCATGGACACCGTCGATGCCTTCCTTCGCCTCCACCACGCCGCCGGCAATGCCGGCTGGCTGCGCGAGGCGCTGCTCCGCAGCGAACCCCGCGCGCCCGAAGGGGCGGACGACGCCGGATGGACCCCGGAACGTCTGCTGGCCGCGCCCGTGGCCGACTGGCTGGCGGCGGGTGCGCCGATCGGGGCCCGCGAAGCCGCCTTCGGCCCGGAGGCTGACGCCTACGTGCTCGGGATAAGGGCCTGGCTCGAAGCCGACCCGACGCACACGATCCTGGGCTGGTTCGACGCCGATTACCCGAGCCTTCTGCGCGAGATCGCGAATCCGCCGACCGCGCTGTTCGTGCACGGCGCGGCCGAGCGACTGTGGTGGCCGCAGGTCGCCGTGGTGGGGAGCCGGGCGCCGACGCCCGCAGGCCGGGAGCGCGCGGCGCGCTGGGCCCGCGCCTTCGCCGACGCCGGTTATGTCGTCACCAGCGGGCTGGCCGCCGGCGTGGATGCCGCGGCGCATGCCGCGACGCTGGACGAACCCGGAACGATTGCCGTCATCGCCACCGGCCCGGACCGCTGCTTCCCTGCCGCGCACCGTCGGCTGCAGTCCGACGTGGCCCGGCACGGCGCCGTCGTCACCGAGCACCCGCCTGGGGCCGACGCGCGGCCCGAGCACTTCCCCAGCCGGAACCGGATCATCGCCGGGCTGTCGCTCGCCACCGTCGTGGTCGAAGCCGCGCAGCGCTCCGGCGCGCTGATCACCGCCCGGCTCGCGGCGGAGACCGGCCGCGAGGTGTTCGCCCTGCCCGGCGCGCCCGAGAACCTGAAGGCGCGCGGCTGCCACCGGCTGATCCGCGACGGCGCCACCCTCGCCGACGATCCGGCCCAGGTGATCGAGGCGCTGGCCACCGGCACCGGCGCAGCCATCGGCCGCCTGCGCTCGGTGCTACGCGGGCCACGCCCATCCTCTTCGGCGACGACGGCATCCCTGCCCTTCGCCAGCGTCGACGACGAACGGGTGTGGCAGGCGCTCGGCCCGGACGGCGCGGGCTTCGATGAACTGCTCCAACGCGCGGGATTGACGACGGCCACCCTCGCCCCCATCCTGCTGGTCATGGAGTTGGATGGTCGTCTCACGCAGCAGCACGGGGTGTACATCCCCCGCGGCTCCGCCCCTCACACACGCGCTGGTTTGCAGCGCAGGCGCTAGGGTGTGATGAAAGAATCGATCCTCGACGTACTGCTCTATCTCTTCGAACACTACTTCAGCGACGACGCCGACCTCGTCCGCGACCGCGACTCGCTCCAGAACGGCCTGCTCGAAGCGGGCTTCAGCCCCGCCGAGATCCACAAAGCCTTCGAATGGCTGGATGAACTGGCCGAGCAGCGCCCGGCCGTCGCCAGCACCCGCTTCGACGGGCCGGTGCGCCTCTACACCGCCCCCGAGTACGCCAAGCTCGACGCCGAAGGCGTCGGCTTCCTGATGTTCCTCGAGCAGTCGGGTGTACTGAATGCCGAGCAGCGCGAACTGGCGGTGGATCGCGCGATGGCGCTCGACCAGGACGACATCGATCTCGACGACCTGAAGTGGGTGGTGCTGATGGTGCTCTTCAACCAGCCGGGGGCCGAGGCGGCCTACGCGTGGATGGAGAACCTGATGTTCGGCGACGAACCCGCGCCGACGCACTGACCGGCGGCGCCATTCCTCGCGCCGGCGGCGCCGGCTCGGCTTCCCTTGGCCTGCCGTTCACGGGCATCCTTCCCGGGACGCCGCCTCGCGCGGCCATCCCCCTGAAGTCTTGGAGTCCGGGCATGGAAACCGCCCCGTGGTACTACGTGAACGCCGATCGGCAGCGCCAAGGGCCGGTGCCCGCGGCGACGATCCGCGAATTGGCCGCCGCCGGTTCGGTGGAGGCCCGAACCCTCGTCTGGCGCCAGGGCATGCCGCAATGGCAGCCGCTTGAAGCAATGGCCGGGGAGCTCGGCATCGTGCTCGCCGCGACGGCTCCGTCGCCCGCACCGCCTTCCCCGCCGCCCGCGCCAGCCCCCGCGCCCCGCATGGACAGCCCGGCCCAGGCCGCGGACACCGAGGCGACCCGCGTGCTGCGCTCCGAACCGCGCCTCGCCGATGTCGGCGCCGCCTCGCCGCTCTCGGAACCGAAGCGAGTCGCGCCCGCGAGCGCCTATCCCGATGCGGCCGTGCAGCAGGCCTACGCGGCGCAGGTCGGTGCGGATCCGCAGGCGCGGACCGCCTTCGCCGCTGACGGCCACGTGCTCTATGCCAGCTTCTTGAAGCGCGTTGCAGCCAGCATCATCGACGGCTTCATCGTCAGCATCATCGCCGTGGTCGTGCAGACGCCGATCGCGCTCGTCGCCGGCATCAGCCTCGGCGCACTCGGCGATAGCACGGGCGCGGGGTCCGCCTTGCTGCAGTTGGCGAGCCAACTTATCGGCGTCGCCATCGGCATCGCCTACTTCGGCTACTTCTACACCTCGGAACAGCAGGCCTCGCCCGGCAAGCAGCTCGTCGGCATCAAGGTCGCGCGGCCGGACGGGGAGCGGATCAGCTTCGCCCGCAGCGTCGGCCGCTATTTCGCCAACTGGCTGAACATCTTCACCCTCGGCCTGTCGTACCTGTTGCCGCTGTTCACCGAGAAACGCCAGGCACTGCACGACCTCATCTGCGACACGGTGGTGGTCGACCGGTGGGCCTTCACCGACTCCCCCGAACGCCAGACCGAAGAGCTCGGCGGCTGCGCCATCGCCGTGCTGGTGCTCTGGGGCCTGATGATCCTCGGCATCATCGGTGCGACGGTGTTCTTCATCGCCGCCCTTGGCTCCGGAGGTTGGAACTGATGTCCTCGCCCACCTGGTACTGCGTCAACGCCGCGCGCGAGCGGCTGGGCCCGATGGCGGCCGACGAGATCCGCCGCCGCTTCGAAGCCGGCGAACTGCAGCGCCGCAGCCTGGTCTGGCAGAACGGCATGCCGCAGTGGCAGCCGCTCGAGTCGGTGGCCGGGGAGCTCGGAATCGCCCTCGCCGCCGAGGCGCCGACGCCGTCGGCAGCGCCCCTGATGCCGGAACCTCCGACAGCCCCCGCGGCGAGCGTGATCACCACCGAAACGCCGAGGGCGCCTGCCGCCGAGGCCGCCATGGCGCAAGCCTACGCGGCGAGCTCGCGCGATGCCTCGGCCACCGGAACGATCGATGGCGAAGACATCGTCGACGCGGGGTTCCTGCGTCGATTCGCCGCGTTCATCGTCGACAGCTTCATTCTCGGCATCGCGATGTACGCGGTCATCTTCCTGTTGCTGATCGTGCTGGGCTTCGGCATCGGCGGCATCGTCACGATGTTCGAGTCGAGCGCGAGCGGCGGCCTCCCCGAAGGCCCGCTGCTCTGGGTCTTCGTGATCGGCTTCTACGTGCTGCCGATCCTGATGCAGGGCGCGTACCACATCGTGTTCACGGGCTCGACCTGGCAGGCCACGCCGGGCAAGCGCGTGCTGGGCATCAAGGTGGTCGACCAGGACGGCCGCCGCATCACGCTGGCGCGTTCCACCGGGCGCTGGTTCGCCGCGGCGCTGTCCTACCTGACCTTCTACATCGGCTTCCTGATGGCCGCCTTCACCGACCGCAAGCTGGCCCTGCATGACATGGTGGCGAGCACCCGCGTGGTCGACCAGTGGGCCTACACCGCGAACCCCGAGCGGCAACAGCGTGGCCTCGGCGGCTGCGGCATCGCCATCCTGGTCGGCGGGCTGTTGTTGGGCCTGGTGTTCTTCGTGGGCATCCTCGCGGCGATCTCGCTGCCGGCCTACCAGGACTACACCCAGCGCGCGAAGGTCGCCGAAGTGGTGGCGCAGGGCCGCAGCATGACCCTCGCCATCGACGAGTTCGTGCTGGCGACCGACCGTTGCCCGGCCAGCCTCGAGGAAGCCGGGCTCGTCGAAGCGTCCAGCCCTCTCGTCGAGTCGACCGATCTCGGCGAGATCGACGCCGGCCAATGCAGCCTCCGCTTCACTCTGGGCGGCGCCCAAGCCGGCCCTTTCGATGGCGAATACCTGTGGTTCTCCCACGACGGCGAAGGCGGCTGGGACTGCGGCGGCAGCATGGACGACAAGCTCCTGCCGGCGGCCTGCCGGGGCTGAAACTTGACACCGCCGCCGCACCGGTGGCCCTAATGAAAAAAGGAAAGCCCGCCCCTTGGCGGGCTTTCGCCCCTTCGCGCGGCCTTCCGCGCGCGGCCCTCACGGTAAACCGGACATGGCCAAGAACCTCCTCATCGTCGAATCGCCCGCCAAGGCGAAAACCATCAACAAGTACCTGGGCAAGGACTTCCAGGTGCTGGCCAGCTACGGCCACGTCCGCGACCTCGTGCCCAAGGAGGGCGCGGTCGATCCCGAGCGCGGCTTCGCCATGCGCTACGAGCTGATCGACAAGAACGAGAAGCACGTCGACGCGATCACCAAGGCCGCCAAGGACGCCACCTCCATCTACCTCGCGACCGACCCGGACCGCGAAGGAGAGGCCATCAGCTGGCACATCGCCGAGATCCTGAAGGAGCGCAAGCTGCTGAAGGACAAGACGCTGCACCGCGTGGTGTTCACCGAGATCACGCCGAAGGCGATCAAGGAAGCGGTGGAGCACCCGCGCAAGGTCAGCGACGAACTGGTGAACGCCCAGCAGGCGCGCCGCGCGCTGGACTACCTCGTCGGCTTCAACCTCTCGCCGCTGCTGTGGCGCAAGGTGCAGCGCGGCCTGTCCGCCGGCCGCGTGCAGTCGCCCGCGCTGCGGATGATCGTCGAGCGCGAGGAAGAGATCGAAGCCTTCAAGGCGCGCGAGTACTGGTCGATCGCCGCCGAGGCCACGCACCCGAAGCAGCCCTTCACCGCCAAGCTCACCAAGCTCGACGGCGGCAAGGTCGAACAGTTCACGATCACCGACGGCAAGACGGCGGAAGCCGCGCGCGCGCGCATCGCCAAGGATGCGCAGGGCCTGCTGGTCGTCACCGATGTCGAGAGCAAGCAGCGAAAGCGCCGCCCGGCGCCGCCCTTCATCACCTCGACGCTGCAGCAGGAAGCCGCGCGCAAGCTCGGCTTCTCCACCAGCCGCACCATGCGCGTCGCGCAGAAGCTCTACGAGGGCGTGGCCCTCGGCGACGAAGGTACGGTCGGTCTGATCACCTACATGCGTACCGACGGCGTCAGCCTGTCGGTGGACGCCGTGGCCGAGATCCGCGACGTCATCGCCCGCGATTTCGGCACCCAGGCCCTGCCCGACAAGCCGGTGCTCTACCAGTCGAAGTCGAAGAACGCGCAGGAGGCCCACGAGGCCGTGCGCCCGACCTCGGCGCTGCGCACGCCGGCGTCTGTCGCGAAGTACCTCGCCGACGACGAGCGCCGTCTTTACGAGCTGGTGTGGAAGCGCACGCTGGCCTCGCAGATGGTGCCGGCCACGCTGAACACCGTCTCGGTCGACCTCGCCGCCGGCAGCCAGCACGGCTTCCGCGTCAGCGGCACGACCGTCGTCGATCCGGGCTTCCTCGCCGTCTACGAAGAAGGCAAGGACTCCAAGGGCGAAGAGGACGACGAGGAAGGCCGCAAGCTGCCCGACATGAAGCCGGGCGACCGCGTCCCGCTGGCCGATGTCACCACCACGCAGCACTTCACCGAGCCGCCGCCGCGCTTCTCGGAAGCTTCGCTGGTGAAGGCGCTCGAGGAACACGGCATCGGCCGTCCCTCGACCTACGCCAGCATCATCCAGACCCTCCTCAACCGCGAGTACGTCTACCTCGACGCGCGCCGCTTCCGACCGACCGACGTGGGCCGCGCGGTGGCGAAGTTCCTCTCCGCGCACTTCACGCAGTACGTCGACTACGACTTCACCGCCAAGCTCGAGGACGAGCTCGACGAGGTCTCGCGCGGCGAGGCCGAGTGGGTGCCGCTGCTCGAGAAGTTCTGGAAGCCGTTCTCGAAGACGGTGGAAGAGAAGGGCGAGAGCGTCGAGCGCAGCGAGGCCTCGGGCTCGCGCGTGCTGGGCGTCGACCCGGCGAGCGGCAAGCCGGTGTCCGTTCGCCTCGGCCGCTACGGGCCGTTCGCGCAGATCGGCACCGCCGAGGACGAGGACAAGCCGAAGTTCGCCTCCCTGCGCGGCGGCCAGAGCATGCACACGATCACGCTCGAGGAGGCGATCAAGCTCTTCGACCTGCCGCGCACGCTGGGTGTGTCGAACGGCGAGACGGTGACCGTGGCCGTGGGCCGCTTCGGGCCGTTCGCCAAGCGTGGGCCCACCTATGCCTCGCTGGGCAAGGAGGACGATCCGTACACGATCACCTTCGAGCAGGCCGTGGCGCTCATCGACGCGCGCGAGCTCGCCATCGCCAACCGCATCATCAAGAAGTGGGACGACGCCGGCATCGAGGTGCTCAACGGCCGCTATGGCCCGTACATCACCGACGGCGCGAAGAACGGCAAGATCCCGAAGGATCGCGAGCCCGCCTCGCTGACGCTCGAGGAGTGCAAGGCCATCCTCGAGGCCGCGCCGGAAGCCAAGGGCCGTTTCGCCAAGAAGGCGGCCGCTAAGAAGGCCGCGGCGAAGAAGGCGCCAGCGAAGAAGGCCGCCAAGGCCGCGAAGCCGGAGGGCGAGGCCGTGAAGGCCGCGCCGGCGGCGAAGAAAGCGACGGCGAAGAAAGCCGCCGTGAAGAAGGCAGCAGCGAAGACGGCACCAGCGAAGAAATCGGCGACCAAAGCGGCGGCCAAAAAGGCGCCCGCGAAGAAGGCGGTGAAGAAGGCGGTGAAGAAGGCGACCGCGAAAGCCTGAGCCGGAGGGCCCGTTCAGACGGATCCACGGCGGCTGAACGGGGCGACCGTCGGCGTGCAGCGCGCGGTGCCCCGGGAGTAGCATCAGGCTCCCCCTCGGCCACCGGACGGCCGTTCATCAGGAGCTTTCCGATGTCGCTTCGTCCCCAGATCCTTGCCGCCGCTGTCCTCGCCAGCCTCGCTGTCCTGGCGGCGCCGACCACTTCCGCCCAGAGCGTCCGCGGCGAACCGCTGAAGCTCGAAAACGCCAAGCGCGACGTCGCGCATGCCTTCAAGGCCGCCACCCTGGCGCCGCAGGCCACGCTGCGCTTCCAGTCGCTCGACGCCGAGCGCGTGGCTGCCATGCAGCGGTACAACGTCGCCAACGGCGCCAAGCGCCTGCAGATCGGCATTGAGCGGGACGTCGCTGACGAGGCCTCGGCCCTGCTACCCGCAGCCCTTGAATGGACGTCGGTGAGCGGTGGCCGGGTGCTGCGCTTCGACGTGACTTCGCCGCAGGCCGCCGCGCTCCGCGTCGCCCTCGACCTGCGCCAGGTGCCGGACGGAGCCGAACTGCGGGTCGCCAGCGCGTCGGGCGGGATCGTCGAGTTCGTCGACGCCGCCGCCCTGCGCGCGGGTGTCGATGGCGCGGGCCTTTACTGGTCGCCGGTGACCGACGGCGACACCCAGCGCCTCGAACTGTTCGTGCCGGCGGGCGCGTCGACCTTCGCTCCGCTGGCTACCCGCGTGTCGCACCTCGTCACCTCGCCGCTGCGGCCGCTCAACCTGGCCAAGGCGTTGGGCAACTCGGGCGCCTGCAACATCGACGTCGCCTGCCGCACGGGCAGCCTCGGCCAGTCGTTCGTCAACGCGAAGAACGCCGTCGCCCGCATGGTGTTCCAGGACGGGGGAAGCTTCACCTGCACGGGCACCCTGCTGAACGACAACACGCCGTCCACGCAGGTGCCGTACTTTTATTCCGCGGCGCACTGCATGACGACACAGACGGTGGCGAGCACCCTCACCACGTTCTGGAACTACGAGACGCCGACGTGCAACGTCAGCAGCTCGGGCAGCAACACGCAGGTCACGGGCGGCGCGGACCTGCTGTTCGCGACGCTGTCGTCCGACGCGCTGCTGCTGCGCTTGCGGAGCACGCCGCCGGCCGGCGCGTTCTTCGCGGGCTGGAACGCCGCCACGTTGACGGCGCCGAGCGCGGTCATCGCCATCCACCACCCGGCCGGCGACAACAAGAAGTACAGCCGTGGCACGCACAGCGGTTTCTCGTCCAACGTCCAGTTCCAGGGGGATCCGCAGATCGTGACGAGTGCTGCGCGTTCGACTTGGGCCGAGGGCACGACCGAAGGTGGCAGCTCAGGCTCCGGTCTCTTCACGCTCAGCGGGTCTGACTACCAGCTCCGCGGCGGGCTATACGGCGGCGGCGCCTCGTGCGCGAACACCGGGCAGTCGGAAGGCAACGGCAACGTCGACTACTACTCGCGATTCGACCAGGTCTACCCGTCGCTGCAGCAGTGGTTGGGCAACAGCACGACCCCAGGCCCGACGCGCGACTACACCGGCGCCTGGTTCGTGCCTGCGGAGTCGGGCTGGGGCCTGACGGTCTTCAATTTCCCCGGCCAGATGTTCGCGCTGTTCTTCGTCTACGACAGCCAAGGCCGTCCGGCGTGGTACCGCTTCCAGGGCGCCTGGACGGGCCCCGACCAGGTGACGGCGAACCTCGATCGCGCCACCGGCCCGGCTTGGTCGTCGAGCTTCAACCCGAACGCGGTGAGCTACACCACGGTCGGCACCGGCACGATGACCTTCACCTCGGCCACGGCGGCGACGTTGACCTTCAGCGACGGCACCGTGACCCGCACGGTGACGCTCTCGAAGCTCTGACGTGGGCCCGGCGCGCTGGCGCGGGCATCGCAGCGGCGCGCAATTCCGCGCCGTCATGGCGGCCGCGCTTGCGCTGCCCGCCTTCGGCCTGAACGCCTCACCGGGGACGACGCCCGCGGCGACGGCTTCGGCACCGACGGCCGGGGTGATCTACCGCTGCACCGCGGCCGATGGCGCCGTCGCGCTGCAGGACGACCCTTGCCCGCGCGGCCAGCGGCAGGAATTGCGCGAGATCGCCCCGTTCGCACCGCCAACGGCGCCTTCGGCTTCCTCGCTGCCGGCCTCGGAGGCCAACGGCGAGCCTGCGGGCGGAAGCGCGGGCTCGCCTCCGCCGGGGATCACGACGGGCGAAGCCCCGCCGCCGCGTCGGAGCGTGCTGCCCCCGCCGCTGTGGCGCTGCACCGACCTCAACGGGACGTCGCGCCTCTCTGACACCTACGACCCGCAGCCGCGCTGCGTGCCGCTGTCCGTGCTCGGTGTCGATCTGTCCCGTGCGCCACCCTCGGCGGCGACGCTCTGCCGCACCGTCGAGGATGCCTGCGTGGAACTGGGCGGCGAAGCCGCCTGCGCGGCGTGGGAAGAACGGCTGGCGAACGCGGAGTCGGCGCTTCGCCATGCCTTCAGCGACACGCAGGATCAGCGCCGTCGCGAGCGCGATCGCGCCAAGGCCGTCGTCGAGAACGACTGCCGCGACTAGCGGCGCGCTTCAGAACCCGTAGTTGAGGAACCCGCCATCCACCGCGAGGCATTGCGCGGTGATGTAGCCCGACGCCGGCAGGCACAGGAAGGCGATGGCCGCGGCCACCTCCTCCGGCTCGCCGATGCGCGACATCGGCGTGCGATCGAGCACCTCCTCGAGGTAGTCGGCGTCGGCCAGCACCGTGGAGGTGCGCCGCGTGCGGATGTACCAGGGCAGTACCGCGTTCACGCGTACGCCCTCGGGCGCCCACTCCACCGCGAGGTTGCGCGTGAGCTGGTGCATCGCCGCCTTGCTCATGCCGTAGGGCGAGCCGGTGCGCACGTGCGTGGCGCCGGACACCGAGCCGACATTCACGATGGCCGAGTTCGCGTGTTCGCGCAGCAGCGGATAGGCGCTGCGGCAGAGCTCGAAGGTGGCGAACAGATTGGTTTCGAAGATGGCGCGCCATTCGGCCTCGTCGTAATCCATGGTCGCGCGACGCTGGTTGGTGCCGACGTTGTTGACCAGGATCGAAAGCCCGAGGCCCAGCCCGTCGATCCAGTCGAACAGGCGCTCGCGCCCCGCCGCCTCGGCGACATCGCAGGCCAGCACGTGCACCTCGCCCTCGGGATGGTCCTCGCGCCACTCGGCAGCGGCGGCCTCGAGGGTGTCGATGTCGCGTGCGCAGGCCAGCACGGTGGCACCGAGGCCCAGCAGTTCGGCGACGGTGGCGCGGCCGATTCCGGCACTCGCGCCGGTGACCAGGGCGACCTGGCCGTCGAGGCGCCATCGAGTGGCATTCGGCATCACGGACTCCATGGAAAGGCGGGCGCCGTAGGATAGCCGCACGCCCACCGGAGTCCGGCCATGCCCGCGAATCGCTTCCCCGCCCTCCCGCTGCTCGCCGTACTCGCCCTCGCCGCCTGCAGCCCCGAGCCCACGCCCGTGGAACCCACGCCGGTGCCGGAAGACGAGCCCACGCCGCAGGTGGTGGCCGGCGACGCCACCGAGCTGCGCGATGCGATCCAGGCGCCGCAGGACAAGGCGCGCGCCGTCGAAGACACACTGATGCAGGCCGCCGATGCGCAGCGCGAGGCCATCGACGCGGCGGAGAGCGGCGAAACCGCGCCGCCCGAGGGCGGCTGACCGTCGCGGCCGCCTGCGGCTCGCGGACGTCGTCCACGAACGGATCCAGCGAGCAGGCTCGTCGACCCCGGGGCCGGTAAATCGCATGACGCGACGCAGCGACCCAGCGGTTTCTGGCAACCGCCGGGACTGATGCCCGATCCGAAGGCGCACCCCAACGGATTCCCTGCCCTGTGCCTTGCTGGAAAGGATGCTGGGGCTTCGCTCGAAACGTCCGTTTCGCTCAGCCACGGAGGCTCATCCCGTCGACCAGGCCCTCCGCGCACTGGGCGAACGAGTCTCGAATCCGCTCCGCCGTCGGTTGCTCGGCCCAAGCCCAGAGGAGGCCTTGGCCCTCGAGGGTGGCGGTGACCTGGCGGGCGAAGGCCTCGGGTGATCGGGGTCGAAGGACCCGTCCGTCGGCCACGTCGGAGCGGTAAAGCCGTGCCATCTCGGCCTCGACGGCTTGCTGGCGGTCCCGAACCCATTCCGCGCGGTCCGGAAAGAGCGACAACAGGAACCGCAAGTAGCTGGCGAGATCGATGCCTTGGTCGAGGAGTCCGGCCAAGTGCTCCGCATAGCCAGCGGCCAAGGTGCGCACCAGTGTGGCCGCGTCCGGGGCCTCGGTGGGTTCTCCGGAGGGCAGGAAGCCGGTGAAAAAGTGGTCCACGCAGGCCTCGAAGAGGTCGGGCTTGCGGGAAAAGTGATGGTGGAAGGCCCCTTTGGACAAGCCGCTGGCGGAGGCGAGGTCGGTCATGGTCGTGCCTTCGTACCCCTTCGTCAGGAAGAGTCGAAAGGCCACCAAGAGCAGTTCCTCCCGGCTGGTTTTCATTGCGCCGCCTCCTTCTCCTCAAGGGTCATCAGGAAAACCTCAAGCGTGCCCAGCCTGAGGGACCCGTCATGGGTCAGGCCCCACCGACGGTAGACGTCCACGTTGGCCGGATTTTCTGTATCGAGACCCCAGACACCGGAATGACGGGACACCAGGAACGAGAACAGCTGTCGACCGAGGCCCTGGCGCTGGAATTCCGAGTCAACCCCGAGCATCACCAGGTAGAACGCCAGTGCACTGCGGTGGGCCTGCCGCACCGCCCTGCGGTATGCCTCCACCCGAGAAAGGACCGCCCAGGGCAGCGCTCGGCCCACGGTGGCCAGACTGGCCACCTCCGCCCAGCCCCGTCGCAAGGCCCTTCCAAGGCCCGGGCGCCGGTCCTCGGTAATCGCCACGGCGGCGAGCCGCGAGCCCAGATACAAGCCGACCACCTCATCGCCGCCCCGCAGTGCCGACTGCAGCACCAAGGTCAGTAAGGCCCCGAGCTGTTGATCCCAGCGCGATGGGTCCGCCGCCGGTCGCGGCCCCAGAAAGTGAGCCATGGAAGGATCGGCGGCGAAGGCGCTTGCCAGAAGCCTGACGGCCTCAGGCACCTCCTCTGAGCCCAGAAGGCGAAACACCGCCGTCATCCCTGACTCCGATGGGTCGGATAGTGGTTCACGGCGAAGGCGTAAAGCACCTTGACCAGAAACAGCTGGGCCACCGCAAGCGCCCAGGGCTCCCATGGACCAACGAGGGGGGCGGCCCCGAGGCCTACAACCAACAGCACTCCGGCGACAGGCACTTGGCTCGATCTCCCGTCCAGGGCGTTGATCACGAAGGCGCCCGCGATCGTCCATGCCCAGACCAACAACCCAGGCACCAAAGGGAGGCCCGTCAGGGCGAGGACGACAGGCAGGTGAACATGGACAGCAATGAACCCGATTCTGTGCACGGGACGGGCGGCGTAGAAGTCGTTCGTCCCCCGGGTGAAGTTGGCCGCGCACCCGGCAATGATGTCGAGGATCAGCAGAAGCGCCAGGGCCGCGCGCCAGCCCTCCACGGCAGACAAGCTGGGCAAGGCCGCCCAGCCGATTGCTCCCCCGAGGAACAGCACCGTGAGCCCTAGACCCGCCAAGGCCGACAGTTCCTGCGTTTCACCCAGAACTTCGTGGAAGGCCGAAGGAATCGCCAAGCGCTTCATCAAGCCTCCAAAATACCGGGCGGATGGTATGTTTTGCAGCGTACCCCAGGGCCACCGACCCATCAACCCCTCGCCGTCGCCGCGCAGAGGAAGTTCGAACGCCCTTCCGGGCGAGCCTTGCGGGTGGGTGGCTGCCACGCAAGCGCCGGTTTGGGCGCGGCATCCGACGTACGCGCTCAACAGGCCGGACGCTGCCCGGCGGGCGCGTCCTCGTTTTCGGTCGCCGGCTGGCAGCGAACCGAGGAACTGCCGTCAAGAAAAAAGGAACGCCCCTCGCGGGGCGTTCCTCAGGTCCGGCTCACGGTCCGTGTTTGGCACGGACCGTGAGCCGCGGTCTTTCGTTCGCCGCAACCCCGGGACCGGGAGCGCCGCCGCCTTACAGATCGCAGAAGCAGTGCGCGACGGCGCGGAAGGGCTTGCCCTGCGAATCCAGCACGAAGGCGAGGTCGTCGGCCACGCGGCCGGCATGCTCGTCGCCGAGGAAGGCCAGCGCCGGCGCGACGCGGCCCAGCACCGCATTGGCCTGAGCACTGCGGTTGACGTCGGCGAGGAACTGCTCGAATGGCGTCATCGGCGCGGTGATGTAGGTGTGCGGCGCATCGGCCTCGAGCTTCGCGAGTTCGGTTGCCTTCGCCAGCGCATCGCGCAGGCCGCCGAGCTCGTCGACGAGGCCGCGTTCCTTCGCCTGCGCACCGCTCCACACACGGCCACGGGCCACCTGGTCGATGGCCGCGACGTCGGTCTCGCGCGCCGTAGCCACCTTGCCGATGAACTGCTGGTAGCCGTGGTCGATGAAGGTCTGGATCAGCTCGCCCACTTCCGGCACGAGGGCGCGGGTGGGATCGAAAGCGCCGGCCAGCGGCGTGGTGCCGACGCCGTCGGTGCGCACGCCGATCTTCTCCAGCGCGCGCGGGCCGTTCATGAACAAGCCGAAGATGCCGATCGAACCGGTGATGGTCGAGGGATCGGCGTAGATCGTGTCGGCGTTCATCGAGATCCAGTAACCGCCCGAGGCCGCGACGTTGCCCATCGAGACGACGACAGGCTTGCCCGCGCCCTTCAGCAGTTCCACTTCGCGGCGGATCTGCTCGGACGGATACACGCCACCGCCGGGCGAATCGACGCGCAGCACGACGGCCTTGATGGCGTCGTCCTCGCGCGCCTGCCGCAGCAGGGCCGAGGTGCTGACGCCGCCGACGGCGCCGACCGGCTGCTCGCCGTCGACGATGCCGCCCTGGGCCACGACCACGCCGATGCCCGGCGCCGCTTCGGTCGGCAGCGTGGGCGCGCCGAGGTGCGACAGGAAGCGGTCGAGGTCGACCTGGCGGTAGCCCGTCTCTTCGTCTTCCGCGCCGCGCTCGGCGAGCAGGGTCTCGAGCTCTTCGGCGGTCTTGGTGCCGTCGATCATCTTGGTTTCGACCGCGAGCGCGGCGAAGTCACCACCGGCGGCCCTCAGGCGCGCGGGGAACTCGGCGACCAGCGTCTCGAACGAGGCGCCTTCAAACTTGCGCGCCGCCGACACATCGGCGAGGTAGCGCTGCCACAGGTCACCCATCCAGAACAGGTCGGCTTCCTTGGACTCGGCCGATGCGCCATCGAGGATGTAGGGCTCGGCGGCGCTTTTGAACTCACCAACGCGGAACAGGTGCACGTCGACGCCGAGCTTGTCCGCCAGCAGCTCGCGGTAGTACGGGCGATAGCGGCCGAGGCCTTCGATCAGGATCAGGCCTTCGGAATCCATGTAGATCTCGTCGGCCTGCGCCGCGAGGTAGTAGCCGACCTGGTCGTAGCCGGTGCCCCAAGCGACGACCTGCTTGCCGCTGGCCTTGAAGTCGGCGATGGCATCGCCGAGCTCGCGCAGGGCCGCGAAGCCGCTGGCCGAGAAGCCGTCGGTCTTCAGGACGAGGCGGTCGATCTTCGGATCGTCCTTGGCGCCGTCGATGGCGCGCAGCAGGTCACGCAGCTGGAACTCGGCGGTCGCTTCGCCGCGGGTGATCTGCTCTTCGAATTTCTGTGCCGGTGAGCGCGCTTCCTCGACCAGGCGACCGCCGAGGTCGAGCACGAGGGCGCTCTTGTCCTGCACCGGCTTCACCGACGGACCGGAAAGGATCGCGACCAGCAGGAACAGAAGCACCGTGAGGAACAGCAGATTGAAAACGAGGCGACGGGTGAAGTTCAGGGCGTCCCACAGGCCGCCGAACAGGCGGCGGAGGGGACCGGGACGATCGACTGTGGCCATGGGGGACTCCGAAAGTGACGACCCGACCTTAGCCGCTCAATCGGCGGCGGTCACGCCCCGAAAGTCACGTGAGGAATGCGCGAGGAAGCGCCAGGTGAGCAGCACCGCGGCCACGCTCAGGCCCACGATCAGGCCGGCCCAGTAGCCCGGCGGGCCCCAGCCGAGGCCGAGGGCGATGCGGGTGCCGCCGTCGGCGCCGATGCCGCCGAGGCCGATGGCCACCGGCAGGCCGAGGCCCCAGTAGCTGAGCACGCAGATCCACGCCGGCACGCGGGTGTCCCTCAGGCCGCGCAGGGCACCGGCCGAGATCGCCTGCAAGCCGTCGGTTTACTGGAACACCGCTGCGAACAGCATCAGCGTGGCGGCCATCGCGATGACGGCCGGGTCGTCGGTGATCAGGGCCGCGATCCACGCCCCGCCCAGGGCCAGCACGAGGGCCGAGGCCGTCTGGGTGGCGAATCCGATGATCCAGCCTGCCTTGGCCGCCCAGCGCACGCCCTCGGCATCACCGGCGCCGGCCGCCTGCCCGACGCGCACTGTTGTGCCCATGGCCACGCCCAGCGGCACCATGAAGGCCGCGGAGGCGGCGAGGATCGCCACCTGGTGGGCAGCGATCGGCACGGTGCCGAGCGTCGCGATCAGCAGGGCCGTGGCGACGAACAGGCTGCCTTCCATGAAGATCGCCAGGCCCATCGGCAGGCCGAGCTTCAGCAGCTGGCCGATGGCCGCGGCGTCGGGGGCGTCGAAGCGGGCGAACAGGCCGAGGTCCGCACAGCGCCGCGCGCGCGCCAGCGTGGTCGCCATGGCCGCGACCTGCGTCCACAGCACGAGCGCGGTAGCGAGGCCGAGCCCGCCGGCGCCGAGCTCCGGCAGCGGACCCACGCCGTCCATCAGCGCCCATCCCAGCGGCAGCAGCAGCACGAGGCCACCGGCACCGATCACCATGGTCGGCACCGTCCAGGCCACGCCTTCGGCGAGGTAGCGGAGGCTGAAGTACAGCGCCAGCGCCGGCGCTCCCCAGCTGATGCCGTGCAGGAAGCCGGTGACGCCGGGCATCACCTCCGGCGCGATGAAGTTCGACAACGCGAGCGGCGCGAGCCGGATCAGCGCGAACAGGCCGAGGCCGAGGGCCAGCGCCAGCCACAGCGCCTGCCGGAACAGGGCGCCGATCTCGCCGCGGCGTCCGGCGCCGTCGAGCTGCGCCACCGAGGGCGGCACGGCCATCAGCACGCCGATGCACAGCAGGATCACCACCGACCACGCCGGCGCACCCACGCCGATGGCGGCCAAGGTCTGCGTGCCATGGCGTCCGGCCAGCACGGTGTCGATGACGTTCATGCCCATCGAGGACAGCTGCCCGACCACCAGCGGCGCGGACAGCAGGGCGGTGGCCCGCAGCTCGCGCTTCAGGCGCGCGCGGTGGGCGTCGTCATGACGCATGGCAGGGGAACCCGGGAATCGGCGGGCGCCTACTATATCGACGATGACGACCCCGACCGACGCCCATTGCCGCAACTGCGGTTCGCCCCTGTACGGCGAGCATTGCTACGCCTGCGGCCAGCCGACGAAGGGCCTGGTCCGGCACTTCAGTTCGATCCTCGGCGATGTCGCCGACACCATCTTCAACATCGACGGCCGCCTGCTGCGCACGCTGCCGGCGCTGCTGCTGAAGCCCGGCTTCCTCACCCGCGAGTACATCGAAGGGCACCGCGTGCGCTACGTCTCGCCGGTGCGGCTGTTCGTGTTCCTGTGCATCGGCACCTTCTTCGCGGCGAAGCTCGCCACGCCCTCGTTCGAGATCGGCCGCGACGATGCCGTGCGGGTGGCCGGCACCGATGCCGTCGTCCTCGACCCCGACGGCAACGAGGGCTTCGAGGAGATCGACACCGTCGAAGGCGTCGAGGCGCGCATGGCCGAAGTGCGGGCGGAATTCGCCGCCTCGCGCAAGGAGTCCGAGGGCGTGCCGGGCATGCGCTCGGTGCTCGATGCCACGGAGAAGCAGGTCGAGGCCGCCGCCGCGGCGCGCATCGCCGAACTGCGTGCGTCGGAAGGCGACGGTGGCGCACCGGCAACGCGCGAGTCCTCGCCCGGCTTCTCGGTGGACGAGAATTCCGACACGCCCGACATCAACTTCAACGGCAAGCCGTGGGACGCGGAGACGAATCCGCTGGTGATCGAGTCATTGCCCGATGGCGTGAACCGCTGGCTCAACACCCAGATCGGTCACGTCCCGCAGAACTGGAAGCGCGTGCGCGAAGACCCCGACCTGCTGCGCAACGCCTTCTATTCGGCGCTGCCGACGGCGCTGTTCGTGCTGGTGCCGGTGTTCGCGCTGCTGCTGAAGATCCTCTACGTCTACCAGCGGCGGCTGTACATGGAGCATCTCGTCAGCGCCCTGCACGGCCACGCCTTCGTTTGCGCGATGCTGCTGGTGCTGATGGCGATGACCTCGTTCGAATCGCTGCTCGGGTCGCCGGCGTGGCTGGCGGCACCGATGGGCTGGCTGGAGTGGCTGGCCTTGGCGTGGATCCCCGCCTACCTGTGGCTGCACCTGAAGCGGGTGCACGGCCAGGGCTGGTTCGCGACCAGCCTGAACTTCGCGATCCTCGGCTTCGCCGAAATCCTGCTGCTCTCGGTGGTGGCGGTGTTCGCGCTGCTCGCGGCACTGGTCTGGCTGTAGCGTCGCCCAGACGCCACGCCTGACGCGGCCGGCGGGCCTCAGGGCCCCGCCGCCTCGGCCAGCAGGCCGGGACGGGCGTCCGCCGGAGCCGCCAGCACCTTGCCGCGAAGCGCGGCCCGCTGCGCCGTCCCCATCGTGGCCACGCGCGCCGCCAGCGCGGCGCGGGTCGGCTCGCCCAGGGCCTCGAGTGCGGCGATCAGGGCCGCCTGCTCGCTGGCCGGCACGAAGGCCAGCAGGGGTCGCAGGCCCGGCAGCTGGGTGCCCAACCGGGGGCCGACGGCCCAATCGCGTTGGGATTGCGCATCCAAGGCGGCGAAGGCCGCCCGCTGCGCCTGCTGGGCGTCGACCGGCAGGGCCGCCAGCACGGCCGCCGTGGCCGTCAGCGCTTCGCGCTCCCCGGCATCCAGCGCCTTCCACTCCGCGTGGGCGGCGCGCAGGGCGGAGCGCTCCAGCGCCGGCCGCTGCACCCAGGCGGCATAGGCCGTGCGCAGGGCCTCACGGCGTGCGGTGTCGTAGCCGGCCCACGCCTCGGCGTTGGCCAGCAGGTCGGCCTGCGCGGCCGCGTCCAGCGCCGGCCACGCCGCCTGGACCGGGGCCAGCAGGGCCTGCCGGTCCGCCGGCAAGCTGCCCCAGGGGCGCGCCACGGCCGGGGAGGGGTCGACCGGTGTGGGCAAGGCCACGCCGCGCTGCACGGTCGCCCAGCTCAGAAAGGCGACGCCCTCGCGCCAGGGCGCGGCCGGGGCCGCGTCGAGCAGGGTGAAATCGGGATCCACGACCAGCGCCGCCGCCATGTCGCGGGGCGGCGATCCGGGCGAGGCCTCGAGTGTGGTCGGGGCGGCATCGGCCGAGCCGGCGGCCGTGGCCGGCACGATCGGTGCCGGTGGCCAGATGAAGGTCGCGGCCAGAACGGCCAGAAGGACCAGTGCCACCGCCCCGAGACCCCATTGCAGGGGCGTCGGGCGCCAGCGCGGCCCGCGAGGCCGCCCGATCGGCGCGGCATGGCGCGCCGGCGTGCGCGGCGGCGCATCGGCGGAGGCGGCCTCGCCGCGTGCCTCGCGCTGGAAGGCCTCGTGCCAGCGCATCAACACCGCCGGCCCCACGCCCTGTTCGGCCAGCTTGTCTTCCGCATCGGCCCAGAGCGCGCGGTAGGCGGTTTCCGACAAGCCCATGACGCGAGCGGCGCCGGCCGGCTCCAGGCCGACCACCAGACGCAGCAGAAGCGCGAGCCGACGCGTGTGGGTCAGGCTGTAGAGCGGATGCGCCGGGGTCTGGCCGGAAGGACGGCCGAGCTCGTCGCGAGCCAACAGCAGGCCCCAGTAGCGCAACGGCCATTCGGCCAATGGGAGGCGGGCCGCGCGCGCGCTGAATTCCTCCCGCACGTCGGCCAGCAGGCGCTCGTCGTCGAGCGCCGGACCGGCCTGGGCGCGGGAGAGCACGCGGGCACGCGGCTCGATGCCGCGGAGGAAGGCCGGAAGGGCGGAAGAAGGGGTCGAGCTCACCCCGCGAGTCTAGGCAGGGGCGTCGACAAGGTCACGTTTCGCTTGCCCCCGCAGGCTTGTGCCGTCGTCCGCACTTTTTTTCGTCCACCGGTTGACAGGGGGCCGAACAGCGGCTCCGCCGCGATTTTGTTGGGGTTCTGCGGGGCGCAGTTGTGCACACCCCGGCCTGAGACCCGTTCCCGATCCATTCAGGCGGCCAACCACCCCGCACAGCGCCCCCTTTCACACCCTAAGCCATTGCTTTAAAAGGGATATTTCAGTTTGACTAAAAAATCATCAAGACACAAAGAAGCCGCGAAACAGCGGGGCTGCGCAGCCCCCACCCCATGCCATTCCACAGACTTATCCACAGCGCATGTGGATAAGACCGCGACCCCATTCAAATCAGCAGCTTGTGGTGCACACCTCAGCGAGTGGGCAGCACTGTGCGGCAAGTGGCCCAACGGTCGCACCGGGCGGGGAGAGGGCCTGCGACGGGCCTCAGCGGCGCGCTGGACGCCGCCGCTACACTCGCGGCATGCCGCTCACGACCCTGCAGGTGGCCCTGCCCCGGCCCCTGCCCGCCCCGTTCGACTACCTCCCCGACGAAGGCCGGGAGGCGGACACGGGCTGGATCGGCTGCCGCGTGCGCGTGCCCTTCGGCCGCGGCAGCGCCATGGGCGTGGTGGTCGGCGTGGGACCGAGCGGGGCGGCCGACGCCGTCCTGAAGCCGGTCCTTGAGCGCCTTGACGCACAGCCCCTGGTCGACGCCGAGCTCTGGAGCACGTTGGGCTTCGCCAGCCGCTACTACCATGCGCCGTTCGGCGAGGTGTGGGCCACCGCCCTGCCCGGCCCCCTGCGCGATGGCGAGCCCGTGCTGGACCACCGTGCGTTCGGCTGGCGCCTGACGCCTGCGGGCCGGGCCGGCCTCGAGACCCTGCGCACCGGCCGCCCCAAGGCGCTGGCCGAGGCCTGGGCGGCCACCGGCGACGCCCCGTGGCCCGAAGCCCGACTCGACCTCGAACACCCGGGATGGCGCGATGCGGCCCGACGCTTGGCCGAGCGCGGCGCCGCCGAGCGGGTGCCGATGCCGGCCGCGGTGCGAGCGATCGGCGCTGGCCTCACGCTCAACGACGCTCAGGCCGAGGCCGTCGCAACGATCACGGGCCCCCGAGGCTTCGCGCCCTTCCTGCTCGACGGCGTCACCGGCTCGGGCAAGACCGAGGTCTACCTCGAGGCCATCCGCCATGCCTTGGCGCAGGGGAAGCAGGCGCTGCTGCTGGTGCCGGAAATCGGCCTCACCGCGCAGACCATCGCACGGCTCCAGCGCGGCCTGCCGGTCGAGGTGCACGCGATGCACTCCGGCCTCGCCGACGGCGCCCGCGCCCGGGCCTGGGCGGCGATGCGCAGCGGCGAAGGCCGCGTGCTGGTCGGCACCCGCTCCGCGGTGTTCTGCCCGCTGCCCGAGGCCGGGCTGATCCTCGTCGACGAGGAGCACGACGCCAGCTACAAGCAGCAGGACGGCATCCGCTACCACGCCCGCGACCTCGCGCTCTGGCGCGGCCAGGCCTGCGGTGTTCCGGTGGTGCTGGGCAGCGCCACGCCCGCCCTCGAAACGCAGCGCCAGGCCCTGTCGCGGCGGCTGACGCGGTTGGTGCTTCCCGCACGCGCGCGGGCCGGGGCACGGGCACCGTCGGTGCGCGTGCTCGATGTGCGCAAGCGCAAGCTCGAAGCCGGCCTCGCGCCGGAACTGCTGGACGCGATCGAAAAGACGCTGGAACGCGGCGAGCAGGCGCTGGTGTTCCGCAACCGCCGCGGCTACGCCCCGGTGCTCCTCTGCCACGACTGCGGCTGGAGCGCGCCCTGCAAGCGCTGCGATGCGCCGCTGACCGTGCACGGCGTGGGTCGAAGGCTCATCTGCCACCACTGCGGTTACCGCGCGCCGAAGCCGAACGCCTGCCCCGACTGCGGCAGCCTCGCCCTGCAGCCGCAGGGCCAGGGCACCGAACGCGTGGAGGAGGCGTTGGCCGCCCGATTCCCCGACGCCCGCATCGTCCGCGTCGACCGCGACACCACGGCGGTGAAGGACGGCCTCGCGAAGCGCTTGGCCGAACTCGGCGACGGCCCCGGCATCTTCGTCGGCACGCAGATGCTGGCGAAGGGCCACGACCTGCCCCTGCTCACGCTGTCCGCCGTGGTGTCGATGGACGAGGGCCTGTTCTCTGCCGACTTCCGCGCCGGCGAGCGGCTCGGTCAGTTACTGGTGCAGGTGGCCGGGCGCGCCGGGCGCAGCGAGCGTCCCGGCGAGGTGATCCTGCAGACCCACCATCCCGAACACCCGTGGCTGGCCCTGCTGCTCTCCGGCGGCTACGCGGCGCTGTCGGCCGCCCTGCTGGCGGAACGCGAGGCCGCCGCGCTCCCGCCGTTCGCGCACTGGGCCCTGCTGCGCGCGGAAGCGACCGACGCGGCCGACGCGGAGGCCTTCCTCACCGCGGCTCGGCAGCATCTGCTCGGCGCGGCCGTCGATGGCCAGCGCGTGCCGGGCTTGGATTGGGCCGGCCCGGTACCTGCGCCGATGCCGCGCCGCGCCGGACGCGCCCGCTTCCAGCTGCTGCTGCGCGCCGACGAGCGTCGCGTGCTGCAGGCGGCGCTGGGCGCGGCGGCGTCCGGCTGGTACGCGCTGCCGGAGGCCCGCCGCGTGCGATGGTCGATCGACGTCGATCCGATCGACCTTTACTGAGGGGCGAGCGGCGCGATGAGGCCCTAAAACGAAACGACCGGCACAAGGCCGGTCGTTCGCAAGGCGGGATGCGGAGGCGGCCCGTTACGGCTGCAGGGCCTGCAGCTGCTTCATCGTGGCGGCGTCCACCTCGAGAGTCTCGCCGCTCGGCAGGGTCAACGTGGCCGACTTGAACGCCTGCGTCGCCTGGTCCGTCTCGATGACGAGGCGGCCTTCGCCCTTCTCGCCGGTGATGTTGAAGATCATGACGCTCCGGCCGGCCTGGCTGGCCTCCATCATGGCGCCGAAGTCCATGCCGGCATCGGTCACGGCACCGAAATGCTCCTGCACGGCTGGCACCTGGGCGACGATTTCCTTGCCACCCGCGGAAACCGCTTTCGCGCCGAAGTAGAACATCGCCGCGACGGCGAGCCCGCCGAGGACGATAAGCGTGAGGCAGCCGCCGAGGAACCACGGCCAGAGCTTGCGCTTCTTCTCGGGGGCGGCGGGCGGCGGCGGAAAGGGGGTGTTCATGGGTTCGTTCCTTGTGGGGGTGGGGAAAGGCCGCACGATGCTAGCAGCCCGAAACGACGACGGCGCCCGAAGGCGCCGTCGTTAGGTTGCCCGGCCGGTGGCCGCGGGCTCAGGCCAGCAGCAGGCCGCGCAGCTTCTTCAGCGCATTGGCTTCGATCTGGCGCACGCGCTCGGCCGACACGCCGTACTCGACGGCGAGGTCCTGCAGGGTGGCCTTCTCTTCGGCGAGGAACCGGCGTTGCAGGATGGCGCGCGAGCGGGCGTCGAGGCTGTCGAGGCCCTCGCCCAGCGCGTCGAGCTGCTTCTCTTCGTGGTTCTCGCGCTCGAACAGCGCGGCCGGATCGCCATCGGCCTGCTCGAGGTAGGCGATCGGCGCCGGCGGCGCGTGGTCGTCATCCTCGCCGGCGGGCGCGTCGAAGCCGATGTCGCGGCCGGACAGGCGGGCTTCCATCTCCAGCACTTCGCGCTTCGAGACGTTGAGGTCCTTGGCCACCGCGGTGACCTCGGCGTCGTTCATCCAGCCGAGGCGCGTCTTGCTCTTGCGCAGGTTGAAGAACAGCTTGCGCTGCGCCTTGGTCGTGGCGACCTTCACGATGCGCCAGTTCTTCAGGATGAACTCGTGGATCTCGGCGCGGATCCAGTGCACGGCGAAGCTGACGAGGCGCACGCCCTGGTCGGGGTCGAAGCGCTTCACCGCCTTCATCAGGCCGATGTTGCCTTCCTGCACGAGGTCGCCGACGCCGAGGCCGTAGCCCTGGTAGCCGCGGGCCACGTGGACGACGAAGCGCAGGTGCGAGACGACGAGGGCCTTCGCGGCCTCGAGGTCGCCCTCGTCGCGGAGGCGGCGGGCGAGCGCCTGCTCGTCCTCGACGCTGAGCACGGGGATCTGGTGGACGGCCGCCACATAGGCCTCCAGCGAGCCAAGCGCGCTGGGGATGGGGTAGTTGGCGGTGATCAAGGTCGTGGTCATTCCTGCGTCCCTCGGGGGGTCATGGGGGCAATTTAGCACTCGCCTGCTACGAGTGCTAAGACCCCGGAAAGTTCCACAGCGTTCCACCGGCAGCAGCAATCGCCATAGTCTCATTCACTTATGAGATAACCCCTCGCCCATCGGCGCAGGGCCCGCGCATACTGGAGCGTCCGCCCGGGGCCGGCGGCCACCAGGACGAGGACGCATGCCGAAGAAAGCCGCCACGAAGGCCAAGGGCCCCCTCCAGATGAGCGACCTCGCGAAGATCGCGGGGGTCTCGGAGTCGACGGTCTCCCGCGCGCTGGCCGACCATCCGACGGTAGCCCAGGCCACCCGGGTGAGGATCAAGGCCCTGGCCAGCGAGCTCGGTTACCGCATCAACCCGATCGCGCGCAGCCTGCGCGCGGGGCGCTCCGGCGTCATCGCCGTCGTGGTGCCCCTGCAGCACGATCGCAGCGGGCACCTCACCGACCCGTTCATGATGACGATGCTGACCTACCTCGCCGACGAGCTGACCAGCCGCGGCTACAGCATGCTGCTCTCGAAGGCCGTGCAGGAATCCGGCACCTGGCTCGACGCGACGCTGGCGCAGTCGATCGCCGAGGGGCTGGTGATCATCGGCCAAAGCCACGAGCACGAGGCGATCAACGCCGCCGCCGAGCGCGGCGCGCCACTGGTGGCCTGGGGCGCGCAGATGCCCGGGCAGGCCTACCCCTGCGTCGGCTCGGACAACCACGCCGGCGGGCTGATCGCCACCCGGCACCTGATCCGCCAGGGCCGCCGCCGCATCGCCTTCCTCGGCGACGAGCGGCTGCCGGAAGTGGCGCACCGCTTCGCCGGCTACAGTGAAGCGCTGGCGACGGCGGGCATCGACGACGACCCGCGGCGGCACCTGCGCGCGCCGTTCGACGCGGACGAGGCCTACCGCGCCTTCCGCGGCCTACTCGCACAGGACGTGCCGCTGGACGGTGTGGTCGCGGCCTCCGACGTGATCGCGATCAGCGCCATCCGCGCCCTCAACGACCGCGGCGTGCGCGTGCCCCAGGACGTCTCGGTGGTGGGCTACGACGACGTGCCGCTGGCGCAGTACACGCATCCGGCGCTGACCACCGTGCGGCAGGACCTCAAGCGCGGTGCCGAACTGCTCACGCTCTCGCTGATCGAACGGCTCAACGGCGGCGACCCGCGCCCGGCGCCGATCGCGCCGTCGCTGGTCATCCGCGAATCGGCGTGAGTCGGGACGGACGCCGCCCGCGCGGCGTCAGCGGAACACCCAGACGATTGCCGCGGTGAGCACCAGCAGCGCGACGGCCTGCAGCCGGTAGTTCTGCCAGGCCGGCACGCCGGCCAGCGCCCGCGTCTCGGCGCGGAAGAAGTCCGGGGTCCAGAGCATGGCGTCGACACCGTCCTTCGCCGGGGCGGGGGACAGCAACGAGACGGTCACCAGCACCACCACGCACAGCACGAACAGCAGCGGGGCGACCAGCAGGAAATGCAGCCCCAACGGCTCGGCGGCGACGACGTTCGTCCAGAAGAGGGCACCACCGCCGACCACGCCCGCCACGATGCAGGCCACGGCGCCTCGGGCGTTCGCCCCGCGCCAGAACAGGCCGACCAGGAACAGCGCGCAGATCGGCGGCACCGCGTAGGCCAGCACGGCCTGCAGGTACTGCCACAGCGATTCGAAGCGGGCGATCTGCGGCGCCCACAGCACCGCGAGCACCATGAAGCCCACGGTGGCGAGCCGACCCGTGCGCACCAGCGCGTCGTTGTCCATCTGCGGCCGCCACACGCGGATGAAGTCCATCGTCACCAGCGTGGCCGCCGAATTGAAGGTGCTGGCGATGGACGACATGATCGCGGCGAAGAAGCCGGCGATGACGAGGCCGAGCAGGCCCGCCGGCAACAGGTCGAAGACGAGCGTGGGGTAGACCAGGTCGGGCTTGGCCAGCTCGGGGTAAAGCAGGATCGCGCAGGTGCCCGGGAGCACCATCACCCACAGGACGGGCAGCTTCAGCAGGCCGGCGAACAGCGCGCCCCAGCGGCCGTGGTTCTCGTCCTTGGCCGAAAGAACGCGCTGCACCATGAACTGGTTGGTGCACCAGAAGTAGAAGCCGAGCAGGGGCACGCCGAGGACCAGGCCGGTCCACGGCAGATGCGGGTCGTCGGCGGGTCGGACGAGGGAGAGCTTCTCCGGGT
Organism: Silanimonas sp.; assembly: GCF_027530345.1. Classification (GTDB taxonomy): domain Bacteria; phylum Pseudomonadota; class Gammaproteobacteria; order Xanthomonadales; family Xanthomonadaceae; genus Silanimonas. Next base: position 28,115 of record NZ_JAPZQK010000003.1, on the reverse strand, counting down.
CGACGCTGGCCATCACGTGGTCCCAGCCGCCGGCCTTGTCGAAGGCGAACCAGGCGATGACGATGGCCGCGCCACCAAGGATGACCGCCTGCAGCGTCTCGGTGTAGATCACCGCGCGCAGCCCACCCAGAACCGTGTAGACGCCGGCCGACAGGGCGAGGCCGACGACGATCTGCCACAACGGCACGTCGGGCAGCACCAGGCTGAGCATCAGCGCACCGCCATAGAGCGCGCCCGCGGTGTCGACGACGATGTTGAGGAAGATGGTGAGACCGGAGAAATAGGTGCGCGACGCGCGGCTGTAGCGGCGTTCGAGGTACTCGGGAAGCGTGTAGACCTGCGAACGCAGCAGGAACGGCAGGAAGAACACACAGAAGAAGGCCAGCACCACGGTGGCCATCCACTCGTAGTTGTAGACCGCGATGCCGGAGGCGAAGGCCGCGCCGGCGAGGCCCACGAGCGTGGTCGACGAGATGTTCGAGGCCAGCAGCGCCGACCCGATCACCGGCCAGGACATCGAACGCGAGGCGAGGAAATAGTCCTGGGCGCTCTGCTTGCCGCGGGCGACGAACAAGCCCAGGCCGATGACGACGAGGAAATAGAGCGCGACGATCGCGTAGTCGATGCCGGCCAGCTGCGGGTTCACGTTGCCCATGTGCGGATCGTACCGGTAGCGCGGGCCCCTCCCCGCCGGCGAACGATGCCCGCAGCCCACCGCAAATGCAATCGGTTGCGCTAATGGCGCGTGCTGCACCACAGCATACGAATGGAATCGCAACCGCGGAACGGAAAAACACCCTAGATATAAGCACCGTATGGACACCAAAGTGAGGCGACATCGCCTTCACGCGGGGCACTTGCAATCGTTTGCATCGAGGCGTATCCATGACGAACCAGCGGCCGCCGCTGGCAAAGCCATCATGCCGTTCCTGGGAGGGGAGGCCATGCACCACACACCACGCAAACCCAATCGCCGCGCGCTCGCGGCCGTCATTGCCCTGCTGCTTGCCGCGCCCTTCGCCGCTGCGCAGGCACCCGCTGCGTCGCCCGGGCCCGACGACGAAGCCCCGACGCCCCAGAGCCTCGACGCGATCATCGTCACCGGCACGCCGGCGGCGCAGACCAAGCTCGAATCGAGCGTCTCGATCTCGACCATCGGCGTCGAACAGATCGAGCAGTCGGCGCCGCGCTCGACGGCGGAGATCTTCCGCAACATCCCCGGCGTGCGCTCCGAGAGCACCGGCGGCGAAGGCAACGCCAACATCGCCGTGCGCGGCCTGCCGGTCGCGGCCGGTGGCGCGAAGTTCCTGCAGCTGCAGGAGGACGGCATGCCGGTGCTGGAGTTCGGCGACATCGCCTTCGGCAACGCCGACATCTTCCTGCGCGCCGACTGGAGCCTGGATCGCATCGAAGCGCTTCGCGGCGGCTCGGCCTCGACCTTCGCCAGCAATTCGCCCGGCGGCATCATCAACTTCGTCAGCAACACCGGCGAGGTGCAGGGCGGCGCGATCGGCCTCACCGCCGGCCTCGACTACGACAGCTTCCGCACCGACTTCCGCTACGGTGGGCCGATCAACGACCAGTGGCGCTTCCACGTGGCCGGCTTCTACCGCCGCGGCGACGGCGTGCGCGACCCCGGCTACACCGCGGAAGACGGCGGCCAGATCAAGGCCAACCTGACGCGCGAACACGATGGCGGCTTCCTGCGTTTCCACCTGAAGCTGCTCGACGACCGCGCCATCGGCTACCTGCCGATGCCAGTGCGCGTCACCGGCACGAACCGCAACCCGCGCTTCTCCGGCTTCCCGGGCTTCGACCCGGGCCGCGACACGCCGCACAGCCCGAACTTCCTCACCGACATCGGCCTCGACGGCAACAACCAGCGCCGCCGCACCGACATCGCCGACGGCATGCGGCCGAAGTCGACGGCTTTCGGCCTCGAGTTCCAGCGCGCCTTCGACAACGGCTGGACGCTGGACAACCGCTTCCGCTACGCCGACACCGACGGCCGCTTCGTCTCGCCGTTCCCGGCCGAGGTGGATGACGGCGCCGACATCGCCGCCTCGATCGGTGGCGCCGGCGCGCGCCTCGTGACCGCGGGCAGCGCGGCGACCAGCCCGGCCTACACGGGCCTCGCGATCCGCGAGCACCTGTTCAACACCGAGATCAATGATTTCGGCAACTACGCCAACAACCTGCAGCTGTCGAAGGCCTTCGACAGCGCCGGTGGCACGCTCGACCTCGCCGGTGGCTGGTACCGTTCGCGGCAGAACATCGACATGGACTGGGTCTGGAACAGCTACGTGCTGGCGCTGGACGGCAACGACGCGCGCCTGCTCGACGTCATCAGCGCCACGGGCCAGCGGCTCTCGACGAACGGCCTCTACGCCTACGGCGTGCCCTTCTGGGGCAACTGCTGCACGCGCAGCTACAACACGAAGTACGTCATCGACGCGCCCTACCTGTCGCTGGCCTGGTCCAATGACCGCCTGAGCGTGGACGCCAGCGTCCGCCGCGACAACGGCGAAGCGACGGGCAACTACGCGGGCTCGGTGCAGGTCGCCAACCTCGACGTCAACGGCAACGGCACCATCGAGCCGACCGAGCGCAGCGTCTCGACCGTCAACAATGCCGCAGTGTCCCCGGTGAACTACGACTGGGGCTACACCTCGTGGTCGGTCGGCATGAACTGGCTCGCCAGCGACGACCTCGCCTACTTCGCCCGCGCCAGCCGCGGCGGCCGCGCCAATGCCGACCGCCTCCTGTTCGGCGTGGTCCGTGCCGACGGCTCGGTGCGCTCGGAAGACGCCGTCGACCTCGTCGACCAAGTCGAAGCCGGCGTGAAGTGGCGCTGGGAGGGCCTCGACCTGTACCTCACCGCGTTCCGCGCGGAGACCGAGGAGCAGAACTTCGAGGCCACCAACCAGCGCTTCCTCAACCGCACGTACCTCGCCAAGGGCATCGAGATCGAGGGCGCGTGGCGCTCGGGCGCGTTCTCGGTGAACGGTGGCGCCACGTGGACCGATGCGGAGATCTCGCGCGACCAGATCAGCCCGGCGAACGTGGGCAACACGCCGCGCCGCCAGGCCGATTGGGTCTACCAGGTGACGCCGGCCTATGCGTTCGAGCGCTGGACGATCGGCGCCAACGTGATCGGCACGACCGACAGCTACGCGCAGGACAACAACGCGCTGGTGATGCCGGGCTTCGTGCAGACCAACCTGTTCGCCGACTGGCGGGTGACCGACGCGCTGACGCTGACGCTGAACGTCAACAACGTCTTCGACGAGTTCGGCATCACCGAGTCGGAGGAAGGCGCGATCGTCGACAACGCGGCGAACATCATCCGCGCGCGCTCGATCCCGGGGCGTTCGACGGCGCTGTCCCTGCGTTACGACTTCTGACGGGCCGTTGCGCATGGGAATGGGCACCGCCAACGCCGCCACCGAGGCCACGCCGGATCCCGGCTGGGCCGCGCGATGGGCACGCTTCGGGCCTCGGCTCGAAGCGGCCTTGGGCTCGGTGTACGGCACGCTCGATCCCGCGTGGTACGCGCGTCTGGTCGACGACATCGCGGCACGCGCGGCGGCTCGCCCCGCCACGCTCCGCGCCCTCGATGCCGACGCACCGAGGGCGTGGCTGACCGATCCGGCGACGATCGGCTATTGCACCTATGTCGACCGCTTCGGCGGCACGCTGGCCGGGGTGGCACGGCGCGTCGACCACCTCGATGCGCTGGGCGTGCGCTACCTGCACCTGCTGCCCTTCCTCGCCATGCGCGAGGGCGACAGCGACGGCGGCTTCGCCGTGCGCGACTACGGCGATGTCGAACCGCGCCTCGGCACGATGGCCGACCTCGAGGCGCTCGCCGCCACCTTGCGCCCGCGCGGCATCCACCTGTGCGCCGACTTCGTGCTCAACCACTGCTCGGACGACCACGCGTGGGCGAAGGCGGCGCGCGCCGGGGATCCGTTCTACCGCGCGTTCTTCCACGTGCTGCCCGATGACGCCGCCGTGGCGCGCCACGAAGCGCACCTCGGCCAGGTGTTCCCGCGCACCGCGCCGGGCAACTTCACCGTCGTCTCCGGTCTGGGCCACGTGTGGACCACGTTCTACCCCTACCAGTGGGACCTGAACTGGGCGAACCCGGAGGTCTTCCGCGCCATGGCGCTGGCCCTGCTGGATCTCGCCAACCGCGGCGTCGAGTGCTTCCGCCTCGATTCCACCGCCTTCCTGTGGAAGCGCGAAGGCACGCCGTGCATGAATCTACCGGAGGCGCATCGCCTGCTGCAGGCCTTGCGCGCCGTCGTCGACCTCGCAATGCCCTCCGTGGTGTTGAAGGCGGAAGCGATCGTGCCGATGCGCGAGCTGCCGCCCTACTTCGGCACGGCGAGCGCCCCCGAATGCCACATCGCCTACCAGAGCTCGCTGATGGCCGCGGGCTGGGCGGGGCTGGCGCTGGGCCGCGCCGATCTGGTCGCCAACGTGCTGGAGCGCACGCCGACGCTGCCGGACGACGCCACGTGGCTGCACTACGTGCGCTGCCACGACGACATCGTGTGGCCCGTGCTCGATGACGAGGCGGCCGGCCGCAGCGGCGTGCCGGGATTCGACCTCGCGGCGCTCTCGCGCCACTACGCCGGCGACGCGCCGGGCAGCACCGCGCGCGGCGAGGCCTTCCAGAGCGATGGCGGCCACGCGCACGGCAGCAACGGCATGGCCAGCGCCCTGGCCGGGCTGGACTGGGCCCACGCACACGACGACGAGGCCGAGCGCGAGTGGGCGCTGCGACGCGTCCTGCTGCTCTACGGGATCGCGATGGTGTTGCCGGGCATTCCGCTCATCTACATGGGCGACGAACTCGCCCAAGGCAACGACGAAAGCTTCCGCGCCGATCCCGAGCGCCGCCACGAAGGCCGCTGGCTGCACCGCCCCGCCTTCGACGATGCGGCCGCAGCGCAGCGGCATGATCCGACGAGCGACGCGGGCCGCGTGTTCGGCGCACTGCGCGGCATGCGGCAGGCGCGCGCCATGGTGCCGGCGCTGGCCGACCGCGCGGTCGATGCGGGCGCGCACGGCCCCGTGCTCACGGTGGCGCGCGGCACCGGCCTGTTCGCGGCATTCAACCTCGGTCGCGAGGGCGCGAGCGTGGCGTTGCCGGAGGGCCGCTGGCGGCGACTCGCGATCGATGCCCACACCACGCCCGACGACGGCGCGTCCGCCGGTGCCATCGCGCTCGCCCCCTACGAACAGGGCTGGTGGGTGCGCGCATGAGCGCGGGCGGAACGGTTCGCATCGCCGCCGTCGAAGCCGGCGGCACGAAGATGATCGCCGCACTCTGCGATGCCGACGGCACACCGCTGGAGCAGGCGCGCATCGCCACCCGCGATCCGCAGGCCACCCTCGCCGAAGTCCGCGATTTCCTCGAAGCCGCGCAAGGGCGCCATGGCGCCGCGCAGGCGAGCGGCGTCGCCAGTTTCGGCCCGCTCACGCTCGATCCGGGCGCCGCCGACTTCGCCCACCTTCGCCGTACGCCGAAGGCCGGCTGGAGCGGCACCGACTTGCGAGCGATGTTGCCCGCCAATCTTCGCGCCGCGCCCTTCGCCATCGACACCGACGTGAATGCCGCGGCGCTCGCCGAGCAGCGCCACGGCGCCGGTCGCGGCCTGGCCTCGGTGGCCTACGTCACCGTCGGCACCGGCATCGGCGTCGGCCTCGTGCTCGACGGCCGGCCGGTGCACGGGCTGCTGCATCCCGAGGCAGGCCACCTGTGGCCACGTCGCGCCGCGGACGATCCGTTCCCCGGCGCCTGCCCGTTCCACGGCGACTGCGTCGAAGGCCTGGCCAGCGGCCCGGCGATCGAAGCGCGCTGGGGGGCTGCGCTCGATGCACTGCCGCCCGACCACCGCGCCTTCGACCTGCAGGCCGACTACCTCGGCCAACTCGCGGCCCAGGTCATCCTTCTCGCCGCGCCGGAGCGCATGGTGTTCGGCGGCGGCGTCATGGCGCAGCAGGCGTTGTTCCCGCGGCTTCGCGCGCGCACGCGACACTGGTTGGGTGGCTACATCGACAGCCCGATGCTGTCGCACGACGCACACGGGCGCGACCGGCTCGATGACTTCATCGTGCCGCCGGCGCTGGGCACGGCCTCCGGATTGCGCGGCGCTTTCGAGCTCGGCCGCGACGCCTTGCGGGCCAACGCTGCAGGCTGAGCCTCAGGGCGCCGGCAGCGACCAGTCGATCGGCGCGGAGCCCAAGCCCTGCAGCCAGCGGTTGGCCTTGCCGAAATGCCCGCAGCCGAGGAAGCCGCGATGCGCGGACAAGGGCGACGGATGCGGCGCCTTCAGCACGCAGTGGCGCTGCCGGTCGATCAGCTCGCCCTTCTTCTGCGCGTAGCTGCCCCACAGCAGGAACACCAGGCCTTCGCGCTCGCGGGAGAGCGCGCCGATGATCGCGTCGGTGAAGCCTTCCCAACCTTTTCCCGCATGGCTGCCGGCGCGCCCCTCCTCGACGCTGAGCACGGCGTTCAACAGCAGCACGCCCTGCGCCGCCCAAGACTCCAGGCAGCCGTGGCGCGGCATCGGCTGCCCGAGGTCGCGCTCGATCTCCTTGAAGATGTTGAGCAGCGACGGCGGGATGGCGATGCCCGGTGGCACCGAGAAGCTGAGCCCATGCGCCTGCCCCGGCCCGTGGTAGGGGTCCTGGCCGAGGATGACCACGCGCACCGCGTCGAACGGCACGGCGTCGAGCGCGGCGAACATCAGCCGGCCCGGCGGGTGCACGCGCTTGCCCGCGGCCTTCTCCGCACGCAGGAAGGCGGCGAGCGCCTGCATGTCGGCGCGCTCGAGGTAGGCCCCGACGCGCGCCGCCCAGCTCGGGTGCAGGGCCACGGCCATGGCGAGGGGATCAGCGCTTCGCGTTGCGCAGGCTGCCGGTGATCTTGCTGCCGTCTTGCGTGGCGAGCATGCAGACCACCTCCTGGTCACCATTGGTCCAGCTTTCCGGCGTGGGCTCGAGCGTGGTGAACACGTACTCGGAGCTGTCGTAGTCGAGACCGACATAAGGCTCGAACGCCGCGAGGCAGCCAGCCTCGACGGCCTTGTCCATCGCGCCGCGCTCGGGGAACGCACCGCCCGGCAGGTCGAACAGATGGTAGACCTCGGACAGATGCGGCTTGTCGCAGGCGATCTTCACCGTCTCCGACACTTCGCCCGAGGTGTCGTCGATCAGGCAGTCACCGACCGCGAGGTCGAACACACCAACCTCCTCGGAGCCATCGGCATTGGGTGCGCTGCAGGCGGCGAGCATCACGGCGAGCGCGAGGGGGGTAAGCAGGCGAAAGGACATGCGGGGGGTCTCAGTGGTGGGGAAATCGGATGGGGGGCGGCGGCGCGGGCGCCGCATTCGAAGCGCCGCGGCTCAGGCCTGGCCGTGGCGCTCGCGCAGCAGGCGGCCGACGCGCAGCTGGAACAGCAGCTTGGTGATCAGCAGGCGCTCCTCGATCGGCTTGAGCACGAGGTCGTTGGCGCCGCTGCGCAGCAGCTCGGTCTGGTTGGCGGGGTTGGCGTCGCCGGTCATCACCAGCACAGGAAGCTGGCCCTTTGGATAGCCGAAATCATTGCGGATCGACTTCACCAGGTCTTTGCCGGTGAGCTCGCCCTTCAAGTAGACGTCGGTCAGCACCACGTCGCAGCCGGGTACGCGGCCCTGCGTCAGCGCCGATTCCAGCCAGGCGATGGCGTCCTCGACACCACTACAGTGCATCACCTTCAGGCCGTGCTTCTCGAGCATGCGCCGCGTGGCGACGGCGACGACCTTGCTGTCCTCGACGTACAGCACTTCGCCGCCAGGCGCGCCTTCCGGCGCGACGTAGCCCTTGATGAAAGCGGCCAGCGCGGTGAAGCCCAGCGACTTGTCGAAGTAGTCGGTGACGTCGTCGGTGATCGAGCGCGTCTCGAGGCGGTCCTGCACGTCGCCGGAGACCACGATGATCGGGATGTAGGCCTGCGGCGTGTGCTCGCGCAGGTAGCGCGCGAGCTCGAGGCCGTCCATGTCGGGTAGCCGCAGCGCCGTGGTGACGAGGTTGATGGCGCCCTGCTGCAGGGCCACCTTCGCCTCGTCGCCGTTCTCGCAGAGGATGATCTCGGCCTGCGGCAACTGCTGGCGCAGCACGCCCTCGATCATCTTGCGCACCACCTTCGAGCCATCGACCACGAGGATGCGTGGCGAGGTGTTGTCGAAGGTGCGGAACGCGGGTGTGCTCATGAGCCGGCCGGGAGCGAAGTCCGCAGATAATGGCCCGCCGCCACCCGCGCGCCAAGCCAGCCCAGCGCCGCGGCGCTGGCCAGGACGGCGGCCGCCTCGCCCACGCCGGGGCCGGCCAGCGCGAATCCGCCGGCATAGGTCGCCACCAGCTCGGCCATCGGCGCGCGCAGCAGGGCCCCGATGGCGAACACGCCGGCCAGCGCCAGCGCACCGGACAGCGCGCCCAGCAGCACGCCGAAATGCAGCAGCGGGCGGCGGATGTCGGCATCGTCGGCGCCGAGCTGCTGCAACAGCGCGATCTCCTCGCGACGCGTCGCGAGGTCGAGGCGCACGGTGTTGCCCACCACCAGCACCGCGCCGGCGGCCAGCAGCAGGGCCAGCAGGCCCACCGCACGACGGCCCAGCGCCAGCCAGGCGTCGAGACGCGCGCGCCAGGCGGCGTCGTACTGCACGCTGTCCACGCCGGCCTCGGCCTGCAGGGCGGTGGCGAGCGCCGCCGGGTCGTTGGCGACGCCCTCCTGCGGCGAAACCACCAGCACCCAGGGGAGCGGATTGCCGTCGAGCAGATCGAGCGCGCCCGCGAGGTCGCTCATCTGCCGGAACTCGGCGAGCCCCTCGTCCGGCGTGCGCAGCACGACGCCGGCGACATCGGACCGGGCGCGCCAGGCCTCGGCGAGGCGGCGGGCGTCGGCCGGCTTGGCGTCCGCCTCGAGGAAAACGCTGATCTCGCGGGCGGCGTCGAGCGTGCCGGCGAAGCGCAGGGCGTTGGCGAGGAAGAGGCCGAGCAGCAAGGGCAGCAGCAGGGCCAGCGCGAACACCGAAAGCGTCGCCGCGGTGGCCAGCTTCGCCACACGCAGGCGCGCGACGGCATCGGCGAAGGCGCGGCGGTGGCTTCGGCCCCATGCCCCGACGCCGGGGCCGCCATACACCTCGCGGCGCGCCGCGCTGCGATTCACGCTCATGCGGCGAGGTCCTGCGCGGCGATGTCGTCCACCAGCCGCCCTTCGTGCAGCACCAAGGTGCGCTGGCGCGTGCGCTTGATCAGCGCGAGGTCGTGGCTGGCGATCAGCACCGTGGTGCCGCGCTCGGGGAGTTCGAGGAACAGGCCCATGATCTCGGCGGCCAGCTGCGGATCGAGGTTGCCGGTCGGTTCGTCGGCCACCAGCAGCACCGGTGAACCGACGATGGCGCGGGCGATGCCCACGCGCTGCTGCTCACCGGTGGAGAGCTGGGGCGGCAAGGCGGCGAGGCGGTCACCGAGGCCCACCCGGCCCAACACCTCGCGCACCCGCGGCAGCACCTCGGCTTCCGGGGCGCTGGCGATGCGCAGGGGAAGGGCCACGTTGTCGGCGACGTTCCAATGCGGCAGCAGCCGGTGGTCCTGGAACACCACGCCGACGCGACGCCGGTAGCGGGCGATGTCGCGGCCGCGCACGGCGGCCAGATTGCGGTCTTCCAGCAGCACCGCGCCGCGGTCGGGCCGCTCGGCGAGGTGCAGCAGCTTCAGCAGGGTGCTCTTGCCGGCCCCGCTGTGGCCGGTGACGAACAGCACCTCGCCGGCCTCGACGCCGAAGCTCACGTCCTGCAGGGCGGCACGGCCGCCCGGGTACTGCTTGTGGACCGCGTCGAAGCGCAGCAGGGGCATCGTCAGCCGCCGAACCAGCCCTTCACGCGGGCGGCCATGCGGGCGAAGAAGCTGTCCTTCGACACGCCGACCGGGCCGGCCACGGCGCCCGGGGCGGTCGTGGGCGCACCTTCGGCGCCGCGCTCACCGCGCGGCTTGCGACGGCGGCGACGGCGACGGCGCTCGGCATCGGCCGGGCTCTCGGCGGCGTTCGGGACGTCCGTCGCCTGCATCGGAACCGCCTCGCCCTCGGGCTTCGGCGCGCGCTCGGGGCGCGGGCCACGCTCGCCTTCCGGACGCGGGGGGCGCGGACCGCGCTCACCCTCGGCACGCGGCGGACGCGGGCCACGGTCGCCGCGGCCGTCATCGCGACCTTCGCGACGCGGACCACCGCTGCTGCGGCCACCGCCAGCGCCGCCACGGCCACCGCGGCCGTGCTTGGCGTCCTTCTCGGCCATCTCGGCCCGGGCTTCGCGGAAGATGTCGCTGACGCGCTCGACCGGCTCGGCGCCTTCCGGCAGGGCCTCGCGCTCCGGGCGCGGCAGGGCGGTGAGCAGGTCGGTGGTGACCGCTTCGACCGGGATCTTCTGCTCGATGTACGTCTCGACCGCCGGCAGGTGCTGCGCGTACAGCTCGCAGGCGAAGGTGATGGCATCGCCCTCGGCGCCGAGGCGCGCGGTGCGGCCGATGCGGTGCACGTAGTCCTCGGCCTCGAAGGGCAGGTCGAAGTTGTAGACGTGGCTCACGCCGTCGATGTGCAGGCCGCGGGCGGCCACGTCGGTGGCGACGAGGATCTCGAGCTCGCGGCGCTGGAACTTCGCCAGCAGGCTCTGGCGCTTCTTCTGCGGCACGTCGCCGCTGAGCACGCCGACGAGGTAGCCGCCGCGCTCCAGCGCGCGGCCGACGCGCTCGACCATCGCCTTGGTGTTCACGAACACCATCGTGCGGTTGCCCGGGCTGCGCGAGAGCAGGCCCAGCAGCAGCGGGATCTTCTCGTCGTTGGCCGGGAAGTAGATCTTCTGCCGCACGCGGGCGGCGGTGATCGTCTCGGTCTCGACGACCAGCTTCTCCGGCTCGTTCATGTGCTCGTACGCGAGCTCGAGCACGCGGTGGCTGAGCGTGGCCGAGAACAGCAGGGTCTGGCGCTCCTCGCGGGCCGGCAGGCGGCGCATCAGGAAGCGCAGGTCCTTGATGAAGCCGAGGTCGAACATGCGGTCGGCCTCGTCGAGGATGCAGACCTCGCAGGCGTGCAGGCTGACGACATGCTGCTTCACGTAGTCGATCAGGCGGCCGGGCGTAGCGATGATCACGTCGGTGCCGGCCTGCAGCAGCTCGCGCTGCTTGTCGTAGTCGACGCCGCCGTAGACCAGCGTGTAGCGCAGGCCGAGGGCCGAGCCGAACTTCAGCGCGTCCTTGTGGATCTGGATGGCGAGTTCGCGGGTCGGGGCGAGGATCAGGGCGCGGGGGTCGCTGTCCTTGCGGTTGGCCAGCGCCGGGCGGGTGAGCAGGCGGTTCACCATGCTCACGAGGAAGGCCAGGGTTTTGCCGGTGCCGGTCTGGGCCTGGCCGGCGACGTCGCCGCCGCGCAGCGTGACCGGGAAGGTCATGGCCTGGATGGGGGTGCAGCGGGAGAACCCGGCTTCCTCGAGGCCGGCCATCAGGGCCGGGTGAAGGTCGAAACTGGACAGGGTGACGTCGGTCAGCGGTTTGTCGCTCATGGGATCCTTGGGTGTGCTCGTCAGCTTGAAGCGGCGGCGCGGCGCGCCTGCGGGTGAACCGGTTCGGTTCGGTCTTGCGCCCGCTTCACGCGCGGTCGCACACTGCGGCCGCGGGGGCCGGCACCTCGGGGTTGCCAACCGCTCCGAGGGCCCCCAAGTGTACCAGTCATGGCCGCGGCGCCCGCGGCAGCCCATCGAGGACCTCCCATGAGCGACAAGATCTCCCACGTCGGCGATGCCGATTTCTCCACCGCGGTGCTCGGCAGCGACGTCCCCGTGCTGGTCGATTTCTGGGCCGAGTGGTGCGGCCCGTGCAAGGCCATCGCCCCTTTGCTGGACGACGTGGCCAAGGCCTACGACGGCAAGGTCAAGGTGGTGAAGATCAACATCGACGACAACCCGCAGACCCCACGCCAGTACGCGGTGCGCGGCATCCCGACACTGATGATGTTCAAGGGCGGCAAGGTCGCCGGCACCCATGTCGGCCTGGCCGGCAAGCCGCAGCTGACGGCCTTCATCGACAAGAGCCTCTGAGGCTCGCCTGCTGAACCGGAGGCCGCCCGAGACTTGCCGGGCGGCCTCTGCCGGGTGTAGTGTCCCGGCGACTTCTGCGGTCGCGACGCCCTTTCCGCGACGCCACCCGCACACCCCTTCCAGCTCATCCCCTGAGCTTTCTCCACTCGCCATCGCGAGAGTTCCCCGTGTCCGAAAACGAGATCGAAGGCGCCGACGCGCCTGCCGAAGCCGCGGAAAAAAAGCCGCGCCGCACCCGCAGCAAAGCCGCTGCCGAAACCCCGGCCGAAAGCCCCGACACCGCGCCTGAAGCGGTCGCCGCACCGCCCGCGCCCGAGCCGAGCACGGTCACCGCCACCAGCGCCGCCGTCCGCGACGTCATCGCCGATGCGATGAACGAGGACGACGACGGCCCGGATGGCGATGATGCCGACGGCGACGGCGACGGCGACGACGGTCAGGACGGCGGCAACGACGGCCCCGGCGGCCCGAACGCCAGCGGCCAGACCGGCCCGAATGGCGAACCCCGCATGTCGCGCCGCGAGCGCTTCAAGCAGCGCATGAAGGAGCGCCGCGAGCGCCAGAAGGAGCAGCGCCGCAACGGCGGTGGCGGTTTCCGGAACGACGCCGAGGGCGACGAGGCCGGCGGCCCGTCGCAGGGCGGCCAGGGCCAAGGCCAGGGTCAGGCCGGTGGCGGCCAGGGTCAGGGCCAGGGCCAGGGCGGCAACGACTGGCAGCCGCGCCCGTCCTTCCAGTTCCCCGAAGGCTTCGTGGTGCCCTCGCTCACCGAAATGAAGCGGATGCCGGCGTTCAAGCTGCTCGACCTCGCCGAGCGCCTGAACCAGCATGAGGGCGTCGCCCGCATGCGCAAGCAGGACGTCATCTTCCAGCTGCTGAAGGTGCTCTCGCGCCACCCGAACGGTGTCGCCGCCGACGGCGTGCTCGAGATCCTGCCCGACGGCTACGGCTTCCTGCGCGGCGCCGAGGCGAGCTACCTCGCCGGCCCGGACGACGTCTACATCTCGCCCAGCCAGATCCGCCGCTTCAACCTGCGCACCGGCGACTACATCGCCGGCCGCATCCGCAACCCGAAGGACGGCGAGCGCTACGTGGCGCTCAACCAGCTCGACACCATCAACGGCGAGCCGCTGGAAGCCAGCAAGGGCAAGGTGCTGTTCGAGAACCTGACGCCGCTGTTCCCGCGCGAGCGCTTCAAGCTCGAGCGCGGCAACGGCAGCTCGGAGGACATCACCGGCCGCGTGCTCGACCTGATGGCGCCGATCGGCAAGGGCCAGCGCGCGCTCATCGTCTCGCCGCCCAAGGCCGGCAAGACCATGCTGATGCAGCAGGTCGCCACCGCCATCACCACCAACCACCCGGACGTGCACCTCATCGTGCTGCTTGTCGACGAGCGTCCGGAAGAAGTGACGGAAATGCAGCGCACCGTACGCGGCGAAGTCGTCTCCTCGACCTTCGACGAGCCGGCCGCGCGCCACGTGCAGGTCGCCGAGATGGTGATCGAGCGCGCCAAGCGCCTGGTCGAGCACAAGAAGGACGTGGTGATCCTGCTCGACTCGATCACCCGCCTCGCCCGCGCCTACAACACCGTGGTGCCGAGCTCGGGCAAGGTGCTGACGGGCGGCGTCGACGCCAATGCCCTGCACCGCCCGAAGCGCTTCTTCGGCGCGGCGCGCAAGGTGGAGGAAGGCGGCTCGCTCACGATCATCGCGACGGCCCTGGTGGAAACCGGCTCGAAGATGGACGAGGTGATCTACGAGGAGTTCAAGGGCACCGGCAACTGCGAAGTGCACCTCGACCGCCGCATCGCCGAGAAGCGCGTCTACCCGGCCATCAACATCAACCGCTCGGGCACGCGTCGCGAAGAGCTGCTGATCGAGCCGGACATGCTGCAGAAGATCTGGATCCTCCGGAAGCTGCTGCACCCGATGGACGAGCTCGCCGCGATGGAGTTCCTGCTCGACAAGATGAAGAACACCAAGTCGAACGACGAGTTCTTCAACTTCATGAAGCGCTGAGGCAACGCGGCGAAAGCCGCGACGCTGATGAGGCGGAAACGACGAAGGCCCCGCGATGCGGGGCCTTCGTCGTTTTCACGGATCCCGCGGCTTAAGCAGTCGCGCGAGCGACGGCAGCACGCCCGAGGTCGCCGGCGCGGCCGGCGGCGGCACCACGGCCGCGGCGTCTCCGGTGCCGGCGTCCGCCGCGGGTTTCGCTTCGGCGTGGCGCACCGACTGGAAGAGCGCGGCAATGTCGACGAAGCCGCGGATCAGGGCGAGGTCGTGCGGGGTGCGGCCGAGGCGGTCGCGGGCCGCGGGCTGGGCGCCTTCGCGCAGCAGCCGCTCGACGATGCGGCCGAGGCCGTGCAGCGCCGCGAGGTGCAGGACGGTGAGGCCGCGGTGCTCGACGTGGGCCAAGGACACGCCTTCGCTGAGCAGGCGATCGAGCGCGGCCAGCAGCACATCCTCGTCGACGCTGGCGCCGGCCTCGGCGCGCGCGCCGAGCAGCAGCAGCGTCGGGGTCTGCTCGGAAGCGCTCGTCGCTTCGGCGTCGGCATCGGCCAGGAGCAGCGCGTCGAACAGCGCGAGCACGCGGGCGCGTTCGCGCGAGTTGAAGGCGAAGAGCGCGGCGCAGTGCAATGGCGTCAGGCCTTGTGCATCGCGCGCGGCGACATCGGCACCGGCGCGCAGCAGGCGCGACACGAGGTCAGGGAGGCCCAGCGCGGAAGCCAGCATCAGTGGCGTGACGCCGCCGGGCATGGCCTGTTCGGGGTCGGCGCCCGCCGCCAGCAGGCGATCGACGACGTTGGCGTGGCGCATGCTGATCGCCGCCGACAGCGGCGTGGCGCCGGTGCGCGCCGCGACGGCGGTGTGGGCATGCAGGCCCAGAAGGTGGTCGACGATGGCGAGATGGCCACCACCGGCGGCACGCAGCAGGGCCGTGCAGCCCTGTGCGTCGACACCGTCGACCGCGAGGCCGAGCGCCACAAGGCGCACGACGGCGCCGAGATCACCGGCCATCGCCGCGGCCGGGAGATCCCCCGGCTGCAGCGCGCGGCCCGGCAGTTTCCAGGGGCCCCAGTCCAGCCATTCGGCGAGGTCGCGGCGGCCACGGGCAAGGGCCGCGCCGCGCGGCGTCTGGCCATCGGCAGCGCGTGCATCGGCCGGCGCGCCGTGGCGGACGAGGCGCTTGATGACGGCTTCGTGGCCGCGGGCGACGGCCAGATGGAGCGGCGTGTGGCCCCGCGCGTCGCGCTGCGCCGGATCGACGCCGCGCTGCAGCAGCGCGTCGAGCACGGGCAGGCAGGGCAACTGTGCGGCGAGGCCGATGGCGCTGTCCCCGTTCGGTGCGGGGCCGAAGGGGTCGACGCCGCGTTCGAGCAGCCCGAGGCCGATGGCAGCCGCGCGCGACGGTTCGCGCGGGTTCGCGGCCAGCCAGCGCGCCACCGCACCCACGCCCTGCGGGGTCTGGCCCTGTGCCAGCAGCGCGCGCAGGCCGAGTTCGGCATCGAGGCCGCGATCGAGAAGCAGCAGGCCCACGCTGTCCATGCCGGACACACGATCGTCAGAATGCGCGCCGTGCTCGAGCAGCCATTCGAAGACATCGATCCCGGCGGCATCGGCGAATTCCAGCAGCAGCATCGAGAGCGCTACGCGGCCCGGCGCGTCCTCGGCACCGAGTACGTCCTTCGCGGCGCGGAAATCGCGGGCCCGCAGCGCGTCGCGGAGGCGCTCGCGGGCCGGCTTCAGCGCCGTGCCCGGCGCCACCTCGTCGAGGTCGCCCGGCAGCGGATAGTCGGGATCGAGCACGGCCACCAGCGCCCAGCGCCCGCCGCCGACGGCGTGGTCGACGGGCCGACGGCCCGCCGCGTCGCGCGCCTCGCGATCGATGCCGAGGGCCAGCAGGGCCTTGAGGCGCTCCGGCTCGACGCCGGCCTCGCAGGCCAGGGCCAGCGCGTTGCGCCCGCCGACGTCGCGGGCCGCCGGGTTGGGATGGCGGGCGAGCACCAGCGGCAACAGCGCCGGGTTCGGCGAACGCGCGGCCTCCAGCAGGGCCGTGCGCCCTTCGTCGTCGGCGGCATCCACCGAGGCGCCGGCGTCGATCAGCACCTGCGCGATCGCCGCATGGCCGGCAGCCAGCGCTTCGAGCAGCGCGGTGCGCCCGCGGGCGTCGCGCGAATCGACCTTCGCCTTGTGCTTGAGCAGCAGCTGCACGCCCGCGGGGTCGTCGTCGTCGCCACCGGCGGCGGCGAGCAGGCTCGGCTGCGCACCGGGGGATTCCGGCTTGGCGCCACGTTCCAGAAGGAAGCGCGCGACCCGCCAGTTGCCCGAGGCCAGGGCCAGCGCGAGCGGCGGCTGCGCCTCGCCGTTGAGGGCATGCAGATCGGCACCGGCATCGAGCAGCTGGGCCGCGATCGCCGGATCGGTGCTGCGCGCGGCGTGGTGCAGGGGCGTGTTGCCGTCGCGGTCGGCGCGTCGCGGGTCGGCGCCGTTGGCCAGCAGCATGGTCACGGCGTCGATGCGGCCGTGCCAGGAATCGCGCGTCGCCGCGAGCAGCGGGGTCAGCCCGGCGTGCTCCTGGTTGAGGTCGGCGCCGCGGACGATCAGCTCACGCAGCAGGCGCAGGTCGGGCAGCAGGGCCGCGAGCATCGGCAGGCTGCGCTGGTCGGGCGCACCGGGCTCCGGCAGGGCGTCCGGGTCGGCGCCCGCATCGAGCGCTTCGATCACAGCATCGATGCGGCCGGCGCGGGCATGGGCATAGACGTCGCCGACGGGCGGCGAAGCGGGTTCCTCGTCTTCCTCGGCTTCGAGCACCCGAGGAGCGACAGGCTCCGGCGGCAGCGGCGGTGCTTCGGGCGCATGGCCCGAACGCTGGAGGGCGGCGTGCACCGCCAGCAGGCCGACGGCATAGGGCACCGCCAGCCACCAGATGGACAGCAGGCGCGGCGGCGGCCACACCATCAGCCACGCCCCGACCGTGGCCGCGAGCACCGCGAAGGCCAGTGCCAGCCCCCGATGCAGCGACCAGGTCCCGGGCACCGCGGCGGCGAGTGTGGCCAAGCCGCCGCCTTGGCGGGCGGCCATGGCGAACAAGGTCCATTGCCGCCACAGCACGGTCCACGCGAGTCCCACGACCGCACCCAGCCCCAGCGCGGCGGCAAGGCTGCCGGTTTCGAGCAGGCTGCTCCAAGGCCAAGCGAAGCCGAGACCCAGCAGGGCGAACGTGGCGCCCCACAGGACGGCCAAGGTGATCGCGTCGCGCCACCACACGCGCAGCGCCGGGGACTCCGGGGCGGGCGACAGCAGGGCCATGCCGAGGGCCAACGCGGGCTGGGCCAGCCACGGCCCCAGCACGGCCATCGCACCGACCGGCCAGAGCGCAGGCAACACGGCCAGCCCCAAGCCGACGAGCAGCAGCGGAAGGGCGAGGCTGCGCTGCAGCGTCGACCGCGGATCAGTCATCCGCGCTCCCGTCGGTGGGCGGCGGCGGGAATTGGATATGGAAGCCCTGCCCGGCGAGGTTCGCACGCACCACGGCGGCATCCTCGCGGGCCAGCTGGCGCTCCGGCGTCAGCGCCACGTCGAGCACGAAGCGCAGTTCGCCGAGCTGGGTGCGCAGCACCTCGGGCAGCAGGCCGAAGGCGTCGCGCTCGCGCAGGTAGACGAAGGTCTCGGCTTTGCGGAGGGATTTGTAGACGTAGGCCTGCATTGAGCGGCGGCGCAATGCGCCAAATCTTGGGAATGCGGCGATTGTGGCCGCTGGCGGCCACAGTGACCAGCGCGCCGTCGCGCAGCCTGCGCGCGGGGCCCTGCTAGGCTCGCGCCCTCGTTTCCCGATGGAGAGCCTCGTGCCGAAGCCCCTGCCCCGCCCGATGCGCGGCCTTGCCCTGCTTGCGTCGACGCTGGCCGTCGCCCTGCCCGCCCATGCCGAGCCCACGCCCGCCCCGCTGACGCTGGACCTCGCGATGTCGCATCCGGACTGGATCGGCCCGCCGGTGGAGCAGCTGTGGTGGAGCGCCGATTCGCAGCACGTGGCCTACACGCTGAAGCGCGCCGGCTCGCCGGTGCGCGACGTGTTCCGCCAGCCTGCGGCCGGCGGCGACGCGGTGAAGCTGGCACCGGCCGATGCCGCGGAAGCCGACGCCGCTGCCCCGGTCTTCGACGCCCGCCGCACGCGCATGGCGACGCTGCGCAACGGCGATGTCTTCGTGGTGACGCTCGCCACCGGCCAGCGCCAGCAGCTCACGCAGAGCGCCGCCGACGAAGCCGACCTGCGTTTCGCCGCCGACGGCAACGCGGTGTTCTACCGCGTCGGCGACGAATGGCGCGCCTACGATTTCGCCGCGCAGCGCGAGCGCACCGTCGCCGTGCTGAAGGCCGAGAAGGATCCCCAGGCGGCGCCGAAGCCCGACGTGCTGCGCGATGCCGAACTGCGACTGATCGACACCCTCGCCCGCCAACGCGCCGACCGCGATGCCCTGGCCGCGGAGGCCAAGGCGCAGCGCGACGGCGACCGAACACGCGTGGCCGCACCCGTCTTTTTCGGCGACGACGTGACCATCGCCGCGAGCAGCCTCTCCACCGATGGCCGCCACCTGCTGGTGGCGCTGGAGCCGAAGGGCGCCGATGCCGGGCGCGGCGGCAAGATGCCGCGCTACGTCAACGAGGATGGCTTCGAGGACGCCGAGGACGTGCGCACGCGCGTGGGTCGGAACGCCCCCATCGCGCAGACGTTCAAGCTCGTCGACCTCGCCGACGGCACGGTCACCGACCTCGACCTCAAGGCCCTGCCCGGCATCGACGTCGACCCGCTCGCCGCGCTGAAGAAGGAACACGAGCAGCCCGCGCTCGAGGGCCTGCGCGCCGTGCGCCTGATGGACGCGCGTTTCGCCCCGGACGGCGCGCCGCTGGCCATGCTGCGCAGCGTCGACAACAAGGATCGCTGGATCGTCCGCATCGACCGCGACACCGCCGCGCTCTCGACCGTGCATCGCCTCACCGATACGGCCTGGATCAACTGGAACTTCAACGACTTCGGCGTGCTGCCCGATGGCCGCGCGTGGTGGCTCTCGGAGGAATCCGGCTACTCCCACCTCTACGTGCAGGACGGTCGCCGCGCGAAGGCGCTCACCAGCGGCCGCTGGGAAGCCTCGTCGCCCGTCCTCACGGCCGACGCCGCCAGCTTCGTCTTCGTCTGCAACCGCGAATGGCCGGGTGACTACGAACTGTGCCGCGTGCCGGTGGCCGGCGGCGAAGTGCGCGAGCTCACGTCGCTCGATGGCGTGGAGGACTTCGCCCTGTCGCCCGACGGATCGAAGATCGCGCTGCGCTGGTCGGCCTCGTTCACGCCGCCGCAGGCCGCCGTGGTCAGCATCGATGGCGGCGACGTGCGCAAGCTCACCGACACGCGCACGGCGGCCTTCCAGGCCATGCCGTGGCGCGCGCCGCGCTTCGTGCAGGTGCCGAGCAGCGATGGCGCCGGCAGCATCTGGGGCAAGCTCTACACGCCCACCACGATGGAGCCCGGCAAGCAGTATCCGGTGGTGATGTTCGTGCACGGCGCCGGCTACCTGCAGAACGTCTTCGCCCGCTATCCGGTGTACTTCCGCGAGCAGATGTTCCACCAGCTGCTCACCGACCGCGGCTACATCGTCCTCGACCTCGATTTCCGTGCCTCGGAAGGCTACGGCCGCGACTGGCGCACGGCGATCTACCGCCAGATGGGCACGCCGGAGCTGCAGGACTACAAGGACGGCATCGACTACCTCGTCGCGAACCACCAGGCGGATCGCGCCCGGGTGGGCATCTACGGGGGCAGCTACGGCGGCTTCATGAGCCTGATGGCGATGTTCAAGGCGCCCGGCGTGTTCCAGGCCGGCGCAGCGCTGCGCCCGGTCACCGACTGGCGCCACTACAACCACGAGTACACCAGCAACATCCTCGACACCCCGGAGCTGGGCCCGCAGGTCTACATCGACAGCTCGCCGATCGAGCACGCGGAAGCCCTGCAGGGCCGCCTGCTGATCGCCCACGGCATGATCGACGACAACGTGTTCTTCCAGGATTCGGTGCGCCTCGCGCAGCGCCTGATCGAACTGAAGAAGCCGGGCTGGGAGCTGGCCAGCTATCCGCTCGAGCGCCACAGCTACGTGCAGCCGGAAAGCTGGTACGACCAGTACCGCCGCATCCTTGAATTGATGGACGAGACCCTGAAGCCATGATCACCGCGCTCACCCTCCTCGCCGGCCTCGCCCTGCTGATCGTCGGCGCCGAAATGCTCGTCAAGGGCGCCTCGCGCGTCGCCGCCGGCTTCGGCATCTCGCCGCTGGTGATCGGCCTCACGGTCGTGGCCTTCGGCACCAGCTCGCCGGAGATGGCCATTTCGGTGTCGTCCGCCTGGAAGGGCGAAGCCGACATCGCCGTCGGCAACGTGGTCGGCAGCAACATCTTCAACGTGCTGTTCATCCTCGGCCTGTCGGCGCTGATCACGCCGCTGGTGGTGAGCAAGCAGCTCGTGAAGCTCGACGTGCCGCTGATGATCGGTGTGTCGGTGCTAGCCTTCCTGCTGTCGATGGACGGCCGCATCGCCTTCTGGGAGGGCGCCATCCTGTTCGCCGGCGTGATCGGCTACTGCATCCTCGCCATCCGCGTCGGCAAGGCCAGCGGCGAAACCGGCGAGGCCATCGAGGCCGACGGGCACTGGGCCAAGGACATCGGTCTCATTCTCGTCGGCTTGGTACTCTTGGTGCTCGGCTCGCAGTGGCTGGTCAGCGCGGCCATCACGATCGCGACGGCCATGGGCGTCAGCGAGCTGGTGATCGGCCTGACCATCGTCGCCGCCGGCACCTCGATGCCGGAAGTGGCGACCTCGGTCACCGCGGCCATCCGCGGCCAGCGCGACATCGCCGTGGGCAACGTCGTGGGCAGCAACATCTTCAACATCCTCGCCGTGCTCGGCCTGACCGCGATGGTGGCGCCGGCAGGCTTGCCGGTATCGCAGGCGGCGATCAACTTCGACTTCCCGGTGATGATGGCCGTGGCGGTGGCCTGCCTGCCGATCTTCTTCGTCGGCTACACGATCCAGCGCTGGGAAGGCGCCCTGTTCCTCGGCTACTACGTGGCCTACACCGTGTACCTCGTCTTCGCCGCCACCGAGCATGAGGCCCTGCCCGTGTTCAGCCAGGCGATGATGTGGTTCGTGGTGCCGCTCACGGTGATCACGCTGCTGATCGTGTTGGCCCGCGAGCTGAAGGCACGCCGGTCACGCCAAGGCGCGTGAAACAACGGGGCGCGTTACGGCCGGTAGACGCCCCGCAAGACCCTCAACAAGCCAAGCCATCGCCGGCCACCGCTCAGGTCGCCGGCGAGGCGCATCAGCGCATCGTGGAAGCCAAGGTCAGGCAACGCGGCCTCCACCGAACGGATGTGTTCGGCGCTCAGCCCCTTGCGCAGCCGCCCTTGGGTTGCATCCACCCAGTCCGCCTTGCGCAACGCATTGACCACCCTCGCGTTCGGCCCGCGGTAGGGCGTCAACTTGTGGTGCCAGTGGATCAACGCGACCATCAGCTCCACATCCACCGCGAGCTGCCGCTGGCGCACCGTCTGCCTCGCCAGATGCTCGGAGGGCGCCAGATAGGCAAGGTCCTTGGCCACCCACAGCCCAATGTCATGGAAGGCCAAGGCGGCTTCGATGGTGGTGCGGTGCGCCTCGTCCCCGCCGAGGAAGTGATTGGTGTAGGTCAGCACCCGAAGGATGTGGTTCCGGTATCCGGGCAGGTCGCTGCCGATCAGCGCAGCGTGAGGTTCGAGCAGCGTCTCGACCAGCGGCGAAACGGTGATGATGGCGATGGGGGTCACGAGCGGCTTGTCCGGTCTGCGGGCAGGCGGCGATCCTAGACATTGCATGCCCCCGGGGCGACGACAGAATGTTCTGACTCGATGCGAAAGCCCTACACGAAGAAGCGGCCGCCGCTGGACCCCTGCCCTCTGGAGGAGGTGCTCTCGCTCGTCGGGGGCAAGTGGAAGGCGCGGATCCTCTACGCGTTGGACCAGGGGCCCGCGAGCTTCAGCGGGCTGAAGGCGTCGCTGGGTCGTGTCTCCCGCGAGGTGCTATCCACCCAGCTGCGCGCGCTGGTGTCCGATGGGCTCATCGCGGCGGCGTCCGACGAGGGCGGCACGGGAACGCTTTACCTGATCACCACCGACGGTGCGGCACTGGTCGCGCTTCTCGTGCCCGTTGCCGCCTGGGGCGAGCAGCGCCTCGAGCGGCGGTGCCTTCCCCGCTAGCGCACGCCGAACACACCCTCGAGCTCCACGTCGAGCTCGCGACGGCAGACGTCGCCGTGCAGGAAGGCAACGCGGGCCAGCGGCAGGCCAGTCGCCTCGAGACGCGCCTGTGCCGCCGGCATCGCGTCGGCGTCGCGCAGGTAGACGCGCAGGGCCTGCAGGCCCTCCATGCGGAAACGTTCGCCGCTGCGCTGCGAGCCCTCGTCGAGCAGCACGTGCAGGTTGGCGAGGCTCTCGTCGAGCTGGGCCACGACATCCCCGGCGTGCAGCGAGACATGGCCGACGATGCTCGCCGTGCCGGAGGCCAGCAGCGTGGCGCCGTCGCCGTCGCGCAGCACGGCGCCGCGCGAGAAGCCCGGCGGCACCGGGCCGTATTCGCGCGGGTACTGCCAGGCCGGCGTCTGCCGCGGATTCTCCAGCGCGATGGCGGGCTGCGCGCTGCACAGCGCGACGACGCTGAGCGGTGCGCCGGGATCAGGCGCCCCGATGGCGGTGGCCGCCGGCGGCGGATCACGGAACATCGCATCGACGGCCGCGTTGCGCCCGACGCAGAAGCGCCGGTAGCGCTCGCTGTCACCATCGCCGGCATTGATGGCGCCGAAGTAGTTCCAGATGCGGATCAAGTAGGGGTGCGCGCTGGGCCGCGCGGCGGCGAGCAGGTCGCGGTAGGCGGCTTCCGACTCCGCCGCCACGTCGCCGCCGGCCATCGGCCGGTGCAGGCCCAACACCGCCCACGCGCCGGCGGATCGGCGCAGCACGCCCGCACCGATCGATCCGGCCTCCAGCGGCCGGTCCGACAGCCAGGCCTCGCGTCGCGCGCCGCCGAGCCACGCGCAGCCGCTGCGCCACGGCAGGGCGGCATCGACGAAGTCGAAGTCGAGCAGGGGAGCGGCGTCGGGGCGGTCGGAAACGCGCAAGGCGGATCGGGGCGATTCGGAAGGCCGCGAAGTATAGCGGCGCAGCCCCCTTGACCCCGCGCAAGGGGGCTCGACGGCAGGGGCCGCTAGACTGCGCGCCATCGATGCCTCCGAGGACCCGCATGAGCGCCCCCAGCCCGAACTTCACCGCCGTCCGCGACTACCTGATGGGCCTGCAGGACCGCATCTGCGCGGGGCTCGAGGCCGAGGACGGCGAGGGCCGCTTTGCCGAGGACGCTTGGGCGCGGACGGAAGGCGGCGGCGGCCGCTCGCGGGTGATGAAGGAAGGCGCGGTGTTCGAGCAGGCGGGCGTGGGCTTTTCCGACGTGAGCGGCACGACCCTGCCCGCCTCGGCCACCGCGCATCGCCCCGAACTGGCGGGCGCACCATGGCGAGCCGTCGGCGTCTCGCTGGTGATCCACCCACGCAACCCCTACGTGCCGACCTCGCACGCGAACGTGCGTTTCTTCGAGGCGCGCCCCGAAGGTCGCGACCCCATCTGGTGGTTCGGTGGCGGCTTCGACCTGACGCCGTTCTATCCCGTCGACGAGGACGTGCGGCATTGGCACGGCGTCGCCCGCGACCTCTGCGCGCCCTTCGGCGCCACGCGCTACGCCGAGCACAAGGCCTGGTGCGACAAGTACTTCTTCCTCAAGCACCGCAACGAATGCCGCGGCGTCGGCGGGCTGTTCTTCGACGACCTGCAGGCCGACGGCTTCGAGCGCAGCTTCGCCTACCAGCGCGCCGTCGGCGACGGCTACCTCGACGCCTACCTGCCCATCGTCGCGAAGCGCAAGGCCACGCCCTACGGCGAACGCGAGCGCGAGTTCCAGCTGTACCGGCGCGGCCGCTACGTCGAGTTCAACCTCGTGTGGGACCGCGGCACGCTGTTCGGCCTGCAGAGCGGCGGCCGCACCGAAAGCATCCTGATGAGCCTGCCGCCGCGCGTGCGCTTCGAGTACGGCTACGTGCCGGAGACGGGAAGCGACGAGGCGAAGCTGGCCGAGTACCTGGTGCCGAGGGAGTGGGCATAGCTTCGCGATAAGCTTTCGCGCCCCACCCAGGAATCCCCCATGACCGCAAGGATGCTTGCGGGCAGCGCCCTGATGGCGCTCGCCGTCCTGCCAGTAAAGCGCTTGATCCTGCGCTCGCAACGCGTGCACTTCGAGTGCGGGAACGAGCGCGAAGCGGGCAGCTGGCGAGGCTAGGCGGGAGGCGCACCCGGTGCCGGGGGCGTGGCTGTAAAATGGCGCAGCCCTAGAGACGGAACTCCCCCCGTGCTTGCCCCCCCCGTTCGCCGCGCCTGCCGCGCGGCCCTGTTCCTGATGCTCGTCGCCGATATCGCTTCGCTCGAGGCCTGGGCGGCAACGCCTGTTGTCCTGGATGGCCCGCTGGGAACCTATAGCGGTGATGACCAAGGGTACGCGGACTATGTTCTCAGGGGCCTCCCGCCGACGAATGACTTGCGAGCCCAGGTCGTGGCAACGGGGCATGTTTCCGCATACGCGGGCGAGGCAGAACTGCGCGCCGACGGAAGCACGGAGGCGCTGTGGGGCCTCGTGAGACTGCCCACGGGAATGCGGCCCGAAGAGTTCCTGCGCCTGTCGGTTGTCGCCACGGCGGATGACGGGCTCCCGCTGTCCCTCCAATTGAGGAATGCGGCGGGGCGCCTCGAATGCCCAACGAACTGGAGCACGACGACCGCAACAGGCGGATGCAACCACGTGTTCCGCGTCAGCGAGCTGACGGGCTCGACCACCCGCGAAAGCACCTCGCGCGACACGATCGACCTGATCGTCGCGCCGTCGACCAGGAGGCGAACCCGCGTCTACATCGATGCCGTCCTCGGCATCACCGACATCACCACGCGGACGCTTCAGGTGACGCCCAAGGTCTCGCCCTCCGGGACATCGCGGTTGAGGTTCGCGTGGGATGACCGGATGTGGGGGCCGGATTCGCGGATAGCGCACGTCGTCGAGGTGCGTGACGGCGCCCGCCCCATCCGCGGCTTCATGCTCAAGACATTCGGGCACGCCGGCCGTTCCTTTGCCCCGCTCTCGCCGAGGATGACCGCGACCGACACGCAGTTCTCGTTGGCCGGCACGTACGGCGCCAGGCGGTTCTTGAACGGGGTACCGATCATCATTCCGGACAACGGCGCAGCGGTCACGATCGATGTGGCGGGAACGCTGTTCAGCGCGGCCTCACCGCGGCCTCCCGCAGATTTGCGAGTCGAGCTTTACCGAGGACGCCGCGACCCCGCGCATGCCGCAATCAACGGAATCCGCCACGATGCGAGCCCCGACGTGGTGATCGATGACGAGCCCGCCTCGAACACCGGAAGAAGTCGCGAACGACGCACGATTCCAGCCGGAACACTGGCGCCGGGCGTCTGGTACGTGCGTCCTGTTTCGGCGTTGGCGATGCACCTGGACGTGAACGTGTCCTTTGGCAGCGCGGCGCGCGGCAACACGCCCCGCTTCGGCCACTACTTCAACCCCCACCGCCCAGGGCACGGGTTCTCGCTGTCTCCCGCCGGTGGAGACTGGGTCCTGATCTGGTACGCCTACGATGACGATGACCTGCCCACCTGGTATTACGCGCAGGCGAGGAGGCCGCTGGCATCAACGCGGGACACGCTCTGGAGCGCGCCCTTGTGGCGCGTCGCCTGGGATGGCGAGCGCTCGCACTTTGCCGACGCGGGCCATGTCCAGCTTTCGTCCACGGGCGGTGAAACGCTGGAAATGACTTGGACGCTGGATGGCATCGGTGGTTCCGAACCCATGGTGCCCCTCGGCCCGACGGGCTGCGCTCAATCCTTGAATGGCGTCGCGTTGGATGTGAACGGCCAATGGTACTCACCGCTTCGCTCGGGATTCGGCTACAGCGTCCAGATGATCAGGGATCAGGAATTCCACTTGGCCTACCTCTACGACGGGGAGGGCCTTCCTCGCTGGATTACCGCGCAGGACAGATTCACGTCCGTGGCGCGAAGCATCGTTGCCTTGCAGGTCGCCGGCTTCTGCCCAAGTTGCGACGCGACGCCAACCACCAGTCGAGCGGTCGGTTGGCTCTCGCGTGAGTTCAGCACGGTCGGCGGGACTCCGAGACTGACGACCATCGGGGCGGCAGTGGACTTCACCGGCCCCGTCGTCGGCGGTTGGCGACAGGCGCTCCCCACGGATCGTCTCGGCGCGCCCTTCGGCTGCCGCTAGGCCGGAATCACCCCGCACATCGCTCTCGGCCCTGACCCGAAGAACCTCAAGGCCTCCACCGCCTGCTGGCGCAGTTCCGGCACGGCGCTGGTCTCGAATCGCTCGCCGAAACGCGCGGCGCCGATGACGGTAAGGCTCGGGTCGGCGGGCGTACGCACGCCGGTGCCGAGCGGGTGCGCTTCGAGCACGCCGTCGCGCACGAGTCGCGCCAACAGCGAATCGCCAGCCAGCGCGGCGCGGAAGCCCGGGCCGCGGCAGTCCAACGCGAGCGCAACATCTAGGACGGTTTCGCCGAAGCGATCGCGCTTGATGATGCGGCCTTCGGCATCGACGCGGATGCGGCCGGGCTCCAGCGAGAGGGCAGCGTCGGCATCGAGCGCCGCGCACACGTCGGGCGCCATCCGGTGGCGATGGCGGTTCCAGGTTCCGAAGACGTGGCGCAGCACGCGCCGCTGCTCGTCCGGCGCAAGGCCCGCCCAGCGCGCATTGGTGTCGGCACGCAAGGCGTCGATGACGGCGCGCCACGGGTGCCTGCTCGCGAAGTGACGGAGTACGCCCAGCACGTCGCGCGCGGTGATCGCTTCGTCGAGCGCCTCGTCGAGGGCTTCGCGCACGTCGGGCGCCAGCGGCGCGGCCGGGGCATGCGCCTGCGACCAGCGCCCCCCCGGTGAGACGGCGCGGATCCGCCCACGGAAGCCGCGCTCCCGCAGGCCGAGCACCATGTCGACGGCGGTGAGGCCACTGCCCACGACGAGCACCGTGTCGTTATCTCGGAGCGGCACGCCGTTGGCCGGCAGCGCGCGCCACCACGCCCACGAGTCAGCGACCCAATGCCGCGGCGCATGCGGCATGGGCAGCCCTGCGGGCATGCCGAGGCAGAGCGCGACGCGACGGGCCGTCGGCGCGGACGCGCGTTGTCCCTCGGATCCACCGTCGCCCAAATCGATGCGCCACATGTCGTCATGCTTCCGAAGCGCACGCACGGCGCCGAAGCAGCTCGCGGAATCGGACGCCTGCACGCGAGCCGCGAGGTACTCACCGAACCAGCGGCGCGGCACGAACTGCCCGGGCAAGACGTCGCGCTCCGGGTGTTCGCGGCGCAGCCAGTCGAAGAAATCGACCGGCGCTTCGGCGTCGAGCCCCATGCGCTCGACCGGCACGTTCAGTCGATGCAGCAGGCTGTTGCCGCCATACGCCGGCAGATAGCCGCGAGCGGAATGCTCGGGCCCGCGACACCAGAGCATGCGCCACTGCGGCTGCAGCGCTTGGGCCGCCAGCACGGTCGCGACGGCCGCCGGGCCGCCGCCGATCACGGCGAGGTCGTAGGGAGCGTCGATCGCGGTCATGCGGCCTTATGCCACAAGCCGCCGGGATCGGAAAATAAAAGGCGCTGTTCGCGTTGATTGTGGTTGATTCGGTCACGCCATGGCCAACCTGAGCAATGATGCGGCTCCTGCGCCGGTTTGGGCGTTCCGCTCCAAGGCGCGGAACCAGCCCAGATAGTTCGGCAGATAGGACGTCGCCACGCCATGGAATCGGGCGATCCAACCCTTCAGCCG
>NZ_JAPZQK010000050.1 GCF_027530345.1 Silanimonas sp. | reverse complement strand
CAGCCTCCGCCAACCAACGCTTCAGTTCTCGAGCACGCATCCGGCTTCTCCACGCCCGAAGTCCTCGGGCCGTTTCTAAACCGTGCTCCCACCCCGGCTCACCGTTCGAGACGATCAACAATCAACGCGAACAGCGCCTTTGAATTTCCTATACCTTGAAGCGAACGCCGATGTCGTGCTCGCAGGCAGCGACATCGTGACGCGGGCTGGACGGACCGACAGACGGTCGGGAAGCGAGGGCGGAGTCTTCCGTTCTTCGGTCATAATGAAGCTCTTGTCGCTGGAGCGTGGAGGTCACGATTTTCAGGCACGTGCCTGCGACGGTTCCGAACTGACCTTGGAAAGACGACCGAGCGCGCCATTCAGCACGAAGGCGGCGGTTGCGATGCGCGAGCACACGCATCTCATCCCGACAACATGAGCGTCAACCAATTTTCGACGCTTTCCTTACGCGGCGCGGACGGTCCCGCACCTGACGGAGAAACTGAAACATGGCGCCTTGGTTTGAACAATCAATCGACCTGATCTGGGAGTGGGCGGCCAACCTCCTCCAGCCACGTCACTCGAGATTGGTACGGATGTGGGCCATCAAACACAGGCTCACGATGGTCGAGCTGAACCGCCACTTCTTCCAGAGGCATGTCCCCGAGCGTGCACCGCCACCGCCATTTCCGTACACGACGCAGGGGCTGTATCGAGCGAAGTTCCGAGATCGCCAGGGTGAGGAGAAGGCAGCGTGGGTCTTGGTTGGCAATCGCTGGCACCCCTTTGCATCGGACATCGAAGTTATCTTCGACTCGTAGCCGAGTGCGGCCACGACAGGCTGCTGGCATTCAGCGGTAAGCACCGCGGATTCCATCGGCCCGGTGCTGGCGCTCGTGCATCGCGTGATCGCGGGCTGGCTTGCTGACCAAGCGGGCGTCGAGCGCGCCCGTGCGCAGTGCGGCGCGGTGACGCTGATCCAGCGCTTTGGCAGCGCGCTCAACCTCAATGTCCACTTCCACATGCTGTGGCTTGACGGCGTGTATGAGGAGGATGACGAGTCACCGCCGCGCAAACCACGCCTGCACCGCACCCGTGCCCCGACTACCGGGCAGTTGACGCAGTTGGCTGACACGATCGCGCATCGCGTGTGCCGGCATCTGACGCGCAAAGGCTGGCTCGAAGGCGAGGAGGAGTCCGTCTTCCTGACCGACAGCGCTGGCGGCGACGACGGCATGGACGCGTTGCGGATGAGTTCCATCACCTACCGCATCGCCACCGGCGCGCAGGCCGGGCGCAAAGTGATCACCCTGCAAACGCTGCCCGGTGACGACGGTTCGCTGGAGGGCGATGCCGGCAAGGTCGGCGGATTCTCCCTGCATGCCGGCGTGGCCGCCGAAGCACACGAAAGCCACAAACTGGAAAAGCTGTGCCGGTACATCACGCGCCCGGCGATCAGTGAGAAGCGGCTGTCGATCTCGTCGCAGGGCAAGGTGCGCTACGAACTGAAGACCCCGTGACGAAATGGGACCACGCATGTCGAATGGGATTCGGTGGACTTTATCGCCAAGCTCGCGGCGCTGGTCCCGCCACCCCGCGCGCATCTCACCCGGTTCCACGGCGTGTTCGCCCCAAACGCCGCCCTGCGAGCGCAGCTGACACCGTCGGGGCGCGGGAAGCGGCCTGCGACCGATGCCGCACGGGTTGAGGTCAGCGCCAGCGACACGCCGCGCAGCCCCGAGGAGAAGCGCCGTGCGATGAGTTGGGCGCAGCGCCTCAAGCGCGTGTTTGGCATCGACGTGAGCACCTGCGTTCACTGTGGCGGTGCGGTGCGGATCGTGGCCAGCATCGAAGAACCTGAAGCCATCCGCGCCATCCTCGCCCACTTCGCAAAGCACGGCGCGCTGGAGGAAGCTCACTACCGGCCCCGACCGCGCGGCCCACCGGCTGTGGTCATGGCCGCGTAGTCGCAAGATCGGCCATGCCCCTCCAACAACGAAAACCAACAGCCATCAGATGCGGCTCAGATGCGGCGACGATCCCGCAGGGGCGCGTTTGGCCCGACGCCTGTCCTGAGCCTGTCGAAGGGCCGGGATTCAGTGAGAAATGGCCACGGACGACCAGACTGCGCGCCCAGGTGATGCCGTAGGGCGCTCGCGCAGGCCCGATCCTTGCCCAAACCGCCGCTTGCGCGGCCGCCGCCTACCCGGCAGACTCGCCGAAAAGGGCGTTTGAATTGGCGCTGTTCGCGTTGATTGTGGTTGATTCGCTCACGCCATGGCCAACCTGAGCAGCGCTGCGGCTCCTGTGCCCGTTTGGGCGTTCCGCTCCAAGGCGCGGAACCAGCCCAGATAGTTCGGCAGATAGGACGTCGCCACGCCATGGAATCGGGCGATCCAACCCTTCAGCCGGCTGTGGTGTGCATTGACGTTCTGGACATGCCAGGCACCGCG
>NZ_JAPZQK010000043.1 GCF_027530345.1 Silanimonas sp. | reverse complement strand
ACCATCTCTGCGCACTGAAAATTGACCAGGGATGGAACCGGGAATTCGGCCTCCCGGCGCAGCCAGTCTAGCGGTGCCTCCGGGTCGTCAGGCGTTGTCCTCCTTGGCTTGATCGATCTTGGCCTGCTCCCGCGCCTTGATCCGCGTCCGACCACTGCCACTGCTTTGGCGGAACCGGTAGGACTCGTTGCCAGTCTCGACGATGTGGCAGTGGTGGGTGATCCGATCCAGCAGCGCCGTCGTCAGCTTCGGATCGGCGAACACGCTGCCCCACTCGGCGAAGGTCAGGTTCGTGGTGATGACCACGCTGGTGTGCTCGTACAGCTTCGACAGCAGGTGGAACAGCAAGGCGCCGCCTGCTTGGGAAAACGGCAGGTAGCCCAACTCGTCCAGCACCACGAAGTCCAGGTGCAGCAACTGATGAGCCAGGCGGCCGGCTTTGCCGGCCGCCTTCTCCGCTTCCAGCGCGTTGGCCAGTTCGATGGTGGAAAAGAACCGGCCCCGACGACCGTGCTCGCCGATGGCACTGGCGCCGATGGCGGTCGCCAGATGGCTCTTGCCCGTGCCGGTGCCGCCGATCAGCACGACATTCTCCGATCGCTCCATGAAGGCGCCGGTCGCCAGCTGCCGGATCAGCCGCTCGTCGATCTTCGTCCCGTCGAACTGGAAGCTGGCCAGATCCCGATGGATCGGGAAGCGCGCCGCGTTCATCTGGTAGCGGATCGACCGCACGCGGCGATCGACCTGCTCCGCGTCCAGCAGCCGCCCCAGCAGGCTCTGGCCGGCCTCGATCTCCGGCCCACCGTGCTCCTGCAACTCCTTCCAGCAGGCGGCCATGCCGTACAGCCGCAAGCCCTTCAGGGCGTCGATGACCTCAGCCATGGGCCACCTCCGTCCGCAGTCGGTCGTAGCGGGTGGTGTCCGTGGTCGGTGGTTCGCTCACCACCAGATCGGTCTCGACACTCGGCGGTGGGGGTACCTCGTGCAGCCGCGCCAGCACGTTCAGAACGTGCTCCGCACTCGGGCGTCCGGCCTGCAGCACCAGTTCGACGGCCACCAGGACCGCCTCCAGACCAAATACCGGAACCGCGGCCAGCACCTTCGCCATCACCCGGTCGCCGCCCGGGTGGCGCAGCAGGGCCCGGCGCAGGGTCTGCAGGGCTGGCGGCAGATCCTCGAACGGCGCGCCGTTGCGCAGGGCTCCGGGCTTCCGCTCGATCAGCGGCATGTAGTGCTGCCAATCGAAGACCGTGTGGTCGCGGTCCACTACCCGGGTGTGGTCGGCGATCACCGTGTGCTCGGCCACGATCAGGACGCGGTTCGGGTAGAGCCGGACGCTGACGGCCCGCCCGGCCCATTCGCAGGGCACCGAATAGCGGTTGCGCTTCACCGTCACCAGGCAGGTGCTCGACACCCGCGCCGACGACTCCACGTAGCCGTCGAAGGGCTTGGGCATCGGCATCAGGTGGGCCTGCTCATGCTCGTGGGCCTCGGCGATGCTCATTTCGGGAAAGTCCGGATGCGCCGCTTGCCATGCCAGCCGGCACTGCGCGCCCAGCCACACGTTCAACTCGGCGAACGACCCGAAACGCTCGTCCTGCGCCGCCGCCCAGATCTGCCGGCGGGCGTCCTGCACGCCCTTCTCGACCCGGCCCTTTTCCCAGCCCGACGCCACGTTGCAGAACTCCGGGTCTAACAGATAGTGCGCCGACATGGCCGAAGACCGCGCGTTCACCACCCGCGCCTTGTCGCGTCCCGGCACCTTGTCCACCGCCGTCTTCATGTTGTCGTAGATGCCCCGACGCGGCACCCCGCCCAATCCCTCGAGGCAGCGCGTGTGCGCGTCGAACAGCATCTCGTGCGACTGGCTGGGATAGGCCTGCAGCCAGAACGCCCGGCTGGCGCACAGCTTCATGTGTGCCAGCTCGATCTTCCGGTACACCCCGCCGACCACCAGCCCCTCGCTGCTCCAATCGAACTGGAAGGCTTCGCCCCACGCGAAGCTCAGCGGCACGTAGGCGTCCCGCGCAATGCTGGCGCCTTGCACCGTCCGCCAGCGGCGGATCCAGGCCGTCACGCGGGTGTAGGTCCCCGCGTAGCCCAAGGCCTTCAGCTGCTCGAACAGCCGCTTCGCCGTCCGCCGCTGGCCCTTCGGCCGCCGGCCGTCCGCCTCCAACGCCCGGACCAGCCACGCCGCATGGGCATCCAACTTGTTCGGCGCCGGCTTGCGGCGATACACCATCGCCTCCCGCAGCGGCTCCTTCAGCCACGTCTTGATCGTGTTCCGGGACAGACTCGTCCGCCGGGCAATCTCGCTGATCGAGAGCCCCTCCCGCAGCCGAAGCCGCCGGACCTTCGCGTACATCGCCATGGTGTGCACCTCGTCGTCCTGCCCTTCGTCTGGTCGGGCAGGTCAGGTTGAACACCCTGGTCAA
>NZ_JAPZQK010000032.1 GCF_027530345.1 Silanimonas sp. | reverse complement strand
TGCACACCACAGCCGGCTGAAGGGTTGGATCGCCCGATTCCATGGCGTGGCGACGTCCTATCTGCCGAACTATCTGGGCTGGTTCCGCGCCTTGGAGCGGAACGCCCAAACGGGCGCAGGAGCCGCAGCGCTGCTCAGGTTGGCCATGGCGTGAGCGAATCAACCACAATCAACGCGAACAGCGCCTTTTTCTTTCCTCAGGCGATCGTCAGGGTGACATCGACGTTGCCGCGCGTGGCGTTCGAGTACGGGCACACGATGTGGGCGCGATCCACGAGCGTGCGCGCCGCTTCGGCGTCGAGGCCCGGCAGCGCGATGACGAGCTCGACGCGGATGCCGAAGCCGTTCGGGATCGGGCCGATGCCGACCTTGCCGGTGATGCTGAGGTCGGCCGGCAGCTTCAGGCCGTCGCGGTGCGCGACGAACTTCATCGCGCCGATGAAGCACGCCGAATAACCGGCGGCGAAGAGCTGCTCCGGGTTGGTGCCCGGACCACCGGCACCGCCGAGTTCCTTCGGCGTGCTGAGGGCGAGTTCGAAGCGGCCGTCGCTGGCCGCGGTCTTGCCGTCACGGCCGCCGGTGGAGGTGGCTTCGGCCGTGTAGAGGGCGTGCTGCAGGGTCATGGCGGGGTCTCCGTCGTGGGGGTGGGGACAAGGCGATTGCGCAGCGCAGTGAGGCGCGACACGAGGCCCTGGAGTTCATCGAGCCCGCAGTCGAGCGTGCAGAGCATCGCCTCGGGCACGGCGACGGCGCGGCGCTTCAGCACGCGGCCCTCGCGGGTGAGATGGATGAAGACGCTGCGCTCGTCCTCGCGGCCGCGACGGCGCTCGACGAGGCCCTGAGTCTCAAGGCGCTTCAGCAGCGGCGTGAGCGTCCCCGAATCAAGGAACAGGCGCTCGCCCAAGGCGCTGACGGTGGGGCCGTCGTCTTCCCAGAGGACCAGCATCGCGAGGTACTGCGGGTAGGTGAGGCCGAGTTCGGCCAACAGCGGCCGGTAGGCCTTCGTCATCGCCAGCGAGCTGGAGTACAGCGCAAAGCACAGCTGGTGGTCGAGCGCGAGCAGCGCATCGGAGGGGAGCGGGGCGACGGACTGGCGGCGGGGCATGGTGGCAATGTATATTGCGCACAATTCAATTGCAAGCAATCTATCTTGGACCTCGAACGCTGGCAGCACGCCGACCCGGAACACGGCCTCACCCTCCGCGGCTGGCACACGCCACTCCGCGGCCTGCCGCTGCTGCACGTGCTCCACGGCAACGGCCTGTGCGCCCGCACCTACGCACCAATGCTCGAACCGCTGGCGGACGGCTTCGACCTCTGGCTCTGCGATGCGCAGGGCCACGGCGACAGCGACGCCGGTGAGCGCTTCCTTGGGTGGAACGCCAATGCCGCGATGGCCGCGCGCGCATTCCGCGCCCACCACCCCTCACCCACCGTGCCGGTGTTCGCCGTGGGCCACAGCTTCGGCGGTGTGCTCACCGCCCTGATGGCCGCCGCCGACCCCTCGTTGTTCCAGCGCCTCGTCCTGCTCGACCCGGTGATCTACACCCCCCTCGTCGCGGCGACCGTCGCCCTGCTCGAACGCACCGGGCTGGAAGGCCTACTGCCCCTGGTGCGCGCCACCCGTCGTCGTCGCACGCGCTGGCCGTCGCGCGACGACGCCTTCGCCCGCTTCCGCGGCCGCGGCGTGTTCGCCGACTGGCAGGACGACGCCCTGCGCGCCTACGTCGAGCACGGCCTGCGGGAGGACGGCGAGGGCGCCACGCTGAAGTGCCCAACGTCCATCGAGGCCACGATCTTCAGCTCGGGTCCCGTCGGCCTGTGGCGACAGCTCGACCGGCTCGCCACCCCGACCCTGCTCGTCCACGGGGACCGCACGTTGCCCTTCGTCGGCCCTTCCGCGCGACGGCTGGCCGCCCGACACCCCCACGTCCGCGTCGACGCGATCCCAGGCTCGCACTGCTTCATGCTGGCCCAACCCGAGGCCACGGCGGCCCGCGTGGCAGCCTTCCTCGGCGAGGCCTGAATCCGGGCCTCGGCGGCGCCCGTGGCAGAATGCGCGCCTGCCCCGGTCGTATCCGCCATGCCCACCGAACTCAGCCAAGCCTTCTACTTCGAAGCCGCGCACACGCTGCGCCGCTACGTCGAGGGCGAGATCGAATCGAGCAAGCGGATCCACGGCCACACCTACCACGCCGAGATCACGCTGCGCGGCGAGCCCGATCGCGAGACAGGCATGGTGGTGGACCTGGGTTTCGTGCGTCGCGAGCTGGCGGC
This sequence comes from Silanimonas sp., assembly GCF_027530345.1. GTDB lineage: Bacteria > Pseudomonadota > Gammaproteobacteria > Xanthomonadales > Xanthomonadaceae > Silanimonas. The sequence goes on along the minus strand of NZ_JAPZQK010000032.1, from coordinate 25,094 downwards.
GCTGCGCGAGCGCCTCGACCACCGCTTCCTCGATGAGGTCGAGGGCATCGGCCCGGCCACGCTCGAGAACCTCTGCGCCTTCATCGCCCGCGAACTGCAGCCGTCGATGCCGCTGCTGGTGCGCGTGTCGGTGTTCCGTCCCGCCTCGGGCGACCGCGCGACGCTTCAGCTCGGCTGAGGAAAGCCCTCGGGCAACTGCAGGTGCCGCGTCAGCGTCGCCGGGTCCACGCCCGGCGCATGCGGCAGGCGGCCCAAGCACGGTACCGGCAGCGCGGCCTTCAGGGCTTCGAAGTAGTCATCGGGGAACAGCATCGTCGGTTCGACGTCCGACGCGATCCAGCCCAGCACGGGGAAGCCCCGGGACAACACGGACTCGACGGTCATCCGCGCGTGGTTGATGCAGCCGAGCTTCAAGCCGACCACCACCAGCACCGGCAGGCGCAGCGCCCGCGGCAGCTCGCACTGGTCGAGCTGCGCGTTCACTGGCGCGAGGAAGCCGCCGACGCCTTCGACCAGCACCACGTCGGCCATCGCCTGCAGCCGAGTGAACGCGGCGCTGATCGGCGGCATCGTGACCTCCACGCCATCCAGCCGCGCCGCGATCTCCGGCGCCGTGGGCTCGCGAAGCGCCCACGGGTTCACCAGCGCGTAATCGGGGCGCGGTTCGCTCGCCGCCTGCAGCGCAAGGGCGTCCTCGTTGCGCAGACCCTCGGGCGTGGACTCGCTGCCGCTGGCGACGGGCTTCATGCCCACGGCGCGCAGGCCGCGCTGGCGGAGCGCATGGAGCAGGACGGTGCTGGTGAAGGTCTTGCCGGCACCCGTGTCGGTGCCGGTCACGAAGAAGGCGGTTGTCATGCGGTGGAGGATGCCAAAGCGGCCGCAAGGCGGCGTCGATGCTGCACGCGAAAGCCGACCTGGGCGAAATGCATCACGAAGAAGATCATGCCCGGCGCGCCGTAACGCAAAGACTCCTCCCAAAGACTCAGGCCCAGCGACATCAGCGAGAACAGGGGCAGCAGGGCCCACTGCCGCATCATCAGCCGCAGGGCGAGGACTTCGGCGGCGTCCAGCCCCAACGCTTCGCGCTGGCGCCAAGCATGGTGGTTCAAGGCCCACAGCACCGCCCCCATTGAACCGAAGGCGATGGCGAAGGTCTGGAACATGCGCTGCACTTCCGCAATCGTGCCGAAGGCGAAGTTCGACGGCAGCGCGCCGCCGCTGATCCAATGGAAGAAGACAGCGAACACGATCTTCAACGGAAACACGAAGATCAGCGTCAGGAAGATCAGCAGCAGGCTCCACTGCCGGCTGCGTGGGTCATCCAACCCGAAGCGCTCGCTCCAATCGACATGGCCGCGCCAGAAGGTGGCGATCAGCCAGAAGCAGGCGGCGAAGGCCGGGACGCCCTTCAGCGCTGCCGCCAGCTCGTCGGGCGTGCGCGGCACGCTGCCCACGGCGATGACCATCAGGCTCAGGGCGAAGGCGAAGGCCGCATCGACGAAGGCCTCGAGGCGGGTCGTCCGGTCACCCCGGTGACGGAAGCCCAAGTCGTCGCGCGGGCTGTCCTTGCCTTCCGCTGCCGCAGTCCCCATCGTTCCCTTCCCCCGCCGCACTGCGCGGCCCGCTGAATGGGATTCTAGAGCGCATGTCCTTCACCGCCACCGCCCTCGAGGGCAGCAAGGCCGAGCAGTACGCCCAACTCGTCGACCAGGCCCGTGGCCTGATGCACGGCGAGCCCGACCGCACCGCCAACGCCGCCAACCTGTCCTCGCTGGTCTTCCACGCGCTGCCCGACCTGAACTGGGTGGGCTTCTACTTCTTCGACGGCAAGGAGCTCGTGGTCGGGCCCTTCCAGGGCCTGCCGGCCTGCGTGCGCATCGCCCTCGGCAAGGGCGTCTGCGGCACGGCGGCGGCCACGCGCCAGACCCAGCTCGTCCCCGATGTCGAAGCGTTCCCCGGCCACATCGCTTGCGATTCGGCCTCGCGCTCGGAAGTCGTGGTACCGCTGTTCACGGGCGAGACCCTGATTGGCGTGTTCGACATCGACAGCCCGGTGCTCAACCGCTTCGACGCCGACGACCAGCGCGGGCTGGAAGCGCTGGCGCAGGCTTTCCTCGACACCCTGGCCTGATCGCGATGGCGGCGCCGGAGAAGCTGCGCAACATCGGCCCGAAATCGGCAGCACAGTTGCGCCAGGTTGGCGTGCGCACGCTCGACGATCTGCGCGCGCTCGGCAGCCTCGAGGCCTTCGTCAAGCTGAAGCGAGCCGGCTTCAAGCCCTCGTTGAACCTGCTCTATTCGCTGGAGGGCGCCCTGCTCGACTGCCATTGGCAGCAGGTGCCGGAAGCGCGCCGAAGCGAACTCATCCTCGCCGCCGATGCCGCGAGCGCCACGCTACCGAAAGCGCAGCCGCGCTGGTTCAGCGGCGGCAACGCGCCGGCGGGCGCCGTGGCCGCCAGTGATGGCGAAGTGGACTCCGAGGCGGACGACGAGCCAGCGGACGACGGCGGGAGCGACGGCGGCGGCGACTGAGGACCGTCGCCCTTCGCTTCCACGGCCTCGGGATGGCAGGCTGGGGTTCCGCAACTGTCTGAGGATTCGCCATGCGCCTCGTGTTCGCCGCCGTCACCGTCCTCGCCTTGGCCGCCAGCAGCCTGCTCCAAGCCGTGCCGCTCGAGAACAAGTGGCGACTGCAGTTCAGTGGCAATGCCCGCTCCGACGGCACGCTGGTGCTTGCGATCACGCCCAGCCACGGCGAACCCGTGACCGTGCCGATCGAGGTCGCCGCCGGCACGCGCGAGAACATGGTCGCCAAGCGCGTCGTCGACGTGCTGCGCGAGGCCATCGGTGCCGACTACAAGGTCGAGCGCGACGACGGCGAGGACGTGCTGGTGAAGCGTCGCCTCGGCCGCGACCGTTTCAACGTCACCGTCGTCAGCAACTCCATCCGCGGCGTGCGCCTGAACCTCGACCAGGAGTGACCCCGCGGAATCACGGCGCGAACAGGGCTTGCCTTCGCCTCGGGATCGGCGAGGATGACGGCCCAACCAATCTCAAGGACCCGTCGCCATGCCCTGGACCCTCGGACTGCTGCTGACGGTCGCCGTCATCTGCGGGCTGCTGTTCGCCTCCGCCGAGGCCGGATTCCGCTGGGGACGCCGACAACTGGTGCGCGAAGGCCAGGACGCCGACAAGGGGCTGGGGGTCATCGAGGGCGCGGTGTTCGCCCTGCTCGGCCTGCTGATCGCCTTCAGCTTCTCCAGCGCCGGTGACCGCTTCGAGACGCGCCGCCTGCTGATCGCCGAAGAGGCCAATGCGATCTCGACCAGCTACCTGCGACTCGACCTGCTGGGCAGCGAACTGAGTGCGCCGATCCGGCCGCTCTACCGCGATTACCTCGAGGTGCGCATCGCCGAGAGCAAGCACAGCGACGATGCACCGGCTCGCGCGGGCTCGCAGGCGGCCACCGAAGCGCAGCAGGCGCGCATCTGGGCCGCCGTCAACGCCGCGCTCGAGCAGAAGGGCCAGCCGGCCCTGGCGATGGCGATGCTCGGCCCCTTGAACGAGATGATCGACATCACCACCACGCGCCGCATGGCGGCGATGCTGCACCCGCCGGGCATCGTGTTCGCCGCGTTGGCCCTGGTGGCGATGCTCGCGACCTTCCTCGCCGGCCACGCCCGCGGCCTCAGCGGCCGGCGCAGCCCGCTGCATACCGTGGTCTTCGTCCTCGTCATCAGCGGGACGATCTACAGCATCATCGAATTGGAGTACCCGCGCCTCGGCTTCGTGACGATCCAGGACGCGGACGTCGTGCTGGCCGAGCTGCGCGGGATGATGCGCTGAGCCGCGGCGCTCAACGCACGACGGCGTAATCGCGCGCGTTCTCGCTCCAGCGCGGTGTCTCCCGAATGCGCGGCAGCACCTCGTCGACGCGCGCCACCATCGACCACATGGCGGCGTGTTCGGGATTCATGAAGCGCTCGTCGATCACCTTCTGCATGAAAGCCTGCAGGCCGTCGTAGAAGCCGTTGACGCTGAGCAGCACGATCGGACTGAAGTACAGGCCGAGCCGTTTCAGCGTGATCGCCTCGAACAGCTCCTCCAGCGTGCCGCAGCCGCCCGGCAGGGCGATGACGGCATCGCTGCCGGTCAACAGCCGGTGTTTGCGCTCGCGCATGTCCTCGACGAGTTCCAGCGTGGTCACGCCCGGATGCCCCCATTCGAGGTCGACCATGAACTTCGGGATGATGCCGATGACCTCGCCACCCTCGGCGATGGCGCCGTCGGCCAAGGCGCCCATCAGGCCCTGGCCGCCGCCGCCATAGACCGTGGTGCAACCGGCGCGGGCCAGCGTGGCACCCAGTTCGCGGGCTGCGGCGAGGTAGGCGGGGTCGACTTTGCCGCTCGAAGCGGCGTAGACACAGATGCGCATGTGGATATGGCAACAGGCCACTCCGCGCGCGTCAACGGCCGCGGACGGGGGTTTTTGGCGGCCAGCGCAAAAAAAATGCGGATTTTTTCTCGCAGGGGCTCACTTTTCGCCGCGTTTCAGGCGAGGATTGGCAGGTCCGAGCCGACCTGCGGGTCGCCGGGCCGGTCCCACCACCGATCCACGGAACCACACGAGAATCCATCACATGGCAACCAAGAAAGCTGCGAAGAAAGCCCCGGCCAAGAAGGCCGCCCCGAAGAAGGCCGCCCCGGCTGCGCCGAAGGCCATCAAGGAAACGCTGAACAAGACCGGCCTCGTCGCGCACATCGCCGAAGCCGCTGGCGTTGCCGCCAAGGACGTCCGTGGCGTGCTCGCCGCGCTCGAAGGCGCCATCGTCGGTTCGCTCAACAAGAAGGGCGCCGGCCAGTTCGTTCTGCCGGGCCTGCTGAAGATCACCTCGGTCAGCGTTCCGGCCAAGCCGAAGCGCAAGGGCATCAACCCGTTCACCAAGGAAGAGCAGTGGTTTGCCGCCAAGCCGGCCTCGACCAAGGTCAAGGTCCGCCCGCTGCGCAAGCTGAAGGCCGCCGCGGAGTAATCCTGCGCGCGCCGCGGCTCGGCGCCGAACGCGGCGCAGTCGCCAGAAAGTCGAACGGCCGGTCCCTCGCGGGGCCGGCCGTTTCGTTTTCAGGGTGTCCCGCGAGGCCCCGACGCCTCTCTGCGCGGGAAGGACAGCGCCGTCGCCGCGATTACGCTGCCGAGCAGGGCGAGGGCCATGTCCTTCTGCGCGTCCCAGACGTCGCCCTGGGCGCCCAGGAAGGCCATGCGCAGGTCGCCACCGAACACCACGGCGGCGCCCCACTCGATCAGTTCGTAGAGCAGGGAATGCGAGGTGACGAAGCCAACGGCCAACAGCCATCGCCAGAGACGCGTGGTGGGCGCCCGCGCATCGACGATGTCGAGCGCCGCCGGGATGGCAAGCAGGCCGTAGAGGAAATGCACGAGCCGGTCGTAGTGGTTCCGCTCGAAGCCGAACGCCGCATCGGGCGAGAACCCGAACCAGGCTTGGCACCACGCATCAATCGGCACTTCCGAGTAGGTGTAATGCGAACCGATGGCATGGAACACGAAGAAGACGAACAGCGCGACGTAGCTGCGGTCCCGGAGGCGCAGGCGCGAGGACGACCAGACCAGCAGCGGGATCGCGACGAAGACCAGCACGTTCTCGAGCCACCAGTCCGCGCGGTGTTTCGGGGCGATGGCCAAGGCGCCCCAGACGACGCCATACGCAACGAGCAGCGCCGCCGGAACGGCGCGCGTCGACGCAGGGAATGAGGCGCTGGCCAAGAGGAGGTCCGCCGATCGGCTTCGGACCTCCCGGACACTACTCCACCGTCACCGACTTCGCGAGGTTGCGCGGCTTGTCGACATCCGTGCCGCGCGCGAGAGCCGTGTGGTACGCGAGCATCTGCACGGGGATCGCATGCACGACCGGAGACAGCGGCCCCACGTGACGCGGCGTGCGGATCACGTGCACGCCGTCCTCCTCGCCGAAGTGGCTGTCGGCATCGGCGAAGACGAACATCTCGCCGCCACGCGCGCGCACCTCGTGGATGTTCGACTTCACCTTCTCGAGGAGGGCGTCGTTCGGAGCGATCACCACGACCGGCATCTCGGCGTCGACCAGCGCCAGCGGGCCATGCTTCAGCTCGCCGGCCGCATAGGCCTCGGCGTGGATGTAGGTGATCTCTTTCAGCTTGAGCGCACCTTCCAGTGCGATCGGGAAGTGCAGGCCACGGCCGAGGAACAGCGCGTGGTCCTTGGTGGCGAACGCTTCCGCCCAGGCGGCGATCTGCGGCTCGAGGTTGAGCGCGTGCTGCACGCTGCCCGGCAGGTGGCGCAGGGCATCGACGTATCCGGCCTCGACCTCGGGGCTCAGGCGCCCACGGGCCTTGGCGATCACCAGTGCAAGCGCGAACAGCGCGACCAGCTGGGTGGTGAAGGCCTTCGTCGAAGCCACGCCGATCTCGGCGCCCGCGCGGGTGAGGAACTGCATCGCCGACATACGCGGCAGGGCGCTCTCGGCCACGTTGCAGATCGACAACGTGCGGTGGTGGCCTTCGGCGATCGCGTACTTCAGCGCCTCGAAGGTATCGAGCGTCTCGCCCGACTGCGAAATGGTGACGACGAGGTTGCCGGGGTTCGGCACGATCGGGCGATAGCGGTACTCGCTGGCGATGTCGACGGCGCAGGGCACGCCGGCGATGGCTTCGATCCAATAGCGCGCCACGAGGCCCGAGTAGTAGCTGGTACCGCAGGCGAGAATCTGCACGCCGGTGACGCCGTCCATCAGGTCCGCGCCGCGCGGCCCGAACAGCGCGGGCACGAATCCGGTCTCCAGGATCGGCTCGAGCGTGTCGGCGATGGCGCGCGGCTGCTCGTGGATCTCTTTCTGCATGAAGTGGCGGTACGGGCCCAGCTCCAGCGAGGCGAGCGAAACGCCGGACACCTGCTCCTTGCGCTGCACGGCGGCGCCGTCGGCGTCGAACACGCGCACGCCGTCGCGCTTCACTTCCGCCACGTCGCCTTCGTCGAGGTAGATCACGCGGCGCGTCTGCGCGACGACGGCGGAAACGTCGGACGCCACGAAGGCCTCACCGTCGCCGACGCCGATCAGCAGCGGGCAGCCCATGCGCGCGGCGATCAGTCGCGCGGGATCGGACTTGGCGATGATGGCCAGCGCGTAGGCACCGCGCAGCTCCTTCACCGCGGCCTGCGTGGCCGCGAGCAGGTCGCCGCTGGCGCGCAGGTGGTGGCGGATGAGGTGCGCGACCACTTCGGTGTCGGTCTGCGAGGTGAACACGTAGCCCAGCGCCTTCAGGCGCTCGCGCTGCTCTTCGTGGTTCTCGATGATGCCGTTGTGCACCAGCGCGAGCTCGCCGTCGCTGATGTGCGGGTGGGCGTTGGCTTCGGTCACCCCACCGTGGGTGGCCCAGCGCGTGTGGCCGATGCCGATGTGCGCGGCCAAGCCTTCGGCGGCGGCGGCGGCTTCCATCTCGGCCACGCGGCCGGTGCGGCGCACGCGCTTCAGTTCGCCGTCCAGCACGGCCACGCCGGCCGAGTCGTAGCCGCGGTACTCCAGGCGCTTCAATCCATCGACCAGCACCAGCACGACATCACGACCGGCGATCGCTCCAACGATTCCGCACATTGAGTACCGCTCCACAGAAATCAGGGGGCGCCCAGTGTAGCGGCCGTGAAGGCAGCGGCATGGCGCAACGACGGTGGAATTCTGTCCACGCGCGGGCGCCCCCGGCCTTCCGCGGACACCGGCCGGACGGCCGCGGACACTTCGCACGCACCGCAAAGCACTGATTTATCAAGTAATTGCGGTTGGCACGCGGCGTGCTAGGGAAGAGCCATTCCCTCACGACGTCCGCGCCGATGATCCCTGACACCTCCGCCCAAGACCGCACCGTCGCCGCGCCGAAGCGCCGCCTGCCATGGGTGGGCATCGGCGCAACCGCCGGACTCGTGGCGGTGCTGGTGGCGGTCTGGGCCTGGGCCGGTGCCGGCCGCTCGGTGAGTGCGGAGCGCCTGCGCTTCGCCACGGTGGAGCGCGGCCTGCTGGTGCGCGATGCCCAGGTGAGCGGCCGCATCGTCGCCGCGGTGAGTCCGACGCTCTACGCACCGGCGACGTCCACCGTGAACCTGAAGACCCGCGCTGGCGCCACGGTGAAGCAGGGCGACGTACTCGCCACGCTCGACTCGCCGGAGCTGCGCGCCGAGCGCGATCGCGAACTCGCCAGCCTGCGCGGCCTCGAGGCCGACGTCGCGCGCCAGCGCATCCTCGCGCAGAAGGCGCGACTGCTGGCCGCACGCACCGCCGACGAAGGCCGCCTCGCCCTGCAGACGGCGCAGCGCGATGCCGAGCGCACCGCCCGCGCCTGCGAGGTGCAAGCCATCCCGCGCGCCGACTGCCTGCGCTACACGGACGCGGTCGAAGCGGCGCAGGTGCGCGCGCGACACAGCGAGGCCGACGCCGGGCTCGAAGGCCGGAACGCCGCGCTCGAACTGAAGAGCCGCGAGGAAGCGCTGGCCCGCCAGCGCGCCGTGGTCGCCGACCTCGAGCGCCGCGTGGCCGACCTCGACCTGCGCTCCCCGGTCAGCGGCATCGTCGGCAGCATCGCCGTGGCCGACCGCGCCGTCGTGCCGGCCAACGCCCCGCTGATGACGGTGGTGGACTTGTCGCAGCTCGAGGTCGAGCTCGAAGTGCCGGAAACCTATGCCGACGACTTGGGCTTGGGCATGCGCGTGGAAGTGCGCATCGGCGCGCAGACCTTGGGCGGCGAACTCACGTCCATCGCGCCGGAAGTGCTGGAGCGCGTGGTACTCGCCCGAGTCCGCCTCGACGCCCAGCCGGAGGGCCTGCGCCAGAGCCAGCGCCTCAGCGCCCGCGTCCTCATCGACGAGCGGCCCGACGTGCTGATGCTCGCTCGCGGTCCGTTCGTCGAAACCCAGGGCGGCCGCTTCGCCTACGTGATGGACGACGGCGACGCCGTGCGCCGGCCGATCACGCTCGGCGCCACGGCCGTCAGTGCCGTCGAGATCGTCGATGGCTTGCAGGAAGGCGAGCGTGTCGTGATCTCCGGCACCGACCTCTTCGACGACGCCGAGCGCGTCCAGATCAACGAATGACCTTTTCCTCCTCCCCGACGCCCACGCAGGACCCCGCCATGCTCTCGATGAAGCAACTTTCCAAGGTCTACCAGACCCACATGATCGAAACCCACGCCCTGCGCGGCATCGACATGCAGGTGCGTGAAGGCGAGTTCGTCGCCGTCACCGGCCCCTCGGGCTCGGGCAAGACCACCTTCCTCAACATCGCCGGCTTGCTCGAAGAGTTCACCGGCGGCGAGTTCCACCTCGACGGCGTGGATGTCCGCGGCCTCGACGACAACCAGCGCTCGCGCCTGCGCAACGAGAAGCTCGGCTTCATCTTCCAAGGCTTCAACCTGATTCCGGACCTCAACCTGTTCGACAACGTCGACGTGCCGCTGCGCTACCGCGGCTTCAAGGCGGCCGAGCGCAAGCAGCGCATCGAGGAGGCGCTGGCCAAGGTGGGCCTCGCCTCGCGCATGAAGCACTACCCGGCCGAGCTTTCGGGTGGCCAGCAGCAGCGCGTCGCCATCGCCCGCGCGCTGGCCGGCAGCCCGCGCCTGCTGCTCGCCGACGAACCGACCGGCAACCTCGACACGCAGATGGCCCGCGGCGTGATGGAGTTGCTCGAGCAGATCAACGCCGAGGGCACCACCATCGTGATGGTCACGCACGACCCCGAGCTCGCCGCGCGCGCGCAGCGCAACATCCACATCGTCGATGGCCAGGTCGTCGACCTGCAGCGCCTCGCCTCGGCCGCCTGAGGAGCCCCTCATGTTCCGCTACTACCTCAAGCTCGGCCTCAAGAGCCTGCGCCGCGGCCCGGTGCTCACCGCGTTGATCGTGATGATCCTCGCCGTCGGGATCGGCGCCAGCATGACCAGCCTGACGATGCTGCTCGTCATGGCCGGCGATCCGATCCCGCAGAAGAGCGATCGCCTCTTCGTGCCGCAGATCGACATCGGCCCGATGGACAGCAGCTACCGGCCCAACGAGGAGCCCGAGCGGCAAATGACGTGGATCGACGTCGACAACCTGCTGCGCGACGCCAAGGGCCTGCGACAGACCGCGCTGTACGGCGTGTCGCCGGCCATCGATACGGGACGCGACGACCTTCCGCCCTTCCGCGAGCAGGGCATGGCCACCACGCGCGACGTGTTCCCGATGTTCGACATGCCCTTCGTCGCCGGCGGGCCATGGAGTGCCGAAGACGACACGCGCGGTGCGGATGTCGCGGTGATCGGCCGCGAGCTCGCCGAGCGTGTATTCGGAACGACCGAGGTCGTCGGCCGCCGCCTGCGCATCGACGACCGCGACTACGCCATCACCGGCGTACTCGGTGAGTGGAACCCGACGCCGCGTTTCTACCGTATCAACGGCTCGGGCGTGGACAGCGACGTGCACCTGCTCTGGCTGCCGATCCGGAACGCGACCGGCCGTGAGTGGCGCAACAACGGTTGGGTGAATTGCAATGGCGACGTCGACCCGGGCTATGCCGGCTTCCTGAAATCGGACTGCACCTGGCTGCAGTACTGGGTGGAACTCGACAGCGCCGACGGCCGCGCCGCCTACGAGGATTACCTCGCCGCTTATGTCGCCGAGCAGAAGAAGCTCGGTCGGTTGCCGCGCCCAGAGAACAACCGCCTGCGAGACGTTGGCGAGTGGCTGGAATTCAGCGGCGCCGTCAGCAACGACACGCGCATGGCGACGTGGATCTCGTTCGGCTTCCTGCTGGTCTGCCTCGTCAACGTGGTGACCCTGATGCTGGCGAAGTTCACCGCCCGCGCCGGCGAGATCGGGGTGCGTCGCGCCCTCGGCGCCACGCGAGCCGAGATCTTCCGTCAGTCGCTTGTCGAAGCCGGCGTGCTTGGCGCGGCCGGCGCAGTGCTGGGGCTCGGGCTGGCGCTCTACGGCCTGTCACTCGTCAACGGCCGCCTCACCGGCGCCGAGGACTTCTACGCCATGCACCCGTCGTTGATGGCGGGAACCCTCGTTCTCGGCCTGCTCGCCGCGCTGATGGCCGGCCTGTTGCCCACGTGGCAGGCCTGCCAGGTCCGCCCCGCCATCCAGTTGAAGAGCCAGTGAGGCCCGCCATGGAACTCAAGCCCATCCTCTCCGCCATGCGCCACCGCAAGACCGGCGTGTTGCTCATCGCCCTGCAGGTCGGGCTCACGCTGGCCATCCTCGCCAACGCGCTCTACGTCGTCAGCGACCGCATGAAGGAATCCCAGCGGCCCACCGGGCTAGACGACGACCTCGTGTTCCACGTCAGTGCGACGGACAAGGAGCGTGACACCACGGGCGCCGTGGCCCAGGCCGACATCGACGCGCTTCGGGCCATGCCCGGCGTGGTGTCGGCCTCGTGGGTCAACCAGATCCCGCTTTCCGGCAGCGGCAACAATTCCGGCTTCGATCTGAAGCCGAATGCGGAGCAACCGGTGACCAACGCAGCGACGTACATGGCCGATCCGGACATCGTAGCGACGTGGGGACTTCGCCTTGTCGAGGGGCGCAGCTTCCGTGCCGATGAGACCCAGCTGGTCGACGAGGACTCACCGTCGCCCCCCGAACCCAAGGGCGCGATCATCACCGCGGCCATGGCGAAGGTGCTGTATCCCAATGACGATCGCGTGGTGGGCAAGTCCTTCTACTTGGGCGGTACCGGCCCCATCGAGATCATCGGCGTGACCGAAACCCTGGTGACCCCGTGGGGCCGCGCCTCCTGGGGCGGTGGCGACGGCGCGCGCTCGGTGATCTTCCCCGCCCGGCTGGTCCAGAACTGGCGCACCTACGCCGTGCGTGTCGATGACCCGGCCGCGCTCGATCGCCTCGCAACCGCTGCCGACGAGATGCTGCAAAAGCGCGTGCCGGGCCGGATGTCCGGCGGCGTCGACACGATGGCCGAGACCCGCGAACAGCGCTACGAAGGCGAACACACCATGATCAATGGCCTTCTGATCGTGATGGGCCTGTTGCTGGCCATGACGGCGAGCGGCATCGTTGGCCTGGCCTCGCTGTGGGTGAACCAGCGGCGCAAGCAGATCGGCGTGCGTCGCGCCTTGGGTGCGCGTCGCATCGACATCGTGCGCCTGTTCGTGACCGAGAACGTGCTGATCACCAGTGCCGGCGTCGTGGTCGGCTGCGGCCTTGCACTAGGCCTCAACGCTCTGATGATGGACCAGCTCGAGCTCTCGAAGCTGCCCTTGGGCTACCTCGCAGCCGGGTCCACGGTGTTGCTCTTCCTCGGCATCGCCGCCGTTCTGGGCCCTGCCCTGCGCGCCGCCTCCGTCCCGCCGGCGGTGGCTACGCGGAGCGCTTAAGGCCGGCGCCTCGCCGGCCGGCCAAGCCTCTAGACTGCCGCCCATGCCCACCCTTCTCGTCATCGACGACAACGCCGGCGTGCGCACGGCCCTCGACGTGCTGTTCGACCTGCACGGCCTCACCGTCCTCGGGGCCGAAAGCCCCGAGGAGGGCCTTGCCCTGCTCGATGCCCACCGCGTCGACCTCGTGCTGCAGGACATGAACTTCACCGCCGACACCACCTCCGGCGAGGAAGGCATCGCCCTGTTCCACGAGATCCGCCGGCGCCATCCGGACATGCCTGTGATCCTGCTCACGGCGTGGACGCAGGTGGAGACGGCCGTGAGCTTGATGAAGTCCGGCGCGGCCGACTACCTCGGCAAGCCCTGGGACGACCACAAACTGCTGGCCAGCGTGCGCAACCTGCTGGAGCTTTCCGACACACGTCGCGCGCTCCAGCAGCTCGCCGGCGCCGACCGCCGGCGCCGCGCCGGGCTCGACGGCCGCTTCGACCTGCGCGGCATCGTCTATGCCGACCCTGCGATGGAGCGCGTGCTGCAGATCGCCACGCAGGTGGCGGGCGCGGACGTTCCCGTGCTGATCACCGGCCCGAACGGCAGCGGCAAAGAGAAGGTCGCGGAGGTGCTGCAAGCGAACTCCGCAGTGCGCGGCGGGCCGTTCGTGACGCTCAATTGCGGCGCCCTGCCCTCCGAGCTGATCGAGGCCGAGTTGTTCGGCGCGGAAGCCGGCGCCTACACCGGCGCCACCAAGGCCCGCGAAGGCAAGTTCGAAGCCGCGGACGGCGGCACGCTGTTCCTCGACGAAATCGGCAACCTGCCGGCGGCCGGGCAGATGAAGTTGCTGCGCGTGCTGGAAACCGGGCGCTTCGAGCGTCTCGGCAGCAATCGCGAGCGGCAGGTCAAGGTGCGTGTGATCAGCGCCACCAATGCCGACCTTGCCGCGATGATCCGCGACGGGCGCTTCCGCGAGGATCTCTTCTATCGGCTCAACCTGATCGAACTGCGCGTGCCGCCGCTGGCGGAGCGCCCGCTCGACGTGATCCCGTTGGCCGAGCATTTCCTGGCCGGCAGCGGCAAGGCGCTCGACGACGGCGCGCGCCGCGCGCTGCGCACGCACGGTTGGCCCGGCAACGTGCGCGAGTTGAAAAACACCATCGCGAGAGCGGCGCTGCTGTCGGCCTCGCTGACGATTGCCGCCAGCGACCTCGGCTTGGCGACATCGACCGGGGGCCCGGCCGCACGCGGCGGCGATCCCGCGATGGACGGCGACGAACCCGACCGCGCCAGCATCGAAGCCGCGCTCAAGCGCCACCGCGGCGTGCTCGCGCAAGCCGCCGCCGAGCTGGGGCTCTCGCGGCAAGCGCTGTACCGCCGCCTCGAGCGCCTGGGCATCAACCGCGAGTCGGCTTCGTGAGCGGCGCCTCCGGGGTAGTTCGGTCGTGACGCGTTGGCGGCTATCGCTCGCCGGCCAGTTCGCGCTGCGCGTGCTGCCGGTGCTCGCGCTTGGCATCGGGCTCGCATTGGCCCTGCAGGCTTGGCTCGGTGATGCCCTGCTGGCCGGTGCCACTGCCGTCGTCGCGAGCGGGCTCGTGCTGCTGTGGCTGCTCGGTGCCTGGCTGTCCCCGGTGCGCTCGCTGATCCGCGCCCTGACCGGCACGGCGCTCAGCTACCGCGACGGCGACTACAGCTTCGGCCTGCGCTGGCCGCGCAACGACGAGCTCGGCGACCTCGTTGCCGGCCATAACGCCATCGGCGAGGCGCTTCGCGAGAAGCAACTCCAACTGGTACAGCGCGAGTTGCTGCTCGACACCATGGTGCAGAACACGCCGGTGGCCATGCTGTTGCTCGACGCGCAGCAGCACGTGGTCTTCGCCAACGTCGCGGCGCGCAAACTGCTGGGCGAAGGCCGCCGCCTCGATGGCCACGCGCTGCACGGCCTGCTCGGCGCACGCGACGATGCCTTGTCGGAAGCCCTCCGCCACGGCGCCGCCGGCGTGTTCAGCACCGGTGACGGCGAAGACGACGACGTCTACCACCTCGCCACGTCTGCCTTTCGCCTGAACGGCCGCGCGCACACCCTTCTGCTGGTTCGGCAGATCACCACCGAGCTGCGCCGGCAGGAAGTGCAGACCTGGAAGAAGGTCATCCGCGTCATCAGCCACGAGCTCAACAACTCACTGGCGCCGATGGCCTCGCTCGCGCACAGCGGCGCCGAACTAGCGCGGCGCGGCCAGATCGACAAACTGCCCACGGTGTTCGCCACCATCGAGGAACGCGCCCGACATCTCGATGGCTTCCTGCGTGACTACGCGCGCTTCGCCAAGCTGCCGCAGCCGCGCATCGAAGCCCACGACCCCGCGGTGCTCGTCGAGCGCCTGCAGAGCCAGATCGCGTTCGTCCTCGACGGCGAGGTGCCGCAGGAGCCGCTGCGCGTCGACGGCGCGCAGTTCGAGCAGGCCCTGCTGAACCTGCTGAAGAACGCGCACGAGGCCTGCCCGCCCGAAGCCGATGTGCGGATGCGCCTACGCCACCTCGGCGGCGACTGGCGCATCGAAGTGCTCGACCGCGGCACCGGCATGAGCGAGGCGGTGATGGCCAATGCGCTGGTGCCGTTCTATTCGACGAAGCGCAGCGGCACCGGCCTCGGGCTCGCGCTGGTACGCGAGATCATCGAAGCGCACGGCGGACGCATCGGCCTCGCCAACCGCGAGGGCGGCGGGCTGTGCGTCAGCTTGGTGCTTCCGGGGTAGCAGAAGCTATCGGCGCGGGTATCGCAGTGGGACGTGCGAAACGGCGATTTTTGATGAGGGGTTATCTATTCCGACTCCCTTCATTGCGTCGATGAGCGAGTCGAAGATGACGTAGGGGAACTCGGTTGGCCCGATGATCACGCGGTCAAGAGACTTCCTAAGCTCGAGACCCACAAGACCTTGATCTGGATAGTCCTTGAGAGGGAGTTTTATCACCCGCTGCGGCAAGCCCCCGATGGACTCGATTTCCGTCTTGAGCTCACCCGATACGCCGAGAGCAGGATTCGTAATCACTCGCCATTCTTGCTCCTCACGAAAAGCCGGATGCTTTGTCGCAAGAGCAAGCGCTTGAAAGCTAGAAAGCAAGCAAGCCATGACGTAGTCACCAGAGCATCGTCTGATCTGGTCACCCACTCTCTCAGCAGCTTCGGCCATACCAGCTAGCTGTTCTTCTACTTCTCGACTTCCACCATAAAGTACGGGAGCCGTGTACGCGGAGAAGACGTCACTCTCGGAGAGAGCGGCATCACTATTGAAAACGAGCGCCACGCCGGAATCACCACCATACGCGCGCCACATCGAGAGCCGACCGAGCTCATCTTCTCGGTCGTAATGCTCAGAAAAGCACGCAATGAACGTGTCGAGTTGAAGCGAGTCTCGCCTACGAACAAGTTGAGACAGAAACTCATCGCTTATCCGCGGAAAGATGGCATCAAGCACTGCAAACAGCCTGCCGGCACCGCCATCTCTCAGGACCGTCTCGAGCACGCCGAGTCCGTGCGTAACTTCGGCGTAGTCATTCATTACGCAGACGTTTCGCATCCAGACTTCTTGGTGCCGAATCACCTTTACTGCGGTATCTGCGTTCGTGTAGTAGACGAGTCGCTGCTTTTCCGCGCGCAAGCGCTCCACCTTCGCAACAGCGTAAGGCGGTTGCAGGGCGGAAAATGTTTCGTGCTCAGCACTCATTTCTTCACCGGCCGCTGCCACGCGGCGATGCTCACCTGCTTGCCACGCGCCACGGTGAGCTGGCCTTCCGGGGCATCCTTCGTCACCACCGAGCCCGCGCCGATCGTCGCCATCGCGCCGATGGTTACCGGCGCCACCAGCGAACTGTTGCTGCCGATGAAGGCACCGTCGCCGATCGTCGTGGTCCACTTGTTCACGCCGTCGTAGTTGCAGGTGATGGTGCCGGCGCCGACGTTGACCTTGGCGCCAATCACCGCGTCGCCGAGGTACGTGAGGTGGTTCGCCTTGCTGCCCTTGCCCATTGTGGTCTTCTTCGTCTCGACGAAGTTGCCGATGTGCACGCCCTCGCCGAGCTGCGTGCCGGGGCGCAGGCGCGCAAAGGGGCCGATAGTGCAGTTCGGCTCGGTCACCGCGCCCTCGAGGTCGCTGTGCGCCGCCACGACGGTGCCGGCACCGAGGGTGACGTCCTTCAGGCGACAGAACGGGCCGACTACGACGCCATCGCCAAGCTCGACACGGCCTTCGAGGATCACGTCGACATCGATGCGCACGCCCTGGCCCACCACGACCGTGCCGCGCTGGTCGAAACGCGACGGATCGGCGAACTGGACGCCTTGCTCAGAGAGCGCCTTCGCGCAGCGGCGCTGGTAGGCCCGCTCGAGCTGGGCGAGCTGCCACGGATCATTGGCACCCTCCACCTCGCCCGCGTCGTCCACGCGCACCGCCGACGCGGCACGCCCTTCCGCAGCCGCCATGGCGAACACATCCGTCAGGTAGTACTCGCGCTGCGCATTCTCGTTGCGCAGGTTCGCCAGCCAGCGCTTCAATGCCGCGCCTTCGGCGGCGATCAGGCCGGTGTTGATCGTGCGCACGGCGCGCTGCGCCGGCGTGGCGTCCTTCTGCTCGACGATCGCCCGCACGCGGCCGACGTCGTCGACGAGCACGCGGCCATAGCCCGTCGGATCGCTGAGCTCCGCCACCAGCACCGCGAGCGCGCCGTCGGCGGCCACCAGTGGACGCAGCGACTCGGCGCGGACGAGGGGTACGTCCCCATACAAAACGAGCACGCGCGCGTCGTCAGGAAGGCCGGGAACCGCCTGCTGCACCGCATGGCCGGTGCCGAGGCGCTCTGCCTGTTCCACCCACGCCAGGTCGGCGTCGGCCTTGAAGGCCTCGCGCACCGCTTCGCCGCCGTGGCCATAGACCACGTGGATGCGTGCGGCGCCGAGAGCGCGCGCCGTGTCGATCACGTGGCCAAGCATCGAACGCGTGGCGATCGGCTGCAGCACCTTGGGCAGGGGGGACCTCATGCGCTTGCCCTCGCCGGCGGCGAGGACGACCACGTGCAGGGGGGAGGTCATGGCGGGCATCCGTTCTTTGAATGGCGCCATTCTAGAGGACGTGATGGCGATCACACCGGTCGTGCGCCGGCATTCACCGCTTTCGACCGTCCAGGCGCACCAACGAAAACGCCGGCCCAAGGCCGGCGTTTTCGTTCGCGCTGTCGTGCCGCGGAGCCGCGGCCGATAGCGCGTCAGTGCTTGAGGTTCTTCCGCAGACGCTCCAGCGCCTGCAGCTGCGCCATGGCCTCGGCCAGCTTGGCCTGCGCCTCGGCGATTTCCATCGCCTCGCTGCGGTTGGCCAGGATGCGCTCGGCTTCTTCCTTGGCCTTCTTGACCACGGCCTCGTCGAGATCATCGGCGCGCACGACGGTGTCGGCCAGCACGGTGACGACCTGCGGCTGCACCTCGAGGATGCCGCCCGACACGTAGAAGTCGAGCTTCTCGCCGTTCGGCTGGGTCACGACGACCTTGCCCGGCTTGATGCGCGTGATCAGCGGCGCATGGCGCGGGGCGATGCCGAGCTCGCCCAGTTCGCCGGTAGCCACGACCAGCGTCGCGTCGCCGTGGAAGATTTCCTTCTCGGCGCTGACGATGTCGCAGCGGATGGTGGTGCTCATGCGATTGCTCCCGTGAGGACGGCGGCCTTAGGCCGCCATCTTCTTGGCCTTCTCGAAGGCTTCGTCGATGCCACCGACCATGTAGAAGGCCTGCTCCGGCAGGTGGTCGCACTCACCTTCGACGATCATGCGGAAGCCGCGGATCGTTTCCTTGAGCGTGACGTACTTGCCCGGCGAGCCGGTGAACACTTCGGCCACGTGGAAGGGCTGCGAGAAGAAGCGCTCGGCCTTACGGGCGCGCGACACGACCTGCTTGTCTTCTTCCGACAGCTCGTCCATGCCGAGGATCGCGATGATGTCCTTCAGCTCCTTGTACTTCTGGAGCGTGGCCTGCACCTTGCGCGCGGTCTCGTAGTGCTCGACGCCGATGACGTTCGGGTCCAGCTGGCGCGAGGTCGAGTCCAGCGGGTCGACGGCCGGGTAGATGCCGAGCGAGGCGATGTTTCGCGACAGCACGACGGTGGCGTCGAGGTGGGCGAAGGTGGTCGCCGGCGACGGGTCGGTCAGGTCATCCGCGGGAACGTAGACGGCCTGGATCGAGGTGATCGAGCCGGTCTTCGTCGAGGTGATGCGCTCCTGCAGGACGCCCATTTCCTCGGCCAGCGTCGGCTGGTAACCCACGGCCGACGGCATGCGGCCCAGCAGCG
Organism: Silanimonas sp.; assembly: GCF_027530345.1. Classification (GTDB taxonomy): domain Bacteria; phylum Pseudomonadota; class Gammaproteobacteria; order Xanthomonadales; family Xanthomonadaceae; genus Silanimonas. Next base: position 6,357 of record NZ_JAPZQK010000032.1, on the reverse strand, counting down.
CCGACACTTCGGTACCGGCCAGGGTGTAGCGGTAGATGTTGTCGACGAAGAACAGGATGTCGCGGCCCTTGCCGGTCGCCGGATCGATGTCGTCGCGGAAGTACTCGGCCATCGTCAGGCCGGTCAGCGCGACGCGCAGGCGGTTGCCCGGCGGCTCGTTCATCTGGCCGTACACCATCGCGACCTTGTCGAGGACGTTCGAGTCCTTCATCTCGTGGTAGAAGTCGTTGCCCTCGCGGGTACGCTCACCCACGCCGGCGAACACCGACAGACCCGAGTGTTCCTTGGCGATGTTGTTGATGAGTTCCATCATGTTGACGGTCTTGCCGACGCCGGCGCCGCCGAACAGACCGACCTTGCCGCCCTTCGCGAAGGGGCACATCAGGTCGATGACCTTGATGCCGGTCTCGAGCAGCTCGTTGCCACCCGCCTGGTCGGCGTAGGCCGGCGCAGCGCGGTGGATTTCCCACGAGGTGTCGGCGGCGATCGGGCCGGCTTCGTCGATCGGGCGACCCAGCACGTCCATGATGCGGCCCAGCGTGCCCTTGCCCACCGGCACCGAGATGGCGTGGCCGGTGTTCTCGGCGACGAGGTTGCGCTTCAGGCCGTCGGTCGAGCCGAGGGCGATGGTGCGCACGATGCCGTCGCCCAGCTGCTGCTGGACCTCGAGGGTGATTTCCGTGCCCTGGACCTTCAGCGCGTCGTAGACCTTCGGCACCTGGTCACGCGGGAACTCGACGTCGACGACGGCGCCGATGATCTGAACAACTTTGCCCTGGTTCATGGTGGGTTCCTCAAAAGAAAGCTGGTGGAGGGCGCGCCGCTTAAACCGCTGCGGCGCCGCCGACGATTTCCGAAATTTCCTGCGTGATCGCAGCCTGACGTGCCTTGTTGTAGATCAGGTTCAGGGTGCCGATCAGCTTGGTGGCGTTGTCCGAGGCGGCCTTCATCGCGACCATGCGGGCCGCGTGTTCGGAGGCGAGGTTCTCGAGCACCGCCTGGTAGACGAGCGATTCCACGTAGCGGGTCATCACGTCGTCGAGCACGGTTTGCGCGTCCGGCTCGTAGAGGTAGTCCCAGTCGTGCGTCGCTTCCAGCGAGTCCGACGCCGGCAGCGGGAGCAGCGGCGAGAGCGTCGGCTTCTGCGTCATCGTGTTGATGAAGTCGTTGAAGCACAGCGTGACGCGGTCGATCTTGCCTTCCGTGTAACCGTCCAGCATCACCTTGACGACGCCGATCAGCTGCTCGACCTGCGGGTTCTCGCCGAGGTGCGTGACCGAAGCCAGCATCTCGACCTTGAGGCGACGGAAGAACGTGGAAGCCTTCTGGCCGACGCAGACCACGTCGATGCCCACGCCCTTGCCCTGCCACTCGCGCATGTCGGCGAGGATGCGGCGGAACAGCTGCGAGTTCAGGCCGCCGCAGAGGCCGCGGTCGGTCGAGACGATGATGTAGCCCACGCGCTTGACCTCGGCGCGCTCGGCCATGAACGGGTGCACGTAGTCGGCGTTCGCCTTGGCGACGTGGCCGACGACCTGCTTCATGAGACGCGCGTACGGGCGCGAGGACTTCATCTTGTCCTGCGCCTTGCGGATCTTGGATGCCGAGACCATTTCGAGCGCGCGCGTCACCTTGCGGGTGTTCTGCACGCTCTTGATCTTGGTTTTGATTTCGCGACCGCCTGCCATGGTGTCCTCCGGTCAGGGCGCGCTGGCCGCGCGCCCTACCCCGTTGTCGTTGCTCAGAAGCTGCCGGTGGCCTTGAACTCGGCGATCAGGGCCTTGAACTGGCCTTCGATCTCCTTGTCCCACGCGCCCGAGCTGACGATCTTGTCCATCAGCGCGCCCTGCGTGTTGGCGGCGTGCGCATGCAGGCCGGCCTCGAAGGCACCGATCTTGGCGAGCGGCACGTCGTCCATGTAGCCCTCGTTGACGGCGTAGATGGACAGGGCCATCTGCGCAATCGACATCGGGGCGTACTGCTTCTGCTTCATCAGCTCGGTGACGCGCTGACCGCGCTCGAGCTGCTTGCGGGTGGTTTCGTCGAGGTCCGAAGCGAACTGCGCGAAGGCCGCCAGCTCGCGGTACTGCGCGAGCGAGATACGGATGCCGCCCGACAGCTTCTTCATGATCGTCGTCTGCGCGGCGCCACCGACGCGCGACACCGAGATGCCGGCGTTCACGGCCGGGCGAATGCCTGCGTTGAACAGGTCGGTCTCGAGGAAGATCTGGCCGTCGGTGATCGAGATCACGTTGGTCGGCACGAAGGCCGAGACGTCACCGGCCTGGGTCTCGATGATCGGCAGGGCCGTCAGCGAACCGGTCTGGCCCTTCACGGCGCCGTTGGTGAACTTCTCGACGTACTCGGCCGAGACGCGGGCCGCGCGCTCAAGGAGACGCGAGTGCAAATAGAAGACGTCGCCCGGGTAGGCTTCGCGGCCCGGCGGGCGGCGCAGCAGCAGCGAGATCTGGCGGTAGGCGACGGCCTGCTTCGACAGATCGTCGTACACGATCAGGGCGTCCTGGCCGCGGTCCATGAAGTACTCGCCCATGGCGCAACCGGCGTACGGGGCGATGTACTGCATCGCCGCCGACTCCGAGGCCGAAGCCGCGACGACGGTGGTGTAGGCCATCGCGCCGTTCTCTTCGAGCTTGCGCACGATGCCGGCGATGGTCGAGTTCTTCTGGCCGATCGCGACGTAAACGCACTTCACGCCCGACGACTTCTGGTTGATGATCGCGTCGATCGCCATCGCGGTCTTGCCGGTCTGGCGGTCGCCGATGATCAGCTCGCGCTGGCCGCGGCCGATCGGAATCATGCTGTCGACCGACTTGTAGCCGGTCTGCACCGGCTGGGCCACCGACTGGCGCCAAATCACGCCCGGGGCCACGCGCTCGACCGGCGAGCTCAGCGCGGCGTTGATCGGACCCTTGCCATCGATCGGCTCGCCCAGTGCGTTGACGACGCGGCCGAGCAGTTCCGGACCCACCGGCACTTCGAGGATGCGGGCAGTGGTCTTCGCGACCGCGCCTTCGCGCAGGTGCTCGTAGTCACCGAGGACCACGGCGCCGACCGAGTCGCGCTCGAGGTTCAGGGCCAGGGCGAAGGTGTTGCCCGGCAGCTCGATCATTTCGCCCTGCATCACGTCGGCCAGGCCGTGGATGCGGACGATGCCATCCGACACCGAGGTGACGGTGCCTTCGTTGCGCGCTTCGGCCGAGAGCTTGGCCTTCTCGACGCGCTGCTTGATGAGTTCGCTGATTTCCGACGGGTTGAGCGTCTGCATTGGGGTGCCTCGTTGCCGGCCGAAGCCGGTTAGCGGAAAGGGAAAGTCTTAATGCGTGAGAGCGGTTTCGAGGCGCGCCAGCTTGCTGCGCAGCGACCCGTCGATGACCACGTCGCCGGCGTCGATGACGGCACCACCGATCAGCGTCGGGTCGACGGCCGTTTCCAGCGCGACATCGGCGTTGAAGCGGCGACGCAGCGCCTGCTCGATCTTGGCCTGCTCCACGCCCGACAGCGGCGTGGCCGACGTGACCTTCGCGCGCACAACGCGCTCGGCTTCGGCACGGAGCTGCTCGTACTGGCCGGCGATTTCCGGCAACAGGGCGAGACGATCGTTCGATGCGAGCACGTCGAGGAACTGCAGGAAGACGGCGTCGCACGACGGCGGCGCCACCAGTCCCGCAGCCTCGGCGCGATCAAGCGCCGGGTGCGCGACAAGGCCGGCGATACGCGGATCGGCGGCAAGCTGCGCCGACACCGACAGCGCGGCCGACCAGCCCGGCAGGGCGCCGGATTGGCGGGCCAGCGCGAACGCGGCGCGGGCGTAGGGACGGGCGAGGGTCAAGGCCAGGCTCATGGGCGTGTCGTCAGATCTGCGCGGCGAGTTCGTCGATCAGGGCCGCATGGGCCTTGGCGTCGATTTCGCGACGGATCAGCTTCTCGGCGCCGGCGACGGCCAGCGAACCGACCTCGCGACGCAGGGTTTCCTTCGCGCGGAAGGTCGAGGCCTCGATCTCCGACTCGGCCAACGCCTTCTGGCGCTGCCCTTCGGCGATGGCTTCCTGCTTGGCGGCGTCGACGATCTGGGCCGCACGGGCTTCCGCCTGCGCGATGATCTCGTTGGCCTTGACGCGGGCTTCCTTCAGCGCCTCGTTGACCTTGTCCTGCGCCTGCGCGAGGTCCTTCTGGCTACGCTCTGCAGCGGCCAGACCCTCGGCGATCTTCTTCTGGCGCTCTTCGATGGCCTGAAGCAGCGGCGGCCACACCTTGGTAGCGATCAGCCAGATCAGCATCGCGAAGGCCAGCGCCTGCGCGAACAGCGTGAGATTGATATTCATGGGTTCGCTCTGGAAGAACAGTCGCGCGCCCCATCCGGGGCGCCCGCAAACACCACCGGCTCAGGGCCGGCATGCGCGGGGGCGAGCCCCCGCGCGAACAACGCCGCTTAGGCCGCCGCGAAGGCGGTGGCGAGCGGGTTGATGAAGGCGAACATCAGGGCAACACCGACCGTGATGATGAACGCGGCGTCGATCAGGCCGGCGGTCAGGAACATACGGACCTGCAGGACCGGGATCAGTTCCGGCTGGCGGGCAGCCGACTCGAGGAACTTGCCGGCCATCATGGCCATGCCGAGACCGGCGCCGAGCGCGGCCAGGCCGATCATGATGCCGATGGCCAGCGCGGTCGAGGCCTGGATGTTCGCGAGAAGGGCGAGGGTTTCCATGGTGTTACTCCGATGACAAAGGTTGAAAGGAAAAGGGTGGAACGAAAACGATTCGGCAGAATCGGGTGCAGCGAAATCAGTGACCTTCTTCCATGAGGCTCAGGTACACCACCGAGAGCATCATGAAGATGAAGGCCTGAAGCGGGATCACGAGCAGGTGGAAGAGCATCCAGCCGAGGCCGAGCAGGCTCGAGGCCGCGACGCCGACGAGACCGACGCCGCCCAAGGCCCAGATCAGCAGGAAGAGCACTTCGCCGGCGAACATGTTGCCGAACAGACGCATGGCGAGGGACACCGGCTTGCTCAGCAGCTCGACCGCGTTGAGCAGCAGGTTCGCCGGAAACATCCACTTGCCGAACGGCGCGGTGAAGAGCTCATGGATGAAGCCACCCAGGCCCTTGGCGCGCAGCGCAAAGAAGATCATCAGGAAGAAGACGCTGAACGACAGGCCGAAGGTCGCATTCAAATCGGCGGTCGGGACCGGCTTCCAGTACTCGAGGCCGAGCGCATGGAGCGGCATGGCGATGAAATCAGCCGGGATCATCTTGATGCTGTTCAGCACCAAGATCCAGCAAAACAGAGTGATCGCGATGGGCGTCACCAGGCGGCTCGGGCCGTGGTACGCGTCCTTGGCCTGCTTGTCGACGAACTCGAGCACGATCTCGACGAACGCCTGCCACTTGCCCGGAACGCCCGCCGTGGCCTTGCGCGTCGCGAGCCAGAAGGCGAAGACCATGAACAGGCCGACGACAATCGACGTGGCCAGCGTGTCGACGTGCAGCGTCCAGAACGCGCTACCGTCATCGACGGTGATCGCAAGGTTCTTGAGGTGATGCTGGATGTAACCAGCCGGAGTCAGGTTTTCGCTTGCCATCGCCGCTTCATTGCCTCTTGAACGTCATCATCGCCACGACCAACGCCACCTGCGCGAACAGCAGACCGGCGAACACCGGGAAGACTCTCGGCATCGCCACCACCATCGCCAGCACAAGCAGCGCCGCGACTACCATCCACTTCAGCACCGTCCCGAGCACCACCGCGTACATCGCGGCAGATCCACTCGGCGCCACGGCGCGCAGCGCATAGAGCGCCGATACCGCAACACCCGACAAAAGCGCGAACCCGCCGCTGAAAAAAGCCGCAGCCGCCGCCATGTCGAAGACCAGAGCCACCACCAACGCCCCCGCACCTTGGGCCGCCAGACCTCGCCACCACACCGCCTTCGTCAGCAGACGCTTTTCGACGAGGGCTTGCATGACACGGTCCGGCGCGGGAATGGGACGCCGCTGATAAGGAGCGGGAGTTTAGCATGCCCTCGGAACGCGCCTCAACGGCCTGAAGCCTCGGGGACGCCTGCGTTCACGGTCGATGCACAGCTCCGACCTGCGTCCTCACGGCGGCCGATCCATCCCTGGTAGCTCGAGGGGTGTTTGTCTGGCTGTGCGTATCCACCGCCGGCGCAGCTTGCCCCTAGGTGGAGTTGTGGTTTTCTTTGTTGCAAAGAAAAACCCCTCCGGGATACCCGGAGGGGTTTTGGTGTAAGGCCCTGGCGATGACCTACTCTCGCATGCGGATGCACACTACCATCGGCGCGTGCGCGTTTCACTTCCGAGTTCGGGATGGGATCG
>NZ_JAPZQK010000020.1 GCF_027530345.1 Silanimonas sp. | reverse complement strand
TAGGCAGGCGCGGGCACCAACAACCGCCATCCGGCCTTGCCTGCTCGGGCGCGCTCCGGCACATTTCCGCCTAACTAGTCACTCAAGCGGACCAATCAATCGCTTCGCGATTGATGTGGCCGCTTAGTTCCAGCGTTAGGCCATGAAAGACACGATCGTCTCAATCCTGTTTCTTCTAATTGGGGCTATCGGCTTGTTCGATCTCCATCACGGACATTTCGTGCCCTCGGATGCCTGGAAGTTTTTCGCCTTTGTTCCGGCATTGCTCTTGGGCTGGCCCTTTGCAAGGTATGTGGTTCGCAGGCTCACTCCAGTCAAGCGCTCTCCGCTCTACGGCAAGCCGAGCAGCTTCTATCATTGGGTTCTCTGCCTTCCGATCGCAGTTCTTTGCGTCTATCCGTTCGTCATCTCTGTCGCCGGCACCTACGTCACCATCGAGCTCGGAAGCAAGCACGTCCGGCTCGGAGAGATTTTGAGCTGGCGCCATCGCAGTAGTCGTCGCGGACCCGATTGCACAAAGATAGTCGCAGTGATTCAAACCGATGGTGGCCGAGTACCCTTTAGTCAGTGCCTCCCGTCGTCCTACCCACGATACGGCTTCACCGGTCCCGCTTGGTTCAACACCGCGGAGTCTCCCCTAGGCACCTTCGCGGTTTTGCAGAAGACGGGCCCATGAGTCATGGCCTAACATTTCGCTCAAGCGGACCAATCAATCGCTTCGCGATTGATGTGGCCGCTTAGCTCCAGCGTTAGGCCCTTTGGGCCGCGGGCTGGGTTCCATCCCGCCTGCGCCGCCGAGCATCACGCGACCGACCGCTGAGGCGGGCGGCGCTCTGGCAGCCGCCAAGCGCCGCGCTGTTCCTCGGTGGGGTTCTTCGCGGGCGCAGGCGCGACCCTCCTCGCAGGTATCAGCCAGGCATCCGGCGAGGTTGATTTCGGCAAGCCGGGGCAAGGGTTGCCGCTCCGTAGGTCAGGCTGTAGCGTTCTGGCCTAACTATTCGCTCAAGCGGACGGATCAATCGCTTCGCGATTGATGCCGCCGCTTAGCTCACGCGTTAGGTGCCATGGAAAGGTTGAGAGATCTCGCACTGACAATTGCCCTGCTTGTTTCGCTCGGGCCGGCTGTAACGCTCTGGCTGATTGGCCTTCCCGCCATTCTGGTCTCGCCGCTTCTCGGGCCGCAGTTCGACGCCGCATTTTTCGTGTTGTATCTCATGAGCGGCCCTGCCATTGGGGCTGTCGCGTTCGCTGTCTTTCGCTTCCACACTGGCATGACCGCTCGCGCAAGGCGTTTCTCCCTCGCACTGTGTGGCGTTGGTGTTCTTGGGTTTCTCTTCCTGGCGGCCAAGATCGGTGCACACGAGTTGCTCGTTATGGGCGCGCCAGCCGCCGTATGTGGCACCTTGTTTGTGTGGTTTGTTGGCAATCGTGGTGCTGCTTCGGCTCGGCCGGGTGGCACCTAACTACTCGCTCAAGCGGACCAATCAATCGCTTCGCGATTGATGTGGCCGCTTAGCTCACGCGTTAGCTGCCCCCCCCCGATGCCTATCGCAAGCCCCGAAGCCATCAAGCGCAATTCCGCCGATCTCAATGGGATCAGCAACCGAATTGCTCGGTCGCTTCCCGAACGCGGGGATGATTGGCGTGCGGCTGTCGGGGAGTTCCATTCCCGGTTCGATGAGCTTTCATTCCCCGGCGGCTACAAGCTTCTCAATCTCGTCAAGACCGGCGATTTCGCTGCAGTTGAGACTGCAATTAGGTTTCTTGAGGTCGACCCAAGGCACTTTCGCTCGGGCTACATCAAGGAGGATCTCTGGCTTTGGTTGAAGCGGATCGAGCTTTCTCGGCCAGCAATTCGGCGAGTGGAGCGAGTGGCGCTGTCCTACCTGCAGCGTCGCATCAGTCGAGAGTTCTGGTGCATGGCCAAAGCTATGCATTACATCGCAGGCCCAGAGTTCTGGCGCGCCGTCACGGCGGCGGCGCGCAGCACCGATGCCGCCCTTCGTCTCCGCGCGACATGCCTTTTGGCGCACGGTGCAAATCTTCAATCGGGCGCAATGGTGCGCCGCGACCTATACCACTCATGGCTCACCTCAAGCTATGGTGGCAGCTAACTACTCGCTCAAGCGGACCAATCAATCGCTTTGCGATTGATGTGGCCGCTTAGCTCCAGCGTTAGGGCCGAGGCCAGCCGATGCCGCACATTGAACTTCTCTCGCAGCTAGTCGGCATTGCAGCCTTCCTTGTCTTCGCTGTGGCAGCCGTTTACGTGCGTCGCACGGGACATACGATCTTCACATCACGCCCAGTGGC
>NZ_JAPZQK010000065.1 GCF_027530345.1 Silanimonas sp. | reverse complement strand
GATGATCAAGATCATGGGCGTGCACGGCATGACCCGGGCGATCGCGGCCTGACGCATTCCATTCTTTACTCATCCGTAGCAGCGCGAACGCCCTTCGCTCCCGACGCCAGCGCGTCGGCGAGAAGTTTCCACACAGCCTCGGCCAGGAAGGGGCACTGGTCCGGCCTGCGCGCCGGTGGCAATGCTGTAGGTCACCGAACTCATCCGCAGTGCGTCCATTCCGGCGTCGCCGCCGGCGCTCTCGGACTACTCCTCGCCTTCGAGCCAGCCTTTGCGCGTCAGATGCCGGTACATGCGATGCGCGATCGTTTCAGCTAGATGCCTCAACTGCGCGGTAGTCGTGGCGAGGGTGCGGTGTAGGCGTGGTTTGCGAGGCGGTGACACGTCATGCTCCACATGTACTCCCTCAACACACAGCATGGGGAGGTGGACATTGAGGTTGAGCGCGCCGCCAAAGCGCAGGGTCACTCCCCGCTGCTTTCTTTCGGGAGGGCCAATACTGGGCAGTAAGGCTCCCACGTGGTAGCGGCTGTAGGAGCCAAAGTGCTAGGTTCTCGCGTCGAAACAACACGCTCGATTTCATGAGAAATGGAATTCTTGCCCGTCGCTGGGCCGCGGCCGCTGTTTTTCTCTGTGCGATCTCCCCGGCCTTGGTCATGCAGTCTGCGGTCGCGCAAAGTTCGCCCTCTCTGACGGTACTAGCAGAGCTCGGCTTCAATGGAGGTCCGTCGATCGTCCAAGCTCGTAATGGACGTGTCGTCACTGGCGGCCGCTTTGTCGTGTCCCCAGCATCGGGCCTCGGTGGTTTTGCCGTTCTCGAGTCGGGGCGTTGGGCGACTCCGGCTGGATGGACCAGTGCCGAAACCACCGAGATTGCAATCGACCCCCAAAGCCGGCGCATTTTTGTCGCCAACGGCAGCAGCATCCGAAGGATTGATGGCGATGCCGTTGTCGCCCTGCCGGCGCTTCCTTTGACCGTCACGGCCCTGCATTGGGACGAAGTTGGTCAACGCCTTCTGGTGGGCGGAAATGGACGGGTCGCCAGCTGGAACGGCTCGGCTTGGACCTCTTGGGCCCTGAGCTCGGCGAGCGCTGTGCGTTCAATTGCAGTGCGAGCGACCGATGGTTCTCCCTTCGTTGGTATGGCGGGCGGGGCGGCCTCGGTGCACCGCTTTGACGGCACCGCTTGGGTCGCCGTTCCGGACCTCACGAGCGGCACCGCAACAGAACTTGTCTGGAGCCCCACCCTTCAGGCGATCGTTGCGACCGGCGGATTCACTCTCGCCGGTGGCCAACCAGCGGGAGGTATCGCTGCCCTTGGCAGCTCGGGATGGACGCCACTCCTTCCGCCTCGCGGACCCGTTGGCGGCGCGCAGTATCAGTGGTCGAGCGCGCGCTGGGATTCGTTCCGGAACCGCCTGCTCGTGGCAGACACAAACGCGATCTATGCGCTGTCCGGTAGCGAACTCCGGAAGCTTGAGTCTGCCGGACAACCGCAGGGACCGATCATCGTCGCGGACTTCGATGTCGATCCGCAGGATGGACGCGTCTACGCGGTGGGGCCTCTTGGCTCATCGCCAAACGGCACCCCGCGAGGTTCGATCGCCGTGTGGGACGACACGGCGTGGCAGGCAATCGAACGCGGAAACCTTGGCGGCCACGTAGGTGAGATCGCCGTCGACACTGCGGGAAATCGTCTGTTTGTAGAGGGCGACTTTTCTTCGATCGGCGGCGCCACATCGCCCGGGTTGGCGATGAATGACGGGCAATCGTGGCGGAGCTTGACGCCTCCTCCCGGGGGTGCCGCGCCTTGGGGAAGTATCTGGTTCCTGCACTGGGATCCGGTTGGCAGGGAGCTTGTTTGCGTGACGACGGAGGGGGGTGTGAGGCGCTTCTGGCGCCTTTCGGGAAGCAGTTGGCTTCAGACCCCGTTGCCGCAGGGCGTATCCGAGCTAAGGCCGATCGCGTTCGACCCTGCCGCCGGGGAGATGTATGCCATCTCGTCCCAACGGGAGGTGTTTGCCGGCCGCTCGGGAAGTTGGCGACGGGTTGCACAGCATCCCACCCACTCACTGGGCGAGGGGGCGTGGGATGCGGTCAACCGCCGATTGATCTTGCAGGGCACCAATAGCGCGGTTACTCCCTACACTCAGGACATTCTGGCGTTGGATGCCTCCGGCGCCTGGTCACGCCTTGGGAGCATCGTCAGGACTCGCGACCTTGGCACGGGGGAACTCGTCGAGGACATTGCCGTCAATCCCGTGGATGGTCGGATCGCGGTGGTCGGCAATTTCGAGGCCGTTTCCGGCGTCCCTGCATCGAGCGTCGCGGTTCTCGAGGGCGGGCAGTGGCGTGCTCTCGCGACTGGAGCGAACGGGCAAGTCAGAAATGCAGCTTGGAGCGGTCGCGGCGATTTCCTGACGATTTCTGGGCCGTTCACGTCCATAGGCGGGCTCTCGTCGGGGCGCTTTGCCGTCTGGGCCCGCGGGGCTTGGACCGTGCCCTTCGCCGGAACCAATGGGTGGGTCAACGAGATGCAGCCCGACCGCTCTTCCGGTGGCGTGCTGATGTCTGGTGCTTTGACGTTGCCCGGCGGCCCGGCGGCGTCGCTGGGCGTGCTTGATGTCTCCGCCGCGGGGCCTGTCTCTCCAAACCTCCGCATTGAACCTTTGTCTGTTCCGGAGGGGGATTCTGGCGAGTCGATAGTCACGATGAAGGTGGCCCTCGACACACCGGCGCCATCGTCTGGTGTCAGCGTGGCGTGGCGCACGGAGAGCGGGAGTGCCACCGCGGGAGAGGACTTCATCTCCGCGAGCGGCACGGCTTCTATCGCGCAAGGAGCACTGGAAACATCCATTTCCATTCGAGTCATCGGCGACCGCTCGGTGGAGTTGGACGAGTTCCTGCGTGTCGTATTGGGGCCGGCCATCGGGGCGACGATTGGGCAGCCAGAGGCGCAACTCGTAATCCTGAACGACGACCGCAGCGGCGTGCTGCCTTCATTAGCGGCCCGGCCGGATCGGTTCGACGTCGTCCGACCGGGAGAGAGTTACACGCTTGACGTGCTCCGAAACGATGCTTTCGAGTCCTCTCGCATCCGAAGTGGCTCGCTGAGCGTCGTCGACGGTCCGACGGCCGGACGCGCTTCCGTTTGGTCGCCTGTGCCCGGGGATGGCGATGCATCGGACGACAAGGTGGTATTGACCGTTCCGGCGGGCGAGAACGGCCCCATCCGATTCCGCTATCGCTTGTGCGAAGAGACCGCGGGCCGTTGTTCCGAGGCCGATGTGGAGGTCGATGTCCGGCCGTGGATGGGAATCCCGCGCGCGATGGCGCTGTCGGATGAAGCGGGGTTCCGTGATATCGAGGCGGGCGAGTTGCCCGCACTTCAGGGCGCCATGTTCGAGGCCTTCGGGCTTGTTGCGCCCCGGCGATCGGTTGTCGACGTTCCCGCCGATCCGACGCCAGAACAACTCTGGGATGGTGGCGGAACAACAACCCTGTTGAGGTCGCTTGCGGCACTGCCGGACGGCGCGGCCTGGCGCGTCTTCGTCGATGTCCTTGGCGAGAACGTTGACGTCCATCTTGGCGTCGACACGAATGGTGACGGATCTGCACAGCCTAACGAACGGCTTTGCTCGGGGATTGCAGCCGCGACCGCTGGCGATCGACCCGGTCGATGCGAGTTTTCTCGGACGGTGCAAGGCTCCGCTGCGCTCACGTATTGGATCCTGCTGCATCGCAGAGCCACCGGCACGGGAGGTGCCGTCACGGTGGAGTCTTTTGATGTGCGCGTCGATCAGCCCACATTGGATCGGACGTTGCGCGCAACGGGACCGGCGGTAGTGGCCAATCGGGGAACCGCCCGTTTACGTCTGTCATGGGACCTGTTCGACAGTACGCCGGGCGAATCGCGAGGCGGGTGGATCCGCGTGGCCGCGAACAATGGCACTTATGAACGCTGGTGGCCGGTGCGCATCGACGGTCCCAGCTTCGGACCTCAGCGCATCCCGCTTTCGATGGGCGTCTCGCGTCCATATTCCATTGGGCAGACTGGGCAGGTCCGGCAGTTCATGCTGGACGTGCCATCCGGTCCTTTGGCGCTCGACCTTGGTTTCTCAGGTGGTGGGGAATACGACGTTAGAGTGGTGCGGGACGGTTTGCCGGGCGAGAGTGCGCAGGTGCCGGCGATCCCTACGCCACAGCCAAGCTTCCCTGAAGTCGCGAGGACAAGCTCGCTCAATGGACGAGTAGGAATCACGGTGTCCTCCAATGTCGGCGGCCGATACTGGATTTCGGTGACGAGCCGCACGGCTGCGAAGCTCGTGTTCAACGTCGATGCTCGCCTTTCCGGCGCCGCAAGCGGCGAAATCGCGCCGGGTGGTTACTTCAATGCGCTTCGGTCAGGGCATGGCCTCTTCATCTACCCAGCGGGCAGGCAGATGGTTGCGCTCTGGTACACCTACGACCAGCAAGGCCAACCCACCTGGTACTACCTCCAAGGTGAAGGACCGGCATCAACCGGCGTGTGGCGAGGTGCGCTCTATAGGAGCGTGTGGCTCGGCGCGCGAAATGTCCTGACGGCGGTCGGAGAAGGCATTGTGACGCCGCTGCAGGGCGGTGACGTCGTCTTTACCTACAGCGTCGACGGTGAGTACGGGACCGAGAGACTGGCCGGGTTCGGCTCGGGATGTCCGAGCGTGGGCGGGGCGATCGTCGATTCCTCCGGTCATTGGTTCGATCCGTCACGCGCTGGCACTGGCTACAGCGCGCAGTTCTTCGCGGGTTACGAGTTCCACGCCGTTTTCGCTTACGACGCCGAGGGCCGTTCTCGATTCTTGGTGGCAGAGGGGGGGGCGGCGATCGCTGCGGACCGGACATTGAACCTTGAGCAGCTTCAGGGCTTTTGCCCCCTTTGCGTCCGGTCCATCGCTCCAGCGAGAACACGGGTGGGAACTTTGGCGCGGAGCCTCGAGGGCACTCGATTGAAGACGATGCTGGGTCGATTCAGCTTCGCATCGCCACTGCGCGGCTCGATCGATGTTCTTGACAACGTCACGCCGCTCGGCGCAACCCAAGGATGCCGCTAGCGTACTGCGCTCACAGGCATCGCATGGGACCCGCCGCATCTTCGACGGTGGCGTATAGGAAGTTCGAACGCACTTTTCTGGCCTATTCCGTTGAAAAACTCGGTTGAAGCGGACTGTTGAAGCTGCTTCACTGACCTCCCATCGATCCAGCGGAATCCGCAGCGATGATGGGACGTCAGGACGCCGGACAAGCGCCTCTCTTCTACGCCTTCAACCTCGA
>NZ_JAPZQK010000068.1 GCF_027530345.1 Silanimonas sp. | reverse complement strand
TTACTTGATGATCTTGGCCACGACGCCGGCGCCGACGGTGCGGCCGCCTTCGCGGATCGCGAAGCGCAGGCCTTCGTCCATCGCGACGGGGGCGATCAGCGTCACCACCATCTTGATGTTGTCGCCCGGCATCACCATCTCGACGCCTTCCGGCAGCTCGATGGAACCCGTGACGTCCGTCGTGCGGAAGTAGAACTGCGGGCGGTAGCCCTTGAAGAACGGCGTGTGACGGCCGCCCTCTTCCTTCGACAGCACATACACTTCCGACTCGAACGTCGTGTGCGGCTTGATCGAGCCCGGCTTCGCCAGAACCTGACCGCGCTCCACGTCGTCACGCTTCGTGCCGCGCAGCAGCAGGCCCGCGTTGTCGCCCGCCTGGCCCTGGTCCAGCAGCTTGCGGAACATCTCGATGCCCGTGACCGTCGTCTTCTGCGTGTCGCGGATACCGACGATCTCGATTTCTTCGCCGACCTTGATGATGCCGCGCTCGATGCGGCCCGTCACCACCGTGCCGCGACCCGAGATCGAGAACACGTCTTCCACCGGCATCAGGAACGGACGATCAACGTCACGCTGCGGCTCCGGGATGAACGTGTCCAGCGCCTCGACCAGCTTCAGGATCGCCGGGACGCCAATCTCCGACTGGTCGCCTTCCAGCGCCAGACGGGCCGAGCCCTTGATGATCGGCGTGTCGTCGCCCGGGAAGTCGTACTTCGACAGCAGCTCGCGAACTTCCATCTCGACCAGGTCGAGAAGCTCAGCGTCGTCCACCATGTCCGCCTTGTTCAGGAAGACCACGATGTACGGCACGCCGACCTGACGCGACAGCAGGATGTGCTCGCGCGTCTGCGGCATCGGGCCGTCAGCGGCCGAGCACACCAGGATCGCGCCGTCCATCTGCGCCGCACCCGTGATCATGTTCTTCACGTAGTCCGCGTGGCCCGGGCAGTCAACGTGCGCGTAGTGGCGGTTCGGCGACTCGTATTCCACGTGAGCCGTCGAAATCGTGATGCCGCGAGCCTTCTCTTCCGGAGCCGCGTCGATCTGGTCGTAAGCCTTGAACTCACCACCGAAACGCTCTGCGCCAATCTTCGTCAGCGCCGCCGTCAGCGTCGTCTTGCCGTGGTCAACGTGACCGATCGTGCCCACGTTCACGTGAGGCTTGGTGCGCTCGAACTTGCCCTTTGCCAT
>NZ_JAPZQK010000025.1 GCF_027530345.1 Silanimonas sp. | reverse complement strand
GTCCTGCGGCATCATCGCTTTCGCGCCGCCTGGTCTGCCGGCATGGGCATCGTCGGTTTGCAGGCGCCAACCAATTTCGCGGGCTGTCAGTTCGGGCCATGCAGCATCCGGCGTGAGCGACAGCCTAACAGCTCGCTCAAGCGGACCAATCAATCGCTTCGCGATTGATGTGGCCGCTTAGCTCCAACGTTAGGCGGTTGGTTCTACGGTGGTCTGAGGCGAGTCCGGTCTCAGCAAGCCGAGACTCTCTCGCCGCGAGACATCCGGCCCGCCCGCGCTGTGTAGCCTCGCGTCGCAAGTCCGATTGGCCGCAAAGTAGCCAGTGAGAGTTCCCGGCGGGCGCGGGCACCAACAACCGCCATCCGGCCTTGCCTGCTCGGGCCCGCTCCGGCACATTTCCGCCTAACTAGTCACTCAAGCGGACCAATCAATCGCTTCGCGATTGATGTGGCCGCTTAGTTCCAGCGTTAGGCCTGTGGTTCACGCGAGTTCGGTCCTCGCTGCCTGCGCCGTTTGGCACCTCGAACGCCGACCGCTGAGGCCGCCGCGCATGCCGTTTTCAACGGCGGCGGATCACCGGTTCGTTTGTTCCTCGCGGGCGCAGGCACGGGACATCAGGCACGCATCAACGTGGCACCTCGCAGCGAGACTCCAGGCGAGGTTGGAGCAGGGTAGTTCCCGCCTTGCCGTGTCGTTCCCGCTCCGGCAGTCTTGGCCTAACTATTCGCTCAAGCGGACGTCCCAATCGCTTCGCGTTTGGTCCGCCGCTTAGCTCACGCGTTAGGCAGATATGCAGGACGAAACTTCCGGTCACATTGAAAGGCTGCTTGAGCTTTTGCCCGGCGTTGCTTTGCGCAATGTCTGGACGTCGGCCGATGGTACGACCTTCTCGTTCTCCATTTCTTCGGTCTCGTCGCTCGGCGCCATCGTCTACTGCACCGAGGGTGGCAATGTGGCGCTTAGGTCAATGACCGAGGCGGCAACTCGACCGATCTCTGGCTGGTCTGACCCCGCAAACCTCCGCTTCGATCTTGTGGCGTCAACGCAGGACCGACTAGAGCTCTTTGGTGTCTATCTGGTCTGGTACTTGTACGACGCACGTCTGCTGGAGCTGGATGTCGCCAATCAGCTTCTCGATTCCTGGGGAGGAGCGCGTGTCCCAGATGTCTGCTGACGGTAAGATCTGCCTAACATTTCGCTCAAGCGGACCAATCAATCGCTTCGCGATTGATGTGGCCGCTTAGCTCCAGCGTTAGGCGCCGGTGTTTCAGGTGGGCTGAGGCGAGTTCGGTCTCGGCAAGTGCGAGACACCTCGCAGCCAGACTTTCCGCTTGCCCGCGCCGGCCAGCGGCGCGTCGCACTCAGGAACCACCGTCGAGTAGTCGGGAGCAGTTCCGGGCGGGCGCGGGCGCCAACCAAGAGCGTCAAGATCCGGCCTTGCCTGCCAGTCCTCGCTCCGGCATCTTGCGCCTAACTACTCGCTCAAGCGGACGTCCCAATCGCTTCGCGTTTGGTCCGCCGCTTAGCTCAGGCGTTAGGCGTCGCTAGTCGGCATGTGCATTGGGGCTTGGGGCACCTCGCTCCGGGCAGAGCATCCGGTTAGCAAACGTCCGCGCTGCGGTGTGGCTGCCCAGTCGGCGCGAAATGCCGGTCTGTTACTTCACGGCGGTCCTGCGGCATCATCGCTTTCGCGCCGCCTGGTCTGCCGGCATGGGCATCGTCGGTTTGCAGGCGCCAACCAATTTCGCGGGCTGTCAGTTCGGGCCATGCAGCATCCGGCGTGAGCGACAGCCTAACAGCTCGCTCAAG
>NZ_JAPZQK010000056.1 GCF_027530345.1 Silanimonas sp. | reverse complement strand
CCAAGCCGTTCAGCGCTAGATGCTTTGGCTTCGTCAATTCGGCCGCACTTGTCATCGCTGGCAATGCGGCCTAACAGTTCGCTCAAGCGGACAGATCAATCGCTTCGCGATTGATGCTGCCGCTTAGCTCCAGCGTTAGGCGTCTCGCATCGGCGCGCGATGTGTCGATCGACTCAATGTGATCCGAGTTAGATCTCGTATGCAAACTTCTGATTCCAGTTTCTCGACACACGACGGATTGAACAAGGCGCTCGAGCTTCTCGCGTCGCCACATCGTGGTGCTGTGGACCTGCCGTTCACGCTTCCCGAGTCCGGGTTGGGCGAGATGCGTGCACTGGAAATGCTCTCGGGTCACGTTCTCGACAAGGCCGCTCAACTCGGTTCACCCTCTTCGCTGGCGCATATGGATCCTCCGACGCCGTGGATCACTTGGGCCATGGCGTTGTGGAATGCCAGCCGCAATCAGAACATGCTTCACGAAGCGACCTCGCCGTTCGCTACCCAGGCGGAGGCGTTGGTGTTGGCTTGGCTGGCACCGCTCTTCGGCATGAGGGGCGGGCACTTCTGCGCGGGTTCAACGATTGCCAATCTGACAGGGCTCTGGGCAGCGCGTGATGTCGCCGGTGTGAGTACGGTGGTCACCTCGCAGGCCGCCCACCTGAGCATCGAGAAGGCGTGTCGCCTACTGCGCCTCGAACTTGTGAAGGTGTCAGTCGACCGATGGGGACGCTTGGATCGTGAGCAACTCCCTAGCCTCGATAACGCATGTCTTGTTCTCACTGCGGGAACCACGGCGACGGGTGGTGTCGACCCGTTGGACTTGGTTGGCGCGGCGAAGTGGACGCACGTCGATGCCGCATGGGCGGGTTCGCTCCGCCTAAGCCGCACCCATTCCGCGCGGCTTGACGGCATTCAAGCCGCTGACTCCGTGGCGGTGTCAGCGCACAAGTGGCTCTTCCAGCCCAAGGACTCTGCGCTTGTCATGTTCCGCAACTTGGACGCAGCCAATGCAGCGATCAGCTTCGGCGGCGGCTATCTCGCAAGTCCCAATGTTGGTGTTCAGGGCTCGCGATCGGCTGCTGCCATTCCCTTACTGGCAACGCTGCTCGCTTGGGGTCGTGAGGGCGTAGCGCAGCGGCTCGACCGCCTCATGCAGATGGCTGACTCGCTTGCGGACGAGATCGAGAAGTGTGACCGCCTGGAGTTATGGGGTAGACCGCAGACGGCAATCAATGTGTTCCGACCTGTGGGCTCATCGACCGTTGCATTCGTGCAGGCGCTGCCGCCAGGAATGTTGTCGACATGCGTACTGGATGGCCAGACTTGGGCGCGCTCGGTCGCTGCAAACCCGTCGGTGGATATGGATGGCGTGGTAGAGAAGATACTGGCTGCCAGCCGTGAAGACGCCTAACCAATCGTTCAACCCGGACCCAGCCGCACGCGGCCAGGTCCGAAACCATCGTTCCGGCTATGGCTGGGCCGGTTAACTCACGCGTTAGGCGGTTGGTTCTACGGTGGTCTGAGGCGAGTTCGTTCTCAGAATCCCGAGACTCCTCGCAGCGAGACATCCGGCCCGCCCACGCTGTGGTGGTCCGCGTCGCAAGTCCGATGGGCCGCAAAGTAGTCGGTGTCAGGTCTAGGCAGGCGCGGGCACCAAAACACCGCCTTCCGGGTTGCCTGCAAGTTCGGGCTCCGGCACATTCCGCCTAACTATTCGTTCAAGCGGACAGTCCAATCGCTTCGCGATTGGAGCTGCCGCTTAACTCAGACGTTAGACCAGCGTGGGAAAGTTCGGCGCAGCAAGGAGAGCAATGTGCGAGTTCTGTTGGCAGTAGTGTTTTCGAGCGTTGGTTTGTCTGGCCAAGTGCTCGCCGAAAGGTCCTTTTCGGACTTTTCGGGGCTAGAGGGCCTGCAAAGACTTACTACTCACGACAAGGAAGGAAATCGCCTTGATCTAGTCGGATACATCGGCGGGGAAAGAAAGCCAGTTGTAGCGGTAGTCCCCGGCTCTCTTTGCGCCCCCTTGTTTGCTGCATTGGACACCGATCCACCTAACGAGGCTTACGCAACGGTTCCCATGCTCAGTGAGGAAGAGAGAAACTCTCTCGACTCCCACCTGATCTACCTTGAGCGCCGAAATGTCGTCTCGCTCGAAACAATGAGGTCAGCTTCAGAGTTCTCGATTGAGCAAATCTTCAAGTTCAGCCCCTGCTCTGAGCATCACGGCGGAGTGACGCTGGATCACCGGGCTTCGGACGTCATTGCGCAGCTGAGTTGGATTCGACAGCAGCCTTGGGCTGCGTCAGTTCAAGTTGTGGGTGTCTCTGAGGGCGCGGATGTTGCCGCTAGTGTTGCTGCGGCACGTTCCGATCTCGTAGATGCATTGATGCTCATCGGCGGTGCTGGGCCATCACAGTTCTTTGACCTCGCGACGTTTGCTAGGCAAAGCAATGACATTGATGGAGTGAAGAGTGCCTTCTCAGTTCTTGATCAGTTTCTCAGATCCTCGCCGCCCACAACCTACCAAGGTTCGAGTGCGGAGCGGTGGCAGTCTTTCGCCATAGCAAATAGCGTTCTCGACTCACTCACCAAGAGCGACGATCCTCTATTCATCGCTCACGGAGAGAAAGATGAGAGTGTGCCAATCGCTTCAGCCGACCTGGTGGCAGTTGAGCTCATGCGGCGGCAGCCTCAACGGCCTGTCTTCTACTGGGCTTTTTTGGGTGCCGACCATATGCTCGGGACGCCATCAGGAAGCCGCATTGGTGAGGCAATCACACAGTTCAGCAAATGGGCGAGTGGTGCTCCGGTTGGTCGCACGTTTAGGACAGACTAGTGCTAACGCGCTGGTCTAACTACTCGCTCAAGCGGACAGATCAATCGCTTCGCGATTGATGCTGCCGCTTAGCTCCAGCGTTAGCGGGGCGGCGGTGGACGATGGGCTTACGGATCGTCCGCGCGAGTGCGAAAACTCTGACGCAGTTTTCCGTAGGCGCTCCGACTGCCGCGTCGGAGAAAAAACTGCTAGAACAGCAAGGCGACCGCACGCGGCGCAAAACGCTTTTGCGACGGTGCGCTCGCCTTGCTGGTTCTGGAGTGCTTTTGCGCCGCCTTCGGCGCCCGGCGGGGCATCGTCGGGGTCGCATGAGGGTAGGGTCGGGCACTCGAGCGGGCGTCGGCCAGGCAACATCAGGCGGCGCCGTCCCGCTAACTAGGTGCTCAAGCGGACGTTCGCCCCGCCATCCGGCGAAAATTTTGTGCTGAGGCGATGCTCACGCCGCTTAGCACCGGACGTTAGCTGAAGTATGGACAATTGGTCGCGTTGGCTGTTTCAAGAGCATCCTGAGCATCGGCTCAGGCAATGGGCTCGCCGACTTAAGCTCTTTCGCTTCGTCAGAGCTGCCGGCGGACATGCAAATGATGGTGACGAGCTTGTTCTCAGCTATCGCTACGGCTCCGTCGATGAACTCCAATCACGGCTTGCCCTGCTTGGGGTCCTGCTCAAGACCTATGAGCTTGCTCCGCCCCAGCCAGAGGTCGGCAAGCCCTACAGCAGTGCTGAGTTCGCGTCGTTCCCTTCGCTCATCTTCGGCACGCTCGTCGAGCAACCAAAGTGGCAGCGCATCAATGGCGAGAACATTTACATTTGGTGTCACGAAGGGGTCGTTAAGTTCTCGATCTCAGATCGCTACGAGGTCAATGAGGGCAGCGTTCTGGCCGCCGAGCGGGTGGAGCAGGCTCTTCCCGCTTTAGCACTCGAGTGCATTGATCCGCCGGTCGATAGGCCGCATTGCATATGTCCAAAGTTCTATCCACAGTACTTCAGCTAACTACTCGCTCAAGCGGACCAATCAATCGCTTCGCGATTGATGTGGCCGCTTAGCTCCAGCGTTAGCGCTCATGGACGGTATCAGTCACCTGACATTCCTCGTTAAAGACCTAGATCGCATGGCGACGTTCATGTGTGACGGTCTAGGGGCTGTCGAGGTTTATGACAGCAACGGCAAGAACTTCTCCCTTTCGCGCGAGAAGTTCTTTGTCCTTGGCGGAGTCTGGGTCGCGGCCATGGAAGGGGTGCCTCCGGTTGAGCGCAGCTACCAGCACGTGGCTTTCCGCGTTCAAAAAGAAGACCTCGCGCAGTACCGCGAGCGACTTGAGCGCATCGGAGCGGAGGTTCTTCCGTCCCGTTCTCGCGTACCGGGTGAGGGGGATTCGTTGTATGTCTACGACTTCGACAACCACCTCTTTGAGCTGCATTCCGGCACACTTGAAGAGCGTCTCGCCAGGTACGCCGGCGAGCGCTAACAACTCGCTCAAGCGGACCAATCAATCGCATCGCGATTGATGTGGCCGCTTAGCTCCAGCGTTAGGCGCTTCACAGTCGAGACATCAGGAGTCGTGTTTTGGCGAATACATGGGCCCGATTCTTCTTGGGTTTCTCAGTCGGCATCTCTTGCGGACTGCCTATCGGCGTTGCTTTGAAAAGCTTGACTGGAGGCCTCATCGTCGCGTCGTTGCTTGGCTGTTCCATGGGCCTACTGTTCGTTGGATTCGGCAAGCCCAAGGCGTAGCCGGGAGAGTTTCGGGTTGCTTCAAGTCCGCGCTCCGGGCATCTTGCGCCTAACATTTCGCTCAAGCGGACCAATCAATCGCTTCGCGATTGATGTGGCCGCTTAGCTCCAGCGTTAGGCCCTTTGGGCCGAGGGTGGGTCTGTCAAACCAACTGTGTAACCGGGTTTCTCACAGGGCGGCCAGCGGCACGCGCTCGTCGCCGAACATCACCTGGAAGCTCTGTAGCGCTGGCTTCCAGTGGTGGATCATCTTCCAGTTCTTCGACGCTTCGCGGA
>NZ_JAPZQK010000061.1 GCF_027530345.1 Silanimonas sp. | reverse complement strand
TCAGCCTCCGCCAACCAACGCTTCAGTTCTCGAGCACGCATCCGGCTTCTCCACGCCCGAAGTCCTCGGGCCGTTTCTAAACCGTGCTCCCACCCCGGCTCACCGTTCGAGACGATCAACAATCAACGCGAACAGCGCCTTGATCTTCGCCTGTTGGGCCTTCGTGTAGCCCAAGGTCGCGAGCACATGCTCCCTCAGTCCACGTTCCAGCCCATCCAGTGCCAGATTCGCCAGTGTTGGCGAAATGATGCCGCCCTGCGGCGTCCCCGCCTCCGTCGGCTCGTATCGACCCCGATAGAGGATGCCGGCCTTCAACCACTTCCGAAGGATTCCCTTGTCCATGGGGACGTGGGTCACCAGCCAGTCGTGGTCAATGTGGTCAAAGCACCCCTTGATGTCAGCTTCGAGCACCCAACCCGGCGAGTATTTCTTCGCGAGGCAGATGAAGCTCTGAGCCATGGCGTCGTGCGTCGAACGACCTTGTCGAAAGCCGAAGCTATTCGGGTCGCCCGTCGAGTCTGTAATTTGAACTGTGTAACTGCCCTTTGAGCGAGACTGCGGTTGACCCCGCGAGGAGCAGCGACATGGCGTTATCGAAAGCGATGCTGGACGAACTGACGGCGGGTTACAAGACGCCCCAGGAGTTGGAATCGTTGTACTCGCAGATGCTTCAGCACATGATCAATCGTGCGCTGGAGGGCGAGATGCAGGCGCATTTGGGTCACGAGCGGAACGGCAAATCGAGCGGAAACCCCCGCAACGGCAAGAGCCGCAAGCGGGTGCAGAGCACGATGGGTGAGCTGCAGATCGAAACGCCGCGCGATCGCGAGGGCACGTTCGAGCCGCAGCTGGTGCCGAAGCGTCAGGTGCGGCTGGCGGGTATGGAAGAGAAGATCTTGGCGCTGTACGCCAAGGGCATGACGACTCGGGACATTGAGTCGGCGCTGGTTGATTTGTACGGCGTGACGATCTCGCACAGCCTAATTGCCCAGGTGACGGATGCGGTGCTGGACGAGGCTCGGCTGTGGCAGACGCGGCCGCTGGAGGCGATCTACCCGATCGTTTGGCTGGACGGGATCGTGGTGAAGGTGCAGCAGAACAAGCAGGTGGTGAACAAATCGGCGCACGTGGTGCTGGGGGTCAACCTGCGCGGTGAGAAGGAGGTGCTGGGCCTGTGGCTGGCGGAGAACGAGGGCGCGAAGTTCTGGCTGTCGGTGCTGACTGAGCTTCGCCAGCGCGGCGTGCAGGACATCTACGTGGCGAGCATGGACGGGCTGAAGGGCCTGCCGGAGGCGGTGAGCGCGGTGTACCCGAAGACGCTGACGCAGCTGTGCATCGTGCATCTGGTGCGGGCCAGTCTGCGCTACGTGAGCAGCACGGATCGCAAGGCGGTGGTGGAAGCGCTGAAGGCGATCTACCAGTCGGCCACGGCCGAGGAAGCGCAGCGCGAGCTGGACGCCTTCGAGGCGAGTTGGGGTGCCAAGTACAAGTCCGTGGTGCGGCTGTGGCGTGGCAACTGGGGCAACGTGATTCCGTTCTTCCAGTTCCTGCCGGAGATTCGCAAGGTGATTTACACGACCAACGCCATCGAGTCCTTGAACATGGTGATGCGCAAGTACACGCGCAACCGGCGGATCTTCCCGAACGACGATGCGGCGCTGAAAGCGCTGTTCATGGCGATCCGCGAAGCGTCGAAGAGCTGGAAGATGATCCACCACTGGAAGCCAGCGCTGCAGAGCTTCCAGTTGATGTTCGGCGAAGAGCGCGTGCCGCTGGCCGCGCTGTGACAATCCCGGTTACACAGTTCGTTTGACAGACCGCGCCCGTCGTTTCTGCCACCGGAGCCAGTGCCAGCAGATGAAGCGCCTGCATGGCCCGATCCCGCATCGTGGGAATGCCCAGCGGGCGTTCCTTCCCGTTGGATTTCGGGATGAACACGCGCCGCAACGGCGAGGGTTTGTAACCGCGACGACGAAGGCCAGAAAGCGCCTCCCATCGTTGCTCAGGTTCCGTCCACAGCACACGGTCGACTCCGGCCGTGCGCTTGCCCTGGTTTTCAGTCACGCGTCGCACGGCGAGCATCTTTGCCGTGAACGAGCGGGTCAGCATCCGTTGCAAGGCTTTCACCCTGCGCCAGTCGCCTTCCTGTGTCGCCTTCGCGATTCGTATCTGCATACCCCGAACGGTCCGATGGACGTGATGCCAGTCAATGTGCATCCAGTCGTGCGGCACGCCGGAGGGCGCAGATCCAACCTTGGGATTGGACTCTCTCATGCTGCTCTCCTTAGTGATGCGCACACAGGAGACGCAGTACCCCCATGGGGACACTGGTCCCCATGCGGGCAATGAAATGACAGATCCGACCGGGTGGTCGAAATCTGCTAACGGGTTGCGGCAGGTCGCTGTCGCGATCCAGAACCACGCGGAAGTGGGCGTGCTCTCGCACTGGCGTAATGTTTCAACGCCTATGCCGACGATTACAGCCGGCCATTCGCTTTCTCCGCGATCCCATCCCCGTGCATCCGACAGCGTTCCTTGCGGTTCGCCTGCCCAATGGGCGGATGGACGGGGTTGCCACGTTCCCTCGATGACACACGACCGGGTCAGGGTCTGTCTGTTCGCCGGTGAGCCTGTTTAGCGACGTGCCCCGAAACTAAAGCGGGACAACTGCTCACACACCATTTTGGTCGATGCCTTAACCAGCAGCGTTGGCACCATCGTCCTAACGGCGTTTATAGACAGTTCTCTGTTCGATACCCATGCCGGTCAGCCTAGCTCCCGAACCGTAGTGCTGCTCACAGTCCAACGCTCCGCCCTCACGGGTGGTGCGCTTCCAAAACTTCTGGAGGGTTTCATTGTCAGAAGGGCTTCGCACGAGACCGTTACCAGTCACGCACGCCTTCCTAGGCTACCGCTAGTCGCATAGCGAGCTCGCTGTCGTGCGAAAGCACGAGTGAGCAATGCCATCAAGAGCACGCAATCTGCGCGCTGCAAAAATCATTTCGCGGCCCATTGCGGACTACGAAACGCCAGAGCTCTCAAGGCGAGAGCATCCAGTCATCGTTGCGATGCTGGAGAGAGCAACGGGAAGTACGGATGCACTCCTCCCCCTCTCCGCATTGCGCGGAGACCCGGGAGGGTAGTGCCCTCCCGGGCTCCTTACTCGTCAACCCATTGAGGGTTACGAGGGCGTCCTAGGGCCGTAGAGACGACGCTAGGAATGAAATTCCGACCTTGGCTCGTCGGATAAGCAAGCGCTTCACGATTGCTCGTGTCGCACTTAGTTCTGGACGTTCAGCTCGGTGCGGCGGTTCTTCGCACGACCCGCGTCGGTGTCGTTGCTGTCGATCGGACGGGCTTCGCCGTAACCGGTCGGGCCGTTCAGGCGGGCAGCGTCGATGCCATTGCTGGTCAGGTAGTCGAACACCGTGCGGGCGCGGCGCTCCGACAGTCCCTGGTTGTAGGCGTCGGTACCGACGGCGTCGGTGTGGCCGGCGACTTCAACCTTCAGCTGCGGGTACTTCTTCAGGATGTCGATCGCCTCGTTGAGGATCGTCACCGCGTCCGGACGCAGGGTGGCCTGGTCGAAGTCGAAGTTGACGCCCCTCAGGTCGATCGTCAGCGGCACGGCGCAACCGTCCGGACCGATGGCCTGGCCGGCCTGCGAGCCCGGGCACTTGTCGACGCAGTTGTTGACGCCGTCACCGTCGTCGTCCTGCGTTTCGCAGCTGGCGACCGGAGCCGGGGCCGGAGCGGGCGCCGGAGCCGGGGCCGCAGCGGCCGCCTTCGGGCCCAGCGGCACCAGCAAGATCGCCTTCACGTACGGATCAACGAAGTAGTCCTCGTTGCGTGCGATACGGCTCTGGTCGTCGAAGACGGTCAGCGCACCAGCTTCGAGACGGACACCGACATTCTCGTAATCGGCCTGCAGGCCGCCGCCGAAGTCGAGCGCAAGGTTGTTGTCCTTGCGCTGGCCCGGGGAATTCGGGCTCGGGAAGGCGTTGAACTCTTCCTCGGCGCGCTGGAGGCCAACGCCGCCCTTGACGTAGGGCCACCAGGTCTCACCGGCGTCGCGGAAGTGGCGACGAAGGTCGAGCGATGCGCCGTACTGGCTGAAGTTGAGGTTGGCATTGCCGTCGAAGCTGGCGTTCGTCGAATAGATCCCGGCGTCAAGGGACCACTCCGGCGAGAAGAAACGACCAATGCCCACGCCGAACGTGAACTCCGGATCGGTGGCGCGCTGCGAGCTCTGGAAGTTGATTCCGGCGCTGCCAGCCAAGTACCAGCGGTCATCAAACTCCTGCGCCATGGCCACGTTGGCGAAGGAGGCGGCCAGCACGGCCAGACACAGCAAATTCTTCTTCATGATCGACTCCAAATGAGGGAAGGGACTGCCCTGCAGGCCGAGCCCCTTCCTGGGGTTGCCTTGCGTGGGCGATGTTAACACCGCGCTAAGTCGTGACAAGCCACTCAGCTTACCTTCTTCACTTGGCATGAAGAGAGGCGGACCATGGTGGCCCTCGCGCTTCCGGCGTCCGCACCAGCCCGATGGCGCGCGACGCCGCCTTGTGCACACTCCAGTGCCCGGGCATGCTCGCCCAACCCTACGCCACCGTATTGATATGACGGCCGCCGCCTTCCCGCATTTGTTCAAACCCCTCGACCTCGGCTTCTGCAGCCTGCCCAACCGCGTGCTGATGGGCTCGATGCACACCGGCCTCGAGGACCGCTCGCGCGACTTTCCGAAGCTCGCCGCCTACTTCGCCGAACGCGCCCGCGGCGGCGTCGGCTTGATGGTGACCGGCGGCATCGCCCCGAACCTCGTCGGCTGGCTCAAGCCCTTCTCCGGGAAGCTCAGCTGGCCTTGGGAAACGCACAAGCACCGGATCGTGACGAAGGCCGTGCATGCCGAGGGCGGCAAGATCTGCATGCAGATCCTGCACGCCGGCCGCTACGCCTACCACCCGCTGTCGGTGTCGGCCTCGGCCATCCAGGCGCCGATCAATCCGTTCAAGCCGCGCGCGCTCACCAGCTGGGGCGTCGAACGCCAAATCAAGGCCTTCGTGCGCGCCGCGAAGCTCGCCCGCGATGCCGGCTACGACGGCGTCGAGGTGATGGGCTCCGAGGGCTACCTGATCAACCAGTTCCTGTCGGCGCGTACCAACCAGCGCACCGACGCCTGGGGCGGCACGCCGGAGAAGCGCATGCGCTTCGCGGTGGAGATCGTCCGCCGCATCCGCGAGGCCGTCGGCCCGGACTTCATCCTCATCTATCGCCTCTCGATGCTGGAGCTCGTCGACGGCGGCGCCGCCTGGGACGAGATCGTGATGCAGGCCAAGGCCATCGAGGCCGCGGGCGCCACGATCATCAACACCGGCATCGGCTGGCACGAGGCCCGGGTACCGACCATCGCCACCTCGGTGCCGCGCGCGGCCTTCGCCGGCGTGACCGCGAAGCTGCGGCCGCACGTGGCCCTGCCGCTGGTCGCCACCAACCGCATCAACATGCCGGACGTGGCCGAGCGCATCCTGGCCACGGGCGAGGTCGACATGGTCTCCATGGCTCGTCCGCTGCTCGCCGATCCGGCGTGGGTGGTGAAGGCCAAGGCCGGCCGGGTGGACGAGATCAACACCTGCATCGCCTGCAACCAGGCCTGCCTCGACCACGTCTTCGAGAACAAGAAGGCGAGCTGCCTCGTCAACCCGCGCGCCTGCGCCGAGACCGAGCTGGTGATCAAGCCAGCCACGCAGAAGAAGACCGTGGCCGTCGTTGGCGCCGGCCCGGCCGGGCTGGCCGCCGCCACCACGGCCGCCGAGCGCGGCCACGCCGTCACGCTGTTCGACGCCGCGGCGGAGATCGGCGGCCAGTTCAACCTCGCCAAGACGATCCCGGGCAAGGAAGAGTTCCACGAGACCCTCCGCTACTTCGGCACCCTGCTGAAGAAGCACGGCGTCGACGTGCGCCTGAACACCCGGGTGGCGGCGGACGACCTCAAAGGCTTCGACACCGTCCTGCTGGCCACGGGCATCCGCCCGCGCAAGGCCAGCTTCGAGGGCCATGACCATCCGAAGGTGGTCAGCTACATCGATGTCCTGACCGGCAAGGTGCAGGTCGGGGCCAAGGCAGCGATCGTCGGCGCCGGCGGCATCGGCTTCGACGTGGGCGAGTTCCTGGTGCATCGCGGCGTCTCGCCGAGCCTCGACCCGAAGGCCTGGATGGCCGAATGGGGCGTCGCGAGCAATTTCGATGGCCCCGGTGGCCTCGCCAAGCCTCACCCCGAGCCCGCCGCCCGCGAGGTCTGGCTGCTGCAGCGCTCCAAGGGCCGCCCCGGCGCCCGTCTGGGCAAGACCACGGGCTGGATCCACCGCGCCGCCCTGAAAATGAGGGGCGTGAAGGCCCACGGCGACGTCGAATACCTGAAGGTGGACGACGCCGGCTTCCACGTGCGGATTGAGGGCAAGGAAACCCTGCTCCCGGTCGACCAGGTGGTGGTCTGCGCCGGCCAGGAGCCGCTGCGCGAGCTTCTGGAACCCCTGCAGGCCGCGCAGGTCCCCGTCCAGCTGATCGGCGGTGCCGACGTGGCATCGGAGCTCGACGCCAAGCGCGCGATCGCCCAGGGAACGCGGGCCGCTGCCGCCCTGTAAGCCCCGAAAACTGGGCTGCACAGCCTCGGGCTAGAGTAAAAGCCCGAGCAAATTCAAAAACTTATGAAATAGGCATTCAGCCCGGGTTTGGAAAGACCGGGCTACGGTTCGCCCCGTTCGCCCGACCGCCCCTTGGCCAGTACGGCGTTCTCGTGACTCCCGGGCTCATGGCGCTTCGGGGGCTTCCCACCGCTTCAGCGGACCGGGAAGGCGGGTCAGCACAGAACTCCTGGACCCGTTCATCCCCATTACGCCAAGTCACTGGCTCCGCCCGCGCCGCACA
The DNA here is from genome assembly GCF_027530345.1 of Silanimonas sp. Lineage (GTDB taxonomy): Bacteria > Pseudomonadota > Gammaproteobacteria > Xanthomonadales > Xanthomonadaceae > Silanimonas. Next base: position 40,361 of record NZ_JAPZQK010000061.1, on the reverse strand, counting down.
TCGCACGGGACGCCACGGACGCAACGGAGCAAGGAAAGCCATGGAACTCTCGTTTTTGATGTGGTTGTCGACGCTGCTGCCCCCGGCCCAGGCCGAGCCGCTCTGCCTCGCCACCACGGTTTACCTCGAAGCCCGCGACCAGTCCGAACTGGGCCAGCGTGCCGTCGCCGAGGTCGCGCTGCGCCGCCGGGACTCCGGCATGTGGGGTGACGACGTCTGCGCGGTCGTGAAGGCGCCCAAGCAGTTCGCCCCGACCCTGGTTCCCCCGCGCACCCGACTGAACAACGTCGAGGCCTGGGAAGAGGCCGTCGCCGTCGCCTTCGCCGCCCAGAAGGAATGGAACCGCCCGCACGCCGAGCGTCGGGAGGTCGTGCCGGGCGCCAGCCACTTCGCCGCCATGCGCATCGCGAACCCCAGCTGGGCCAGCTACCCGCAGGTCGCGACGATCGACGACCACACCTTCTTCCGGGTCAATCGCCTGCGCTCCCGCGAGGAAACGAGCGACGCCGCCGGCACGGCGGGCGGATCACGCTGAGGTTTCGGGGCGGCCACAGGCCGCCCACTCAGCGCCGCCAGAAGCGCTCCATCTCCAGATAGGTAAAGGACGCCGACCAGGCGATCAGCACGAAGCCCGTCAGGGCCGTGGTGCCGACCTTGAAGCGGATGGGGCCGACCGGCGTCAGGTCGCCGAAGCCCACCGTGGTGAAGCTCACCGCGGACAGGTAGATCGCATCGAACAGGTGCGGCGGATGGGCGCCGGCAATCGTCCCGGTGTTCGGGTACATCAGCAGCAGCCAGGTGCTGGTGCCGAAGATCCATATCTCGACAACATGCAAAGCGAGCACGCCGAAGATGCCGTACAGCACCTTGCGGCGACGCTCGCCCTGCTTGCGCTGGTAGAGCCAGCGCGACATCAGCACGAGGCCCTCGTAATGCACGAGGGTCGCGAGGGCGACGGTCACCACCGTCACCGCGACGATCAGCAGGTTGGCATCCCAGTGCGGGTACATGGGCCCACCCTACCCGCCGACACGGGGCCGGCGGAAGGGGATCGCGCTCAGCGCTTCTCGATCGGCACGTAGGCGCGGTCTTCCGGCCCCGTGTAGTTGGCACTCGGACGAATGATCTTGCCGTCCTGGCGCTGCTCGATGACGTGTGCGCTCCAGCCCGTGGTGCGGGCGATGACGAACAGCGGGGTGAACATCGCCGTCGGGATGCCCATCATGTGATACGCGGAAGCGCTGTACCAATCGAGGTTCGGGAACATCTTCTTCAGGTCCCACATCAGCGTCTCGATGCGCTCGCTGACGTCGAACAGCACCTCGTTGCCGCCGTCCTTGCAGAGGGCGCGCGAGATCTCCTTGATGATCGGGTTGCGCGGGTCGCCGATGGTGTACACCGGGTGGCCGAAGCCGATCACGATCTCCTTGCGCTCGACGCGGGCGCGGATGTCCGCCTCCGCCTGATCGGCACTGCCGTAGCGGGCGATGATGTCCATCGCCACCTCGTTCGCGCCGCCGTGCTTCGGGCCACGCAGGGCGCCGATGGCGCCGGTGATGCACGAGAACAGGTCGGAGCCGGTGCCGGCGATGACGCGCGCGGTGAAGGTGCTGGCGTTGAACTCGTGCTCGGCATAGAGCACCAGCGAGCGGTCCAGCGAGCGGGCGTGCAGCGCGCTCGGCGGCTCGCCGTGCAGCAGGTGCAGGAAGTGCGCCGCGACCGAATCGTCGTCGGTCTGCGTCTGGATGCGATCACCGTTACGCGTGAAGTGCCACCAGTACAGCAGCATCGACCCGAAGCTGGCGATGAGGCGGTCGGCGATGTCGCGGGCCTCGTTCTCCGGATGGCCTTCGCGTTCCGGCAGCACCGTACCCATCACCGAGCAGCCGGTGCGCAGCACGTCCATCGGGTGGGCGGCGGCCGGCACGAGTTCCAGCGCCTCGGCCACGATCGCGGGAAGGCCGCGCAGGCGCTTCAGCTTGGCCTTGTAGGCCTTCAGCTGGCTGGCCGTGGGCAGCACGCCGTGCACCAGCAGGTGGGCCACTTCCTCGAAGCCGGCGTGGTCGGCCAGGTCCTTGATGTCGTAGCCGCGGTAATGCAGGTCGTTGCCGCTGCGCCCGACGGTGCACAACGCGGTGTTGCCCGCGGCGGTGCCGGACAGGGCGACGGATTTCTTGGCCTTGGGGAGGGTGGGCGCGGCGTCACTCATCGGATCGGTTCCAGCAGGGAGTCGAGGCGCGCATGGTATCGCCAGCGCGCGGCCCTCGTACCCCCCTTCGACGCCTGCGATACTCCGCCACACCCCTCTCGCCCCGACCCGAACGGCCCACCCATGCCCCGCCTCGCCCGCCGCGCCCTCGCCGCCGCCTGCCTCGTCGCCGCTTCGGCGCTGTCCACCGTGGCCCTCGCCTGCACCGGCATCTCGCTCACCGCAGGCGACGGCAGCGTCGTCACGGCGCGCACGGTGGAGTGGGCCCTGAGCGACGCCAGCCACGACCACCTCGTGCTGTTCCCGCGCGGCCACCGCTTCACAGGGCGGACCACGGAAGGCGAGAACGGCCACGCTTGGACGGGCCGGCACGGCTTCGTGTCACTGATGGCCTACGGCGAACCCTACGGGCCGGATGGTTTGAACGAAGCGGGGCTCTACGTGGGCATGTACTACTTCCCGGATTTCGCCCGCTTCGCGCCCTTCGAGCCCGCGCGTCGCAGCCAGTCGCTGAGCGTCGGCGACTACATGCAGTGGATGCTCTCCTCGTTCTCGACGGTGGCCGAAGTGCGCGAGCACCTGCGCGACGTCACCGTGGTCAATGTCGAGGACCCGCGCTTCGGCGGCGCCCCGCTGCCCTTCCACTGGAAGGTGGCCGATGCCACCGGCGCGGCGATCATCATCGAGATCATCGATGGTGGGCAGGTCAAGGTGCACGACGCCCTGCTCGGCGTGGTGACCAATTCGCCCACCTACGATTGGCACCTGACGAACCTGCGCAACCACATCGGTCTGTCGCCCGCCGCGGAGAAGCCCATCACGATCGACGGGCGCACCTTCTCGCCGCTCGGCGCGGGCACCGGCCTGCGCGGCCTGCCCGGCGACTTCACGCCGCCCGCGCGCTTCGTCCGCGCGGTCGCCCTGACCGCCTCGGCTCGCCCGCTCAAGGACGGCCCGGAGGCCGTGTTCGAGGCTTTCCGCATCCTCGACAGCTTCAACCTCACCGTGGGCAGCACGGGCGCGCCCGAGCAGCGCGCCGAGGACATCGTGAGCGCCACGCAGATCACCACCGCGGCCGACCTGCGCAACCGCGTGTTCTATTTCCACTCCATGTGGGACCGCCAGGTGCGCAAGCTCGACCTGAAGGCCATCGATTTCAGCCGCATCCCGAAGACCGTGCTCCAGAGCGGCGCCTCGCGCACCCAGACGGTGCGCGAGCTGCGCGTCGACGAAGGCTGAGGCTCGCCCTCCTCAGCCACCCTACTTGGCGAACAGTGCGTCGAGCTTGTCCTCGTAGGCGTGGTAACCGAGGAAGTCGTAGAGCTCGGCGCGCGTCTGCAGGGTATCGATGATGTTTTTCTGGGTGCCGTCGCGGCGCACGGTCTCGTAGAAGTGCAGCGCGGCCTTGTTCATGGCGCGGTAGGCGCCACAGCAGTACAGGGCGATGTCGACGCCGGCACCACGCAAGTCGTCGGTGGTGAAGAAGGGCGTGCTGCCGAACTCGGTGAGGTTGGCGAGGATCGGCACCTTCACTGCGGCCTTGACCTTGCGATAGTCCTCGAGCGACTTCATCGCCTCCGGGAAGACCATGTCGGCGCCGGCTTCGACATAGGCGACCGCGCGCTCGATGGCGGCATCGAGGCCTTCGACCGCGGCGGCGTCGGTGCGCGCCATCAGCACGAAATTCGCATCGGTCTTCGCATCGACGGCGGCCTTGATGCGATCCACCATCTCGGCCTTCGACACCACCTCCTTGCCGGGACGATGGCCGCAGCGCTTCTGCCCCACCTGGTCCTCCATATGGACGGCGGCGACACCGATATTGGTGAAGCTGCGGATGGTGCGGGCGATGTTGAAGGCGCCGCCCCAACCGGTGTCGATATCGACGAGCAGCGGCATCTGCGTGGCGTCGACGATGCGTCGGGCGTCGGTGAGTACGTCTTCCATCGTGCTGATGCCGAGATCGGGCATGCCCAGCGAATTGGCGGCCACGCCGCCTCCGGAGAGGTACAGCGCCTTGTAGCCCGTGCGCTTGGCCATCAAGCCGGCGTAGGCGGTGATCGCGCCCATCACCTGCAGCGGGGATTCGTCGGCGACGGCGGCGCGGAAGCGCGCACCGGGGGAAATCTGTGTCATCACAATGAGCTCCTAAGGCGTTTTGTTCTGGATGCGAACCATCGTGTACCCGCCCCTGGCGCGATACATCTCGTAATCAGCAAATGGGCCCGTGTTCAGTACCGCAGGCTCGCCCACCTTCCTCGCGTCGGTGTAGACCAGCAGGAACCTCGGATCAGCGTTCGTCACTCCGACATGCGCGACCTCAGCGCCCTGGTGGTTCATCAGGCTGCGCTTGAATTCGAACGTGAGCTCGCCAACGTCAAGGAGCTCACAGAACGAAGCGTCGACCAACACGGCCGACGGCAGCAGGTATTCGCTGTCGCGACTCAGGTTGATGTCGAAGATCAACTGGAATTCGACCCGATAGGGCCGCTTGAACTCGGGCAACTCGACGACTTCAACCAGACTGCTACCACTCGCGAACTCCGCCGAGGGGCTCTGCTCCGGATGGAGCCTCACCGTGCGATACGTCAGGCGTCCAGGCCGGATACGTTCCGTCACTTCGGCCAGCGCTGGCCAGCAGCGAGGGGTCTGACGTTCGACGCCGGAGCCCGGCAGCTCGGCGGTCCGCGAGTCCTGCGCCTTGCCGGGCACGGCAATACACGCGGCCAGGATCATCAGCGCCGTCTTTGGTCCTCTGGATGGCATCGACCCAGTCCTTCGAAATCGCCGAAAAGAAAGGCGGCCTAGGCCGCCTTTCCGATGTTCCCGGCGATCAGCCGAGGAGGTGTGCCACGCCGCTGCTCTCTTCCTCGAGCTCGGCCAGCGTCTTGTTCATCATCTCGCGCGAGAAGTCGTCGATGGCCAAACCCTGGGCGATTTCGTACTGGCCGTTCGTGCACGTGACCGGGAAGCCGTACATGACGTCCTTCGGGATGCCGTAGCTGCCGTCCGACGGGATGCCCATCGTGGTCCACTTGCCGTTGGTGCCCAGCACCCAGTCACGGATGTGGTCGATGGCGGCGTTGGCGGCCGAGGCGGCCGACGACAGGCCACGGGCTTCGATGATCGCGGCGCCGCGCTTGCCGACCTTCGGGATGAAGTCGGTGCGGTTCCAGTTCTCGTCGTTGACCTTGTCCTTGAGGGAGGCGCCGCCGACCGTGGCGAAACGGTAGTCGGGGTACATGGTCGGGCTGTGGTTGCCCCACACGATCAGCTTCTCGATGTCGCCGACGGCCACGCCGGCCTTGGCCGACAGCTGCGAGAGCGCGCGGTTGTGGTCGAGGCGCAGCATCGCGGTGAAGTTCTTGGCCGGCAGCGAGGGCGCCGACTTCATGGCGATGTAGGCGTTGGTGTTGGCCGGGTTGCCGACCACCAGCACCTTGACGTCGCGCGAGGCGACGGCGTCGAGCGCCTTGCCCTGCACGGTGAAGATCTCGGCGTTCTTCAGCAGCAGGTCCTTGCGCTCCATGCCCGGGCCGCGCGGCATCGCACCGACCAGCAGGGCGACGTCGGCGTCCTTGAAGGCGACCATCGGATCGGCGGTGCCGACCACGCCGGCGAGCAGCGGGAAGGCGCAGTCCTCGAGCTCCATGATCACGCCCTTCAGCGCGGCTTGGGCCTTCTCCATCGGCAACTCGAGCAGCTGCAGGATGACCGGCTGGTCCTTGCCGAGCATCTCGCCCGAGGCGATGCGGAACAGCAGCGAGTAACCGATCTGGCCGGCAGCTCCGGTGACGGCGACGCGGACGGGGGTCTTCATGGGGTGGGCTCCTTAGCGGGGAATCAGGCGAGGGCGGCGAAGAAGGCCTGGATGCGGCGCAGGCCTTCCTTCAGCGGGGCGTCGGGGCAGGTGTAGCTGATGCGCAGGGCACTGGGCTCGCCGAAGGCCGAGCCCGGCACGCAGGCCACGCCCTCCACCTCGAGCAGCAGGTTGCAGAAATCGACGTCGTTCGCAACGAGCTTGCCCCCGTGCGACTTGCCGAAGGCGCAGCTGATGTCCGGGAACACGTAGAACGCGCCCTGCGGACGCGGGCACTTCACGCCCGGGATGGCAGCCATCGCGGCCAGCACCACGTCGCGCTTGGCCTCGAACTCCCTGCACTTCTGCTGCGGGACGTCCTGCGGCCCGGCGAGGGCGGCCACGGCGGCGGCGACCACCACTTCCGGCAGGTTGGTGATGTGGTTCGAGTTGAGCGTGGTGATGGCCTGCGCCACCGACTCGGGGCCGGCCATCAGGCCGACGCGCCAGCCCGGCATGCCGTAGGTCTTCGACAGCGAGTCGACGAACACCGTGCGCTCGCGCAGTTCCGGGCGGACGATGACGATGTTGTGGTAGCCGAGGCCGTCGAACACCAGCGTGTTGTAGATGTCGTCGCTGATGATCCAGGTGTCCGGATGCTTCGCGAACACGTCGGCCAGCGCGGCGATTTCTTCCTTGGTGTAGACCATGCCCGTCGGGTTGGACGGGTTGTTGAACAGGTAGACCTTCGGCTTCTGCGCCAGCGCGGCGTCGAGCTGGGCCGGCGTGATCTTGTAGTCCTGCGAGGCCGGGGCCGGCAGCAGCAGCGTCTTGGCGCCGACGATGTCGGCGATGTCGACGTAGGTCGTCCAGTACGGCGTGGCGAAGGCGATGGTGTCGCCCGGATCGAGCAGCGCTTCGGCCAGGTTGTACAACAGGTGCTTGGCGCCGACGCCGGTGGCGCAATGCTTGCGCGTGTAGCCGGTCAGGCCGAGGCGGCCCATGTGGGCGATGAAGGCGTCGAGCAGCGCATCGGCGCCGCGGTTGCTGCCGTACTGGCCGCTGTCCTTGGCCAGCGCCTCGCGGGCGGCGGTGTAGACGTGCTCGCCGGGGAGGAAGTTCGGTACGCCGATCGAGAAGCTGATGATGTCGCGCCCCTGGGCCTTGAGGGCTTTCGCCTTCTCCGCCACGGCCATGATGGCGCTTGGCTTGGCGTGACCCATTCGATGGCTGAGCTGCGGCATCGGACTCCCCTCGGCGGCGTTGGCGGTAAGCCCGAAAGTGTAGCACCGCGCCGCCCGGCACCCGCCTTGCGGGGGCGGTGCCGCATCACCGAAGCTCCGGGCCACGCCCCTCGCCGGACCCGCGCATGACCGCCCGATTCCCACGCGGCCGCTTCGCTACCGCCTTCGTGCTGGCCCTGCTGGGGAGCGCCTGCGCCGCCGCCGCGACCCGCCCGGCGACCGCCCCCGGCGAGGACGGCCAGCCGCTCCGGATCGAAGGCACGGTGGTGCTGGTCGAACCCAACATCGAACTGAGCCTCATCACCGCCGGCGGCCTGCTGGAACCGCGCGAGGCGTGGTCCCGCGACGCCCGACGCTTCTACGCCGAGGCGGTACGCACCCACCTCGCTGCCGCCAACACCCCGCAGGCCCCGGATTTCGACGTTCCCGACGACCTCGAACCCGACTCGCGCCTCGGCCAGGTGGTGCGGTTGAACGAGGCGGTGGCGCTCTCGATCAGCCAGTTCCTCCTGCCCGGCGGCGCATTGGCCACGAAACGCGACGCCGCCGGCCAGCCCCGCTTGGACTGGACGCTCGGCGAGGGCGTGGTGGAACTCCGGGCCGCCAGCGGCGCGGACTACGCGCTGTTCACCTACGTGCGCGACAGCTACGCCAGCGGCGGCCGCACCGCACTGCGCGTGTTCGGCGTCATCGCCGGCGCGGCGATGGGCACGGGCCTCGACATCGGCGGCGGCAGGCAACACGGCGTCGCGACCCTCGTCGACCTCCGCACGGGCAAGGTGGTGTGGTTCAACCAGTTGGCGCGCCAAAGCGGCGACCTTCGCGAACGCGACGAGGCACGGAAGAGCGTGGACCGGCTGCTCGAGGGCCTGCCGCTGTGACGCGTTTGGCCCGCCCACTCGCACTCGCCGTGGGTCTCGGGCTCGGCATCGCCGCGTTCGCACCCGGTGCGGACGCCGCGCTGCGACCGATGGCGCCCGGGGAACGCCCGGCGGCGGACAGCACGGAGGCCGAGCTCTGGTACGGCATGGATCGCGCCGAGCAGGAGCTGCGTGGCCTACCGCAAGTGGAACGCGATGCCGCGCTCAACGCCTATCTGCGCGACGTGCTCTGCCGCGTGGCCGGTCCACACTGCGGCGACCTGCGGGTGTACGTGGTGACGGCCCCCGAGTTCAACGCCTCGATGGCGCCGAACGGCGCGACCCTCGTCTTCACCGGCGCCCTGCTGCGGCTGCGCTCGGAAGACGAAATCGCCGTGCTGCTGGGCCACGAGTTCGCGCATTACCGCCAGCGCCACTCCCTACAGCAGTGGCGGGCCAGCAAACGCAGAAGCGCCACGATGGGCACCGTCGGGTTGGCCACGCTTGGCGCCGGCATCGGACTGGTGGGCGGTGTCGCACAGCTCGCAGGGACGGCCGGACTGTCGGGCTTCTCGCGCGAGCATGAACGCGAGGCGGATACCTTGGGTTTCGAATTCGCCGCCGCGCAGGGCTACGTGCCGGGCGCAGGGCTCGCGCTGTGGGAACGGTTGGCGCGCGAGGAAGCCGCGACCATCGGCCGACGGCGCCATCCCGTATTCGCCAGCCACCCCGAGACTGCAGCGCGCGTCGAAGCGCATCGGCGGATGGCGACGGCCGCGGCGGTCGTCCCGCCCCTCGATCTCGTGGCCCAACGCCGTGAGCGCTACCAGACGGCCATCGAGCCCTTCCTCGAAGGCTGGCTCGCGGATGAGTTGACGCGTCGCCGCTACGCCGCCTCGATCCAGATGATCGGCGAACTGCATGCCGACGCGCCGCCCGCATGGCGCGGACGCACCGCGCACTACCTCGGCGAAGCCTACCGCCTTCGTCGCGGGGAAGGCGATGCAGCGAAGGCCGCCACCCTCCAGGCCGAGGCCGTCGCCGCGCCTGACGCTCCGCCCGCCGCCTTCCGCGAACACGGCTACGCGCTGCATGCGGCCGGCGACGCCGCCGGTGCGCGCGACGCCCTCGCCCGTTACCTCCACCTGCGGCCGGACGCCCCGGACCGCGCGTTCGTCGAACGCGACCTCGAGGCCCTCGCGCCATGACGAACGCTTGCGCCCTGCGCACTGCCCTGCTGCTGCTCGCCCTCGCGGGGCTTGCCGCCTGCGCCACCGGCGGCCGACTGCAGACAGCCGGCCGTACCGAGGTGTTGGGCATGACGGTAGAGACCTCGCTCGATTGGGCGCGCTATGCCAGCCCGCGCCAGGAGGCCTGGACCATCGATGGCACCGCCCTGAACCAGCTCCGCCTGATCACCGGCACCCGACCGGGCGAGCACGTGTTCCACCTCGGTCGCGAACGCCGCAACCTGCCCCAAGGCGCGTGGTACCAGCCCGGCCTGCGCCCCGACGAGCTGCACGAACTGCTGCTCGCCGCCCTGCGCGAACAGGGCTGGGCAGAGGTCGAGTCCAGCAACCTTCGCCCGGCGCGCTTCGGCACCGTCGAGGGCCTGCGCTTCGAGTTCACCATGGCCTCGCAGCGCGGCCTGCGCTACGCCGGCACCGCCGCCCTGTTCGAGCGCGACGGCAGGCTCACCACGATCTACTGGCAAGCGCCGGTGGAGCACTACCACGCCCGCGACGCCGCGGCGGTGGCGGCCCTGATCGACTCGATCCAGCCGCTCTGAGCACCGGAAACGACAAAGCCGCCCCGGAGGGCGGCTTCGCGGGTGCAGCGCGCCGGCTCAGCGCGCGGCTTCGTCCATCACCTTGTTCCACTCGGCGACGCGCTCGGCCTTGGCGGCCAGCACGGCATCGACGTCGCCCTCGAGCGTGACCTTCTCGATCAGGTCGCCGGTCTTGATGCTGTCGACGACCTCCAGGCCCGAGAGCACCTTGCCGAACACGGTGTGCTTGCCGTCGAGCCACGGGCAGGGCACGTGGGTGATGAAGAACTGGCTGCCATTGGTCTTCGGGCCGGCGTTGGCCATCGACAGGACGCCGCGCTCGTGCGACAGGCCGGTGCCGACCTCGTCCTCGAAGCGATAGCCCGGGTTGCCGGTGCCACGGCCCTGCGGGCAGCCGCCCTGGATCATGAAATCGGCGATGACGCGGTGGAAGTTCAGGCCGTCGTAGAACTTGCGGCGGGCCAGGTTCACGAAGTTGGCGACCGTCAGCGGGGCCTTGTCGGCGTGCAGGGCGACCTGGATCGGGCCGCGGGCGGTGTGGAAGGTGGCGGTGACGGTGCTCATGGCGGGCTCCGGGTCTCGGAAAAAGGGGGCGCAGTGTACCCCGAGCCCCCACCGCGACCGTCCCGCCGCGGCGCTGCAGCCCCCCGGACGGGGACCCGGCCGGCGGGGAACCGTTAACGTCCCGTCAACCCGGGCCGGTATACTCCCGGGCTTCCTTTCCGACCGAGCTCCAGCGCCCCCCGTGGCGCCGCCTCCCCATGTCCATCGAGAACCTGCGCAACATCGCCATCGTCGCCCACGTCGACCACGGCAAGACCACCCTCGTCGACTGCCTGCTGAAGCAGTCGGGCACGCTGAGCGAGCGCACCGTGCTGGCCGAGCGCGTGATGGACAGCAACGACCAGGAAAAGGAACGCGGCATCACCATCCTGGCCAAGAACACCGCCATCACCTGGCAGGGCAACCGCATCAACATCGTCGACACCCCGGGCCACGCCGACTTCGGCGGCGAGGTCGAGCGCGTGCTGTCGATGGTCGACTCGGTGCTGATCCTCGTCGACGCGATGGACGGCCCGATGCCGCAGACCCGCTTCGTGACGCAGAAGGCCTTCGCGATGGGCTTCAAGCCGATCGTCGTGGTCAACAAGATCGACCGCCCCGGCGCGCGCCCGGACTGGGTGATCGACCAGGTGTTCGACCTGTTCGACAAGCTCGGCGCCACCAACGAGCAGCTTGATTTCCCGATCGTCTACGCCTCGGCCCTGCACGGCTACGCCAGCCTCGACGACGCCGCCCGCGACGGCGACATGACCCCGCTCTACGAAGCGATCATGAAGCACGTGCCGGCGCCGCCGGTCGCCGCCGACGGCCCGTTCCAGATGCGCATCTCGCAGCTGGACTACAACAACTTCGTCGGCGTCATCGGCATCGGCCGCATCCAGCGCGGCACGCTGAAGAAGAACATGCCGGTCACCGTGATCGGCCGCGACGGCAAGAAGCGCCAGGGCAAGGTGATGCAGGTGCTCGGCTTCATGGGCCTCGAGCGCATCGAGCAGGAAACCGCCGAAGCCGGTGACATCGTCGCCATCTCGGGCATCCAGGACCTGACCATCTCCGACACCGTCTGCTCGATCGACATGCCGGAAGCGCTGCCGGCGCTCACCGTCGACGAGCCGACGATCTCGATGACTTTCCAGGTGAACAACTCGCCGTTCGCCGGCAACAAGGACCTCTCGGGCGGCAAGTTCCTCACCAGCCGCCAGATCAAGGACCGCCTCGAGCGCGAGGCCGTGCACAACGTCGCCCTGAAGGTCGAGCAGCTCGAAGACGCCGACAAGTTCCTCGTCTCGGGCCGCGGCGAGCTGCACCTCTCGGTGCTGATCGAGAACATGCGCCGCGAGGGCTACGAGCTCGCGGTGTCGCGCCCGGAAGTGATCATCAAGGAGATCGACGGCCAGCTGATGGAGCCGATCGAGCAGCTCGTGGTGGACGTCGAAGAGCAGCACCAGGGCGGCGTCATGGAGAAGCTCGGCACCCGCAAGGCCCAGCTCACCAACATGGAGCCGGACGGCAAGGGCCGCGTGCGCCTCGACTACATGATCCCGGCGCGTGGCCTGATCGGCTTCCAGAACGAGTTCCGCACCCTCACGCAGGGTTCGGGCCTGCTGTTCCACGTGTTCGACCACTACGGCCCGAAGGAAGCCGGCCAGATCGCCAAGCGCCTCAACGGCGTGATGATCGCCAACGCCCCGGGCCCGACCCCGGCCTACGCGCTGGGCCCGCTGCAGGAGCGCGGCAAGCTGTTCGCCGCCGAAGGCGACCAGGTGTACGAAGGTCAGCTCGTCGGCATCCACTCGAAGGACAACGACCTGACGGTGAACGCCATCCGCACCAAGCCGCTGACCAACATGCGCGCTTCGGGCAAGGACGACGCGATCCAGCTGTCGCCGCCGATCAAGTTCACCCTCGAGCAGGCGCTGGACTTCATCGATGACGACGAGCTGGTCGAGATCACGCCGAAGGAAATCCGCCTGCGCAAGAAGCTGCTGACGGAAAACGAGCGCAAGCGCGCCGGCCGCGCGGCCTGATCCAACGCGGGCGCCGGCCTGCCGGCGCCCGTTCCCGATGCTCGCCGAGCTCACGCCCGAACTGCTGGCGCTGACCGCACTGGCCGGCCTCGCCGCCGGCTTGCTCGACAGCATCGTTGGCGGCGGCGGGCTGATCCTCACGCCGGCGATGCTCAACCTGCATCCCGGCCTGTCGATCCTCCAGACCATCGGCACGCAGCGCACGAGCTCGATGTTCGGCACCAGCGTCGCGGCCTGGAACTACCTGTCACGCATCCCGGTCGAGCGGCGGATCGTCGTGCCGGCCTGCATCGGCGGGCTCGTGGCTTCCGCCATCGGCGTGCAGTTCGCCAAGTGCCTCGACCCCGAACTGCTGAAGTGGACCGTGCTGGCGATCTGCGCCGTGCTTGCGGTCTACACCGCGTTCCGCAAGGACTTCGGCCTCGTTGAATCCCGGCGCTACCCGCTCGAGAAGGAAGCCCTCGTGGCCACCGGCGTCGGCATGGCCTGCGGCTTCTACAACGGTCTGATCGGCCCGGGCACCGGAACGATCATGGTCTTCGCCTTCGTCAGCGTGCTGGGCCTCGATTTCCTGAAATCCTCGGGCGTGTCGAAAGCGGCGAACGTCGCGGCCGACGTGAGCTCGTGGACCGTGCTGGCGATCGGCGGCTTCGTGGTGTGGGTGCTCGCGGTGCCGCTGATCCTCGGCAACATGCTGGGCAGCTGGATCGGCAGCCACCTCGCCATCCGCAAGGGCCAGCGCTTCGTCCGCTACGTGTTCCTCGGCGTGGTCACGGCACTTATCGGCAAGCTCGCCTTCGACCTGCTGCGCGGTTGAGCCGTTCACGGCACGGCGTGCGGCGTCGCGATTAGCATCAAGGCTTCCGTGATTGGAGCCCACCATGCCGAACCGTCCGCGCGCCCTGCCCGCCCTGATCGCGGGCCTGCTCGTCCTTGCTGCCTCCGGCCTCTCGGGCTGCGCCAACCGCGCTGACGAGGGCGGATCGAACGCGCTGCCGGTGAGCGATGACGGCACCCTGGCGACGGCCGCCGCGACGCCGAAGGTCGACGTCGTCGAGCTTTCCGTGGCCAACGCGCAGGCCGGCATGGCGGCCGGCAGGTTCACCAGCGCCGACCTCGTCGACGCCTACCTCGCGCGCATCGCCGCCATCGATGATTCGGGCCCGACGCTCAACGCCGTCATCGCCCTCAACCCGGAGGCCCGCGCCGACGCGGAGGCCCTGGACGCCGAGCGCGCGGCGGGCCAAGTCCGCGGGGCGCTGCACGGCATCCCCGTGCTGGTGAAGGACAACATCGACGTCGCCGGCCTGCCCACCACCGCAGGCTCGCTGGCCCTCGCAAACCACGTGCCCGCCGACGACGCCACGCTGGTCGCTTCGCTGCGAGAGGCCGGTGCCGTGATCCTCGGCAAGACCAACCTGAGCGAGTGGGCCAACTTCCGCTCGACGAACTCCATCTCCGGCTGGAGCAGCGCCGGCGGCCAGACGCGCAATCCCTATGTGCTCGACCGCAACGCCTGCGGTTCGAGTTCCGGCACCGGCGCCGCCATCGCCGCCAGCCTGGCGACGGTCGGCGTCGGCACCGAAACCGACGGCAGCATCCTTTGCCCCTCGGCGGTGAACGGGCTGGTCGGCTTCAAGCCGACGGTCGGCCTCGTGTCCGCCGACGGCATCGTGCCGATCTCGGCTTCGCAGGACACCGCTGGGCCGATGGCGCGCTCGATCGCGGACGCGGCCGCGCTGATGGAAGCGATGTCGGGTCTTGAGCCGATCGCCACGACCGACGCTCCGGAAACGAATGACGCGGGCGCTGCCGCTACGCTGGCCGGAAAGCGCTTCGGCCTGCTGCGGCAAGCGATGGGCCGCCACGGCGGCCTCGATGCCGCGACCGAGGCGGCCGTGGCCCAACTTCGCGCGGCCGGCGCCGAGGTGGTCGATGCGGAGATCCCGACCTGGGGCCAATGGGGCGAGGCCGAACTCACGGTGCTGCTCTACGAGTTCAAGGACGGATTGAACCGCTACCTCGCCGAGGGGCCGGCGCCGGTGGCCGACCTCGAGGCCCTGATCGCCTGGAACACCGCGAACGCCGACCGGACGATGCCCTGGTTCGCGCAGGAGCTGTTCGAACAGGCGCAGGCGAAGGGGCCGTTGACGGAGCCCGCCTATCTGGAGGCACGGGCGTCGGCGAAGCGTCTGGCGGGGGAAGACGGGTTGCTGAAGGTGCTTCGGGAGGGTCGATTCGATGCGCTGATCGCCCCCACCACCGGGCTAGCATGGCCGATCGACCCCGTGCTGGGCGACCACTTCACGAGCGCGGGCTACGGCGCGGCCGCCGTGGCCGGGACCCCCAGCCTGACGGTACCGATGGGCGAGATCCATGGCCTGCCGGTCGGCCTGAGCCTGCTCGGACCAAAGGATGGCGATGTTGGACTGCTGGCCTTGGGGGCGGCCGTCGAGGCCTCGTTAGGCGAGGCGCGTCGCGCGCCGGACTTCCGGCCCACGCTGCAGCCCTGAGGGCAGTGGTCAGCGCCCACGCGAAACTCGGGGCCCGGAAAAGTCGAAGGCGCCGGTTCCGAACCGGCGCCTTCGTGGTCATCTGAACCCCTGTAACTCCTGGATTCCACCTCCTGTGGAATCGCCCCGGGGGCGAACAGCGCTATCGGCCTCCTTGCTGGCTCCCTGCCATGCGGGTGTCCCCACCCTTCGAACCGCCACTGCCCGTCCCGGAGTGGCGTGACGATGCCAAACCGCCGCCGATTCACGCTTTCCTCAAGCGTGAGCATTTCTGAAGAGTTATGAAAGCCTTATGAAACAATGCCTTGAGTGGAGACCGAAGCGCTGACTCAGCGGATCATGGCGTCCACAGCCTGCTCCGCATCCGCCAGAGCGCGACGCCGATAATCGTCCGGAGCCAGCCGGGCGAGACCCAACCGGCAGGCGCTGAGGGCCACGCCCGCCTGGTCGAGCTGCCCTCGACGCGTCGCGATCTGGCTTTCGAAGCAACGCGCCATCGCGAGGCGGGGGTGGTGGTCCGGCAGGACCTCGGAGGCCCTCGCCCGGAAGCCGGCCAGAGCCTGGGCCGCATCCTCGGTGCGCCCCAGCAGTAGCAGGGTTTCGGCCCAAAGCTCCTGGATGTCGACGGCCCGCGCATCGCGACCGAACGTCTCCGGTTGTCCCACGAGCTGCAGGCGCGCCATCACGGCGCTCGCGCCTTGGCGGTCGCCCTGCCGGGCCAAGCTGCGGGCCAGCTCGGAACCCGCCAGCACCGTGAGGATGTGGCGTTCGCCCAGCGCTTGGCCCCATCCGCGATGCGCGCGGCCGAACAAACCCGTCGCCTCGTCTTCCCTACCCTGCCCGGCCGCGACCAGGCCCTGGCGATACTCGACCGCCAACGAGTCCGGGTGGTCAGGCCCCAGCCGATCCAGGAACAGGCGATCCAGACGCTCGAGGATGGCGCCCGCCTCGGCGAAGCGACCGGCCCGGGCCAGCGCCTCCGCATAGTCGGAAAGCGCCCAGGCCGTCCGAGGATCGTCGGGCCCGGATTCACGCTCGCGCAGGGCGACTAGGGCGCGGAAGGATTCCGCCGCCGCACCTTCCTCGCCGATACGGCTCTGGCAAAGGCCGATGAACCAGCGCGCATCGGCTTCCACCCCGGCAGGCAACTGGCTCCGGCGCGGTTCGTCGGCGAGGACCGAGCCGAGCTGGCCCACCACCTCGCCGCATCGCCCGCTTTCGTAGAGCAGCTTCGCGCCCTCCACGAGGCTGGCATCGGAAACGGCGCCGAGGGTGGTCCGATCGAGGGCGACGGCCGCGTCGCAGGCGGTCTGCGCGGCTTCCAGGTTTCCGGCCAGCCGCTCCAACTGGCACAGACGCCGCTGCTGGCCTGCCAGCGACTCCGCACCGGGGCTGTCCCCCTCGGTGCGCTCGATCGCCCACCGCTGGTGGCGCGCGGCCTTCGCGTATTCGCCCCAGGACTCGTAGGCCTCGGCGACCGACGCATGCACCGCCGCGGCGACCAGGGGGCGCTCGCCGAGCCGCTCGTCGATCTTCTCTGCCGCCGCATCGAGGGAACTGCGCAAACTGATCCCGGCGTCGCCACCGCGGTACGGATCGGCTCGGGTGAGCATGTCGTCGGTCAGGAATCCGAGCACGGCCTGGGCCTCGCTGCGCCGCACGGCCTCGTCGCGCCGCGCGTCCCACGCCAGCCAGCCCGCCCAACTGGCAACGGCCAACCCGACGAACAGGGCCGCCGTCGCTGCTCCCAGCAGGCGCAGCCGGACCTGCTGACGCTGCAGTTGCTGCGCGGCGAGGCGCTCGCGGGCCGCGGCCTCGTCGTGGGCTTCGGCGGCAAGGCGCCGCGCCGGCAGCTGGCGCAGGTGCAGCGCCAACTGCTGGGCGCCGAGGGTGCGTTCCTCCACCCGGAGTGCAGCCAACGCGCGGATATCGTCGCGCAACAGCGGATCATCGACATCGGCCTCCCAGCCCGGCGCCAGCGGACGCCGCAGGTCCCCGACGACCAACTGGTAGAGGAGGACGCCCAGCGCGTAGAGATCGCTGCGCTGCGTGGGCAGGCCACCCGCCAGGACCTCGGGGGCGCTGTGGAGGGCGGCGCCCGCGCCGGGAGCGGACGCTTGGCGGGCATCGACGAGAACGTCCGCGTCGAGGAGCGTTTCGGTCTGCTGCGACAGCGGCGAGGCATGGCCACCGCCGAGGTCCGCCAAGGCCGTGCGCCAGCCTTCGGATAGCGACGAGTCCGGCGACAGGAAGACATTGCCCGGCTTCAGGTCCTGATGGACGACGCCCGCGGCGTGCAGTTCCCCGAGGGTGTCGGCGATCTGCGCGAGCAAGGCGAGGCGGTGCTCCAAGGGCACGCCGCCGCCGACCGTCCGCGCGGCCATCCAGCGCGCCAGGTCACCATCCTCGAAGTACGGGTACTCGACGAACACGGGCGGCTCGTCGAGCTGCCAGCCGAGCGCGGGCGCGAGGCCGGGCACGCTATGGTTGATGGCCGCGAGGTAGCGATGCAGGGCGACCTCCCGGCGCACGTGACGCAAGCCATCTTCACCGAGACCGAGCTTGAGTGCCCTCGGCGCCTCACCCGCCACGGAATCGGCGAGCAACACCATGCTGTGCCCGCTGCGACCGAGCACGCGACGGAACGTCCATCCCGACCGGTTCGGCACCGCCGCACCGACCCAGTCGTGCTCGGCGGCGGGAGCGGGCGGCAGCGTTTCGGACTCTGCCCAGTGCACCTCGCCCGCCCAGCGATAGCCGTAACCATGGACCGACTGCAGCGGTGCACCGGCCTCGTCGCCCAGCTCGCGACGCAGCCGGCTGATCGCCTTGGCCAGCGAGTTCTCAGAAACGACGCGTCCGGGCCACGCAGCGTCGAGCAGATCGTCCTTGCCGAGCACCTGTCCGGCACGCAGCAGCAGGGCAAGCAGCACCTCGTACGACGAGCGGTCGAGTAGCAACACTTGCCGCCCACGCCGCACTTGCGCGCTGCGCAGGTCCAATTCGGCACCCGGCCAGCGCAGCACGCCGCTGCGCGGCACCTCGCCTGGAGCCCGCGGGTTCGGATCCGTTACCGACATCCGGTCATCGGCCCTTGCCGAGGAGGAGAGCGAGGATGTCGCCGATGCTGCGGTGCTTCTCGAGCGGGTGGCGGAGCGGCAGCGTGGTGTCGAGCCGGTAGCGGTTGCGCCGGCCGTCGCGTTCGCGCGTCAACGCGCCCGCGGCCTCGAGCTCGGCAACGATGCGCTGAACCGCGCGCTCGGTGATGCCGACCTTCGAGGCGACGTCGCGCAGCGTCTGTTCCGCGTCCGCCGCGAGGCACACCAGCACATGGGTGTGGTTGCTGAGGAAAGTCCACGGGGCGTCGGTGTCCACCGGCTTCGAGATCGCCCGGGTGCCTGATCCCGCCTTCGCCGCAGGCTTCGCGGGCGAAGCCTTCACGCGCGACTCACCCACGGGCTTGCGCCGCACGGATTTTCGCGCTTCAATATTCACGACATCTTTTTCGTGTTTCGGAGATCGCACAATGTCCGCCGTCCTCGCTGAATCCCTTGCCCCGCCCCGCTACGTCCCCGCCGCGCTGCCGGCCACCACCATCCCGGTCGCCGCAGGCGATGGCATCGGTCCCGAGATCATGGACGCCACGCTGGCCATCCTCAAGGCCGCCGACCCGGCCCTCGCCTTCCACGCCGTCACGGTTGGCCTGAAGGCCTACGAAGGCGGACTGATGGCTGGCATCGGCGAGGACACCTGGCAGGCCATCGACCAGCACAAGATCATCCTCAAGGGCCCGATCACCACGCCGCAGGGCGGCGGCTACAAGTCGGTGAACGTCACGCTGCGCAAGACGCTGGGCCTTTACGCCAACCTCCGCCCCTGCGTGTCCTACCACCCCTACGTGACCGCGCTGCACCCGACGATGGACGTCGTGATCGTCCGCGAGAACGAGGAGGACACCTACGCCGGCATCGAACACCGCCAGAGCGACGAGGTGGTGCAGTGCCTGAAGCTGATCACGCGTCCCGGCTGTGAGCGCATCGTGCGCTACGCCTTCGAGTACGCCCGCGCGCACGGGCGGAAGAAGGTCACGTGCATGACCAAGGACAACATCATGAAGCTCACCGACGGCCTGTTCCACAAGGTCTTCGACGAGATCGCGCCGCAGTACCCGGAAATCGCGACGAACCACATGATCATCGACATCGGCACGGCGCGCATGGCCAGTCGTCCGACCGACTTCGATGTGGTGGTCACGCCCAACCTCTACGGCGACATCCTCTCCGACGTCGCCGCCGAAGTGGCCGGCTCGATCGGCCTCGCCGGCTCGTCCAACATCGGCCACGACTGCGCGATGTTCGAGGCCGTGCACGGCTCCGCGCCGGACATTGCCGGCAAGGACATCGCCAACCCCTCGGGCTTGCTGCTCTCCGCAGTGATGATGCTGGTGCACCTCGGCCGTTCGAAGCCCGCCACGGACATCCACAACGCCTGGCTCTGCGCACTGGAAGAAGGCCTCCACACCGGCGACATCTACCGCGCCGGCGTGAGCACGAAGAAGGTCGGCACCCGCGAGTTCGCCGAGGCCGTCATTGCTCGCCTCGGGCAGACGCCGAACAAGATGGCCGCGGTCGACTACCCCGAGCGCGAGCCGGAATCGCTGGTGCACCCGGACGTGTCGATTCCGCCGCACGTCAATGCGAAGAAGGCACTGGTCGGCGTCGATGTGTTCGTGAACTGGGACACCGACACCCGCGACCCGAACGAACTCGGCGCGGCGCTCGAAGGCCTCGCCGGCGACGACTTCCGCCTCGCGCTGATCACCAACCGCGGCGTGAAGGTCTACCCGAACGGCAACCCGCAGACCCTGCGTACCGACCACTGGCGCTGCCGCTTCCCGGCCAAGGCCGACACCGTCGACGGGCAGGCCATCTCGCGGCTGCTGATGCGCATCGCGGATGCCGGCTTCGACGCGGTGAAGACCGAGAACCTCTACACCTTCGACGGCGTGCGCGGCTACTCGCAGGCGCAGGGCGAATAAGCCCCACCGAGGGGAGCGCGAGGCGGCGTCCGACACGTCGGCGCCGCCTCGACGTGATCCGGCGGAGACTGTGCGCATGCCCCTGCCCTACCCCGATCCCCGCGTCGCGCTCGCGACCCTGCACGGCAAAGCCGATGCGCTGGCGCCGGCCTTGGCGTCGCTCGGCCTGCAGGTTGAGACCGTCGCGATCGACACCGACGCGCTCGGCACCTTCGCCGGCGATATCGAGCGACCAGGCACACCACACGAGGTCGTCATCGAAAAGGCCCGGCGCGGCATGGCCGTCAGCGGGCTGAAACTCGGCATCGCCACCGAGGGCAGCTTCGGCCCCGATCCGCTGCTCGGCTTCCTGCCCCTGCACATGGAGCTGCTGGCCTTCGTCGACGACGAGCACGGCCAGACGATCGTGGTCGAGCACGCGGGTCACGACACCAACTGGGTCTCGAAAGCGGTCCGGCCCGGCGACGACCTCCAGCCCGTGCTTGCCTCGATCGGCCTGCCCACCCATGCGGCCTTGGTGAAACCGAACCGGTGGACGGCGCGCCTCGATGAGCCGCTGCCCGTGGCCAAAGGCCTGATCGACCCGGCCGACGTCGCCGAAGCGATCGAGCGCATGGCGGCGCACTCGCAGGATGGTCTGGCCCGTCTTGAAGCCGACCTACGCGCACACATGAATCCGACCCGTCTCGCGGCCCTCGGCCGGCTCGGGCAGCGGCTGGCCGAGCGCTTGGCCACACCCTGCCCCGACTGTCGCGCACCCGGCTTCGGCCGGATCGACGCGCGCCTCGGGCTGCCCTGCGAAATGTGTGGGGAAGCGACCGACCTCGTCCGCGCCGAAATCCACGGCTGCGGCGTCTGCGGGCATCACGAAGACCGGCCTCGCGCCGATGGCCTGTCCGTCGCCGACGCGGGCCACTGCCCGGAATGCAATCCCTGAGCGCCCCGCCCCCAACGGGGCGAGGCGACGGTCATCAGATCAGAGCGACGCCGGCTGGGCGATCTGCGCCTGCTTGCGGACGATCAGCATGGCGATCTCGAGCGACTGCTCGTAGTTGAGCCGCGGGTCCACCGTGGTGCGGTAGTCGCGGGCCAGGTCGGCATCGACCAGCTCGCGCGCACCACCCGTGCACTCGGTGACGTTCTCGCCGGTCAGCTCGAGATGCACGCCGGCCAGACGCGTCCCGGCGGCCGCATGCGCATCGAAGCTCTGCTCCACTTCCGCACGGATGTTGTCGAAGCGGCGCGTCTTGTAGCCGTTCGCCGCCGTCTCGGTGTTGCCGTGCATCGGGTCGCACATCCACGCCACGCGGCGTCCTTCGCGCTTCATCGCCTCCAGCAGCGGCGGCAGCTTCTCGAGCACCTTCCCGGCGCCCATGCGGTGGATGTACACGAGGCGGCCCGGTTCGTTCTCCGGGTTCAGCACGTCGGCGAGGCGCAGGGCCTGGTCCGGCGTCACCGAGGGGCCCAGCTTGATGCCGATCGGGTTGCGGATGCCGCGGAAATACTCGGTGTGCGCGCCGTCGAGCTGCGCGGTGCGCATGCCGATCCACGGGAAATGCGTGCTGAGGTTGAACCAGCCCCACTGGCGCGGCACCTGGCGCGTCTGCGCCTCCTCGTAAGGCAGCAACAGCGCCTCGTGCGAGGTGTAGAAATCGACGCGGCTGAGGTTGTCGATCGGGCCGCCCGTCACCGTCTCCATGAAGCGCACGGCATCGCCGATGCCGCTCACCATCTTCTGGTACTCCTCGGCCAGCGGCGAGCGCGCCACCCAGCCGAGATCCCAATACTCCGGGTGGTGAAGATCGGCGAAACCACCATCGATCAGCGCGCGGACGAAGTTCATCGTCATCGCCGAGCGCGCGTGGCCCTTCACCATGCGGCGCGGGTCGGGGATGCGGGCTTCCGGCGTGAACTCCGGCGCGTTGATGAAATCACCGCGGTAGCTCGGCAGCGTCACGCCATCGCGCTCTTCGAGGTCGGCCGAGCGCGGCTTGGCGTACTGGCCGGCGAAGCGGCCGATGCGCACCACCGGCAGGTGCAGGCCGTGCACGAGCACGACGCTCATCTGCAGCAGCACCTTCAGGCGGTTCGAGATCAGGCCGCTTTCGCAGTCGGCGAAGCTCTCGGCGCAATCGCCACCCTGCAGGATGAAGCGCTTGCCCACCTCGGCCTCGGCGATCTGGCGCTTCAACGCCAGCACCTCCCAGGAGGTCACGAGCGGCGGCAGCGCTTCGAGCTCGCGGCCGACGGCCGCGAGGGCCTCGGCGTCCGGATAGTTCGGCTGCTGCAGCGCCGTCTTCGTCCGCCACGACGAGCGCGTCCAGGCAGCGGGCGCGTTGACGGGGGTGACGGGACGATCCTGCGCGTTCATCGGTGTTCTCTTTGGGGTTGGCCAAAGACTATGCCACGCGAGAATTCGAGTCGCGACTCCATTACATCCGCAACTTCATGAGCTCATGACTCAGCCGCGGCGTCGCAGCCCCGCCACCATCGCACCAACGCCCAGCAGTGCGAAGCACAGCAGCGTCCACGCCGGCATCGACAAGCCGAGGAAGCTCCAGTCGACCTTCGCGCAATCGGCCGAACCCGACAGCGTCTCGGCCAGCGCGTCGATGGGGCCCAGCGATTCGAGCATGTAGGACAGCCCCTGCCCGCTGCAGCTCGGGAAGCCGCTCGGCGGCTGCAGCTGCAGCCAAACGTGACGCGCCGCAATGCTGCCACCCACCGCGGCCAGCAGGGCGATGGCGATGCCGTAGGCGCCCCGGCCCGCGCGACCGCTGGGGTTGTGCAGGGCCGCAACGAGGCCGAGCAGGCCCATCCCGGCGAAGAAGAAGCGCTGCAGGATGCACAGCGGGCACGGCAGCATGAACATGCCGTGCTCGACGTAGAGCGCGAAACCGAGCAGGGCCGCGCAGACGGTGAAGCCGAACAGCATCTGCAAGCGGAAGGACCAGGCGAGGGGGTTGGCGTTCGGCATGGAGGACACACAGGGAAAGTCAAAAGGGATTGTGCTCCGACTACCGCAATCGCGGCCAGTTCCCTAGAGTCGCGCACGCGGACCACCCCCGGCTCCGCACACCAAGGACGATACCCCCCAATGCGCAAACTGATGTCATCTGCCGCCCTTGTGGCGGCTGGATTTTTCTCGCCCTCCATGCAGGCCCAGACCGCCCCGTCGAATGGATGGAGCGCTCACATCTCGGGCTGCTTCGCGTCCGACCCAACCTTTTCTGACAACGGACGCGGATTCGAGCGCTTACCAACACCGACGAATGCCCAACGCTTAACCACAACCTTTTCCGGCCAGCAGGTCACGATGGCCGTTTGGCGTCAGGACTGTGCGAACAACACAGCCTTCCCGATCCTGATGGTCCGCTTCGAGAACATCAGTCCTAGTGGCGCTCTGGTCATGCAGAACCGTGATTTCGAACTGCTTCAAGGTTCGAGCAGCACGTTCGCCGAGGAACCAGGCTACTGCGCTGCCGGCGTATGCCGCGTCGTCTCGCTTCCGGTGTACGACGAGCGAGGTCAGATCCAATTTGCGACGTGGGCCATCGCCCAAGCCCGCGATTCGAATGTCCTCCTCCGTAACGGCTTCCAGTTCCGCCTTCGCGGCACCACGCAGGCGGTAAGCATTGGCGGAACGACCGGTGGCGGTGGAGACTTGCCGATGGCAGGCGCTCTCAACGGCACCTACTTCGATCCGGCACGCAGTGGCGAAGGCATCCTCGTCGACTTTTTCGACGCTGGCGCCAACAAGGGCGTGTTCGTCTCCTGGTACACCTTCGACGATGCCGGCAACCCGTTGTGGCTGGTCGGCAACGCCACGCTGGCGCCGAACGGCACGCAGGTCGACGTCCCGTTGATCGTGACCCGCGGAGGCCGTTTCGGGCCTCTCTTCAACGCGGCTAATGTCACCCGGACGGGATGGGGCACGGTGAATCTCCGATTCCCAAACTGCTCCACCGCCGTCATGCGATACACGCGCACGTCGGATGGCCAGACGGGCCAGTACACGATGTCGCGCCTCGGCCCAGCCAGCGGCGTCAGCTGCTGATCCGCGCCCCAGCGTCAATGCAACGGCGGCCCCTCGGCCGCCGTTCTCATGCTGTTGAAGCCACGCGGCCCCGCTTTTCGAAGGCACCCAGAACCTTGAGTATCGAAGCTTCGGATTTCTGCAGGAACCGAGACGCAAGGTGCCGGTTCATCTCCAGCAGCTGCGGCAATCGCCGGCGTGCCAGCGATTAAGGTCCGCGGCGTGATCTGCAACCATCTCCGCTCCCACCCAAAAAAGAAGACTCCCCCCAATGAAGACCCGCTCACAGATCGCCGCTCTCACCCTAACCACAGTCCTTGCCGGCACCGCCGTCGCCCAAGTCCCGCCGGAACTGCTCGGCCTCGGCAACAGCACCCTCGAAGCCATCGACACCAGCAAGCTGCAAGCCCCGTCGGGCGGCGGCTGGGCGGACATCGGCCAAGGCAACAGCGAAGGATTGGGATGCGTCGTCTCGTTCATCAGCACCACGAGCAACGATGAGATCGGCGACACCTTTGGCCTCATCGGCCCGGCCACGAAAGAGCACGCCGAGAAGGGCATCGGCCTTGTCGTATTCACTGGCCGTCGCATTCCTCCTTCAACGCAGGATGGAGCCCTCCAGCGCATCACCATCCTCAGCGACGAAGCGCCCAACACGACCCGCGCCATGCACTACAGCAATGGCGAGATGAATGTCTTCATGGTGCCGGTGCAGATCACCGCGATGCTCGAAGCCAGCAACCCAGAGGAATCGATCGGCATCGTCTTCAACGGCGCGGAGGTTTATCGGGTGAACATCACCTCGTACAACGAGGGCCGAGTGAAGTTGCGCGACTGCATGCGCGGCTGACGCCGCCTCCGGCGTCCAGGCCCCGCTCAGGAGCGCGGGGCCTCGGTCATCTCTGCGCACAGGTTGGGCGACCAGCCGTCGCCGCTCTTGAACGCCGTGACGACGACATCCGCGACCCTGAACTCGCGCCGGCCGTCCGGAATCAGGACGAACTGGATGTTGCAGCTGCGATAAACCCCTTCGACCCAGCTGTGGCCGGTGTAAACGCGCTGAACAAAGTAACGGCTGTCGTAATCCTGGCCGTAAGCTAGGAAGCGGATCCCGGCCGCCTCGCTGACCTGCGGGGCCCCCATCGCCACCACGACATCGCGCTCGGATTTGCCCTGCCAAGCCATCAGCATGTCGGCTTCCGTCTTGCTGGTGTGTCGACCTCCGCGCAAGCGCGCGGCCTCGTCACGGAAGTCGAACTCCGCCTGCTGCTCCTCCAATGAAGCAAGCACCGCCGCCTTCTGTGCCTCCAGATTCCGCTGCGCCTCCTCGATGCGCTGCCGCAACGCCAGCCTTTCCTGCTCCGTCAGCGGGGCGCCATGGCTGATGGACGGCATCTGCACGTCGGGCCACATCTTCGACCACGTCAGCTCAGCCAGTTCCGTTTGCAGCAGGCTGCTTGGCACGACCAGCGTCTCCCCCAGCCCCAGCGGACTCATCCGCTCGCGGTACACTGCGGGAATCAACACGTTGTTCGCGTCGAACGACCCGTTGATCGCGGCGGTGACCAAAGGCGCATTGCACGCCACCTGATACGCCCGCTTCATGGTTTCGTTGGCGCTGGACTGCCACTCGGCGGAGGCCAGCGGCGTGATGTCCGGCGAATTCTTGGCGCGCGTGCGGCCGTCGTGCATCCGGAACAGCACCGCTTCCGGCATGCGCGTGGGCTGATCGTCGTCACCTGAGGCCGCGCGGCGAGAGCGTCGTTCGAGAGAAAGGCTCGGGCAGCGGATGTCCAAACGCGTCTGCATCCAGAACGGTCGATCCAAGGCCTCGTACACCATTGTGAGCCTGACCCGCTTGATGCTCTCGAGTTCCTTCAAGGCCGAGAGGTTCGAGAGCACAGGCAACGGACTTTCATCGTGGACGAAAGCATCGGCATAGGTGATGACGCGATTGGGCGTAACTCCTTGTTGATCGATCAGGACCAACCACGATGCAGATGCCGCAGACGAAAACGCGACTGCCAGAATCAGAGCAAGGTACACATGAGCGGGAGGAGGAGCCTTCATGCTTCAAGAAGCCTTTTGAAAACGGGGCCGGGGGGGATAATTGCTCGCGACCACGATCGCACAGGGAGACTGGCGCTAGCTTAATCCGCCGGCGAACGGCACAAACGAAAAACCCCGGCGTTAGCCGGGGTTTTTCTTCGAAGAACGCAGCGCTCGACGCTTACTCTGCGTCGACGGCCTCGGTGGCACGCGGGCGATCCACCAGCTCGACGTAAGCCATCGGGGCGTTGTCGCCCGGACGGAAGCCGCACTTGAGGATGCGCAGGTAGCCGCCCGGACGAGCGACGTAGCGCGGGCCGAGTTCGACGAACAGCTTGCCCACCGCTTCCTTGTCGCGCAGGCGCGAGAAGGCGAGACGACGGTTGGCGACGCCATCCGTCTTGGCCATCGTGATGAGCGGCTCGGCGATGCGACGCAGCTCCTTGGCCTTCGGCAGGGTGGTACGGATCAGCTCGTGCTTGAACAGCGACGAAGCCATGTTGCGGAACATCGCTTCGCGATGCGCGCTGGTGCGGCTGAATTTGCGGCCGGCGTTGAGGTGACGCATGGGTTGGGTTCCTTATCGATCGTGGGCCTTAGCCCATCATCACGCCCTGGGTGAGACCGGCCGGCGGCCAGTTCTCGAGCTTCATGCCGAGGGCGAGGCCGCGCTGTGCCAGCACTTCCTTGATCTCGGTGAGCGACTTCTTGCCCAGGTTCGGGGTCTTCAGCAGCTCCACTTCCGTGCGCTGGATCAGATCACCGATGTAGTAGATGTTCTCGGCCTTGAGGCAGTTGGCCGAACGGACGGTCAGTTCGAGGTCGTCGATCGGACGCAGCAGGGTCGGATCGACACCACCGGTCGCACTCTTGCTCGAAGCCGGACCGCGGACGATGAAGTCGCCGAACACCGACAGCTGGTCCGTGAGGATGCTGGCGGCGGTGCGGATGGCTTCTTCCGAATCGATCGTGCCGTTGGTCTCGATGTCGAGGACGAGCTTGTCGAGATCGGTGCGCTGCTCGACGCGGGCCGCTTCCACGGCATACGCCACGCGACGGACCGGGGCGAAACTGGCGTCCAGCATGAGGCGGCCGATCGCACGGGACTCTTCGTCCGGGCGACGACGCGCCGCAGCCGGCTGGTAGCCGAAGCCGCGCTCGATCTTGAGGCGCATGTTCAGCGCCGTGTCCTTCGTCAGCGTGCAGATCACGTGCTCGCCGTTGAGGATCTCGACGTTGTGGTCGGTCTTGATGTCCGCGGCGGTGACGACGCCCGGACCCTTCTTCTGAAGGGTGAGCATCGTCGACTCGACGTTGTGCATACGGATCGCCACGTCCTTGAGGTTCAGCAGGACGTCGAGGACGTCCTCCTGAAGGCCTTCAAGCGTGGTGTACTCGTGCAGCACGCCATCGATTTCCACCTCGGTGATGGCGCAACCCGGGATCGAGGACAGCAGCACGCGACGCAGCGCGTTGCCGATGGTGTGGCCGTAACCACGCTCCAGCGGCTCGATGACGACGCGGGCGCGGGTCGTCGACAGGCGCTCGATCTGCGGACCCTTGGGACGCAGCATCTGGATGGCATTTACCGTCATGGGCGGCGTTCTCCGGAGAATTACTTCGAGTACAGCTCGACGATCAGCGCTTCGTTGATGTCGGCCGGCAGGTCGGCGCGATCAGGCACAGCCTTGAAGGTGCCGGAGAACTTGTTGGCGTCGACCGTGCACCACGACGGCACGAGGTCCATCTGCTGCGACTGGGCCACGGCTTCCTTGACGCGCAGCTGGGCAGCCGCTTTCTCGGTGAGCGTGATCTGGTCGCCGACGCGGACCTGGTACGACGGCAGGTTCACCGACTTGCCGTTGACCAGCACGCCACGGTGCGAGACCAGCTGGCGGGCCTGCGGACGGGTGACGGCGAAGCCCATGCGGTAGACGACATTGTCGAGACGCTGCTCAAGCATCTGCAGCAGGTTCTCGCCGGTGTTGCCCTTCCGGTTGGCGGCCTTCTTGTAGTAGTTGCGGAACTGGCGCTCCAGCAGGCCGTAGATACGCTTGACCTTCTGCTTCTCGCGAAGCTGGGTGGCGTAATCCGACAGCTTGCCCTTCTTGGCGACGGGGCCGTGCACGCCGGGCTTCTGCTCGAGCTTGCACTTGCTGTCCAGCGCGCGGGCCGGGGACTTGAGGCTGAGGTCGGCGCCTTCGCGGCGCGCGAGCTTACAGGTGGGACCGATATAACGAGCCATGTGATTTTCCCCTTGCCCTTAGACGCGACGCTTCTTGGGCGGACGGCAGCCGTTGTGCGGAATCGGCGTGACGTCGATGATGTTCGTGACCTTGTAGCCGACGTTGTTCAACGCGCGGACGGCCGATTCGCGACCCGGACCCGGGCCCTTCACGTGCACTTCGAGCGTCTTCAGGCCGTAGTCGAGCGCAGCCTTGCCGGCCTTCTCGGCGGCAACCTGCGCCGCGAACGGCGTCGACTTACGCGAGCCGCGGAAGCCAGCGCCACCCGAGGTGGCCCAGCTCAGGGTGTTGCCCTGGCGGTCGGTGATCGTGATGATCGTATTGTTGAAGGAAGCCTGCACGTGCGCCACACCATCGGTGACGACGCGCTTGATCTTCTTCTTGGTCTTGCTGGCAGCTGCCGGCTTATTCATTTGGGCTGATCCTTACTTCTTGATCGCCTTGCGCGGACCCTTGCGGGTACGGGCATTCGTGCGGGTGCGCTGGCCGCGGAGCGGCAGGCCACGACGGTGACGGACGCCGCGGTAGCAACCGAGGTCCATCAGGCGCTTGATCGACATGCCGACTTCGCGACGCAGGTCGCCTTCGACGGTGTACTTGCCGATCTCGGCGCGGAGGCGCTCGATTTCCGGCTCGGACAGTTCACGGATCTTGCTGTGCGGGTTCACACCCGCGGCCGTGCAGACCAGGCGCGAGCGCGTACGCCCGATCCCGAAAATGCTCTGAAGGCCCACCCAGACATGCTTCTGGACAGGCAGGTTCACACCCGCAATACGCGCCATGACGCGATCTCCACTGGTTTTGTCGCCGACTAGCGGCGCAAGGAATCGAAAAGTTTACACTGGCTCGGGGTTCAAATGAAGCCCGCCCCCTGAACAGGGGCGAACCCGGCATGGGGAGTGTGCCCATGCTCCGGCGACAAACCGGGGTTGGCGACAAGGCCCGAAGGCCCCCTCGCCGCCCGCGCTACTCTTGCGCGGGCCCGCCTCGATTCATCCGCGCGCCAAGCCGCCGCGCGGACCGCCCTTCAAATTGGCCTTCTTCAGAAGGCTGTCGTACTGGTGCGAATAGAGGTGCGCCTGGACCTGCGCCGTGAAGTCCATGACCACCACGACGACGATCAGCAATGACGTGCCGCCGAAATAGAACGGGACCTGCCACGTCGCGCGGAGCACTTCCGGCAACAGGCAAACCGCGACCAGATAGAGCGCGCCGATCATGGTCAAGCGGGTCAGCACGCCATCGATGTACTCGCCAGTCGCGCGGCCCGGACGGATGCCCGGAACGAGCGCGCCCGACTTCTTGAGGTTGTCGGCGGTTTCCTGGCTGTTGAACACCAGCGCCGTGTAGAAGAACGCGAAGCCGATGATCAGGCCAGCGAACAGGAGCATGTGGAGCGGCTCGTTCGGCGCCAGCGCCGTCGCGACCTTCTGCAAGGCGAGCGTGACCTGGGCCTGCCAGCCCGCATCGGTCGCCGCGGCCGCGGCTTCCGCCGCGCCGGCGCCACCCGTCCACGCCGTGATGGTGGCCGGCAGCATGATGAGGCTCGAAGCAAAGATCGGCGGGATGACGCCGGCCATGTTCAGCTTCAGCGGAAGGTGCGAGCTCTGGTTGTTGTAGCCCTGGCGCGCGCCCTGCTTGCGGGCGTAATGCACGGTGATCCGGCGCTGGCCGCGCTCCATGAACACCACGAAGTAGACGACGCCCAGCACAAGCACGGCGATCACGAGAATGGCCGGCCAGCTGATCTCGCCGGCGTTCACCTGGCGCATGGTGTCGATCAGCGCGCCCGGAAGGCCCGCGACGATACCCGCGAAGATGATCAGCGAAATGCCGTTGCCGATGCCGCGCTCGGTGATCTGCTCACCCAGCCACATGAGGAACATGGTGCCGGCCGTCAGCGAAACCACCGCCGTGAAGACGAAACCCATGCCCGGGCTGTAGACGACTGGCTGGCCGCCAGCAGCCGCCGAGCCCTGAAGGGCCGTGGCAATGCTGCCCGCCTGCACGATCGCGAGGAAGACCGCACCGTAACGCGAGTACTGGGTCAGCTTGCGACGGCCCGACTCGCCTTCCTTCTTCAGCGCCTTCCACGGCTCGTAAACCTGCCCGAGCAGCTGGACGATGATGGAAGCGGAGATGTAGGGGATGACGTTCAGCGCGAAGATGCTGAAACGCGACAGGGCGCCACCGGAGAACATGTTGAACATGTCCACGATGCCGCCCTGGTTTTCGAACAGGGCCAACATGGCTTCCGGGTTGACGCCCGGGACGGGAATGAAGCTCCCGACCCGGAAGACGATCAACGCAAGAAGCACGAACAGCAGGCGGTCCTTCAGTTCCTTGAACTTACCGAGTCCGCCCATCATCGTCGCCGCGTTCGAGGCCAAGCGATTACTCCACCGAGCCGCCGGCGGCTTCGATCGCCGCCTTCGCACCCGCCGTCACCAGCAGGCCCTTGATGGTGAGCTTCTTGGTCAGATCACCCTTCTTGACGACCTTCACCTTCTTGGCGTCGGCCGAGACCAGCTTGGCGGCGCGCAGGACGACGATGTCGATAACGTCCGCGTCGAGCATGGCCAGCTGGTACAGCAGGACCTCGGCCGACTCGTGCGACATCTTGGAGCGGAAACCGATCTTCGGCAGACGGCGCTGCATCGGCATCTGACCGCCTTCGAAGCCCGGCTTGATCTTGCCCTTGCCGGCGCGAGCGAACGAACCCTTGTGGCCGCGGCCGCAGGTCTTGCCGAGGCCCGAACCGATGCCGCGACCAACGCGGGTGCGCTCCTTGCGGGCGCCTTCGGCGTGAGTGATGGTGTTGAGACGCATGGGATTCTCCTTAAGCCTCGACGCGGACGAGGTAGTGGAGCTGATTGATCAGGCCGCGGACCTGCGGCGAATCGATCAACTCACGGACGTCGTTGAGCTTGTTCAGGCCGAGCGCACGCACCGAGAGGCGGTGGCGCTGCTGGGTGCCACGGAGGCCGCGCACCAGGCGGACCTTGACGGTCTTGTTAGCCATGGAGGATCTCCTCGAGCTTCTTGCCACGCTTGGCCGCGATCTTGGCCGGCGAGTGCATCATCGACAGACCGCGCACGGTGGCACGGACCAGATTGATCGGGTTACGCGAACCGGTGGCCTTCGCCAGCACGTTCTTGACGCCGACCGCCTCCAGCACGGCGCGCATGGCGCCGCCGGCGATCACGCCCGTACCTTCCGACGCCGGCTGCATGTAGACCGCCGCCGCGCCATGGTTGGCCTTGACGGGGTGCCACAGGGTGCCGTCGTTCAGGTCGACGTTGACCATCGCCTTGCGGGCGTATTCCATCGACTTCTGGATGGCAACCGGGACTTCCTTCGCCTTGCCGTAGCCGAAGCCGATCTTGCCGGCGCCGTCGCCGACGACCGTCAGCGCGGTGAAGGTGAACTGGCGACCGCCCTTGACGGTCTTGCTGACGCGGTTGACCGCGATCAGCTTTTCGATCATGCCGTCGTCTGCGCCTTCGCGGTCGCGACGATCGCGGCTTTCATTGCTGCTCATGATGGACTCTCGTAATGAGGGAATTTACGGCTTTGCGCCGCTTATAGTTGTTTGAGGCGCGGAATCCACCCCGCGCCTGGGTGCATCGATGACGCTTAGAACTGCAGGCCGCCTTCGCGGGCCGCATCGGCGAGCGCCTTGATGCGGCCGTGGTAGCGGTAGCCCGAACGATCGAACGCGACGGCCTCGATGCCGGCAGCCTTCGCCTTTGCGGCGATGGCGGCACCGACCTTGGCGGCGGCTTCAAGGTTCTTGCTGCCCTTCAGGCCCGACTTGACGTCGGCTTCAAGGGTCGAAGCAGCCGCGAGGACCTTCGAGCCATCGGCCGTGAAGATCTGCGCGTAGAGGTGCTGACCGGTGCGCAGGACCGACAGGCGGGCGATGCCCAGCGTGCGGATGTGCAGGCGCGTCGACTTGGCGCGACGCAGGCGGGCGATTTTCTTTTCCATGACTGGATACCTTCTGGAAGCTGAAGACCCTTAGGCCTTCTTGGCTTCCTTGATGATGACGTTCTCGCCCGAGTAACGGACGCCCTTGCCCTTGTACGGTTCCGGCGAGCGGAACGCGCGGATCTTGGCCGCGACCTGGCCCACCAGCTGCGCATCGGCGCCGGCGATCAGGATCTCCGTCTGCGTCGGCGTGGTGATGGTGATGCCTTCCGGGGTGATGAACACGACCGGGTGCGAGAAACCGAGCGACAGGCTCAGGTCCTTGCCCTGCATCGCGGCACGGTAACCGACGCCGACGAGCTCCAGCTTGCGCTGGAAGCCTTCGGAAACGCCCTTCACCATGTTCGAAAGGATGGCGCGCGCGGTGCCGGCCATCGGGATGGCGTCGGCGTTCGCCGCAACCATCGTGACCACACCATTCTCGTTCTTCAGGTCCACGCCCTGCGGCTTGGCCAGGGTCAGGGTGCCCTTCGGGCCCTTGACGCTGAACTGCGCGGCGGTGGAGGTGATTTCAACACCCTTCGGGAGGGCGATCGGCTTCTTGGCGACGCGGGACATGGTCAGTTCTCCTGCATCAAGCCACGAGGCACAGGACTTCGCCGCCCACGCCCTGCTGGCGTGCGTCGCGGTCGGTCATGATGCCCTTGGACGTCGAGATGATCGACACACCGAGGCCGCCGAGGACCTTCGGGAGCGCGTCCTTGCCGCGGTACTGGCGAAGACCCGAACGCGAGAAGCGCTCAAGGCGCTCGATGACCGGCTTGCCTTCGAAGTACTTCAGAACGATTTCGAGTTCCGGCTTCTTGGCGTCGCCAGCCTGGCGCACGTCGAGGATGTAGCCTTCGGCCTTGAGGACGTTGGCAAGGGACAGCTTGATCTTGGACGACGGCATTTTCACCGTGGCCTTGCGGACAGCCAGCGCGTTCTTGATGCGCACCAGCATGTCGGCGATGGGATCAGTCATGCTCATGGAGAGTTCCTTATGAGTAGCACCGATATCCGCTTTCGCGAACAGGTTCAGTGGAAAAACCCGGCCGTCTCCGGCCGGGTGGGTTCAGCAAGCCGCCTAGGATAGCAGCTTTTTGTCTTACCAGCTCGCCTTGCGGAGGCCGGGGACGTCGCCACGCATGGTGGCTTCGCGGAGCTTGTTGCGGCCGAGGCCGAACTTGCGGTAGACGCCACGCGAACGACCCGACAGGGCGCAGCGGTTGCGCTGGCGGCACTCCGAGGAGTCGCGCGGCAGCTTCGCGAGCTTGTTGACGGCGTCGATCTTCTCCTCGTAGCCGGTCGCCGGGTTGGCGATCAGCTTCTTGAGCTCGGCGCGCTTGGCGGCGTAACGCTTGGCAAGCTTCTCGCGCTTGACCTCGCGGTTCACCATGCTGGTCTTGGCCATGATTGGATCCTAAAGGTCAGTTGCGGAACGGGAAATTGAAGGCGGCGAGCAGGGCCTTGGCCTCGGCGTCGGTCTTCGCGGTCGTGGTGATCGCGATGTCCATGCCGCGCAGGGCGTCGACCTGGTCGAAGTTGATCTCCGGGAAGATGATCTGCTCCTTCAGGCCCATGTTGTAGTTGCCACGGCCGTCGAACGCACGACCCGACACGCCGCGGAAGTCGCGGACGCGCGGCAGGGCGACGCTGATCAGGCGGTCGAGGAACTCATACATCTTGGCGCGACGCAGGGTCACCTTGGTGCCGATCGGCCAGCCTTCGCGGATCTTGAAGCTGGCGACCGAGACGCGGGCCTTGGTCGTCACCGGCTTCTGGCCGGTGATCGTGGCCAGGTCGGCCACGGCGTTCTCGAGGATCTTCTTGTTGCCGACCGCCTCGCCCACGCCCATGTTCAGCGTGATCTTGGTGATCTTCGGCACCTGCATCGGATTGGTGTAGCCGAACTCTTTCATGAGCTTCGGCACCACGGTGTCCTTGTAGATTTTTTCAAGCCGGGTGTTCATCGGGGCATTCCTCAGGCGTCGATCGCCTCACCGCTCGAGCGGAACACACGCACTTTGCGTCCATCCTCGAGCACCTTGAAGCCAACGCGGTCGCCCTTGCCCGTTGCCGGGTTGAACAGCATCACGTTGGAGATATGGATCGGGGCTTCGCGCTCGACGATGCCGCCGGCCTGGCCGGCCTGCGGGTTCGCCTTGGTGTGGCGCTTCACCACGTTGATGTTGGCGACGATGACGCGATCACCGGCAACGCGGGTGATTTCGCCCTTCTTGCCCTTGTCCTTGCCGGTGATGACGACGATCTGGTCGCCCTTGCGGATACGGTTCATGGTTTCGTCTCCGGCTTACAGCACTTCAGGCGCCAGGGACACGATCTTCATGAACTTCTCGTTGCGGAGTTCACGGGTCACGGGTCCGAAGATGCGGGTGCCGATCGGCTCTTCTTTGTTATTCAGCAGCACGGCGGCGTTCGCGTCGAAGCGGATCAGCGAGCCATCGGCACGGCGCACGCCCTTGCGGGTGCGCACGACGACGGCGTTGTAGACCTCGCCCTTCTTGACCTTGCCGCGCGGGATCGCGTCCTTCACGGTGACCTTGATGATGTCGCCGATGTGGGCATAGCGGCGCTTGGAACCTCCAAGCACCTTGATGCACATCAGTTCCTTGGCACCGGAGTTGTCGGCGACTTCGAGGTAGCTCTGCGTCTGGATCATGGCTCAGGCTCCTCTTACTCGGCCGACTTCGAGACGATCTCGACGACGCGCCAGTTCTTGGTCTTCGACATCGGGGCGCATTCGGTCACGCGGACGACGTCGCCTTCGTTGCAGGCATTGGCTTCGTCGTGGGCGTGCAGCTTCGTCGAACGGCGGATGTACTTGCCGTACAGCGGGTGCTTGACCTGGCGCTCGACCAGGATCGTGACCGTCTTGTTCATCTTGTTGCTGACGACACGGCCTTCGACCGTGCGCAGCGGGGTGGCGTTATCGCTCATGGCCTATCCCTTAGTTCTTCTGGGTCAGCAGCGTGTTGACGCGCGCGATTTCGCGGCGGACACGGCTGATCTCGTGGGTCTTCGCCAGCTGGTTCGTCGTCTTCTGCATGCGCAGAGAGAACTGCTCCTTGCGGAGCTCCAGCAGGTGGGCCTTCAGCTCTTCGGCCGACTTCTGACGCAGTTCCTGGAGTTCCATTAGCGCACCGTCCGGGTCACGAAAGTGGTCTTGACGGAGAGCTTGGCGGCGGCGAGGCGCATCGCTTCGCGGGCCTGGTCCTCCGGGATGCCTTCCATCTCGTAGAGCATCCGGCCGGGCTGGATCTGGGCGACCCAGTACTCGACGTTACCCTTACCGGCGCCCATTCGGACTTCGATCGGCTTCTGGGTGATCGGCTTGTCCGGGAACACGCGGATCCAGAGCTTGCCGCCGCGCTTGACGTAGCGGCTGATCGTACGGCGGGCCGATTCGATCTGGCGGGCCGTGAGGCGGCCGTGTTCGGTAGCCTTCAGACCGTACTCGCCGAAGCTGACGGCATTGGCCGACCAGCTCAGGCCCTCGTTACGGCCCTTGAACTGCTTGCGATATTTAGTTCGCTTGGGTTGCAACATGGCTCGTTACCTCACTTGGCCTGACCACGCGACGGACGTTCCGCGCGCTCTTCGGTCTTTTCCTGGCCGACTTGCGAGAAGTCGAAGATTTCGCCCTTGTAGACCCACGTCTTGACGCCGATGACGCCAAACGTGGTGCGGGCTTCGGCGAAGCCGTAGTCAACGTCGGCGCGCAGCGTGTGAAGCGGCACGCGACCTTCGCGGTACCACTCCGAACGCGCGATCTCGGCGCCATTCAGGCGGCCGGCGACGTTGACCTTGATGCCGAGCGCGCCGAGGCGCATCGCATTGCTCACGGCGCGCTTCATGGCGCGGCGGAACATGATGCGGCGCTCCAGCTGCTGGGCGATCGACTCGGCGACCAGCTGGGCATCGAGTTCCGGCTTGCGGACTTCGGAGACATTGATGTGCGCCGGGACGCCCATGATGTCCGAAACCTGCTTGCGCAGCTTCTCGATGTCCTCGCCGCGCTTGCCGATCACGACGCCCGGGCGGGCGGTGTGGATCGTCACGCGCGCCGACTTGCTCGGACGCTCGATCAGGATCTTGGAGATGCCGGCCTGCGCCAGCTTCTCACGAAGCATCTGGCGAACCTTCAGGTCGGCGGCGAGGTAGCCGGCGAATTCCTTCTTGTTCGCGTACCACTTGGAGTTCCAGTCTTTGGCGATGCCAAGACGGATACCGGTCGGATGAACTTTGTGACCCATAATCTCGTCCTTACGCCTTCTTGCCGGAGCCCACGACCACAGTGATGTGGCTGGTGCGCTTGAGGATGCGGGTACCACGACCCTTGGCGCGGGCGCCAAAGCGCTTCAGCACCGGGCCCTCGTCGATCATGATCGTGGCGACCTTCAGTTCGTCGACATCGGCGCCGAGGTTGTTCTCGGCGTTCGAAGCTGCCGAGTAGACGACCTTGCGGATGATGCCGGCGGCCTTCTTGTCGCTGAACTTCAGCAGGTCGAGGGCACGGGCCACGGGCAGGCCGCGCACCTGGTCAGCGACCAGGCGGGCCTTCTGCGGGGAGATGCGCGTCGAGCGCAGGATGGCTTTCGCTTCCATGGTCATCTCCTTACTTGCCCGACTTCTTGTCGCCGCCGTGACCCTTGAAGGTCCGGGTCAGCGCGAATTCGCCGAGCTTGTGGCCGATCATGTTCTCGTTGACCAGGACCGGGATGTGCGCCTTGCCGTTGTGCACGGCAATGGTCAGGCCGATCATTTCCGGCAGGATCATCGAACGACGCGACCAGGTCTTGATCGGCTTCTTGCTGTTGGCCGCTGAAGCGACTTCCACCTTCTTGGCGAGGTGGTGGTCGACGAACGGGCCCTTCTTGAGTGAACGTGGCATGGCCGATTAACCCCTACGATCGCGCACGATGAACTTGTCGGTGCGCTTGTTCTTACGCGTCTTGTAACCCTTCGACGGCTGGCCCCAGGGGCTGACCGGATGCGGGTTGCCCTGACCGGCCTTCGCCTCACCACCGCCGTGCGGATGGTCGACCGGGTTCATCGCGGCGCCGCGGACGGTCGGCTTGATGCCGCGCCAGCGGGAGGCACCGGCCTTGCCCAGCTTCTCGAGGTTGTGCTCGGTGTTACCCACCTCGCCGATCGTGGCGCGGCAGTCGACCGGCACCTTGCGCATTTCGCCGGAGCGGAGGCGCAGGGTGGCGTAGCCGTGTTCGCGACCGATCAGCTGGACGCCAGCCCCGGCGGCGCGCGCCAGCTGGGCGCCCTTGCCCGGCTTCATCTCGACGCAGTGCACGGTGGCACCGATCGGCATGTTGAGCAGGGGCAGCGTGTTGCCGACCTTGATCGGCGCGTCCTTGCCGGAGATCAGCTGGTCGCCGACCTGCAGGCCCTTCGGCGCGATGATGTAGCGGCGCTCGCCGTCCGCGTAGCACAGGAGCGCGATGTGCGCCGTGCGGTTCGGATCGTACTCGAGGCGCTCGACGCGGGAGGCGATGCCTTCCTTGTCACGCTTGAAGTCGATGATGCGGTAATGCTGCTTGTGGCCACCGCCGATGTGGCGGGTGGTGATGCGGCCGTGGTTGTTACGGCCACCGGTCTTGCCCTTCTTCTCGACGAGGGCCGCGAACGGCGCGCCCTTGTGGAGGTCCGGGTTGACGACCTTGACCATGGCGCGGCGGCCAGGCGAGGTCGGCTTGAAAGTCATGACTGCCATGGGTCTTTATCCTCAGGCCTTGGCGGTGACGTCGAGCGTCTGGCCTTCGGCCAAACGGACATACGCCTTGCGCTTGTCGGAGCGACGGCCAGCACGCTGGCGGAACGCCTTCGACTTGCCCTTGATGTTCGCGACGTTCACCGCGAGCACCTTAACGTTGAACAGGTGCTCGATCGCCGCCTTGACGTCAGCCTTGGTCGCCGTCTTGGCGACTTCGAAGACGTACTGGTTGCTCTCGGCGAGACGGGCGGTCTTTTCCGACACCTTCGGGGCGCGGAGGACCGAAAACAGGCTCTCGTTGATCATGCCAGCCACTCCTCGATCAGCTTGACGGCCTCGGCGGTGATGACGACCGAGTCGGCACCGACCAGCGACACCGGGTCCAGACCCTGAACGTCGCGCACTTCCACGTACGGGATGTTGCGCGCGGCCAGGTACAGGTTCTCGCTCGCCTGCTCCGACACGATCAGCGTGCGGGTACCGACCTTCATGTCGGCCAGCTTGGCAACGAGGCCCTGCGTCTTGGGCGCGTCGACGTCGAAGCCCTCGACGACCATCAGGCGACCCTGGCGAGCGAGCTCGGACAGGATCACGGCCATGGCGCCGCGGTACATCTTCTTGTTGACCTTCTGCGCGAAGCTGCGCGGCTTGGCCGCGAAGGTCACGCCGCCGCCCACGAAGATCGGAGCGCGGTAGTCGCCGTGACGAGCGCCGCCGCCCTTCTGCTTCTTGAACTTCTTGGTCGTGCCGCGGACTTCCGAACGCGTCAGCTGCGCCTTGGTGCCCGCGCGACCGGCGTTGCGGTAGGCAACGACGACCTGGTGCACGAGGTCCTGGTTGAATTCACGGCCGAAGACGGCGTCGTTGACCGACAGCGCCTTGCCGTTGATGACGGAAAGTTCCATCGTCTACTCCTTAACCCTTGCTGGCCGGACGGACGACCACGTCGCCACCCGGCGCACCGGGAACGGCGCCACGGATCGCGATGAGGCCGCGCTCGACGTCGACCTTGACGACTTCGAGATTCTGGACACTGAGAACCTCGGCGCCCATGTGGCCCGACATCTTCTTACCGGGGAACACGCGACCCGGCGTCTGGCGCTGGCCGATCGAGCCCGGCGAGCGGTGCGAGAGCGAGTTACCGTGGGTGGCGTCACCCATGGTGAAGTTCCAGCGCTTGATCGTGCCCTGGAAGCCCTTGCCCTTCGTCACGCCCTGCACGTCGACCATCTGGCCGACAGCAAAGACGTCCGCCTTGATCTCGGCGCCCACTTCGTAGGCACCCAGGTCCTTGGCTTCGACGCGGAACTCCCAAAGGCCACGACCCGGAGCGACCTTCGCCTTGGCGAAGTGGCCACCTTCCGGCTTGTTCACCAGCGAGGCGCGCTTGTCGCCCGCGGTGACCTGCACGGCGGTGTAGCCGTCGGTCTCGACGGTCTTGATCTGGGTGACGCGGTTGGGGGTGGCTTCGATCAGGGTGACCGGGATGGACGCGCCATCCGCAGTGAAAACCCGGCTCATGCCTGCCTTACGCCCAACGATACCGATGCTGTGCTTCATGATCGTGTACCTCAGGCCAGCTTGATCTGCACGTCCACGCCAGCGGCGAGTTCGAGCTTCATCAGGGCGTCGACGGTCTTGTCGTTGGGATCAACGATGTCCAGGACGCGCTTGTGGGTGCGGGTCTCGTACTGGTCACGCGCGTCTTTGTCGACGTGCGGAGAAACGAGGACGGTATAACGTTCGATCTTCGTCGGCAGCGGGATCGGGCCGCGCACTTGCGCGCCGGTCCGCTTGGCCGTTTCGACGATCTCGCTCGCGGAACGATCGATCAGTCGGTGATCGAACGCCTTCAAGCGAATACGGATTTTCTGGTCCGCCATGGCCGGTTTCCTGAGTTAAAGAGCGACGGGCCGCACGCGTCTGGCGCGAACCCCAAAAAAACATCGACAGAACCACGGGGCTCTGCCGAGACGGGAGAGTATAGAGGGGATGGCAAGCCGCCGTCAACAACGGCGGCTTAACGATCCACGCTTCCCTGTCCGGCGAAGACGAAGCCCATCCTTGGACCTCTTTTCGCTTGGTGCCCCGCCCGGCGTCTGCCAGGCGGGGAGATGCCACCAGGTATTACTTGATGATCTTGGCCACGACGCCGGCGCCGACGGTGCGGCCGCCTTCGCGGATCGCGAAGCGCAGGCCTTCGTCCATCGCGACGGGGGCGATCAGCGTCACCACCATCTTGATGTTGTCGCCCGGCATCACCATCTC
>NZ_JAPZQK010000021.1 GCF_027530345.1 Silanimonas sp. | reverse complement strand
CGGCACGCCGGCGTCGCCCTGCTTCAGCACCGCAACGATTTGGCTTTCGGTGAACTTCGACTTCTTCATGGAACCTCCTGGCGGGGAAAACATGCCAGAAAGCTCTATCTCTCAGGTGTCCACGATCAGGGGGAGGTTACGGTCAGGTTGAACACCCTGGTCAATTTTCGATGCGCAGATCCCCGTTTCGCTGGTCAATTTTCAGCGAGCGGCAACACCCAGACCCAATCCGTTGCCCGAAATCACCGCTGCCATGGTCACGCTACTCCGATAGTGCATCCCCAAGGCTTCGCGCCGGGGTTCTACACTGCTGAATCCATGGAAGAAGGAAAAAGTTTAGGGTCGGATGAAGGAGTTCTGAGTTTTATTGAGTATTCGGGGCGCGCACTGGGCGCCTCACTAGCGTCTGAGACGCCGACTTGGGGGCCCGAAGCCAGTGGTAGCCGATTTCCGGCACTTCCAGTCGGGGCTCAATTGCGTGGATCGGTCCCTCGCAGTAGTGCGGCCGCTGGCGAATGACCTCGAGCCGCTCCATCACGACATTACGGCGGGCAATGAGCGCGTGGTGGGGAACGCAGACACGTTCCCGCTTTCCAGAAGACGTATCGATGGCCCACTCGTGCGCGAACACCAGGTGCGCTTGAGGCGAGGAGTGCGCTGCAGCAAGCAGCGACTGGAAGATGCCCGGCTCGATCAAATCGTCTGGATCGGCCCAGGCCACCCAAGGAGCGGTCCCCTGCTCGAAGGCCATCGCCCTCGCCTGCCCAATGTGGCCCGGCACGCCGGGGCACACAACCAGATTGACGGGCTCACGCTTCAGCTGCTGGATGATGCGCGGCTCTGCGCCATCGCTGGGCAGCATCAGGACGTGCAGATCAATGAGGTTAGGCACGGGCGGCATGGACGGTGGGCCGGTGATCAATTTACCTCTCTCATGGAGCCGGCCCTTTCGTCGACCAGGGACGGTTGGCATCGTAGGCTGATCCTAGGCTCCGGCCCAACCGCAGAACCGCATGCCCCCAGAGCCCTGCCAATAATCATCGCCTTCCCTTCAAAGCTGTTTCGCGCCGCCGAGGACTCCGCGTCAAGCCCGACTCCTGCATGGCCTGGCCAAGGATGGACAGGACCTCGGGATGCCGTATCAGCGACAGGTGTCCGACGCCTTGCAGTATCGAGCGGCTTGTCACTGGAAGCGCGCTGGCGCTAACGCCACCCGCAAGCGCGCTGCTCACCGGAACCAGTCCATCACCCCAATAGTCCCGAACAGCCCGGGGACCGAACTGAGACTGGCTTCCGGCGACAACATGGACTCGTGGCGAAGTAAGTCTCTCGGGCCATGATCCGACCTCAGCGTCTCCGAGCTGGCGAATCGCAATGCTCCGGAGACGCGCAAGCATTGTCCATGGCGCGGAGAAGCGATTCATCGACATGAGGGATTCGATCACTTTCCCGGCGCGCTCCAGAGGCGCCCCTTCGTGAGGGGTACCGAGGAAGACCACGTTGGACAGCTGAGATGTCCAGCGATGACCACGCTGGTCCGCCGTCGCCAAGGCGCTCCGTACGACGAGCCCGCCCAGACTGTGCGCGACGATGTGTAATGGCCGCGATGCATTCCGCGATCTCGCGCTCCGTTGGGCGAGCAGCGTCGCCAGTCGACGACCGTTTTCTCCGATCGACAGACCCGAGTTGTAGCGGAGGTAGAGAGGCGTCAACCCGAAATCCCGAGAAAGCGCGGCGCCATAGTCGGCGGCCTGAGCGTGATTTCCCTGCCAATGCCGGTCATGCATGCAAAGCCCGTGCACGAACAGCACGTCACCTGAATCAGGTGAATCTCTGCTCGATCGCCGTGCCGAATGCGATCGGATGCGCATTGGCAAGGCGGCACTGTGATTCATTTCAACCAATCGGTCTCCAACAATGCCGTTCAAGACGGCTTGGATGTCCAAGGGCACAGGCATGGGAATAGACGTACCACTATCGCCTCCCGGATTTACTTGGCGCTCTACGAACCTGAGTAGTGAATCGCCCCCCTGACCCACGGCACCTGCAGCCACGCGTACGCCCGCATAGACACCACGGGTCAGGTGCTTTCCCAGAAAGAGCGGCGTCGTGGAAAGCACGGCCATGTGAACGGCTTCGGCGAGCCTCGTCACGGCCAAGGTGCCGGCCACTCCCAACTGCAGGGTGCCACGGGCGGCGGCGACGGTGCTAGTGGCGGTGGTTCGGCGCGGGCTCACCCGGACAGTAGTGCACGAAATGGCCGCGCCGTCGACGGTCGGCCTTTGGCGGAGGCCGCGCCACGTAATGTCCACCGCTGCACGGGCGAACTGAACCGCCCAGGCTTCGCCGGAGCGAGCCAGCGGTATTCGCCCTGAACCGCGCGAAGCCCCCCGCGCTGCCTTTTGAATGACGTCGAGCCGCAATGCGGGAGGGTGTCAGGATTTTTGTGTGAGGGGCCTACCATGACGATGTTCAGGAGCCCCCATGCCACGCAAGAAAACCCCGCCGGCGGCGAAGCCGGAATCCATTCTCCCCGACGAGCTGCTTGAGAAGCTGATTCCCGGTCCG
>NZ_JAPZQK010000009.1 GCF_027530345.1 Silanimonas sp. | reverse complement strand
ACAACACAAAGCGACTGCTGGGGCCGATCGGCTACATTCCCCCGGCGGAAGCAGAGGCGGCGTTCTACGCCGAGACCAGCGGTTACGCTAAAGCGGCGTGACTCAACGAAAACAGCCTCCGGAAAAGCCGGGGCGGTTCAGCGGTGGCGAATAACCCTTCCCCTTATCGCGGAAACTCAAGAACCGAAGTATCAGCTCGCAATCTGTCATCCGAGGACTAGGCTCATCCTTCCCCAAGATGCTCAGCCAGTTGGGGTCTTTCGCCAACTGATGCAGAAGGTCGTTGAGGGAGCCGCGGTAGACACAATGGCGAACCTCCTGTGCGTTCAGCGGCACACCGCCTTGGTTGAGCCTCTCGAAGACCTGAAACCTGATCTCCGAATCACTTCTAGCCGAGATAACAAGGCAACGCAGGGTTCGGTTGTTGAAGATCCTTTGCTGACGATCAGTCAAGTCCTCAAAGCGCTTTCCATTCAGCGCAGACAAAGACTCCAAGCCCTTCAAAGGAAATCTGTTTTCCTGAAAATGGTGCAGCGCCGTGAGGCGCTGCTGGCCGTCAACAACGACTTTCGTCTTGTCATCGTCTTCGGCGAAGAAGAGATTAGGGACGGGAATGTTTAGCAAAATTGACTCGACAAATCAGCTTTGACGAACCGCATCCCAGACGAAGGCCCGTTGGAACGTCGGTCGAACCACGAGCTCCTTGTCCTTTATCTCCTGAATAAGGCTTTTCACGGGAGGATCGTACGGCGAGGCAAAAAACTCGCGCTCTGGTGGCAACGATTTCCAAGAGATCTCTGATTCGCCCTGCTCGTCGCTGAACTTCTCGAACTCGTGCTGCATCACAAATCTCCTTCGCTCATTACATGTTCCGCCGATACTCCCCACCCACCTCATACAGCGCATGGCTGATCTGACCGAGGCTGTGGGTCTTCACCGCTTCAACCAACGCGGCGAACAGGTTCTCGCGCTTCCGCGCCGTCTGCTGCAGCGGCTTCAGGCCCTCTGAGGCGCCACCATTCCGCGCGCCCTGGTAGGCGCGCACGTTGGTGATCTGCTGGCCTTTTTCTTCTTCAGTACTACGAATGAGCTCGATGGTGGTGGTGATCTCGCCGCCGTGGTCCTTGCCGAGGAAGGTGTTCACGCCCACCAGCGGCAGGCTGCCGTCGTGCTTCTTGTGCTCGTAGTAGAGCGATTCTTCCTGGATCTTGCCGCGCTGGTACATGGTGTCCATGGCGCCCAGCACGCCGCCGCGCTCGCTGATGGCCTCGAACTCCTTGTACACGGCCTCTTCCACCAGGTCGGTGAGCTGGTCCACCACGAAGCTGCCCTGCCAGGGGTTCTCGTTGAAGTTCAGCCCCAGCTCTTTGTTGATGATCATCTGGATGGCCACGGCGCGGCGCACGCTCTCTTCCGTCGGCGTTGTGATGG
The DNA here is from genome assembly GCF_027530345.1 of Silanimonas sp. Taxonomy (GTDB): domain Bacteria; phylum Pseudomonadota; class Gammaproteobacteria; order Xanthomonadales; family Xanthomonadaceae; genus Silanimonas. Next base: position 97,225 of record NZ_JAPZQK010000009.1, on the reverse strand, counting down.
CCTCGTCGTAGGCGTTGGTGTGCAGGCTGTTGCAGTTGTCGAACAGCGCGTACAGGGCCTGCAGCGTGGTGCGGATGTCGTTGAACTGGATCTCCTGCGCGTGCAGGGAGCGGCCGCTGGTCTGGATGTGGTACTTCAGCATCTGGCTGCGCTCGTTGGCGCCGTAGCGCTCGCGCATGGCGCGGGCCCAGATGCGGCGGGCCACGCGGCCGATCACCGTGTATTCCGGGTCCATGCCGTTGCTGAAGAAGAACGACAGGTTCGGCGCGAAATCGTCGATCTTCATGCCGCGCGCGAGGTAGTACTCGACGATGGTGAAGCCGTTGCTGAGCGTGAAAGCCAGCTGCGAGATCGGGTTCGCCCCGGCCTCGGCGATGTGGTAGCCCGAGATGCTCACCGAGTAGAAGTTGCGCACCTTCTGGTCGACGAAGTACTGCTGGATGTCGCCCATCATCCGCAGCGCGAACTCGGTGCTGAAGATGCAGGTGTTCTGCGCCTGGTCCTCTTTCAGGATGTCGGCCTGCACGGTGCCGCGCACGGTGGCCAGCGTGTGGGCCTTGATGCGGGCGTAGGTCTCGGCATCCACCACTTGGTCGCCGGTCACGCCCAGCAGGCCGAGGCCGAGGCCGTTGTTGCCCTCGGGCAGCTCGCCGGAATACACCGGGCGCGTGCGGCCCTCGAAGAGCTTGGCGATGCGCTGCTCGGCCACGGCCCACAGTGCGGGGTCGGCCTTCAGGTGCTTTTCCACCTGCTGGTCGATGGCGGTGTTCATGAACATGGCGAGGATCATCGGCGCGGGGCCATTGATCGTCATGCTCACGCTGGTGCTGGGCGCGCACAGGTCGAAGCCGGAGTACAGCTTCTTCATGTCGTCCAGCGTGGCGATGGAGACACCGCTGTTGCCGATCTTGCCGTAGATGTCCGGGCGCTCGGCCGGGTCTTCGCCGTACAGCGTCACGCTGTCGAACGCGGTGGAGAGCCGCGCGGCGGGCTGGCCCACGCTCAGGTAGTGGAAGCGGCGGTTGGTGCGCTCCGGCGTGCCCTCGCCCGCGAACATGCGGATGGGGTCTTCGCCGCTGCGGCGGTAGGGGTACACGCCGCCGGTGTAGGGGTAGTGGCCGGGCAGGTTTTCCTTGCCGAGGAAAATGAGCAGCTCGCCCCAGCTCTTCCACTGCGGGGCAGCGATCTTCGGGATCTTCTGGTGGCTCAAGCTTTCGCGGTAGTTCTCAACGCGGATGACCTTGTCGCGCACCTGGTATTCGGTGAACTCGTCGGTGACCGACTTCAGCCGCTCCGGCCAGGCGCGCAGCAGCGCGAGGCTTTCGGTGGAGAGCGCGTTCAGCGCGTCGTTGTAGCGCTGGCGCAGCGTGAGCAGGCTGCGGTCGCCGCCTTCGCGCAGGGCATCGGCGGCGTAGAGATCGAGCGCCTTGGGCAGGGCGGCATCGCCCAGCTCCTTGAGCGCGGACCAGCAGGCCTGCGCGCGCTCGGCGGCTTCGCTCTGGCGCTGGATGTCGCCATTGATGCGCCGACCTTGTTCGGCAATTTCAGCCAAATACCGGATGCGCGCGCCGGGGATCAGCACGGTGGCGCGCGGTTCCTTCAGGCTTGTATCGATGGTGGGCGCGAAGCTGCAGGCGTTCGAGGCGATGCCCTCGCCCAGCTTGGCCTTCAGGCGCTGGCACAGGTTGGCGAACATCCAGCTCACGCCGGGGTCGTTGAACTGCGAAGCGATGGTCGGGTAGACCGGCACTTCGTCGTCCGGCATCTGGAAGGCCACGCGGTTGCGCTTCCACTGCTTGCGAACGTCGCGCAGGGCGTCTTCGGCGCCGCGGCGGTCGAACTTGTTCAGGATCACCAGCTCGGCGTAATCGAGCATGTCGATCTTCTCGAGCTGGCTGGCCGCGCCGTAGTCGCTCGTCATCACGTACACCGGGAAATCGACGAGGTCGACGATCTCGGAATCGCTCTGGCCGATGCCGGCGGTTTCCACCAGCACGAGGTCGTAGCTCAGGCCGCGCAGAAAGGCGATGCAGTCCTTCAGCACGGCGTTCGTCGCCACGTGCTGGCGGCGGGTGGCCATCGAACGCATGAACACGCGCGGCGAGCGCAGCGCGTTCATGCGGATGCGGTCGCCGAGCAGCGCGCCACCGGTGCGGCGGCGGGTCGGGTCGACCGAGATGACGGCGATGCGCATGCCCGGGAAGGCCTGCAGAAAGCGGTTGATGATCTCGTCGGTGACCGAGCTCTTGCCCGCGCCGCCGGTGCCGGTGAGGCCGACCACCGGGGTCTTGCCGCCGGCCAGCTGCCAGCCCTTGCGCAGGGTGGCGAGCTCGGTTTCAGCAATCAGGCCCTCTTCGATGGCCGAGAGCATGCGGCCCACGGCGATCTCGTCCTGCACGTCGACGGCCGTCGGCTTCTGCGTGGGCTGGCGGTGCTGGTGCGCGCGGCGCACGAGGTCTTCGATCATCCCGACGAGGCCCATCTGCATGCCGTCGTTCGGGTGGTAGATGCGCTCGACGCCGTAGGCCTGCAGCTCGGCGATCTCCTCCGGCGTGATGGTGCCGCCGCCGCCGCCGAACACGCGGATGTGCGAGGCGCCGCGCTCTTTCAGCATGTCCACCATGTACTTGAAGTACTCGGTGTGGCCGCCCTGGTAGCTGCTGAGCGCGATGCCGTCGGCGTCTTCCTGCAGCGCGGCGCGCACCACGTCCTCCACCGAGCGGTTGTGCCCGAGGTGGATGACCTCGGCGCCCTGCGACTGGATCAGCCGGCGCATCACGTTGATGGCGGCGTCGTGGCCGTCGAACAGCGAGGCGGCGGTGACGAAGCGCAGGGGGGTGGCTTCGGCGGCGTTCTGGGGGATCTGGCTGGCGGGGGTGCTCATGGCGGCCACGTCGCTATTGCGGGAAAGGCGGCGAGTTTAACTTCTGGGGCGGGTTCGCAGGTTTTGACGATCCCTCCCCGCTCGCCGCCCTTGCCATGACGGTGTGAACGCCGGGTATGCTGCATTGCCGCAGCCCACGTACTCCCCATGCCCCAGAACGGACTGGCCATCGCCATCGTGCTTGCCCTCGCAGTGATGGGGCCTGCCATGGCGGCGGCGCGCACGCAGGATCCGGCCCTGCTCGACCTCAGCCTCGACGAGCTGCTGGAGATCGACGTCAGCGCGGCCAGCTTCAACGCCAGCTCCCTGCGCGACGCCACGGCCAGCATCACGGTCCTCGAACGCCAGGAGCTGGAGCGGCTGGGCTTTCGCCACCTGCACGAGGTGCTGAACTGGGTGCCCGGCGCCTACACCTCGCGGGTGGCCGCCACGGGCCTCGAGAACCGCACGGTGCTGCGTGGCAACCCCGGCACGGCCGGCGGCGGCCTGCTGGCCATCGATGGCCAGCGGGTGAACACCATGCAGTCCGTTCGGGCCTGGGGCGTGGTGCGCGATTTCCCGCTTTCGATGGTGGAGCGCGTCGAGATCATCCGCGGCCCGGGCGGCGCGCGCTTCGGCGGCGGCCCCAGCGACGAGGTGGTGAACGTGGTCACCCGGCGCGGCGACGGCCTCGTGGGAGCCATGGTGTCGCCGGAGGGGGGCCATGCGGCGCAGGTGATCACCGGGGCGAGCCACGGCGAGTGGCGGCTCGACCTGCGTGCCCTGCAGGAAGAGGACGAAACGCCGGGTTACGAGGGGCTGTTCGACCGCTTCGGGCGGGTCTCGGAGAGCACCGAATCGTCCACGACGCGCACCGCCATCCTCGACCTCGGCCGCGGCAGCCACGGCCTGCAGGTGCTGCACCACGATTCCGACATCGAGGGCCATTACGGCCTCAACGGCTCCATCAACCCCGGCGACGAGAGCGAGCTGGACACCACCTGGTGGCGCTACAGCGGCAAGGTGGACCTCGGCGATTGGCGCCTGGAAGGCTTCGCCAGCGCGCTTCGCCAGCGCTATGCGCTGAGTGCGGTGGTGGGCGTCGTGGCGCTCCCTTCGGCCGGCGGCCCGACCACTACCATCGACCTGCGCCAGCGCGGCGTGCTCACCCACCGCAACCAGTCGGGGGGGCTCACGCTGCAGCGCCGCTTCGGCGCGCACACGCTCACCTTCGGCGGCGAAACGCAATCCGGCCGCACCACGCAAGCCGACCTGCAGGCCAACTACACGCTGGTGCCGATCCTCTTCCCGTTCGGGCGCTTCGAGAGCACGGGCCTGCGCTTCGTCGCCGACGGCGCGCGCGACCGCATGAGCGCGGCCTTCGTCGAGGACGATTGGCGCGTCGCCCCCGACCACCGCTTGGTGCTCGGCGCGCGCTACGACGACTACGAGCAGAGCGGCTCGGCCCTGTCGCCGCGCGCGGCATGGGTGTGGACGCCCGGCGAGCGCTACACGATGAAACTGCTGGTGCAGGAAGCGTTCTTCGCGCCCTCGCTGGGCCAGCTCTTCCTGCAGAACAACCCGGTGATCGCCGGGTCGCCGGGGCTGAAGCCCACGCAGGTGCGCACCACCGAGCTGCTGGGGCGCTACCAGTCCGGCGATTGGCTGCTTTCCGGCACCTACTACCACCGCGATGCGGAGGACGGCTTTGTGGTGGTGCCGCTCAATGGCATCACCGCGACGACGGTGAATGCCGGCCGCCAGCACACCGAGGGCCTGGAAGCGGTGGCGCAGTGGACGCCCTCGCCGCAATGGCGGCTGCGCCTGGCGGGCTCGACGATCTTCGAGGACCGTTACCGCCTGCCCGCGAGCATCGCCGAGGCGCCGCCCGGACAGTTCGTCTCGCACGACACCGCGAGCCTGCTGGTGAACTGGCTGCCCGTGCAGGCATGGGATACCACCGTGGGCGCGCACTGGCGTTCGCGCGAAGGCTTCCAGACCGAGGCCAACGACCCGCGGGTGATGCTGCAGGTGAACTGGCGCCCGAGCGCGGCACTGCGCCTGTGGCTGCACGCCGACAACCTCTTCAACGCCCGCGGCGTGGACATCGACGTGGCCGGCGGGCTCGGCGTGAACCCGCGAACGGGGCACGTCGCCCGCGAACTGCCGCTGCCGGGCCGCGAGTGGCAGCTGGGCCTGGAATGGGCGTTCGATTGATGGCGCCCGGGCGCCACTGGCCTGCTCCGAGGCTCGCCTAGAGCAATTGCTTTACAATGCGCGCCGCCGCCGGGCCCCCCCGGCGGCTTTGCCTATCCGGAGCCCCCGCATGATCTTCGAAACCCTCGCCAAGACCGGCCATGAGGAAGTGGTGTTCTGCCACAACCCGGATGCCGGCCTGAAGGCCATCATCGCTATCCACAACACCGTGCTGGGCCCGGCCCTCGGTGGCACGCGCATGTGGCCCTACGCCACCGAGCAGGATGCGGTGAACGACGTGCTGCGCCTCTCGCGCGGCATGACCTACAAGGCGGCGGTGTCCGGCCTGAACCTCGGCGGCGGCAAGGCCGTGATCATCGGCGACCCGAACAAGGACAAGTCGGAAGCGCTTTTCCGCGCCTTCGGCCGCTTCGTGAATTCGCTCAACGGCCGCTACATCACGGCCGAGGACGTCGGCATCGACGTCAACGACATGGAATACGTGTTCCGCGAGACGGAGTTCGTCACCGGCGTGCATCAGGTGCACGGCGGCTCGGGCGACCCCTCGCCGTTCACCGCCTACGGCACCGTGCAGGGCCTGATGGCCGCGCTGAACGTGAAGTTCGGCAACGAGGACGTGGGCAAGTACAGCTACGCCGTGCAGGGCGTGGGCCACGTGGGCATGGAGTTCGTGAAGCTGCTGCGCGAGAAGGGCGCCAAGGTGTTCGTCACGGACATCAACAAGGACGCCGTGCAGCGCGCCGTCGACGAGTTCGGCTGCGAGGCCGTGGCCCTCGACGAGATCTACGACGTGGACGCCGACGTCTACTCGCCGACCGCCCTCGGCGGCACGGTGAACGCGGCCACCCTGCCGCGCCTGAAGTGCAAGATCATCTGCGGTGCGGCCAACAACCAGCTGGCGAACGACGAGATCGGCATGGAAGTGGCCAACCGCGGCATCCTCTACGCGCCGGACTACGCGGTGAACGCCGGCGGGCTGATGAACGTCTCGCTCGAGATCGACGGCTACAACCGCGAGCGCGCCATGCGCATGATGCGGACGATCTACTACAACCTCGGCCGCATCTTCGAGATCAGCAAGCGCGAGGGCATCCCCACCTTCCGCGCCGCCGACCGCATGGCCGAAGAGCGCATCAACAGCATCGGCAAGCTGAAGCTCCCGCACCTGGGCTCGGCACGACCGCAGTTCATGGGTCGCAAGGGCTGACCGACCCGCGCTTCACCCCGGACCCGGCATCCTTGCCGGGTCCGTTGTTTCCAGCTTCCGAGAAGACACCCATGCGCCCCTTCCCCCTCTCCGACGACATCGATGCCCTCCGCGACGCCGTCCGTCGTTTCGCCGAAAGCGAAATCGCGCCGCGCGCCGCGCAGATCGACCACGACAACCTGTTCCCGGCCGACCTGTGGCGGAAGCTGGGCGAGATGGGCCTGCTGGGCATCACCGTGCCGGGCGAGTACGGCGGCAGCGAGATGGGCTACCTCGCCCACCTCGTGGCGATGGAAGAGATCAGCCGCGCCTCGGGCTCGGTGGGCCTGAGCTACGGCGCGCATTCCAACCTGTGCGTGAGCAACCTCTACGCCAACGGCAACGCGGCGCAGCGCGCGAAGTACCTGCCCAAGCTGTGCAGCGGCGAGTGGGTGGGCGCGCTGGCGATGAGCGAGCCGGGCGCCGGCTCCGACGTGGTGGGCTCGATGGCTTGCCGCGCCGAGAAGAAAGGCGACGTGTGGGTGGCCAACGGCAACAAAATGTGGATCACCAACGGCCCCGAGGCCGACGTGCTGATCGTCTACATGCGCACCGCGGGCAAGGAGGCCGGCAGCCAGTGCATGACGGCCTTCCTCGTCGAGAAGGGCATGAAGGGTTTTTCCACGGCGCAGAAGCTCGACAAGCTCGGCATGCGCGGCAGCAACACCTGCGAGCTGGTGTTCGAGGACTGCGAGATCCCCGCCGAGAACGTGCTGGGCGAGGTGCACAAGGGCGTCAAGGTGCTGATGAGTGGCCTGAACACCGAGCGCCTCGTGCTTACCGGTGGCCCGCTCGGCCTGATGCAGGCGGCGATGGACATCGCCCTGCCCTACGTGCGCGAGCGCAAGCAGTTCGACGCGGCCATCGGCACCTTCGGCCTGATGCAGGGCAAGATCGCCGACATGTACACCGCGCTGCAGAGCAGCCGCGCCTTCGCCTACCAGGTGGGCCGCGACTACGACGCCGGCCACAAGAGCCGCGTCGATGCCGCCAGCTGCCTGCTGCACGCCTCGGAAGCCGCCGTGCAGGTGGCGCTGGAAGCCATCCAGACCCTCGGCGGCAACGGCTACATCAACGAGTACGACACCGGCCGCATCCTGCGCGACGCGAAGCTCTATGCGATCGGCGCCGGAACGAACGAGATCCGCCGCATGCTGATCGGCCGGGAGCTGTTCGCCGGCAACGCCTGAGGCATCAGGCGGCGGCCAGCGACCTCGCGGCGGGCTTGGCGAGGTACTTACGCTCCAGCCACAGCCCGGCAAGGAAGGACACCGCCACCGGCGCGAACCAGGCCACCAAGCCGAGATCGACCGGCACGCCCAACGCGTCGGTGAGGCGGCGGATGCCGATGCCCAGGAAGGCGATGTGCGTCGCCACGCCGCAGCCCAGCATCGCGCCGATGTGCTCGCGCAGCCACCACTTGGCCTCGGCCAACGGCTTCCATGCGCGCCAGAGCATCTGGCCACCAATGATGATGCCGACCCAGCTGAAGCCCATCAGCAAGGCGTCGCCCTGCTGGATACCGAAGGCGAACACCGCGAGGCCGCTGGCGACGTTCGCCACGGCGGCGGCGCGGTAACCGGTGCCGCGGTAACCGGCCTGGTCGCGCTTTCGGCGCAGGGCCAACCAGCCGAGGGCCATGGCGGTCGTCGTGATCACCACGAGGTAGGCGAGGAAAGTGGCGATGACGAACATCTCCCGCGCGAAGGCGAAGCCCGCCATCACCACTGAACTGGCGACGACGCCAATCATGCTGAGCAGGTAGGCCTTGCCCGCACCGCGATGCAGCGGCGAGCCCTTCTTCGACAGGCCGGCCATCCAGTAGGTGGCGAGGGCGATGACGCCACAGGCGATGTGGGCGGTGACGATGGCGCGGTACATGGCAGCTCTCCTTGGGGGTGCCGCCAGTCTCCGAATCGCGCGCCATCGCGCCGAGGTGCCGGTCGGCACCCGCGAGGGGTGAGGAAAGTCACCTTCGCCGTGGGGAGGGCGAAATCCGGGCGTGCAGGCACCGATACTGTGTGCATGAACTCCGAATTCGCCCGCAGCACTCGCACTCGCCTGCTCGCTCCGTTGAGCTGGGCGGCCTACATCACCTGGGGCGGCATCACCGCAAGCGCGGTACCGGCCGCCGCCTTGGTTCGCGGCGACATTGGCGTGTGGCTGGGGTTCGGCGCCCTGCTCGTGATGCTGGCGCTGTTCGTGCTGCAAGCCGCGCACGTGATCGACCATGCACGGCACCGACCGCGCGCCATCGCTGCCTTGCTGGCGCAGGGCCTGATGGTCGTCTTGGCCCAGCATCTGCTCGGATCGGCGGGCGTTTCGGTGCTCCTGATCATCGTGTCCGGCCAGCTGTTCACGATGCTTTCCGTGCCGATGGCCACCGCGATCCTCGTGCTGCTGAACGCGGCGGTGCTCGCGCTGTGGCGCTTGCGCGGCTTCGAGCTCGACGACCTGCTGCTCTCGATCCTGCCGATGCTCGGCTTCCAGGCCTTCGCAGCATTGACGGCGATGTACGCGGAGCGAAGCGAACGTCGCGGCGATGCGCTCGCCGACCTCAACGCCGAGCTGCAGGCCACGCAGCGCCTGCTCGAGGAGTCCACGCGCAGCGACGAGCGCCTTCGCTTGTCGCGCGAACTGCACGACGTGGCCGGCCACAAGCTCACGGCGCTGAAACTGCACCTTCGCGCCCTGCACCGCGACCCGGCCTTCGCCGGCCGCGAGGAACTCGGCATCTCGCTGCAGCTGGCCGACGAACTCTTGGCCGACATCCGCGCGGTGGTCAGCGAACTGCGGCAGCACGACGGCATCCAGCTCGGCGACGCCCTCGCTGCCCTCGCCCGGCCGCTGCCGGGCGTGCGCATCGAGCTGCAGGGCCGGGAGCAGGCCCGGGTGGCCTCGGTGGCCCAGGCTGAGGTGCTGCTGCGCTTCGCCCAGGAGGGGCTGACCAATGCCCTGCGCCACGGGCAGGCCTCGCACGTGGCGCTGCGGGTCGACACCGTCGACGGCCGCCTGCGCCTCAGCGTGGAGGACGACGGCCACGGGCGACTGCCGCTGGCCGAGGGCAATGGGCTGCGCGGCATGCGCGAGCGCCTCGCGGCCTTCGGCGGCGAACTGCACATCGAACCCTGCACACCGCAGGGCCTTCGCTTCCGTGCGGAACTGCCCGCCATCGCCGCTGGGGTGGCCGCATGAACCGCCCGGAAGCCACGCGCATTCGACTTGCACTCGCCGATGACCAGGCGCTGGTGCTGAAGGGGCTCTCGGCCCTGCTCGTCGATCTCGGCTTCGAGGTCGCCTTGGAGAGCCCCGATGCGGAACGGCTGATTGCCGCCCTGCCGCAGCGCCCGGTGGACGTGATCGTCAGCGACATCCGCATGCCGGGGCTCGGCGGCATCGGCCTGATTCGCGCATTGCGCGAAAGCGGCGACGCCACCCCGGTGATCCTACTCACCACCTTCGACGACAGTGCGCTGATGCTCGCCGCCATCGAGGCCGGCGCGCAGGGGTTCCTGCTGAAAGACGCCGCGCCGGAGGACCTGCACGACGCCATCGATCGCGTGGCGCGCGGCGAGACCCTGCTGCAACCCGTTTCGCTGGGCCCGGTGCGCGCCCTGCTTCCGGCCGAGCGCAGTGCAGGCCAACCGCACCTCACCGAGCGCGAAGCCAGCATCCTGAAGCTCGTGGCGGGCGGCTACTCGAACAAGGAGATCGGCCGCGTGCTGCACCTCTCCGAAGGCACGGTGAAGAACTACATCTCCGACCTGCTGGTGAAGCTCGACTGCCGCGACCGAACCCATGCGGTGATGAAGGCGATCAGCCAGCGGCTGGTCTGAGACGAGGCCCGGCCGCGCCCTTCGGGCGGCCGTGTTGACAAGCGAAATGAATCGTGTACGTTTGTCATACGTTCGTTGCCGACGCCGCACATGAGCCCCAAGACCACCCTGCTGAGTGTCCGCATCTCCGACGAGGACGCCGCGTTCCTGGCCGGCCTCGAGCGGCGCGGTGCCACCACCCCCAGCGAAAAGCTCCGCGCTCTCCTCGCCGAAGCCCGCGACGCGGCGGAGGCCCGCACCGATGCGGCCTCCGCGGTGCAGCGCCTTCATGGCGAATTGGCACCGACCGTGGAAGCCATCCGCCGCTTCGAACTCGACACCGGCCAGCGCAGCGCCCTGTTGGCCGAGGCCCTGCAGCGCGTGCCGGAGATCGCCGGCCTGCTGGTGGCCGGCCCCGGCACCGAATCCAAGGACGCCGATTTCCTGGCGCTCGAAGCCCGCGTCGCCGACCGCGCCATGGCCCTGCTTGAAGGCCTGCTCCGGCTGGCCGTCACCCGAACCGCCCCCTGCTATGCGCCCGACGTGGTCGCACGGCGCATCGATTCCGTGCTGGAGCTGGGCACGGTGATCCTTCACCATCGCAGCTCGCCTGAAAGGAGTTCTCCATGAAAGAGGCCATTTCCACCCGCGTCGGCCGGCTGATCGCCGGCTCGGTCAATGCCCTGATCAATGCGGTCGAGGATGCCGCGCCCGAGATGGTGATGGAGCAGGCGCTGCGCGAGATCGATGGCGCGACCGACGACGTGCGCGCCGAGCTCGGCAAGGTCCTGGCCACGCGCCACCTCGCGACCAAGCGCCTCGCGGAAGAGAACCAGAAGCACGAGACGCTCGGTGACCAGATCGAACTGGCCGTCGCGCAGAACCGCGAGGACCTCGCCGAGGCCGCCATTGCCAAGCAGTTCGACATCGAAGCGCAGATCCCGGTGCTCGAGAGCGCCATCACCGAGGCGCAGACGCAGCAGAAGGAACTGGAAGGCTACGTGGCCGCGCTCACCGCGCGCCGTCGCGAGCTGGAAGGCGAACTGCAGCAGTTCCGCGCCGCGCAGAAGGCCGCTGCGGCCGCGCAAGCCGCCGGTGGCGCCGCCGCCGGCAGCGGCCCCTCGCCCGCCCGCCGTGTCAGCGAAGCCGAGACGGCGTTCTCGCGGGTGATGCAGCGCGCTGGCGGCGTGCCGGGCTCGACGCCGAGCGGTGCCGATGCCGCGCGCCTCGCCGAGCTCGAAGCGCTGTCGCGCGCCAACCGCATCCAGGAGCGCCTGGCGCAGATCAAGTCGAAGAAGGCGGACTGAGCCGCGATGCTCGATTTCCTCACCGCGGGCGGCAACCTGCCCTTCGTCGTGGCGCTGCTGATGGTGGTGATGCTTGGCCTGATCGAAGGGCTGGGCATGGTCACCGGCTTCAGCGCCTCCGGCGTGCTCGACGAATGGCTCGACCCTTCGGCCTCCGACGCGGCCGAGGTGGCGGGCTACTCCACTGCGCTAGACCGCTTCCTCGGCTGGCTGCACTTCGGCAAGGTGCCCGCACTGATCCTGCTGGCCACCTTCCTGTTGGCCTTCGGCGTGGTGGGTCTTTCGGTGCAGATGCTGGTGCACGGCGTTTCGGGCTTCACGCTGCCTGCGTGGCTGCTTGCCCCGCTGGCGGTCGTCCCGGCCTTCGGCGGCACCCGTTTGTTCGGCAGCTTCTTCGCCCGCGCCCTGCCCCGCGACGAGACGCAGTCGATCTCGCAGGAAGAGCTGGTCGGCCGCGTCGCCACGATCGTCCTCGGCGAGGCGAAAACCGACTCCGCGGCGCAGGCCAAGGTGCGCGACCGCTTCGGCCGCCAGCATTACGTGCTGGTCGAGCCCGACGAGGCCGGCGCCAGCCATGCCCAGGGCAGCCAGGTGCTCCTCGTCTCGCGCGATGGCGCCGTCTACCGCTGCATCGCCAACGCGAATCCCGCCCTCTCCCCCTGACGCGCTGAAGCGTCTACCCCCCGTTCCATCCCCCACGTTCGTCCCCCGCCACAAGGAGTTCCACCGCCATGGGTCTTGATTTCATGGGCATCGTGCTGATTGCCGGTGCCAGCCTCGGCTTCATCCTCTTCGTCATGCTGGTGCTGTCGCGGCTCTATCGCCGCGCCACCAAGGAAGTCTCGTTCGTCCGCACCGGCTTCGGCGGACAGAAGGTGATCGTCAACGGCGGCGCGCTGGTGTTCCCGGTGCTGCACGAGATCATCCGCGTCAACATGAACACGCTGAAGCTCGACGTGCAGCGTGCCCGCGAGCAGGCCCTGATCACCCGCGATCGCATGCGCGTCGACGTGCAGGCCGAGTTCTACGTGCGCGTGCAGCCGGTCGAGGAATCGATCGCCAATGCCGCGCAGACCCTCGGCATGAAGACGATGGAACCGGAGTCGCTGAAGGAGCTGGTCGAAGGCAAGTTCGTCGACGCCCTGCGCTCGGTGGCCGCCGAGATGGGCATGGAAGAGCTGCACGAGCAGCGCACGCTGTTCGTCCAGAAGGTGCAGCAGGTCGTTTCCGAGGACATCCTGAAGAACGGCCTCGAGCTGGAGTCGGTCTCGCTGACCGGCCTCGACCAGACCGGCAAGGAATTCTTCAACCCGGACAACGCCTTCGACGCCGAAGGCCTCACCAAGCTGACGGAAGCCATCGAGCTGCGCCGCAAGAAGCGCAACGAGATCGAGCAGCAGACGGAAGTCCAGATCCAGCGCATGAACCTCGAAGCCTCGCAGCAGCGCCTGCAGATCCAGCGCGACGAGGAATACGCGAAGCTCGAGCAGGAGCGCGAGGTGGAGATCCGCCGTGCCGCGCAGTCGGCGGAAATCGCCCGCGAGCAGGCGCAGAAGACCCAGGAGGCCGAGGGCGCGAAGATCACCGCCCAGCAGCAGGTCGACTCGGCCAAGATCGCCGCCCAGCGCGCGGTGGAAGAGCAGCGCATCGCGATGGACCAGCAGCTGAAGGAACGCGAGATCGAGAAGACCAAGAACGTCAACACGGCCGAGGTCAACCAGAAGAAAATCGTCGAGCTCGCCGAGCAGGAGAAGGCGATCGCCATCGCCGAGAAGTCGCGCGCGCAGTCGGAAGCCCAGGCGGCCGCGGACATCGCCCGCGCTGACGCCGTGAAGGCGCAGGAGCAGGTCGACACCGTGCGTGAGGTCGAGCGCGCCGAGCGCCAGAAGCGCATCGAGCTGGTCGAAGCGGCGAAGGAAGCCGAGCGCGAGCAGATCGCGATCACCATCGCGGCCGAGTCCGAGAAGCAGGCGGCCGCCGAGAAGGCCGAGGCCATCCGCACGCTGGCGACGGCCAACGCCGACCAGAAGCGCATCGAGGCCGAGGCGGAAGCCGCCGCGGAGAAGCTGCGCGCCGAAGCCGCCGAAGTGCGCTACCGCGTCGATGCCGACGGTGCCAAGGCAGTCAATGCCGCGGCGAACACGCTGTCGGCCGAGCAGATCGAGATGCAGCTCCGCCTGGCGCTGCTCAAGCACCTGCCCGACATCATCCGCGAGAGCGTGCGTCCGATGGAGGCCATCGACGGCATCAAGATCATCAACGTCGACGGCCTCAACGCCGGCGGCGCGAACGGTTCGCTCGCCGCCTCGGGCGAGGGCAACGCCGCGCAGGGCAACCTCGCCGAGCAGGTGGTCGCCAGCGCGCTGCGCTACCGCGCCCACGCGCCGCTGGTCGATTCGCTGATGAAGGACGTCGGCCTGAGCGGCGCCGACCTCAATGGCCTGACCGCCGGCCTGACCGCCGGCCTGAAGGCCCCGCACGCCAGCGGCCCGAGCCGCGGCACCGACGCGTAAGGAGACGACCATGGCGAATTCCCGCAGCTACTTGGACATCGCACTGGCCTCGATCGAGGTGTTCACCGACGACGGCAAGCTCGACCTCGAGGAGTTGAACTTCCTGTTGGGCCTCGCGTTGCGCGACGGCGTGGTCGACGAGGACGAGAAGCGCGTGCTGGCCAACGTGTTCCGGCGCGCCGAGCAGGGCGAACTCCGTCCCGCCGTGCGCGCGCGCATCGCCGAGGTGCGTGCGAAGCACGGCGTACCGGCGTGATGCATCGCGCGGCGCTCGCCATCGCCCTGCTGGCCGGCATCGCCGGTCCAGCGGGCGCGCAGGAGCGCCCCGAAGCAACCTGCAAAGACGACGTCGAAACCGCGTTCCGCAAGGCCTTGGCCGCCGACGCGAATGCCCGGCGCGCTGCGTCGGGAACCCGGTTGCAGCTGGATTGCATCGCCGTGCCCGGCGATGCCAAGGGGGCGGTGCACGTCATTGGCAGCTTCCGCGACGATGCGACGCGCTCCTACACCGAAGGCGGCGACGGCGAGGGCTATGCCTTCGTCCTCGCCACGCTGGACGGCGCGGGCCGCTTGCGCCACCACGTCGTGGCGACGGCCATCGAGGACGCGATGACGTTGTTCCACGGCGGTGAGTTCACGCTCGACACCACCTTCGATGGCATCGCCCCCGGCGGCGGCGTGATCGGCGTGGCCGTCAGCCAGACGGCCCCGGGCGCTAGCGCTCCGGACAATCGCTGGGGTGACGAGTACGCGCTGTTCGTGCCCGACGGTCGCGGTTTCCGCCGCGTGCTGGGGCTGGCGCGCTATCGGCAGGAAGCGATCGAGGGCTGCGTCAACGTGCAGTGCCAGGGCGCCCGCTGGACCAACACCGCCGCCACCCTTGCTGTTGGCGAGGTTTCAGACGACGGCTGGCGACGTCTCGTGATGCGGCTTGATGCGGACGAGTTCGCTGTCGAGCCGGCGGTGGTGCAGTCGGCGCCGACCTCGACGACGCTTGTCCTCGTGCATCGCAATGGCGCTTACCAACGTGATGACGGCAGCCCACCGCCCGGCAGTGAGTACTTCCTGCTGGTGCCTTGGTGACGACGGGCCTCGTCCCCCTACCCCAAGGTCCCGGTGCATACGTTTGCAGCTGAAACCACCGGGGGCGGATAATCCCGGCTTTCCTCCCCGGGACTTCCCCATGTCGGACATCGTCATCCTAGGCGCCAAGCGCACCGCCCTCGGCGCTCTTCTCGGACAGTTCACCGGGGTGCCCACGCCCACGCTCGGCGCGGCCGCCATCAAGGGCGCCCTCGAGCAGAGCGGCGTCGCTGCTGAAGCCGTCTCTGAAGTGATCATGGGCTGCGTGCTGCCGGCCGGCCTCGGCCAGGCCCCGGCCCGCCAGGCCATGCTGGCCGCCGGCATCCCGGCCGCCGCGGGCGCCACGACCATCAACAAGGTTTGCGGTTCGGGCATGAAGGCCGTGATGCTGGGCGCTGACCTCATCAAGGCCGGCTCGGCTGACGTGGTGATTGCGGGCGGCATGGAGAGCATGACCAACGCCCCGCACCTGCTGAACGGCTCGCGCACCGGCATCCGCTACGGCAGCGCCGAAATGCTCGACCACATGGCGTGGGACGGCCTCACCAACCCCTACGACAAGCAGCCGATGGGCGGCTTCGGCGAGCTCTGCGCCGCCAAGTACACCTTCACCCGCGAGGAGCAGGACGCCTACGCCGCCGAGTCGGTGCGCCGCGCACAGACCGCGCAGGCCGAGGGCAAGTTCAAGGCGGAGATCGTCCCGGTGATCGTGGCCGGCAAGAAGGGCGACACCGCCATCGACCAGGACGAGCAGCCGGGCCGCTGCAACATCGAAAAGATCCCGACGCTGAAGCCCGCCTTCAAGAAGGACGGCACGATCACCGCCGCGGCCTCCTCCTCGATCAACGACGGCGCCGCCGCGCTGGTGCTGGCCTCGGCCGACAAGGCCAAGGCCCTCGGCGCCACGCCCATCGCCCGTGTCGTGGCGCACGCCACGCACTCGCAGGCGCCGGAGTGGTTCACCACGGCCCCGGTGGGCGCCATCCAGAAGGTGCTGGACAAGGCCGGCTGGACGGTCGATTCGGTCGATCTGTTCGAGGTCAACGAAGCCTTCGCCGTCGTCGCGATGGCACCGATGCGCGAGCTCGGCATCCCCCACGGGAAGCTCAACATCCATGGCGGCGCCTGCGCGCTCGGCCATCCGATCGGTGCCTCGGGCGCCCGCCTGCTGGTGACCCTGCTGAACGCGCTGGCCCAGACCGGTGGCAAGCGCGGCGTCGCGGCGCTCTGCATCGGCGGCGGCGAGGCCACGGCGGTGGCCGTCGAGCTCGCCTGAGCCCGTGACTTTCGGGGGTGGCAAGCCACCGGCGAAAAAGGGACCGTCAAGGGCTTGACTACGGTCGGGTTCTTGTCATGATGAACACAACGTGCGCCGATGAATGTGCACGTTTTTCTTATTACCTACACGTGTAGACGAGGACTCATTCCATGTCGCTGAACAAGTCGCTGCTCGCTCTGGCCGTCGCCCTGGCCCTGACCGCCTGCTCGAAGCCGGCTGAAGAAGCCGCCCCGGCCGCCGAAGCTCCGGCTGCTGAGGCCCCGGCTGCTGAAGCCCCGGCCGCCGAAGCCCCGGCCGCTGAAGAAATGGCCCCGGCTGCTGACGCCGCCGCCACCGACGCTGCCGCCGCTGTCGAAGGCGCTGCCACCGACGCCGCTGCTGCCGTCGAAGGCGCTGCCACCGACGCCGCTGCCGCCGTCGAAGGCGCTGCTGCCGACGCCGCTGCTGCCGTCGAGCCGGCCGCTGAAGAAGCCCCGGCCGAAGAGACCCCGGCCCAGTAATTCGGGCTGCGAGTCCCTCGCTCTGAAACCGCCGGGCTTGCCCGGCGGTTTTTTTTCGCCCAGACGCTACCATCGCGATCTCCCGTCGCTCCCCCGCCGTCTCGACCCATGCCCCAGCTGCACAGCCAGATCGATCCGCGATCGCCGGATTTCCTTGCCAACGCCGACGCGCTGAAGGCCAATGTCAGCGAACTCGACCAGCGCCTCGCGCGCGCGGCCGAGGGCGGCGGCGAAAAGGCCCGCGCCAAGCACACGGAGCGCGGCAAGCTGCTGCCCCGTGAGCGTATCGAAGCCCTGCTCGACCCCGGCTCGCCCTTCCTCGAGATCGCGCCCTTGGCCGCCGAAGGCCTGTACGACGGCGCCGCACCGGCCGCCGGGATGATCTGCGGCATCGGCAACGTGCACGGCCAGCAGGTCGTCGTCGTCGCCAATGATGCGACGGTCAAGGGTGGCACCTACTTCCCGATGACGGTGAAGAAGCACCTCCGCGCGCAGGAGGTGGCCCTCGAGAACCGTCTTCCCTGCGTCTACCTCGTCGATTCCGGCGGCGCCTTCCTGCCGCTGCAGGACGAGGTGTTCCCGGACAAGGAGCACTTCGGCCGCATCTTCTTCAACCAGGCGCGGATGAGCGGCCTCGGCATCCCGCAGGTGGCGGTGGTGATGGGCAGCTGCACCGCCGGCGGCGCCTACGTGCCGGCGATGTGCGACGAGTCCATCATCGTCAAGGAACAGGGCACGATCTTCCTCGGCGGCCCGCCGCTGGTGAAGGCCGCGACTGGCGAAGTGGTCGATGCCGAAGCGCTCGGCGGTGCCGACGTGCACACACGCATTTCCGGCGTGGCCGACCATTACGCCGAGGACGACCGTCACGCGCTGGCCATCGCCCGCGACGTGCTGGCCCACCTCAATCGCAAGAAGTCGCCGACCGTCGCCACGCAGCCGGTGCGCGAGCCCGCCTACCCGGCCGAGCAGCTGTACGGCGTCGTGCCCAAGGACACCCGCAAGCCCTTCGACATCCGTGAGGTCATCGCGCGCCTCGTCGACGGCAGCGAGTTCCAGGAGTTCAAGGCGCGCTACGGCACCACGCTCGTGTGCGGCTTCGCGCACCTGCACGGCTATCCCGTCGGCATCGTCGCCAACAACGGCATCCTGTTCGCCGAGAGCGCGCTGAAGGGCGCGCACTTCATCGAACTGTGCAACCAGCGCAACATCCCCCTGGTGTTCCTGCAGAACATCACCGGCTTCATGGTCGGCAAAAAGTACGAGAACGCCGGTATCGCGAAGGACGGCGCCAAGATGGTGACGGCCGTGGCCTGCTCGCACATGCCGAAGTTCACCGTCGTCATCGGCGGCAGCTTCGGCGCCGGCAACTACGCGATGTGCGGCCGCGCCTACGGCGCGCGCTTCCTGTGGATGTGGCCGAACGCGCGCATCAGCGTGATGGGCGGCGAACAGGCGGCCAGCGTGCTCGCCACGGTGAAGCGCGACGGCCTCGAGGCCGCCGGCAAGGCCTGGAGCGCGGACGAAGAGGAAGCCTTCAAGGCGCCGATCCGCGAGCAGTACGAGACCCAGGGCAGCCCCTACTACGCGACGGCGCGCCTGTGGGACGACGGCATCATCGACCCCGCCGACACCCGCCGCGTGCTGGGTCTGGCGCTGTCGGCCGCGCTGAACGCGCCGATCGAGCGCACCACCACGACCGAGCAGCGCTACGGCGTGTTCCGCATGTAATCGCTCCTGCGCCGCCCTTCCCCTCCCCCCCGCTCAAGGACGATCGGTTTCCATGATTGTCGGTATCGACCTCGGCACCACCCACTCCCTCATCGGCGCGTTCGTCGATGGACAACCCAAACTCTTCCCGAATGCACACGGCGACGTCCTGACGCCTTCGGCGATCAGCGTCGACGACACCGGCACGCTGCTGATCGGCAAACCCGCGAAGGAGCGGGTGATCAGCCACCCGCGGCAGAGCATCGCCAGCTTCAAGCGCTGGATGGGCAGCCGGCGGGAAACCGTTCTCGGCAAGCGCTCGTATCGGCCCGAGGAGCTGTCGGCGCTGGTGATCCGCTCGCTGCTCGACGATGCCGAGGCAGCACTCGGCATCCGGCCGACCGAGGCCGTCATCAGCGTGCCGGCCTACTTCGGCGACGCGCAGCGGCGCGCCACGCGCCGGGCGGGGGAGCTGGCCGGTGTGAAGGTGGAGCGGCTGATCAACGAACCCACGGCCGCCGCGTTGGCGTACGGCTTGGCCGAGAAGCTCGACGACGCCCACGTGCTCGTGCTCGATCTCGGCGGCGGGACCTTCGACGTCTCGATCCTCGAGCTTTTCGAAGGCGTGGTGAAGGTGCATGCCAGCGCCGGCGACAACTTCCTCGGCGGCGATGACTTCACCGAAGCGCTGGAGCAGCATTTCCTCGTGGAAACCGGCGTGCTTCGGACCACGCTGCCCACCGGCGACGCGAGCCTGCTGAGGCAGCGCGCGGAAGTCGCGAAGCGCCAGCTCTGCGCCAACCAGCCGACCCAGATTGCGCTGACGCTGGGCAGCCGGGAGTACTCCGTTGCGCTCGACCCCGACCGCTTCGACGAGGTGATCTCGCCACTGGTGGCGCGGATGCGCGCACCGATCGAACGCGCGATCCGCGATGCGGGCCTGCGTGGCCCCGACCTCGCGGAGATCGTGATGGTCGGCGGCGCTTCGCGGATGCCGCAGCTTTCGCGCCTTGCTGCGCGTCTGCTGGGCCGGCTGCCGCTGCGCCACGTCGCGCCCGACGAAGCCATCGCCCACGGCGCCTGCGTGGCGGCAGGCCTCAAGGGGCGCGACCAGACGCTCGAGGAGATCGTCCTCACCGACGTCTGCCCGCACTCGCTCGGCGTGGCCATCAGCATCGACCTCGGCAATGGCGTGCGCAGCGACGGCCATTTCGATCCGATCATCGAGCGCAACAGCACGGTGCCGGTGAGCCGGGTTCGCGAGTACACCCCGGTGCATGCGCACCAGTCGACGGTGAAACTGCACGTCTTCCAGGGGGAAAACCCCCGCGTCGAGCACAACATCGCCCTCGGTGCCCTCGACATCCCCCTGCCCCCCGGGAACCCCGAGGAGCGCGGGGTCGATGTGCGGTTCACCTACGACATCAACGGCGTCCTGCAGGTCGAGGCCAGGGTGCAGAAGTCGGGTGTCGTTCGCGAGCTGGTCATCGTGCAGGACGGTTCCGGCCTCGACGACGCCGAAGTGAAGGCGAGGCTGGCCGAGCTGGCGGCGCTGAAGGTGCATCCGCGCGACGAGCAGCCCAACATCGCGATCATCGCGCGCGCCGAACGCCTCTTCGCCGAGGCGCTGGGCGACGACCGCAAGCAACTGCAGGGAATGATCGTGCAGTTCCAGTCGGCGTTGCTGACGCAGGACCGCGACCTCGTCGCAGCCCACCGGACCTCCTTCGAGGAAGCGCTCGACGCCTTCGACGCGCGGCTGCACCGATGAGCACGACGCCTTGGGACATCCTTGGCATCGGCGACGACGCTGATGCCAAGGCCATCAAGCGCGCTTACGCGCGCGCACTGAAGTCCACGAGACCCGACGAGGATCCGATCGGCTTCCAGCGGCTGAACGACGCCTACGAGTGGGCGTTGGGCGCCGTCCGGCATCGCGATGCGAATGCAACACCGCCAACGGCATCGGATGAAGGGTTGCCCACGCCGGACGCGCTGCCGGAGCTCGGGCGTCCCGTCGATGCGCCTCCGGACCTTCCGCCCCCCATACCCGAGCCGGAAAGCCAGCCGGTCGCAGCGCCGGACGAAGGGCGGGGCTTCGACTTCGGTGCATTCTTCGACGCACTCGCACCGCGACTGGCCAAGGATCGACCTGCGACCCTCCAAAGCTGGCTCGACGAACATCCCGATCTCTACTCGATCGACCTGAAGTGGGCCCTGATCCCTCGCGTCGTCGACGCCCTCGCGCGCAGCATCGATGCGATCCGACCCCGGCCGGACAACGTTGCGGCCTTGATGGCGTTCTTCGGGGTCGATGCCCGGCTTCGCCGCCACCCGGCTCTGGCACCGGCGCTCGACCATATCGATGCCTCGCTGGTGCGCATGGCGAGCGGCATCGAGACGCCGCGTGAGACGACCTTTGCCTCGCCGCTCGCGTCCGAGCTCGACGCGGAGACGCTGGACGCCGAGCGCGAGACGCTGCGCCGCGAGATCGGCCTGAGCCTCGACGGGCGCGGACGCGTCCTGACAACCAGACAGGCGGCGCTGCTCCAGCACGCCATCGACGATGTGCCGCGCTGGCGCGTATTCCTCGACCTGCTGCCACCGAATCGCCAACGCGACGCGCAAGCGCACCTGGGGCCGCACGCGCTCCGGCTGCAACGGTGGCAGGCGGCAGGCGTCGACGTTCCGAACCTCGAGTTGCTGCTGGCCTTGTCGGCACCGGCCGGGGTCAACGGTCCGAAGGCACTGTTGAGCATCATCCGCATCCTGCTCGCCGGCGGGTTGGCCGCACCGCTGCTGGTGTATGGCCTGGCGCAGGAACCCGATTCACCCATCAAGGGACTGGTGGCGGCGGGAACGATCGTCACCGGCGCGACTCTCTCGGTCGTCGCCGCGCTATGGCTGTTGGGCCTCGCGTTCGGATGGCTGCTGGAGGCGTTCTCGATCCTGATGGGCCGCCTATGGCCCTGGATCCAGCGTCGGACGTGGAGCCTGTATCGGTGGATCCTTATCGTGCCGGCGACGCTGCTGCCTCTCGCCGGCTGGCCCGGCGATACCGCCGCCAACCTCGCGCTCGGATTCTCCGGTTTCGCGCTGGCCTGGTCGAGCAGGCCCAAGGTCGTGCCGCTGCTCGTGCTGGTCCTGCTGCTGGGCACAACGATGCTGCACGCCGGCCTGGAGATCGAAGCCGTCTCGCTGTTGGATTTGAACCGGTTCGGCATGGCACTGGGCGTTGTCGCCGCCTTCGCCATCGAGCGGGTCGTTCAGGAGCGGGACCTGCGGGAACGGGGCACGCCTCGGGAGGGTTGGGGTCCCACCTTCGCGGCGCTCTGGATGGCCGGGATGGCCTGGTTCCTGGTCCTGATCATCCGCTGAACGGACACCCAGGCGATTCGCGTCAGCGCGTCGGCTCGCAACCGGTGCAGCCACCACAGCCGTTCGATGCAACACGCGGTGGCGCGATCCACCGCCCTGCCCGCTTCATCCATGCCGGCCGCCCCTCGCGCACCAGCGGGACGGCGAGCGCGACGCGCAGGCGGCGGCTGAGGCCCGGGGCGCGGTCGTGCACCACGAAGGCCGCGGCGGCCAACACCAGCAGGGCAACGATGAACTCCTGCAGCATCACCCCGCCCCCATCGCGACGGCGAGCTGGTAGGCGATGAAGGTGGCCCCATAGGCCAGCGCGAACAGGTAGGCCGTGGCGATGCCGGTCTGCCGCCAGCTGTTGGTCTCGCGCTTGATCGTGGCCAAGGTGCTGATGCACTGCGGCGCATAGATGAACCACACCAGGAGCGCGATCGCCGTGGCCAGCGACCAGTCGTTCGCGATCAGCGGCGCCAGTGCGCCGGCCTGGTCGTCGCTGACGGCGGAAATGGCATAGACGGTGGCCAGCGCCGAGACCGCCACCTCACGCGCGGCCATGGCCGGGATCAGCGCGATGCAGATCTGCCAGGTGAAGCCGAGCGGCGCGAACAGCGGCACGATGGCGTGGCCGATCATGCCGGCGAAGCTGTGGTCGATGGCGGCACCGGTAGCGCCGTCGGGCGGCGTGGGGTAGCTGGCGAGGAACCACAGCAGCACCGTGAGGGCGAGCAGGATGCCGCCCACGCGCTTCAGGAAGATCGCCGCGCGCTCGTAGAGGCCGATGGCGACGTCGCGCGGGTTCGGCCATCGATAGGCGGGAAGCTCCAGCAGAAGCGCGTGCTCGCGGGTGTCGCGGCGCCAGCGCTTCATCACCCAAGACACAGCGAGGGCCGAGAGGATGCCCGCGGCATACAGCGCGAAGAGCACGAGGCCCTGCAGGTTGAACACGCCCAGCACGTCGCGCTGCGGGATGAAGGCACCGATGAGCAGGGCGTACACCGGCAGGCGCGCGGAGCAGGTCATCAGCGGCGCGACCAGGATGGTGGCGAGGCGGTCGCGCGGGTCCTGGATGCTGCGCGTGGCCATGATGCCGGGCACGGCGCAGGCGAAGCTCGAGAGCAACGGAATGAAGCTGCGGCCGGAGAGACCGACGCCGGCCATCACGCGATCGAGCAGGAAGGCGGCGCGCGGGAGGTAGCCGCTCTCTTCGAGCGCGAGGATGAAGAGGAAGAGGATCAGGATCTGCGGCAGGAAAACCACCACGCCACCGAGTCCAGCGATCAGTCCATCGACGACGAGGCTCTTCAACGGTCCCGCCGGCATCCACGCGGCAACGGTGGCCCCGAACCACGCGGTGGCGGCTTCGATGCCGCCCATCAGCGGTTCGGCCCACGCGTACACGGCCTGGAACATCAGGAACATCACCGCCGCCAGCAGCACGAAGCCGAACACCGGGTGCAAGGCGATGCAGTCGAGACGGTCTTCGGTGGTGAGGCCCGCCGGCGGCAGCCGCACGGCGGCATCGAGGAGGCGATGCACTTCGGCATGCAGGGCCTCGGCGTCGGGCATCGCGTTCGCCGCAGCGGCCGGTGGCAGGCGCGCCTCACCGGCATCGATCGCCGCCAGCAACGTGTCCGCACCGCCGCGCTGCACGGCAACGGTGGGCACCACGGGCACGCCGAGTTCCGCGGAAAGACGCGCGATGTCGATGGCGATGCCGCGCCGTTTGGCGGCGTCGACGAGGTTCAGCACGACCAGCATCGGCTTGCCCAGCGCCTTCAGCTCCAGCACGAAGCGCAGGTGCAGGCGCAGGTTGGTGGCATCGACGACGCAGAGCAGCAAATCCGGCGGCGGTTCACCGGGATAGAAGCCGCGAAGGAGGTCGCGGGTCACCGCTTCATCCAGGCTGGCCGCCTGCAGGCTGTAGGCACCGGGCAGATCGAGGATCGCCAGCTCGCGACCCGAAGGAAGCCGCGCGCGACCTTCCTTGCGCTCGACGGTGACGCCGGCGTAGTTGGCCACCTTCTGCCGGCTGCCGGTGATGCGGTTGAACAGCGCGGTCTTGCCGCAGTTCGGATTGCCGACGAGCGCGGCGCGCATCACGGCTGCGCCGCCCTGCTTTCGGCGAGCCGTACGCGGGCGGCTTCGACCCGACGCAGCGCGAAGCGCGTGCCGGCGATCTGCACCAGCAGCGGGTCACCACCGAAGGGACCGCGCGTCACCACGCGCACCGGCTCGCCGGCGACGAAACCGAGCTCGCGCAAGCGGCGGGCGATCGTGTCATTGGCATGGACGTCGTCAACGGCGGCGACGGTGGCGGAGCTGCCGGTGGGCAGGTCAAGCAGGGTCATGGGCTGGTCCATGAGAATCGTTCTCATTGTAGACATTTCCATCACGGCGCGCCGGCTCGACCGCCAACGTCGGCGAGGCGGGCGCAGTCGCTAGAATCGGGGGCTTCCCGGCCCCGCCCGGAGCCCATCCGCCCCCTCCGGAGGACGCGTGTCCCATCCCATCGACCTGCTGCGGCGCGGCGCCGTCGCTTGGCTGGCCCTCGCACGGCCCGAGGTGCACAACGCCTTCGACGCCGGCCTGATCGGCGCCCTGAACACCATGCTCGACGCGCTGGCCGCCGACGCTTCGGTGCGCGCCCTCGTGCTGACGGGCCAAGGCAGCACCTTCTCGGCCGGCGCTGACCTGCACTGGATGCGCGGCATGGCCAAGGCCAGCGAAGCCGAGAACCTCGCCGACTCGCTGGAACTCGCGCGCCTGATGCGCACGCTGAACTTCTTTCCGAAGCCGACGATCGCCCGCGTCAACGGTTCGGCCTACGGCGGCGGCGTCGGGCTCGTGGCCTGCTGCGACATCGCCATCGCCGTCGAGGGCGCGAAGTTCTCGCTGTCGGAGGCCAAGCTCGGCCTCGTGCCGGCGGTGATCTCGCCCTACCTCGTGGCGGCCATCGGCGCGCGCCAGGCCCGCAAGCTGTTCCAGACGGCGGAGGTGTTCGAGGCGCCGGAAGCCGCGCGCATCGGCCTGCTGCACCGCTGCGTGCCGGCCGGCGAGCTCGATGAAGCCGTCGACCGCGAGCTGCACTGGCTCGGCAAGGGCGGCCCCATCGCGCAGGCGGAAGCGAAGACGCTCGCCCTGCGCATGGGCGGCCTGACGCGCGAGGACGCCGAGCGCATCGACGCCGAGAACGCCAAACTGATCGCGCGCCTGCGCGTCTCGCCGGAAGGCCAGGAAGGCCTGGGCGCCTTCCTCGACAAGCGCGCGCCGCGCTGGGTGGGCTAAAGCCATGGGCGAGCGCCTCTCCCCCGTCATCAACCTTGACGCGTTGCAGCCGGAGCTGATTACGGCGCCGCCCGACGAAAGCCCGAAGAAGTACCGGGGCGCCATGGTGGCCCCGATCTCGCCCCGCGTCGGCGCGCAGAAGCTGGGCTACAACGTCACCATCGTGCCGCCCGGCAAGGCGGCCTTCCCGGCGCACAACCACTACGGCAACGAGGAGATGTTCCTCGTGCTCGAAGGCGAAGGCGAACTCCGCGTCGGCGCCGAGCGCTACCCACTGCGCGTGGGCGACGTCATCGCCTGCCCCGTCGGCGGGCCGGAAACGGCCCACCAGATCCGCAACACCTCAGCCAGCGCGACGCTGCGCTACCTCGCCGTGAGCACGATGATCTTCCCCGACCTCTACCAGTACCCGGACTCCGGCAAGACCGGCGCCTCGCACTTCCTCGGCTTCGACGAGTCGGGCGAACGCCGCATCGTCCGGCTGCGCAACCGCGAAGCCGACAACCTCGGCTACTGGGACGGCGAGTGATGTTCCAGACCCTGCTCATCGCCAACCGCGGCGAGATCGCCTGCCGCGTCATCCGCACCGCGCGAAAGCTCGGCATCCGCACCGTCGCCGTCTACTCCGACGCCGATGCCGACGCCCAGCACGTGCGCCTCGCCGACGAAGCGCACCGCATCGGCGGCCCGGCGCCCGGCGACAGCTACCTGCGCGGCGACGCCATCCTCGAGGTGGCGAAGAAGACCGGCGCGCAGGCCATCCATCCGGGCTACGGCTTCCTCTCGGAGAACGCCGACTTCGCCGACGCGGTGGCTGCGGCGGGCATCGCCTTCGTCGGTCCGTCGGGCACGTCGATGCGGAAGATGGGCAGCAAGGCCGGCGCCAAGGAGCTGATGCACGCGGCCGGCGTGCCGGTGGTGCCGGGCTACACCGGCGCCGACCAATCGCCCGCGCTTCTGCAGCGCGAGGCCGACGCCATCGGCTACCCGCTGATGATCAAGGCCGCGCACGGCGGCGGCGGCAAGGGCATGCGCATCGTGCGCGCTTCGGGTGAGTTCGCCGCGGCGCTGGAGAGCTGCCAGCGCGAGGCGAAGAACGCCTTCGGCCGCGACCGCGTGCTGCTGGAGCGCTATGTCGAGAAGCCGCGCCATATCGAGATCCAGGTGTTCGCCGACACCCACGGCCACACCTTGCACCTCAACGAACGCGAGTGCTCGGCGCAGCGCCGCTACCAGAAGGTGGTCGAGGAATCGCCCTCGCCCTTCCTGACGCCGGATCTGCGCGAAGCCATGGGCGCGGCGGCCGTGCAGGCGGCGAAGGCCATCGACTACGTCAACGCCGGCACCGTCGAGTTCATCGTCGGGCAGGACGGCGGCTTCTATTTCATGGAGATCAACACGCGCCTGCAGGTCGAGCATCCGGTGACGGAGCTGGTGACCGGGCTCGATCTCGTCGAGCTGCAGCTGCGCGTCGCCGCTGGGCAAGCCCTGCCCTTCGCGCAGCACGAGGTGCGCCAGCACGGCCACGCCATCGAGCTGCGCCTGTACGCGGAAGACCCGGCGGCCGGCTTCCTCCCGGGCTCTGGCAAGCTGGAGCGCCTGCGCCTGCCAGCGCCGTCCGCCCACGTGCGCCTCGACGGCGGCGTGGTCGAAGGCGACACGGTCACGATCTTCTACGACCCGATGATCGCCAAGCTGATCGTCTGGGACGAAACGCGGCCGCGTGCGTTGGCGCGGCTCCGAGAGGCGCTGGCCGACTGCGACATCCGAGGTCCGAAGTCGAACGTGGCCTTCCTCGAAGCGCTGGTGCGCCACCCGAGTGTCATCGAAGGCACCATCGACACCGGCTACCTCGACCGCGCGCTGGGAGAAGTGCTCACCCCGGCCACACCGCCGCCCCCGCCGATGCTCGCCCTCGCGGCGGCCGCCGTGTTGATGCGCGAAGAACAGTCCACGCGCGAACTTGCGGCGGCCGGCCCCGACCCGACCTCGCCCTGGGCGATCGCCGATGGTTGGCGCCTCGGCCACGGCGGCGCGCGTCGCCTGGTGCTCGAAGCCGCCGGCGTCCGCCACGTGCTGAACGCGCGCGGCCACGGTGGCGACTACGCCATCGGGCTCGAAGGCGAGGCATCGACGATCCGCGTCGACGGCCTCCGGCTCGGTGATGACGGCCGCGCCTCGGCCCGCGTCGACGGCGCCGCGGTGCTGGCCCGCGCCCATGTCGATGCCGGCTCGGTGCTGCTCCACGACGGCACGCAACGTTGGCTGATCGAACGCCTCGGCGCCTTCGCGTTCGCCGGCAAGACGGGCGCGGGGGGGGATGGCACGCTGAAGGCCCCGATGCCTGGACGCGTGGTGCTGGCCAAGGTGAAGCCGGGCGACGCCGTGGCCGAAGGCCAGGAATGCGCAGTGATGGAAGCGATGAAGATGGAGCTGAGCCTGAAGGCGCCGCGCGCCGGCACCGTCAAGGAAGTCCGCGCGACTGCTGGTGACTTCGTCGAGGCCGATGCCGTGCTGGTGGTGCTGGAATGAGCACGGCCGCCGCGGTGACCAACGACGTCGTCCGCATCGTCGAGGTCGGCCCGCGCGACGGGCTGCAGAACGAGAAGGCGCTGGTCGGCACCGCCGACAAGATCGCGCTGATCGAAAAGCTTGCCGCCACGGGCCTCGGCACCGTCGAAGCCACGGCCTTCGTCAGCCCGAAGTGGGTGCCGCAGATGGCCGACGCCGCCGAGGTCTATGCCGGCGTGGCGAAGCGCGACGGCGTGCGCTATCCGGTGCTGGTGCCGAACCTGCAGGGCTACGAGCGAGCGCGCAGCGTCGGCGTCACCGAGATCGCCGTGTTCGGCGCGGCCTCGGAAGCCTTCAGCAAGGCCAACATCAACGCCAGCATCGCTGAATCTCTGGAGCGTTTCGCGCCCGTGCTCGACGCCGCGAAGCGCGACGGCTTGGCGGTGCGCGGCTACGTCTCGACGGTGCTCGGCTGCCCCTACCAGGGCGAAGTACCTGTCGCCGAGGTCGTGCGCGTGGCCAAGGCCCTGCATGCGATGGGCTGCTACGAGATCTCACTCGGCGACACCATCGGCGTCGGCACGCCGCGCAAGGCGCGCGCGATGCTCGAGGCCGTCGCCAGCGAAGTGCCGATGACCGCGCTGGCCGTGCACTTCCACGACACCTACGGCCAAGCGGTGGCCAACGTGGCCACCTGCCTCGAAGCCGGCGTGCGCGTCGTGGATGCCGCCGTCTCCGGCACCGGCGGCTGCCCCTACGCCAAGGGCGCGAGTGGCAACGTCGCCACCGAAGACATCGCCTACCTCCTCGACGGGATGGGCTTCGCCCACGGCGTCGACCTCGATGCGCTCATCGCGACCGGCCGCTGGCTGTCGTCGGTGCTGGGCCGCGACTCCATGAGCAAGGTGAACCGTGCAAAGCCATGAACCCCTGCGCGCGGCCGTGGCCTATGCCGGCCGCCGCCCGACCTACGACCACCCGATCGCCTTCGACGCCGGTGAGCGCCTGACGATCACCCGCAACGACGACGAGTGGCCCGACTTCCACTGGTGCATCACGCCGGGCGGCGCGGAAGGCTGGACGCTGCGCAGCGCCTTCGAACTCGACGAGGGCCAGTCGCTCGACACCCTTCCGGCCACCGCCCATGCCGTCGCGGCGTACGACGCCCGCGAACTGGCGCTGACGCCCGGCGAGCGGCTTCTAGTCGCCGACGACCAGGGCGGCTGGCGTTGGTGCTACTCGGCCAAGGGTGACGCCGGCTGGGTGCGGAAGGCCGACCTCAGCCAGATCGAGGACGCGGCGCGCTTCGTGATGCGCCCGATGCGGTCGACGGACGACGCAGCCGTCGCCGACATCATCCGCAGCGTGATGCCGGAGTTCGGCGCCGATGGCCCGGGCTTCGCCATCCATGACGCCGAAGTGGGCGCGATGCATGCGGCCTACGCGCGATCGGGGGCGGCCTACTTCGTCGTCGAAGTGGCCGGCGTCGTGTTGGGCGGTGGCGGCATCGCGCCCTTGGAGGGCATCGATGGGGTCTGCGAGCTGCGCAAGATGTACTTCAAGCCCGGCCTGCGCGGCCTCGGTGCCGGCACGGCGCTGATCGCCCGCTGCCTGCATGCCGCGCGGCGCCTCGGCTACCGCCAGTGCTACCTCGAGACGCTCACCGGCATGGACGCGGCGCAGGCGCTGTACGAGCGCGCTGGCTTCCAGCGAATCACGCAGGCGATGGGGGCCACCGGCCACTTCGGCTGCAACCGCTTCTATCTGCGCGCCTTGTAGGCAAGACGCGCGGACGCCTTGCTTTTTCGGCATCGCTCGGCCACCTTTTCTCGCGCCGAAATCGGCCCATGGAAAGGACCAACGATGCATACCCCCCCGAAATCGGGCGCGAAGCTCGCGCTCGCCCTTGCTGTCACCCTCACCCTGTCGGGTTGCCTGAGCACGCGCTCCTACGTCGATACGGCGCTGCCGATGGTCGGGAAATCCGACGTCGGCACGGTGGCGTCCCCCGCCCCAGTGCAGGTGCTCGCGGAATTCCGCACCCAAGGCAATGCCAATGCCCGCGCCACCGGCTTCATGAAGCCCCGAGTGCTGGCCGTGGCGAACGAATCAGGCCTGTTCACGACGGCGACGGAAGCAGCGGCGTCCAACCAGGCGACGCTCACCGTGGTCATCGACAACGTTCCGCTCACCGACAACGCCGCGGCGAAAGGCTTCGGCACGGGCCTGACCTTCGGCGCCGTAGGAACCATGGTGACGGACGGCTATGCGGCCACGCTCACCTATCGCGTTGGCGAGACATCGAAGTCGGTGGAAGTGAAGCATGCGCTGCACACGACGGTGGGCAACCACGCGGGCCCGGCGAACCTCACGCCCGTGAGCCCGGACCAGGCGGCAGGCCAGGTCATCGACCAGATCACTTGGAACGGCCTGAAGCAGCTCCGCGAACAGGGGGCGTTCGAATGATCGGCCGCGCCATTTCGCTGTCGCGCGCCGGTGGCTTGCTTCTGGCGTCCTGCATCCTCGCAGGCTGCGTGTCGATGCCCGCCGCGCAGTACCAGACCGCGGTCGCGTCGCGTCCGTTGGCCGCAGGTGCACCGGTCGCCGTCGGCGAGGCGCGCGCCGCGGCCGACGTGAAGAACGACCGGGTCTCGCTGCGGGGCTCGCCGATGATGTCTTCGGCCTCCGATGGCCGTTTCAGCGGCTACATTCGCGAAGCGCTCATCGCCGAGCTGTCGGCCAGCGGCCGCTACTCCGCCAGCGCCGAGCGCAGCATCGCTCTCGAGCTGCTGCGCCACAAGGTCGATGCCAGCGGCGTCAGCGAGGGCTCCGCCGAACTCGCCGTACGCATCGTGGTGAGCGGCGGCAACGGCGAACGCTTCGAAAAGACGTACGAGGCCGCACACAACTGGCCCTCGTCGTTCATCGGCGCCGTCGCGATCCCGGCCGCCTACGACAACTACCCGACGGCCGTGCAGAAGCTTCTGGTCGCCGTCCTGTCCGACCCGGACTTCCAGGCCGCGATCGACTGACGCAACAGGCCGGCCACGCGCCGGCCCAAGGCCCTCATCCGAAGCGCCGCGAGCGCGATTCGATGAAGAAGCTGGTGCGTTTGCGCGGCTGCAGGTAGTCGAAGGCCGCACGCGGCAGGGCCATCGGCTTGATGGCCCGCTGGATCGAGAGCTCCGGATGCTCCGCCAGCGGCACGATGAGCGCATCCTCGGGCCGCACGGCCGGGTCGTGGATCAGCACCTTCGGCTTCATCGCGTTGGCTGGGTCGACCGCGACCGACAGCGCGAAGCGGCCATCGGAGAGGTGCAGCACAGAGCCGGGCGGGTAGATGCCCATCATCCGCACGAAGGCGTTCAGCGCGGCAGGGTCGAACTTCTCCTTCGTCTTCCGGTAGACCGCGGCGATCGCGTCATGCGGCGTCAGCGCGTGGATCGGGTTCGGCGGATTGCACAGGTTGTCGTAGTGGTTCACGAGCGCGACGACGCGCGCGGCGGGGTGGATGGCCTCGCCCTTCAGTGCCTGCGGATACCCGCTGCCGTCGCTGGCCTCGTGATGCTGGGCAACGATGGCGGCCGCGGCCTCGCCGAGGCCCATGCGCTCGGCCAGGGTGCGGCTGTGCTCGACGTGGCTCTGGAACATGCGACGTTCCGTCGGGTTCGGCGAATCGGCCTTGCCACGCATCACATCGGGCAACTCGATCTTGCCCACGTCATGCAGCAGCGCGCCGAGGCCAATCGCCTCGACGAGTTCGCCATCGAGGCCCATCGCCCGGCCCAGCAGCACCGAGAGCACCGAGACGTTGATGGCGTGCAGCGCGGTTTCCTGCCCGGATTTTTCGGAGAGCAGCCGGATGGCGACGTCCTGTTCCTGCTGCACCGCGCGGACCATGCCGCCGACCTCGGTCTCGGCGATGGCACGCGCCTCCTCGGGCTGCGCACGGACGTTCTGCAGCACGTTGCGGAAGGCCTTCGAGACGGCGCTGAACCGGCGTTCGCAGCGATCGAGGCTCTGCCGCTGGGCGTCGAGCGCGTCGGTCGGTGGTGCCGTCGCGGGCTCGTCGTCGAACCCCGACACGCGGGGGCCGTGCGCCAATCCTTCCCCCTCGATGCGGTCCGGTTCGGGCACCGCGACGATCTCGATACCGCCGCCCGATGCCGCGCCCGGCAGGGCCGGCGGATCGTCGTCAGGCATCGAGGTCCCGACGGGGTCGGGCGCGGGCTCAGGCTCGGGCAAGGGCGCCACCTCGCTGCGCGCCGGTTCATGCCAGACATGGCTCACGCCCACCTGCGCGAAGGTGGCGATCTGCGCCTCGCTGCGCAGCAGGAAGCCGGTGCCGGGGACGTTCTCCATCGACACCCACAACCCCACCCGCAGGCGCTCGACCGCGATCCGCTCCATGCCCTCTCCCGACTTGTCTGCGATGGCACCAGTGTGCCCCGTCAGCCCACGGCCGGGCAGCGGCCTCGGGTAAAATCCGGCGTCTCTCCGGGAGCACCCCCATGCATCTGAACCATGTCCGCGCCGTCGTCACTGGCGGCGCTTCCGGCCTCGGCTTCGCCGTGGCGAGATTTCTGGTGGCGAACGGCGGCAAGGTCGCCCTGTTCGACGTCAACGCCGAGCGCGGCGCGGCCGCCGTGGCCGAGCTCGGCGCCAGCAACGCGCACTTCTTCCGCACCGACGTCAGCGACGAGGCCGGCGTGGCGGCCAACGTGCAGGCGGCGAAGGACGCCCTGGGCGGCCTGAACGCGGCGATCAACTGCGCCGGCATCCTCGGGGCGGGCCGCGTGCTCGGCAAGGAAGGCGCGATGCCGCTTTCGACCTTCGCCACCACGGTGATGGTGAACCTCGTCGGCAGCTTCAACGTCGCCAAGGCCGCGGCGGCGCTGATGCAGGGCAACGAGCCGGGCGAGGACGGCGAGCGCGGCGTCATCGTCAACACCGCGTCCGTCGCCGCCTACGAGGGCCAGATCGGTCAGGCCGCCTACGCGGCCAGCAAGGGCGGCGTGGTCGGCATGACCCTGCCGATGGCCCGCGAATTCGCCCGCATCGGCGTTCGCGTCATGACCATCGCGCCGGGTGTGTTCCACACCCCGATGGTCGATGGCATGCCCGAGGCCGTGTACCAGAGCCTCTGCGCCCAGGTGCCCTACCCCTCGCGCCTCGGCAAGCCGGAGGAGTTCGCGGAAACCGTGGGCTTCATCCTCCAGACCCGCTACCTCAACGGCGAAACCATCCGCATCGATGGCGCCATCCGCATGCAGCCGAAGTAAGGGCATTCCATGAAGGCTTTCGAGATCAAGAAAGGCAACGTCGTCGAGCACAACAACGGCGTCTGGCAGATCCGCGACATCGAGCGGAGCTCTCCGCAAGCGCGCGGTGGCAACGTCACCTTCCGCTTCACGATGTATTCGGTGCCCGGTGGCACCAAGCTGGACCTCTCGCTCCGCGCCGACGACGAACTGAAGGAAGTCGACCTGGTGCGCCGCGCGGCCAGCTTCTCGTACAAGGACGGCGAGGCCTTCGTGTTCCTCGACGACGAGGACTTCACCCCCTACACGCTCGACCCGGACGCGATCGGCGAGGCCGCGGGCTACATCACCGACGGCCTCACCGGCTGCTACATCCAGACCATCGACGACGCGCCGGTGGCGCTGCAGTTGCCGGCCACGGTCACGCTGGAAGTCGTCGATACGCCGCCGGAAATGAAGGGCGGCACGGCCACCAAGCGCCCGAAGCCGGCGCGCTTGAGCACCGGCATCGAGATCATGGTCCCGGAGTACATCAGCAACGGCGAGAAGGTGCTGATCAACACCGCGACCGGCGAGTTCTCAGGCCGCGCCTGAGCCTGAGCGGGCCAACCAGCGCGCCGCCATCCGCCGGATCGACGGTTCGAGCGTCCCGTCGACGGCGAGTTCGTCGATGCGGCGCCAGGCGGCGGCTCGGGATTCGCGGTTGATCTGGGGCGTCTCGTCGCTGGTGCAGCGCACCACGAAACGGACGTCCCAGTGCGAGTGTTCCGGCTCCGCGCCGCGGGCCGGGATGCCGTGGCGGTCGAGGTCGAAGATGCCGCTCTCGACGACCAGCCCCGGCAAGCCGGTTTCCTCCTCGGCCTCGCGCAAGGCGACGGCCGCGAGGTCAATCTCGCCGTCAGCATGGCCGCCCGGCTGGAGCCAGCGGTCGAGTTTGGCGTGGTGGAGCAGCAGCGCCCGCGCACCGTCGGCGGACACCACGAAGGCGGAGCCGGTGAAGTGCCCCGCGAGGTGCGCTCGGGTGAAGACGTCGGGCGCAACGGCCGCGAATCCGGCGAAATCGTCCACCAATGAGCGATGTTCGGGACAGGTCTGCGCATATCGCCTCAGGCTGTCGATGAATTCGGCGATCTTCGGGTCCATCGCACCATTATCGCCGACGTGAAGGGAATGTATTGCCGCCCCGTGACCGCCCCGGGTATGGTTTGCCGTTGCCCGCGTTCCAGGGGAATCGGGCGGCGACACTCCAGCTTGTTCCACACCGCACCACCCAGGGGATCTCGGGATGCTCAACCAATTGTTTGCCATCAAGCCGGTGGACGCGAACGCCTTCGCGAACAGCGGCCTCAAGCGCGTGCTCGGCGCACGCCAGCTGTTCCTGCTCGGTATCGGCGCGATCATCGGCGCGGGCATCTTCGTGATGACGGGTACCGCAGCGGCGAACTATGCCGGCCCCGGCGTGATGCTGAGCTTCGTGATGGCCGGCCTTGCCTGCGCCTTCGCCGGCCTGTGCTATGCCGAGTTCGCGGCGATGATGCCGGTGTCCGGCTCGGCCTACTCCTACACCTACAGCACGATGGGCGAAGTGGTCGCCTGGTTCATCGGGTGGAACCTCGTCCTCGAGTACCTGTTCGCCGCCTCCACGGTGGCCGTGGGCTGGTCGGGTTACCTCAACAGCTTCCTCTCGACCTTCGGGATGGCCTTCCCCGACGCGCTCTCCCAGGCCCCTTACACCTTCGTCGCCGAGACCAAGAGCTTCGTCAGCACCGGCGCCACGCTG
Source organism: Silanimonas sp. (assembly GCF_027530345.1). Classification (GTDB taxonomy): domain Bacteria; phylum Pseudomonadota; class Gammaproteobacteria; order Xanthomonadales; family Xanthomonadaceae; genus Silanimonas. Next base: position 62,486 of record NZ_JAPZQK010000009.1, on the reverse strand, counting down.
AACCTTCCGGCCGTTCTGATCGTCGCGGCCATCAGCGCGCTCTGCTACCGCGGCATCACCCAGAGCGCCTGGGTAAACGCGCTGATCGTGTTCATCAAGGTCACCGTGATCGTGCTGTTCCTGGGCTTCGCCTTCCAGTTCATCAACCCTGAGAACTGGAACGCCTGCGCGGCCGTCGCCAAGAGCAGCGGCCTGCTCAGCGCCGAACTCGCGGCCAAGCTGGTCGCGGCCTGCGCCACCGACCCGAGCGCGATCGCCCTGATCCCGCCGACCGTCGAAACCGCCGGCCACGCCCAGTACGGCATGGACGGCGTCATCCGCGGCGCGGCCGTGGTGTTCTTCGCCTACATCGGCTTCGACGCCGTCTCGACCGCCGCCGGCGAAGCCAAGAACCCGCAGCGCGACATGCCGATCGGCATCCTCGGCTCGCTGGTGTTCTGCACCATCCTCTACATCGCGATGGCCGCCACGATGACGGGCCTGCTGCCCTTCACCGAGCTGGGCACCTCGAAGCCGATCGCCACGGCGATGCAGGCTTACCCGCAGTTGGAGTGGCTGAAGCACATCGTCGAGATCGGCGCCATCGCCGGCCTGAGCTCGGTGATCCTCGTCATGCTCATGGGCCAGCCGCGCATCTTCTACGCGATGGCGCAAGACGGCCTGCTGCCCAAGGCCTTCGAGAAGGTGCACCCGACCTACGGCACGCCCTACATCGGCACCATCATCGTCGGCATCTTCGCGGCCATCATGGCCGGCTTCCTGCCGCTGAGCTTCCTCGGCGACCTCGTCTCGATGGGCACCCTGCTCGCCTTCGCCACCGTCTCGGCCGGCGTCCTCATCCTGCGCTACACGCGTCCGGAGCTGGACCGCCCGTTCCGCGTGTGGGGCGTGTGGCTGGTGGTGCCGATCGCCGTGATCTCGTGCCTGTACCTGTTCATCCAGCCGTTCGCCGACCATTGGCAGGTGATGACGGGCTGGACCGTGCTCGGCTTCCTGATCTACTTCTTCTATGGCTTCCGCAACAGCAAGCTGCGCAAGGTCTGACGGAGCAGCACCGCGATGACTGACGCTCGCAAGATCGGGCCGGTGTTGGCCACCTTCGTGGTGGCCAACAACATGATCGGCTCGGGGTTCTTCCTGCTGCCGGCCACGCTGGCGACGCAGGGCGGCGTGACCGCCCTGAGCTGGCTGGCCTGCACGGTCATCGCGGCCTTCCTCGGCGGGGCGTTCTCGCGCCTCGCCCGCGATTACCCCAACCTCGAATCGCCGGACGACTACGTGCGTCCGGCGCTCGGCCGCGACATGGGCTTCCTCGCCACCGCGCTGTACTGGCTGAGCTCGTGGATCGGCAACAACGCCATCGCCGTCGCGGCCTTCGGCTACCTCGTCACCCTGCTGCCGCTCGACGGCGGCAACTCGACGGTGCAGCTGTTCGGCCAGCTGGTGCTGATCTGGACGATGTTCGCCATCAACCTGTTCGGTCCGCGTGGCGTGGCCCGCTTCCAGTCGATGTGCGTGATCTTCGGCCTGCTGCCGGTCGCAGCGGTGTTGCTGGGCGGCTGGGGCCGCTTCGACGGCGAACTGTTCCTGTCGGCCTGGAATACCAGCGGCGAAGCCTGGAACGTCGGCGACAACGGCGTACCGAACCCGCAGTCCGACCTGGCGCTGATGTTCTCGGCCCTCGCCCCGGTGTTCTGGGCCTTCGTCGGGCTGGAGACCGGCGCGATGGTCGCCGGCATCGTCCGCGATCCGGAAAAGAACGTGCCGCGCGCGACGCTGGCCGGCATCGGCATTGCCGGCACGGTCTACCTCGTCTCGTCCGTGCTGGTGATGGGCATCGTGCCTGCGCAGGAACTTGCTGCGTCGAGCGCCCCGTTCGCCCTGGTGGCCGGACAGATTTTCGGTGCTTGGGCGGTGCCGATGATCGCCGCCGCCGCCGCGCTGAAGGCCACCGGCACGCTGGGCGGCTGGATGCTCGTTTCCGGCGAGTCCGGTGCTCGCGCCGCGCAGCGCGGCTACCTGCCGCGCATCTTCGGCGTGCTGCGCCCGAACGGCGCCGCGGGCTGGGGCCTGTTCGCGGTGGCCCTCGGCATGAGTGCCATCGCTTTCATCACCATCAGCGACACGGTGGCGTCGCAGTTCGGCGACATCGTGGGAATGGTCGTGCTGCTGGTGGTCCTCGCCTATGCGGCGGCGGGCCTGAGCCTGCTGCTGGGAACGCCCACGCGGCGTCCCTCGGGCGGCGACCGGCTACTCGGCATCGGCGCCCTGCTCGCCTGCGCACTGCTGATCCTGTCTTCGCCGCCGAAGATGGCTGCCGGTGCGGCGCTGATCGCCCTGCTGGCCTGGGGCGGCTTCCGCCTGTTCGGATCGCGAACCGCGCCGACGCCCTGATCGGTCGGCGGCAACGCCAGCCCACGAAAACGGCGCGGATTTCCGCGCCGCTCTTGTTTTCCGTCTCCGCCCGTGAGACGTCACGCGCCTAGAATGGCGGCGTATGGACGACGCATCGATGAACCTCGGGATCCTCTCCACCCTGCTGGTGCTGCTCGTGGCCGCCTGCGCGGTGGCGATCGGGCTGTGGCGCCGCCGCCGGGCGCTGGAAGAGCGCGCGGCGCAACTGGAGGCACAGCTCGGCGAGCAGCAGGCGCGCATTGACGGCCTGTTGCGCGATGCGGCCCGCCTCCCGGACATGGAGCGGCGCGTGGCGGAAGCCGAGTCCTCGCTGCGCGGCCTGCGCGACGACCTGACCACCGCCGCCGCACGCGAGGCCGGCGCGCTCGCGCAGCTCGACGCCGCCCGCGCCGCGCAGGCGAAGGCCGAGGGGGCCGCCACGGACGCGAGCACCCGGGTGGAAGTGGCACAGCGCGAGGCCCGCGAGCTGTCGTCCTCGCTGGCGAGGGCCGCGGCGGAACGCGACGCCGCGATCGCCTCGCGCGAGCAGGCCAAGGCCTTCCTCGAGGACGCGCAGGCCAAGCTCAGCACCGCCTTCATCGAAGTGGCCAGCAAGGTGTTTGACGAAAAGGCCGTTGCCCTGGACCGCAAGATCGGCGATTCCGCGGTCGCCTCGAAGGTGGGCCTCGAGTCCGCGCTGACGCCCTTCGCGACGAAGCTCAACGAGTTCCAGGCCGAGCTTCGGAAGCTGGGCACCGACCAGACCGCGACGGTGCACACGCTACGCGGCTCGATCGAGCAGCTCCAGCAGCTCAACCAGCGGATGGCGACCTCGACCGACGACCTCGCGCGGGCGCTGAAGGGCAATGCGAAGACGCGCGGCGACTGGGGCGAGATGATCCTCGACACCGTGCTCAAGGCTTCGGGCCTCGAGGAAGGCCGCAATTACGTCAAGCAGAACAGCGCACGCGACGAGGACAGTGGCAGCCTGCTGCGCCCCGACGTGCTGGTGCACCTCCCGGACGACCGCCAGGTGGTCGTCGACGCCAAGGTGAACCTCGTGGCCTGGGCCGAAGCCTGCAACGCCGAGACCCCGGCCGCACACCAGGAGGCCCTGGCGCGACACACCACCGCGCTGCGCGGCCACATGCGCGACCTCGCCGAAAAGAACTACCCGAAGGCGATGGGCGGGAAGTCGCTCGACCTCACCGTGATGTTCGTGCCGATCGAGGGGGCGCTGGCCGCCGCACTCGAATTCAATCCGGGCCTGCAGGCCGAGGCCTTCGAGCGCAAGGTCGTGTTCGTCTCACCGAACACGCTGATGGCCATGTTGCGTGTCGTCGAACGGCTGTGGACGCGCGACAAGCTGCAGCGCCAGGTCGGCATCATTGGCGACGAGGCCGGCAAGCTGCTCGACGCGCTGTCGTCCTTCATCACGGACTTCGACGAGATCGAAGCCAAGCTCGATGCCGGCCAGAAGGCGTTCAAGACGGCGCGGAATCGCCTGTCGGAGTCGCCGCAATCGGTCGTCGCGCGCGCCCGTCGCCTTGTCGAGGCCGGCGCCAAAGGCAAGCGACCGCTCCACGAGGACCTCTTGCCGGTGGCCGGCGCGGACACCGGCGCGTTGCCGCTGCTCGACAGCCCGCCGGACGCCTCCTGAGGGGCGAGATCCGGGGGAACCCCGTCCGCCACCGCGGACGGGGCGGATCGATCAGGCTTTCTTCGCCCAAGCCGCGCACCAGCCCTTCGGCTCGACGCTGAAGCCGGCGAACAGGGTGCAGCCCTGGTTGGCGGCTGTATAGAACTGGCAGTTCAGGCAGTTGCTGCCCGGCTTGAAGCTGGCGTGCGTGGTCTTCGTCGCGTCTTCGATGTAGGCCAGCGCCTTGCCTTGCGGATGGTCGAGCGGGAGACGCGGAAGGGCCTGCGCCTGGGCCTCTGGAATGGCAAGGCGGGCGGCGAAGGGCGCGGCCAGGGCGACGGCGCCCAGCTGCAGGAAACGACGGCGGTTCGGGGTATCCAAGGGGCTCTCCCAGTGGGTTGGCGACCGCCACGGTAGCCGCCTTCGCGTCGCCGGCATTTGACGATCCGCAAGCCCATTGGCGAATGCTTCGCATCGCGAATGGCCCATTCACCCGGCGCACCCTAAACTTCGCCCATGAGCGCCCTGCCCTACGACCCCCACCGTCTCGCCGACGCCGCCGGTAGCCTGATCACGAACTGCCGTGAGCTGGCCCACCTCGGACTCACCCCGGCCACGAGCAGCAACTTCTCGCAGCGCCTCGACGCGCAGCACTGCGCGATCACCGTGTCGGGCCGCGACAAGGGCCGCTTGGTGCAGGACGACATCATGGTCGTCGACTTCGACGGCCGCCCGGTCGCGACGGAGAAGCGCCCCTCGGCCGAGACGCTGCTGCACACGCAGCTCTACCGCCGCTTCGCCGACGTCGGCTGCATCCTGCACACGCACTCGAAGACGCAGACGATCGCCTCGCGCCTGTTCGCGAAGCAGGGCCATATCACCTTCGAGGGCTACGAGCTGCAGAAGGCCTTCCGCGGCAACGACACCCACGAAGGCGCCGTGCGCGTGCCCGTGCTGCCGAACTCGCAGGACATGCCGGCGCTGGCCGCGATGGTGGAGGCCGAACTCGATCGCGGCCCGCTGTGGGGCTATCTGATCGAAGGCCACGGCCTGTACGCGTGGGGCCGCGACATGGCCGAAGCCCGCCGCCACCTCGACGCCTTCGAATTCCTCCTTTCCTGCGAACTCGAGCTCCGGAGACTGCACGCATGAGCCGCATCCGCCTGTTCAACGACACCGACCCGTCCACCGTGCTGCTCGAGACCCGCGAGCACAGCGCCATCGCCGCGGAGCTCGCGAAGATCGGCGTGCGCTTCGAGCAGTGGGCCGCCAATGCCCCGGTGCAGCCCGGCGCCTCGCAGGACGAGGTGATCGCCGCGTACAAGGGCGACATCGATCGCCTGATGGCCGAGGGCGGCTACAAGGCCGTCGACGTGATCAGCCTGACGGCCGACCACCCGCAGAAGGACGCGCTGCGCCAGAAGTTCCTCAACGAGCACACGCACAGCGAGGACGAGGTGCGCTTCTTCGTCGCGGGCTCGGGCCTGTTCACCCTGCACGTGGGCGGCAAGGTCTACGAGATCCTGTGCGAGGCCGGCGACCTGATCGGCGTACCGGACGGCACGACGCACTGGTTCGATATGGGCCCGGAGCCGTTCTTCATCGCCATCCGCCTTTTCACCAACGTCGAAGGCTGGGTGGCGAACTTCACCGGCAGCGACATCGCCCAGCGCTTCCCGCGCTTCGAACGCGGCGAGGCCTTGGCTTGAACACGACCCCCACCGTCATCCTCACCGACATCGAAGGCACGACGAGCAGCATCGCCTTCGTCAAGGACGTGCTGTTCCCCTACGCGCGCGCGGCGCTGCCCGGCTTCGTGGAAGCCCGTCGGCACGAGCCGGAGATCCGCCGCTGGCTCGATGCCGTGGCGCTGGAGATCGGCCACCCGCACCAGGACTCGCGCGACGAGGCCGCGGTGCAGCAGCTGCTCGCCTGGATCGACGAGGACCGCAAGCACACGGCCTTGAAGGCGATCCAGGGCCAGCTCTGGGCCGAGGGCTACGCGCTGGGCGAGTACCGGGCGCACGTCTACGCCGACGCGGGCGACGCGCTGAAGCGCTGGAAGGCCGCGGGCCACGATCTCTACGTGTACAGCTCGGGCTCGGTTCCGGCGCAGAAGCTGTTCTTCGGCCACAGCGACGTCGGCGACCTGACGCCCCTGTTCTCCGGCTATTTCGACACCGAGATCGGCGGCAAGCGCGAAGTCGGCAGCTACCGCCACATCGCCGCCGACATCGGCGTCGCGCCCTCGCACATCCTCTTCCTCTCCGACATCGTCGAGGAACTGGACGCAGCCCGCGAGGCGGGCCTGCGCACCGCGCTGCTCGATCGCCGCGGTGATTACCCGAACTCGCGGGAGGCCGCGACGAACGGCCACCCGCGCGTGGAGAGCTTCGCCGAGATCACGCCGTAACGGCGTCCCGCGCCGGGTAGTCGGTGTAGCCCTTCGGGCCCGGCGTGTAGAGCGTCGAGAAATCCACCTCGGCCAGCGGTGCGTTGGCGCTCAGTCGCTCGACAAGATCCGGGTTGCTGATGAAGGGCCGGCCGAACACGATCACGTCGCCACGGCCCGCGGCGATGGCTTCGGCGGCGGACACCGCGTCGAAGCCGCCGTTGAGGAACAGCGGGCCGCGGAAGTTGCGCCGCGCCGCCGCACCGACGGCCTGCTCTTCCGGCAGCGACTGGTCGCCGTGGCGGATCTCGAGGAAGCCGATGCCGCGCGCATCCAGCTCGCGCGCCACGTACTCGACCAGTGCCACCGGCTGGCCGTCGCGGATGTCGTTGTAGGCGACCAGCGGCGAGATGCGCACCGAGACGCGGCCGGCGCCGATCTCGGCCGATACCGCATCGACGATTTCCAGCAGCAGGCGAGCGCGGTTCTCAATGGAGCCGCCGTAGCCGTCAGTGCGGTCGTTGACGCTGTCGCGCAGGAACTGGTCGACCAGGTAGCCGTGCGCGCCGTGGATCTGCACGCCGTCGAAGCCGGCGCGGATCGCGCGCTTGGCCCCCTCCACGAACAGGTCGACGATGCCCGGGAGCTCGGTCACGTCGAGGCGGCGCGGCACTTCGTAGGGCTTCGGCCCCTCGGGCGTGTGGATGGTGTCGCCCTGGATGGCGCGGTCGCTGCTGGACACCGGCTGGCGGCCTCCGTCGAGCAGGGAGTGGGCGGCGCGGCCCGGATGCCAGATCTGGAGTTGGATGCGGCCGCCCTTCGCATGCACGGCGTCGGTCACGCGCTTCCAACCGTCCACGCAGGCCTCGTCGAAGATGCCCGGCTCGCCGGTGAAGGCGCTGGCGTCGGAAGAGACCATCGTCGCCTCGGCAATCAGCAGGCCGGCGCTGGCCCGCTGCGCGTAGTACTCGGCCATCAGGGCATTGGGGATGTGCGTGCGGCCGGCACGGGCGCGGGTCAGCGGCGCCATGGCGATGCGATTCGGCAGGGCAAGGGTGCCGGCGGTGGTCGGGGTGAACAGGGGGCTCATGGAGGTTCCACGGGTTGGGGATGCCGAGGTGCGGGCGGCGAGGCCGGCTCCCAAGCGCTGGCGAGCCGCCGCGGACGGAACGCAGCGTTTCGCCGCCGGCTGCCACCACTTTTCACACGGCCGTGCACCGGGCCGGAAGGCGGCCCCGATAAACTGTGAGGGAACGCACACTCGGATCACGGACGTCCCCGGTGACACGCATCGTCTCCACCCTGCCCTTCCACAAGTCCCTGCGCTGGTCGTCCAGCGTCGAGACCGTTTCGGCGTCGTCAGGGAGCCGCCCTGGTGTTTGGCGCCGGGTCTGGGCGCGGGCGGGCGTCCCCGACCCCTCGGTGATCACGCGGCTCCTCCGCCGCGCTGCGGCAGCCGACGCGGTGCTGATCAATGGCGGCGAACGGGCCGACCTGGTTTACCTGGCCCTCGCGGCCCTGTGCCCGTGGATCACCGCACCGCACCTGATCGTCGACGCGCACTGGCAGCCGGGCCGGACCGCCCTGCACCGCTGGGCGCAACGCCTGCCCCTGTGGCTGGGCCGTCGCCTGCTCGCCGAAGTCCAACCCCATTCGCGCGAAGAGATCCCGCTCTACGTGTCGGTGTTCGGGCTGCCGGAAGCCGTAGTGAAGCCGCTGCCGTGGTCGACCTCGCTCACGGGCTACGACCTGCAGCGGCAGGCTGAACCCGGCGAGGCCATCGTCACCGGCGGACACAGCTACCGCGATTACCGCACCCTGCTCGACGCGATGCGCGGCGAGCCCTGGACCCTGCGCATCGGCCTGCCGCCCTCGCCGGTGACGGCGCAGGTCAAGGCTTGGGCCGCCGACCTGCCGAACGTCGAGGTCGTCAGCGACTGGACCTTCCGGACCTACTGGCAGGCGGTGGCCGACAGCCGGGTGTTCGCCATGGCGATCACGCCCGGGCTGCAGCGCTGCACCGCGGACCAGACGATCTGCAACGCGATGGCCCTCGGCGCCATCGTCGTGGCAACCGATGCGATGTCGTCGCGGATCTACATCGAACACGGGCGCACGGGCTTCCTCGTGCCAGAAGGCGATGCGGCCGCCTGGCGGCGCACCTTGGCCGACGTCCATGCCCTGCCCCCCGAGAAGGCACGCGCGATCCGCTCGGCGGCCCAGCACGAGGCCACGACGCGGTTCAGCGAGGACGCCCGCATCGAGGAAACCCTCCGTCGCGCACGCGTGGCCGCGGCGGAATGGGCCGATCGCGGGCGCGCGCCAGGCCGGCACGACGCCTGGCAGTGGGCGAAGGCCGGCTTCGTTCTGCTGCTGGCCGCCAAAGCCAGCCTGCTGCCGATCCTGCTCTGAGCCCCGCGCCGAGCCTGCCTCAGGGCTCGACGTTGGCCAACCGATAGCGCGTGCTGCGGCGCAGCTCACCACGCCAGCGGTCGAAGACGCGCACCTCGACCTCGTGCTCGCCGGCCGGCAGGTCGGTCCGTAGCGCGCCACGCCACAGGTGCTGCGAGAGAATGGCTTCCGGCGCGCGGTCATAGCCCCGCAGGACATCGCTGCGGTCATCGTCGGCATTGATGGCCCGCAGTTCGGGGTCGGCGCGCTCGACGCGGCGCATCGGCTGCCATTCGCCACCGCCCACGCGGTACTCCACGCGCGTGTCGGCATCGCCCATCCAGACATTCGCGTAGACACCGAAGCCCGGCCACGCGCCACGGCGCAGCACTTTCGGCGCGTGCAACCCGAAGGGCGGATCGCCCGACTCGCCGGCCACGTGCCATCGCAGCGCGTAGCGACCCTCCGGTTGGACGGTGAGCGTGGCGTAGCCGTTGGGCGTGCCGTCGGCCATGCGCGTGTCGGGGATGCCGCGCACATCCTTCACCCCCGTCCAGAACGCGCCGCAGGCCGCGCCCACGTTGTACTCGTGCAAGGGCGTAGCGCCAGCGAACCCCGCCTCGGCGCCATGCCAGCGATGCTGCTGGATGTGCGTGTGGCTGGAGAGCACCAGCGTGTTGGCGCGCCGTTCCAGCAGGTCGAACAGCCGCTGCCGGTCCGCGTCGCGGAAGGAGTCGATGGCGGGATCCGGGTCGTCGTCGAACAGCGGGATGTGCATCGCCAGCACGAGCAGAGCGTCGCCAGGCACCGTCGGCAACCACGCCTCGAGGAAGCGGAACTGCGCCTCGCGCAATCCGCCGATATAGCGCGCGGGCACGCCGCTGCCGGGCTGGTGGATGACGTTGTCGAGCACGACGACCGCGAGGCCGGGCTCTTCCCAAGCGAAGGTGTCGGGGCCGAACACATGGCGGAAGCTTTCGAGCGAGGCCTCGTCGGTCGCCGCGCCATGGTCGCGATCGTGGTTGCCGCTGGCGTGCAGCCACGGAATGCGCGTCGCCGCGGTGGCGCGGGCCATCGCCGGCAGCAGGGCGAGGTTGCCGTGGACGATGTCGCCGAGCGAAACCCCGAGGCGCGCGCGCGGCAGGCGGGCTTCGTCCGCGACGATGTCGCGCTCGAAGTAGTCGACATCGGCCGTGTTCTTCGGCTGCGGATCACCGAACACGCGCATGTCGTAGGGCGGTGCCAGCGGCGCTTCGGCCAGCGCGATGTCCCAGCGGGTCGTCCCAGCAGGGCGCCAGAAATCCGGGAGGCCATCGTCGCGTGTCGGCAAGCGGTGGCCCGGCGGCTTCACCACGAACACCGGCCCCGAAGGACGCTCGAGGCGGAACCCTCCCGAGGCATCGCTGGTGACGATGCGTTCGCCGTCGGAGATCCGCACCCCGGCCAAGGGCGGCTCCCCGGCGTCGATCCGTCCATTCGCATCGCAGTCAAGGTGCACCCGGCCGACCAGGGCCGGCGGCGCACCGCAAGCTGCCGTCGCGGCGATGAGGCAGACGCCGGGGACAAGAAGGCGAAGGCGACGGCGTGTCGTGGAGGTCATCGTCGGTGGCATGGAGTGGCCGCAGCAGCCTATCGGGGCGTAATGCGGCCAACAAGCTTGCAGTGCCGCAGCGACGGGGCGTTCGAGCCGCTGGTCGCGCGCGCGGACGCCGCGCTCTAGTCGGCGAAGCGCGAGGGCCGCAACCGCGTCAACCGCTGACGCGGGCCTTGCCCTGGTGGCGCTTGGCCAGCACGCGCTCGACGTCGCCGAGGCCGAGGCCGCGCGCGCGAAGACCCACGAGCGTGTGGAACACGAGGTCGGCCGCCTCGTCGAGCACGGCCTTGTCGTCCTGCGCGACCAGCGCGAGGGCCGTCTCGACGCCCTCCTCGCCGACCTTCTGAGCGATCTTGCGCACGCCGGATTCGAACAGCGTCGTCGTGTAGCTGCCGGCGGGGCGATCGCGTTCACGCTGCTCGATGGTGGCTTCGAGTTCGGCGAGCACGCTGCCCGGCGCCTCGGGGAAGCAACTGCAGCGCTTCAGGTGGCAGGTGGGCCCATGCGGGATGGCCTGCACCAGCAGGGCGTCGGCATCGCAGTCGGTCTCGATGCTGCGGAACTCGAGCACGTCGCCGGACGTCTCGCCCTTCATCCACAGGCGGTTTTTGCTGCGGCTGAAGAAGGTGACCTTGCCACTGGCGACGGTGGCCTCGACCGCGGCGCGGTCCATGTAGCCGAGCATCAGCACGCGGCGCGTGCGCGCGTCCTGCACGATGGCCGGCAACAGGCCGCCCTGCTTCGCGAAGTCGAGGGCGTCGAGGTCGAAGGGCGCCGGGGCGCCGGGGGTGGGTTCAGTCACGTCGCACCTCGATGCCGGCCTCGGCGAGGCGGGCTCTGAGCTCAGGGATCGGCACGGTACCCGAATGGAAGACCGATGCGGCAAGCGCGGCATCGACGTCGGCCACGCGGAACGCATCAACGAAGTGTTCGATCGCGCCGGCACCGCCCGAAGCGACCAGCGGCACGCGGCAGATCGCGCGCACGGCGGCCAGCTGTTCGAGGTCGTAGCCGGTCTTGGCGCCGTCGCTGCCCATGCAGTTCAGGACGATCTCGCCGGCGCCACGCTGCTGCGCCTCGGCCACCCAATCCAGCGTGCGCCGGCCCAGGGCCTTGGTCTTCGAGGGGTCGCCGGTGTACTGGCGCACACGCCATTCGCCGTCCGCATCCTTCAGCGAGTCGACGCCGACGACCACGCACTGCACGCCGAAGGCGGCGGCCAGTTCGTCGATCAGACCGGGGCGCTCCAGCGCCGGCGAGTTCACCGACACCTTGTCGGCGCCCGCGTTGAGGATGGCCCGCGCATCGTCGACGGAGCGGATGCCGCCGGCCACGCAGAACGGGATGTCGATGATCGTCGCAACCCGCTCCACCCACGTGCGATCGACGCTGCGGCCTTCGGGGCTGGCGGTGATGTCGTAGAACACCAGCTCGTCCGCGCCCTCGTCGCGGTAGCGCAGGGCGAGTTCCTCGATGCCGCCCATGACCACATGGTCGCGGAAGCGCACGCCCTTGACGACCTGGCCGTCGCGGACGTCGAGACAGGGAATGAGCCGTCGCGCGAGCATCAGGCCGTCTCCTGCGGCCGGCCCTCGGCCGCATCCAACGCAGCCAAGGCATCGACCATCGTGAAGCGGCCGTCCAACAAGGCCTTGCCGAGAATGGCACCGCCAGCACCGGCCGCGCGGGCGCCGAGGACATCGTCGGGCGAGGCCACGCCGCCGGAGGCCTGCACCGCGACCTCAGGGAAACGCGTGGCGATCTCCCGGTAGAGGTCGAGGTTGAGGCCCGCGAGCATGCCGTCGCGCGCGATGTCGGTGCACAGCAGGTGGCGCAGGCCGGTGTCGGCATAGCGCTTGAGCAGGTCGAACAGCGCGAGGCCCGAGGCCTCGGTCCAACCATGCACCGGCAAGCGGAAAACGCCGGCATCGTCGGCGCGGGCATCGAGGGCGATGGTGATCCGATCGTTGCCGAAGCGCTCCAGCCAGCCGAGCACCCGGTTCGCCTGCCTGATGGCCAGCGAGCCGATGACGACCCGCGAGGCGCCCGCCCCGAGGATCGTCAGCACGTCAGCATCGTCGCGAACGCCACCGCCGGTCTGAACCTTCAGCGTCGTCTCGCGGCGGATCGCCTCGACGAGCGGGCCGAGCGTCCAACCCCCGGCCTTCGCGGCATCGAGGTCGACGAGATGCAGCCACTCGGCGCCGGCCTCGGCATAGCGCTTCGCGAGGGCGAGCGGGTCGTCCGCATAGCGGGTCTCGGCGTCGTAGTCGCCTTGGCGGAGACGCACGACGCGGCCTTCGCGGATGTCGATGGCGGGATAGAGGATGAAGGACACGATGACGCCTAAAGCGAAAGGAAGTTGCGGAGGAGGCGCGCGCCGGTCGCGGCGCTGCGCTCGGGGTGGCACTGCGCCCCCATGACGTGGCCACGGGCGGCGATGGCGGTGAAGGGCTGGCCGTGCGTGCTGGTGGCCAGCGCGTTCGCGTCGCCGCGATACGCGTAGCTGTGCACGAAGTAGGCATGGCGGCCGTCGAGCCCGGCCATCAGCGGGTGCGCGGCCGTCTCGGCGGAGGCCGCCTGCAGCCCGTTCCACCCCATGTGCGGCACGCGCACGCCGGGCGACTCCGGCAGGCGCTCGACGCGACCCGGCAGCAGGCCGAGGCAATCCACCTCGCCTTCGACCGAGTGCTCGAACAGCAGCTGCATGCCGACGCAGATGCCCATCAGCGGCTGCGTGAGCGTCGGGATGAGGCGATCGAGACCGTTCGCGCGCAGTCGCGCCATTGCCGGGCCCGCAGCGCCGACGCCGGGCAGCAGCACATGGGTCGCCGCGCGGATGCGCTGGGCGTCGCTGGTGACCGGCGCCTCCACGCCGAGCCGCGCGAACGCGGCCTGCACGGAACCGAGGTTGGCGCCGCCGGAATCCAGCAGCACCAGCCGGATGCGCGAGGCATCAAGGGCGGGCAACGCGCCGCTCACAGCACGCCCTTGGTGCTCGGCAAGGCCGTGCCTTCGCGACGGATCGCGAGGCGCAGCGCGCGGGCGACGACCTTGAAACAGGCCTCGACCATGTGGTGCGTGTTCTCGCCACGCACCTGCAGGTGCAGGTTCAGGCCGGCGGTTTCGCAGAGCGAGCGGAAGAAGTGCGGCACCAGTTCGGTGGCGAGGCCGCCCACCTCGGCGCGCTGAAACGCGCCTTCGAAGACGAAGTAGGGCCGGCCGGAGAAATCGACCACCGCGGAAGCGCGGGTCTCGTCCATCGGCAGCGCGAACGCGGCCCGAGCCTCGGCGCCGAAGCCGTCCACCCCGGCCGACGAAGGTTCACCGCCCTGCCCCTCGCCGCCATCGAAGCCGTAGCGGCCGATGCCGCGCTTGTCGCCCAGCGCCTGCTTCAATGCCTGGCCGATGGCCAGCGCGCAGTCCTCGACGGTGTGGTGCTCGTCGATGTGCAGGTCGCCGGCGCAGCGCACGGCCAACCCGAAGCCGCCGTGCTTGCCGAGCTGCTCCAGCATGTGGTCGAAGAAGCCGTGGCCGGTGGCGATGGCCGGCTCGCTCGCGCGGTCGAGGTCGACCTGCACGGTGATCTTCGTCTCCTTCGTCGCGCGCTCGACGGTGGCCGTGCGCGGCGAAGCGGTGAGCGCATGCGCGATGCCCGCCCAGTCGTAGTGGCCGTCCTTCAAGCGGAAACCACGCACACCGAGGTTGGTGGCGAATTGCATGTCCGTTTCGCGGTCACCGACCATCGCGCTGCTGGCGAGGTCGATGTCGCGATCACGCAGGTAGTGCATGACCATCCCGATGCCGGGCTTTCGAGTTGGCAGGTTCTCGCGCGCGAAGCTCTCGTCGATGAGCACTTCGCGGAAAGTGATGCCCTGCGATTCGAGGATCTGCAGCAGCAGGCGCTGCGGCCCCTCGAAGGTCTCGCGCGGGAAGCTCGGCGTGCCGAGGCCGTCCTGGTTGCTGACCATGACGAACTGGAAGCCGGCATCACGGAGCTTCTGCAGGGCGGCGATGCAGCCCTTCGTGAGGCGGAATTTCTGGAACGAATCGATCTGCTCGTCGGCGGGCTCGTCGATCAGCACGCCGTCGCGGTCGATGAACAGGATCTTCTGGGGCATGGCAGGGTCTCAGGCCGTCGCGGCGACGCGCGCAGGGAGGGCAGCAAGGGCGGCGAGCATCGCGTCGTTCTCCTCCGCGGTGCCGATGGTGATGCGCAGGGCATCCTTGAGCTGGGGCGCCGCGCGCTGGTCGCGCACGACGACGCCGGCGGCGAGCAGGGCCTGCATGGCGGCTTCGGCATCTGCGAAGCGCACCAGCAGGTAGTTGGCGTCGGAGGCGTAGACGGCGCGCACGCCGTCGAGCCCGCGCAGCGCTTCGGCCACGCGGCCGCGCTCTGCGACGATGCGGCCGGCGCGGCGCTTCGCCTCGTCGGCGGCCGAGGGCGATACGGCATCGAGTGCCAAGGCGACGGCCGGCGACGCCAGCGGGTACGGCGGGGCAATGGCAGCGAGCACGCGGATCAGCGCCGGATCGCCGATGGTGATGCCGAGCCGCGCGCCGGCGAGCGCATACGCCTTCGACAGCGTGCGCAGCACGACGAGGTTCGGGAAGCGCTCGCGTAGAGCGAGCGCGCCGGGCGCCTCGTTGTACTCGCCATAGGCTTCGTCGACCACGACGAGCGCGCGACCCGAAACGCCACGCAGCAGGCGCTCGAGTTCGGTGTTCGATACCGCGCCACCGGTGGGGTTCGACGGCGAGCAGACGTAGAGGATCTTGACCGGCGCCTTCGCGACCGACAGCTCCAACGCACGGAGTGCCGCATCGATGTCGAAACGGAAGCGATCGCCCTCGTCCACCAGCGGCACATCGACCACCGGCGCCCCCTGCACGCGCGCCGACACGGCGTACATGCCGAACACCGGCGGCGCGACCAGAACGGCCTCGCGTTCCGCGCGGCAGAGCGCGCGCGTCAGCAGGTCGATGCCTTCATCGCTGCCGCGCGTCATCAGCAGGCTGTCCTCGGGCACGCCGTAGAGCACAGCAAGGCGCGCCCGCAACGCCGCCGGCTGCGGCTCGGGGTAGCGGTTGAGGCCCTGCCCCGGATCGGCCGGCGAGGCCCATGGGCTCTCATTGGCATTGAGCCAGACGCGGCCCTTGAGGCCGGTCTTGCGCGCCGAGCCGTAGCCACCGAAATCGCGCAGGTCGGCGCGGACCAGATCGAGCACGTTCATGCCGAGGCCTCCAGCCGCTGCACGACGGCCTGCGCATGCGCTTCGAGCGACTCCGCGCGGGCCATCGTGACGGCACAGGGGCCGATCGCGCGAAGCCCTTCGCGGCTCACCTGCTGCACGCTGATGCTGCGCTGGAAGCTCGCCACCGACACACCACTCCACGCCCGCGCCGCGCCGCCGGTGGGCAGCACGTGGTTGGTGCCGGAGCAGTAGTCACCCAGCGATTCCGGCGCGTAGTCGCCAAGGAAGATCGAGCCGGCGCAGGTGATCTTCGGCAGCCAGGCGCGCGGTTCGCGCAGCTGCACGATCAGGTGCTCGGGACCGTAGGCGTTGCTGATCGCGAAGGCCTCGTCCAGCGTGGGTAAGACGATGAGGCGGGCAAAATCCAGCGCCTTCGTCGCGATCGCTTCGCGCGGCAGTCGTGCGACCTGCGCGCGCACCTCCGCCTCGACAGCCGCGACCTGCGCCGCGCTGTCGGTGACGAAGACCACTTGCGAATCGGGGCCGTGCTCGGCCTGCGCGAGCAGGTCGGCGGCAATGAAAGCCGGGTTGGCGCCGGCATCAGCGATGACCAGCACTTCCGAGGGGCCGGCCGGCATGTCGATGGCGGGGCCGTCGGGCAGCGCGGTGACCTGCGACTTCGCCAGCATCACCCAGGCGTTGCCGGGCCCGAACAGCTTGTCGCAGCGCGGAATGGATTCGGTGCCGAAGGCCATCGCGGCAATGGCCTGCGCGCCGCCGATCTTGAACACGCGGCGGACGCCGCACAGCCGAGCCGCCACCAGCACGGCCGAATCGGCGCTTCCGTCGGGCCGCGGCGGCGTGCACACCACCACTTCGCGGCAGCCGGCGATCTGCGAGGGCACGCCGAGCATCAGTGCGGTCGAAGGCAGCGGTGCCGAGCCGGCCGGCACGTACAGGCCGACGGTGTCGATGGCGCGCAGCACGCGGCCGCAGCGCACGCCCGGGGCGGTATCGATCTCGAACTCCATCGGCGCGCCAGCGCGGTGCCACGCGTCAAGGCGCGACTTCGCTTCGATCATCGCCGCGCGCAGCGCCGGATCGAGGCCCGCTTCGGCGGCGTCGAACTCGGCGGCGCCGACCTCGATCGAATCCAGTTCGACGTTGTCGAAGCGGCGGGTCAGCGCGCGCAGCGCGGTGTCGCCGTCGGCGCGCACCTGCGCGAGGATGCGCTGCACGGCGGCGATGCGCTCCTCGCTCGAATTCGAGGGCGGCCGCGCGAGCGCGGCGGCGCGCTCGTCAGCGGAAAGTCCGGCCCAGTCGAGGGTCTTCATGGTCGTCATCCAATCGTCGTGCTCAGGCCAGCATCTGCTCGACCGGCAGCACCATCAGGGCGCTGGCACCGGCCTTCTTCATGTCCTCGAGGCGCTGCCAGGTCACCGCCGTGCGGCACAGCGCCTGCACCGCGACGCGCGAGCCATCGCCGTCGAGCGTGGTCACCAGCGGCGCGTCCACGTCCGGCAGCAGCTTCAGCAGTTCGCCCAGCGCGGCGCGCTCGGCCTGCAGCATCAGCAGCTTCGCGGCCTTCACCGACAGCACGCCGTCGAGGCGACGCAGCAGCAGGTCGGCCAGCGCCTGGCGCTCGTCGTTGAATGGCTTCGAGGGGCCGGCGATGACCGCCTCGCTCTCGAGGATCACCGCCACTTCCTTCAGCTGGTTGGCCACCAGTGTGCCGCCGGTGGAGACGAGGTCGCAGATGGTCTCGGCCTTGCCCAAGCGCGGGGCGATCTCCACCGAGCCCGACAGCAGCACGGGTTCGGCATCGACGGCGTTGTCCTTCAGCCACTTCGCCAGCAGGGCCGGGTAGCTGGTGGCGCAGCGCAGGCCGGCGAGGCGCTGCGGGCCGGGCCACTCCCAGTCCTGCGGCACCGCCACCGACAGGCGGCAGCGGCCAAAACCGAGGCGGCGCACGACGCTGAAGGCCTCGCCCTCGCCCTTCGCGCGGCGCTCGTAGTCCTGCTCGGCCAGCACGTTCAGGCCAACGATGCCGAGATCGCAGACGCCTTCGGCAATCAGCCCGGGGATGTCGTCGTCGCGGACGAGGAGCAGGTCGATGGGCAGCGATTCGCCATAGCAAAACAGGCGGTCGCGGCTCTCGCGGAAGCTGAGGCCGGCGCGCGCGAGCAGGTCGCGGGCGGGGTCCGAGAGGCGGCCGGATTTCTGGATGGCAATGCGCAGGCGATCGTGCGTCCGCATGGTGCGGGCTCCGTGGGAAAGCGAATCGGTTTGGGGGATCAGGGCGTGTGTTCGTGGCCGGGCACGGCGAAGGCCGCGCCGGGCGACAGATGCCCGAGGCGTTCGGCGGCGAGGCGGTAGCCGCCCGCGCCGAGGGACAAGCAGCGGGCGACGCGGCCCACAGTGGTGACGCTCACGCCGGTGCGGTCGTGGATCTCGCGGTAGGCGCGCCCTTCGGCGAGTTCCGGCACGACCGCCCAGCGGTCGGCCATGGCCTCGAGCTCGGCGGGCGTGCAGAGGTCGATCAGGAAACGGCGGACCTCGTCGGGCGTCTCGAGGGCACGCAGGGCCTCGACCAGCCCGTCGAGGCGCGCACCCGCGCCGAGGCCGGCCGCCGAAGGGGCGGCGACGGAGACGGGGGAACGATCGAGGGCAGGACGGCGCTTCATGGGCACGCACTGTAATAGCGCGTTATTACATTGGTCAATAGCCCGGCAGCGATGCCCCCTCGGTCTTCACCCGGCGATCTCGACCGAAGGCCGGGGATGCGCGAGTCTGGGCACCTGAGCGGAGGCGCACCCGTGATCCACCGACGGCCCTTGGGCAAACCCTGGCAGGACGAACTGCAGCTCGATGACGGGCGGCGGCTGTGGATGCGGCCGATTCTCCCCGCCGATGCCGAGCCCTTGCGCGCGGGATTCGCGCTGCTCACCCCGGAGGAGGTGCGGATGCGCTTCCTGCACCCGCTGACGGAGCTGACGCCGAAGATGGCGCGGCGGCTGACCCACATCGATCCCCGGACGCAGTTCGCCCTGGTACTGGCCGAGCCGGAGGCCCCCGGGCAGGCGCTGGTGGGCGGCGTGGTGCGCGCCGCGATCGACACCGGCACCCGGCGCGCCGACTTCGCCATCCTGGTGATCCGCCATCTGGCCAACCAGGGTCTCGGCACACTGCTGATGAAGCAGATGCTGCGTTGGGCGAAGCTCAAGCGGCTCGATGCCGTGTACGGCGACGTGCTGCAGGAGAACACGCAGATGCTGCACCTCGCGCAGCAGCTCGGCTTCCGCCGCCTGCCCTCGGACGAACCGGGCCTCGTGCGGATCGAAAAGACGCTCTGAACCGCCGGCCCCTCGGGGCGCGGCGGGGCTGGATCAGTCCGCGACCTGGCGGATCTGCCGGAACAGCGCTTCCGCCGAGAGTCGCTTAGCGGCGCCGGTCGGACAGGCATCGACGCAGCGCGGGCCGCCCTTGATGCCGGTGCACATATCGCACTTCACGGCCTTCTTGACGACGTCGCCTTCGACTTCGGGCTTGCGTTCGCCCGGCGCCGCACCGATGCCGAGCAGCAGCCACAGCAAACCACCGCCGGGTTTCGGCGGCGCTTCCGGCGCCATCTGGATGACGCCGTAGGGGCAGTTGCGCTGGCAGTTGCCGCAGCCGATGCAGGCTTCGCTGATGGTGACTTCGCCGGCCGGACCACGACGGATCGCGTCGGGCGGGCAGTCCTTCATGCAGTGCGGGTTCTCGCAGTGGCGGCAGGCCACCGGCAGGTGCACGCGGGCGAAGGTGGCGCCGGCTTCGCGCTTCAGGCGCGAGGTGCCGCCATGCGACTCGGCGCAGGCGGTCTCGCAGTTGTTGCACTGGACGCACAGGCCCTCGTCGATGACGAGCAGGTCGGAGGCATCGCCCACGCCCTGCTTGAGCAGGAAGCGCGAGAGCGCGCTGCCGTCCTCGACGTCCTGCTCCGCGGCGATGTTCTGCTCGGTGCGCGCCTGCATGATCCCTTCCAGCGCCTTGCGAAGCGCCGGCGTCGACTGGATCTGCTTGCGGATGCCTTCGGCTTCGAACACCAGCACTTCGGTCAGCACCGAGGCCGTCACCGTCGCCGTGCGCGCACCGCCGTCGAGCATGGCCATTTCGCCGACGTAGTTGCCGGCGCTGACATACGCGAGAACGCGGTCTTCGCTCTTGATCCGCTTCGACACGGCCACCGAGCCGCGGCGGATCAGGTAGAGGCCGTCGGCGGCATCGCCTTCCTTGAACAGCACCTGCCCGGCGTTGAAGCGCTTCAGCGTGACGCCGCGGTCGATCATCGCGTCGATCACTTCGGTGCCGAGCAGCGGGCCGATGTAGTTGAACACCGCGTTGCGGACGAAGGCCTGGTCGATCTTGTCGCGCAGGCGCTCCGAGGCACTCATCAGCTTGAGCATCGTGCGGCGCGGCGTCTCGATCAGCACGCAGTTCAGGCCGGCCGACACCGTGGCGGTGCGACGGCGCCCGGAAAGCAGGCCCATCTCGCCGAAGAAGCGCCCGGCGCCGAGCACGACGGCACGACGGTTGCCCTCGTCGCCGTCGGTGTCGATCTGCACGTTGCCGCCGATGATCGACCAGAAGCTGTTGCTGTAGTCGTTCTTCTTGAAGACCACCGCGTCCTTCGGCAGCACGTGGACGGTGCTTTCCAGCAGCAGCTCGCGGCGCTGCAGCTTGGTGAGCGTTCCGAGCAAGGGGTGCCGCCCGATCTCGTCGACGACGGTCGAAGCCGCCACGCCGGGGCGCCACGCCTTCAGCCGGTCGCGCAACAGCGGCTCGTCGACCGGCTCGACCACGTCGCCATTGATCGTGTCGACGACCTCGTGGCCCTGGTTCATCGCCTGCTTGATCAGCGGGTAGCCGCCCAGCGCGCCGACGACGAACAGGCCCGGCACGTTCGACTCGTAGGTCTCGGACAGCACCGGGATGGCCGAGGGGTCCTCGTTCGGAAACTGCACGCCGAAGCCTTCGACCAGCTTGCGCGGCGGGATAGCGCCGGCACGGACGATGATGCGATGGCAGGGAATGCTCTGCTCGCCGACCTTGCCGTTGAACACGAAGCTCATCAGGGGCGGCTTCGCCCCCGGCGCGAGCTTCGGATCGGCCGGCGGGGGATCAACGCGCGCGGCGAAGGCCGAATGCCAGATGCGCACCTTGCCGGCGCGCTCCTGCGCCTGGATGGCGTCGCGGTTGGCGTCCTTGCAGACCGTGAACTCCTCCTGCCGGTTCATCAGGTGCACGGTGTTCTTCGCGATCAGGCCCATCGCGTTCTCGATGCCGGCGTCGCCGGCACCGACGACGATCACCGTCTCGCCCTCGTACTCGTCCGGGTCGGACAGCGTGTACTGGACGTTGGGATGCTCTTCGCCCGGCACGCCCATCTTCCGCACGTTGCCCTGCAGGCCGATGCCGAGGATGACGTTGCGCGTGGTGTAGCTGCTGCCGTCCTCGCAGCGCACCGTGAACGGCGCGGCCTTCGGGTCGCGGTCGATGCCGTTGACGCGCTTGCCGTGGAGGATGTGGATGCCCTGCGTGGCGAGTTCGTCGTTCCAGGTGCCGAGCACGGTCTCACGCTTGCCGGCCGCGAAGCTCATGCCGCTGCGCAGCGGCAGGAACCCGGGCTCGGCCATCACGTGCTTGCCCTTCTGGTACTTGAAGATCGTGTCCGACGGGTGCGGTGCGGCCTCCAGCAGCACGTAGCGGTTGCCGCGGGCGGCAGCACGCGAGGCGGCGGAGAGGCCGGCCGGCCCGGCACCGATGATGACGACGTCGTATTCGGCGGGGCGATCGTGAGCGCGCATGGCCATGGCTCAGCCCTCCGTTCCGGCGGGCGTGCGGACGGCGCCGGCCAAGGCATCGAGAGCCGCGCGGAAGCGCTCGGCCCGGTAGGTGTCTTCCCCCGCCAGCGTCTCGCGGGCGCGGGCCAGCAGCGGCCGCAGCGCGGCGGCATCCGCCAGCTGGCCGTCGGCAGCGAGCTGTTCCAGCAGCGGCGCGATGGCCATGTAGGCCTGCTCCGCGCCGGCGTAATCGCTGTACTCGCCGCTGCGGCCAATGGCGATCAGGCGCTGGAGCACCGCGCGCATCTGCGCGGCGTCGAAGGCCTGTGCACGAAGCACCGGAACCAGCGCATCGAGGCGGGCGATCAGGCGGCGCAGCGCGGCTTGGGGATCTCCCTGCCCGGCCGAAACGGCGGCATGCACGCCGCGCACCTCGTTGCGGAAGGCCGCGGCCTGATCGGGGACCACGGCTTCGGTGATGGCCCGCAGCATCAGAAGGTGGCCGTCGTTGACCCGCACGCGCCCCGGCCCGATGCCGAGACGCGGCGACCAGCGGTTCGCGCTCATCGGCTTGTGGCAGGCGTGGCAATCGAAGGCGGAGAGTTCCGGGAACAGGCCGTCGCGTCCGCGCGTCGGATGCGCCAACGTTTCGAGCATCGCCTTCGCGCCGAACAGCTGGCCCAGCGCCCAGACGCGCCCGGCGGAGAAATCGCCCTTGCGCTGGCGCCAGTCGGCATCGATGGCGTAATGCGGCGGCTGCAGGGCGGCGAAGGTGCCCACTTCGAAGCCGAGGCGCGGATGGCCGGCGCCCATGATCCGGTGCGTCACCCAACGGTCGCCGTCACCGACGTGGCAGGACGTGCACAGCCGCGCTTGGCCGACCGGATCAGAGGTCGGGTACAGGCCGTTGGCGAGGTTCTTCGCGTGCGACGCGTCGGACGACGTGTGCGACGCCACCCAGCGCTCCGCCGGGCCGTGGCAACCCTCGCAGCTGATCCCGTCCGAGAGCACGAAGCGCTCACCGCGCTGCTCGGCGGGTGGCGCATAGGCATGGCAGGCGAGGCATTCCGGTGCTTCGTGCGCCGGCGTCGACAGGCCCAGCTTCCGCGCGATCGAGACGCTCGCGGGCGTCAGCAGGGTGGCGTAGGCGCGGGTGTGGCGATCGAGCCGCGCCCAGGTGGTGTACTCGTTGTGCAGCACCACGTCGTCCCAGGCCAGCACCGAGCCGTGGCAGGTGCTGCTGGCGCAAGTGACGGTGCCGAGGCTGGTGCCGGAGGCCCGATCGGGCATCGGCTGGCGCAGCGCGTTCTCGGCGCGGATGGCGTCGTCGGACGGCGTCCATGCCACCGGCGTCGAGCTGGCGCGGGACGCGGCGAAGGCAGGGAGCACCGGCGCCATCGCGAGTAGCAGGATAACCAAAGCATCGCGCGGGATCATTGACGGGCTCCAGCGGCGGGCAAGGTGTTGCGGACCGTCCACACCGTCCCGTCCGGGTTCAGGTACAGACGCTGCATCTCTTC
This sequence comes from Silanimonas sp., assembly GCF_027530345.1. Taxonomy (GTDB): domain Bacteria; phylum Pseudomonadota; class Gammaproteobacteria; order Xanthomonadales; family Xanthomonadaceae; genus Silanimonas. The sequence goes on along the minus strand of NZ_JAPZQK010000009.1, from coordinate 39,539 downwards.
GAGGTTGAACGGCCGCGAGCCGAGCCGGCCGAACACGGCGATCTGCCCGCCGGTCTCGTCGACGGCGCGGTCGCGATCGAGGCCCTTCGAGAGGGCGATCGCCGGGCTGCGGGTGGCGCGGCTGGCGATCAGCGCCGGCTTCGGCTCCGGCGAGAATCCGTAGAAGTTCGGCTGGCTCTCCGGCGAGGTGAGCTGGATCACCCGCAGGCCGTTGCGGCCATCCGCCACGTAGGCGAACAGCGAGGCATTGGTCGAACCGACCACCACGTCGCGTGCATCGTTGATCGCGCCGTCCGCCGTGAAGCGCGTCAGCAGCGTGGGCGCCTCGGGCCGCGTGACATTGACGATGGCGAGCCCTTCGGCCCCGGCCGCGACGTAGGCATAGGTGCGCGCGACGTAGACGCGGCGGGCATCCTGCAGCGCCACCGACGTGGGCAGCAGGCGCGGAGCGCGAGTGTCGGTGAGGTCGACGACATGCAGGCCGCTGCCGGCGGTGACGAACAGGTAGCGGAACTGCACGGCGGTGGCGCGGGCGTCGTCCAGCGCGACGAAGGCCAGGGCCTTCGGCTTCAGCGGATCGTCGAGGTCGACCACCTGCACGCCACGCGGCGTGGTGACGTAGGCGTAGTGGCCGGCGACGACGATGTGGCGGGCGCCAGTGAGCACCCCACCCTCGTTCCACGTGGCCGCGCGCTCGAGGAAGTTGTTGCGCGGCTCGCCGTCGGCGAAGGTGTCGACCTTCACCACGATCAGGCCTTCCTCGGCATCGACCACGAAGGCGTAGTGGTAGATCGGGTGGAAGGGCTGCTCCTGGTTGGTGACCCGCATCAGCTCGCCTTCGTTCTTGAACGGGGCGATCGGCTGGTTGGTGGGCAGCGCCATGCAGGTGGCGTTCTTCGACGGCACGTGGGCGTCGTGGCCCAGCGGCGAGAACGGCGCGCGGATGATCCGCTGCGAGAAGCCCTTGTTCGGCAGCGAGGCCGCGTCATACACGCGGAAGCCGCCCTCGCCTTCCGCCACGTAGACATATTCGCCGCGCATCTGGATGCACTGCGCCGGGCCGTCGCTGTCGATGCCGTAGGCCTCGCGGAGCTGACGGTCGCGCGCTTCGTGCTGCCGGTAGAAGTCCGGATAGGCCATGCGCTGCAGGTAGCTGCCGATCACCGCCTGCGGCTCATCGAGTTCGGTGACGTTGACGCCCTCGACATGGCCCTCTTCGCCCACCAGCGCGTAGCCGCCGATGAAGTTGACGAAGTTGGTGCCCTGCAGCAGAAGCTGGGCCATGATCGCGTTGTTGTCGCCATTGCCCGAGACGTGGCAGTCCTCGCACTGCTTGGTTTCGGTGAGGCGCTCGGTGTGCGGGTAATGCGGCGCGAAGGCCTGCGAGGAGAAGCCGCTGGAGGCCACCGGCGGCTGCTGGATGTAGATGCGCTCGCGGTTGATGTTCTGCGAACTCAGCACGAGGGCCGAACTGGAGCGGATGGGCGCAATGGTGTTGCCTTTCACCGTGCCGTGCAGGCCCAGCTGGAATACGTCATCACGCACCACCTGCACGTTGTAGGTGGCGTAGTTGCGCGTCTCGCCGCCCTCGTAGTGGTTGCGCTCGGTTTTCCAGTTGGCCTGGATGGGCAGGTGGCAGCCGGAGCAACTGGTCGTCCACGACAGATGGCAGGTGTAGCACTCCATCTTGTCGTCGCCGTGGGCCAACTCGGCGTCGGAGGCATTCGCGAAAGCGGCCTCGGCGTTCCATTCGCCGTTGCGGGCCGCCGCCCCCATCTGCGTGAGCTTGGCGCGCGCCGCCTTCTCGTTGTAGTCCGCGTTGGCCGGGTTCACCGAATCGCGCGTGAGGCTCACCTTCCACTCGAGGTCCGGGTACAGCGCCGAACGCTGGTAAAGCGCGCCGTCGCGCCACTCGAATCGCGGCCGGCCGTCCTGCGTGCGCAGCAGGGAGAGGTCCATGCCGCCCGGACGCGCCGCCGGCCCGGACGTGGTGAGCGTCGGGTAGGCCCGCGCCGTGCCGTGGCAGTCGGCGCAGTCGATCTCGATGGCGGCGGCCACTTCGCCATAGATGTGGCCGTTGCCGTGCATGTCCTGCTCGAAGTGGCAGTCCACGCAGTGCATGCCCTTGTCGAGGTGGATCGATGACAGGTGCACGGCCTTGTCGAACTTCTCGGGATCGTCGTTGGCGACCTGCGCCCCTTCGGCGTCGAGCAGGTTGCCCTCGCGGTCGCGCTTGAAGACCGCGCGGAAGACCCAGCCGTGGCCGTGGTAGTCGGCGAACTGGGTGTCCTTCAGGGTCGGGTTGAGCCGCGAGATCTCGGCGAGGTACTCCGGGTCGGACCAACGACCGCGGACCGCCGCTTCTTCCGGATTGCGCAGGTTGATCTCGCGGATCTCCGCCGCCGTCGGGTAGCGCTGCTCTTCCGGCCACAGGGCCGCGGCATCGCTCTCGTAGTCCGTTTGCACGTAGCCGTAGAACGAGTTCACGTAGATGTTCGGCTGGTGCATGTGGCAGACCATGCACTGCGAAGACGGGATCGAACGCGTGAACGCGTGCTGGATCGGGCTGCCGCGCGTGCCGGCGGGGATCGTCGGATCGACGGTCGCGGTCTGGCCACGGTTGCCGTGCACGGCGTAGGGGCCGGAATGGCGCGGATCGCGGTCGTTGGCGTAGACGGTGTGGCAGGCCGTGCAGCCCGAGCTGCGGTAGTCGCCGGGGTTGTCGTTGGTGCCCAGCATCCACAGGTGCGGGTCGTTGAGCCGCGTCTTCGTCAGGTTGATCACCGGCACCGCGATGCGGCTGCCGGTGCCCGGCCCGCGGTTCGATTGGCGCAAATCGGGGCGTCCGGGCTCGTCGAGGCGCTGGATCTGGCCCAGCGAATTCGGCAGGCCGATTTCGGGGAACTGCGAGTTGATCACGCGGCCGCCGCGCTCGAACACGCGGAACACGTCGGCCGGCGGCACCGTCTCCCACGCCGGCAGCGGCGCAAGGTAGGGCAGCACCCCGCGCGCGGCGAGCGCCGGGTCGCTGGCGTCGACCGGGTTCCTCAACAGGGCCGGCGTGCCGTCGCGCGAATAGGCTTCGCCGAGGTTGTAGATCTTGTTCGGCAGGATGCCGTTGTTGTACGCCGCACCGCCCCAGAGCATCGCGGAGGTGGCCATCAGGCTGCGTTCCTGCGCCTGGATGATCGGCAGGTGGCAGGCGCCGCAGGCCTCGCGCGCGATGCGCAGGTCGCCGGGGTTCACGAAACGCACGTAGGCCGGATGCTCCTGCGTCCAGCGCGCCATGCTGTGCTTCGGGTTGCCCGGCCCGTGGCCGAAGGTGCCGACATCGGCAGGCAGCACGTGGGCCGCGTCCTTCAGCGCGGTGTAGGCCTCGCTGTCCGGCGCCTCGCTGCCGCGCCGCACGGCGGGATCGCCGCCGTGGCAGTCCGCGCAGCCCAACACCACGCCGGGGTTGGCATGCATGGTCGGCTGGTCGGTCCTCTCGTGGCAGGTGGTGCAGCCCACCGATTTCGTGTCGGCGAGCGTCTGCGGCTGCCGCGCCGGCGCCGCGGGGAACTCGTGGTAGGTGCGTTCGACCTTCTCGATGCCGGCCGAGCGCACCGTGAGCGACACCGAGCCCAGCGCCAGCGTCACGCTCAGCGAGAACAGCGCGGCGCGCAGCCGGAAAGTCGAGCGATGGACGTTGGCGTCGGTCATGGGCTCAGAAGGTCAGAAGCACGTTGACGATCCCGGAATACAGCGTGCCCTGCTCCGTTCCGTAGAAACGCTGGAGGCCATCGCCGGGCTTCAGCACCGCCAGCGAGCCGTTGACGACGATGTTCTGGATGAACAGCGGCCGCCACTGCACGCCCACCGAGGCGTCCCAACCGATCGACTTCGGCGGCGGCGCCTCGTTGCGAAGCACGCCCAGCACTTCCGTTTCAAGGAAGCGCAGGTGGTTGACGTTGGTGGTGATCCGCAGCTCCGGCGTCAGGTCGATATCGGCGCCCACGCCGGCCAGCGCGAGGCCGGGGTTCACGAAGTTGGACTGCCCCTGCTCCTTCGAGGAGCGCAGCGAGGGCAACAGGCCGTTGCGGCCGCTCAGCGCGACGCCGCCACCACCGATCAGCGGGATGGTCTGGCGGATGAAGTAGCTGGTGTCGGCACCGGCGAATTGCGGGTTCTCGAAGATCGCGTCGAAACCGGTGGCCTTGCCGTCGTAGGGGTCCTTGTCGCCGCTGGCGTACAACACGCTGCCGCGCACGCGCACCCAGCTGAAGTCGCGCGACAGCTCGCTGGCATGGAAGAAGGCACGGATGCTTTGCGAGCGCTGGGCCAGCGGATGGCGCTCGTAATCGCCCAGCGCGGCGTAGGTCGTGGTGGTGAGGTTCAGCCGCGACTTCGGGAACCACGACGTGAGATGACCATCGCCGCTGACGCCGAGGTAGGTGACGTTGTAGCGGTGCGGCCGCAGGTCGCCGAGGAAGGCCGGGCGCACCAGGAAGCCGTTGGTGTCGTAGCGGAAGCGGTCCTCGCGGTTGCGGTTGTGCAGCACCGTCGCCTGCGAGGTGAAGCCCAGCCTCGGCCAGTCCTGCCGGTACACGTTCGCCACGAAGACGTCGTCGTGGCGCAGCGGCTCGGTGATGTCGTTGAGGCCGCTGTTGGTGTCCTTTTCCATCCGGCGGAACCACGCAAGGTTGTACTGCCAGAAGTTGTTGTCGCGATTGCCAAACAGACGCACGCCGAAAGGCTGGTCGATGAAGAGGAAGCCGCGGAAATCGCTGGTGAAGGGCTGGATGCCGATGCGCAGGCTGTCGAAGTCGTAACGGTCCGACACGTTGCGCAGGTGCTTGTCGTAGAACAGCTCCTGCAGCCCGAAGAAGGTGTCCGTGCGCGTTCGGCCGGCCTCCGGATCGATGCGCAGCAGTCCGGATTCTTGCGCCACGACACGGTTGATGTTGATCACCGGGACGATGCGGTACTCGTAGTCCGGCGGCTTGAAGGTGGTGTTGCCCTTGATCGCCGAGGCGCTGAGGATGAAGGTCTGCGCGCCGATCTCGAAGCGGTTGCGACCGTAGATGTCGTTGCCCTGCCCCGGCGTGCCGATCACCTGCGCCACCGGCACCGGGAAGCGGCGCGCCTCGCCGAGCGTGTCGCTGACGAGGTTCAGCGCGAGGAACCAGTCGCTGCCCCATTCGAGGATGGGGAAGTCGCCCTTCAGCACGTTCTGGTGGTACGGGTCGTACCAGGGGAAGCGGTAGCCGAGGCCCTGCATGATCCGCCAGCGGTCCGGCACCGACACCGATTCGCGCGGCAGGTTCGGCAATGGCGCCTCGACCTGGCCGGGCTGGGGCGGCGGAAGCGTCACCAGCGGTGCGACATCGCCGCCGGGACGGACCAGCGGCTCGATGGCCGGCGCCGGCACGCCATCGGCGCCCACCACGCGCGGCGCGCCCGGCGCCCGCATCGGCTCGACGTTCCATTGGCCGTCCGGCAAGCGCTCGCGCCGCAGCCAGGCCGTGCCGCCCTCGGCCGCCATGGCGCCGCCGCGAACGCGCACTTCGATCCACTCGCCCTGGCTCGCCACGACTTCGAGCAGGCGACCGCGGGCCACGTCGAAACGCGGCTCCGCATTGGCACGCGCGGCCGCGACAAGCACGAGGCGCGGCGCCATCACCTGCACGAGGGCGACGTCGGCGCGGGCAGCGACGGGCGGCGCTTCCGAATCGGCGCGTGCCGGCATCGCCACCGACAGCGCCAGCGCGGCGGCGCAGGCGCCGGAGAGGTTCAACGGGTGCAAGCGCGCGCGGAGCCGGCGAGTCATCGGCGGTCCTCCATGCGTTCGCGACGCAGCAGTGCGGGGATCTGCGGCTGCACCGCCGTGACCGGGGCTGCTCCCGTCGTCGGCAGGTCGCCGTCGCCGCCGCAGACGTTCTGCGCATCGCTGCCGTTGAACGGCGACTGCGGGCACTGCACGTAGCGCAAGCCAAGCTGGTCGGCGCGCTTCGCCAGCGGCGCGTGGCCGAGACCGCCGCCGCGCCAGCGCCCCGCTCGGGTGATGCCAAGGAAGGCGATCATGTCGTCCTGGTCGACGCCGTCCCCGGACACGCCCACGGCACCGACCAGCACGCCGTTCCGGTAGATCGGCACGCCGCCGGGGAAGATCTGGATGCCGTTGTCGGCACCGATGGCCGCAGCGGTGCAGCGGTTGATGATCGGGCCGCCCGGCGCCAGCGACGCGGCAAGGCCCGGGAACACCAGATCGAGCTGGAGGCCGACGTTGAACGGGCTCCAGTTCGGCTTCGGGCTGGACAGCGGGCCGCGCGAACGACCGTCGATGCCATCGGGAAACAGCGGCCGCGCGATGTTGCCGATGGCGCGCGCGGTGAAGGCGGTGCCGTCGGCGAAGATCGTCGGGCGTTGGAAAAAGCCGGCGGCCGCGCGCGGATCACCATTGAAATAGAACGCCTGCTGCGCGGCGGAGTTCGCCGCCGCGATGCGCGCCGCGGCGTCGGTGCGAGAGAACAGCGCCGCTGCGCGAGCCTTCTGCAGCGAAACGTCGATGCCGAAGATCGGCGCGTCCGGCGTACGGCCGATGCCGAGCGCCACGCCTTGGGCATCGACCACCGACACCGTAACCTGCGCCGGCGAGCCGAGCGGGATGCGGATCTGCGCGCGCGCGGCGTTCGCGACGGCGAGCGATTCGTCCAGCAGGCTGAGAACGTCGGTGGCACTGAGGCCTGCCGAGGCGATGGGCGGGTAGCGGTTGCTGCCGTCCGGGTTCAGCAGACCATGCGAGCCGCCAGCGAGATTGATGTTCTCGCGCGCCACGCCGGATTCCGGCAGGCCGAAGATGCGCCCGGTGCGTGGGCCGTCGGCGGCGACGTAATAGCCGCCGACATCGACGAAGGCGCCGCCGCTGGGCACGGTGGCCGCGGTGGCCACGAGACGACCGTCGGCATCGGAGAAGCGCAGGCTCACGCCGCCGGCCGTGACGCGCTCCGCACGGATGCATTCGGGCGGCGCGAAGCCGGCCAGCGCCGAGTGCGCGATCACTTCCTCGGGATCGTTGTCGAAGTCGAAGGGGAAGAGATCGAGGCTGTAGGTGGGCGCGCTGCCGGCGATCACGCCGATGCCACCGACGACGCTGCCGCCCTTGTACAGCGGGAAACCGCCCGGGTCGGCCGACAGGCCGAGCGGCGAGCGCCGTGGGCCGATGCCGAGCGCGCTGCCGCCCTGCACGAGGTCGCCGCAGGGCAACTGGCTGAACTGCACGCCGAACAGCGGCCCCGAGGGCACGTTGCGGATGGTCGGCGGGAAGTGGTCCTGCACGATGAAGCTGGCGGTTCGCGTGCTGAAGGCCTGGCCCGACGACGACAGGTAGGCGCCGGTGACCGCTTTCGCGATGGCCGCCGCCGTGCTCGGCACGACCAGGCCTTCGAGCCCACCGCCGCTCGACATGCCGCTGGTGATGCGCACGCTGGGCGCCGCGCCGTTGGTCTGGAACACGGCCAGCACGTTGCCCACCCGGTCGACCAAGGCGATCGTCGCCGGCTGGTTCAAACGCTGCGCGACATCGGCGGCCTGCGCCACCACGCGGCGCACGTCGGCGGACTCGAGACGCTGGTTCGGCAACGGGGTGCCCGGGCAGCGCGCTACCGCCTCGAACGACGCGCCGGCCAGCAGGACGGCGCCAACCATCGTCGCGCTGCGCAGTGCGGCGGCGCGCGGGCGACGTCGCGGTCGGCCCGATACCGTCATTGCGCCTCCGTCGGCACCAGGCGTCCCGCAAGCACGTCCGCCTCCTGCAGCGCGGCGTGGGCCGGGTGGTAGTCGTGGCACAGGCCACAATCGGATCGCACCTGCGTCGGTTCGGCCACGGCGCCCGCATGGCAGTCGCGGCAACCGGCGATTCCCGGCATCAGCACCTCGCTGGCGTCCGTCGAAGTGGCCGCCGCGTGGCAGGCACTGCACTCGGTCTGCACGTGCGCGGCGTGGCTGAAGCGGGCGCCCGGCATCCACGGATGCACCGGCGCCACCGGATCGATCCGGTATTGCGGCAGGTCGGCCCCCGGCGAGCCGGGCGGGCCACTCTCCGCGACGCGGGTGACGGTGTGGCAGACCGCGCAGGCGCGTTTCTCGAACAGGTCGGTGGCCTCGGCGCGGGCCAGCGCCAGGGCATCGCCGGGGCGTCCGACGAATCGCGCATCGGCCGCTTCCGTCGCACCCGGCCGCTGCACGGCGCCCGGGGCGGCCTCGGCGCGGCGCGGGTCGGTGTTGTTCGCGGCGAAGCTGTAGAACTCGCGGATCATCGACAGCGCGTCCTCGGCGGAGCCGTGCGGCACGCTGCGGCGCGCGAGCGACGTCTCCAGCGTGAGCGCGTGGCAGCTCTCGCAGTCGGTTTCGAAACGCACCGGCTCGAAGCCCAGCGCGTCCTCGGTCGCGCGATGGCAGCTGCCGCAAGCGAGCGTCTGCGGGCCCTCCGGCCCATCGATACCGGCCTTCAAATGCACGTCGTGCGGGAACTTGAGCCCGGTCGGCTCGATGGCCGGCTCGGCACCGAGGCGCAGCTTGCGCAGCGCCCCGCCGTCGCCGGCCACGCGCACCGCGAACTCCGGGTGGGCGTCGCCGAAATCGCGAACGTCCAGCAGCCCGAGCTCGGGCTTCCGCGCGGCCAGCTCGGCATGGCAATCGACGCAGGCCGGCCCGGATTGCGCGATGTTCTGCAGGGCCAAACCCTGTGGGCCCTGATGCTCGCGGTGGCAGGCGGCGCAGCGCGGCGCCGGATCGCCAGCGATCGGCGGCGAGGGCCCGCCGTGCGTCGTCACCGTGAGATGGCACGCCGTGCAGTCCTCGTCGCGAACGCGCGCGAAGGGCTCGCTGTGGCAGGCGCGGCAGTCGAGCGACAGCGCCGAATGCGCGGCATCCAAGGGGCCGGCATCCCAGACGCGATCCCAGGCATGCGCGGTGCGATGCGCGTGGATCTCCTCCGCGCTCACCGCCGTCATCCGCGGCGCGTCGGTGGCCGTCGCGCCCGCCTGCCGTTCGGCGGCCGAGTTCGACAACCACCACGGCACCAGCGCCAGCGTGGCGAGGGAGGCCAGCAAAAGGATCCACGACAGCAGGCGACGGCCGCGCAGGGGCCGACGCAGGGCGTCGAGCTCGGCGGCATTCGGGTCGGAGGGCGAGCTCGAGGCCATGGGCTACCAGTAGGTGAAGACCGCGAGGATGTGCGCCAGCAGGGCCCCCAGCAGCGCGAGCGACAGCGGCACGTGCACGACCAGCCAGACTTCCGTCCACGCCCGCAGGCGCAAATAGGCGCGGATGCGCTTCAGCTGCTGCAGGCGACGGAACTGCAGCGCGAACAGATCGCGCACCTCGCGCTCGGACGCGCGCAGGTCCGTGCGCAGGGATTCGACCGCCGCCGTCGTGGCACAGCCCGGCACGCGACGGAACAGCCGGCGCCAGCCCGGCCGGCCTATGGGGGCCTTGGCCGAGGCCTCGACCAACTCGAGGAAGCGCGGCGAGATCGTGGCCGCCAGCGCGCGCGCCTGCCCGTCGATCTCGCCCAGCGCGGCGGCGTGCTGCTCCAGCGTCTTGCCGTCGAGCAAGTCGCTCATCAGGCCCGGATTGCGCAGGTAGACCCCCACGCCCCACACGCCACTCGCGATGACCGCGACCATCAGGCCATAGGCCAACGTGTGCACGTTCCAACCGAACTGGAAGCCGGTGTGCAGGGTCGCGACGACCAGCAGCGACAGGCCGAGGTAGACGTGCGCCGACAGCCAGCCGCGCACGGTCCCGGCGCCGCCGAGGTACTGGCGTTTGCGGATGCCGAACAGCAGCAGCCAGACGATCAGCAGCGCCCCAACGGTGCCGAGGGTGTAGCCGAGCACGGTGCCGCCCCCCGGGCCAAAGCGCGGGGTGTCGACGGCGTACCAGCCGATGCTGGCGGCCATCAGCAGCGCCGACCACTTGAAGTAGCGCAGACGCTCGTGGCTCAGGATGTTGTCATTCGCCATCCGCGCGTCCCCTTGGCGAGCACCGGCGACCACGCCGCGAACCGCGGCGTGGAACGTGATGCATGGCTCGTTTTCCCCTGAGCTCGATTAGGCCGCGACGGCCCCGGAGCGTCAAGACTTTGTGCACGCGCCTCGCGATCCGACCCCGCGGCGGCTCGGGCCGCCCCGTTCCGCGCGCGGCCGAAGGGCTAAACTCCGCGGCCTCATGACGCTTCCCAGCCTTCCCGCCGCGCCGCTCCCCGCCCGCGGCCAGCAGCGCGCCGACTGGCGCCTCCCCGTCAACCCGACCGCTGCCGCGCTCGCGATCGTTGAACGCGCCCATGCGCACGATGGCCTGGTGGTTGCCGTCGCGCGCGACACCTCGTCGGCCCTGCGCCTCGAAGCCGACCTGAAATCGCTGGCCCGCGGGCTGCCTGTCCTGCATTTCCCGGACTGGGAGACCCTCCCCTACGACCTGTTCTCGCCGCACCCGGACATCATTTCCGAACGCGTGGCGGCGCTTTACCGGCTGCCGTCGCTCAAGCGCGGCGTGCTCGTGGTGCCGGTCTCGACCCTCCTCCAGAGGCTCGCACCGCCGGAGTGGGTGGCCGGCAACGTGCTGGACCTCAGGAAGGGCCAGAAGCTCGACCTCGACGCCGAGAAGCGCCGCCTGCAGGCCGCTGGCTACCGGCACGTGCCGCAGGTGAACGATCCTGGCGACTTCAGCGTGCGCGGTGCGCTGCTGGACCTGTTCCCCACCGGCGCCGCCGAGCCCTACCGCATCGAACTGTTCGACGACACCATCGATTCGCTGCGCAGCTTCGACCCGGAAACTCAGCGCTCGATGCACCCCATCGACGCCATCGAACTGCTGCCGGCCCGCGAGTTCCCGCTAGACGAAGCCTCCTGCAAGCGCGCCCGCGAAGCGATGCTCGACCGCTTCGACGTCAACCCGCGGCGCTGCCCGCTGGTGCAGGACCTGAAGGAAGGCGTGGCACCGGCCGGCATCGAGTACTACCTGCCGTTCTTCTTCGAACACACCGCCAGCCTGTTCGACCACGTGCCGGCCAATGCGCTGGTGGTGCTGGATACCGGCTGGGAGCAGGCTGCGGAGCAGCAGCTCGCCCAATGCGCGCAGCGCTGGGAACAGCGCCGCCACGACATCGAGCGCCCAGTGCTGCCGCCGGAGGACCTGTGGCTGCGCCTCGACGAGCTGCGCGCCGGGCTGAACCGGCACGTCCGCATCGAGCAGGTGCCGCCGGAACACCCGCGCTTCGAGAAGGGCCTGACGCTCGATGCGCAGCCGGCGCCCAACCTGGCGCTCGCCGCCAAGGGCGAAGCGCCGGCCGCCGCGCTCCGCGCCTTCCTGTCGAGCTATCCCGGCCGCGTGCTCGTCGCCGCCGATTCGCCGGGACGCCGCGAAGCGCTGATCGACGTGCTGGCGGCCGCCGACCTGAAGCCCCCCACGGTGGCCGATTGGGCGTCCTTCCTCGCCAGCGACCATCGTTACGCCATCGGCGTCGTGCCGCTCGATGCCGGTTTCGCGCTGGCCGAACCCGCCATCGCGGTGCTCACCGAGCGCCAGCTGTTCCCGGAAAAGGCCGAGCAGTCGCGCCGCCGCACGCGACGCGGCGTGCGCGACCCGGACGCCATCATCAAGGACCTGTCCGAGATCGGCGTCGGCTCGCCGATCGTCCACGAGGAGCACGGCGTCGGCCGCTACCGTGGCCTCGAGGTGCTGGAGGCCGGCGGCGTCGCCGGCGAGTACCTCGTCATCGAGTACGCCAAGGGCGACAAGCTCTACGTGCCGGTCTCGCAGCTGGAGCGCGTCTCGCGCTACTCGGGCGCGTCCACCGAACATGCCCCGCTGCACAGCCTCGGCGGCGAAGCTTGGGAGAAGGCGCGCAAGCGCGCCGCCGACAAGGTGCGCGACGTCGCCGCCGAACTGCTGGAGATCCAGGCGCGGCGCCAGGCCCGGGCCGGCCTCGCCCTGCCGGTCGACCGCGCGATGTACGAGCCCTTCGCGGCGACCTTCCCGTTCGAGGAAACGCCCGACCAGCTCAGCGCCATCGAAGCCGTCATCACCGACCTCGCCAAGCCCTCGCCGATGGACCGCGTGGTCTGCGGCGACGTCGGCTTCGGCAAGACCGAAGTGGCGGTGCGCGCGGCCTTCGTCGCCGCCGCCGCCGGCAAGCAGGTCGCGGTGCTGGTGCCGACGACCCTGCTCGCCGAGCAGCACTACCGGAACTTCCGCGACCGTTTCGCCGACTGGCCCATCCGCGTCGAGGTGCTGTCGCGCTTCAAGTCGGCCAAGGACATCAAGGCGGTGCTCGAACAAGTGGCCGAGGGCAAGGTCGACGTGATCGTCGGTACGCACCGCTTGCTGCAGGAGGACGTCAAGTTCAAGGACGTCGGCCTCGTCATCGTCGACGAGGAGCAACGCTTCGGCGTGCGCCAGAAGGAGCGCCTGAAGGCCCTGCGCGCCGAAGTGCACCTGCTCACGCTTACCGCCACGCCGATCCCGCGCACGCTGAACATGGCCATGAGCGGCCTGCGCGACCTGTCGATCATCGCCACGCCGCCGGCGCACCGCCTCGCGGTGAAGACCTTCGTCGCGCCGTGGGAGAACGAAACCGTCGTCGAGGCCTTCCAGCGCGAGCTGGCCCGCGGCGGCCAGGTGTACTTCCTGCACAACGAGGTCGACACCATCGAGAAGATGGCCCGCGACCTGCAGGCGCTGGTCCCCGACGCCCGCATCCGGGTGGCGCACGGCCAGATGGCCGAGCGCGAACTGGAACAGGTAATGCTCGACTTCCACCGCCAGCGCTTCAACGTGCTGGTGTGCACCACGATCATCGAATCGGGCATCGACATCCCAAGCGCCAACACGATCGTGGTGAACAGAGCCGACCGATTCGGGCTGGCGCAGCTTCACCAGGTGCGCGGCCGCGTCGGCCGTTCGCACCATCGCGCGTACTGCTACCTGATCGTGCCGCCGAAGCTCACCGGCGATGCCGAGAAGCGGCTCGAAGCGCTGGCGGCGATCGAGGAACTCGGCGCCGGCTTCATGCTGGCCACGCACGACCTCGAGATCCGCGGCGCCGGCGAGCTGTTGGGCGAGGAGCAATCGGGCCAGATCGCCGAAGTCGGCTTCTCGCTCTACACCGAACTGCTGGAGCGCGCGGTCAAGTCGATCAAGGCCGGCAAGATCCCCGACCTCGATGCCGGCGCCCCGATCGGACCCGAGATGAACCTCAACCTGCCCGCCCTGCTGCCCGACGACTACCTGCCCGACGTGCATGCCCGCCTCACGCAGTACAAACGCATCAGCGCGGCGAAGACCGTCGACCGCCTGAAGGAACTGCAGGTCGAGCTGGTCGACCGCTTCGGCGTGCTGCCCGATGCGGCGAAGCACCTGTTCGCGGTGAGCGAGCTGAAGCTCGATGCCGCGCGGCTGGGCATCCGCAAGCTCGATCTCGGCCCCACCGGCGGACGCCTCGTGTTCGATTCGAAGCCGAACATCGATCCGATGTCGGTGATCCGCATGATCCAGGGCCAGCCCAAGGTCTACGCGATGGACGGCCCGGAGAAGCTGAAGATGAAGCTCGACCTGCCCGACGCACCGAGCCGCCTGCGCGCCGCGCGGGCGCTGTTCACCACCTTGGCGCAGGGCTGAGCGATGGCGTCTGTCGAACCCGGCTTCGCGAAGCCGCACCGACCGCGCGCCGCCGCCCTGCCCGTCCTCGACGACGGCGTGATCCAGCTCGGCCCGTGGCCGGCGGAAACGGCCGACGCCGACGCGGAGGCACTGGCCCGCCTGCACGCCGATCCAGCCGGCATGAGCTACTGGAGCATCGAGCCCTGGACGCCGGGCGATCGTGCGCGGGCCGAGGCCTACCTCGACGACATCGAGGCGGGTGCGCGCGACGGCGACCTGATGCAGTTCGCCGCGCGCCTGCCCGGATCTCCCGCGCTGGTGGGCTGGGTGACGCTGTACCGGATCGAGCGGACGCATCGCCGCGCCGAGATCGGCTACCTCATCGACACCGCGCTCTGGGGCCGCGGCCTCGGCCGTCGCATGGTCGCGCTCGCGCTCGACCACGCCTTCGGGGCCCTGGCATTGCACAAGATCGAGGCGGACGTGGACCCGCGCAACGCGGCGTCCCGCCGGATGCTGGAATCACTCGGCTTCCAGCGCGAAGGGCTGCTGCGCCAGCGCTGGCGCACGGGCGGGGAACTTCAGGATTCAGCGATGTACGGGCTCATCGCCGACGAGTGGCGCGGCTGAAGGCCCTCAGGCCGCCGCACCCGCCGGGGTTTCGAACCACGACAGCATCGTCTCGGCGCCATCGGCATCGGTCGGATGCACGTACTCGTTGCGCTTGTTGCAATAGCGGTAGTCCTTCGACCACTCGGCGGCGTTCAGCACGCAGGCACGCACCGCGTCGACCAGCGCGTGGGCTTCGTCGTCCGTGGTGGTCGGATGGATGGACAGGCGCACCCAACCCGGTTTGTCCGAGAGGTCGCCGCTGTCGATCTTCTCGGTGATCGCCCGCGAACGGTTGGGGTCGACGCTCAGCAGGTAGTGGCCGTAGGTACCCGCGCACGAACAGCCACCGCGCACCTGCACCCCGAAGCGGTCGTTGAGCAGGCGGACGAGCAGGTTGTAGTGCAGGTCTTCGACATAGAACGAGAAGATGCCGAGGCGCTCCTCGAGGTGGTCGGCCAGCAGGTGCACGCCCGGGATCGCGCGAAGCCCCGGCATCAGGATGTCCCGCAACTCGTGCTCGCGCGCGAGGATGTTCGCGACGCCCATCTGCTCCTTGAGCCGAACGGCCATGGCCGCCTTGATGGTCTGCAGGAACGCGGGCGTGCCGCCGTCCTCGCGGGCCTCGACGTCATCGACGAAGGCGTGCTGCTGCCAGGGATTGGTCCAGTTCACCGTGCCGCCACCGGGCTGGTCCGGCACGCGGTTGTGGTACAGCGCGCTGTCGAAGATCAGCACGCCGGGCGTTCCCGGACCGCCGAGGAACTTGTGCGGCGAGAAGAAGATCGCATCGAGCTTGCACTCCGGGTCGGCCGGGTGCATGTCGATGTCGATGTAGGGGGCAGACGCCGCGAAATCCACGAAGCACAGGCCACCGTGGCGATGCATCACCTTCGCCAGGGCGTGGTAAGGCGTCTGGATGCCCGTGACGTTCGAGCAGGCTGTGAAGGCACCGATCTTCAGCGGCCGGTCGGCGTACTCACGCAGCAGGCGATCGAGCTGGTCGGGGCAGACCAGGCCGCGTTCGTCGGCCGGCACCACTTCGACGTCGCAGATGGTCTCCACCCACGAGGTCTGGTTGCTGTGGTGCTCCATGTGCGTCACGAAGACGATGGGGCGCCGCTCCGGCAGCATGACGTAGGCCGCGAGCTGCTCGGGCACGCGCAGCCCGAGGATGCGCTGCCACTTGTTGATCATCGCGGTCATGCCGCTGCCCTGGGTGATGATCACGTCGGACGGGCCGGCGTTGACATGCTGCTTGATGATCGCCTGCGCCGCCTGGTAGGCACGCGTCATCAGCGTTCCCGTCGTGTTGGATTCGCTGTGCGTGTTCGCCACGAAGGGCCCGAACCGCTCGAGCAACGCGCGCTCGATCGGTGCATAGAGCCGCCCGCTCGCGGTCCAGTCCGCGTAGCGGATGGCCTGCTCACCGAACGGCGACCGGAACGTCTGGTCGATGCCGATGATCTGTTCGCGGAAGGGGGTGAAGCGGGATTCGAGCGACGTCGGCACGGTGGACCTCATGGGCGGCCGCGCGATGGCGCGGCTCAGCGGCCGGACAATTTTCGCAGAGAAGCGTACTCGTGCACGAACCAGCCGCTTCCGCCGTCACGCGCAAGGGAGACCGCCGCCCCGGCCACGGCACTGGCCTCGATGGCGCGGAAGCGCGCCAGCGGCCCCAAGAGCAGCGGGTTGTAGAGGGGCGCCAAGCGCTGGGCCAGATGCTCACCGGGCCGGCGCTCGCCACGCTCGCCCAGCAGCAGCCCGGGGCGCAGGATGTCGACGCGCGGGAAGTTCTGTTCGGCCAGGCCACGCTCGGCTTCGGCCTTGACCCGAAGGTAGAAGTTGCCGGATTTCGCGTCCGCCCCGACCGACGACACGAGGATGGCGTGGCGCGCCCCGAGGGCCCGCGAGAGCGCGGCGAACTTCAGGACGAGGTCGCGATCGACCGCCACGAAGGCCGCCTGGTTGCCGGCCTTGCCCATCGTCGTGCCCAGGGCGCAGATCCAGATGTCTGCCTTCAGTCCAGCGAGACTGCGGCGCAGACCGCTATCGGTGCGGCGCTCGGCCGTGCTGGAGTCGTAGACGATATTGCGGAGACGAGGCGACTGGGCCATCAAGGGCGTGCGCGTCGGCGCCACGACCTCGAAAGGCTCGCCCGATGCCAGCAACCGCTTCAGCACCTGCCCGCCAACCAGCCCCGACGCCCCGGTGAGCAGCACCCGGCGGGTCTGCGCGTCGGTTTCCGGCAGCGGCAGACGAGCCTGCATGGCGACGTGGTGGGGGCGTGAAGGACGCCCGAGGCTAGCACGGGCCTCAAGACGGAAATACGATGGCCGCCACGGTTTTGCGCCGCGAAGGCGCAGGGATGACGAAACGGAATCATTTCCGCATAATAACCATTCGCATTTGCAACTCGTCCGGACCATGACCCGCCGCACCCCGCTCTCGCTCGCCCTCGCCCTTGGCCTCGCCCCCCTTCCCGGCCTCGCTGCGCCCGCTCCAGCCCCCGAACCGGCGAACACCAAGCGCACTTTGGCGACCATCGAGGTGGTGGGCCGACTGCCTGCCCCGGAAACGGCGGAGGGGAGCGCCACCACGCTCGACCAGAGCGTGCTGGTCTCGGCCCGCGCGCTCACCGTGAACGAGGCGCTGCGCAAGGTGCCCGGCGTGACCGTCCGCGACGAGGAAGGCTTCGGCCTGCGCCCGAACATCGGCATCCGCGGCAGCAACCCGACGCGCTCGACCAAGGTGCTGATCCTCGAGGACGGCCTGCCGGCGATGTATGCGCCTTATGGCGACAACGCCAGCTACTACCACGCGCCGATACAGCGCTACGACCGCATCGAGGTCCTGAAGGGTGCCGGCCTGCTGCGTTTCGGCCCGCAGACCATCACCGGCGCGATCAACTACATCACGCCCGACCCGCCGGAGGACGCCGCGGGCCACGTGGAGGTGTCGGCCGGCACGCGGGACTACCGCGCGCTGCATGCCAGTGTGGGCGGCCAGGGGCTGCTGGTCGACCTCGGCCACAAGCAGGGCAATGGCGCCCGCGACAACACCGCGCTGGAACAGACCGACCTGTTCGCCAAGTACCAGTGGCAGGTGAGCGAGCAGCACGCCCTCACCTTCCGGGCGAACACGCTCCGTGAAGCCTCCGAGGTCGGCTACTCCGGCCTCACGGAAGCCGAGTACCGCAACTTCGGCGCCGAGTACTACCCGTTCGAGAACGACCTGTTCGACATCGAACACGGCGCGCTCTCGGCCAGCCACGCCTGGACCCCGCGCGAGGGCCTGCAACTGCTGACTTCGGCCTACTACACCGAGTTCGTCCGCGACTGGTGGCGCCAGTCCAGCACGACCACCGACACGCAGTGCGGCACCGCGTTCCGCGATGCCCGCCTGCGCGGCGAGCGCGTGAATCCAGCGCTGTGCAACTCCGCGCAGGGCCGACTTCGCCGCTACTACACCTGGGGCGTCGACACGCGCCTGAGCTGGGACACCAGCCTGTTCGGGACGTCCGGCAGCAGCGAGGCCGGCCTGCGCTGGCACGAGGAGGACCAGATCCGCTTCCAGGTGAACGGCACGGCGCCCGCCGCGCGCACCGGCACCCTCGTCGAGAACAACCTGCGCACCGCCGAAGCACTGGCCGCCTTCGCCACCACCACCTTCGATCTCGGCACCGTGCAATTGACCCCGAGCGTGCGTCGCGAAGACATCGCGTTCGCTCGCCAGAACCGCCTGCCCGGCGGCCTCGGTGGGGCAGAAGACATCGCCGAAACCACCTGGGGTCTGGGCGCGAACTGGATCGTCAGCGACGCCGTCGTGCTGTTCGCCTCGGCGCATGAAGGCTTCGCCCCGCCGCGCGTCGAAGACTTGATCGCGGGCAACGGCACCAGCGTCGCCGTGGGCGCCGAGGACAGCCTGAACCTCGAACTCGGCCTGCGCACGCGCTGGCAGGGCATCGACGTCGAGGCCACCGTGTTCCGAACCGACTTCGCCAACCAGGTCGTGGTGGGCTCGATCGCCGGCGGCAGCACGCCGCTGGCGCAGGGCGAAACCGAGTACGCGGGCTTCGAATTCGCGGCCGGCATGAATCGCGGCGCGCTGCAGCGCCGTAGCGGCGAGTTCTACGCCAACCTGGCCATCACCTGGCTGCCCACGGCCGAACAGAGCACGGTGCTACGCCGCGTCGACACCGGCGCCGCCGCCAACGGCAGCGTCGCCGGCAACCGCCTGCCCTACGCCCCGGACCTCACCACCACCTTCCGCGTCGGCTACGTGCGTGGCGCTTGGGACGGCTCGATGGAAGTCCAGCAGATCGGCCGCCAGTGGGCCGACTTCGCCAACACGCGCCACCCGGCCGTGAACGGCGACGGACAGTTCGGCCAGCTCGACGGCTACGCCACCTGGAACGCCACCCTGAACTACGAGCCGGACGGAAGCGCCTGGAGCGGCTACGTCGCGGTGAAGAATCTCACCGACCGCGAGTACATCGTCGACCGCACGCGCGGCCTGCTGTTCGGCAACCCGCGGCAGATCGTCGCCGGCCTGCGCTACGGCTGGTAAGCCCCGGCGTATGCTCGGGGCTCCCCTTGCCGGAGCCCCGCCATGCGTCCGCCATCCGCCCGCCGCCGCGAACTGATCGCCGCGCTGCTCGTCGGTGTTCCCGCTCTCGTGGCGGCGCCATCGCTGCTTGCGCAGTCCGGCCTCGAGCGCGCCCTGCAACGCATTGGCGGTTCGCGCGGCAGCGCGGGGGCCCTGACATCGTCGGACGCTGCCGGCGGCATCAAGGAAGCACTCGCCCAGGGCGTCGACCGCTCGGTGCGGCAACTGGGCCGGCCGGACGGTTTCTTCCGCGACCAAGCGGTGAAGATCCTCGTGCCGGATCGCCTGAAGCAGCTCGCCGACCTCGCGCGCAAAGCCGGCCAAGGCGCGCGCGTCGATGCCTTCGAGGAATCGATGAACCGTGCCGCCGAGAAAGCCGTGCCTGCAGCGGCCGGCATCCTCGCCGACGCCGTGCGCGCCATGACGGTGCAGGACGCCATCGGCATCGTTCGCGGTGGCGGCACCTCAGCCACCGATTACTTCAAGCGCACGAGCGGCGGAGCCCTGTTCGCGTCGTTCCGCCCGATCGTGGCGCGACAGACCGCCAGCGTCGGCGTCACCGAGAAGTACAAGGCCTTCAGCGAACGCGCCGGTGGCGGCGCCCTGGGCGCGCTGCTCGGCGGCGGCGGTCGCGACGGTCGTTCGGCCCTAGACCTCGACGACTACGTGACGAACCGGTCCATCGACGGCCTGTTCCACGTCATCGGCGGGCAGGAGCAGGCGATCCGTTCGAACCCGGCCTCGCGCAACACCGACCTGCTGCGACGCGTGTTCGGCTGAATCGCGCTGCTCAGCCGACGCGCGAGGACTCGCGCCACTCGACGCTTGCGAGGATCACCAGCACGAGTGCTTCGACCATCACATAGGCAGCGGCGATGAACGTCACGGTGTCGCGGAATGCCCAGACCGCGATCAGTGAGGCGAGCGCATAAGCGAGGTTCGCGAATGCGAGCTTTCGAAGTCGGGGCACGGGCGGTGACTGCCGCCACAGCGCCAACGCACCGACAGCGGCCATGCCGACGGCGACGCCACCCAGCACCCACCAGACGACCGACGGCACGCCACTCTGGACGACGCCGCTCGCCAGCAACCCCAACGTGATCGCGGCGGTGAGCGCCGCGCCCGCCGCATCGATCGCGAGCAGCCGCCGCAGACGCGACGACGGCTCGCGCTCACTCACTCGACGACCACCGGGATGCCGAGGCTCTTGGCGATGCGGCCCTTCCACTCGGCCGGTCCCGTCGTGTGCACGGATTCACCGCGCGAATCCACGGCCACGGTGACCGGCATGTCCTTCACCTCGAACTCGTAGATCGCCTCCATGCCGAGGTCGGCGAAGCCCACGACCTTGGCCGCCTTGATCGCCTTCGACACGAGGTAGGCCGCGCCGCCCACAGCCATCAAGTAAGCGCTCTGGTGGTTTTTGATCGCTTCGATGGCCACGGGGCCGCGCTCGGCCTTGCCGACCATCCCGAACAGTCCGGTCGCTTCGAGCACCTGGCCGGTGAACTTGTCCATGCGCGTGGCGGTGGTGGGGCCGGCCGGGCCGACGACTTCATCGCGCACCGGATCGACCGGGCCGACGTAGTAGATGAACTTGCCGCGCAGGTCGACCGGCAGCGCCTCGCCCTTGTTGAGCATGTCGACCATGCGCTTGTGCGCCGCGTCGCGACCGGTGAGCAGCTTGCCGTTGAGCAGCAGCACGTCGCCGGGCGTCCAGCTCGCGATCTCCTCCTTGGTGATCGCATCGAGGTTGACGCGCTTGCCCTTCGAGGCGTCGTAGGTCAGCTCCGGCCAGTCCTCGAGCGAGGGCGGCTCCAGCATCACCGGGCCGCTGCCATCCAGCGTGAAGTGCGCGTGTCGCGTGGCCGCGCAGTTCGGAATCATCGCCACCGGCAGGTTGGCCGCGTGCGTCGGGTAGTCCTTGATCTTGACGTCCAGCACAGTGGTCAGGCCACCAAGGCCCTGCGCGCCGATGCCCAGCCGGTTCACCTTCTCGTAGAGCTCGATGCGCAGCTCTTCCGCGCGATTGCTCGGGCCGCGCGCGATCAGGTCCTGAATGTCGATTTCTTCCATCAAGGATTCTTTCGCGAGCAGCATGGCCTTCTCGGCGGTGCCGCCGATGCC
Organism: Silanimonas sp.; assembly: GCF_027530345.1. Classification (GTDB taxonomy): domain Bacteria; phylum Pseudomonadota; class Gammaproteobacteria; order Xanthomonadales; family Xanthomonadaceae; genus Silanimonas. The sequence goes on along the minus strand of NZ_JAPZQK010000009.1, from coordinate 18,551 downwards.
GATGCCCAGCATGCCCGGCGGGCACCAGCCCGCACCCATGGTCGGCACGGTCTTCAGCACCCAATCGACGATCGAATCCGACGGATTGAGCATCGCGAACTTCGACTTCGCCTCCGAACCGCCGCCCTTCGCGGCGACGATCACGTCGACCTTGTCGCCCGGCACGACCTTCATGTTCACGACGCCAGGCGTGTTGTCCTTGGTGTTGATGCGCTTGCCCGCCGGGTCGGCCAAAACGGAAGCGCGCAGCTTGTTGTCCGGGTGGTGGTAGGCGCGGCGCACGCCCTCGTGGCACATGTCCTCGACGCTCATCGTGGCGTCCCAGCGCACGTCCATGCCGATTTCAAGGAAGACGGTGACGATGCCGGTGTCCTGGCAGATCGGGCGGTGGCCTTCGGCGCACATGCGCGAGTTGATGAGGATCTGCGCCATCGCGTCCTTGGCCGCGGGGCTTTCCTCCTTCTCGTAGGCGGCCGCCAAAGCCTTGATGTAGTCGACCGGGTGGTAGTAGCTGATGTACTGCAGCGCGTCGGCGATCGACTGGATGAAGTCGTCCTGCTTGATGACGGTCATGGCGTGGCGGCGCGGTGCCGCGGACTGGGGACAGACCGCCAGTTTAAGTCAGCCGGGGAAACGCACCCAGAGCTCGGCTTCGGCCAGCGAACTGAAGACCCGCACGTCCAGCCCCTGCTCCTGCGCGTCGAGCTGGGTGGCCTCGTACGCACCGACGCGGTCCACGGAGCGCGCGACGTAGGCCCAACGGCGCCCGGCGAAGATCTCGAGCTCGAGCTGGCGGATGAAGGCCGCACGCTGCTCGCCGGTGAGCGGATCGTCGTCCATCAGGTCGATGGCCAGCACCTTGGCGAGGCCCCGTTCGGCGGCGAGCCCCTGCACGGCACGCCAGCAGCCCGCCATATGGGCGGGGGTGTGCCGACACCCACGGAACTCCACCACGAGTACATCGACGTCGATGCGCCAACGCAGGTCCGCGGGCTCGAGGCCCGCGATGGCCTGCATCGGCGTCACGCCAGTCACGCAAGCCACTCCGTCAGGGCTTCGCGCTCGCAAAGCAGCTTGAAGCTCGGGCGTGCGCGCATGCGATCGATGAAGCCGCGCAGAGCGGGCCACTCGGTGGCCGGCTTCGGCATGTTGCGCGACCAGCGGCACAGCATGGCGAGGAAGAAATCGGGCGCGGAAACCCGATCGCCCAGCAGGTAGGGGCCGTTGGCGGCGAGATGGGCCTCCACGCGGTCGAAGAAGGCCCCGATGCGCTGGCCCGCCGCGGCTTTCGCAGCGTCGCTGGCCGCTTCGCCCGCAGGCTCGTGCGGGTAGAACCACGTCCGGAAAGGCGGCTGCAGGCCATTGGCCATCAGCAGCAGCCACTGGTAGGCGGCGTTGCGCGCTGCGGTACCGGGCGGCGGCATGAGGCCGGCGTCCGGATACCGGTCGGCAAGCATCAGCAGCAACGCACCCGACTCGTTGTAGGCGGCGCCATCGAGGACGAGGGTCGGCACGACGCCAGCAGGATTGAGCTTGAGGTACTCGGCACCGCGCTGCTCGCCAGCGGCGAGGTCGACGCGACGCAGTTCGGGTGGGCGTCCGATGTCCAGCAGCATCCAGTGCACGCAAAGACTGGCGCTGCCGGGCGCGAAGTAAAGCAAGTCCATCGTGATCTCCAAGGGCGTGCGTACAGTGTGCGCCCTCGAGGGTGAAAAAACCCCGGGATGGTCCCGGGGTTCTTCGGCAGATTCCGAGCAGGCGGCTCAGGCCACCTGCACCTCATCGGCCTGCATGCCCTTCTGGCCGGCGACGACCTTGAAGCTCACGCGCTGACCTTCCTTGAGGGTCTTGAAGCCGTTACCCATGATGGAACGGAAGTGGACAAACACGTCCTGGCCGTTCTCCGGCGTGATGAAGCCGAAGCCCTTGGCATCGTTGAACCACTTCACGGTCCCGAACTGACGATCCGACATTGCTATGCGTCCTCGAACATTGGCTGGTTATGAACGGCGCAGGCATCGCGCCAAGACTGCTTGCCCGGGGAATCGTTGCGTCGATGCAGCGGATCGGTCGGATCAGCACACCTGGTCACGATGAACGGTGACCCAAGCGCAGCAGCGGCCTTACAGTAACCCGTGCCTGAACGAAAAGTAAGGCCCCGTGAAGCCGTGACCCAGTTCGCGAAAACGGGCCTCCGGGGCTGAACCCAGGACATCGGCTGTTGCGATGCAGCAGGAAAACGCGCGGATTTCCGCAAACAGCCATCGGGGAAAACCCGCAGGGCGGCCCGCCCCACCCGCTCCCGCATGACGGCAATCCACGTCGGCGCGTCCCCGGATGCGACAATGGCGGCTTCCCGTCGATGCTCTCCGGCATGTCCAGCGCCTTCATCTCCGAAACCATCCTCGACGTCCGCCACTGGACCGACGCCTACTTCAGCTTCACCTGCACGCGCGACGACGGCTTCCGCTTCGAGAACGGACAGTTCGTGATGATCGGCCTCGAGGTCGACGGCAAGCCGCTGATGCGCGCCTACTCGATCGCCAGCCCGAACTGGGACGAGCACCTGGAGTTCTTCTCCATCAAGGTGCAGAACGGGCCGCTCACGTCCCGCCTGCAGCACATCAAGCCCGGCGACACCCTGCTGCTGTCGCGCAAGCCCACCGGCACCCTGCTGATCAGCGATGTGCATCCGGGCGGTAACCTCTATCTGCTGGCCACCGGCACCGGCCTCGCGCCCTTCCTGTCGGTGATCCGTGACCCGGCCACCTACGAGCGCTTCGACAAGGTCATCGTCACCCACGGCGTGCGCAACGCCGACGACCTCGCCTACCGCGACTACATCGAGCGCGAGCTGCCGCAGCACGAGTACCTCGGCGAACAGATCCGAGAGAAGCTGCTGTACTACCCCGCCGTCAGCCGCGAAGGGTTCAAGCACCACGGCCGCATCACCGACCTGATGGCCAACGGCACCATGCAACGCGACCTCGGCCTGCCGGAAATCAACCCCGCGACCGACCGGGCGATGATCTGCGGCAGCCCGCAGATGCTCGCGGACTTCCGGAAGCTGCTCGACGAGCGCGGTCTCGTGGCCTCGCCGAAGATCGGCCAGCCGGGCCACTACGTGTTCGAGCGCGCCTTCGTCGAGAAATGAGCCCCTGATGCCCCAGTCCTCCCCACGGGACACCTTTGCCTTTCCGTTGGCCGCCGCGCTGTGGGCGGTCGCGGGGTCCTTCGCCGCGAGCCTGGTCAACACCGGTATCACGCTCGGCCGCTACATGGGCGACAGCGCGATGCCCGACGTGCTGCGCGACCTGCTCCCGGGCCTCGTCGGCCAGAGCCTGCTCGGCGCGGCGCTGATGGCCGTCCTCGTCTTCGTTGTCGCGACGCGTCGGCAGCGACGGGCGCCTGAGCGCATTGGCCACGGGCATGGCGCCGCTGCGGCCACCGGCCTGCTGGCAGCCTTCGGCGCCTGGGTCGCGGTGAGCCTCGTCTCCGCCCTGGCCTACAGCTTTATCCCCGCCCTGCAGTCCCCGATCGGCTTCGCCGTCGTCGGCGTCGCCATGTCCCTGCTGCACGTCGCTGTCGCCGCGCTCGGTGCCTCCGTGGGCGCCGCACTGGTGCTGAAGCCGGGCACGACCCCCATGCCGGCCACGCCTTCGCGCCACGCCTGGGCTGGCGCCGCGATCTTCGGCACCGTCCTCGCGTTCGGCATTGACCTGGTGAGCGGCGCGTTACCGGGCCTGCTGCACGACACCCTCGGTTCCGGCATGTTCGCGACCGCCCAATGGTCGCCGCTGTTGGCGCTGCTGGTCGGCGCCAACGTCGCTCTGGGCTACGCGTGGCGACGACGTCGGGCGGAAACCACGCTGGCCTGGTCGGGGGATGCCTGGGCCGCGCTGGCCGTCCTGCCGATCACCCTCGTCTTGGGTGCGGGGATCGGCGTGCTCGGGGTGGCGCTCGCCTACCTGATGGGCGATGGCGGCCTGCCTGCCCTGATGCTCGCGGGGACCGTGGTGCTGCTCCTCGCGGGTATCGCATTCGGCGCCCTCGGTGCACTCGCGGGGCTGCTGCGCACGCGCCGGGAGGCCCGTCCTCGCTGAAGCACGGCGCCACCACGCGGCGGCGACAGCATGGGCCTCAATGTGGGGCTCTCTCCGTTGATCCCGCCGAGCCGTGCCCCGATGCGTTCCGCCCTGCTCCTCCTTTCCGCGCTCGCCGCGGCGCTGATGCCCGCCAAATCGCGTGCGGAAGAACCCGCCTACACCGTGGTCGAGTCGATGGATGCCGGCGTCGAAGTGCGCGAGTACGCGCCGATGCTGGTCGCCGAAGTGGTGGTGGCCACCGAGGACTTCGGCCGCGCCGGAAGCCTCGGATTCCAGCCGCTGGCCGACTACATCTTCGGCAACAACACGCGGCGCGAGCGCATCGGCATGACCGCGCCGGTCACGCAGGAGCGCGAAGGCGAACGCATCGGCATGACCGCGCCGGTCACGCAATCGGACTCGCCGCAGGGCTGGGTGGTGGGCTTCGTGATGCCGGCCCGCTACACCGCCGAGACCCTGCCGCTGCCGCGCGATCCGCGCATCCGTATCGTCGACGTGCCGTCGCGGAACGTGGCGGCCATCCGCTTCAGCGGGCGATGGAACCCGATCCGCTACGCCGAGAACCTGCGCCTGCTCGAACGCGAGCTGGCCGAGGCCGGCTGGATCGCCGCCGCGGAACCCCAGTCCGCGCAGTACGACGCGCCCTGGGTGCCGGGCCCGATGCGCCGCAACGAAATCCTGGTGCCGGTGCAGCGGAGGGAGTAAAGCACCGCCGCGGGGCTTGGGCTCAGCCCAGCGCCTTCTCGATGTCCTTGCGCAGGCTCTCGGGCTTGTCGGTGGGCGCGAAGCGCTTCAGCACCTGCCCGTCGCGGCCGACGAGGAACTTGGTGAAGTTCCACTTGATGCCCTCGGTGCCGAGGAAGCCCGATTTCTCGCTCTTCAGCCAGTTGAACAACGGGTGTGCCTTCGGGCCATTGACGTCGATCTTCTTGAACATCGGGAAGCTCACGTCGTAGGTCAGCGAGCAGAAGTTCTTGATCTCCGCCTCGTTGCCCGGCTCCTGGTGGCCGAACTGGTCGCACGGAAAGCCCAGCACCACGAGACCCTTGTCGCCGTAGTCCTTCCAGAGCTGCTCGAGCCCGGTGTACTGCGGGGTGAAGCCGCACTTGCTGGCGGTGTTCACCACCAGCACGGCCTTGCCCTTGAACTCGTCGAGCGAGCGTTCCTTGCCGTCGATGTCGATGGCCTTGAAGTCGAAGGCGGTGGTCATGGGCGCGGGCTCCGGGATGGGGAGGTGAAGACTAGCGTGCCTCGCCTCGGCGGCGCGAGAAGACGGCCATCCACCCCGCCTTTCCGCACCGGCGCGCAAAAGGAAACGGCCCGGGGTCACCGGGCCGTCGCCGTTGCCACGATCTCGCCGCTCGCGCGGCGCGGGATCAGAAGCTCGCCTTGAACTCCACGCCCCACGTGCGCGGCTCGTTGATGAAGCCGGTGCGGTTGTTGAAGTCGATGCCGCCGACCGCCTCGATCTCGTTGAGGATGTTGCGACCGAACGCAGCCACTTCGTACTGGCCGAGGCCCCAGCTGTAACCCACGCGCACGCCGCCGGTGAGCAGCGGGGCGCCGGTGAACACCGTCGACTCGTACAGGAAGAAGTTCACTTCGCTGCGGTAGGCCCAGTCGGTGTAGACGTAGAGCTCCGAGTCGTCCGACAGCGGGATGCCGTAGCGGGCGGTCAGGTTGGTCGTCCACTCCGGCGCCTGCGGCAGCGGGTTGCCGTTGATGCGGGCCAGCGTGGCGCCGCCCACGACCACCGTCGGGTCGGTGACGAGGCAGCCCAGCGGGTTGCCGCAGATCGCCGTCGTCAGGTTCGCGTCCTTGATCTCGGTGCGGTTGTAGCCGGTGCCGAAGGTGACCAGCAGCTGGTCGGTCAGGTAGGCCTCGAGGTCGGCTTCAAAGCCGCGCAGCGACGACTCGTCGGCATTGAGCAGGCTGTTGAAGTTGGCGGTGCCGCCCACGGCGGTGAGCTGCTGGTTGTCGACGGTCGCGTTGAACGCGGCGAGGTTCAGGCGGGCGCGGTTGTCGAACAGCGCCACCTTCATGCCGACTTCGTACGACAGCACTTCTTCCGAATCGGCGACGGTGACCAGCTGGTTGGCCGGCAGCGCCGCGTTCGCGAAGGCGAGGCGGCCCTGGATCGACGGCGCGCGGAAGCCCTTCGCCACGCGGGCGTAGAGGTTCACGTCATCAGCCACCGTCCACGTACCGGCGAGGTCCCAGCTCACGTTCTCGTCCGACGGCTTCACGGTGATCGGCGCGATCGCCGGCGCACCGAAGGCGCCGAAGACGCGGCGGGCGGTGAAGTCCTTCTCGTCCTCGGTGTAGCGCAGGCCGGCGCGCAGCACGAAGGTCTCGCTCACGGCCCAGTCCACCGAGCCGAAGGCCGCCCACGCGGTATTGTCCTGGCGCTGCGTGGCGAGGGCGTTGATGGTGCCGCCGCCCAGCGTGTCGTAGCTGATGCTCTCGATGTCGGCCTGGTCCTTGAACCAGTACAGGCCGGCCTGCCAGTCGATGGCGTTGTCGCCGTTCGAGGCCAGGCGCAGTTCCTGCGTGGCCTGCTTGACCTCGGCCGCGTCGCCCGACTCCGCCGGGAACGCAATCAGGCCGGGGCCGCCGCCGCTCGGCAGGAACACCGCGCCGAAGCCACCGTCGATGTCGCCGCGCGAGGCGAGCTCGCCGTGGTTCAGGCTGGTGATCGAGAACAGCGTCGCCGAACCGAGGTTCCAGCTCATGCGCAGCGAAGCGCCGTCGGTGTCCAGCTCCTGCTGGTTCAGCGCGTCGATCGACACCTTCTCCGGGTCGAAACCCGGCACCAGGCGGCCGTCGGCGCCGAGGATGTTGGCGCGGAACAGGCGGGCCGTGCCCTTGAGGTCACGCATCTGCACGCTGAGGAGGGCTTCGAAGTCCTCGCTGGCCTGCAGCAGCACCTGGCCGCGGAAGGCCATGTCTTCGTAACCCTCGACCGCATTGTCGCGACGCGTGCCGGCGAAGGTGTTGTCCACCCAGTCACCGCGGCGCTGGTACAGCGCCGAAGCGCGGCCGGCGAGCGTCTCGGTGAGGCCGCCGCCGATGGCGGCTTCGGCGTTCATCGTGTCGTACTCACCGTACGAGAGACGGCCGTAGCCGGAGGTCTCGAAGTCCGGGCGCACCGAGTCGAACTTCACGAGGCCGGCCGGCGTGTTGCGGCCGAACAGCGTGCCCTGCGGGCCGCGCAGCACTTCGATGCGGTCGACGTCGAACACCGGGAAGCCCTTCAGCGTGACGTTCTCGAGCACGACGTCGTCGTACACCAGCGACACCGGCTGCGAGGCGTTCAGGTCGAAGTCGGTGTTGCCGAGGCCGCGCAGGTAGAAGCGCGGGAACACGCGGCCGAACGAGGATTCGACGTTGAGGCTGGGCGAGCGGGCCGCGAGGAAGCGGATGTCGTCGCCACCGGAGCGGATCGCGTCCAGCTTCTCGCCGTCGACCGCGCTGACCGCGATGGGCACCTGCTGGGCGTTCTCGGCGCGACGGGTGGCGGTCACCGTGATGGTGTCCAGCGTCGTGGCGTCGGTGTTGGCGTCCGCGGGGGCGGCATCTTGCGCCGACGCGAGGGCCGGCAGGGTCAGGGCGATGGCGAGGGCCAGCGCGTGACGGTTCAAACGGGTGGTCTGGGTGCGGCGCATCTCGGTTCCTTGGAGACGAAAGGGAGTGGGATTCGGGGCCGTCCTGGCCGGGAAACGCAAAACCCCGCGCCGAGCGCGGGGTAACGGAAGTTTAACTCGGCTGTGCTGGAGCCGCGGCTCGAATGCCGCGGCCCCGCAGGGCTCAGTGGTCGTGCCCGCCGGCGCCGTGCACGTGGCCGTGCAGCACTTCCTCGACCGAGGCCTCGCGGACTTCGACGATCTCGATGTCGAAATGCAGCGGCATGCCGGCGAGCGGGTGGTTGGCGTCGATGGTGACGGTGTCGGCATCGACCGACTTCACCACCACCGTGATCGGGCCCATCGGGCCGTTGGCCTCGAACTGCATGCCCGGCTGGATCTCGACGTCCTGTGGGAAGGCGGCGCGCGGCACGGCCTGCATCATCTCGGGGTTGCTCTCGCCGTAGCCTTCGGCGGCCGGAACGACGACCTGGAAGCTGTCGCCAGCGACGCGGCCGGCCATGGCCTTCTCGAGGCCCGGCACGATCTGGCCAACGCCGTGGAGGTAGGGCAGCGGCTCACGGCCGCGGGAGCTGTCGATGACCTGGCCTTCGGGGCTGGTCAGCGTGTAGTGGAAGGAAGCGACGGTGCGCTCAGCGATCTGCATCGGGGATTCTCCTTCAGAAATGAAAAACCCCGGGCGCAAGCCCGGGGTTCGTCACGCAAACGCGTGGGTGCGGCTCAGAGCGCCTGGACGGCGTCGGCCTGCAGGCCCTTCGGGCCCTTCACGACGGTGAAGCTGACCTTCTGGCCTTCTTTCAGCGTCTTGAAGCCCGAGCCCTGGATCGAGCGGAAGTGCACGAACAGGTCTTCGCCGCCTTCGCGCGAGATGAAGCCGAAGCCCTTGGCGTCGTTGAACCACTTGACGGTGCCGGTCTGACGATCGGACATGAGTTGTCTCCTAGGAACAGATTCGATGTTTTGAGGTTTTCACCGGTTTTGGGACCGGCGGCTGTCTGCTGGGAGGCAACACAAGGGCGATGTAGCGGATCATCGATCTACCGCATCGGGACACAATTCACCGTGACCCGGCAAGCTCAGCGAGGCCGACCTTAAACCTTTTCTTGACGAAAGCCAACTTTTTTGTCTGGGAGGGGAACTTCGCGGTTCAGGCGGAGTCCCACCCCGGCTAGACTGGAGCCTCGATGCCTTTCGCTTGCCCGCCCCTGCTGCGCTTCGCCCTGCATGCGCTTCTCGCGATGGCGGTCCTGCTGCAGGCCAGCGTGGCCGTCGCGATGCATGCCTCACCGGTGGTGGGGTCGAATGGCGACACGCCAGCCCCCGTGGCGACCGAAGCCGCAACCACGCTGCCGCCCTGCCACGCGCTGGCGGCCGCGGTGGCGGACGCCGACCCGGCCACAGCGGCCGATTGCTGCAGTGATTCGGCGCTCGGTGAATCCTGCCGCTGGGCGTGCGCCCAAGCGCTCGGCGTGACGCCTTTGCTCGTGCTCACGAGCGAGCATCTGCTGGCTGCCGGTCCCAGCGCGACGCCGATCCTGCCCGCCCTCCGCTGGACCGCGCAGTCCCCGCTTCGCCCGCCCATCGGCTGAACCCGTTCGCGCCGCACCGTCGCGCCCGCTGCGCGACGGACCTGCAACGCAGGCGTCCCCGCCTGCCGCACGGAGTTCCCATGCCACGCATTCTTTCCGTGGGCCTGATGGCCCTCGCCGGCGTCGTCCTCGCCTCGCCCTCTCTCGCCCGCCCGATTTCCTACGCCGGTGGGCACATGCTGATGGTCGAGCACGAGCCGGACGTCGACCGCTTCAGCTACACCTACTCGCCCAGCTTCCGATGGTCGGCGTCCGTCGGCGGCGTCCGCGCCGACGGCCTCGAGCGCACCAACGAGCTCGAACTGGGCTATGTCCGTGCCTCGCGTCTGCTGCATCGTTGGAACCTGCCCGCCGCGCAGGCCAACGCCTTCGTCTGGGGCGGAGTTGGCCAAGGCCGCACCGCGCTCGGCGACGGGCTGGCGCGGCACGTCGGCCTGCAGCTCGACTACGAGACACGGCGGATCTACACCTCGCTGGTCACCGAACTGCACGAAGGCGACGGCTGGTCGCACCGATTCGACACCGCCGCGATCGGCTGGGCACCCTACGAGCACGACATCGACCGGGTCGCGACCTGGGTGGTGCTGAAGGGCATGCGCACCACGAACGCCATCGACGACGACATCAAGCCCGTCGCGGTGCTGCGCTTCTTCACCACCCGCTGGTGGCTGGAAGTGGGCGCCGACGCCGATGGCCGACCGCTCGCCAACGTGATGGTCAATCTCTGAACCCCGCCCTTCGATACCCACAAATTCCAAAGGACTTTCCCATGATCCGCTCCTTCCTCTCCCTCGCCGCCGCGGCGCTCGTGCTCGCTGCCACGTTCGCGGCTCCGACGCTCGACGCCCGCAGCCTCCGCATCGAAGTCAACGGCCTCGTCTGTGCGTTCTGCGCCGACGGCATCACCCGTGCGTTCAAGAAGGACGCCGCCACCGCCGAGGTGTTCATCAGCCTCGAGAACAAGCTGGTCGCCGTGGGCCTCAAGGACGGGCAGGACATCGCCGATGCCACGGCGACGAAGCTGCTCACCGACGCGGGCTACACCGTGGTGGGCATCCAGCGCACCGACGCCACGGTCGCCGCCATCAAGGCCGAGGTCAGCGGTGAATGAGTTGAAGCAGGGCCTGTGGGGCGCCTTCGGTGCCCTGCTGGCCAGCTCGGGCACGCTGGTCTGCTGCGTGCTGCCGGCGGTGATGGTGAGCCTCGGCGCGGGGGCCACCCTCGCCGGGCTGGTCACCGCCGTTCCGCAGCTCATCTGGCTCTCGGAGCGCAAAGGCCTGGTGTTAGGCGTGGCGGCGCTCGCGCTCGCCATCGCCGGCATGCTGCTTTGGCGGGCGCGTTCGGCGCCTTGCCCGGCCGATCCGGCGCTGGCCCGTGCCTGCACGAGGCTGCGCCGCTGGTCGAACGGGCTCTACGTGTTTTCGGTGCTCGCCACGATCACCGGCGCGCTGTTCGCCTTCGTGCTGCCGGCGCTGACTTGAGCAGAGCGGCGGCCCTCGGGCCGCCGCCTCACCACTCCGTGCGGTTCGGCAACAGCCCGCGCAGTTCGGCGTCGGTGAGGTTGCGCCACTGGCCCGGCTTCAGGTGGCCCATCTGGATATTGACGATTCGGCTGCGGAACAGACGCTTCACGCGGTAGCCGAAGTGCGTGCACATCAGGCGGATCTGCCTGTTCAGGCCCTGCGTCAGCACGATGCGGAAACCGACCGGGCCGATCTTCGAGACCTTGCAGGGCAGCGTGGTCTGGCCGTGCATGGCGATGCCGCCGCGGGCCATGCCACGCAGGAATTCCAAGGTGACGTCCTTGTTGACGCCGACCAGGTACTCCTTCTCCTTGCTGTTCTCGGCGCGCAGGATCTCGTTGACGATGTCGCCGTTGCTGGTCAGCAGGATCAGGCCTTCGCTGTCCTTGTCGAGGCGGCCGATCGGGAAGATGCGCTGCTCGTGGCCGATGGCCTCGACGATGTTGCCGGCCACATCGGCCTCGGTCGTGCAGGTGACGCCGACGGGCTTGTGGTACGCGATGTAGACGTGGCGGCGTTTGTTCGCGGCACCGGCGGCGCGCTGCGCGACGTTCTGGCCATCGACGGCGACTTTGTCGCCCTCGCCCAGTTCGGCGCCGACGCGGGCGCGGATGCCGTTGATGGTGACGCGGCCTTCGCCGATGAGGCGGTCGGCTTCGCGGCGCGAGCAGTAGCCCGCCTCGGAGAGGTATTTGTTCAGGCGCATCGCTGCGTGCCGAAAGGGAAAGGGCGCGCAGGATACCCCCCGGCCGGGCCGGGCACCTGAACCCGGCCCCTCACTTCAGGCCTACGCGCGGCGCGGGGATTTCGGCGATCCTCGGCGGCTCGCCAACCCACGGGACCCCGCATGAGCCTGCTGCGTCGCCTCGCCCTGCCCCGCGCCACCCGCGCGACCACCGCCCTGCTCGCCCTCGCGGCCGCAGCCGCCAGCGCCGTCGCCGCCGCGGCGGGCCGACCGATCACCCACGAAGACCTCTGGGGCTTCGCCCGCCTGTCGCCGCCGGCGCTGTCGCATGACGGCCGCTACGCCGCGGTGGTCGCCACCCAGCCCGCCTACGACCCGGCGCAGCAAAGCGCCGACCTCTGGTTGCTGCCCACCGACGGCAAAGGCCAGCCACGCCAGCTCACCTTCAGCAAGGCGGCGGAAGCCAGCCCGGTGTTCAGCCCGGACGGCTCGCAGCTGGCCTACACCGTGCAGCGCGAAGGCGACACCGCGCCGCAGGTCTACGTGATCGACCTGGCCCAGGGTGGCGAGCCGCGCCGCGTGACGTCGATCTCGACCGGTGCACGCACGCCGCAGTTCTCGCCGGACGGCTCGCGGATCCTGTTCATCAGCACGGTGTTCCCCGGCACGATGAACGATGCCGACAACGTGCGCATCGCCGCCGAGCGCAAGGCGCGCAAGGACAACGTCCGCATCTACACCGGCTTCCCGATCCGCAACTGGGACCGCTGGCTCGACGACCGCCAACAGCGGATCTTCGTGGTGCCGACAAGCGGTGGCGAGGCCAAGGACCTGCTCGCCGCTTCGGCGCTGGTGAAGGAGCCGGGTTTCGGTGGCCGCTTCACCGAGACCGGCGAGGAGATCGACGCCACCTGGACGCCGGACGGGCAGAGCGTGGTGTTCGCGGCCACGGTGAACCGCCACCGCGCCGCCTTCGCCAACACGCATACCGACCTTTACCGCGTACCCGCCACCGGGGGTGAAGCGGAACGACTCACCGGCAACGGCACGTTGGAGGCGCAGGACAGCCATGGCCGTCCGCAGTTCAGCGCCGATGGAAAAACGCTGGTGGCGCAGCTCACGCCGCGCGGCGCGAAGGTCTACCAGCCCACGCACCTCGCCACGTTCTCGTGGCCGGCGGCCAAGGCCGGCCCGACGATCACCCTCCCCGGCGACCTCGCCGTATCGAGCTTCGGCATCGATGCCGACAGCCGCACGGTGTGGATGACCGCCGAAGAGGCGGGCCACGAGAAGCTGTTCACCGCCCGCATCGGCGACACGCAAGCCCGCCGCGCGTTCGAAATGGACCGTGGCGTGTACACCGGCCTGCAGGTGGCCGACGCCGCTCGCGGCGTGCTGGTGGCGAACTTCGACAGCGCGGTGAATCCGCCGGAAGTCGTGCGCATCAACTCGCGCGGCGGCCATCGCGCGATTTCGGCGTTCAACAGCGCGCAAGCCGCGACGCTCGACCTCGCGCCCGCCGAGACCTTCTGGTTCGAGAGCGAGCGCGGCGCACGCATCCACAACCTGCTGGTGAAGCCGGCCGGCTTCGACCCGGCCAAGAAGTACCCGCTGTTCGTGCTGATCCACGGCGGCCCGCACATCATGTGGCGCGATAGCTTCTTCACCCGCTGGAACTACCACCTGATCGCCGGCACCGAGCGCGTGGTGCTGCTGACGAACTACACCGGCTCGACCGGCTTCGGCACCGCGTTCGCGCAGGGCATCCAGGGCGACCCGTTCGAGGGCCCGGCCAATGAGATCAACCAGGCCGCCGACGTCGCCATCGAGCGCTTCGGCTTCATCGATGGCAGCCGCCAGTGCGCCGGCGGCGCCAGCTACGGCGGGCATCTCTCGAACTGGCTGCAGGGCACGACCACGCGCTACCGCTGCCTCGTCAGCCACGCCGGCCTCGTCAATTCGGAAGCCCAGTGGGGCACCTCCGACGTGATCTTCGGCCGCGAGCAGAACGCCGGCGGCCCGGTGTGGGAGCGCGGTGGCGTGTGGGTGTCGCAGAACCCGATGCTCAAGGCCGCCAGCTTCCAGACCCCGGTGCTGGTGACCATCGGCGAACAGGACTTCCGCGTGCCGCTCAACAACACGCTGGAATACTGGTCGCTGCTGCAGCGCCGCGGCATCGAGAGCCGATTGGTGGTGTTCCCGGACGAGAACCACTGGATCCTGAAGGGCGAGAACAGCCGCACCTTCTACCGCGAACTGGACCAGTGGCTGGATCGCTGGGAATCCGCGCCAGCGAATTGAGCGTGTCGGTTCAGGCTCGACGAAGAGGCCCGGCAATGCCGGGCCTTTTTCATTCCCCGCCGTCAGGGCGTGGGTGCCGGCGTGGCCTCCGCCGGCTTCGCGAAGGTCTCACCGAAGAAATTGCCGGGATGCCACGAGGGCCGGGAGTCGTCGTTGGCGACCTCGTTGATCACCCGCGCGTTGAGCCGCGCCAGCATGGCCAGCGAGGGCCAGTCGATGGCCTGCGAGAGGTCGTCGCCCGGCTGGTGGTAGCGCTCCTTGCGGAAGGCCTCGACGCGCGCCGCCTGGTCCTGCGTCGGATCGGTCGAGCGCATGCCCTCGTCGATATAGAGCGCTGGGATGCCGGCGCGCACGAAGGCGTACTGGTCGCTGCGGACGAAGATCACTTCCTCCGGCTTCGAGTCGGGCGTCACCGCCACGCCTTCCGCCGCGGCCGCACGCTCCACCACCGCACCCAGCGTCGAGTTCTCCGCACCGAAGGCCGTGATGTCGGCCAGCGGTGCCAGCGCCACCGGCATGTCGATGTTGATGTTGGCGACGATGGCCTCGCGCGGCACGGTCGGGTGCTGCACGAAGTAATCCGCCCCCTGCAGGCCGGATTCCTCCGCCGTGACGGCGAGGAAGATCACGCTGCGCCGCGGCTTCACCGGCCCGGACGCGAGCAGCCGCGCGGCCTCGAGCATCACCGCGATGCCCGAGGCGTTGTCGAAGGCGCCGTTGTAGATGGCGTCGCCACCAATCGGCGCGCCCTTGCCCACGTGGTCGAGGTGCGCCGAGATCACGACGTATTCGTTCTTCAAGGCCGGGTCCGTGCCTTCGAGCACGCCGACGACGTTCGCGCTCTGGCGCTGGCGGATCATCGAGTGGCGCTCCTGCTCGACGGTGAGCGGCAGCTCGAAGGCCTGCGGGGTGCCGGCTTCCGCCGCCGCATAGGTGTCGTCGAGCGTCTTTGGCGCGCCGGCAAATAGCGCCGCGGCGCTGTCCGGGCTGATCGAGGCCCGGATCGCCAACTGCGGCCACGCGCCATTCGGCACGCCCTCGTCGTTCGCCCAGGCCATCCGCGAGCGCCAGCTCTGCTGCACGAGGCGTTCCCACGGCGTGCGCTGCTGGTCGTCGCGGGTCTGGATCTGCAGGATGCCGACCGCGCCGCGATCGACCAGCGCCTGCGTCTTGGTGAGCCCGGCCGAGTAATGCGCGCGCACTTCCGGCGGGAACTTCGAGGGCGCACCGCTGAACACCACGACCACCTTGCCCTTCACGTCGATGCCGGCGAGGTCGTCATGCCCGTGGTCCGGGGCCGAGACGCCGAAGCCGGCGAAGACCATCGGGGCTTCGGCCAGCACCTTGGCCTGGTCGAGGCTGGCGACCGGCAGGAAGTCCTTGCCCGGCGCCATCGTGACGGCGGGACCGGTCGCCGGGCGCAGCACCAGCCGCGAGGCCGGCAGCAGCGAGAGCGATTCCACCAGCGCGACCGGCTGCATCCACGACCCCTCGGCGGCACCGGGGCGCAGGCCGATCTGTGCGAACTCGCTGGCCACGTAGCCGGCGGCGATGTCGTAACCGCGCGTTCCGGAGAGACGGCCTTCCAGCAGGTCGTCGGCGAGGAACTCGACATGGGCGCGGATGGCCGGCGCGGAGGCCTCGGGCAGCGGGTCGGCCGCCTGTGCGGCGGCCTCCTCGCGCGGCGTGCAGGCACTCAGCAGAAGGGCCGTCGCCAGGCCAACAGCCAGTGGCGACAAGACAGGAAGACGGCTCGGGGACATCGGCACTCCACGGCGGGATCGGGAATCCCCGAGCCTACCGGAAGGCGCAAGCCGCAGACGCGGGCGACTCAGGCCGGCTGGGCGAGCAGCGCGTCGATGCGCGCGTCCTTCTCTTCCCACAGGGCGTTGAGCCAGTGCTGGAAGCGGATGCGGTAGTCGCGGTCGTTCTCGTAATCGCCGCCGATGAGATCCTGCGGCACCTCACGCAGGCGCAGATCGACGCGGATCTCGCGCACCTTGCCGGCGAACAGGTCGACGATGCTCGGACGCCCCTGCGGATAAACGATGGTGACGTCGACGATGCCGTCGAGCAGTTCGCCCATCGAGTTCAGCACCTGCGCCACGCCGCCGGATTTCGGCTTCAACAGGTGCCGGTAGCTGCTCTGCGCCAGCTTCTTCGCGTTGGCGCGCGTGCCCTCGACGAAGTTCATCACCGACACCGGGATCTCGCGGAACTTGGCGCAGGCCGCGCGCGCGGTTTCGAGGTCGCGGCGCGCGAGCTCGGGGTTCTTCTGGATCTGCGACTTGCTGGCGCGCTTCATGAAGGGGAAATCCAGCGCCCACCACGCGAGGCCGAGCACAGGCACCCACTTCAGCGAATCCTTCAGGAAGAAGCGCTGGAACGGGATGCGGCGGTTCAACACCTTCTGCAGCACCGGAATATCGACCCAGCTCTGGTGGTTGCTGAGCACGAGGTATCGGCGCGCGCGGCTGAAGGCGGCGTCGCCGGTGATGACCCAGCGCGTCGGGGTGAAGGTGGCGATGGCCCAGCCATTGACGGCGATCCAGCTCTCGCCGAAGGCCGGCATCCAGCGCGACACCGCGGCACGCGCGCGCTTGAAGGGCAGCATGCCCTTGGCGACGGCCAGCGCGAGGATCGGCGTGGCATGGAGGACGGTGTTGATGGCGACCAGCACGCCAGCGGCGGCGGCACGAAGCCAAGTGATCGGGGCGAAGCGCATGGGCGGAGGGTTTCGGGACACCTGTGCAGTTTAGGCCGGGCCGGGTGAACCGGCGTGAGCGCGACGCCCTCGGGAGGTCGATTCAGGAACTGCAGCTCAGTGCGGAGCAGCCGGGGCGGTCCTTGGCCCAGTCCGGGCGGCGGGCCGCGAAGCGCTCGGCGCCGGGCTGCGCGTCGTAGGGCCGCTGCAGCACCTCGAGCAGGGCGTGCAGCTCGGCGGTATCGCCCTGCTCGGCCGCGTCGATGGCCTGCTGCAGTAGCCAGTTGCGCGGCACGACCCAGGGATTCGCGGCATCCATCCGGGCGCGCCGGGCTTCAGCGGGTTGCGGATCGGTCGCGAGACGCGCGGCGTAGCGGGCCAGCCAGTCGCCAAGCGTCGCAGCTTCGCGTTCGGCCTTGGCTCGGTCGTAAAGCGCCGGCGCGAGCGCTGCCACCGGATCGACGACGGCGGCGGCTTCGAGGGCAGCGAGCGTCCGGAAGAAGATCGTGAAATCGACCTCCGCCGCCTGCAGCGCGCCGAACAGGCCCGACACCAGCGCCGCGTCGTCGTCGCGCCACTCGGCCAAGCCCAGCTTGTCGGCCCACATCTGCGCCTGCGCCGACTGGAAGGCTTCGACGTAGGCGTTCATGCCCGCCGTCAGCGGCTCGGCGTCGGGGAACAGCGGCGCCAGCGCCGAGGCCAGGGCCGAGAGGTTCCAGTGCGCGACCTGCGGCTGCGCGGCATAGCGGCAGCGCCGGCCCGGGAGGTCGGTGGTGTTGGGCGTCCAGTGCGGGTCGGCGTCGTCGAGGAAGCCGAACGGCCCATAGTCGATGGTGAGGCCGAGCACGCTCAGGTTGTCGGTGTTCATCACGCCGTGCACGAAGCCCACGCGCATCCAGTGGGCCATCAGCACGCCGGTGCGCCGCGCCACCTCGGCGAACCAGTCGGCGCGCGCGTTCGGCCCGATGAGCTGGGGGAAGTGGCTCGCAATGGTGTGATCGACGAGGCGTTCGAGCAGATCGCGCTCGCCGCGCGAGGCCGGCAATTCGTAGTGGCCAAAGCGCAGGAAGCTCGGGGCCACGCGGCAGACGATGGCGCCGGGCTCCGGCTTCGGGTCGCCGGCATAGAGGATGTCGCGCACCACGGCGTCGCCGGTCGCCACCAGGCTGAGCACGCGCGTGGTCGGCACGCCCAGCGCGTGCATCGCTTCGGAAGCGACGTACTCGCGCAGGCTGGAACGCAACACCGCGCGCCCATCGGCACGGCGCGAATAAGGCGTCGGCCCGGCGCCCTTCAGCTGGATTTCCCAGCGCCTCCCACCGCGCCCGGCCGCCTCGCCCAGCAGCAAGGCACGGCCATCGCCGAGCTGGCCGGCCCAATGCCCGAACTGGTGTCCACCGTAGTTGGTAGCGACCGTTGTCGCGCCCGATGGAACGGCGTTACCGGCCATGAGGTCGAGGAACGACGGCGAGCCCAGCGTCGCCGCGTCGAGCCCGAGCTCCTCGGCCATCGTCGGCGGGAACGCGAGCAGCCGGGGGGCCGAGACGGGCGTGGGCACCGTCGCCGACCAGGCCATGCCGCGCACGTCGCGGGTCCCGGGGCGCGGCTCGGCCTCGCCGGGCAGCTCGCTCACCATTCGGGCGGTTTCAATGCGCATCACGACTCCGAAGTTTTCATCAGTTTACGAATGAAGGGCGTCCCCGGTGCCGCAAGGCGCGCAACGCTGCAGGCCGCGGCCGTAGACTCGTGCCTTCGCTTGCTCGAGCCACGCCGCCTTGGATGCCACGCCGCCCCGTCCACTTCCGATCCGCCACGGGCGGTCGGCATGGCTGTGGGCGACGGTACCGCTCTGGCTGGCGGCCTTCGCGGCCGCCCGCCTGCTCGAGTACGCGCCGTTCGCCAGCCTCTGGTTTCCGCCAACAGCGGTGACCTTCGCGGCGCTGGTGCTGTTCGGCATCCGCGGCATCCCGCCGGTGTTCATCGCTGCGCTCCTCGGCCA
>NZ_JAPZQK010000017.1 GCF_027530345.1 Silanimonas sp. | reverse complement strand
GGCGAGGTTGATCTCGGCAAGTGCGGGGCAGGGGTTGTCGCTCCGTAGGTCAGGCTGTAGCGTTCTGGCCTAACTATTCGCTCAAGCGGACAGATCAATCGCTTCGCGATTGATGCTGCCGCTTAGCTCAGACGTTAGGCGTCGCAAGTCGGCATGTTCATTGGTGTTTGTAGCGCCTCGCTCCGGGCCGGCGCTCTGGGGAGCAAACGTCCGCGCTGCGGTGCGGCTGCCCAGTCGGCGCGAAATGCCGGCCTGTTGCTTCACGGCGGTTCTGCGGCATCATCGCTTTCGCGCCGCCTTGTCTGCCGGCATGGGCATCGTCGGTTCGCAGGCGCCAACCAATTTCGCGGGCTGTCAGTTCGGGCCATGCAGCATCCGGCGTGAGCGACAGCCTAACAACT
This sequence comes from Silanimonas sp., assembly GCF_027530345.1. Lineage (GTDB taxonomy): Bacteria > Pseudomonadota > Gammaproteobacteria > Xanthomonadales > Xanthomonadaceae > Silanimonas. Next base: position 3,548 of record NZ_JAPZQK010000017.1, on the reverse strand, counting down.
CGCTCAAGCGGACCAATCAATCGCTTCGCGATTGATGTGGCCGCTTAGCTCGATCGTTAGGTCTGGCTGGTTGCCTCTCGGCGCCTTGACATGCGCGTATCCGTACGGATACATTACAGCATGAGCACTTTCCTTCGCACCGCTGAGTTCGATGCTTGGCTTCGTGCATTGCGCGATCCAATCGCCAAGGCTCGGGTCATTGCTCGAATCAGGTCGGCCGCAGAGGGTAACTTCGGCGACTGCGAGCCGGTTGGTGAAGGCATCTCTGAGATGCGAGTTCATGTGGGGCCGGGGTACCGCGTGTACTACTGCCGGAGAGGCGAGATCACCTATCTGCTGCTTTGTGGCGGAGACAAGTCCACGCAGCAGAAAGACATTCGCAAAGCGAAAGCCCTCTTGAAGGGCTTGGAGGCACCATGAAGACCATTAGTGCATTTGATGCGGCTGACTACCTTGACAACGATGTTGTCATTGCGGAGTACCTCAACGCGGCGCTGGAAGACGAGAATCCTAATGTCTTCCTCCAAGCAATTGCGGATGTTGCGAAGGCCCGTGGCATGACGAAGCTTGCGAAGGATACTGGGCTTGGGCGGGAAAGCCTTTACAAAGCGCTTGCCCCCGGCGCGAAGCCCCGATACGACACGGTCATCAAGCTTGTTAGGGCGTTGGGTGTCGAGTTGCACACGACCCCAGCACACGCGAGCCAGACCTAACTACTCGCTCAAGCGGACCAATCAATCGCTTCGCGATTGATGTGGCCGCTTAGCTCAATCGTTAGGCCCTTTGTGCCGCGGTCTGTGGTCCACCCCGCCTGCGCTGCCCGGCATCTCGCGAATCACCGCTGAGGCAGGCGGCGCTCTGGCAGCCGCCAAGCGCCGCGCTGTTCCGCGATGGAGTTTTCTGCAGGCGCAGGCACGAGCCATCTCGCAGGCATTAGCGCGGCATCCGGCGAGGTTGATCTCGGCAAGCCGTACCAAGGGTTGCCGCTCCGTAGGTCAGGCTGTAGCGTTCTGGCCTAACTATTCGCTCAAGCGGACGGATCAATCGCTTCGCGATTGATGCCGCCGCTTAGCTCAAGCGTTAGGGGCTCACGGATGGCAGCGCGTCGCAGGATTGCTTTGGTGGTGGCAGCGCTGATCACGGCAGGTGTCGGCCTCGCCTACGCCGCGCTCGTCTCGCTCTCGCCGCTGCCTCTGCGCGTGCTGGATCGAGATTCGTCAGGGGTCGTTTCCTTCGGCGAGGCGCTCGATTCACACGACGTAGGATCTCGCCCTTCAGAGCTCGAGCCATCTTGCACGGAGTTCTACTGGCTCAAGGACGGCACTGTGGCTTATGTTTCCTGCTCCGGGGCGAGTCGTGGCCCCTAACTATTCACTCAAGCGGACCAATCAATCGCTTCGCGATTGATGTGGCCGCTTAGTTCAAGCGTTAGGCGCTGCAAGACGTTGCGCCCAGAAGTCCAAGGAAGTTCCATGCCCGAGTTGGTCATCCTCCTATTCCTCTTCGGCGTCCCGGCAATCATCGCCTATGCCATCTGGCGGGTTTACAGCCTGACTATCAGCCCCAAGGCCCGTCTTCGCCGCTTGGAAGGGCTTCGGTCCTCTGGCGCAATCACGGCAGCCGAGTACGAGAAGCAACGTGCATCCATTATTTCCAGCGTGTAGCTTTGCGCCTAACTACTCGCTCAAGCGGACCAATCAATCGCTTCGCGATTGATGTGGCCGCTTAGCTCAAGCGTTAGGGGCGCTATGTCAGTCATCGACGAGTTGATGAAGACAGCGGTTGCGGACACCGACGTCTTGCGATTGCTCGATTCGCAAGGCGATCGTTTCTCTGCCCATCGCGACGTCGAGTTTCTTCTCAGGGCGCCAACGCCAGAGAAGGCCGACATGGTTGCGAGCTTCATTAACGACCACGGTTTTGGAGTTGCTTCGGTCAACGACCCTCAAGGTCTTGCCGTTCTCGTGGTCATTCGCATGCCGATTGATCAGAGCGTCATCTTGTCCGTTTCGGGCTTCATGGTTTGCCTTTCTCGGCTCTTTGGGTTGGAGTACGACGGGTGGGGTTGTGTTGCTCAGGCAACGCGCCCCTAACAATTCGCTCAAGCGGACAGATCAATCGCTTCGCGATTGATGCTGCCGCTTAGCTCAACAGTTAGGCATGAACTCGTTGGCAGCAATCGATAAGTCGAATCCATGATCGCGACAACGCGCATCCAGAAGCTTGGACATCCAACGCTCGAGGTGACGAAGTACGGCGAGTGTCCTCGGGTGCTTTTCATTCATGGCTGTACGGAGACGTCGGCAATATGGCTCCCTGTGATGCAGGCGCTCGGCAATGCCGGTGTCGAAAGTGCCGCCTTAGACTTGCGAGGTCATGGAGGGAGTGAAGGCCATGAATCACTTCAGGAGGCGGGCATCGAAGACTATGTCGCAGACGCGCTGAGCACCCTCAACGCGATGCCATCGCTTCGAATTGTTGTCGGTCATTCTATGGGTGGCTTGGTCACTCAGTTGCTCGCAGCAAAGGCCGACCTTGCATATGCAGTATTGATCGCTTCGTCGCCCGTTTTTGGCATGAGGGGCGACGGCATACGCATGGCTCGCAAGCATCCTTGGACGTTCCTCATGTCGTTCCTGCGGCGAAGTTTCAAACAGCTGTATGTGGATGAGCTTGTCACTAGGTCACTTCTCTTTCATTTGCGGACCCCGGCCACAACAGTTAGGCAGTTCATGTCCCAAGTACAGGAGGATTCCTGGCGTGCGGGGAACGAAATGAATTCGCTCCTTCCTGACCCACGGGCTGTGCGTTGCCCGATTACAGTCATTGGTGGTGCTGATGATTTCATGGTTTCAAGAGCCTCCACTGACGCGACGGCATCTGCGTACGGTGTAGAGCCGATCTACCTTGAAGGGTGTGCACACATGGTCCCATTGGAGTCCGACCCTGTAATGCTTTCTCGACTGATCATGTCCTCACCTCTTCGAGCGCAACAAAACGATGCCTAACAACTCGCTCAAGCGGACCAATCAATCGCTTCGCGATTGATGTGGCCGCTTAGCTCCAGCGTTAGGCGGTTGGTTCTACGGTGGTCTGAGGCGAGTCCGTTCTCAGCAAGCCGAGACTCTCTCGCCGCGAGACATCCGGCCCGCCCGCGCTGTGTTGGTCCGCGTCGCAAGTCCGATGGGCTGCAGAGTGGCCAGTGAGAGTTCCTGGCAGGCGCGGGTACAACAAAACTCAATTCCGCCTTGCCGGCTAGTCCGCGCTCCGGCACATTCCGCTTAGATTCAACTAGCAAGTGCAACACCCCTACGGACCGAACAACATCTGTTCGGGTGTCTTGTAGCCGTAGCGCTTCCTTGGTCTGGTGTTGAGCGCTTTAGCGATTCGATCGCAGTCTTTCTGTGTGCCTCTTTTGAATTTCGAGTGGGTGGCAGCCAGAATCGACCCAAGTCTGGGACCGTTACCTGAGGGAACGTGAGCGAGAAGCAGCTTTTTGAGGCCGCCCTTGGCGTGGCCGCGCCGTGGTACGTGAGCGGGACGGGTTT
>NZ_JAPZQK010000019.1 GCF_027530345.1 Silanimonas sp. | reverse complement strand
CGGCACGCCGGCGTCGCCCTGCTTCAGCACCGCAACGATTTGGCTTTCGGTGAACTTCGACTTCTTCATGGAACCTCCTGGCGGGGAAAACATGCCAGAAAGCTCTATCTCTCAGGTGTCCACGATCAGGGGGAGGTTACGTACAAGCATTGATTGAGAGACCGCTGAAGTTCGGAAGGTGGCGTCTCAGCCCTGCTCCCGTAGGCATCAGAGATACTTCGATCCGCTATCTCGTCCCCTAGCAGTACGGCGATCGTCGACTTCTCGATGCCTGCTTTGCGAAGCCGATCGACTACAAAGTGCCGCAAGCGACGCAGCCCCCGCCCCTCATCCCTTAGACCCAAGCGGCCCAGAAGCATCCGATAGCGCTTCCCAGCGACCCAGGAGCGACGCCCGTCCTTATCCGGTCAACGTCTTCGAACACCCACTCCCAGCCCCGGAGGCGTGCCAGTTCAACGTAGGTAAGGAAGCCCGATTCGAACAATGCGGAATGCAGGTGAACCAGACGACGGGCGTTCGCGGACTTGAGGCTTTGGGCGCGGAGCGGCGGTAATGCTGAGCTTGCCGTCAATCGCCTCCGCAACCGCCGCCGTCACCGTCCCCGCCGTCAGAACCGCCACAACCAGAGCTACATCCGATGCTCGATGCACAATAGCTTTGGGCAACGCGTGCGCAATCCAATGCATAGACGAAGCCGCTTGGCACGGCGAGGCGCGCATCGAGTGCGAAAAGTCGTGGCAGCTTGACCGGCTTCTCGCGATCAATCTTCTCAAGTGCACAGGCTAGTCGCCATGACCGACGGATGCCTTCCTGCGCCTGCATCGGCGAACGCATCGCCTCAGCGGGAACGTGGTCGTAGTAGCGACCGAACGCACCCTGACAGAATTCGCGGTAGGCGCGGGTGTCGAGGATGAACTCATGCCACGCCGCATCAACGATCTTTGACGGCATCGACAAACTGCGCCCGCGTGCGTCTTGGGCGATGCAGAACCAGTCGCGCAATCCGGCGAGGATTTCGCGGCGATCGGCGGCCTCGTACCCTGGGAACTCGCGCTGCAGGCGCCGGTCGAGACTGACCGGGAATGAATAGCCGACGACGAATGCACGTCGACGCATCTTTCGGATTTCCAGCACCGTCGCGGTGACGAAGGCGAGTCCAAACAGTGCGGGAATGATCACATCCATCGCACGCCCTCTGGGAACCCCACTTGGCGTTCCACCCCCGCGCCATCGCGGGGCATCACGTTTATCGTTTTCATGTCCGCTTAGCCTGCACCGAAGCTATGACGAAATTGTGGCCGCGTCGACCGAGGCAAGTCGACTCCCATTGGCGTAGTCGATCATCTCTACGGTTCTCGCCAACGTTTCCAAAGCCTGGCCGCGTGTGGTTCCGTAATGGTCGGTAATGCTCTTGTCGGCAACATCGTGGCCAACCACAGCCGCAATCGACTCCCTGGGGGCTCCACCCGCCCTCATCCGGTCGACTGCCGCGTGCCGAAAGCGATGCAGGCCGCCCCTGCCCTCGCCGCCGATCTCCAGACGCTCTAGAAGCACCCGGAAACGCTTCCCAGCGACCCACGAGCGTCGCCCATCCCTGTCCGGCTCAACGTCTTCGAACACCCACTCCCAGCCCCGGAGGCGCGACTGTTCGACGTAGGCAAGGAACCCCGCCTCGTGCAACGCCGAATGCAGGGGAACCAGACGGCGGGCATTCGCGGACTTGAGGCTCTGGGCCTCGTGCTCGTCAGCGATGCTCAGGCACCAGATCCCGTCGACAGTCACCACATCCTCGATCCGTAGCTGGGTGATCTCGTTCAAGCGTGCCCCGGTGTAGGCCGCCAGCATCGGCACCCAGAACCGGTAGTCCCGGATTCGATACGTTCCGGGCGACTGCTGATCCTTCTCCGAGCGGCAGCCGGTGAAAGCAGGACAACCTAGGATCCGGGCCACCTCTTCATCGGTGAAGCCTTTCACCACCTGTTTCTCGCCCTTAGGCCGCTTGAAGCGCTGCAGGTTGAAGGTCTCCGACGCGAAGCCCGACTGGGTACGCTCCAACCACTTCCCGAACGCGGACAGGATCGACAGCCGGTCATTGACGGTCTTCTTCGTGATCCGGGGGAAGTCTGAGGGAGCCGCCTCGATGGCCTGCAGATCGCTCAAACCGGGGAAATGCCTCCCGGAGTCCTTGGGCAGCTTTGGCAGCTGCCGACGGAAGGCCGCAGCGTGCTGGCGCGTGTACTCATCGAGGGGGCGATCACCGGCGACCTCGATGAAGAGCCGCAAGGTGGCGCGACGGCTGGCCAGACTCGAGGACACGATCCCGGAGTGCTCTTCTGCCAGATACGCCTCATGAAGCTCAGACAAGAGCCGGGGGCGCAGGGAGAGTCCGGATGGCGCACACGGAACAGGTTCGTGCGCCATAACGGGAAGGGGCTCACTGAGCACCGGAGCGCGAAGCCGGGGCACGGCGCGAATCGCAACGGATCGCGATGCGCGGGGCTCGGATACGCGCGCCGGGGAGTCTGAGAGCGCCGCATCGCTCAAGCGCATCAACTCCGCATCGAAGTCTGCGAAGAGCTCTCCGCGCAGCACCGTGCCGCAGCGGCGTGCACTTGCCAGATCACGTGCACCGGTGCTCTTCCAGATCTCGGATTGCTTCGCTTCGGGTAGGCCTTTCGCCGCGCGCAGTTCGCGCAGCACCTTGGGCACCTTCATGCGCACGTAGTACACGCCGTTCGCGCGCCGATGCAGGTTCGTCTCAAGCCCCATGGGGCGTCCTCCTGTGCGTCGACGTCGATGCCGGACGTCACGACAGGCCCTCGATCACCCCATCCCTGCCCGGCGCGTAGCACGCGGGCGTAGCAGCAAGGCGTAGCAAACGAAAAAGCCGAGCATCTTGCGATGTTCGGCTCGTTCGAAATCAACGACTTACGTCATGAATTGGTCGGGACGGCGGGATTCGAACCCACGACCCTTTGCCCCCCAGGCAAATGCGCTACCAGGCTGCGCTACGCCCCGACCGGAAAATCATTCGCTGCCAAGCAGCGAGGCCGCGCAGTATACCGACTGGCTCCGCCGGGGTCGACTGATCCCCGGCACTGCGCTCAAGAACGCAGCAGCGCGAGCACCGATTCGAGCTCTTCGCGCACTTCGCGAAGCAGCGCCACATCGATGCCCGCGGACGCGGGCTCGGAAGCCGCGCTGGCAGCCTTGGCTTTCGCCGCCGGTGCCTGCTTCTCGGTATCGATGCGCAGGCGTGCGCCACCGATGGTGTAACCCTCTTCGTACAGCAAGCCGCGGATCTGGCGGATCACCAGCACGTCGGCGCGCTGGTAGTAGCGACGGTTGCCGCGGCGCTTCACCGGCTTCAGCGTCGGGAATTCGGTTTCCCAATAGCGCAGAACGTGCGGCTTGACGTCGCAGAGCTCCGCCACCTCACCGATGGTGAAGTAGCGCTTCGCCGGGATCGGCGGCAGCTCGCGATTACTTCCCGGGTCCAGCATAGGCGTCCACGCGCTCCTTCAGCTTCTGGCCCGGGCGGAACGTCACGACGGTCCGCGCAAGAATCGGGATTTCCTCACCGGTCTTCGGGTTGCGACCCGGCCGCTCGTTCTTGCGGCGCAGGTCGAAATTGCCGAAACCGGACAGCTTCACTTGCTTGCCCTGCTCAAGCGACAGCCGAAGGACGTCGAAGAACGCATCGACGAACTCCTTGGCCTCACGCTTGTTGAGGCCCACGTCCTCGAACAGTCGCTCCGCCATTTCGGCCTTGGTCAGTGCCACGTCGCCCCCTCAGGTCATCGCAGGCGGGCGCCACAGTCACGTTCCAGAGCCGCCAACGCGGCCTGGACCGCCTTATCGACGTCCGATTCGGTGAGAGTGCGGGAAACATCCTGCAGAATCAATCCCATAGCGAGGCTTTTGACCCCCGCTTCGAGGCCCTTGCCGGCATAGCGGTCGAAGACTTTCACGTCCCGCAGCAAGCCGCCGAGCGACTGGCGGAGGCTGGCCTCCAGGTCGGCCCAAGGCCGATCCTCGGCCACCAGCACGGCTAGATCGCGCCGAACGGAGGGGAATCGCGACAGCTCGCCGGCCTTCGGCACGGCGCGGGCTTCGAGGCGGGCCAGATCCAGCTCAGCCACGACCACTTCACCATCGAGGTCGAGGGCCTTGGCCAGGGCCGGATGCAGGTGGCCGACGAACCCGAGGGCCTCGCCATCCAGCGTCACCGCGGCGCTGCGGCCGGGGTGCAGCCAAGGCACGCCCGTGGCCGGTGCGAAGGCCAGCGCGTCGGTGGCCGGCCCGGCGAGGGCCTCGAGGTCGCCCTTGAGGTCATAGAAGTCGACCGGACGGGCCGCGCTGCTCCACTGCTCCGGCTTCGCAGCGCCGACGGCAGCGAACGCGATGCGGCGGGTTTCGACCGGAGCGGCACCGGCGGTGGCCGGGGCATGGAACACGCGGCCGATCTCGAACAGGCGGACGCGGGCCTGCTGGCGGGCGAGGTTGCGGCGGATCGCTTCGACGAGGCCCGGCAGCAGGCCGGTGCGCATGGTGCCGAGGTCGGAGGCCAACGGGTTCAGCAGCGCGATGGCTCCGGCTTCGAGGCCCCAGCGCTGAAGCAGTGCCGCGTCGACGAAGGCGAAGTTGATCGCCTCGTGGAAGCCCCGGGCGGCCAGCTGGCGGCGCAGGAAGGCTTCCGGCGCACGCGTCTCGGTGTGGTCGGCCAGCGGGATCTCGCCGGCCGGCAGGGCAGCGGGCACGGCGTCGTAGCCGTGGATGCGGGCCACTTCCTCGACCAGGTCTTCTTCGATAGCGATGTCGAAGCGGCGGGTCGGCGGCGTGATGCGCCAGCCATCCGCCGTCGCTTCGATCGCCATACCAAGGGCGACGAAGATGCGCGCCACTTCGGCGTCATCGATGCGCTGCCCCAACACGCGGGCGAGACGCTCGCGGCGCAGCGCGACCGGTGCGCGGACCGGCAGGTCGGCCTCGCGGACGGCCTCGACCACCGGGCCGGCGCTGCCGCCCATGATGTCCATCACGAGCTTGGTCGCGTATTCCAGCGCCACGCGCGGCAGTGCCGGATCGACGCCACGCTCGAAGCGGTGCGAGGCATCCGTGTGCAGGCCGAGCTTGCGGGCGCGACCGATGATCGCCGAAGGCGCGAAGTGCGCCGATTCGAGGAACACGCGGGTCGTGGCGTCGGTCACGCGCGTGTCGAAGCCGCCCATGACGCCCGCCAGCGCCACCGGCCGGTCGGCATCGGTGATCACGAGAAAGCCGGCGTCGATCGCGGCCTCGCGCTCATCCAACAGCTTCAGCGATTCACCGGCGCGACCATGACGCACGCCGATCGGGCCCTTGAGCGTGTCGGCATCGAAGGCGTGCATCGGCTGGCCGAGCTCGAGCATCACGAGGTTGGTGATGTCGACCAACGGGCTGATCGGGCGCAGGCCGCAGCGCTTCAGCTTTTCCGTGAGCCACGACGGCGACGTCGCATTCGGGTCCAGGCCTTCGATCACGCGGCCGCAATAGCGCGGCGCGTCGGCGCCGGCATGGAGTTCGACCGGCAGCGTGGCCGAAGCGGTCGCGGCGACCGGCGCGGCCTCGAACGCACGCACCTGCGCGCCGAGCGCAGCGGCCACGTCGAAGGCGATACCGCGGATCGAGAAGCAGTCGGCGCGGTTCGGCGTGAGCTTCAGCTCGATGCGCGCGTCCGGCAGGCCGAGGTAAGTGGCCAAGGCGGTACCCACCGGCGCATCGGCCGGCAGTTCCAGCAAGCCGGAGGCATCGGGGTCGATGCCCAGTTCCTTGGCCGAGCACAGCATGCCGAAGCTCTCGACGCCACGGAGCTTCGCCGCCTTGATGTTGAGAGCACCCGGCAGCACTGCGCCGACGGTCGCCAGCGGCGCCTTCAGGCCCGCGCGTGCGTTCGGCGCGCCACAGACGATCTGCACGTGCTCGCCGCCACCGATCGCGACCTTGCAGACCTGCAGGCGGTCGGCTTCCGGATGGCGCACGGCCTCGACGATCTCCGCGACGATGACGCCCGGCAGTTCGCCGCCGATGGGCTCGACGCCTTCCACTTCCAGGCCGATGGCGGTGAGGGCCGCGCACAGCGCGTCGCGGTCGGCCTCGACGGCCACGTGCTCGCGCAGCCAGCTTTCGTTGAACTTCATGCGAACTGCCCCAGAAAGCGGACGTCGTTGTCGAAGAAGCTGCGCAGGTCGTTGACGCCGTAACGCAGCATGGCGAAGCGTTCGACGCCAAGGCCGAACGCGAAGCCGGTGTACTTCTCGGGGTCGATGCCGCAGCTGCGCAGCACGTTCGGGTGCACCATGCCGCAGCCCAGCACCTCCAGCCAGCGCGTGCTGCCGTCCGGCTGCTGCCACGCGATGTCCACCTCGGCCGAGGGCTCGGTGAAGGGGAAGTAGCTCGGACGGAAGCGCATCTCGAAATCGCGCTCGAAGAAGGCGCGAACCAGGGCCTTCAGCGTGCCCTTCAGCTCCGCGAAGCTGACGTTCTCGCCGACGACGAAACCCTCGATCTGGTGGAACATCGGGGTGTGCGTCTGGTCGCTGTCGCTGCGGTAGACCTTGCCGGCCGCGATCACGCGCAGCGGCGGCGTCTGGCCCTTCATCGCGCGCACCTGCACCGGCGAGGTGTGCGTGCGCAGCAGGCGGCCGTCGCCGAAGTAGAAGGTGTCGTGCATGGCGCGCGCCGGATGGTGCGGCGGGAAGTTCAGCGCCTCGAAGTTGTGCCAGTCGTCCTCGATCTCGGGGCCGTCGGCAAGGTCGTAGCCGAGGCCGCGCAGGATGCCGGTGAGGCGCTCGATGGTGCGCGACACCGGATGCACCACGCCCATCTCGCCGTCGCGTCCCGGCAGCGTCACGTCGATGCGCTCGGAAGCGAGGCGCGCATCGAGCGCTGCCTGTTCGAGCACGGCCTTGCGGGCCGCGAGGGCGTCGCCGATCGCGTCGCGCGCTTTGTTGATGCCTTCGCCGGCGGCCTTGCGCTCGTCCGGCGGCAGGGCGCCCAGAGCCTTCAGCTGCGCCGTGATGCTGCCCGACTTGCCGAGCAGCGCGACGCGAAGCGCCTCCAGCGCCTCCAGCGTCGTAGCGGCGGCAATATCGGCCAGCGCGGTGGTGGTGAGGGTTTGCACGTCGCTCATGCGAAGCGGACCTGTGGATTCATGTCATGGGCCCGATCACGCATCCGGGGCCCGGAAAAAACAAAAGGGAAGGACTTGCGCCCTTCCCTTTCGCGTTCGCTTGCCGCATCAGGCCACGCCGAGGCGCCGCCGATGCAGTGTCCGCTTTACGCCGCGAGAGCGCGCTTGGCCTGCTCCGCCACGGCCGTAAAGGCCGCCGCGTCGTGGATGGCCAGGTCGGCCAGGGCCTTGCGGTCCAGCGTGACGTTGGCCTTCTTGAGGCCGTTCATCAGGCGGGAATAGCTCAAGCCGTTCAGGCGGGCCGCCGCATTGATGCGGACGATCCACAGCGAACGGAAATCGCGCTTCTTGCGCTTACGGCCGATGTACGCGTACTGCTGGGCCTTGGTGACGGCCTGCTTGGCGACGCGGAACACCTTGCGGCGGGCGTTGTAGTAGCCCTTCGCAGCGGCAATGACTTTCTTGTGACGGCGGCGCGCCGTGACACCACGCTTAACTCGTGCCATGGGTCAGTCCTCCTCAGAGATACGGCAGCATGCGATCCAGACGGCCCGCGTCCTCGGCACGAACATGGTTCGTCTGCCGCAGGTTGCGCTTCCGCTTGGTCGCTTTCTTGGTGAGGATGTGGCTACGGTTGGCGTGGCCGCACTTGTACTTGCCGGAGGCCGTCTTGCGGAAACGCTTGGCGGCAGCCCGGTTGGTCTTGATCTTGGGCATAACGGGTCCTTTCGGAGTGCTTTTACTGGCCGGGCGACGGCGTGAACCGTGCTTTCCTTCCTGCCCGAACCGGCGGTAACCGGGCCTCGCTCATCGCGATGCTCCGGGGATCCTCTCCCGCAATGCGGGAACCATGAATTATGAAACAGAAACGCCCGCCATGGCAAGGCGGGCGCTCCGGGGTTCAGCAAGCGTCGGGGAACCCGGCAGGGGCTGGAGCCCCTCGGCCGGATCCGGCCTCAGACCTTCTTCTTCGGCGCCAGCATCATCACCATCTGGCGGCCTTCGAGGCGCGGACGCGACTCGACGATGATCTCGTCGGCCAGGTCGGCTTCGATCTTGGCCGCCATCGCGATGCCGAGCTCCTGATGGCTCATCTCGCGACCGCGGAAGCGGATGTTGATCTTGACCTTGTCGCCTTCCTCGAGGAACCGGCGGATGTTGCGAAGCTTGACGTCGTAGTCGCCGACGTCGGTGGTCGGACGGAACTTCAGTTCCTTGATCTCGACCTGCTTCTGCTTCTTCTTGGCCGCCGAGGCCTTCTTCTGCATCTCGAAGCGGAACTTGCCGAAATCCATGATCCGGCACACCGGCGGATCGACGTTCGGCTGGATCTCGACGAGGTCGAGGCCGGCGTCTTCGGCCATGCGCAGCGCTTCATCGCGCGACAGGACACCGACGTTCTCGCCTTCCGCGCCGATCACGCGCACGCGCGGGACGCGGATCTCGAGGTTCTTGCGATTGGGTTTTTCAGTACTGATGGGGCAGTCTCCAGGGGTGCTTCAACCCGACGCTCAGGCGGCGGGACCGTTCTCAGCTGCCAGCTTCGCGGCGAACTCCGCAACCGGCATCGACCCGAGGTCGACGCCTTCGCGGGTACGCACGGCGATGGTCCCGGTTTCCTTCTCGCGGTCGCCAACGACCAGCAAATACGGGACCTTCTGCAGCGTGTGCTCGCGGATCTTATAGCCGATTTTCTCGTTCCGCAAATCGGATTCGACCCGGAAGCCTTGATTCATAAGGGTTTTCCTGACCTCGGCCACGTAATCGGCCTGCGCGTCGGTGATATTCATCGCCACGGCCTGGATCGGGGCCAGCCAAGCGGGGAAGGCGCCGGCATGGTTTTCGATCAGGATGCCGATGAAGCGCTCCATCGAGCCGACGATGGCCCGGTGCAGCATGACCGGGTGGCGCTTGGTCGAGGATTCGTCGACGTACTCGGCGCCGAGGCGCTGCGGCATCATGAAATCGACCTGCATGGTGCCGACCTGCCAGCCGCGGCCGATCGAATCGCGCATGTGGTACTCGATCTTCGGGCCGTAGAAGGCACCCTCGCCCGGCAGCTCCTCCCACTCGACCCCGGCAGCGCGCAGGGCGGCGCGGAGGGCGTTCTCGGCCTTGTCCCAGGTGGCGTCGTCGCCGAGGCGCGGTTCGGGGCGCAGCGCGATCTTCATCGCGATCTCACTGAAGCCGAAGTCGGCGTAGACCTTCATCGCCTGCTGGTGGAAGGCGGTGACTTCGGCCTCGATCTGGTCCTCGGTGCAGAAGATGTGCCCGTCGTCCTGGGTGAAGCCGCGCACGCGCATGATCCCGTGCAGCGCGCCCGAGGGCTCGTTGCGGTGGCAGGCGCCGAATTCGCCGTAGCGGATCGGCAGGTCGCGGTAGCTGTGCAGGCCCTGGTTGAAGACCTGCACGTGGCCCGGGCAATTCATCGGCTTCAGCGCGTAGGTGCGCTTCTCCGACTCGGTGAAGAACATGTTGTTCTGGTAGTTGTCCCAGTGGCCGGACTTCTTCCACAGCGAGACGTCGAGCACCTGAGGGCAGCGCACTTCCTGATAGCCGGAATCGCGGTACACGCGGCGCATGTACTGCTCGACGACCTGCCACAGGCGCCAGCCCTTCGGATGCCAGAAGACGAGCCCCGGCCCCTCCTCCTGCACGTGGAAGAGGCTCTGCGCCTTACCGATCTTGCGGTGGTCGCGCTTCTCGGCCTCCTCGAGCTGGGTCAGGTAGGCCTTGAGGTCCTTGTCGTTCAGCCAGGCGGTGCCGTAGATGCGGCTCAGCATCTGGTTGTTCGAATCACCGCGCCAATAGGCGCCGGCCACCTTCATCAGCTTGAAGGCGCGCAGCTTGCCGGTGTTCGGTACGTGCGGGCCGCGGCAGAGGTCGGTGAACTCGCCCTGCGAGTAGAGCGAGAGGTCCTCGGTGGCCGGGATCGATTCGATGATCTCCGCCTTGTAGTGCTCGCCCAAGCCCTTGAAGAAGGCCACGGCCTCGTCACGCGACTTCAGCGCACGCGCTACCGGCAGCTGCTCGCCGACGATCTTCGCCATCTCGGCTTCGATCTTCGGCAGGTCGTCCGGGGTGAAGGCGCGCTCGTAGGCGAAGTCGTAGTAGAAGCCGTTGTCGATGACCGGGCCGATGGTCACCTGCGCGCCCGGGTACAGGCGCTGCACGGCCTGGGCCAGCAGGTGGGCGGTGGAATGGCGCAGCACGTCGAGGGCATCGGCGTGCTTCTCGGTGACGATCTCTAGCGAAGCGTCGGCCTGCAGCGGGAAGCTGGCATCGACCAGCTTGCCGTCGACCTTGCCGGCCAGCGTGGCCTTGGCGAGGCCCGCGCCAATGCTGGCGGCGACGTCGGCAACCGTGGTGCCGGGCTCGTACTGGCGCTGCGAACCGTCGGGAAGCGTGATGGCGATCATGGGCGGCGGGGCTCGGAATTCGGGAAATCGGAAAAGAAAAAAGGGCGCACAGGCGCCCTTTCAAGGATCCAGAGGGACTGCGCGGGATTCAGCGATGGATTCCGTTGCGCGTCATGGTGATCGTGTTCGTTCGAACTACGTCTCTCTGGTCGACATGTTTTGGTGGGCGGTACAGGGTTCGAACCTGTGACCCCTACCATGTCAAGGTAGTGCTCTACCGCTGAGCTAACCGCCCGAGCTGGAGCCCAAGGGCTCCGCCGAGTCGCGCACTATACCGGGGGTGGCGCAGCCGGGCAAGCCCGTGGAGGCCCGGCCGGCGCGAGGGCTCAGGACCCGATGATCCGCGCCTTCAGCTTGTGGATCTGGTCGCGCACCTCGGCGGCCTGTTCGAATTCCAAGTCCTGCGCATGCTTGAACATGCGCGATTCGAGCTCCGCGATGCGCTTGGCCGCGACATCCGGATCGACGTAACCCATGGCCTCCTCGGCCACCGCCAGCGCCCCGGGTGCCGCTCCCCTGCCCTTGCCGCGCCCACGCGCCTTGGGCGCATCGGCCTCGGCACGCGCGCCCTCCATGATGTCGCGGATCTCCTTGCGGATGGACGTCGGCTCGATGCCATTCACGCGGTTGAACTCGGCCTGCTTCTCGCGGCGGCGCGCGGTCTCGTCCATCGCCGCACGCATCGACGGCGTGATCTTGTCGGCGTAGAGGATGGCCTTGCCGCGCAGGTTGCGAGCCGCGCGCCCGATGGTCTGGATCAGGCTGCGCTCCGCGCGCAGGAAGCCCTCCTTGTCCGCGTCGAGGATGGCCACCAGCGACACCTCGGGCATGTCGAGGCCCTCGCGCAGCAGGTTGATGCCGACCAGCACGTCGAAGGTGCCCAGCCGCAGGTCGCGGATGATCTCCACGCGCTCGACGGTTTCCACGTCGGAATGCAGGTAGCGGACCTTGATGCCGTGCTCGCCGAGGTAGTCGGTGAGGTTCTCGGCCATCTTCTTGGTGAGCGTGGTGATCAGCACGCGGTCGCCCCAGGACACGCGCTCGCGGATCTCCGACAGCACGTCGTCCACCTGCGTGGCCACGGGGCGCACCTCGACCTCGGGGTCGAGCAGGCCGGTGGGGCGGACGACCAGCTCGACGATCTCGCCTTCCGATTTTTCCATCTCGTACTTGCCGGGCGTGGCCGAGACGTAGATCGAGCGCGGCGAACGACGCTCCCATTCCTCGAAGCGCAGCGGCCGGTTGTCGAGCGCCGACGGCAGTCGGAAGCCGAAGTTGACGAGCGTCTCCTTGCGGGCGCGATCCCCCTTGTACATGCCGCCGATCTGCGGAATCGTCACGTGCGACTCGTCGACGACGAGCAGCGCATCAGGCGGCAGATAGTCGAACAGGCAGGGCGGCGGCTCGTCCGGCATGTGGCCGGTTAAGTGTCGGCTGTAGTTCTCGATGCCCTTGCAGAAGCCGATCTCCGCGAGCATCTCGAGGTCGAACTGCGTGCGCTGCTGCAGGCGCTGCGCCTCGACGAGCTTGTTCTGTGAATAGAACCACTGCAGGCGGTCCTGTAGCTCGGGCTTGATGGTCTCGATCGCGTCGAGGATGGTCCGGCGCGTAGTGACGTAGTGCGACTTCGGATACAGCGTGAAGCGCGGGAGGTCACGCTGCACGGCGCCGGTCAACGGGTCGAACAGCGACAGGCGCTCGACTTCGCCATCGAAGAGCTCGATGCGCAGGCATTCGTCCTCGACTTCGGCCGGATGCACGTCGATGGTCTCGCCGCGCACGCGGTAGTTGCCGCGCCGCAGCTCCATGTCATTGCGCGTGTATTGCATCTCGGTGAGGCGGCGGATCAGCTCGCGCTGGTCGATGCGGTCGCCGCGCACGAGGTGCAGCACCATCCGGAAGTACTCGTTCGGGTCGCCCAAGCCGTAGATCGCCGAGACGGACGCGACGATCAGGGCGTCGCGGCGCTCCAGCAGGGCCTTCGTCGCCGAGAGGCGCATCTGCTCGATGTGCTCGTTCACCGCGCTGTCCTTCTCGATGAAGGTGTCGGTCGACGGCACGTAGGCTTCGGGCTGGTAGTAGTCGTAGTAGCTGACGAAGTACTCGACCGCATTTTCCGGGAAGAAGGACTTGAACTCGCCGTAAAGCTGCGCGGCCAGCGTCTTGTTCGGCGCGAGCACGAGGGTCGGCTTCTGGATGCGCTCGACGACGTTCGCGATCGTGTAGGTCTTGCCCGACCCGGTGACACCCAGCAGGGTCTGCGCGGCGACGCCCGCCTCGAAGCCCGCCGAAAGGCGATCGATGGCCTGCGGCTGGTCGCCGGCGGGGCGGTATTCGGAGTGCAGCTTGAAGCGCTGGGTCATCGGCGGGGGTGGATGGGGCAACGCGGGAGTATAGGTGCCGCGTGCGAGCAGACCGCGTGGAATTCCTACAGCACCCGAGGCCCGCGGATGACAGCCCGGGGCGCTCGCCCCGGGGAGGATGGCCTCGCCCTCTCCGCATTCCCCCCACGGACCACAAGGACGTCCCGATGCGCGCACAGCAAGGCCTCACCCTCCCCGAACTTCTGATCGGCGTCGCCCTGATCGGCGTGCTCGCCGGGCTAGCGGTCCCCGCCTTCCAAGGCGTCATCGAACGGACCAAGGCGCGGACGGTCGCCGACCGCTTCCAGACCGAACTGGCCTTCGCCCGCAGCGAAGCGGTATTCCGCCGAAAGCAGGTCGTCATCTGCCGAACCCGAGACTTCGCGCGTTGCCTCGACTGGGGCGCCTGGTCCGCGGGCGCGATGACCTTCGAGGACCGCAACTACGACCGCGACCTCTCCCCTGGCGAAACGGTGCTTCGCGTCCAGCAGGAAAAGGACTTCAACGGCCTGCACATGGTCGGCAGCGCGAACCGCCCGGTCATCGGCTTCCGCCCGGACGGGCGTTCGGCCGGCAGCAACACGACCCTGCGCATCTGCGCCAAGTCGCTGGACGCCTTGCGGCTGCTGGTGATCAACACCGGCGGGCGGACGCGTACCGCACCCGCGGGGCGCGACACCCCCGCCTGCGGGACGGACTGAAAGGCAGCCGGGGCTTGACGTCCCCGGCCCGGGAAACGAGAATATGCGCCCTGCCCGAATAGCTCAGCCGGTTAGAGCACTTGACTGTTAATCAGGGGGTCGTTGGTTCGAGTCCAACTTCGGGCGCCAAAACGCAGAAACAAAAAGCCCGCGAAAGCGGGCTTTTTGTTGGCGTGCGGCATGAGTACAGAAAGCGGGACAGGCTCACCAGCAGTCAGCTTGCGTACCAAGGGCGCCGAAGCGTTTCACTCCCGACTCATTCAACTCGAGCGTGCCGCAAATCTGACTGTTTTGGCCACCAGCGGTCTGGGGGACGGCCCGCAGATTGAATGCCGTGCGCGTAGTCGCCGGGTTGAATTGGATCTCGTAGTACGGGATGCCATTGCGCGGCGAGGTCGCGAACGGCAAGGCGCAGCCGACATAGGTGTTGTTCGAGGCGAAGCAGCGCTCCATGAACTGCGCGAGCTCAAGCAGATCAGCCTGAGCTTGTCCCATTCTGCTTTTCCTCACCTGTGCCTGATACGACGGATAGGCCACGGCGGCGAGGATGGCGATGACCGTCACGACGATCATCAGTTCGATCAGGGTGAAGCCGGTTTCCTTGCGCACGCTCATGACGCCCTCGTTGCTGCGGTAAGGGGCGGCAAAACCGCCCCGGGTCTTTGGGTGGGTGGATGACGGCCGTCAGCGGACCTGTCGCCACGACTGGCGACCACAGACCTGCGGTTCGCCGCCGAAGTCCTGGGTGCCGATCGGATTACTGATCGAGCAAACCAGCGCCTCGTTGCCGCCCGCCGTTTCCGTGTCGACGCAGGTGTCATAGGCGGGATTGAACGTGGGGTCGTCCGGATTGGGGCTGCCGCACTCCGCCTCGATGACCGCGGGGTCAGCGATCGCCGGGCACTCCGGGTCGATACCACGGCGGCACGGGCGCTGCGGCTGGACCACCGAACTACCCGTCACCGGCGCGCCGCCAGTCTGAACCAGCAGGCCACCACACCCCGTCGTCGCGCAAACCGCGCTCCCCCCCGGACGCTCCATGCGATTGAGCACGGGGCCACCAGAGTAGAGATCCAGACGATAACCCCAGGTGAGAAGACCGGGGGCGCACTCGGTGTCGCCCGACGGTTCGGAGGTCGGGATGGTGATCGTCTGGCCGATCACTCGCGGGTCGCCGATCATCCGCTCGCCGTTCGGGGTCGCGCTGCCCACGCGCAGGTCGAGATACCAGCCATTCTGGGTCGCGTAGTCCACCCGGTTGTTCGAGAGCGTCCGCCCGAGGTTACTGCCGGTGCCGAACTGGGTGAGAATCTGCTGCTCTTCTAGCGACGCACGAGTGATGCCACTGACGGTACCGCGATCCCAGACGCCGTAGAGCGACTGCAGCTGCTGGGTACCGCCAGCCACCGCATCGGTGTCGGTGAGGTATCGGCCCGTGCCGAAATTGACCATGACGCCGCCCGAGGGCCCTTTCGCAACGGTGACGCCGCCCGTGATCGGCTGCGGATCTTCGTTGATGTCGCGCGCACGGGCCAGCGGGTTGCCGGCCAAGCCCACGACCCAGCTGCTGTTCGCCGTCGACGAGAGGTCGAATTTCCAGAGGTTGCCCTGGAAGTCACCGCCGTAAACGGCATCCACGCGACCATTACCATTCACATCCGCCAAGGCGATTCGCGTCAGGCCGTTGGTCAAATCGCCGCCGTCATCGGCGGTGATGCGGTGGGTGACCACGCCCGTGGACAGATTCACGAGGTACAGCACCGGGTCGGCGTTGGTGCTGTTCAGGCCGTTGCCGAACACCGCATACCAAACACCATCCTCGCCGTACATCACCTCGACGCGACCAAGGCCCAGACCAAGGTCGTTGTCGTTCGTCGGAAGCTCCCACATCACCTTGCCGTCATCGACCGATGTCGGGTCGGTGACGTTGATGGCGAAGACCGAGCGCCCGCCACGTCCCATGGTGCCGAGCAGCACCGTGCCCCAGTTGCCATTGATCACGGCATCCGTGACGTTGACGTGCCCGTCGACGAAGTAGCGATGCTGGTAATTGCGGGCCAGCAGCAGCCCCATCTGGCCGATGGCACCATTGGGGATGTACGAGAAGAGCTCGGCACCGGTGTCGGCGTTGAAGGCATGCAGCATGCCGGCATTCGCACCCACATAGACCGAGTTGGTGAACGAGGCCCGCTTGTTGGCTTGGTAGTCGCGATAAGCCGTACCTTCCGCACCCGGCAGCGCATCGAAAGCCGGATAGAAGCTGCGCTTGGTTTCGACCTCCGCCGTCGAATTGATGATGTCGCCCAAGCGACCGGACCGCGGCCGGAAGCCCAAGGGGACCGTGTTCGTCTGCTCGCTCGACTGATCGCCGCGGAGGTAGTTGAACGCATCCGTCATCGTCGAGCCGGCGGTGTAGTTCAACTCGAATGACGGCAGGCTCACGCCGATGGCGCTCGCGCGGTCGGCTTCGGTCGTGCCGAAGTTCGTGGCGAGGAACTCCACCACGCTCCGCGTGGCCGTCGGCCCCGGGGTGTGCATGGCGAGGATGTTGCGCGAGCTTGCCGACGGCAGGAGCGACTCGGCACTCCACAACTGCGTGCCGATCGAACCGTCCGCATTGATGCGGAACGCCTCCAGGCTACCCACCCAATCGCGCGCATTGTTGCGGACGGCGAACCCGGTCTGGTAGGTGGCCGAATCGGTACCGACACGGGCCCCCGCCACCGGCGGGGTGCCCACGGGCTGGGTCGAATCCAGCACCGCGTTGACGACATCGTTCATCGCCTCGGAAATGGCCTGGGGCGACGCCGCGTTGATGTAGCGGCCCCGACCGGTCAAGGTCGCCTGCCAGAGCTCATCGATCGTCGGGAGGCAATCATCGCAACGCGCGGCCCACGCCGGCGGATTGGCGTAGGGATCGGCCGTCGCTGCCGCGTTGACGCCATAAATGTTCCCGAGGGCACCGAGCGTCACGCCATAAAAATTCATGTGGGGGTCGGTTCGGCAGTCAAGCCGGGGGTCGGGGTTGGGGCCCGAGCAGGCCGGAGGAACCCTCACCAGACCGGCAGTAAGATCCGACCGGATGTTCTGCATGTAATGCTGCGCGACGATGTCGCCCTTCTTGTTGGGGAACGCATCGGCGAACGGGGCTCCCAAGTCGGCATCGAGGTCACCGACGTCGTCCGGCCCGCCATTCCTCGAATAGCCGTCGGTGAACAGCATGCCCGCATTCATCTGGCAGGCCAGTTGCACCGGCGCCCCCGCCCCGGTACGCCGGAACTGGTTGCCCAGATGGTCAACGGCGAACCGGTTGGGCGTGCTTCCGTTGCCGTTGAAGGCCGTCACCAAGGTGTAAAACGCATTCCGGTCGGCTTGGACCCCCATGTCGTACATCGTGACGTCCACCAGGTTGTTGATCCTGAACGCCCCGACCCGCATGAAGTCGATGTCGAGAAAGGCCCGGGTGATGCCCGCAACCATCGCCAAGTTACGGTTGCGGTAGTAGGTGAAGTAATTCGCGAAGTTCTTGATCGTGGCGTCGTAGGCACCCTCCGTCATGTTCCCGGGCTTGATTTCGTACCGGTAAAGGGTGGTGTTGGGAGGCCCTCCGGCCGGGTCGACGATTGCCAGCGGCGTGGCCGTATAGCCCGGGAAGGTCGGCGAGGTCGTGTAGAAGGTCGCCGGGAAGTAGCGGACACCCGCAACGCAACGTTGGATCGATGTCACGTTGGTCGCTAGTTCCCACCACCCCGTGTCGCCGATCTCGGTGCCACCGAAGTCGCAGGTGTTGCCCGCATTGCGCGAATAGACGGTGCCCGCCGGCACCACCATGCCTCTGTCGAAATCAAATCGCCAGTTGTTGCCGTCCTGCTGGACATCGGCGGTCAGGTCGAAACTCCTGCCCCCCGTCAGCCGGGGGTCGACCAGTGCCGCCGACGGGGTCGAATCGGCCCAAGAGGTGCGGTCGGCGCGACCCCACGGCGCATAGATCGCGTTGGGGTTGAAGGCCGAAGGATTGAACTCGAACGCCCTTGCGAAGCCGAAGTTCGGCAGCGGAGGAATCGTGTTTTGGGCCGTCCCTCTCTCGGGGAAGTTGAACAGTTCCACATAGTCCGTCAGGCCGCCCGCGCGCTCGCCGGGACGGAGAGGCCTCGGACGTCCGCTGGGCAGCACCTCCGTCGGATGGTAAAAGGAGTTCCACGGCGCCCGGCCCCAAGTTGCGTCCCCTTCTTGAACGGCGAAAAGCGTCTCCCACTGCATCGAGCCCGAGTCGTCGATGGCCATGATGAAGGCCGGCTTGATGCGATTGGTGATGTACAGCGGCTCCTGCGAGATCGAGAGAGCGGCCGCTTGGGCATTCGCGGGCGAGGAGAATCCGGCCGACAGCGTCAGCAGCGCCGCGGCGATCAGCGTGGGAGTACGGGCAGCGATGCTCATGGCGTCCTCGCTTGAGGGGGAACGACGTAGACGGTCTCGATCACAACGACCGAGGTGGGGAATGCGGCGGCATCACGATCCGCGGCAGCGGCAAGCAGCTGGTAATCGAGTTCACCGGGAGCCGGCACACCGCCTTCGGCAGTGGGGTCGATGGGGCGTGCCCCGGGGCATGCGCCGCCGTAAATCTTGCGGACTTCTGCGGCCGGGACTGCACCAGGCTCGATGGTGTTCGCCCAATTCGTGGCGTCGCCGAGGCAGTAGGTTTCGGCACGCAGGGCCCCGGTGTCGAAGGAGCGCTGCAGCTCGAACTCGCCCTGCCGCAACACACCTTCGGCCCGTTGGAAAGCCAACGCGAAGTCGTTGAAGTTGGTGGCCATGCGCTGCTGGAGCGAGGCGACCTGCATGGCCGCGACGCCAATCAGCGTGAGCAAGAGCAACATGATCATGGCGACGTACAGCGCAGCACCGCGCTGCGTCGTCGCCTTGCCAAAGGATGGAACGGAGGGTCGGGGCATGGCTCAGTTACCGAAGAGGCGATTGCGCAAGGCGATCGTGGTTTCGTAGGGGCGCCGCAGGATGGCTTCATTCGCGTTGCTGTTCACGGTGACGCCGATGACCTGCACCGCCCCGTTGTCACCCACGTTCCGATCGGGCGTACCGGCGCGCTCCGGGCTGCGCAGGACGAGGCCGAGCTCGACGCTCGCGACCTGGCGCCAGCGATTGGCGATGTCGTTGTACGTCGTCGCACCGGCGTCCACTTCATCGGCACGCACGTAGCCCTCGACGGCGCCGTTTCCGTCGGTGTCGCGGCCATACATCAACTGCATGGTGTCGACGCCTTCGACCAGCTCCTCGCTCGCACCCCAGAGTCCGTTGGCGAATCGGGCGCGGAACAGCGAGGGCATGCCATCCGCACCACGGAGGCCCACGTAGTAGACAAAGGCATCGGCACGGAACACCTGAGTGGTATCGGCGGTGAAGTCGGAAACCGGAGGACCGTTGCCGCCCTGCGAGGTATTGAAGCCGGTCGCGAGGTTGCTACCCCCGACAGCGACGGAGAACACGCCGTCGGCCGCTGCCGTGCTCGCCTGCAATATCGCCGCGCGGTCACAGGACGCCAGGCCGTAGTAACGCCCCGCCTCGATGAGCGCATTGCTGGCCGGTGCGATGGACACCGCGCCTGGCTGGGTGATGGCCGGCTGGACATCCGCCGCCAACGGGGCCGCTTCGCCAGTGAAGATGCGCAGCACCAAGATGTCGGAGCCCGGGCGAGGCGCCGGGCTCAAGCCGCTGTCGCCGGTGAGCGAGGCATCCAGCGCCGGGGTCCAGCCGCCCGTCGGCGCCGACACGTTGACGGCACCGCCGCGCCCCGTGCCGGCCGCCTCGTAGCCTTGGATCGGCACGTCGAAACGGAGCGGAAACGGCGCCTCCGCGTAATCGCCGGCGTCGCGATCGGCGTTGGACAGGAAGAAGCTGTCGATGAAGGCGTTGGGCTGGCGGGCGTTGCGCGCACGATCGTTCGAGCAGCCCATGTGGCCGGCCATCCGGATGTCGCGCTGGAGGAAATCGGTGGCGAAGCGGCTGCCTTCCTGCACGCGGGCGAGCCCCGTGGTGGTCTGGTAAGCCAGCCGCGAGGCGCCGAAGACTTGGATCAGGCCGAGCAGCAGGAAAGCCGACAGCGCGGCGGCGATCATCAACTCGACGAGGGTGACGCCCGACTGGGTGTGGCGGAGATTCATTCCTTCGTCCTCACAGGCCGCTGCGGGCGACGATGACATTGGTGGTACCGGCGCAATCCACGGTGAAGAGCGGGTCGAATTCCGGCGTACCGCTCATGGCGCCGCCGCGCGGATCGCACCACTCGAGGCGGACTTCGATGGTCGCCGGCGTGGCGGCGCCGGGGCCATCAGGGACCACCGCACCGGTGACCGTCACGCGACCACGTGCGTCGGGGATGGCGCGGCGGACGGCGCAGACCCAGTCGTTCCGGTCGGCGGCCCAGCGCTGGGCGGGAACGGGCGCGCCTATCGCGCAGGCACCGTCGCGCCCATCACCGAAGAACTGGTTCTCGCGGATCAGGCCGTATTGGCTGGCCTGCCGGCGGTTGGTGCGGACCATATCCATCATCTCGTAGACGAGCATGGTGGCTTGGCTGCGCTCGTTCGTCGTCTGCGCGGCGCGCAGCGACGTGGACTGCAACAGGGCCATGCCGAGCAGGCCGACGCTGAGGATGACCACGGCGATCATCACTTCGAGCAGCGTGAAGCCGGATTGCGCGACCGATGCACGGGACGAACGGGAATGGCGGGACATCACGCGCAGTTCCCCCTCGAGATGCGGACCATGCCGCCACCGAGGACCTCGAGCGTGCGGCGGAAGGGCTGGCCGGTGGTGCAGCCGTCGGGCTGGACCACCACGCTGGCCGCGCCGGAGGCGACGGTGCCGCGCGGCGAGAAACGGATGGGGGTCGTGCCCGGGGCCGTCTGCTCGTAGAGGGCATCCTGGCGACGCAGGACCGGCTCCGCGGGGTCTTCGCGCGTGCCGTTGGCATTCTGGTCGGCCCAGACGATCCAGCCGTTCGCCCAAGTCCCCCCGCAGACCAGGCCGTCGGTGCTCGGGCACATCACGGCACCGCGATTGTTGCGCATCGCCTCCGAGCGCGCGTAGGCCACCGAGGCCATGAACTCGTTGCTGGTCGTCGCCACGCGGTTCGACTGCAGGGCGCTGCTGAAGCTCGGCAGGGCGATCGACCCGAGGATGGCGATGATCGCGACGGTGATCATCAACTCCAGCAGGGTGACGCCTTGCGAGGCTTGGAAGGGGATGCGGGACATGGACGCCTTCTCGTTTTTCACGGAGGCACCATAGCAACGCCCTCCGGCACTGTCCCCGCCGGCCCGACGACCGGCGATCCGGGGGGGACGAGCGTCGCGGCAGCGCAGCAAACCGGGACGGTGGGCACGGTCCGCCCCTCCCGCTCCCGGCATCACCCCGACGTCTTCACGCCGGGGGGCCAGCCCAGCCTCTCCGCCTCAGGCCACCACGCGGTAGCAGGGCTTGTATTCGCCCGACATCTTCATCCGGCGCTGCTCGACGAAGGCCCGCAGCAGGTCGTCGAGGCTGGCCATGATGGCCTTGTCGCCGTGGATCTCGAACGGGCCGTGCTGCTCGATGCGACGCATGCCCGGCTCCTTCACATTGCCGGCGACGATGCCGGAGAACGCGCGGCGCAGGTCCGCGGCGAGTTCGTGCACCGGACGACCGAAGTGCAGGTCGAGGGCCGACATCGCGGCGTGGTCGGGTTCGAAGGGCTGCTGGAACGCGAACGGGATCTTCAGCGTCCAGTTGAAGAAGAAGGCGTCGCGGTTGGCGATGCGGTGCTCGCGCACCTTCTTCATGCCGTCCTTCATCGCTTTGGCGACGGCCGTGGGGTCGTCGACGATGATGGTGTAGTGCTTCGCGGCCTCGTCGCCCAACGTCAGGCGGATGAAGCGGTCGATCTGCTCGAAGTAGGCGGCCGAGGCCTTCGGCCCGGTGAACACCAGCGGGAACGGCACGCCGGCGTTGTCGGGGTGCAGCAGGATGCCCAGCAGGTAGAGGATCTCCTCGGCGGTGCCGACGCCACCCGGGAAGACGATGATGCCGTGGCCGAGGCGGACGAAGCCTTCGAGGCGCTTCTCGATGTCCGGCATGATCACCAGCTGGTTGACGATCGGGTTCGGCGATTCCGCCGCGATGATCCCCGGCTCGGTCATGCCGATGTAGCGCGGGTTGCGCTGGCGCTGCTTGGCGTGCGCGATGGTCGCGCCCTTCATCGGGCCCTTCATCGCGCCCGGGCCGCAACCCGTGCAGATGTCGAGGCCGCGGAGGCCGAGCTCGTAGCCGACCTTCTTGGTGTACAGGTACTCCTCGCGGCCGATCGAGTGGCCGCCCCAGCAGACCACGAGGTTAGGGTCCTGGTGCGGGCGCATGGCGCGGGCGTTGCGCAGGATCTCGAACACCGCGCTGGTGAGGCCCTCGGAGGTCTCGAAGTCGAACTGGCCGCTCTGCACTTCGATGGCGGTGTAGGCGATGTCGCGCACGACGGCGAACAGCAGGTCGGCGACGCCGCGGATCAGCTCGCCGTCCACGAAGGCCAGCGCCGGCGCGTTCTTCAGCTCGAGGCGGATGCCGCGGTCCATCTGCTGGACCTCGATCTGGAAATCGGGATAGCGGGCAGAGGCGGCGCGCGGATCGTCGGAATCGGAGCCGACGGTGAGCACGGCCAGCGCGCAGCGGCGCAGGGTTTCACGCAGGTTGTCGCCCTGGGTGGCGTCGGTCAGGCGCGCGATCTCGGCGCGCGACAGGATGTCGAGGCCGCCGCGCGGGCTGATGCGGGCGTTGACGGTGGGCAGGGGGGCGTAGGTGTCGCTCATCGGGTGGTCTGTCGTGTTCATTGGACCGCCGACTCTAGCAGCCCCCGGGGAACAGGGATGAGTACCGGAAACCGGCCTAGCGGAAGCTGCGGTGCTCGACCACCAGCGGCTTGCCGTCGAGCGTGGCGAGCAGGTCATCGAGGGGCTCCACGTGCTCGACGATCAGGTGCGTGACGCCCTCGTGCGCCTCCCAGCGCCCGCGCGCCCCGAGCAGCTGCGATTCAACGATGGCGCGTCGGTAGCGTTCGACCACCGCCCGCCAGCAGATCAGATTGGTGAGGCCGTGCTCGTCCTCGAGCGTGAGGAACCAGGTGCCGTTCGCCGTCTGCGGGCGCTGCCGCAGGGTGACGAGGCCGGCGGTGCGCGTTCGACGCGGCGCTTTGATGCGATGCAGGGCGCGATGGTCGAGGTAGCCGCGGGCGCGCAGCTGCGGACGCAGCAGGGCCATGGGATGCGCGTTGAGCGTGAGCCCGGTGCTGGCGTAATCGGCCAGCGTCGTCTCGCTGGCCGTGGGTGGGCGGATCACCAGCCGGCCTTCGTCGGCGGCGGGCAATTCGGCGAACAGCGGCAGCGTGCCCTCCTCCACCCCGGCCATGGCCCAACGGGCGCGATGACGGTGGCCGCTGAGGCCACGCAGCGCATCGGCCTCGGCAAGCGCGGTGCGGGCGCGTTCGTCGAGGTCGGCACGCTGGCACAGGTCCTCGATGTCGCGAAACGGCGCATGGGCACGGGCCGCGACCACGCGCTCGGCGGCCTCGCGCGGCAGCGAACCGACCTCGCGGAGGCCGAGGCGGATCGCGGGCTGCGGTAACGGCACCCTGCCCTGCGCCTCGACCGGTTCGAGCGAGGATTCGACCTCGCTGAAGCGCACGTCCACCGGATGCACCGCGATGCCGTGGCGGCGCGCGTCCTGCACGATCTGCGCGGTGGTGTAGAAACCCAGCGGCTGTGCATTCAACAGGGCGCAGGCGAAAGCCGCGGGCTCGTGGCATTTCAGCCAGCAGCTCGCATAGGTGAGCAGGGCGAAGCTGGCGGCGTGCGATTCCGGGAAACCATAGCTGCCGAAGCCTTTCACCTGCTCGAAGATCTGCTCGGCGAAATCCGGCGGGTAGCCGCGCTCGGCCATGCCGGCGAGCAGGCGCTGGCGGTGGTGCTCGAGGCCACCGCGGCGCTTCCAAGCCGCCATCGAGCGGCGGAGCCCATCGGCTTCACCCGCGGTGTAACCGGCAGCGACCATGGCGATCTCCATCACCTGTTCCTGGAACAGCGGCACGCCAAGAGTTCGGCCCAGCACCGTCTCCAGCGCCTTCGACGGGTAGAGCACCGGATCGATGCCCTGCCGGCGCCGCAGGTAGGGATGGACCATGCCGCCCTGGATCGGGCCGGGCCGGACGATGGCGACTTCGATGACGAGGTCGTAGAAGGTGCGCGGCTTCAGGCGCGGCAGCATCGTCATCTGCGCACGCGATTCGATCTGGAACACACCCAGCGTGTCGGCGCGCTGGATCATCCGGTAGGTCTCGGCGTCTTCCGCCGGGATCGTCGCCAGTTCGAGGTGGCGCCGGCCGTTCGCGCGCAGCAGGTCGAGGCAGCGGCGGATGGCGCTCAGCATGCCCAGCGCGAGCACGTCGACCTTCAGCAGCCCGAGCGTTTCCAGATCATCCTTGTCCCATTGGATGATGGTGCGATCGGCCATCGCGGCGTTCTCGACCGGCACCAAGCGCGAGAGCGGTGCATCGCTGATGACGAAGCCACCAACGTGCTGGGACAGGTGGCGCGGGTGGTCGAGCAGCTCGTGGGCGAGCATCAGCACCTTGGCCAGCAGCCGGCCGTCCGGGTCGAGCCCGCGCTCGCGACAGCGTGCCTTCCACACGTCGAAATCCTCGGCGTGGCCGACCGCGGCGGAGAGCTCGGCGAGCTGGTCCTCGGGCAGGCCCATCACCCGGCCGACGTCGCGCAGCGCGCTCTTGGGCCCATAGGTGATGACCGTCGCGGCGAGCGCGGCGCGCTCGCGGCCGTACTTCGCATAGACGTACTGGATGACCTCCTCGCGGCGCTCGTGCTCGAAATCGACGTCGATGTCCGGCGGCTCGTCGCGCTCCTTCGACAGGAAACGGCCGAAAAGCAGATTGGCGCGCGCCGGATCGACGGCGGTGATGCCGAGCGCGTAGCAGACCGCCGAATTCGCCGCCGAGCCGCGGCCCTGGCAGAGGATGCCGCGCGAGCGGGCGAACACCACGAGGTCGTGCACGGTGAGGAAGAAGGCCTCGTACTTCAGCTCGGCGATCAGCGCGAGCTCAGCCTCGATCTGCGTTCGCACTTTCTCCGGCAGGCCCTCCGGCCAGCGCAGCGCGGCACCATCCCAGGTGAGCGTGGCCAACCAGCTCGAGGGGGTCTCGCCCTCGGGCACCAGTTCGCAGGGGTAGTCGTACTTCAGGTCGCGCAGGCGGAACCGGCAGCGCGCGGCGATGGCAACGCTTTCCTCCAGCCACGCCCGCGGGAAGATCGCCGCCAGCGCCTGCCGGGTGCGCAGATGGCGCTCGCCGTTGGGGAACAGGCGACGCCCTGCCTCGCGCAGCGTGGCGCGGTGGCGCAGCGCGCAGAGCACGTCCTGCAGGCCGCGACGGCGACGCAGGTGCATGTGCACGTCACCGCAGGCAACGACAGGGAGGCCACAGTGGGCGGCCAGCGCGGCGATGGCGGTGCGACGCGCATCGTCGTCGGCGCCGCGATGCAGCTGCGCGCCCAGCCAGAGGCGATCAGGGAACAGGCCGCGCAGCCACGCGGCGGTGTCGGTCGCCGGATGAAGCGATGGAAGCGCGGGCCCGGAAAGCTTCCTTGCCACCTCGTCGTCGTGAATGGAACGGCCAACGCCCAAGGCCTCCGCCGTCGGCAGCCAGAGCGCCAGCACGCCGTGGTCGCATTCGCCCATGCCCTCGCCGAACGCGGCCTCGAGATCGGCACGATGCAACGCGTAGGTGCCCTTCGCCGCGCGCCGCCGCGCCGTGGTGATCAGCGCGGAAAGCCGCTCGTAACCCCGCGTGGATTCGACCAGCAGCACCAGCGTCGGCCCGTCGGCGAGCTGTACTTCGGTGCCGCAGATGAGCGGCAGGCCGGTGGCCTCGCTGGCCTCCAGCCCGCGCACGAGACCGGCAAAGCTGCATTCGTCGGTGATCGCCAACGCGCGATAGCCCAGCGCCTTCGCACGCTCGAACAGTTCCAGTGCCGTGGACGCGCCGCGCTGGAACGAGAAGGCCGAGAGGCAGTGCAGTTCGGCGTAGTCGGTGAGCGCGGCCTTCGTCGCGCGGCCCTCAGGCGAACCAGCCATGCAGCCACCACGGCCCACCCTCGCCGCCCACCGGCCGGAACGCCCAAGCCTCCTGGCCGCTGCGGGTGCGAAGACGGTAGTAATCGCGGCGCACGGGTTCGTCGTCCCACCACGCGGTCTCGATGCGCTCGGGGCCGGCGAGCACCGCATCCACCGCCTCGCGCAGGACGATCGGCGGGTCGATGAGCCATAGCGGCCGCGGCCCCTCGGCCAGCGCCGGCAGGCGCGTACGTGGCGTGTCGACCCAGCACCACGCGGCTTCCGGGCGATGCGTGTCGACCACGGCCAGGGCCTGCACGGCCGCATCGCCGAGCCGCGCGCGCAGGCGGCTGTCGAGCAGGCCGGCATCGCCGCTGCGCGTTCGTGCATCGAACAGATCGCGATGCTCGGGATGGAAGCCGGGCAGGTCGTCCGCCTCGAGGCCAAGACTCACCGCCGGCGCCGGCAAGCGCGCGCCATCCAGCTTCAGGCGCGCGAGGTCGAACAGCCGCGCGGCATCGCGTTCCGGCGCGGCCAGCCGCACCTCGAGGCGCGTCGGGGCGACGCCGTCCTCGTGGCCGAACACCAAGCGGAAGCCCGGCACGCCACCGTCGCGCTGCACGAGGAACAGCGCGAACTCCTGCAGCAACCGACGCAGCGGGAACACCAGCACCGTCGCGTCGGCGAGCGGGTGGTCGAAATCGAGACGCGCGGCATAGCGCGTGGGCGGCTCGTACAATGGAAGCGGATCGGGCGCCCGGCCGACGAGGCGGTCGAGCCGATCGAGCACCGACGGGCCGATGCGCTTCGCCAGCGCGGCGCGCGGCAGGGCCAGCACGTCGCCCAAGCGCTTGAAGCCACTGCGTTCGAGCAGGCGCAGCGCGTCATCGGGCAGGCCGGCCAAGCCCAGCGGAAGGCGCGCCAGCAGGCGCTGCAACTGGGTGGCGTCGGCCACGGCGAGGCCGTCGTGCGCCCGCGCCAATGCGCGCGCGGCCAGCGGCGTGGGGGCACAGGCGATGCGCACCTGCACGCCATAGCCAACGAGTTCATCGCGCAATCGCTGCTGCCAGCGCGGCCACGGCCCGAACAGGCCGAGCGAACGCCCGGCTTCGAACAGCACGGTGTCGGGCTCGCGCAGGCTCACTTCGGCCGAGAAGCCGTAGGCGTAAGCGGCCAGCCACTCGCGCAGCGCGGCGTCGCGCACCGGCTGGTGGGCACTCAGCGCAAGCCCCGGGCACAGCAGCTGCGCGCTGGCCACCGCTTGCCCGGCATGCACGCCTTGCGCGCGGGCGGTGGCGTTCGCCGCGTGGATGCGGCGCTGCTGCGGCCCGTCGGTCAGCGCCCAAGGCAAGGCGTCGTCGAAGGCCTGAAGCGCGCGGCGATGGCGCGCTTCGGCATCCAGCGCCAGCTGCGGCAGGTGCAGCGCGCACCACCACGGCGACGCGGGACGGAAGGACGGCGGGCTCGCGGGCATGGGATCGACGCCGGAACCTCAATGCACGGCGCGCAGCGCGGCACGGGGCGGTGCGCCCCACGCCACCGGCGCGGCCGGCACGGCCCCGCCGCGGCATTTGTGCAGGCGCACGCGATCGCCGGGCATCACTTCCATCCGCAAGGCCGCCGGCGAGGGCTGTTGCAGGGCGCGCAGCGGCCGGAAGGCGAAGCCGAGGGCGTCGCCCTGCTCCGCCGCCACCGCGAGCCGGCGCAACGCGCGGTCGTCCGCGCCCTGCGGCCAGCACAGCACCGCGCCGCAGGCACCGGAACGCAGGCCCTGCTCGGCGGCCCACAGCGCATCGCGGCCCTCGGCCCGCACCACGCGCAGGCGCGCCAGATCCAAGCCGGCCGCGGCCAGGGCGGGCGCATACGGCAGATAGGGCGGCGCCACCATCAACAGGCTGCGGCCCTGCCGCGCCAGCCGCACCAGGGTGGGCAGCAGCAGGCGCAGTTCACCCACGCCATCCATCGGCAGCAGCAGCTCCAGCAGCGACGCGCCGGGCCAGCCACCGCCCGGCAACACAGCGTCCAGTGCGGCATGGCCGGTGGGCTCGCCCGGCCGCCCGGCCGCCTGCCCCGCGGCCGGCCACAGGCGGCGCTCGTGGATCAGGGTATCGAGGGAAGCAAGGGCGGCAGGCATGGCAGGTCACCGATCCGGCAGAGGAAAGTACCACACAAAAATGTGGTTATCGTGAAGCCGGCAGGCCGGCGTTTGCCGATGGGAATCGATGCCTGTCTCAGGGTTCGCGACCGGCCCGTCACGGGTGCCGCCGGCTATACTCCGCGGGCTCTTGCTCGCGGCGGGAGAAGCGGTGGCACCGGGCCTCGATCCCCGGCGCCCACGCTGCCGAAGGCGCAACGCCCGTAATCGCTCAGGCCCCCGTACCGTCGCGCGCGAGCAACTCTGGAGAGACCGGTTGAATCCGGCGCCGAAGGTGCACGCGAAGCGCGATTCCGGCTTCGCAAACTCTCAGGCAAAAGGACAGAGGGGCGAGCAGGGATTTCGAGTGGCGCAAGCCACGAGCCTGCGAGCGCCCGGCGCGATGCAACGCGCCGGGCCGGACGAGCCGGATCGCCACCGATGCGTCGGGGGTGGTTCGGAGCACAGGGCGCATCGCTTTGCGACGCGCCTCGCATCCCGCCCCTTCCATCCGGACATCGCCATGACCACGCCTTCGCTTCGCGCCCTCGAGCACCACGACGCTTTCCTGGAGCGCCATATCGGCCCCAACGCGGCCGAGATCGCCCACATGCTGAAGGTGATCGCCCAGCCCTCGCTCGAGGCGATGACCGACGCCATCGTGCCGGCCTCGATCCGCTCGACCCAGCCGCTGGCCCTGCCCGCCCCGGTCACGGAAGTCGAGGCGCTCGCGAAGATCCGCGCGATCGCGAACAAGAACCAGGTGTTCCGCAGCTTCATCGGCCAGGGCTACTACGGCACCCACACGCCGAACGTCATCCTGCGCAACATCCTCGAGAACCCCGCCTGGTACACGGCCTACACGCCGTACCAGGCCGAGATCTCGCAGGGCCGCATGGAGGCGCTGATCAACTTCCAGACCATGGTGACCGACCTCACCGGCATGGAGATCAGCAACGCCTCCCTGCTCGACGAGGCCACCGCCGCCGCCGAGGCGATGACGCTGGCCAAGCGCTCGGCCAAGTCGAAGTCGAACCGCTTCTTCGTCTCCAAGCACGTGCACCCGCAGACGCTCGCGCTGCTGCACACCCGCGCCGACGGCATCGGCATCGAGGTGGTGGTCGGTGACGAGGCGGACGCCGCCGGCGCCGACGTCTTCGGCGTGCTGCTGCAGTACCCGAACACGGTCGGCCAGATCCACGACTACGCCGCGCTGGCCGACGCCATCCATGCCAAGGGCGGTCTGGTCGCCGTCGCCACCGACCTGCTGGCGCTCACGCTGATCAAGGCCCCGGGCGAATGGGGTGCGGACATCGTGGTCGGCAACACCCAGCGCTTCGGCGTGCCCTTCGGCTTCGGCGGCCCGCACGCGGCCTTCCTCGCCTGCAAGGACGCCTTCAAGCGCTCGATGCCGGGCCGCCTGATCGGTGTCTCGGTCGACGCGCAGGGCAACGCGGCCTACCGCCTCACCCTGCAGACCCGCGAGCAGCACATCCGCCGCGAGAAGGCCACCTCGAACATCTGCACCGCGCAGGTGCTGCTGGCGGTGATGGCCTCGATGTACGCCGTTTACCACGGTCCGGAAGGTCTCACCCGCATCGCCACGCGCGTGCACCGCCTCGCCGCGATCCTCGCCGGCGCGCTGCGTGCGAAGGACGTGACCGTCGGCACCGACTTCTTCGACACCCTGCACGTGGTCGGCGTCGATGCCGCCGCGCTGCACGCCAAGGCCAAGGCCGCGCGCATCAACCTGCGCGCGATCGACGCGACGAGCGTCGGCATCAGCCTCGACGAGACCACCACCCGCGACGACATCGCTGCGCTCGCCGCGCTGTTCGGCGCAACCGTCGCCGACATCGATGCCGCCGACGCCAGCACCCCGGACGCCCTGCCTGCCGGCCTGCGCCGCACCTCGGCCTTCATGCAGCACCCGGTGTTCAACACGCACCACAGCGAGCACGAACTGCTGCGCTACCTGCGCACGCTGGCGGACCGCGACCTCGCCATGGACCGCACGATGATCCCGCTGGGCTCGTGCACGATGAAGCTCAACGCCACGGCCGAGATGATCCCGGTGACTTGGCCGGAGTTCGCCAACATCCACCCGCTGGCCCCGGCTGAGCAGGCCGAGGGCTACCGCGAGCTCATCACCACGCTCGAAGCGATGATCGTGGAGTGCACCGGCTACGACGCCGTCAGCCTGCAGCCGAACTCCGGCGCGCAGGGCGAGTACGCCGGCCTGCTGGCTATCCGCGGCTACCACCGCGCCCGCGGCGAAGGCCATCGCCACATCTGCCTGATCCCGGAATCGGCGCACGGCACCAACCCGGCCTCGGCGCAGATGGTCGGCATGGACGTGGTGGTCGTGGCCTGCGACAAGGACGGCAACGTCGACGTCGCCGACCTGCGCACCAAGGCCGAGAAGCATTCGGCGAACCTCGCCGCGCTGATGGTCACCTACCCGTCCACGCACGGCGTGTTCGAGGAAGCCATCGTCGAGATCTGCGAGATCATCCACGCCCACGGCGGGCAGGTGTACACCGACGGCGCCAACATGAACGCCATCGTCGGCGTGGCCAAGCCCGGCAAGTGGGGCTCGGACGTCTCGCACCTCAACCTGCACAAGACCTTCTGCATCCCGCACGGCGGCGGCGGCCCCGGCGTCGGCCCCTGCGCGGTGAAGGCGCACCTCGCGCCGTACCTGCCGGGCGCGCTGACGACGGACGGCTTCCGCACCGCCGGCGTCGGCGAGGGCCCGATGGTCTCGGCCGCCAGCTTCGGCTCGGCCAGCATCCTGCCGATCAGCTGGATGTACATCGTGATGATGGGCGCCGAAGGCCTGCGCCGCGCCACGCAGGTCGCCCTGCTCAACGCCAACTACGTGGCCAAGCGCCTCGAGCAGCATTTCCCGACGCTGTACTCGGGCAGCAACGGCCTGGTCGCGCACGAGTGCATCCTCGACCTGCGCCCGATCAAGGACAGCACGGGCATCAGCGCCGAGGACGTGGCCAAGCGCCTGATCGACTTCGGCTTCCATGCGCCGACGCTGAGCTTCCCGGTGGCCGGCACGCTGATGGTCGAGCCGACCGAATCCGAATCGCTGCACGAACTCGACCGCTTCATCGACGCGATGATCCAGATCCGCGACGAGATCCGCGCCATCGAGGACGGCCGCCTGGACCGCGAGGACAACCCGCTGAAGCATGCCCCGCACACCGCCATGGTGGTGACGGCCAGCGAGTGGACCCGCGGCTACCCGCGCGAACTGGCGGCCTTCCCGCTGCCGTCGCTGAAGCAGACGAAGTACTGGCCGCCGGTGGCGCGCGTCGACAACGTCT
This sequence comes from Silanimonas sp., assembly GCF_027530345.1. Taxonomy (GTDB): domain Bacteria; phylum Pseudomonadota; class Gammaproteobacteria; order Xanthomonadales; family Xanthomonadaceae; genus Silanimonas. The sequence goes on along the minus strand of NZ_JAPZQK010000019.1, from coordinate 157,268 downwards.
ACGGCGACCGCAACATCATGTGCGCCTGCATCCCGGTGGAAGCCTTCAAGGACGCCGAGGAACCGGCGGCGGGTTGATCCATGCCCCTTGAGCGCATCAGCTCCGCCACGCCCTACGCCGCCCTCGCCCTCGTGCAGGCGGCGACGGCGAACGCGCCCCGGCTGGAATCGCCCCGCGCGATGCCGGCCATGGCATCCGTCACGGTGGATGTGAATGCGCTGGCGAACCGCGTGAATGGTGGGGCCGCCAATGGCATGGCGGCCCTTCCGCCCGCCCTGCAGGGGCGTGACGACCGCCTCGGCCAGCGCTTCGACGCCCGAGCCTGAACGCAACGCTGCCCCCCGTCGAATCCCCGCACGCCTTCACGGTTTCCGGGCGCGGGAGGCGTAGGCTTGGCCTGACTTTCCCGAGGGTCGCGCCATGATCAACGGCATTTCCTCCAACGCCTCGCAGTCCGGCATGGCCGTCGCGCTGCAGCGCGTCGACGCCGCCGCGAGCAATACCGCGAACCGCCAGACCGAAGGCGCCCAGCGCCTGCGCGTCGAGCAGTCCGAGGCCCCGAACGGTGGCGTGCAGGCGCGCATCGTGCGCACCACGGAAGCGAATAACACCGACCAGGCGGCGATCAGCGACGCCATCGACGCCCGCGTGGGGCAGCGCGATTTCGAAGCGAACGCCGCCGCCTTCCGCGCCCGCGAGGACGCCATCGGCAGCCTGTTCAACGAACGCGCCTAGGTCCCGGTCGCGCCAGCAAGACCCGTCGGCGTCGCGCGCCACCGACGGTCAAGGCCCAGCGTCGGGCTCCGAGAGCGGCGCCACCAAGGGCAGGCGCAGCTCGAATCGTGTGCCCTCGCCCGGCCGGCTCTCGACGCTGATGCTGCCCGCCAGCAGCTGGCCCACCAGGTTGTAGACGATGTTCAGGCCAAGGCCCGTGCCGCCGCGGCCCATCTTCGTCGTGAAGAACGGCTCGAACACCTTCCGCCGCACGGCCTCGTCCATGCCGCGCCCATCGTCGGCGAAGGACAGCACCACCTCGGTACCCTCGGCCTTGCCAATCCGCACCGCCTCGATGCGCAGCGTGCCTTCGGCCTCCTCGTCGAAGGCGTGCATCGCCGCGTTGTTCACCATGTTGCCGACGATCTGGCTGATGGCGCCCGGATAGCTGTCCATCGCGATGCCATCGGGCACGTGCAGCGCTACGCGGAAACGGGCGTGGCGAAGTACCGGCGCCTCCATCTCCAGCGCCTCGCGGACGACGGTGCCGAGATCGAAGCGGCGGCGCTTGCTGCCCGATCGGTCCACGGCAACCTGTTTGAAGCTCGACACCAGCTCATGCGCGCGGCCGATGCTCCGCACCACGAGCTGGCTGCCTTCGCCCAGCACGCTCAGGAAGCCGTCGAGGTCGCTGCGCTTCAACCGGCCTTCCTCGACCGCGCGCGCGATCACCTGCGCCTGCTCGTGCAGGGTCGAGCTGACGACCAGCGCGTTGCCGAGCGGCGTGTTCAGTTCGTGCGAGACGCCCGCCACCATCTGGCCGAGCGAGGCCATCTTTTCCGCCTCGACGAGCTTGCCCTGCGTGCCTCGCAGTTCCTGCAAGGCGGCCTCGGCATCGTCGCGGGCCTGCACCAGCTCGGCGGTACGCAGGTCCACGAGCGCCCGCAACCGGAGCGCGCGCTTCGCTGCGAGGGCTTCGCGCCAACGGAGCAGACCGGCGATCGCCAGAAGCAGGAGCAGCAGGGCCGCGAGCAGGAAGGCCGGCGTCTGCCAGAACATCGCTTCGACCCTCAGCGGCAGCACCAGGGCGTGCGGGCTCCAGTCACCGACGCGGTTGGTGGCCTCCACGACCAGCACGTAATCGCCCGGCCACAGGCCGCCGAACGTGGCCGTGGGCTGGCTCGCATCGGCCGCGATCCAGCCACCGGCCTGACCTTCAAGCCGATAGCGGTAGCGCACGGCGGTGGGGTCGGAGTAATCGAGGCCACTGAAGCCGATGGCGAGCCGCCGCGTTCCGGCGGGCACCCGCCAGCCCCACGGTTCGCGGGGCAGCGCGACGCCATCGGCCTCGACGGTGCCCAGCACCACCTGGGGGTTGAACGCCCAGGGGCGGAATCGCGAGGGATCGAGCAAAACGAATCCGGTGCTGGTGCCGAACACGATCTGGCCATCGCCCATCGCCCGGCTGGCCCCCCAGACCTGGTTGGCGACGTCGAGGCCGTCCGCCGGGCCGAGGGCCTGCCAACGCCGGGCGCGCGGATCGAAGCGCACGCGCCCCGTCCAGACGACACCTTCACCAGACCGCGCTCCAAGCCCACCCAGACGCCGCCCCCGCCCGCCGCGCCAAACGTGCGGGCGCGGCGCTCGGGCCAGCCCTCGGCCACGGGTTCGAAGCGGCCGGCATCGTCGGCCGCGCGCCACACGCCGCCTTCCTGCATAGCGGCCCAGAACTGGCCGTCCGGCGTCCGAAGCAGGCTCCGCACCGTGCCATCAGCGAGGGACTCGCCCACGGAAATCGTCCGCCGCACGCGCAAGCTGCGGGTGTCCACTTCATCGATGCCGAGGTCGCCAACGGCCAGCCACACTCGCCCATCCGGCAATGGCGCCGACGCGTTGATGGTGGGATGCCGCAGGCCTCCGGGGCCCGCTGGCAGGTAGCGGAGGGCCTGCAGCCCAGAGGGCAGACGCTGAAGCCCACCGCCCCAGGTGGCGATCCACAGCTGGTCGGCGCGGTCCACGGTGATCGACTGGATGCGGTCGACCGCCAGGCTGCCAACGCGGCCCGGCGATTGGCGCAAGCGCTCGAGCAGCGCACCGATGGCGGCGTCACGCACTTCGAGCCCGCCGCCGAAGGTCGACAACCACATCCGCCCTTCGCCCCAATCGGCGAACCCGTCCACCCACGGGTGCCCGACGCCGCCCGGTGCCGGGGCCAAGGGCAAGTGGCGCACCGAGCCATCACGCTCGACCACGGAGGCGCCATGCGCTTGCGTCCCGACCCACAGCCGCCCGTCGCGCGCCTCGTGAATCGCGTAGACATATCGCCCTTCGAAGCCCCGCACGGGCTCGGGCGTGGTCTCGCCCGTCCCGAGGCGCATCAGGCCCGCACGATGGCCCAGCCACAGCGTGCCCCGGCGATCCACGAGCACGGTGCGCACCGATTCGCCGGGCATCAGGTGCACGCCCTCCACCCAGCGCCCCTCGGCGTCGATCCGCCGGGCGCCGTCGCGGGCATCGGCGATCCATGCACCGCGCTCACCGTCCGATGCGATGGCGAGGGGCGTGAGCCCGCTGTCCGAATGGGTCGATCCGTTGCCGGGTGGGGGCAGGTGAACGAAGGCCCCGGTCGCCGGGTCGCGCCACCACACGCCGAAACCTTGCAGGGCCACCCAGAGGCGGCCATCCGCCGACGCTTGGAGGCTCTGCACGAAGGCCCGCGGCAGGGCCGGCGAGCGGTCGGACTCATGGAGCACCCGCTGCCCGTCGAAGCGCAGCAGGCCATTCGTCGATCCGACCCAGATCAGGCCGTCACTGTCCTCCGCCAGGGCCGTGATGACCCCGTTCGGCACGGCCCGCGCATCGGCGATGGTCTGGAAGACCGGCGGCGTGGGCGACGGGCGTGCAGCCCAGGCGAGCGCGGCAGGGATGCACGACAACACGAACAGGGCGGAAATCGCGACGACCCGGGACAGGCGCCGCCCGCCATGGGCCGCGGCCAAAACCGGTGTCGCGCTGGCTCCCTGCCCCGCTCCCGCCATGCCGCAGTGCTCCCCGTCGAAGGTGCCTGCCGATCATGGCAGACACCGTGGGGTCCGACATGCGGCGGCGCGCCAAGGCGCCGCCGGCAACCTCAGGCGAACGGATCCTGCAGCACGATGGTCGACTCGCGGCCGGGGCCGGTCGACACGATCGACAGCGGGCAACCGGCCAGTTCCTCGAGTGCACGCAGATAGGCGCGGGCCGCCGGCGGCAGCTTGTCCCACTCGGTGACGCCGGCGGTGCTCTCGCTCCAGCCCGGGAACTCGAGGTAGACCGGCGTGCACTCTTCCCAGCCCGCCGCGTCGAGCGGCGCGTACTCGGTGCGCTTGCCGCGGTATTCGTAGGCGATGCAGATCTTCAGCTTCTCCATCCCGTCGAGGATGTCGAGCTTGGTGATGCACAGGCCGGTGATGCCGTTGATGGCGACCGCACGCTTCAGCGCGACGATGTCCATCCAACCGCAGCGGCGCGGACGGCCGGTGGTGGCGCCGTACTCCTGGCCGCGGTCGCGGATGCCCTGCCCGATCTCGTCGTTGAGCTCGGTCGGGAACGGGCCGCCGCCGACGCGCGTGGCGTAGGCCTTGGCGATGCCGAGCACGTAGTCGATGGCGTCCGCACCGACGCCGGTGCCGGCCATCGCGCCGCCCACCGTCGTGTTTGACGAGGTGACGTACGGGTAGGTGCCGTGGTCGATGTCGAGCAGCGAACCCTGCGCGCCTTCGAACATCACGCGCTTCCCCTGCTTGCGCAGGTCATGGAGGATGCCGGCCACGTCGGCCTTCATCGGGTCGACGTACGCACCGAACGCCAGCGCCTCGTCGAGCGTCTTCTGGTAGTCCACCGCCTCGACGCCGAGGTACTTCGTCAGCACGAAGTTGTGGTAGTCCATCGTGGTGCGCAGCTTCTCGGCCAGCTCCTTCGGATAGGCGAGGTCGGCCACGCGGATGCCACGGCGCGCCACCTTGTCCTCGTAGGCCGGGCCGATGCCGCGACCGGTGGTGCCGATGGCCTTGCCGCCAGCCGCCTTCTCGCGGGCCTGATCCAAAGCGATGTGGTAAGGCATGATCAGCGGCGTCGCCGGGCTGATCTTCAGCCGCGAGCGCACCTCGACCCCGCTCTCCTCGAGCTGGGTGATCTCCTTCTGCAGCGCCGCCGGCGACAGCACCACGCCGTTGCCGATCAGGCACAGCGCGCCTTCGCGCAGGATGCCGGACGGGATCAGGTGCAGCACCGTCTTCTTGCCGTTGATGACCAGCGTGTGCCCGGCGTTGTGGCCGCCCTGGAAGCGCACGACCGCGCCGATCTCCTCGGTGAGCAGATCGACGATCTTGCCCTTGCCCTCGTCGCCCCACTGGGCGCCCAACACGACAACCGACTGACCCATGGCCGAAGCCCTCTCTTCAATGGAATGCAGGCCCTTTCGGGCGGGCCTTGGCCGGGCGGGAGCGGCGCCGCGGGGCGCCGGGCATTCCTTAGCCCCAGACAAGACAAAAGCCGGTGGCGCTTGAGGCGCCCCGGCTTTGCGAAATTATCCGCCCTTTTTCCGCCCCCCGCCACCCCGAAGGGCGGCGGGCGGCTACGGCTCAGCGCCGGGCCTGCTCGAAGTACTCGAAGAACTCCGAATCCGGATCCAAGACGAGCGTGGTCTTGCCGTCGGCGAGCGCGCCGCGGTAGGCCTCGAGGCTGCGGTGGAAGGCGTAGAACTCCGCGTCCTTGCCATAGGCACCGGCATAGATCTCCGCGGCCTTGGCATCGCCTTCGCCGCGGATCTTGGCGGCATCGCGCTCGGCGTTGGCGAGGATCACCTGGGCCTGCTGGTCGGCTTCGGCGCGGATCTTCTCGGCGCGCTCGTTGCCTTCCGCACGCGTGCGCGTGGCGACTTCCTCGCGATCGGCGCGCATGCGGTTGAACACGCGGTCCAGCACCGACTCGGTGCCCGACGCGCCGTCATCCGGCAGGTCGATGCGCTTGATGCGCACATCAGCCACCTTGATGCCGAGCGTGGCGGCGCCCTTGTTGATCTCGTCGATCAGGCCGGCGGTGGAATCCCGGCGACCGGCTTCGGCGAGCTGGCGCAGCGTGCTGCGGTTGATCAGGCTGCGCAGGGCGCCTTCGACGATCGGCGACAGGCGGGTGATGGCCTGGCTCTCGATGCCGCCGCCAGCAGCGCGGTAGTACTGCGCCACGTTCTCGATGCGCCACGCCACGAAGTAGTCGACCTGCACGTCTTGCTGCTCGGAGGTGAGGTAGCGCTTGTTGTCGGCCGTCATCGTCAGCAAGCGGCGATCGAAGGTGCGCACCGTCTCGATCAGCGGCACCTTGAAGCGCAGGCCGGGCTGGACGTCCTCGCGGACGACCTCGCCGAGGCGAAGCACGATGGCCGTGTCGGTCTGGTCGACGGTGAACACCGAACCCATCAGAAGGAGGATGGCGAGCGCGGCGGCGATGAGGATATTGGGGAGCTGGCGCATGTCAGCGGCTTCCTTCGCGGAGTTCACGGTCCGTCGGACGGGCCGGGCGGGCGGATTCACTGGCTTCGACGGCGGCAGCCTGCACTTCCGGCCGCGACAGCAGCGGCGGTGTCGCGCTGGTGTCGCCCGCCGCGGCGCCGCCACCCTGCGTGGTCGGCTGCAGCAGCAGCGTGTTGCCGCTGGCGCCCGCGATGATGCGCGGATTGGTCGACAGCACCTGCTGCACGGTCTCGAGGTAGAGGCGCTTGCGCGTCACTTCGGGGGCCTTGCGGTACTCGGCCAGCAGCAGTTCGAAGCGCTGGGCTTCACCCTCGGCACGCGCCACGACGGCTTCGCGATAGCCGTTGGCGGCAGCGAGTGTCCGCGAAGCCTGGCCGCGGGCGCGGGGCACGACCTGACCCTCGTAAGCCTGCGCCACGTTCTGGAAGCGCTGCGCGTCCTGCTCGGCGGCGATCACGTCGTCGAAGGCGGCCTTCACCGCGGCCGGCGGCGCCGCCACGGGCAGCACGAGCTGGTTGATCGTCAGGCCGGTGCGGTACTTGTCGAGCGAGTCCTGCACGACCTTCTGGACGTTGGCCGTCAGGTCATCGCGCTTGTTCAGCGCGGTCTCGAGGTCGGCGTTGCCGATGGCCTCGCGCACCGCGCTTTCCGTGAACTGCTGCAGCAGGTCGCGCGGCGTGCGCGTGCCGAACAGGAAGTCTTCCGGGTTGGTGATGGTGTACTGGACGTTGTAGCCGATCTCGACGAGGTTCTCGTCGCGCGTCAGCGCCAGCATCTGCTCCTCGACCGCGCCGACGTCCTGCGCCTGCACCACGATCACGCGCTCGATCGGCCACGGCAGCTTGAAGTTCGCGCCCGGCTCCATCATCCGGCTGTACTCGCCGAAGCGCAGCACGACGCCGCGATCACGCTCGTCGATCAGCTTGAAGGAGTTGAAGACCAGCCACACCAGCAGCAGGCCGCCGATCAGGTACAAGGGGTTGAAGCCGTCGGCACCGCCGCGGCCACTGCCGCCGCCACCGCCGCCGAACATGCCACGCAGTTTGTCGACGAACGCCTGCACCTCGCGGTTCGGGTCTTTCCCGCGCCAGGGGTCGTTGTTGCGGTTTCCGGGTTGGTTCCAGGCCATGGGGGCTCCGTGCGGACACCCGCAGGCCGCGGGCGTCGATCAATTCACAATTCTAGGTAGGGGTGGCAGGGGCAACAAGCAAGAGCCCGTGAAGCGGATGGCCTCCCGGCGCCGCCGCGAGCCGCTCGGCCGTGCTGCGCGGCAGCCGGACCTCGAGCTGCCAACCAGCTTCGTCGGCGGTTTCGGCACGCACCGCCCCCATCGCGTGGAGCTGGGCCCGGAGTCGGCCGTCGGCGGCCCCGAGCATGAGGCGCCCCACCAGCAGGTCGGCGGCGAAATGGGTGCCCAGGGCCTCCAGCAGGGCGTCCAAGCCGGCACCGGCGCGTGCCGACACCCAGGCCTGCGTCGCCTCGCCGTCGCGGATGTCGATCCGCGGCTCCAGGCCCTCGATGCGGTCGATCTTGTTGAAGACCGTCCACTGCGGCACGTCGCCGGCGCCGATCTCCTCGAGCACCTCGTTCACCGCGGCGATGCGCGCGTCGCGCTCGGGATCGGCGGCGTCGACAAGGTGCAGCAGCAGGTCGGCTTCCCGCGCTTCGGCCAAGGTCGAGCGGAAGGCCGCGACAAGGTCATGCGGCAGGTCGCGGACGAAGCCCACGGTGTCGGAGAGCAGCAAGGGGCCGCAGGCGAGGCCGTCGATACGGCGGACGGTCGGGTCCAGCGTTGCGAACAGCTGGTCCGCCGCGTACACGCCGCTGCCGGTCAGCGCATTGAACAGCGTCGACTTGCCCGCATTGGTGTAGCCGACGATGGCGACCCGCGGAAGCTCATTGCGCGCCCGCGCGCGGCGCATTTGCGTGCGCTGCACATCGATGCGCGAGAGGCGCTTTTCGAGGGCATCGATGCGAGCGCGGATCAGTCGCCGGTCGGTCTCGAGTGCGGTTTCGCCTGGGCCGCGCAGGCCGATCGAACCACCACGCTGCGAGTCCATCGACTTGCCCTTGCCGGTGAGGCGGGTGGCCGAGTGCTTCAACTGCGCGAGTTCGACCTGCAGCTTGCCGTCGGCGCTCGCGGCGCGCAGCGCGAAGATGTCGAGGATCAGGCCGACGCGATCGATGACGCGCCGCCCGAGGTCGTCGCTGAGGTTGCGTTCCTGCACCGGGCTCAGGGTGGCGTTCACCAGCACGACGTCGACGTCGGCGGCCTCGCAGTAGCCCTTGAGCTCCTCGACCTTGCCGCTGCCGAGGTAGTGGCTGGCACTGGGGCGCTCGAGGCGGGCATCGATGACGGCGATCACCTCGGCACCAGCGGAGCGCGCCAGGTCGGCGAACTCCTCGGCGATGGCGGGGTCGCGTTTTCCGGGCGCCGCAGGCTGGACCAGCAGGGCGCGCTCTCGGCGGGGGCTGTTCATTGGTGCAGGCGGCGGAGAACGCGCCGCGCGACGGTCACTCGATGCCTTCGTCGGGCAGCTCGTCGCCACCCTCGCCGCCATCGCCGGCTGAATTCACCTGGCCACCGCCGGGCCCGACGCGCACGTTGCGCGATGGCACCACGGTCGAGATGGCGTGCTTGTAGACCATCTGGCTGACGGTGTTGCGCAGCAGGACGACGAACTGGTCGAAGCTCTCGATCGTGCCCTGCAGCTTGATGCCGTTGACGAGGTAGATCGACACCGGGATCCGTTCGCGACGAAGCGCGTTCAGAAACGGGTCTTGAAGGCTCTGGCCTTTCGACATGGGGAATCCGGCGTGGTTGTTCTTCTCGGGACAGGCATCGTAGCCCGCGGGCCGGTCACGTGCGAGTGAGCGCAGGCCGCGGCACCCGAGCGGCGCAGCCGGGATTCAGGCATCGGGGCCGAGGAAGGCCCGCATCGCCTGGTCCAGCGGCGCGCGCGCGGTCGAGGGGTCGAACCACAGCGCATCGTGCTCGCCGCGCAGCCACGTGAGCTGGCGCTTGGCGAGGTGGCGCGTGGCAGCGATGCCCTGCTCGACGAAGGTCGCGGTGTCGGTGGCGCCGTCGAGGTGCTGCCAGGCCTGCCGGTAGCCGACGGCACGCATCGCCGGGAGGTCGGGATGGAGGCGCGGGTCGGACTTGAGCGCACGTACCTCGTCGAGGAAACCGGCGGCCAGCATCGCGTGGAAGCGGCGCGCTATGCGTTCGTGCAACACCGCGCGGTCGGTGGGCGCCAACACGAGCTTGAGCACGCGGAACGGAAACGGCGCACGCGGTCCCCGGCTGCGAGCCTGCCACTCGCTGATCGGCACCCCGCTCAAGCGGAACACCTCCAGCGCACGCAACGTGCGCTGCGTATCGCCGGGCTTGATGCGGGCGCCGGCGACCGGATCAACGCGCTGCAATTCGGCATGCAAGGCCGGCAGGCCGCGACCCACGAGTTCGTCCTGAAGCTGCTCGCGCATCGCCGTGTCGGATTCGGGCAGGTCGGAGAGCCCCTCCAGCAATGCCTTGAAGTACAGGCCGGTGCCACCGACGAGCAAGGGAACCCTGCCCTCCGCGGAAAGCGCCTGCATCTCGCGCAGGGCATCGCGCGCGAAGTCGGCGGCGGAATAGGGTTCGTGCGGCTCGCGGAGGTCGATGAGCCGATGCGGTGCGCGCGCGAGCGTCGCGGCATCGGGCTTGGCGCTGCCGATGTCCAAACGGCGGTAGACGAGGGCGGAATCGACGCTGATGACCTCGGTATCGAGGTGCTGGGCCCAGTCGGCGGCGAAATCGGTCTTGCCGGACGCCGTCGGGCCCATGACCGCCACGGCCCGCGGCCGGTGGTCGGCGCGCGGATCGACGGCTTGGGAAGAGCGGCAATCGAAGGAAGCGTTCGGCATCGGCGCGCAGCATAGCCGCAGGACAGCCGGGCGCGTCCCGCGCCGTTGTGCGGGCTCGGCGCGGGGCGTAGATTCGAGGCCGATTCCCGCCGCGCCGCCCTACGGAGCCCCGTTCATGTCGCGCCTGAAGGCTTTCGGATTCCTGCTGGTCTTCCTGATCCCCGCCACCCTGCCCTTCGCGGCGTGGTTGGCATCGCAAGGACTGTCGCCCGGCGTGGCGGCCTGGTTCCCGCTGGTGGCGCTGTTCGTGCTGCTGCCACTCGCCGACTACACGCTGGGCCACGACAGCGTGAACGTGCCGGTCGAGCAGGAACGCGCCTTCGCCCACTCGCGCTGGTTCCGCGGCCTCACCGTGCTGGCGTTGCCCGTACACCTCGGCGTGCTGGCGTGGAGCGGATGGTGGTTCGCCGGTGCCGACCTTTCCCCGCTGGCCATGGCTGGCTGGCTGCTGTCGCAGGGTGTGGTGGGCGGCGTGCTCGCCATCAACACCGCCCACGAGCTGATCCACAAGGACAGCCGCTTCGAGCAGGCCGTCGGCGGCCTGCTGCTGGCCTCGGTCGGTTACCACGGCTTCAAGGTCGAACACGTCCGCGGCCACCACGTGCACGTCTCGACGCCGGAGGACGCCTCGAGCGCCCGCTACGGCCAGAGCCTGTGGCACTTCCTGCCGCGCGCGCTCCTCCACAACACGCGCAACGCCTGGGCCCTCGAGGCCGTGCGCCTGCACAAGCTCGGCCTGCCGGCCCTGCACTGGCGCAACGAGCTGGTCGGCTGGACGGCCGCGTGGCTGGCGATGGCCGTGGCGATGACGGCATGGCTCGGGGTCGTGGGCCTCGTCTTCTTCCTGCTGCAGGGCCTGTTCGCCGCGAGTTCGCTGGAAATCATCAACTACATCGAGCACTACGGCCTCGAGCGCCGGAAGCTGCCCGATGGCCGCTACGAGCGGACGACGCATCTGCACAGCTGGAACAGCGACTACCGCCTGTCGAACCTGATGCTGTTCCAGCTGCAGCGGCACAGCGACCACCACGCCTTCCCGAAGCGGCCTTACGCCATCCTGCGCCACCACGCCGACAGCCCGCAGCTGCCCGGCGGTTACGCATCGATGTTCGTGCTCGCCCTGGTGCCGCCGCTGTGGTTCCGCGTGATCCACCCCCGCGTCGAGGCCTTCCGCGCCCGCGTCGCGACGGCTTGATTGCCCCCCCGCCCCCCCCCCGACAAAGGATTCCTGATGCTCCGCAACGCCGCTGCACGGGGCGCCGCACTGGCTGCCCTCTTGGCGATCGCTCCCCTCGCCCATGCCGGCGTGCTCGCCACCGAGCTTCTGCTGATGCCGCTGGCACCCGAGATGAAGAGCTCCACCCAGCTGTATCTGCCCGAAGCCTTCGATCCGAAACAGCCCACATGGGTGTCGTACACCTTGATCGCGGTGTCGCCCACCGCCGAGCCGGAAGGACAGGTCGTCGTCACCAGCATGTTCGAGCGTGAGCCGACGGCCCCAACCGCGGGCACGGTGCTGTTCGAGCCCCGAGACCTGCGCGTCACGACGTCCGCCGGCACCATCCAGCAGCAGTTCGAGCAGAACTTCGGCAAGCGCAGCGAGTCCGAACTCCGATCGATCTGGGGCGACGCCATGTACGACGCCTACGTGGCGGTGAACGCCGGCACCGGCCGCATGCTGGACGGCACGGCGGTGCGCGAGCTGCCGCCGCTGTCGCAGGGCGATCCGATCCTGCTGGTCAGCGTCGAGAACGCGAGGGGCATCCAGCCGGCCGGACTGCTCATCACCGTGGGCCAGGGCGAGATCCCGCCGCAGCACCAGCCGAACGTCGAATCCACCGGCGCGTTCCAGCTCGGGCTGGGGCTCGGGAAGATGCTGCCGATCCTGCTGCTGCTCGGCATTGGCTACGTCGTCTACCGCGTCATCCAGTCGCGGCGCGGGGGCTGAAGAGCACGGCGCGAAACGGCCGGCAGCGGCTCCGACTACTCGTCGTCAGGCCAGCGGATCGACGGCGCCGCCGGCTTGCCCCGCGGCGTCGGCACGGTGGCCACGGCCGCCCACACCTTCAGCGCGTCGACGGTCGCCGCCACGTCATGCACGCGGACCAGCATCGCGCCGTTCTGCACGGCGATCAGGTGCGCGGCCACCGAAGCGGCCAAGCGATCCCCGACCTCACGCCCAGTGATCTGGCCGAGGCTCGACTTCCGCGACAGGCCCGCCAGCACCGGCACGCCGATCTCGGTGAAGCGCTTCAGGTGGGCCAGCAGCGCGAGGTTGTGTTCGAGCGCCTTGCCGAAGCCGAAACCGGGGTCGATGACGATGCGCCGCTTGTCGATGCCCGACATCTCGCAGGCGAACACGCGCTCGGCGAGGAAGCGGTGCGCCTCGCCGACCACGTCGTCGTAGGCCGGGGCCTGTTGCATCGTCCGCGGCTCGCCCGCCATGTGCATCAGCACGACGGCGGCCTTCGACGCCGCCACCGCCTCGAGCGCGCCTTCCGTGCGCAGCGCCATCACGTCGTTCACCATGCCGGCGCCCGCGGCCAGCGCGGCACGCATCACGCCGGGCTTCGTGGTGTCGATGGAAATCGGCACCGTCGTCGTCGCCACCAGCGCCTCCACCACGGGCAGGACGCGAGCGAGCTCGGCGGCTTCATCCACCGGTTCGGCCCCGGGCCGAGTCGATTCGCCGCCGACATCGAGTACGTCGGCGCCTTCCCGCACGAGACGCAGCCCATGCGCGACGGCGGCCTCGACGGTCGCGTGGTGGCCTCCGTCGGAAAACGAGTCGGGGGTGACGTTGACGATGCCCATCACCTGCGGGCGATCCAGTCGCAGCACGCGGCCGGCGCAGTCGATGGTGGGAACGGTGTCGATGCCGAACATCATGGATTTCCCTCGGATGGGATCAGCCGCGCGTCCGCTCGAGCAGCAGGGTCATGAAAATGGCCTGCAGGACGGCATCGCGCGCCTCGCCGTCCAATGCCGCGTGCTCGTCGATGCGATAGCGACCTTCCATCAGCGCGGGCACCTTCTGCACGCGCATGACCAGCGTGCCGTTGCGGTCCTTGAGCAGGTAGGCCGGATGGAACCAGTAGCCGGCGAACAGCCCGATGATCGGCAGGTCGGAGACGAGACCGTCCAGCACCTTCACCCACGGATTCTCCTCGCTGACAGTCAGCAGCAGACCGTCGGCGGCCTGGATCTCGTAGTGCGCGCGCCACAGCGAGCGCATGCCGTGCCGACGCACGACGCCGATCGGCTTGCCCGAGGCGTCGGCGATGCGATAGGCCGCGTTGAAGTCGAGCATCCGGTCGGCGCGGATCTCGAAGAGCCGGCGCGTCTGCGCCTCGTCGGCGAAGACGGTGACGCTCTCCTTGAGCTTGAAGAGCTTCTGCTTGACGTAATGGGTGAGCGTGCCGCGCGCGTCGGTGACGCGGATCTGCGGCGAGAGCGCGATGCGCTTGAAGGCGATTTGCAGGGGGAAGTGCATGGGGAGGGCGGCTGTATGGGGCGCCCATGCTCGCCGCTGCGCCCGGCCGCCACAAGCCCGGGGCTAGTCGCCGATCTTCAGGATCAGCCAGCTGCCGACGAAGGCCATCGGCAGGCCAAGGAGCAAGCCGGCCCACACGAGCGGGGCCGGCTTGCCGAGCCAGAGATTGAGGCCGGAAACCACCAGAGCGGCAAAACCGCTGCCGACCAACCCACCCCCCAGCGCGCCGCGAAAGCGGTTGCGGCGCGATGCACGCAGCAGCGCCGCGGCATCGACCAGGGACGGCGAGCGGTCGGAGGCGATCAAGCCTGCGGAGCCGCGGGGCCCAGGGGGGCACCCGCCGAGGGGCCGTCATTGTCCTTGACGGGCGCGTTGCCGGCCTTGCCCCAATCCGCCGGCGGGCCCGGACGACGGCCTTCCATGATGGCGTCGATCTGCTGCGCGTCGATGGTCTCGTAGGTCAGCAGCGCCTCGGCCATGACATGGAGCTTGTCCATGTTGTCCGTGAGGATCTGCTTCGAGCGGGCATAGGCGCGATCGAGGATGCCGCGCACGACCTCGTCGATCCGGCGGGCGGTCTCGTCGGAGACGTTCTTCGTCTGCGAGACGCTGCGACCCAGGAACACCTCGCCTTCGTCCTCGGCGTACGCGATCGGACCGAGCTCGTCCGAGAGGCCCCACTTCGTGACCATGTTGCGGGCCATCTTGGTGGCGCGCTCGATGTCGTTGGATGCGCCCGTGGTGACCTTGTCGGCGCCGAAGATCAGCTCCTCGGCGACGCGGCCGCCATAGAGCGAGCACAGCATCGACTCGATGTGGACCTTGTTGTAGCTGTAGCGGTCGCCTTCCGGCAGGTACATGGTGACGCCCAGCGCGCGACCGCGCGGGATGATCGTCACCTTGTAGACCGGGTCGTGGTCGGGCACGACGCGCCCGACGATGGCATGGCCGGCTTCGTGGAAGGCGGTCAGCTTCTTCTCGTCCTCGCTCATCGCCATCGAACGGCGCTCGGCGCCCATCAGGATCTTGTCGCGGGCCTTGTCGAAGTGCTCCATGCGGACGAGCTTGCCGTTCTCGCGCGCGGCGAACAGCGCGGCCTCGTTGACGAGGTTCGCGAGGTCGGCGCCCGAGAAGCCCGGCGTGCCACGCGCGATGGTCATGGGCACGACGTCATCGGCCAGCGGGACCTTGCGCATGTGCACCTTGAGGATCTGCTCGCGGCCCTTGACGTCCGGCAGGCCCACGACCACCTGGCGGTCGAAGCGGCCCGGACGCAGCAGGGCCGGGTCGAGCACGTCGGGGCGGTTGGTGGCCGCGATGACGATCACGCCTTCGCCGCCTTCGAAACCGTCCATCTCGACCAGCATCTGGTTGAGGGTCTGCTCGCGCTCGTCATGGCCGCCGCCCAAGCCGGCACCGCGATGGCGGCCGACGGCGTCGATCTCGTCGATGAAGATGATGCACGGCGCGTGCTTCTTGGCGGTGTCGAACATGTCGCGCACGCGGCTCGCACCGACGCCGACGAACATCTCGACGAAATCCGAACCGGAGATGCTGAAGAACGGCACCTTGGCCTCGCCGGCGATGGCGCGGGCCAGCAGCGTCTTGCCGGTGCCCGGCGGACCGACCATCAGCACGCCGCGCGGGATCTTGCCGCCGAGCTTCTGGAACTTGCCCGGGTCGCGCAGGAATTCGACGAGCTCACCGACTTCTTCCTTCGCTTCGTCGCAGCCGGCGACGTCGGCGAAGGTGACCTTGATCTGGTCCTCGCTCATCAGCTTGGCCTTGGAACGGCCGAAGCTCATCGCGCCCTTGCCGCCACCCTGCTGCATCTGGCGCATGAAGTAGACCCACACCCCGACCAGCAGCAACACGGGCAGCAGGCTGACCAGAAGGGACAGGAAGAAGCTGTTCTGCGGCGGCGGCTCCTGGGTGAAGGTGATGCCCTTCGCCAGCAGCTCGTTGGTGAGGTCGCGGTCTTCCGGCTTGAAGGTGACGAAGGTCTCGCCGTTCTTCCGCGTGACGCGCGTGGTGACGCGGTCCGCCTCGATCTCGACCTTCTGGATGTTGCCGCTGCGGACTTCCTCGATGAACTCGCTGTACGCGATGTCGCGACCCGCGCTCGGGCCACCGGAGAAGTTCTGGAACACCATCGCCAGCACGACGGCGACGACGAGCCAGAGGAGGAGGTTGCGGGCGAGATCGTTCATTTCATCGGTCCTTCGCGCTTGGCGGTCGCCAGCGCATACACCTCGGTCGACCGCTTGCGCGACGCCTCGGGCTTGCGGATCACCACGCGCTCGAAGCGAGTGCGCAGTTGCCGTACGTAATCGTCGAACCCCACCCCCATGAACAGCTTGATGAGGAAGGCGCCGCCGCGTTTCAGGTGGCCGTCGCAGAAGTCCAGCGCGAGCTCGGACAGATGCATCGCCCGCGCCTGGTCGGTGACGGCCACGCCACTCATGTTGGGGGCCATGTCGGAAAGCACAAGGTCGACCGGCGCACCCGCGAGAAGGGCTTCCAGCTGCGACAGTGTTTCCGGCTCCCTGAAATCACCGTGAAGGAAATCGACGCCCGCGATCGGCGGCATGTCGAGGATGTCCAGCGCGACCACCCGCCCACGGTCGCCGAGCTGCTTGCGGGCCAATTGCGACCAGCCGCCCGGCGCGGCGCCGAGGTCGACGATGGTCATGCCCGGCTTCAGCAGCTGGTCACGTTCGAGCAGCTCCTCCAGCTTGTACGCCGCGCGCGAACGCAGCCCTTCGGCCTGTGCCTTCTTCACGAAGGGGTCGCTGAAGTGTTCCTTGAGCCAGCGCTGGCTGGACTTGCTGCGGGTGGCCATGGTGCCGCCGTGGGGAAGGCCCCCCATGATACCCTGCGCGCCCTTCGGGCC
This sequence comes from Silanimonas sp., assembly GCF_027530345.1. GTDB lineage: Bacteria > Pseudomonadota > Gammaproteobacteria > Xanthomonadales > Xanthomonadaceae > Silanimonas. Next base: position 140,752 of record NZ_JAPZQK010000019.1, on the reverse strand, counting down.
GCCCCGGGCCGAAGGTCCTGCTGCCGCCGAAGGTTCCCGCCATGCCCATCGCCCTCACTTCCGCCCAGAAGCGCTACCTGCGCGGGCTGGCCCACGACCTGAAGCCGGTGATCCTGGTGGGCGGCAAGGGCGTGACCGACGGCCTGGTGGCCGAGACCGCGAGCGCCCTGCAGATCCACGAGCTGATCAAGGTGAAGGTGGCCGCCGAGGACCGCGAGGCCCGCGACCTCGCCATCGCCACCCTGGCGGACGCGGCGGATGCCGCGCTGATCGCGCGGATCGGCAACATCGCCGTGATGTTCAAGCCGCGCACCGACAAGCCGCTGATCGCCCTGCCGCGCTGAGCCATGCCACTCGCCCAGGAGCAGCCCGATTTCCGCTTCGTGCCCCGCGGCGTCGATGCCGGGGGCCGGGTGACGATCAATGACACCCGGTTCGATGCCAGCTTCATCGTGTCCGGCGACCAGCTCCTCGAAGGCTGGCGTCCACGGAACGTGGCCGACCTGCAGCCCAGCGATCTCGACGCCCTGTTCGCCCTGCAGCCGACGGTGATCCTGCTCGGCACCGGCACGCGCCATGCGTTCCCCGCCCCGGCCGTCCTGGCGGCGGCCCTGACCCGCGGCATCGGCTTCGAACCGATGGTGAATTCGGCCGCGGCGCGCACCTTCGCGGTGCTGGCCGGCGAAGGCCGCAAGGTCGTCGCGGCCTTCCTGATCGACCCCGGCGGCTGACGCGCCGCACCAGTCGGATGGCGCCGGCGCTCAGCGCCGAGGCAGCAGTGGTGTCGGATCGACCGGCTTGCCGTTCCGGCGGATCTCGAAATGCAGCATGTCGCGACTGGTGCCCGTGCGGCCCAGCTCGGCGATCTGCTGCCCGGCACTGATGTTCGCGCCTTCGGCGACCAGACGACGGCGGTTGTGGCCGTAAGCGGAAAGCCACTCGTCGTTGTGCTTGATGATGATCAGCTCGCCGTAGCCCACCAGCCCGGCGCCGGAATACACGACGGTGCCCGCGGCCGCGGCGCGCACCGGCTGACCGGCGCTGCCGGCGATGGCGATGCCCTGCCGCGCCTTGTCGCCTTCGGCGTAGCGCGAGATCACCTGCCCCTGCGTGGGCCATTGCCACTGGCCGGCACGGAACGCGCCGGTACCTGCCGGGCCGGTCGGCGTGGACGCCGGCACCGGAGCCGGTGCGGCGACCGCGGCCGGCTGCCGGGGCGCGGCCGTGAGCGGCGGGTTGGACGGCGTTGCCGCGATGGCCGGCGAAGCGGGCGGCGCATTCGCCGGGGCCGTCACCGGGCGGGAAGGCGGTGCCGACGTGGCCGCCGCCGGCGGAACGACCGGGCCCGAGGATCCCGCCGGTCCACGCGGCATCGGCGGCGGACCCGAGGCGACCGCGGGTGCCGCCGGCGCGGAAGACGGGCTTGAAGCTGCGGGGCGCGTCGTCGTGCGCCGCGGTTCGCTCAGACGGAGCACCTGGCCGGGCTTGATCACGAAGGGCTCGCCGATGCCGTTCCAACGCGCGACTTCGCGCCAGTCGAGGCTGTTGCGGAAGGCGATGCCGTACAGCGTGTCGCCGGCCTGCACCACATGGGAGGGGCCACGAGGCGCGGTCGAGGCCGCTGCCCTGGCCGGCCTCGCATCGGTGTAGATGGGGCGCGGCGCCGCCTCTTCGCGCACCACGGTGGTGCTGGCACAGGCGGCCATCAGCAGGGCTGCCGCGGACAGCGCGATGCCGCGCAGGGCGCCGACGGCCGGATTCCGATTCCGCATTACTGCACTCCCGACAACAAGGGCACGAAGACCACGCCGCCCAGATCGTCCTGTTCGATGGTGTCGCCTTCGCGACGCAGGCGCAGCAGGCGCTGCGCGCTGGCGCCGCCGACCGGCGCGACGAGCGTGCCGCCCGGCGCGAGCTGTTCGAGCAATGGCGCCTCGAGGGCCGCACCACCGGCGGTGACGATGATGCCGTCGAACGGGCCATGCTCCGGCCAGCCGAGGCGGCCGTCGTCATGGCGCGACCGGATGTCGAGCGACAGCTGGCGGAAGCGGCGGCGCGCATCGCGCAACAGCTCGTCGATACGCTCGACGGTGAACACCTCGATGCCGAGCGTGGCCAGCACGGCAGCCTGGTAGCCGCTGCCGGTACCGACCTCGAGCAGGCGCTTCGGGAGGCCGCGCTCGATCAAGGCCTCGGTCATGCGCGCGACCACCCACGGCTGCGAGATGGTCTGGCCGCGGCCGATCGGCAACGCGGTGTCCTCGTAGGCGCGGCTGGCCAGCGCCTCGTCGATGAACTGGTGTCGCGGCACGCTGCCGATGGCGCGCAGCACGCGCTCGTCGCTGATGCCTTGCTCGCGCAGGCGCTGCAGCAGGCGCTCGACGGCACGCTGGCCGGTCATGCCGACGCCCGGGACGGCGCGCGGGGCGAGTTTCAGCGGCGTGGTCATGCGCGCGCCAGGCCCTTGGCCAAGCCGCCCACCCAACCGGCGACGGTCTCCAGCGCCTGGTAGCGGGTGAGATCGACGTGGATCGGCGTGATCGAGACGAAGCCGCGCTTCAGCGCGTCGAAATCGGTGCCGGGGCCGGCGTCCTGTTCGGGACCGGCAGGGCCGATCCACCAGACCGGCCGGCCGCGCGGGTCGGTTTGCGCAACGCAGGGCTCGGCGCGATGGCGGTGGCCGAGGCGCGTCACCTCGAAACCGGCGACCTCGGCCCAGGCGCGGTCCGGCACGTTGACGTTGAGGATGGTGTCGGCCGGCAAGGGATCGGCCACGAGGCGCGCCACGAGTTCAACGGCGACACGCGCCGCGGTGTCGAAATGCAGGCCCTGGTGGTCGCGCGTCACCAGCGACATCGCGATGGCGGGCAGGCCGAGGAAGCGCCCCTCCATCGCCGCGGCGACCGTGCCCGAGTAGATGACGTCGTCGCCAAGGTTGGCGGCGTTGTTGATGCCGGAAACGACGATGTCGGGCTGCTCGTCGAGCATGCCGGCGAGAGCGAGATGCACGCAGTCGGTCGGGGTGCCGGCCACGCTGTAGACGCCGTCGCGGATCCGCTTGGCGCGGATCGGCATGTCGAGCGTGAGCGAATTGCTGGCGCCGCTGCGGTCGCGGTCCGGTGCGACGACCGTGACCGCGTGGCCGGCGGCCTTGAGCCCTTCGGCGAGGGCGTGGATGCCGGGGGCGTCGACCCCGTCATCGTTGCTGACCAGAACGCGCATGGAATCCCCACTGAAGCGAGCCGCCATGATAGCGAATGCCGGCCGTGTCGATGCCGCGCTCGCATCGCTTCGGCTAGCCTGTGCGGCGATGAAGATTCCCCGCGCCCTCCGCAAGGCCGTCACCCGCAAGCCCGCGCCGGTCGCGGCCCCCGAGCCCGAACCCGACGATGCCGCGCTGTTCCGCGAGGCCATCGGCCCGGTGCGGGTCATCGAAACGGAAGCGCCGGCCGTCGAGGCCCCCAAGCCGCAGCCCAACACCCGCCGCCACGACGAGGACGAGGCCGAGGCCTTGCGTGAAACCATGCGCCAGCCGCTCGACGCACTGGCCTACGCGATGGGCGAGGTGCTGGAGTTCCGCCGCGACGAGGTGCCGCCGCAGACGCTCAGGCGCTTGAAGCGCGGTGAGTTCGCGGTGCAGGACGAACTCGACCTGCACCGGATGCGCGTCGACGAAGCCGAGGCGGCGCTGCGGGTATTCCTTGGCGAAGCCCGGCGCGCGCAGTTTCCTTGCGTGCGGCTCGTGCATGGCAAAGGGCTGCGTTCGGAAGCCGGCCCCGTGCTGAAGGCGCTGGTTGATCGAGTGCTGCGCCACCGCGGCGACGTGCTCGCCTTCGCCTCCGCCCCGGCGGCCCAAGGCGGCACCGGCGCGACCCTCGTGCTGCTGCGCGGCGTCTGAGGCCGCGCGCCGCTCAATCGCCGTCGGGCAAAGCGTCGCCCGCACCTTCACCCGTCTCACCGCACAGGCCGGCCAGCACCGCCGTGGCGTAGCAGCCCGGCGGCAGGCGGAAGCGCAGTTCAAGGGCGTCGTCGGCCGGCCACGTCCAGGCCAGCCCCTCCGCGCGAACGCGCAGCGCGCGGCGCTCCTGCGACAAGCCGGCCTCTTCGAGGCCCTTGCACAGCGCCGCCTCGTCGGCAGCGACGGTGGATTCCAGCGCGTTCGCCGAACCGGTGGTCCGCAACGCGCCACGACCCCACAGCGGGCCGGTGGGATGCAGGTCGAACGCGGCCACGCGGGCCTCGAGTTCAGGCGTCAGCGGTTCCGGGCCGAACACGCTCTTTCGGCCATCGAGCATGAACACTTCGCCGTCGATGGCGCGTTCCCAGCTACCGTCGGCGACGCGCGTGTCGAGCACGCGATTGAACAACTCGGAGCGCGCGGCCGAGAGCAGCATCGAGCGGGTTTCGCGACCCACCTTCGCCCCGGCGAACATGCGCCGCGCCTGCCCGACGTTGTCGCCGAAGCGGCCGAAGCGCTGCACGCCGAAGCGATTCGGCACGCCTCGATCAGCGATCGACTGCAGGCGCACTTCGATGGCGGCGCGCAAGGCATCGTCGGGCACGTCGCCGCCCGGACCGCGCAACTCACGCAGCGTGATCGTGAAGGCATTGCCGGCCAGCCCGCCGCGCGGCAGCTTGCGCGCATGCCAGTCGTGCGCGACCACGCGCAAACCCTCGGCCTCGAGCGTGTCGAGCGGCGGCGAAACGCGCTTGGGCAGGTGCACGGTGAAGCGCTGGCGGGTCACCGCCTGCTTGTCCTTCAGCCCGGCATAGCCGATCGCCACCGGCGCCACGTTCGCCCAGCGGCACAGGCGCTGCACGATGTCGGTGGTGGCATGGCCACGCTTCTCGATCCACAGCTGCAGGTGCTCGCCCTGCCCCGTCGCCGGCTCAGTGGCGATCTCCTCGACGACGAAGTCCTCGGGCGCGGCCTTGATGCGGGCGGCGAACAGCGGCGCGCCGAACGGCGAGGCGCTCACGCGCGCTCCAGCAGCACGACGGCCATCGCCGCGAGGCCTTCCTCGCGACCGGTGAATCCCAGCTTCTCCGTCGTCGTGGCCTTCACCGAAACAGCGTCGAGAGCCACCCCGAGGTCAGCCGCCAGCGTTTCGCGGATGGCCTGCGCATGCGGGCCGACCTTCGGACGCTCGCCGACGACGGTGGCATCGACGTTGCCGATGCGCCAGCCGCGCTCGGCGGCCAAGGCGACGCAATGCACGAGGAATCGCCGCGAGTCCGCGCCCTTCCACTGCGGGTCGGAGGGCGGGAAATGCTTGCCGATGTCGCCGAGCGCCAGCGCACCGAGGATCGCGTCGCAGAGCGCGTGGATCAGCACGTCGCCGTCGGAGTGGGCGACGATCCCCCGCGTGTGCGGCACGCGGACGCCACCGAGGACGACGTGGTCGCCGGGGCCGAAGGCATGGACGTCATAGCCCTGCCCGATGCGGATGTTCGCCATGTTTGCTTCGCCTCAGGCGCGTCCGTCGCCCATGCGACGGAGGATGGATTCGGCCACGGCCAGATCGGCGGGCGTGGTGACTTTCAGGTTGTCCTCGCTGCCTTCGACCAGCAGCGGCTTGAGGCCGAGGCGCTCGATGGCCATGGCCTCGTCGGTGGCGACGACGCCCGCGCGCTCGGCGGATTCCAGCGCACGCACGAGGCTGTCGCGGCGGAAGGCTTGCGGCGTGAGCGCCCGCCACATCGAACCCCGCGGCACGGTGGCTTCGACGCGACCGTCGTCACCGGCGCGCTTCAGCGTGTCGCGCACCGGTGCGGCGAGGAGCGCACCGACCGGGTCGGTCTTCAGTGCAGCAAACAGACGCGACAGATCGAGGGCTTTCACACAAGGACGGGCGGCGTCGTGCACCAGCACCCAGTCGTCGGCGGGCACCGAGGCCGGCAGGGCGCGCAGGCCGGCCAGCACGGAATCAGCACGCTCGCCGCCACCGAGACAGGTGAGCACCGGCTTGCCTTCCAGCTCACGCCAGCCGCGCCAATGCGGGTCGTTCGCCGACAGCGCCACCATCACGCCACTGACCGACGGGTGCGCCAGCAGCGCGCGCAGGGTGTGCTCGATCAATGGGCGACCGAGCAGATCGAGGTATTGCTTCGGGATCTCGCCACCGAAGCGTGCGCCGCGCCCGGCGGCGGGCACCACCACCCAACTCATCCGCCCGACTCGTCGGTGGCCGGCGCCGGCTTCTCGCCTTCCACCACGCGGTAGAAGGTCTCGCCGGGCTTGATCATGCCGAGCTCGGCGCGAGCGCGATCCTCGACGGCCGCTTCGCCGGATTTCAGCTCGGCGACATCGGCGGCGAGCGCCTGGTTGCGCTGTTCGAGGCGGGCGTTCTCCGCCTGCTGTGCGGCCACCCGGGCCTGCAATTCCGCCAGCTGCCCGCGTCCGCCCTCGCCGCGCTCGAGCTGCCAGAGCAGCGCGAAGGCGACGAGCGCGAGGACGACGTGCGGCAACCAACGGCGGATCACTGGGCGGTCAGCGCTTCAGGCTGGTGAACGCGGCGCGGCCGGCGTAGCGCGCCGAAGCGCCCAGGGCCTCCTCGATGCGCAGCAGCTGGTTGTACTTCGCCACGCGGTCGGAGCGGCACAGCGAGCCGGTCTTGATCTGGGTCGCCGTGGTGGCCACAGCGATATCGGCAATCGTCGTGTCTTCCGTTTCGCCCGAGCGGTGCGAGATGACCTGCGCGTAGCGGGCGGCCTCGGCCATCGCGATGGCTTCAAGCGTCTCGGTCAGCGTGCCGATCTGGTTCACCTTGATCAGGATGGCGTTGGCCACGCCCTGGTCGATGCCCTGCTTGAGGATCTTCGGGTTGGTGACGAACAGGTCGTCGCCCACCAGCTGCACCGTGCTGCCCACGGCCTTCGTCAGCTGCGCCCAGCCGTCCCAATCGTGCTCGGACATGCCGTCCTCGATCGTGATGATCGGGTACTGGCGCGACCAGCCGGCGAGGAAATCGACGAACTGCTCGGTCGAGAGGCGCTTGCCCTCGCCCACGAGGTTGTACTTGCCGTTCTCGAAGAACTCCGAGCTGGCCACGTCGAGACCGAGCAGCACGTCTTCGCCGGCACGGTAGCCGGCCTTGCCGATGGCCTCGAGGATGACCTCGATGGCTTCCTCGTTCGACTTGAGGTCCGGCGCGAAGCCGCCCTCGTCGCCGACGGCGGTGCTGAGGCCGCGGCCCTTCAGCACCGCCTTCAGCGCGTGGAAGATCTCGGTGCCGGCGCGAAGCGCCTCGGCGAAACGGTCGAAGCCGACCGGCAGCACCATGAATTCCTGCATGTCGACGTTGTTGTCGGCATGCGCGCCGCCATTGATGATGTTCATCATCGGCACCGGCAGCACCGGCGCGCGGTCACCGGCGAGGTGCTTCCACAGCGGCAGGCCGCGCGAAGCCGCCACGGCATGCGCCGCGGCCATTGAGACGCCGAGCAGCGCGTTCGCGCCGAGCGTGCCCTTGTTCTCGCTGCCATCCAGCGCGATCAGCTTGCCGTCGAGGCCGGCCTGGTCGGCGGCGTCGAAGCCCTTCAGCGCCGAGGCGATCGTCGTGTTGACGTTGCCGACGGCCTTGGTCACGCCCTTGCCCAGGTAGCGGCTCTTGTCGCCGTCGCGCAGCTCCACGGCCTCCTTGGTGCCGGTCGAGGCGCCCGAGGGCACGGCCGCGCGACCGGTGTGGCCACTGGCCAGCGTGACTTCGGCTTCAAGCGTGGGATTGCCGCGGGAATCGAGGATCTCGCGGGCGTGGACGCGGGTGATGGCGGTGGTCATGGATGGCGTGTGTCGGGAGGAAAGGGAAAGTAGGGATCAGAGCAGGGAGGCATCGCGGGCGAGCGCGCGCTTGGCGACCTGGTCGATCTCGACCAGGGTCTCCAGCAGCGCCTTCATCTTGCCCAGCGGCCAGGCGTTCGGACCATCCGAGAGGGCTTTTTCCGGGTCCGGGTGCGTCTCGGCGAACAGACCCGCCACGCCCACGGCCACGGCGGCGCGCGACAGCACCGGCACGAACTCGCGCTGGCCACCCGAGCGACCGTCGAGGCCGCCCGGCTGCTGCACGGAGTGCGTGGCATCGAACACCACCGGGCAGCCGGTATCGCGCATCACCGCGAGGCTGCGCATGTCGGAGACGAGGTTGTTGTAGCCGAAGCTGGCGCCGCGCTCGCAGGCCATGATCTGGGTGTTGCCGGTGGCCAGGGCCTTGGCGGTGACGTGCTTCATCTCCCAGGGCGAGAGGAACTGGCCCTTCTTAATGTTCACCGGCTTGCCGGCGCGCGCGACCTTTTGGATGAAGTCGGTCTGGCGGCACAGGAAGGCCGGGGTCTGCAGCACGTCGACGACGCTGGCGACCTCGTCCATCGGCGTGTATTCGTGCACGTCGGTGAGCACCGGCACGCCGACCTGGCGCTTCACTTCGGCGAGCACCTTCAGGCCTTCGTCCATGCCCGGGCCGCGGAAGCTCGTGGACGAGGTGCGGTTGGCCTTGTCGAAGCTCGACTTGAAGATGAAGGGCATGCCGAGCGCCGAGGTGATCTCCTTCAGCGTGCCGGCCACCTCGATCTGCAGTTCCATCGACTCGATGACGCAGGGGCCGGCGATCAGGAACAGAGGCTGGTCGAGGCCGACCTTGAATCCGCAGAGGTCCATCAGGAGGCTTCCTTCAGCAGCTTGCCGCCGGCCTTGTGCTCACGCGCGGCGCGGATGAAGCCGACGAACAGCGGATGGCCGTCGCGCGGCGTGGAGGTGAACTCGGGGTGGGCCTGGCAGGCCAGGAACCACGGATGCTCGGACTGCGACAGCTCGACCATCTCGACCAGCAGGTCGTCCATCGACTTGGCGGCGATGACGAGGCCGGCGTCCTCGAGCTGGGTGCGGTAGCGGTTGTTGAACTCGTAGCGATGGCGGTGGCGCTCGCCGACCACGTCCTTGCCGTACAGACGGTGCGCCAGCGTGCCGTGCTTGAGGCGCTGCTCCTGCAGGCCGAGGCGCATGGTGCCGCCCAGGTCGGAGTTCTCGTCGCGCTTCTCGACCTCGCCGGTGGCGGTGCGCCACTCGGTGATCAGGCCGATCACCGGATGCTCGGCCTTGCGGTCGTTCTCGGTGGTGTTGGCGCCAGCGAGGCCGGCTTTGTGGCGGGCCACGTCGACCACGGCGGCCTGCATGCCGTAGCAGATGCCGAAATACGGGATGCGGTTCTCGCGGGCGTGCTTGGCGGTGGCCACCTTGCCCTCGAAGCCGCGGTCGCCGAAGCCACCGGGCACGAGGATGGCATCGACGCCCGCCAGCACGCCGGTGCCCTCGGACTCGACCTGCTCCGACTCGAGCCACTTCAGCGTCACCTTGGTGCGCTGGCGCAGGCCGCCGTGCTTCAGGGCCTCGGCCAACGACTTGTAGGCGTCCTGGTGGTCGACGTACTTGCCGACGATCGCCACGGTGACGGCATCGACCGGGTGCTCCATCGCGTCGACGACGGCATTCCACTCGCCGAGGTCAGCCGGCTTCACCTTCGATTCGAGGCGCAGGCGCTCGACGACGATCTGGTCGAGGCCCTGCTGGTGCAGCCAGCTCGGGATCTTGTAGATGTTGTCGAGATCGACCGCCGAGATGACGGCGTTTTCCGGCACGTTGGTGAACAGCGCGATCTTGCGGCGCTCGCCGTCCGGCAGCGGCTGCTCGGAGCGGCACAGCAGCACGTCGGGCTGGATACCGATCGAGCGCAGTTCCTTCACGGAATGCTGGGTCGGCTTGGTCTTCAGCTCGCCCGCCGCCGCGATGTACGGCACGAGGGTGAGGTGCATGAAGATGGCCTTGTCCGGGCCGCGCTCTGTGCGGATCTGGCGGATGGCTTCGAGGAAGGGCAGCGATTCGATGTCGCCGACCGTGCCGCCGATCTCCACGAGGCCGATGTCGAATCCTTCGGTGGCGGCATCGATGCAGCGCTTGATCTCGTCGGTGATGTGCGGGATCACCTGCACCGTCGCGCCAAGGTAGTCGCCGCGGCGTTCCTTGCGGATCACTTCCTCGTAGATGCGGCCGGTGGTGACCGAGTTCTTCCGCGTCAGGTGCGTGCGGATGAAGCGCTCGTAGTGGCCGAGGTCGAGGTCGGTCTCGGCACCGTCGTCGGTGACGTAGACCTCGCCGTGCTGGAACGGGCTCATGGTGCCCGGGTCCACGTTGATGTAGGGGTCCAGCTTCATCATCGTCACGCGCAGGCCGCGCGCTTCGAGGATGGCCGCGAGCGAAGCCGCCGCGATGCCCTTGCCAAGCGAGGACACCACGCCGCCGGTCACGAAGATCAGGGGAGTCATGGGAGTAAACCGCGTGAAAGCGGCATTTTACCGGCTCGGCGCCAAGATCGCGAACGCGCCCGCTCAGCCGGCGTTCCGCTAGGCTATGCGGCCCGCCCTGCCGCCACCCGCGGCCGGGCCGAATCCGTGGAACCCCGCCCCGAATGAGCACCCGCTACAACGCCGCCGACATCGAAGTCCTGTCCGGCCTCGACCCCGTCAAGCGCCGCCCCGGCATGTACACCGACACCACGCGCCCGAACCACCTGGCGCAGGAGGTCATCGACAACGCCGTGGACGAGGCCTTGGCAGGGCATGCGAAGACGGTCGAGGTGACGCTCTGGGCCGACGGCAGCTGCGAGGTGAACGACGATGGCCGCGGAATGCCGGTGGACATCCACCCGGAGGAGAAGATCCCCGGCGTCGAGCTGATCCTCACGCGCCTGCACGCGGGCGGCAAGTTCAGCGGCAAGAATTACGCCTTCTCCGGCGGCCTGCACGGCGTCGGCGTCTCGGTGGTGAACGCGCTGTCCACCAAGGTGGTCGTGCAGATCCGCCGCGAGGGCAGCGAGTACCGGATGGAGTTCCGCGACGGCGACCGCTTCTCGCCGCTGGAGACCATCGGCACCGTGGCCAAGCGCAACACCGGCACGCGGGTGCGCTTCTGGGCCGACCCGAAGTACTTCGACACGCCGAAGTACAACCTGCGCCACCTGCGCCACCTGCTGCGGGCCAAGGCCGTGCTCTGCCCCGGCCTCAAGGTCACCCTCTATGACGAGGCCACCGCCGAGCGCAACGAGTGGTACTACGAAGACGGCCTGCGCGATTACCTGAAGGGCGAACTGGCCGCCCGCGGCGGTGAGCCGGACTGGCTGCCGGCCGATCTGTTCGTCGGGAAGCTGGCGAAGGAAGGCGAGATCGCCGAATGGGCCCTGTGCTGGACCGCCGAAGGCGAGTGCCCGCAGGAGAGCTACGTCAACCTGATCCCCACCGCGCAGCACGGCACCCACGTGAACGGCCTGCGTTCGGGCATCACCGACGCGATGCGCGAGTTCTGCGACTTCCGCAACCTGCTGCCGCGCGGCGTCAAGCTGGCACCGGAGGACGTCTGGGACCGCGCCAGCTTCATCCTCAGCCTGAAGATGGGCGACCCGCAGTTCAGCGGCCAGACCAAGGAGCGCCTGAGCTCACGGCAGGCCGCGGCCTTCGTCGAGGGCGCGGCGCACGACGCCTTCTCGCTGTGGCTGAACCAGCACGTCGAGCAGGGCGAGGCCATCGCACAGATGGCGATCGCCCGAGCTCAGGCCCGACTGAAGACCGAGAAGCAGGTCGTCCGCAAGAAGATCACCCAGGGCCCTGCCCTGCCCGGCAAGCTGGCCGACTGCATCCTCCAGGACCTCGGCCGCACCGAACTCTTCCTCGTCGAGGGTGATTCGGCCGGCGGCAGCGCCAAGCAGGCCCGCGACAAGGACTTCCAGGCCATCCTGCCCCTGCGCGGCAAGATCCTGAACACGTGGGAAGTCGAATCGGGCTCGGTGTTGGGCTCGCAGGAAGTGCACGACCTCGCCGTCGCCATCGGCTGCGACCCCGGCCACGACAATATCGACGGCCTGCGCTACGGCAAGGTGGTGATCCTCGCCGACGCCGACAGCGACGGCCTGCACATCGCCACCCTGCTTTCGGCGCTGTTCCTCAAGCACTTCCCCGCCCTCGTGCGCGCCGGCCACGTCTTCGTGGCCATGCCGCCGCTGTTCCGCGTCGACGTGGGCAAGCAGGTGTTCTACGCGCTGGACGAGGAGGAGAAGCGCCTGCTTCTGGAGAAGATCGAGCGCGAGAAGATCCGCGGACAGGTGACCGTGACGCGCTTCAAGGGCCTGGGCGAGATGAACCCGTCGCAGCTGCGCGAATCGACCATCCACCCGGACACGCGCCGCCTCGTGCAGCTGACGGTCGAGGACGCCGGCGAAACCAGCGCGCTGATGGACATGCTGCTCAGCAAGAAGCGCGCGGGCGACCGCAAGAGCTGGCTGGAGACCAAGGGCGACCTCGCATCACTCGAGGTCTGAGCCCCGGAAACGACGACGCGCGCCGATGGGCGCGCGTCAAGCGGAGGCTTCCGCCTTGGAGATCGCCAACATCAGCACGGCGATGAAGCCGGCGACGACGAAGCGGGCGAGGGTCATTCCGGGGGTCATGGCGGGCTCCGTGCACCGGGGGGCGGGCTGGGCCCCGGTTAACGATAGATTTACACGCCCAAGATGACGGTGTGCTGACGATTCCGTCGCGGTTTATCGCGCATTTACCCGGTGCGCCGTCCCGGATCAGGCCCGGAGCGCGGCCTCGATGAGCGCGCGCACCTGCCCCTGCAACGGCGCAGCCCGTTCCGGCACGAAGCTCCCATCGGGTTCAACCATGTAGGCGCGCTGGGCGGTCTCGAGCTGCACCGCCTCGATGCCGTCGTCCGGACGACCGTAGTGGCGGGTGATGTAGCCGCCCTTGAAGCGCCCATTGAGCACCCAGGAGAAACGCGACTGGGCTTCGAGGCTGGCGCGGAGCCCCGCTTCCGTGGCGAATCGGCAGCTGGCGCCCGCGGCCGTGCCGACGTTGAGCTCCGGCAATTCGCCCTCGAACAGGAAGGGCACGGTCGAAGCGATCGAGTGGCCCTCCCAAAGCAGCACGCGGCCATGCAGCGCGCGCAGGCGGGCCAGTTCGGCCGCGAGGGCCTCGTGGTAGGGGCGCCAATAGGTCTCGACGCGCGCCGCGATCTCGTCGGCATCCGGACCCTGCCCGTCCAGGTAGACCGGATCTCCGCTGAAGCGCACGGCGGGGCAAAGGCCGGTGGTGTTCTGGCCGGGATAGAGGGAGACGTCGTCGGGCGGGCGATTCAGGTCGACCACGTAGCGGGAGTGCGTCGGAACGATCAGGGAGGCGTCCAGCGCCTCGGCAATCGGGCCGTAGAGCTTCGACATCCACCAGTCGGTGTCCGGCGCGGTGCGCGCCTCGGGGCTCATGCGCGCCGCGAGGTCTGGCGGGATGTGCGCGCCATCGTGCGGCACGCTGATCAGCAGCGGCGCGCGGCCGCGTCGGAGCGAGAACAGGTCCATGCGCGCAGTGTCGCTCAGCCGAAGCGGGTGATGGCGTAAGGGGTCGGGTCGATCACGGGGGGCCGGCCGGTCACGAGGTCAGTCAGCAGCCGACCGGTCACCGCCGACATGCCCATGCCCATCATTCCGTGCCCGACCGCCAGCCACAGGTCGGGTTGGCCGGGGACGGCGCCCAGGATCGGCAGGTCGTCCCAGATCATCGGCCGCCAGCCGAACCATTCTTCGCGCTTCGTCGGGCCGGTCGGCTCGCGCAGGACCGCGGCAGCGCCGCGTTCGAGGGCGTCGAGGCGGGCGCGGGTGAGTCGCTCGTCGTAGCCGGCGAACTCCATCGTGCTGCCCAGCCGGTAGCCGTCGTCCCAAGCGGTGACGCAAACGGAATGGTCCCTCAGCACCAAGGGGCGCCGAGGGGCCAGCGTCGGGCGTTCGTAGGTGATCGAATAGCCCTTGCCGGGGATGATCGGCAGGCGCAGCCCGAGCGGGCGCGCCATGCGCGCGGCCCACGGGCCGCTGGCCAGCAGCAGCTCACGGGCGCGCCATGACCGGCCGTCGCGCGCGGTGGCCTTCCAAGCGTCGCCGTCGCGGACGAGATCGACGATGTCGGCGCCCTCCTCGATGACGGCACCGTCCTGCACGGCGATGCGGGCGAGTTCGGCGGTGTAGCGATCCGGACGCAGATGCCCGTCGTCGGGGAAGAACAACGCACCCGCCACGCCCTCGCGCAGCGCCGGCTCCTCGCCTTCGGTGCGCGCGCCGTCCCATTCGTCCACGGCGATACCGTGCTCCCGCAGCACGGCATGGCTGCGACAGCCGGCCTCGAAGGCGGCGGCATCGCGCCAGACGTAGAGCAGGCCATCGCGGCGATGCCCGCAATCGAGCCCGCGCGAACGCACCAGCGCGTCCAGCAGGGCCTGCGACGCGCTCAACAGCGCGGCCTTCGGAGCGATCGCGGCGCGGAAGGTACGCTCGTCGCAGCGGCCGGCGAAGCGCAGCAACCACGCCCACAGCGCCGGGTCGAAGCGCGGCCGCACGAGGAAGGGGGCGTCGGGCTTGAGCATCCAGCCCAACGCCTTCGCCACCATGCCAGGCGCAGCGAGCGGCAGCGCATGGCTCGGCGTCAACGTGCCGCAGTTGCCGTGGCTGGTCGCCGCGCCGATGCGGTCGCGTTCGAGCAGCCGCACGGAGCGGCCGGCGGCGGACAGCGCCTGCGCGCAGGCGAGGCCGATGACGCCGCCGCCTATGACGAGGAGTTCGTCGCGGGGTTCAGGCACCGGCCACCCGCCGCATCGGCGGCCACTGCAGGTAGGTGCCGGCGCGCCACAGCCATTCCATCGGCCCGAAGCGGAAGCGCGCCAGCCACCAGTGGCTGAAGGCGACCTGCGCGGCGAATACCACCAGCACGATGCCAACCTGCCCGCTGCGGCCGACTTCGCCCCAGAGACCCAACCCGTAGCCGTAGAAGACCAGCGTGCCGACGACGGACTGCATCAGATAATTCGTCAGCGCCATGCGGCCGGCCGGCGCGAGGACGCCGAACGCCCCGCGCAGCGGGCCGGTGGCGAGGAGCACGACGAGGGCGAGGTAGCCGAGGGCGAGCGGCAGGTTGCCCAGCGACATCAACCCCATGGCGGCGGTCGCCTCGGCAAAGCCGTCGACGAGGTCGAACTGCGTACCCAAGGCCACGCTGGCCGCGACGCCCAGCGCACCGAGCGCCAGTCCACCCACCGCCAGCTTCACGAAGAACCCGCGATGGGCGACCGGGTCTGCAAGGCGACCGCTGCCGACCAGCCAGCTGCCGATCAGGAACACGCCCAGCATCATCGGGACCTGGAAGGGCAACGCTCCCGTGGCAAGGAACTGGAAATCCGAGAGCCGCTGGCCGGTGATCTCGACGAAGCTGCCTTCACGGTAAACGGCCGCGGCGCGTTCGGCCTCGGCAACGAGGCCCATCATCTCCGCGCGCACCGGTTCCATCATCGAATCCGGCATGAACATCAGACCCACGCCCATCAGCAGCCAAAGGCCCGCCATGCCGAGATACACGAGGGCGCCGACCACCCAGGCCGCCGTCCTGCGCAGCCACGCGAACATCATCAGCAGCAGTGCCGTGATGGCGTAGGCCAGAAGGATGTCGCCGACCCAGACGAACGCGATATGCAGCACGCCGAACAGCGCCAGCAGCAACGTGCGGCGCAGGTACATCCCGAAGAACGGACGTCCCGTGGCCAAGGCACGGTCGCGCATCAGGGCGAAGCCCATGCCGAACAGCAGAGCGAACAACACCCAGAATTTGCCCTGCACGGCCACGTAGATGGCGAGGCCGAAGACGTGGTCCCAGCCCTCGGAGGGCGAAACGCCACCCGAGTAGGACTGCAGCGTCCGGGTGAAGAACTCGATGTTCATCAGGAAGATCCCGAGCAGCGCGAAGCCGCGCAGGATGTCCATGACGGGCAGTCGGTCGTGGTCGGCGGTGGGCGCCGCGGAAGCGGAAAGGGTCATCGGGCACTCTGAAAATGAACGCCCCCGAAGCCTAGGGGCTGCGGGGGCGTCGTGGCTACCGGAAGGGCGCGGGCGTCAGTGCTCGACGCCACCCTCGCCGTGGACGTGGCCGTGGTCCTTCTCTTCGGCCGTCGCTTCGCGGACGTCGACGACCTCGACGTTGAAGCTCAAGCTCTTGCCGGCCATCGGATGGTTCAAGTCGACGTCGACCACCGACAGGCCGATCTTCTCGACAGTGACCGGGCGCGGGCCCATCTGCGTCGGGACCACGATCTGCATGCCCACGGCCAGCTTCTGGTTCTTGAAATGCTTGCGCGGGATGCGCTGCACGAGACCCGGACGGCGCTCGCCGTAGGCCTGGTCCGGCGCCACGGTGACGTCGAAGGTCTCGCCGGCTTCGCGGCCGATGAGGGCGGCCTCGAGGCCCGGGATGATGGCGTTGTGGCCGATCAGCACGGCCAGCGGCTCGCTCTCGCGCGAGCTCTCGATGGCCTCGCCACCCGCCTCGGACACGGTGTAGTGCAGGCGGACGACGTGGTCTTTCTCGATCTTCATGGGAATTCCAAAACTCGGGATGGGGCGCTGGAAGGCAGCGCACGGGATGGGGCAGACTCCGCGACCATGAACGGCCGCAACGCCCTGCCCCGCCATTATCCCGCCGCCCGTGGCACCGCGCCAAGCGCCGCGGCGCTGGCGCTTGCGCTCGGCCTGCTCTCCGGCTGCGCCAGCCTCGGCGACCGCGACGAGACGTCCGGCGAGAGCGCCTCCGAACCCCGCGCCCTGCACAGCGATCGCACCAGCGACGCGGTGCCGCTCGACCTCCGCGCCGACGACGTGCTGATGCAGGCGATGGGCCTGATCGGCACACCCTACCGGTTCGGTGGCACCACGCCGCAGCGCGGCTTCGACTGCTCGGGCTTCACGTCCTACGTCTTCCGTGAATCGCTCGGGCTCGAACTGCCGCGAACCGCGAACGACCAGTTCGCGGCCGCCGGCAGGCCGGTCGACAAAGCCGCGCTCTCCGCCGGCGACCTGGTCTTTTTCCGCCAGGGCCGGGGCCGGATCGACCACGTCGGCATCTACGTCGGTGAGGGGCGCTTCATCCATTCGCCCAGCCGCGGCGGCCGCGTGCGCATCGACGCCCTGGCCGCTCCGCACTGGACGCGCAGCTTCCAGGGCGCGAAGCGGATCCTCGACGCGGCGCCCTGAGCGGCCCCGCGGACTACTCCGGCCGACGCCAGAGCCAGATCGCGACGACGGCCATGCAGGCCGTACCGGTCGCTGCCATCCACCACTGCGGCGCGGTGGCGAACATCAGCACGGCGCATAGCGACATCATCAGCAGGGCCATGCGCTTCGCCTTCCGGCTCACCGCACCGCGGGCCTGCCAGTCGCGCACCATGGGCCCGAACAGGCGGTGGTCGAGCAGCCACTGGTGCAAGTGGCGCGAGCTTTTCGCGGCGGCCCAGGCGGCGACGAGGATGAAGGGCGTGGTCGGCAGGCCGGGCAGGAAGATGCCGATCACGCCCAGCCCCAACGCCGTGTAGGCGAGGGCGATCCAGAGCCCTCGGCGCAGGTCGTTCCACATCGGCGCAGGATACTTGACCGAGGTCATGCGACAGCCCATTCCAGCCGCGCATGGTGGCCTCATCGCCCCCGGGAGCTCCGGCCATGTCGAACGCAGCGTCCACCCCCGCCCCGTCCCACCTCGTGGTGGCCAGCGATTTCAGTGCCTGCGCCGACGACGCGCTGCGGCGCGCCGATGCGCTCGCCGTCGCCCTCGGGGCGCGGCTCAGTCTGATGCATGTGGTCGAACCGCTGCCCGTCGTCTCGGCCTGGGGCGACCCGGGCAGCGTGGCGTGGATCGGCCTTGAAGCCCTGCAGGAAGCCGGCCTCGCACGTCTCCGCCAGCAACGGGCCCGGTTGGCCTCGCTGACCCATCCCGATATCGCCCTGCACTGCCTCGTGGGCCAGCCGCGCCGCGACCTCGGCGCCCTCGCTGCCGAGCTCGGTGGCGACCTGCTGGTGCTGGGCGCCCACGCCCCGACCGGGCTGGGGCAGCGGCTGCTCGGCACCACCGCGCAGGCCGCCGTGCACGCCAGCCCGTTGCCGCTGCTGGTCTGCCGCCGGCCCGCAACCGCGCCCTGGCGACGGGTGCTCGGCGCTTCCGATTTCAGCCCCACCGCCGAGCGCGCCTTGCCCTGGGCCGCCGTGCTCGCGCCGGCCGCGGAGAAACACCTGCTGCACGTGCATCCCTCGCTGCCGGAGGCCACGCTCGCCCTCGTCCAGCCCGACCCCGCCGCGCTCGAGCGTTTCACCGCCGAGGCGGAGAAAGGCGCGTTGGAACGCTTCGCCGCGCTGTCCGCCCGCTACCCGGACTGGGTGGCGCACTTCCGCCGCGGCGACGTGGCGGAGACGGTCGAACGGGAGGCCGCAGAACGTGGCGCGGACCTCGTGGTGCTCGGCACCCGGGGCCACGGCCCGTGGCTCGGCGGCTTGCTCGGCAGCGTCGGTCAGCGCCTGCTGGCCAAGCTCGACGCCGACGTGCTGCTGGTGCCCCAACCGGCCTGAGACCGATGGCTCGCGGCTGAACCGTCCGAACGCCGGGCTGGCGCGGGCGGCGCGCTTGCCGTAGGGTGCGCGGCTTCCGGTGCCGGGTGATCCAAGGTCCCCACGCCGGCCGCGCGCCTCGGCTTGAAGCCGTCGCCCCGGCCCTTCCGCCCGCCCAAGGGCACCGTCAGCGGTTCGTCCGCACCCTCTCGCAGCGCGGTTCCAGGGAACGCTCCGGGTTTTTCGCTTTTGGAGTGTTCTCTCATGACGTTTGAATCCCTCGGGCTCACGCCCGCGCTCTGCCGTGCGCTCGACGGCCTCGGTTTCACCACGCCCACGCCGATCCAGGCCGAAGCCATCCCGGCGGCCCTCGAAGGCCGCGACCTGCTGGCCGGCGCGCAGACCGGCACCGGCAAGACCGCCGCGTTCGGCCTGCCCCTGCTGCAGAAGCTCGCCACCGGCGAACGCACGCGCAACCCGCGCGCCCTGATTCTTGCCCCCACCCGCGAACTCGCCCAGCAGGTGCACGACAACCTGCGCGACTACGCCAAGCACCTGTCGCTGAAGATGGCCGTCGTCTACGGCGGCGTCTCGCTGGTGAACCAGGCCAACACCCTGCGCCGTGGCGTCGACATCATCGTGGCCTGCCCGGGCCGCCTGATCGACCACATGCAGCAGCGCAACGTCGACCTGCGCGAAGTGCAGGTGCTGGTGCTCGACGAAGCCGACCGCATGCTCGACATCGGCTTCCTGCCGGCCATCCGCCGCATCATCGCGATGGTGCCGAAGCAGCGCCAGACGATGCTGTTCTCGGCCACCTTCGACAAGGCCATCCGCGAGATCGCCAAGGAAGCCCTGCGCGATCCGCAGGAAATCCAGGTGAATCCGCCGAACGCCGTCGCCACGATGGTCACCCACCGCGTGCATCCGGTGCGCGACACCCAGAAGCGCGAAGTGCTGCTGCAGCTGCTCTCCACGCACTTCCAGGACCAGACCCTGGTCTTCGCCAAGACCAAGCACGGCTCGGACCGCCTCGCCAAGCAGATCACCGCCGCCGGCATCCGCGCCGAAGCCATCCACGGCAACAAGTCGCAGAACGCCCGCCTGCGCGCGCTGGCCGACTTCAAGAGCGGCGCCGTGCGCGTGCTGGTGGCGACCGACATCGCCGCACGCGGCCTCGACATCCCGGCCCTGCCGCGCGTCATCAACTTCGAGCTGCCGATGGTCCCCGAGGACTACGTGCACCGCATCGGCCGCACCGGCCGCGCCGGCTGCACCGGCGAGGCGGTGTCGCTGGTCTCGAAGGACGAGGCCAAGCTGCTCCGCCAGGTGCAGCGCATCCTCAAGGACCCGCTGGAAGTGCGCGGCCTCGACGGCTTCCCGCCGGACTGGAGCTTCCGCGACGGCAACGACATCAACGACGACAGCACCGCCGGCCAGCAGCGCGCGCGTCGCCCGGACGGTCCGCGTCCGCCGCGCCGTGATGGTCAGCGCCCGGGTGGCAATGCCGCCGCCCCGCGCCGCGACGGCCATGCCCACGGCCCGCGCCGTGACGGTGGCCGCCCGCAGGGCCACGCCGGCGGCCCGCGCCGCGACGGTGGCAACGGTGGTGGTGGCCAGCGTCAGGGCGGCCAGCGCCGCGACGGCACGCGTCCGGCCTGATCGGCCACGCCATCGCTGGACCAGGAACGGGCCTTCGGGCCCGTTTCCTTTTTGGCGTGGGCTGACGCAGGCTGGGCGCTCCTCGGGAGGGAGACGTCCATGCTTCGCTTGATCCTCGCGTTCCTCGCCGGCGCCGTCGCCCTGTCGCTGACGGTGGCCGGCCTCCAGGCGGTCGGACACGCCGTTTGGCCGCTACCCACGGGCATCGACCCGAAGGACGCGGCGCAGATGGCGGGCTTCGTCGAAGCGATGCCGCTCGCGGCGAAAGCGTGGGTACTGCTGGCCTATGCCATCGCGACCACCGTGGCCGTGCTGGTCGCCACCACGATCGCCCGGCCGCGCTGGAAGGGCCTCGGCATCGCCCTCGGCCTGCTGATGGTGGGGCTCTGCGCCATCAATCTCAGCCTGCTGCCGCACCCGCTGTGGATGCTCATCGCGATGCTGGCGATTCCGCTGCCGATCGCCATGGGCGTGGCGCGCTGGCGCCGACCAGCGGGCGGCTGATCCGCGTGCGCCGCATCGTCATCGAACGCCCGGGCGGTTACGACGCCCTGCGCCTCGTCGAGTCCCCCGATCCGCTGCCGAAGGCCGGCGAGGTGCGGCTGCGCGTCGAAGCCTGTGGCGTGAACTACGCCGACGGCATCATCCGCATGGGCCTGTACGAGAGCGCCAAGCGCCTGCACGGCTATCCCATCACGCCGGGCTTCGAGGTGGCAGGCGTGGTCGATGCCATCGGGGACGGCGTCGAGGGCTGGCGGATCGGCGACCGCGCGATCGGAGTGACCCTGTTCGGCGGCTACACCAGCGCGATCTGCCTGCCGGCCGACCGCGTGTTCGCGACACCGGCATCGCTGTCGAGCGCGCAGGCCGCGGCGCTGCCCACGGTGTTCCTGACCGCGTGGTTCATGGCGCATCAGCAGGTATACCCGCGTGCCGGTGATCGGTGGCTAGTGCATTCGGCAGCCGGTGGCGTGGGCGGTGCCCTCCTTCAGTTGGCGCTGCTGGCGGGCGTCGAGGCCACCGGCGTGGTGGGTGCCGCGCACAAGATCGACGCGGCGAAGGCGCTCGGCGCGACGCACGTCATCGACAAGTCGGCCGGCGACTGGGTCGCTGCGGCGAAGGCGATCGCGCCGGAGGGCTTCCACGCGGTGTTCGACGCCAACGGCGTCTCGACCCTGCAAGCCAGCTTCGACGCGCTGGCCCCGATGGGCAAGCTGGTGATCTACGGCTTCGCCTCGATGCTGCCGAAGGACGGCCGCGTGAACTGGCTGAAGCTGGCCTGGGACTGGTGGCGCACGCCCCGCTTCAATCCGCTGGCCATGACCACCAGCAACCGCAGCGTGTTGGCGGCCAACCTCAGCTTCCTGTCCGCGGAAGCGCCGCGGCTGCGCGAGGGAATGCTCTGGCTGCTGGAACGCTTCGCCGACGGCCGGCTGGTGCCGCCGCCGGTCGAGGCCTTCGCACTCGTTGACGCGGCGCAAGCACATCGCCGCATCGAGTCGGGGCAGAGTGTCGGGAAACTCGTGCTACGTCCTTGACGCGGGCGACGGGTTGCACGTGCCGCTGCCCGGGGTCGGGGCACTGTTAGCATTCGGCCCATGGATTCGAACTCGACGATGCACACACCCGCAGGGAATGCGGTGGAACTCACCATCCTGATGCCCTGCCTGAACGAGGCCGAGACCTTGGCGGCCTGCATCCGCAAGGCAAAACGATTCCTCGCGACGTCGGGGGTCGAGGGGGAGGTGCTGATCGCCGATAACGGAAGCACCGACGGGTCGCAAGACATCGCCCGGGCGGAAGGTGCGCAGGTGATCGAAGTGCCGCAAAAGGGCTACGGCGCCGCATTGTCCGGGGGCATTCATGCCGCACGCGGCCGCTTCGTGATCATGGGGGATGCAGACGATTCCTATGACTTCCTGAACCTGCACCCGTTCGTCGCGGCGCTGCGCGGCGGCGCCGATCTCGTGATGGGGAACCGCTTTCGCGGCGGAATCGCTGAAGGGGCCATGCCCTTCCTCCATCGATTCCTGGGCAATCCGGTCCTCAGCCTGCTGGGGAGGTTGTTCTTCGGCGTGCCGGTGAGGGATTTCCACTGCGGCCTCCGAGGATTCTCCCGTGACCGCATGCTCGCCCTCGACCTGACGACGCCCGGCATGGAGTTCGCGAGCGAGATGGTGGTGAAGTCGTCGCTTGCGCGTTACCGCATCGTCGAGGTTCCCACGACGCTGAGCCCCGCTGGGCGATCGCGGCCGCCGCATCTGCGCACGTGGCGGGATGGCTGGCGACACCTGCGTTTTCTGCTGCTCCACAGTCCGCGCTGGCTGTTCCTGCTCCCCGGCAGCCTCCTCGTCGCCACCGGCGTATCGGGGATGGTCGTGATCGCGACGACGCGGCCGACGCTGGGTGGCATCAGCCTCGATGTCCACACGCTCTCTTATGCCGGCGCGGCCGTCGTCCTCGGTGTGCAGATGGTGCTTTTCGCCGCGCTGGCGCGCCTCCTGGGGATCCGCAACGGATGGCTGCCCGAGACCGCGAGGGTCCGCGGCCTCCTGGACGCGTTGACCCTGGAGCGTTGCCTCGTGGTGGCCTGCTTGATGTTCGCGCTCGGCATTGCGATGTCGCTGCGCGCCGTCGGCCTATGGGTATCGCAGGACTTCGGGGCATTGGACCCGTCCCAGGTGATGCGCTGGGTGATTCCTTCGGTCACCTTGATGGCTGTCGGCGGCGAGTTGGCCCTTTCCGGCTTCTTCCTCGAAGCGCTGCGCCTGCCTGTCGCGAGGAAATGACCGTTCGCCTCGCGGAGCCAACCCGCCGCAAGCTCGCCTTCCTCCTCGTCGGGGGCTGCGGCTTCCTGCTCTACAACCTTTTTTCGCAACTGCTGGTCCACCTCGCCGGCGCCCCGGCGGAAGTCGCCGCCTTCCTCGGCGTGCTCTCGGCGATGCCCATCGTTTTCCTGATGCAACGGAACTTCGCGTTCCGGCACAGGGGGGGGCTCTCTCGATCCTTCGCGGCCTACTGCGGGCTGCAGCTACTCAATGCCGCCTGCATCGCGCTGATGGTTCGCTTCGGGCGTAGCCTCGGGCTCACCGACGAGGTCAACATCCTCGCTTCCGGCGCGACGATCGTTGTCCTCTCCTACCTGGTGATGTCGCGCCTCGTATTCCGATCGGCGGATGACAAGGACGTTGCGGCCCGCATCTCGGCCCGGCCGCGGTACCTCGCCCTCGGTCTCGCGGCCGCGTCGACGATCGCCTCCATCGTCGCGATCGCCGGGCTCCCGGTCTCGATGCTCGCCGGCGCGGGGCATGACGACGCCTGGTTCTGGCAGCGTGCGGAATCGATCGTCGGTGGCGCTTGGCTCGGAGCCTACGAACCGTTGACCCTGATGAAGGGCGCGGGCTATCCGCTGTTCCTCGCACTCGCCCACACCTTCGGCCTGCCGCTGACCTGGGCACAGGCCCTGCTCTACGCCTCGGCGACGCTGCTGCTGGGTTGGGCCGTCCACCGTCTGGGCGGGCGCCCCTGGCTCGCGCTCGCACTGACGATCGCACTGCAGTGGCAGCCGGCGGCCTTCGCCTGGGGACGCGTGCTCCGGGACAACATCACGGCGGCGCAGGTCCTGCTGATACTCGCCTGCGTCATGCACGCCGCCGCGTCGCTGCGCGATGGCCGGCGCGGACTGGGGTGGATGGCCGCCGCCGGGCTGATGGCCGGATGGTTCTGGTGCACGCGTGAGGACAGCGTCTGGCTCCTTCCAGGCCTCGCAATCCTGCTTTGCACGGGGCTCACCGGCGTGCGTCACGGGGGTGCGGCCACTCGCCGTCTGGCCCTTGGTGCGGCTTGCATGGCCGCGACTGCTGGCGTTCTGCCGGGGGTCGTGATGGCGGCAAACCAGCTGCATTACGGCATGTTCGCACTGACCGACATGCATCGCAGCTCGTTCTCCGCGGCACTGTCCGCGCTGCAGCGGGTGCGGGTGGGCGAGACCGTGCCTTACGTGCCAGTGCCGGCGAAGGTGCGTCAGGTCGTTTACCAGCAAAGCCCGGCCTTCGCGCGACTGGCGCCGGCTCTGGAAGGCGCTGCCAAAGGCTGGACGCGCCCCGGCTGCGCGGTGTTGCCCGTGACCTGCGGCGATTACGCCGGAGGCTGGTTCCTGTGGGCCTTGCGCGATGCAGCGGCGTCCACAGGCGCCTATGCCAGCGCGTCGACCTCCGAGGCCTTCTTCGCGCAGGTGGCGACTGAGGTTTCAGCGGCCTGCGACGCTGGGCGTCTCCGCTGCGTCCCCGCGACCGTCCCCCTGCTTCCTGGCCTCGACCAGTTCCAATGGCAGGACGCCGGCCCGAGTGCGGCCGGATTCGCGCGCCTGTTGCTCTGGCAGGACGCGAGGCCGTTGCCGGTGGCCAGCCATGCCGACCACCCCGGGATCACGAGGATGTGGCGCTTCGTCGGCGAGCCGAGCATGGCCGGGTCGCCGCCCGTCACCAGCGTGCGGGTCAGCGGCTGGTTCCGTGGACCGGAGGGCGATTGGCCCGAGGGACGATGCGAGGCCGGAAACGTCGCCCTGCCGTTTGAACGCCGTCCGAGCCCAGACGTGGCCGCGCACTTCAACGATCCTGGCGCTGCCATGAGCCGCTTCGAGGTGATCTTTCCCGGCGACGACGACTGCGCGATCGTGTTCGCCAGCGGCCAAGCCACCGTGCCCCTCGCCAGCATCGACCAGATCGGCATGCCGTTAGGCCTCGGCGAATCGCAGCTTTTCATCGACACCGTGCGAAGCGGATCCGGGGAGGCCGCCTCCAACCTTCCCGCTCCCTTGCGCGCACGACAGGCCGTCGACGCCCTGTACGCCGTGGCCCTCCCACTGCTGTCAGCGACCGGCTTGTTTGCCTTCGCAGCCGCCAGCCTGACAGGCTGGCGACGGAGGCGGCTCGATGCGCTGCACGTCGTCGCCATCGCCACGTGGTGCATGCTTGCAAGCCGCGTCGGGCTGCTGATGCTCGTTGACCTGTCGTCGTTCCCGGCGGCCAAAATCCACTACCTCCAACCCGCGTTTCCCTTGCTGATCGTGGCCGCGTTCGCCTCGTTCGGCGCACTGCCCGGTCTCCGGGCTTCGGCTCCGCCCGTCCCAGCGGCCTAGGGGCGACACCACAGCAAGCGCACCCACACCTCCGCTCCCGAGAGGATCCGCCAATGGCCGACAACCCCATCTTCAGCCTCTTCCTTCCGATCGCGCTGGGCATCGTGATGATCGGCCTCGGCCTGCACCTGACGCTCGCCGATTTCAAACGCGTGGCCACGGCGCCGAAGGCGGTCGTCGTCGCGCTGCTGGTGCAGACGGTGGTGCTGCCGCCGGTGGCCTTCGGGCTGGCGATCGGCTTCGGCCTGCCGCCCGAACTCGGCCTCGGCCTCGTGCTGCTGGCGGCCTCGCCCGGCGGTGTGACGGCGAACCTGTTCTCGCACCTCGCCCGCGGCGACGTGGCGTTGAACATCACGCTGACCGCCATCAACAGCGTGCTCGCTCTCGTGACCCTGCCCGTCTGGGTGACGCTGGGGCTCGCATGGCTGATGGCCAGCGAACAGGCCGTGCCGCCGCCGACACGCAAGATCATCGAAGTCGGCGTGCTGGTGATCCTGCCGGTGGTGATCGGCATGAGCCTGCGCGCGTGGCGGCCGGTGATCGCGGAAAAGCTCGACAAACCGATCCGGCTCGCCTCGACGCTGATCCTTGTCGTGCTTATTGGCGCAGCCGTGTTCTTCGAATGGGAGACGCTGGCGAAGTACGCGGCCGTGGTCGGCCTCGCCGCCCTGCTGTTCAACCTCGTGAGCCTGCTGTCCGGCTACGCCGCGGGCCGAGCCGCGCGCCTCGGCGTGCCGCAGGCCACCGCCATCGCCTTCGAGATCGGCATCCACAACGGCACGCTGGCGATCTTCGTCGCCCTCCATGTGCTGTCGATGCCGGGCGCCGCGGTGGTGCCGGCGCTCTATTCGCTGCTGATGTACCTCACCGGCGGGCTGTTCGCGTGGTGGGTGCTGAAGCGGGCGCTCAGATCGGCTTGATGAAGACCAGCACGAGGATCACGAGCAGCAGCACCACCGGAATCTCGTTGAACCAGCGCAGCCACGTGGCCGACTTCGGCGCCGCGCCTTTCTCGATGGCCTTCACCATTCGGCCGGCGACGATGAAGTGGGCGACGATGCCGAGCACCAGCAGGAACTTCAGGTGCATCCAGCCGCGGGCGGCGGTGATGTGGGGCCAAAGCGAATCGTCGATGACGCGGCCGAACCACAGCAGGAAACCGAACAGGAACACGAAGCCCAGCATCACGTGGCCGAAACGGTAGAGTCGCTTGCCCATCAGCACGAGGCGCGCGACGACCGCGGGCTCCGAAGCCGCCTCCGCGATGTTCACGAGGATCCGCGGCAGGTAGAAGACGGTGGCCATCCACGCGATGACGAACAGGGTGTGGAGCAGCTTGGTCCACAAGTAGGTGTTGCCGGCGTAGAGCTCCATCGGACCAGGGTTCCAAGAGTGGGAAGGCGGCGAAGGATGCCACGCCGGCCTCGGCGCGGTGTTGGTACGACGTGGTCGTGACGCCGGGCGCGATGCGGCCCTGCACCATGCCGCATCGCCCGCGGGGCGCTACCCTGCGCGCCATGGACACCGACACCACCCAGCTCGCCTGCCCGCACTGCCTGTCGATCAACCGCGTGCCCGACGCGCGCCTCGGCGACGACCCGAAGTGCGGGCGCTGCGGCCATGGCCTGTTCACCGGCATGCCGCTGGCGCTGACGGCGAAGAACGCCGAGGCCCTGCTGCTGAAATCCGAGCAGCCGGTGATCATCGACGCGTGGGCCGGCTGGTGCGGCCCCTGCCGCAGCTTCGCGCCGGTGTTCGCCACGGCTTGCCAGCGCCTGGAGCCGCAGTTCCGCTTCGTGAAGCTCGACACCGAAGCCGAACCCCAGTTGGCCTCGCAGTTCCGCATCCAGAGCCTGCCGACGCTGATCGCTTGGCAGGGCAGCCGCGACGGTGGACACGAGGTCGCCCGGAGCAGCGGCGCGATGCCGATGCCCGCCTTCATGCAGTGGATTGCGACCAGCTACGGGCTCGCCTGAATGTCCCAACAAGAGCGTCGCGACCGACGCGCGACCGCGATCGCCCTGCTCGCCGTGACGCTCAAGGGCTTGGCCTTGGCCACGCTGGCGTGGTGGATGCTGCGCTGACTCAGAGGCGCCACTCGAGGCCGACGTACACCGAGCGGCCGTCGCCCGGCAGGTAGTAGGCCCCGTCGCGCGGCGGGCGCACCGCGGCCGGGTTGGCCGGGTTGAATGGCACGCGGGTGTCCGCGACGACACCGGTGGTCGCGACGTAGGCGCGGTCGCCAAGGTTGCGGCCATCGACGAACCACGACAGGCCCTCGCTCACGCTCCCCGAAACTTTGAGCCCCCAGATGGCGTAGCCCGGCGCGCTGAAGGTGTTGGCGTGGTCGATGGAATAGTCGTTCGGCACCCACTCCACGTTCGGCGCAATGCGGATAGCGTCCGACGGCGCCCACGCCAGCTCGGCGCGCAGCCACTCGCGCGGCAGGCCGGCGAGCTCGTTGTCGCCGAAGGCGGCGTCGCCGTCAAAGCGGAAGTCGTTTACCAACGCGTTCAAGGCGACTTGCCACTGCGGCGCGAAAGCCCACCGGGTGGACAACTCGAGGCCCTGGTGGATCGTGCGGTCGGCATTGCGCGTGCCCAGCGGATTGCCGTTGCCGTCGGTGAGCGCCAGCAGTTCGTTCTCGACATTCGCGCGGTACACGACCGCATCGAGGTCCAGGCCATCACGCGAGTAGCGCAGGCCGACCTCGCCGCTGTTGGCGCGCTGCAGGTCAACGAGAGTGACGTTCGGGCCGCCGGCCAGCTCGCCGAAGCTCGGCGGCTCCGCGCTGCGGCTCAGGTTGGCGAACCACTGCACGCCTTCGGCGCCCTCGAAGCGCAGGCCGAGCTTGGGGCTGAAGGCGTCGTAGCGGCGGTCGAAGCTGGCATCGAATGGCACCGGCAGGCGGTCTTCGAACCGGCGTTTTGCTGACAGCGCCTGCGCGCCCACCACGGCCACCCAGCGCTGGCCCAGCCAGTGCTGGTTCTCGAAGAAAACCGTCGTACTCGTCGCGAGCTGGTCGTTCTGGTCGGTGCGGGCGCCGCGATGGTCGTCCGGATTGGCGCGGCCGCGGTTCACCCAGCGGTCGTCGCGGGTATCGCCGCGCACGTGCCCAAAGCCCGCCACGAACACGTTGCGGCGGCCGTTGATCTCACCTTCCTCGCGCACGCGCACGTCGATGCCGCGGTCGAGGCTGTCCTGCTGCAACACCTGGAAGATCGGGTGGTCGAGGAACTTGTCGCTGGCGAAGGCCGAGACCAGCAGCTCGCGGCCGGCCTCGGGGCGATAGGCCACGCGCAGCGACGCACGGGTGAGCTCGAAGTCGCGGCGCTGGTCGAGCAGCACGCTGCCGCCATTGGCCTGCCGCGGATTGGCGAGGAACTGCGCGCGCGTCAGCGAGCCAGGCAGCGCCGATCGGGTGTCGACGTGCGTGAGGTACACGCGGGCGTCCAGCATGTCGCTGAAGCGGTAGCCCCAGTTCGCGCCAAGGCGGTGGTTTTCCTGGCGAGCGTTGGCGCGATAGCCATCCTGCGCAAAGCCGCCCAGCGACACGACCGCGTCATGCGCACCCGAGTGGCCGCCCCACTGCGCCTGCCAGCGCCCGTAGCCGAAGCTGCCGGCCTCGGCGCGCAGGCGCGTGCCGTCAATGTCGTAGCCGGTCGGTGAGACGTAGTTGATCGCGCCGCCCAGCGAAGCCGCGCCGTACTCCAGCGCGTTCGGGCCGCGCCACACTTCGATGTAGCGCGCCGACAGCGCATCGATCGACTGCATGTCGAAACCGCCGTCGGCGAGGTTGATCGGAATGCCGTCCTGCAGAACCACCAGGCCGCGGCCGTGGAAGGTGCGCTGCACGCCGGAACCGCGGATCGCGATGCGCGACTCTTCCGAACCGAAACGCGGCTGCACGAACACGCCGGCGGCGAAACCCAGCGCGTCCGAGAGCGTGCTGACGCGGCCCTGGCGAAGGGCTTCGGCATCGACCAGCGTGGTGGCACCCGCGCGCTCGGCAAGACGCTTCTTCGCACCCTCCAGCGAGAGCGGCGCCAGCGGCGTGAGGTTCTGGCCCTCGACCTCGACACGATCCAGCACGGCCGGATCATTCGGGGTCTCGGCGGCTGCGGCGGGCAGTGCGACGAGCGCCGCGCTGAGCGCGAACGCGAGGGGATGGCGACGAAGCAGGAGCATGGACAGATCTCTCAAGGGGAAACGGAAGATGGGGCGACGCGGCGACGCCGTCGCAGCGCGATGCCGAGTCCGGCGAGAACGAGCCCCAGCGCCAACACGGCAACCTGAAGTGCGTCGCGGCGCGCGGGCGAACCGAGCAGGCCGGCCAGCGGCTGCCACTTGTGGACGATCGAGAACACCCAGGCCTCGGCAACCGCGGTCGCACTCATCACGTCGAGGCGCTGCGCGGTGTCCGGATCGAGGGCGATTCGGCGGCCTTCGGGCGTGGTGGCGATCCACGCCGGAAGCCGGCGGTTGCGGAAGTCGTAGTCGGGGCCGAAGCGCGTGAACCGACGCAGCGCATCGCCGTCCAGCCCATGGCGAGCCGCAGCCGCCCGCGCCAACTCGCGCTCACCGTCCGCCACGGTGCTGCCGCTGGCCAGATCGACGACGCGCGCCTCCGGCACCGGCACGCCCCAGCCCGGCGCGAGCGGCGCGCGAAACACCAGCACCGCGCGGCCGTCCGGCAGCGTCGCGACGCTGGCTTGCGACCAGGCGCGGCCGCCTTCCGAAAGCACCAAGGCTTGCGTGAGACGCGTCGCGTCGAAGCCGATCGGCGGCAGGACCAGCCCCGCGGGAAGCGACAGGCCGCGATCGGGCGCATCACCCGCTTTCCAAAGGGTGTGGATCAAGCCGCTCGAAGCCATGCCGAGCAGGGGAATGCCGGCCCACAGAGCAAGCCGGCGGTGCCAACGACGGGCCGATGGCGCCTTCGGCGAGGCCGGGCGCCGCCACCACAGCACGAGGCCCGCGAGGCCCAGCACCAGCAGCACGGTCATCGCGGACGCCACTACGGTGCGACGCAGCGGATCGAGCGCGCCGAGGAAGGCCAGCGTGTGCACCTGCCGGAAGCCGGCCTGCATCCATCGCCTCCGCGTGTCCGAGAGCGAGGCCAGTACGCCGGTCTCGGTGTGGACGTAGGCGACCAGCCCCTCATCACCTTCGAAGCTCACGGCCCAGACCGGCAGCAGGCGGTTCACCCACGGGTACTCGTCGCCGAAGCGGTCGACGCGTTCAATCGAACGGATCGCGCGTTCTTCGCCGAGATACGTGCTGGCCAGCCAGCGCGCGTAGTCGCGGTCGCTGCCGGGCCAGGGGCTGCCGTCCATGCGCAGGTAGCGGCGCTCGCCATCCGGCCCGGTTCGTT
Source organism: Silanimonas sp. (assembly GCF_027530345.1). Lineage (GTDB taxonomy): Bacteria > Pseudomonadota > Gammaproteobacteria > Xanthomonadales > Xanthomonadaceae > Silanimonas. The sequence continues at coordinate 110,133 of NZ_JAPZQK010000019.1, read as the reverse complement.
GCCAGAGCGGGCCGCCCGGCCCGGGTACCGTGCGCACCACGGCCGCGCCGTCGCTGCCGCGGAGCACCGCGGACAGTCCGGCCGCCAGTGCGTCGGGCGCGAGTGCCGCGGTCGGCAGCGATCGCTGCGCGGGCATCGGGGCCAGCAGGCCCATCAACGGATGCAGGAAGCCGGACAGCGTCCAGGCCATGAGGACGACGAGCGCCACCCACGCCAACGCGCGGTGGAGTCGGGACACGAACGGCAGCGTGGCGAAGCGGGCGGACACGGCGGACGAGGGCGGCACGGGACGGCCGCGCAGTTTCCGGGGCGCTGCCGCCTTCGGGAATGCGACACAAGGTCGCACCCCGCCTGCGTACCGCGCCCGGACCGCGCCGGCTACCCTTTGCGCCATGTCCTCGGATGCCCGCCACGAAAGCCTCGAAGCCACGCTCTATGCCCTGCGCTGGTTCGCCGTGGCCGGACAGTTCGTCGCCTTCGCCGTCGCGCAGGAGGCCTTGCGCCTCGAGTTGCCATGGCCGCCGCTACTGCTGGGCGCCTGCGCGCTCGGTGCGGCGAACGCCCTGATCGGCCTGTGGCGGCAACGCGAGGCGGCCAGCGAAGCGCGCCTGATGACCGGATTGGCCGTCGACCTCGTGGCCCTCACCTGGGCACTGTTTTTCTCGGGCGGGGTGATGAACCCCTTCATCCAGCTCTATCTGGTTCCGGTGGCGCTGACGGCGACGGCGCTGGCGCCTTCGCGGGTGCTCGCGATTGCCGCCACGGCAGCGCTCGGTTACGCCCTGCTGGCGCGTTTCGCACCACCGCTCGCCCACCAGCACGGCGCCGTGCTGTTCGACCTGCACCTCACAGGCATGGCCGCGAACTTCGCCTTGGGCCTGTTGCTGTTCTGCGTGTTTGGCCTCGCACTGGCCCGTCGGCTGAAGTCCCGCGACGAGGCCCTGCGCGACGCGCGTGAACGTCGCTTGCGCGACGAAGGCCTGCATGCGCTCGCGCTGCAATCCGCCTCGGCGGCGCACGACATCAACACGCCACTGAACACCGCCGCCCTGCTCGTCGACGAGTGGCGAGCCGATCCGAAGCAGGGACCGACGCGCGAAGACCTCGCGCTCATGGCCCAGCAACTCGCTTTCGCCCGCGATGCCGTGCGCCGGCTCGCAGCCACCACCCGCGAGGTGCCGCCGCCGCAGACCCTGGCGGCCATGCTCGACACCTTGAGGGATCGTCTGCTCCTGCTGCGCCCCCAGGCCACCCTGGCGGTGGACGTCGACCCCGCGGTCGCGGGGCGCACCGTGCAACCGTCGCTGGCCCTTTGGGGAAGCCTCGGCCACCTGTTGGAGAACGCCGCCGATGCCGGCATCGCCGCCGGGGACGCGCAGCTCGCGCTCCGCGCCGAGTCCGGGCCGGGCGGCGGACTGCGGATCGTCGTCCACGATCGCGGCGCAGGCTTCGACAGCCGCGCCGCCCGACCGCTCGCCGACCAGACATCTGGGGGATTGGGCATCGGCCTGGCGATTGCGAACGCCACCATCGAGCACCTCGGGGGCGCCCTGCACGTGCATCCGGCCGAGGGCGGGGGCAGCCTGAGCCGGCTGGAGTTGCCCTGGGAGGCGCTCGATCCCAAGGTTCCGGCAAGCCGATGACCACCCTCCCCGTCCTGCTGATCGACGATGACGCCGCGTTCGCCAGCGTCCTCGCCCGCGCGCTGGAGCGCCGGGGCCAGCCCTGCCGTCACGCCGCGGACGCCGCGTCGGCCCTGCAGCAGGCCCGCGAGCCACTGTCCGGCATCGTGCTCGACCTGAAGCTGGGTGCCGACAACGGCCTCGCGCTGATCGAACCCCTGCGAGGCCTGCAGCCCGACGTGCCGATCCTGCTTCTCACCGGCTACGCCTCGATCGCCACCGCCGTCGAGGCGATCAAGCGCGGCGCGACCGACTACCGGCCGAAGCCGGTCAGCGCCGACGACGTGCTGCGCGCGCTGTTCGGGCCCGAGGACGGCAACGACGGCGAGGACGAACTGCCCACACCCGCCGACGGCCCGCTTCACCCCAAGCGCCTGGAATGGGAACACCTTCAACGCGTGCTGGCGGAACACGACGGCAACGTGTCATCGGCTGCGCGGGCACTCGGCCTGCATCGCCGCAGCCTGCAGCGCAAGCTCGCCAAGAAGCCACTGCCGGAGCGGGCCTCCGGCGAGTGAAGCGGCGGCGCCCGGCCCGTCGCAAGGCCCGCGACGCCCGACCCGGTAAACTCGCGGCCCCGATCCACCGGCTTGCCGTGTCCCGATGACCGATCCCGCCCGTCCCGCCTTCCACGGTTTCGAACAGATCCCGCTGCACGAGTACGCCGAGCGCGCCTACCTCGACTACTCGATGTACGTGGTGCTCGACCGCGCCCTGCCCTTCCTCGGCGACGGGCTGAAGCCGGTGCAGCGCCGGATCATCTACGCCATGAGCGAGCTGGGGCTGAACGCCGGGGCGAAGCCGAAGAAGTCCGCCCGCACCGTCGGCGACGTCATCGGCAAATACCACCCGCACGGCGATTCGGCCTGCTACGAGGCGCTGGTGCTGATGGCCCAGCCCTTCTCGTACCGCTATCCGCTCATCGAAGGCCAAGGCAACTTCGGTTCGCCGGACGACCCGAAGAGCTTCGCGGCGATGCGCTACACCGAGTCGAAGCTCACGCCGATCGCCGAAGTGCTGCTGGGCGAACTCGGCCAGGGCACGGTGGAGTGGACGCCGAACTTCGATGGCACGCTCGACGAGCCCACGTGGATGCCGGCGCGCCTGCCACACCTGCTGCTCAATGGCACCACAGGCATCGCGGTGGGCATGGCCACCGACGTGCCGCCGCACAACCTCAATGAAGTCGTCAGCGCCTGCGTGCGCCTGCTCGACGACCCGGACGCCACTACGCGCGACCTCTGCGAACACATCCGCGGCCCGGATTACCCGACCGCCGCCGAGATCATCACGCCGGCCGCCGACCTGCTCTCGATGTACGAGACCGGCAACGGCAGCGTCCGCGCCCGCGCCACCTACATCAAGGAAGGCCAGAACATCGTCGTGACGGCCCTGCCCTACCAGGTCTCGCCGTCGAAGATCATGGAGCAGATCGCCGCCCAGCTTCGCGCCAAGAAGCTGCCGTGGCTGGAAGACCTGCGCGACGAGAGCGACCACCAGAACCCGGTGCGCCTGGTGCTCGTGCCGCGCAGCAACCGCGTCGACATCGACGCGCTGATGGGCCACCTGATGGCGACGACGGACCTCGAGAAGAGCTTCCGCGTCAACCTCAACATCATCGGCCTCGACGGTCGCCCGCAAGTGCGCGGCCTGAGGTCGATCATCGGCGAGTGGCTGCAGTTCCGCACCGACACGCTGAAGCGCCGCCTCAAGCACCGCCTCGACAAGGTCGAGCGCCGCCTGCACCTGCTGGAAGGCCTGCTCGTCGCCTTCCTGAACCTCGACGAGGTGATCCGCATCATCCGCACCGAGGACGAGCCGAAGGCCGTGCTGATCGCACGCTTCGGGCTGTCCGAGGACCAGGCCGAGTACATCCTCGAGACCAAGCTGAAGCAGCTCGCACGCCTCGAGGAAATGAAGATCCGCGGCGAGCAGGACGAGCTCGCCAAGGAGCGCGAGAAGCTCGCCTCGACGCTGGAAAGCGCGGCCAAACTGAAGAAGCTGCTGAAGGACGAGCTGCTGGCCGACGCCAAGAAGTTCGGCGACGCTCGACGCAGCCCGCTGGTGGCGCGCAGCGCCGCGCAGGCCATCGACGAGACCGAGCTGGTGCCGAGCGAGCCGGTCACGGTGGTGCTCTCGCAGAAGGGCTGGATCCGCGCCGCCAAGGGCCACGATGTCGACCCGGCCACCTTGAGCTACCGCGAGGGCGATGCCCTGCAGAGCTTCGCCCGCGGCCGAAGCAACCTGCAGGCCGCCTTCCTCGATTCCACCGGCCGCGCGTACTCGACGGCGGCGCACACCCTGCCCTCGGCGCGTGGCAACGGCGAGCCGATCACCGGCCGCTTCACCCTGCCGGCCGGCGCGCAGATGGTGGCGACGCTGGCCGCCGAGAACGACCAGCGCTTCCTGCTGGCGTCTTCGTTCGGCTACGGCTTCACTACGCGCTTCGAGAACCTGGTCGGCCGCAACAAGGCCGGCAAGGCGCTGTTCAATCCGGACAACGGCGCGGCCGTGCTGGCCCCCGTACCAGTGAACGATCCGGCCACCGATTGGGTCGTGGCGGTCACCACCGCCGGCCATCTGCTGGCCTTCCCGCTAAAGGAGCTGCCGGAACTCGACAAGGGCAAGGGCAACAAGCTGATCCAGATCCCGCCGGCCAAGCTCAAGAGCGGCGAGGAAGTGGTGACGGCCCTCGCCGTGGTGCGCCAGGGCGGCGAAGCCACGCTGTTCTGCGGCGCGCGCAAGCTCACCCTGGGCTGGCGCGACCTGCAGGCCTACGAAGGCGCGCGCGCCAGCCGCGGGCAGATGCTGCCGCGCGGGTTCCAGAAGGTCGATCGCATCGAGAGCGCCTGACCTCGCCGGGGCCGCTCCGAAGCCCCGACGCCTCGGCTAGGCTGTCGCCCTCTTCCCGAGGACGACGCCGATGCTGAAGTGGATCCGCCGCGGCCTGCTGGCCCTGCTCACGCTGGCATTGCTGCTCGCGCTCTCCGCCTGGCTGGTGCTGCGCGGCAGCGTCCCGACCTACGACGGTGAACTGAGCCTGCCCGGCCTGTCGGCGCCGGTCTCGGTCACGCGCGACGCCAACGGCGTGGTCGACATCGAAGCCGCGAACGAGCTCGACATGGCGCGCGCGCTGGGTTTCGTGCACGGGCAGGAGCGCTTCTTCGAGATGGACCTGACGCGGCGCGTCGCCGCGGGCGAACTCTCGGCGCTGTTCGGCGCCCGCGCGCTGGAGGTCGACCGCACCAACCGGCTTCACCGCCTGCGGGCCCGCAGCGAAGCCTCGCTCGCCGACATCGCCGGCCCGCGCGCGGCGGCCTTGAAGGCCTACACCGAAGGCGTGAACGCCGGGCTGGATTCCCTGTCGGTGCGCCCCTGGCCCTACCTGCTGCTGGAGCAGTCGCCGAAACCCTGGAGCGAAGTGGATTCCGCGCTCACCGGCTACGCCATGTTCTTCGACCTGCAGGATGAAGCGAACTCGCGCGAGCTCGCGCTCTGGCGCATCCGCGGCGTGTTGCCGGCACCCTTGGCCGACCTGATGCTGCGCGACGGCACGGCGTGGGATGCGCCGCTGTTCGGCAGCGCGCGCGGCGACGCCGCACTGCCCGGACCCGAGGTGCTCGACCTGCGTACGCTGCCCCAGGCCCCGGACGAGGTCCCCACGGCCGCCGCCGAGCCCGCCGCGCCGGGCAGCAACAACTTCGCCGCAGGGGCGTCCGCGACCGCCGATGGCCGCGCCATCGTGGCCGGCGACATGCACCTCGGCCTGCGCGCGCCGTCGCTGTGGTACCGCGCCCGGCTGCGCTATGCCGACCCGGAGGCTCCCGACGGCCAAGTGGATGTCGTCGGCGTCACCCTGCCCGGCGTGCCGGGCGTCATCGCTGGCAGTAGCCAGCGCGTGGCCTGGGCCTTCACCAACAGCTACGGCGACTGGCTCGACTTCTTCCGTGTCGATTTCACGGATGCGGCGAAGACGCGCTATCGCACGCCCGAAGGCGAAGCCGACATCGTCGTCCATCGCGAAACCATCGAGGTGGCGAACGGCACGGCGGAGACCCTCGAGATCCGCGAAACCCGCTGGGGCCCGATCGCGCACGACGAAGCGGACGGCAGTGCATTGGCCCTGCGCTGGACCGCGCAGATGCCGGGCAGCCTCAACTTCGGCCTGCTCGACCTCGTCCATGCGGCCGACCTGGACGCCGCGCTGCGGATGGCCCGGCAGGCCGGCGTGCCGGCGCAGAACATGCTGCTCGGCGACGCCGAGGGCCGCATCGCGTGGCGGCTGGTCGGGCGTGTCCCGGCGCGCGTCGGAGGCTGCGATCCGAAGGCCCCGCTGCTACCCCTTCAGGGCTGCGATTGGGCGGGCTGGCACCCGGCCGATGCGCCGCTGCAGCCCGAACTCGTCGATCCGCCCTCCGGCCGCCTGTGGTCGGCGAATGCGCGCATCACCGACGGCGAACTGCTCGCGCTGATCGGTGATTCCGGCTATGCCTTGGGTGCGCGACAGAAGCAGATCGCGGACACCCTCATGGAAAGCGCACCGCTCGACGAACCGGCCCTGCTGGCACTGCAGCTGGACGATCGTGCGCTCTTCCTGGAGCGCTGGAACCGCCTGCTGCGCGACACCGTCGCCCCGATGTCGGCCACTGAATGGCGGGACATCGCCGAGGCCGCCGAGGGCTGGGAGGGCCACGCCTCGATCGACTCCAGCGGCTACCGGCTCACCCGCGCCTTCCGCCTCGAAGTGCTGGCCCGCGTCCGCAACGGCCTGCTCGGGCCGGCCAAGGCCGAGCTCGGCGACCGGTTCGTCATGCCCGACCTGCCGCAGCTCGAGGGCGTGCTGTGGCCGCTGCTCGAACAGCGCCCGGCGCACCTGCTGCCGCCGCGCTTCGAAAGCTGGGACGCCCTGCTGGCCGACGCTGCCCGCGCCGCCGCCACCGAGGTGCGCGGCGGCCGGGAGGGCCCGCTAACGGCGCGGACCTGGGGCGAGGCCAACTTCAGCCGCGTCTGCCATCCGCTGACCAGCGGTGTCCCGGAATGGCTGCGCCCGCACTTGTGCATGCCGGCCGAACCCCTGCCCGGCGACGTGCAGATGCCGCGGATCCAGGCCCCAGCCTTCGGTGCCAGCCAGCGCATGGTGGTCTCGCCGGCGCACCGCGAGGACGCGATCTTCCAGTTGCCCGGGGGCCAAGCCGGCCACCCGCTCTCGCCCTATTGGGGCGCCGGCCACGGGGACTGGGCGCAGGGCCGCCCGTCGTCCTTCCTGCCCGGCCCTGCCACCGCGAAGCTCGAACTCACGCCGTGACGACGCTCGCCGGGCCGCAACCTTCAAACTGGGCAAACCGGTTCGAAACCGCTGGCGGGCGGACTCCGGTTTCCCCCACTATGGGATGAACCGGGGCATCGAGGGGGTCTCATGGCTGGTAATGACGGCGTGGTTCGCGGCACCCAGGTGAACAACCCGGGTCCGGACTGGAATCACCTGCGCGAAACGGTGTTGATGATGGAACTGGCGGTCGCGCAGGTGGAAGCCGCGATGACCGACAGCAACGCCTCCGTGGATGCGCTGACCGGCACCTTCACCACGATGGCGAACACCATCAAGCTCATCAACGAGCGCATTTCCGGCTTGGCCGACACCGAGGCCACCGGCCCGGTGAAGATGGAGCTGATGATGGCGACGATGAACGTCGCCGGCATGGTCAACCAGGCCATCGTGGCCTTCCAGTTCTACGACCGCCTTTCGCAGCGCCTTGCCCACGTCAACCACGGCCTCGCCTGGCTGGCCGAGCTCGTCAGCGACCAGGACCAAGCGTCCTCGACGGCCGCTTGGGCCGCGCTGCAAGGCAAGATCCGCTCGCGCTACTCCATGCCCGAAGAAGTGGAGATGTTCGAAGCCGTGCTGGTGCGCGGCCTCACCGTCGAACAGGCCATCCGCGAGTTCATGGACAAGATGAACAGCAAGGGCGACGACATCGAGCTGTTCTAGCGCTTGAGCTTCTTGAAGCCCTCGACGGCCGCCAGCACCAGCGCGCCGACGAGCACGCCGATCAAGGCTTCCAGAAGCACGGCGACGACGCCCGACGCCGCGCCCGTCATGGCCGCCCAGCCCTGCACGAGGTGATGCACCGCCGGCAGGTTGTGCACGAAGATGCTGCCGCCCACGAGGAACATCGCGGCGGTGCCGGCGATCGAGAGGAACTTCATCAGCAGCGGGGCCCCGACCAGCATCGCGCGGCCGACGGCCTTCGCCGCGGCGCTCGCCTTCGACTGCAGCCAGAGGCCCGCGTCATCGATCTTGACGATGCCGGCCACGAGGCCGTAAACGCCGACGGTCATCAGCACCGAGATGCCGGCCAGCACGCCGAACTGCTTCACGAGCGGCTGCGTCGCCACGGTGCCGAGCGCGATGACGATGATCTCGGCGGAGAGGATGAAGTCGGTGCGGATCGCGCCTTTGATCTTGTCCTTCTCGAACGCGACCATGTCGACGCTCTTGTCGGCCACGGCCGCACGCAGCGCCGCTTCTTCGGCGGCGCCCTCCGCCGGATGCAGCCAGCGGTGGGCGAGCTTCTCCACGCCCTCGAAGCACAGGAAGGCGCCGCCGATGATCAACAGCGGCGGGATGGCCCAAGGCGCGAAGGCGGCAATGGCCAGGGCCGCGGGTACGAGGATCACCTTGTTGATGGCCGAGCCCTTGGCCACCGCCCAGACGACCGGCAGCTCGCGGTCGGCGTTCACGCCCGCCACCTGGTTCGCGTTCAGCGCGAGGTCGTCGCCGAGCACGCCAGCGGTCTTCTTCGCGGCGACCTTGGTCATCACCGAGACGTCGTCCAGCAGGGTGGCGATGTCGTCGATCAGGGCGAACAGGCTGCTTCCGGCCATGGGGACGTCTCAGGGGCGTGGGGGCGAAGTGGAGGATTGTCACACGCAGCGGCATCGACGCGGATTTCTCCACGGCCCATGGCACGATTCCGCCCGGTCCAATGGAGTGGTTCGATGTCCCCGCACCTGATTCGCCGCTGCGCATTTCTTGGCGCAGCACTGCTCGCCCTGCCTGGCCTCACTGCCTGCAGCCAGCCCGACGCGCCCGAGGGGACCGCCGTCACTCCGCCATCCGCGACACCCACCGCCCCCGTGACGCCCGCCCCGCCCCCGCCAGCAGCGAAGGACATCGGGGTTCCGAAGGACTACGACTGCGCCGGTACCGCCATCGAGGTGATCTACTTCGAGCACAGGGCGATCCTGAAGTTCGACGGTGAATCCGTTCGTCTCGGCCCGGTGGCCGCAGCGTCGGGTGCGCGCTACCAGGGCTGGCGCGCCGACGGCGTGCTCATCGACTTCTGGGGCAAGGGCGACACCGCGACGCTCAACGTGGCTGGCCATGATTACCCGGAGTGCACGCTCATCGAAGCGCCCGTCGCAGCCGAAACGGAGGCCACGAGCCCCGCCGAAACCCCGACCACCGCGCCTGCGCCGGCGGTGATCCGCACGTATTCCGCGCGCGGCAATGAGCCGTTCTGGCTGGTGCAGGCCGACGCAACCGAAGTGCGCTGGAGCACGGCCGACCACGTGGCGGCCGACGTGTTCACCGGCCTGACCCGCACGACGCGCGCGGACGGCTTCGCCCTCACGGCAACGCGCGAGGGCGGCGCGCTGGCGCTGTCGGCCAATGCCACCGTGTGCCGCGACAGCATGACGGGCATGCCGCACCCGGACACCGTCGTCGTTCAGGTGGACGGTCGCGAATTCACGGGCTGCGGTGGCAACCCCATCGACGTGCTGACGCCGAACGCGTGGACGGTGGCGGGTATCGGCGGTGTGGCGATGAGCGGCCGCCCGCCGACGATGCAGTTCAGCGCCGACGGGCAAGCCTCGGGCTTCGCGGGCTGCAATCGCTGGACCTCGTCGGCAGTGCTCAGCGGCGAGGGCCTGAGGATTGGCATGGCCGCCGCCACCCGGATGGCCTGCCTCGACGACACGGCATCGAAGCAGGAATCCGACTTCCTCGCCGCGCTTGGCCGCGTCACCCGCTTCGACATCGACACCAACGGCGATCTGCTGCTGAAGGCCGGCGACGAGACGGTGATCCGCGCGACACGGACCGCCGTCGACGCAGGGCAGCCCGAAGGCTGAGCCCTGCCTCGCGGGCCGCGGCTCAGCCTGCGACGGCCTGCTCGTGCACGCCCGCGATGGCGCGGCCGCTCGGGTCGGCCGCCTTCGCGAAGGCCGCGTCCCAGGCGATCGCCGCCGGCGAAGAGCACGCGATGGACTTGCCGCCTGGCACCGTGGCCGCCGCTGCGCCGCCCGGGAAGTGCGTTTCGAAGATGCGGCGGTAGAAGTAGGCCTCCTTGGTCTGCGGCGGGTTGATCGGGAAGCGGCGCTCGGCGCCAGCGAACTCCGCATCACTGACCTGCGCCTCGGCATGCGCCTTCAGGCCGTCGATCCAGCCGTAGCCAACGCCGTCGCTGAACTGCTCCTTCTGCCGCCACAGGATGCTCTCGGGCAGGCAGCCCTCGAACGCCGTGCGCAGCAGCCACTTCTCCACCGGGCGGCCACCTGCGGCGCGCGCGCGGACGCGCTTCTGCTCGGGGTCGATGGCCATCGCCGTGTCGAGGAAGGCGAGGTCGAGGAAGGGCACGCGCGCTTCGATGCCGAAGGCCGCCATGCTCTTGTTGGCGCGCAGGCAGTCGAACTGGTGCAGGGCGTCGAGCTTGCGCACCGTCTCGGCGTGGAACTCGCGCGCGTCCGGCGCCTTGTGGAAGTACAGGTAGCCGCCGAACACCTCGTCACTGCCCTCGCCCGACAGCACCATCTTGATGCCCATCGAGCGGATGCGCCGCGCCAGCAGGAACATCGGCGTCGAGGCGCGGATGGTGGTGACGTCGTAGGTCTCGATGTGGCGGATGACTTCGCTGAGTGCATCCAATCCTTCTTCGAAAGTGAAATGGAATTCGTGGTGGGCGGTACCCAGCGCCTCGGCGGCCACACGCGCCGCGGCGAGGTCGGGCGAGCCTTCGAGGCCCACCGCGAAGCTGTGCAGGCGCGGCCACCAGGCTTCGCTCTTGCCGTCGTCTTCGACGCGCTTCTTGGCGAACTGCGCCGCGCACCAGGCCACCACCGAGGAATCGAGGCCGCCCGACAGCAGCACGCCGTAGGGCACGTCGCACATCAGCTGGCGACGCACGGCCTGCATCAGCGCGTCCTTCAGCGCGGCGGGCGCGATGGCCTGGCCGTCGACTTTGGCGAATTCACGCCATTCGCGCGTGCGGTACGGGCGGATCTGCCCTTCGGCGGAATCCAGCAGGTGGCCGGGCGGGAAGATCGCCACGTCCTCGCAGATGCCGACCAGCGCCTTCATCTCCGAAGCCACCCACAACCGGCCTTCGCGGTCGTGGCCGAAGTACAGCGGAATCACGCCCATCGGGTCGCGGGCGATCAGATATCGCTGCTGCGCCGAATCCCACAGCGCGAAGGCGAAGATGCCGTTGAGCGAATCGACAAAGCCCGGCCCTTGCTCGCGCCACAGCGCGTTGATCACCTCGCAGTCGCTCTGGGTCGTCAGGGTGTAAGGCACGGACAGGCCGGCTTCGAGTTCGCGGTGGTTGTAGATCTCGCCGTTCACCGCCAGCGCCAGCGCGCCGTCGGTCGAGCGCAGCGGCTGAGCGCCGCCGTGGATATCGACGATGGAGAGGCGCTCATGCGCCAGCACGGCACCGGCGTCGGCATACACGCCGCTCCAGTCGGGGCCGCGATGGCGGATGCGCGCCGCGGCCTGCACGGCCTGCCGGCGCAGCGGTTCGAGTTCGGTGCCGGGCTTGAGCCCGAAGATCGCGACGATGCCGCACATGGGAATCTCCTTGGGGTTTCGAAAGCGCAAAAAGGAGAAGGCCCGCGCTGTTGCCAGGCGGGCCTTCGGGGTTCGGGGTTCGATGTGCTGAACGCGCCTAACGCCGCGGCCGCCTTTCGGCGTTGCGGTTATTGGCGTTATTGCGGTTGAGCGCGAGCGTTAGCATGGTTGTGACCCTACCCCTTCTGTCGAGGCCTTGGCAAGCACACGCTGCCGCCAGCCCAGCCACAGGCCGAGCGCGGCCCACAGCAGGGCCAGCGGCACGGCAGCGCCAGCGAGAGCGTAGAGGCCGAGGCCCAGTCGGCCCAGCAAACCTTCGGACTGTGCGCCCACGATGTCGCCCACACGGTAGACGAAGGTATCGATCACGGCCTTCGCCTTGTACTTGTCCTCGCGGCCAAGCACGGTGAACAGCGTCTCGCGTGCCGGCCGCATCACCGCGCGCTGCACGGCGCGGAACACGGCCTCGAAAACCACCAGGGCTACCAGCGAGCCGACCATCGCAAGCCCGACGAAGCCCAGCGCGGCGACAGCGGGCAGGAAGGCTAGCGTCATCGGCATGCCGATGCGCTTGATGAGATGGCCAGCGAAGACCATCTGCAGCAGCAGCGTGGCCACTTGCGTGTAGAAGTCCACCTGCGCGAAAAGTGCCGTACGCGCATCAAGCTCGCTCTCCATGCCCGCCACCAGCTGCAGGCGAGTGAAGTAGAGGAAGGTCACCATCACCGCGAGGATCAACACGTACAGCGCGATCCCAGACAGGTACGGCGAACGCAGCACCGCGCGCAAGCCAGCCCATGCACTGCCGCCGACCGGCGCTTCGCCATGGCTGGCCGCGACCCCTACCGGCACCGCTTCGGTGTGGCGGATCACCAGTGCCGCCAAGCCCAAGGCCGTAACAAGAAGTCCTGCAGCCATCAGCAGGAGCATCGGGGTACCCACCGATTCGACCGAGGCCCCGGCCACCCAGGAACCGGCGATAGCACCCAGTGTTCCGCCGGCAGCGATCAGAGGGAACAATCGCTGTGACTGCCCCATCGTGAACCGGTCCGCCATCAGCGCCCAGAACACCATGGTCACGAAGAAATTGAAGACGCTGAACCACACGTAGAACACCTGACCGCTGCGCTCGCCCACCGCCTCGGGCGCCGCCACGAGCAGCAGGTGGAAACCCGCCAGCGAGACGGCGAAGAAGCCGTAGCAGGCGGCGATGACGTGCATCCGCCGCAAGCGGGCCACCAGCCAGCCGAAAAGTGGCTGCGCCAGCAGCGTTACCAGGGCTGTCCCGAAGAACAACCATCGGATCTCATCCATGCCACGCTGCATGCCGAGCGCGTCCCGCGCGGGCCGCAACAGCATCAGCGCGGCCAGGACCGTGAAGAAGTAGAGGCCCGCCAACAGCACCGCGCGCCACTCGCCGGCCTTCAGGTTGAACAGTCGAAGCAGCGCGGCCATCGGCGTTCCCTTGTCAGTGACCTCACCGACCTTAGAACTCAGCCGGCCGCTCGCCACGTGCCGAAGGCCATGCCTTCGCCCCAACCACGATGGCCCCACCGGTCCGCCGACGACTAAGCGCCGTGCCCGTCCCAGACGCGCGTGATGACCTCGGCGAACAGCGCCGGTAGCGCCTCGAGCTCGTCGAGGCGCACGCCCTCGTCGATCTTGTGGATGCTGGCGTTGCCCGGCCCCAGTTCGACGCATTCGGCGCCGAGCGGCGCGATGAAGCGGGCATCGGAGGTGCCGCCCTTTGTGTTCTCGTCCGGCGTGATCCCGCAGCGCGCCTGGATGGCCGCGCGGGCGGCTCGGCGCAGCACGCCTTCATCGCAGTGGAAGGGTTCGCCCGAGCGGCGCCAGCGGCACGCGGCATCGACGCCGTACTTGGCGAGGATCGCCTCGAACTCGGCCACCAGCGCATCGCTGGTCCAGTTCGGGTTGAAACGGAAGTTCGCCACGAACTGCAGCGCGCCGGGGATGACGTTGTCCGCGCCGGTGCCCGCCGTGATGTTCGACACCTGGAAGCTGGTGGACGGGAAGCTGGCATAGCCCTCGTCCCAGCGCCGCGCGCAGAGCTCGGCCAAAGCGGGGGCCAGCGCGTGGATCGGGTTCAACGCCTTCTCGGGATAGGCCACGTGGCCCTGCACGCCGCGCACGTCGACCGCGACGGACAGCGAGCCACGACGACCGACGCGCAATACGTCACCGAGCCGCTCGCTCGACGAGGGCTCGCCGGTGATGCAGTAGTCGATGCGCTGGCCGGTGGCGCGGAAGTGCTCGGCCACCTTGCGGACGCCGTCGATCGACGGGCCTTCCTCATCGGAGGTCAGCAGCACGGCCAGGGTTCCGGGGTGGTCCAGGTTCGCGGCGACCAGCTGTTCCATCGCGACGACGAAGGCGGCGACGCTGCCCTTCATGTCGGCAGCACCTCGGCCATGCAGCACGCCGTCGCGCACCGTCGGCACGAAGGGATCGGAGGCCCAGGCCTCGCGCGGGCCCGGCGGCACCACGTCGGTGTGGCCGAGCAGCACGATGACCGGGCTGCCCTGCCCCCGCGTGGCCCAGAGGTTCTTCACGTCGCCAAAGTCGAGCGACTCGCAGCGGAAGCCCAGCGGTGCGAGCCGCGCGGCGATCAAGGCTTGGCAGCCGGCGTCTTCCGGCGTCACCGAAGGACGCGCGATCAGGTCCTTCGCCAGGGCGACCACATCACTCATTCGAGCACCGTCGTAATCACGTCGAGAGGTGCAGAGTCTAGCGATGGCGATGTGGACGCCACATCGTCCGCGGGCGGCGGCGACAGTCCGCCCACTCCCGCCATGCACGCATCGAGCGTCGCCTCGAGTTCGCGAACGAGCGCCTCGACGGTGGGCTCGTCGTAGAGCGCCGTCGCGTACTCCACGAGCCCGCGAACCCGCTCACCGTCGTCCCAGAACCAGAAGCTCAGGTCGAGCTTGGCACCGCCGTTCGGCAGCGCCTCGCTCGTCACCTCGAGGCCATCGAAGCGCAGGGCCATCGGCGCCTCCTGGAAGGTGTACCAGACCTGCACCAGCGGGTTGCGCGAGGGGTCACGCGGCACGCCGAGCGCCTGCAGGATGGCCGGGAACGGCGTGTCCTGCACGGCCTGCGTGCGCGTCACCTGGCGGCGCACTTGCGCCAGCAGTTCGTCGAAGCCTTGCCCTTCCGGCAAATGCAGTCCGAGCGGCAGCAGGTTCATGAACAGGCCGACGACGGGCTCCAATTCCTCCGCGTTGCGGTTCGCGAACGGGCAGCCGATGACGAGGCGATCCTGGCCGCTGGCCGCGCGCAGCAACCGCGCCAGTGCCGCCAGCATGACGACGAAGGGCGTCTGCTGCGTGGCCTGCGCGAAGGCACGAAGTCGCGCGCTGGTGCCGGCCGACAGGGCCAACCGATGCTCCGCGCCGGCGAAGTCCTGCCGAGCGGGTCGCGGACGATCCGTGGGCAGGCGCAGCACCGGCGAACAGGCGGCCAGGCTGTCCATCCAGTGCGGCAGGCGCTGCGCGATCGCCGACGCATCGAGGGCGGCGGCCTGCCAGACGGCGAAGTCCGGCAACTGCAACCCGGCGGCGACGAGGGCCGGCACCGAACCCCGACGACGCAGCGCGTAGCGCTCTTCGAGCGCTCGACCGATGTGCAGCACGGCGAGGTGGTCGACCAGCACGTGGTGCAGGCAGAACAGCAGCACGTGCTCCTCGGCGGCGAGCTTGACGGTGAGGAACAGGCATGGCGGACCGGCGGCGAGATCGAAGACATGCCTCGCGACCAGCTCGCGCACTTCGGCCAGCGCCGCCGCGCGCTCGGTCTCCGGCATCACCGAGAGATCCACCGATTCGTGCATGGGCACGGCGGAGGGGTCGACGACCTGCCGCACCTCGCCATCGGCCACTTCGAAATTCGTGCGCAGGGCCTCGTGGGCGGCGACCACATCGCGGATCGCACCGGCCAACGCATCGGCATCGAGCGGGCCGCGCAGCGTAAAGGCGAAGGGAATGTTGTAGGCCGTGTTCTCCGGCGCGGTGGCCTGCACGTAGAACAACTGGCGCTGGCTGTGGGTGGTCGGGAAGCGGAAGCGCCCGTCCAGACCGGGAACACGCGCCACGGATTGCAGCGGGGTCAGCGGCGAGGCGCCGCCGGGCGACAAGGCCCCAGCCTGTTCGGCCAAGGCGCTCCAGTCGCGGATCCGCGGTGCTTCGAAGGCGGCGTCGATCGGCAGCGATACGCCGTCCTCGCGCTTCAGTCGCGACAGCGCGCGCGTCAGTAGCAGGCTGTGCCCACCAAGGGCGAAGAAGTCATCCTCGATGCCGATGCCGGAGAGGTCGAGCAGGCGTTCCCACAGCGCCACCATCCTCGACTGCATCGGGGTTCCTGCGGCGATGAAGGGCGTGCCGCCGGAGCGACGCGCCACCGGCGTCGCGCTCGTCGTGCCGACATCGGCCGAAGCGTCCGCGGCATGCGCGGCGCGACGCGTGTCGGCCACCAAGGCGTCGACGGAGCGACGCGCCAGCGCGACCTGCGGCGGCAGCGCATGGACGAGCACGGTGGCGATGGCGGCGAACGCGTCGTCGCTGCCGAAACCGTCGCGGAAGCCCACGTCGAGCAGTGCGCCGCCGGGCGTGCCGGCGCGTCGGGCCCGGGTCGCGGTGCCGAGCCGGCGCGCGGGCTTCAGAATGAAGCCGCGCACGCGAACAGCGGGACGATCGACCTCGTCGAGCACGTCGATGTCGAGCACGAGGCTGTCGTCCTCGGCGCGGGCGCGCTGGCGGCTGGTCACGCGGGGCGGCAGGGGCGCGAGCACCTCGATGCGGCCGTAGCGGAAGGGCAGCAGCCGCGCGGCATCGACCCCGGGCGGTGCCAGCGCCGCCTGCGCGGCGCCGAGCGCCATGTCGAGCAGGGCCGGATGCAGCGGATGCGGGCCATCGAGGCCGAGCGCGGCTTCGAGCTGCAACTCCGCCTCGCCCTCACCCACTTCGAAACCGCGCAGGCAGTCCCACTCCGGCCCGAAGTGCAGTGCCGGATGGGCGTACACCGGCGGGCGCGCCGTGCGCGGTGCCTGCAAGTCGAGCGGCAACGTCGGGCCCGAGGGCGCGCCGTCGGCCAACACGTCGAGCTGCAGCAGGACGTGCTCGGTGGCTTCGCCTTCACCGGCGCCTCGGCTGGTCAGGCTCACCTCGAAGCGCTTCGCCGATGCGGGCGTCGTGGCTTGGCCGGCCGCATCGAGAGGAACGAAGCGCAAGGCGATCTGACGCGATTCGCCACCCGCGAACACCAGCGGTGCCGCGATGGTCAGTCCTTCGCAGGCGAAGGGCGTGAAGCGACCGCGCAGCGCCTGGAGTCCCCAAGCGACCAGGTCGAGCAGGCCCGTGCCGGGAAGCAGCGCGTCACCACTGGCGAGACGATGCCCGTCGAGCACCCAGTCGCTTTCCGGGCCGACCACGCCGCCGAAGACGGCGGCAAGGCCCTCGTCGCGGCGATGGCGCAACAGCGGATGCGCTTGCGGCAGGCCGTCATCGAACGGCGGCGGCGCGAGTCCACGCTCGGCCGCGAGGCGCGCCGCCATGCCGGCGTCGCGCCAGATGCTGAAGGCCAGCGCGGTGTGCCGCGTGGTGGCCGACCTCGCATCCGCATGGGCGGCGAAGGCGTCGAGGAAGGCGTTCGCGGCCGTGTAGTCGACCTGCCCGGAGGCGCCCATCTGCGCGCTGATCGACGAGAAGTACAGCACCTGCGAGGCCCCGAGGGACTCGGCCAGGGCCGCGACCTCGTGGGCGCCCACCAGTTTCGGCGCGAGCACCGCGTGGGCGGCCTCGGTCGACTTCATCGCGATCAAGGCGTCGTCGAGCACGCCGGCGGCATGCAGCGCGGTGTCGAGCCGCACCAGGCCTGCGGCCTGCGCGGCTCCGGCCAGCGCCCCGGGCCGCGCGAGGTCGGCGACCAGCACGCGCGCATCGAGCCCCAAGATGCGCAACGCGTCGATCCACGCGGCGCGCGAGGAACCGGCCTCGATCGCCGTCCGACTCACCAGCCACAGGCACTCGACGCCACCCGCCAGTGCGAGACGCTCCGCGATGTCGCGACCGGCGCCACCAAACGCACCCGTCAGCAGCACGTGGCCGCGGAACGCCGCAGCGGCATCGGCCTTGGCCGGCGCGATACCCAGCGGCTGCGAATGCGGCACCCAGCGCTGGCGGCCGCGCAGGGCGACGGTCTCCGCGGGGCAACTGGCGCGCAGCTCCGCCAGCACGGCGTCGATCGCGCGCCGAGGCACGGCCAGCGCGGCGGCGTCGAGATCGAACCAGCAGGTTCGGAGCGCCGTGGCCTCCTGCGGCCAGGTGCGCACGGGGCCGGCGCGCAAGGCCTGGGCCGGGCGAAGGGCCGAGGCGTCACCCACCGCCTGCGCATGCACGCCGACGCTGAGCCACGTCATCCCGGCACCGTCAGCCCAGGCGGCCAGCCCCTGCGCCATTCGCAACGCATCGTCGAACACCATGCGGCAGGACGCTTCGAGTCCGTCCAGCGGCGCATCGAGCGCCCAGAGATCGAGCAGCACGGCCGGGGCCGACGTGGCGGCCAGGGCATGCCAATGCGCCCGTTCGCCCGGGTCCAGCGTGATGTGGGATTCCTCCTGCGTGAAGGCGGCCGCGCGATGCACGCGACGCACCGCCACGCCTTCCGCGGCCAGGGCATCGGCCAGGGCATCACCGATCCCGGCGCCATCGCAGAGCACCAGCGCCGAGGCGGGAAGCGCGCTCGACAGCTCGCGCGGCAGCGGCACGGGCTGCCACACCGGCGTCTGCAGCCAACTCTCGGGCGGCAGCGCGGCGGCGCCTTCGTCGCTCGCGGCCACAGCCTTCGGTGGGTCGATCCAATGCTTCACAGCAGCGAACGGGTACGTCGGCAACGGCACGCGCCGTCCCGCCGTCGGCTGGCCCCAGCGTGCCCAATCGACGGCCACACCGCCGGCCCACAGCCGGCCCGGAAGCGCGGCCCACGCCGAAGTGTCGTCGGCGTCTTTGGGCAACAGCAGCACCGTGCGCGCATCGGCCCGACGCATCGCCGCGAACGTCGACAGCGTGCGGCCCGGCCCCACTTCGACGAGCACGGCATGGCGCAGCCGGTCGATCGTGGCCAGTGCCTCGACGAAGCGCACCGGCTCGCGCAGATGGCGCACCCAGTAGTCGGGGCTGGCGGCGAGTTCTGTGGTCAGCCAATCGCCCGTGCAGGTCGAGACCACGCGCAGGCCGTCCACGCGCGCCGGCGCCGCGACCACCACGGCGGCGCGGAACGTGTCGAGAACACCATCGAGCTGCCGCGAGTGGAAGGCCGCCGAGGTTTCGAGGCGACGCGCACCGACACCCCGTTCGACCAGCGCGCGCTCGAAGTCAGCGATGGCAACGTCGGCACCGGCGACGACGGTCTGCCCCGGTGCGTTGATGGCCGCGACATCCAGCGTGGCGGGCAGCAGCGCGCGCAACTCGCCTTCGTCGAGGGCGACGGCCAGCATCGCGCCCTCCGGCGCAGCGGCGCACAGCGCGCCGCGCGCCACCATCAGGCGCAGCGCCGCCGGCAGCGTGAATACACCGGCCAGCGTCGCCGCCACGTACTCGCCCAGCGAGTGGCCGAGCATCGCAGCCGGCTTCAGGCCGCGAGCCATCAGCCCCTTCGCCAGCGCGTATTCGACCGCGAACAGCGCCGGCTGCGCGATCTCGGTGCCCCGGAGGCGCGCACTCGTCCCAGGCGTGGGTTCGGCATCGAGCAGAAGGGCCACGACCTCGTGTGCACCCAAGGCGCGAAGCTCGGCCACGCAGGCCTCAAGCGCCTCGCGTACCGCCGCGTCGGCGCGCGCGATCCCGCGTGCCATGCCGACGCGCTGCGCGCCTTGCCCGGGGAACGCGAACACCGGAGCCGAAGCCGCATCGTTCGCCGTGGCGAAATCACCGTCGCGCATCCGCGACATCGCGCCCAGCGCGTCCACGGCTTCGGCGCGCGTGCGTGCGGCGACGCTGCCGCGCACCGGCATGGCCACGCGGCCCTGGCGGAGAGTCCAAGCGATATCGACCAGAGGCAACGTGCTCGTTGCCAGCGTCTCGGCGAGTGCTTCGGCGCGCGCACGCAGCGCGTCAGGCGTCTTCGCGGAAAGCGGCAACACGATCGGCGCCGCCTGCGGGGTGTCGCCGGCATCGATCGGCGGCTCGCCCTCGCGCGGCGCCTGCTCCAGCACGGCGAAGGCATTGGTTCCGCCCACGCCCAGCGAGTTCACCGCGGCTCGGCGCGGCCCGGCCTTCGGCCAGGCGCGATGGCTGGCAGCCACCGCGAACGGCGAGCGCGCGAAGTCGATCTCCGGATTCGGCGATTCGAAGAACAACGAGGCCGGCAGCTCGCCGTGCCGCAGGGACAACGCGGTCTTGATCAGGCCAGCGACGCCCGCCGCGGTGTCGAGGTGGCCGATGTTCGTCTTCACCGAACCGATGCCACAGCCGCCCGGTGTCGCCCCGTCGAAGGCCTGCGACAGCGCAGCGATCTCGATCGGGTCGCCGAGCCGCGTGCCGGTGCCGTGGGCTTCGACGTAGCCGAGGCTGTCGGCGTCCACGCCGGCCACGGCCAGGGCCTGCGCCGCCGCTTCGGCCTGCCCGTCCACGCTGGGCGCGAGGTAACCGGCCTTGCCGGCGCCGTCGTTGTTGATGGCGGTGCCGCGGATCACCGCATGGATGGTGTCGCCGTCGCGCAGCGCGTCACCGAGCCGCCGCAACACGACGATGCCGGCACCGCTGCCGAACACCGTGCCGCCGGATCTCGCGTCGAAGGCGCGGCAGCGGCCGTCGGGCGAGCGCACCTCTTCCTCGCGATAGCGGTAGCCCTGCCCCTGCGGGATTTCGTGGGTGACGCCACCAGCCAAGGCCATGTCGCATTCGCCGGCGATCAGGCTCTGGCAGGCCAGATGCACGGCTACCAGTGAGGTCGAACAGGCCGTCTGCACGTTGAGGCTGGGGCCGCGCAGGTCGAGCTGGTACGACACCCGTGTCGACAGGAAATCCTTGTCGTTCGACAGATGGCGCACGAGGAATTCGCCAAGGTCCTCGACGAGCGCGCGGTGGCCGATCACGTTGCGGATCAGGTACCAGCCCATGCCGGCGCCGGCGAACACGCCGGTCTGCCGATCGAGGTCGTCCGGACGATGCCCGGCATGCTCCAACGCCGCCCAGGCGCACTGCAGGAAGCGCCGGTGCTGCGGGTCCATCACCGCCGCCTCGCGCGGCGACAGGCCGAAGAAGGCCGCGTCGAACTGGTCGTGGGCGGGAAGGCGCACGCCAGCGCGCACGTACTCGGGCAGGGCGAGGTCCGCGTCCCGTGCTCCGGCCTCCCGCATCGCGGCATCGTCGAAGTCCTCGACGGCGCAGCGCCCCTCGGCCAGGGCCCGCCAGAAGGCCTCGGGCGAGTCGGCCATAGGCAGGTCGCAGGCCATGCCGACGATGGCGATGTGGCTGCGGGGGTCGAGGGGGGCGCGCGGATCCATGCGGGGGGGCGTTTCCGTGAAAGGGATGCAAAAGCGTGATTAGAATCCCATATTCACCCGGTGCCCGCCGCACCGCCGCCCCCTCCGGCTCATGGACGACCCCGCCTTGCCCCCCTTCCGTTGCGTCCTCCTCGGCGAGCAAGCCCTCTTGGTCGAGTGCGGTGAGCGCATGCTCGCCGCCGGACACACCATCGCCGCCGTGGTCACCGACACGCCGCGCCTTCGCGAATGGGCCGTGCAGCGCTCGCTTCGCATCGAACACACGCCCGAGGCGTTGCTCGCCGCGCCGCCCGCCGACGTGGACTGGCTGTTCGCCATCACCTGGCTGAAGCCGCTGGCCGACGAGGTGCTCGCCCTGGGCCGACGCGGCGCGCTGAATTTCCACGACGGCCCGCTGCCGCAGTACGCCGGCCTCAACACCCCGATGTGGGCCCTGCTGAATGGCGAAACCCGCCACGGCATCCGCTGGCACCGGATGACCACCGAGATCGACGGCGGCCGCGTGCTGGTGGCCCGCGATTTCGCCATCGATGCCGACGAGACCGCCTTCAGCCTCAACGCCAAGTGCTTCGAAGCCGGACTCGCCGGATTCGACGCGCTGCTGGACCGGCTGGCCACGGGCGACGAGGCCGGCGAGCCGCAGCCCCCGGGCGAGCGTCGCGTGCACCTCGGTGCCGACCGGCCGATGCGTGAGGCACTGCTCGACCCGATGCGCCCCGCCGTGGAACTCGCGCGCATCGTCCGCGCGCTCGACAACGGCGCCTACTGGCAGGCGCTGCTGAAACCACGGCTGCGGCTCGCCGAGGTCGATGTGCTGGTGGCTGCCGCCGAGCCCGTCGAGATGCTCCCGACCGAAACCACGCTGCCGCCGGCAACCCTGATCGGCGCCGACGCCGACGGCCTGCGCCTGCGCTGCGGCGACGGCGTATTGCACCTCGGCGGACTGGCGCGGCTCGACGGCACACGGCTTTCTGCCGACGAGGCACTCGCCCTCGCCGGTGGCGCCGGGGTTCGCCTGCCCGCATGGGCACGGCCCCGCGACGACGAGGCCAAGGCGCTCCGCCGCGCCGCCCGGCACGAGGCCGGGGCGCGCGCCGCGCTGCAGCGTGCCCAGCCCACGGCAGTGCCATCGACGACCGAGGTGCCGGCGGAGGGCTTGACCGACCCGCAGGCACTCGCCCGCGCCCTGCTTGCCGTCGCCCGCGGCGCGGATGGCCGGCACCTCGCCGTAGGCCTGCGCTTCGCGAGCGCGTCCGAGCCCTCGCGATGGGTCGATCCCGTGCTGCCGCTGGTGGTGGAACTGCCGGACGGCACAGCCAACGACGATGGCTTGGCCCTCGACGTTCTCGCCTCGCGGCTCGTCGCCGCCATCGACGCAGCCCGACGTGCCGGCGGCGTGCCCAACGATCTCCGCGCCCGTGATCCGCGCCTCGCGGGTACCGCCGCACCGGCGGACTGGCCCGCGCAGCTGCAGCTCGACGAACAGACGGGCGGCTGGCCCGCACACGGCCGCGCAAGCCTCGCGATCCAGCGGCCTGCCGCCGCACGTGCCCTGCAGTTCGGCCTGTTCTTCTGGAACGTCGCCGAGGAGCACGACCTCGGCCGCAGCGACAAGTACCGCCTGCTGCTGGAAAGCGCGCGCTTCGCCGACACCCACGGCTTCAACGCGGTGTGGACGCCCGAGCGGCACTTCCAGGCCTTCGGCGGCCTCTTCCCCAACCCGGCCGTCACCAGCGCCGCGCTCGCGACCATCACGACGAAGGTCGCGCTACGCGCCGGCAGCTGCGTGGTGCCGCTGCACCACCCGATCCGCATCGCCGAGGAGTGGGCCGTCGTCGACAACCTGTCGAACGGCCGTGTCGGCATCTCGATCGCCGCCGGCTGGGCCACGCCGGACTTCGCGCTGCGCCCCGAGAACCACGCCGAAGCCAAGCGCGTGATGTTCGAAGCCGCCGAGCAGGTCCGCCGCCTGTGGCGCGGCGAAGCGCTGGAGTTCCCCGGCCCGCAGGGCCCGGTGAAGGTGCGCACCCTGCCCCGGCCACTGCAGGCGGAACTGCCGATCTGGGTGACGACGGCGGGCAATCCCGAGACCTTCGCCGAGGCCGGGCGCATGGGCGCGCACCTGCTCACCCACCTGCTCGGGCAGTCCGTCGAGGAACTCGCCGCGAAGATCGCCGCCTACCGCAAGGCCTGGCGCGAGGCCGGCCATGCCGGCGAAGGCATCGTCTCGCTGATGCTGCACACGCTGGTCGGCGACAACCGCGAGGCCGTGGAGGCCGTCGTGCGCGGCCCGATGAAGGCCTACCTGAAGACCGCGATGGCCCTGGTCAAGGCCGCGGCCTGGCAGTTCCCCACCTTCAAGCGCATGTCGGCGGAACAGGGGCAGAACCTCGACGCGTTCTTCCAGTCGGCCTCGCCGGAGGACATGGATGAGCTGCTGGAATTCGCCTTCCAGCGCTACTTCCGCGACAGCGGGCTGTTTGGCAGCGAATCCGACGCGATCGCGATGGCGCGGCGCGTGGCCGGCATCGACGTGGACGAGATTGCCTGCCTGATCGACTTCGGCCTCGACGCCGACACGGTGCTCGCCCACCTGCCAGCGCTCGATCGCGTGCGCGCGGCATTGGCGACGTCGACGACGGCCAACGCGAACGCCGCCACCGTCGGGCGATCCGCATCGGCACCCCGGCCGGCCACGCCGATCGCAACACGGCCCGAGCCTTCGTCTCCCGCGCCGACGCCCGCACCGCAGCGCCCCGCCACGACGCGGTCGATCGACACCAGTGCGATCGAAACCACGCTCCGTGCGCATTGGATCGCGCTGCTCGGCATCGACGACTTCGGCCGCGACGACAACTTTTTCGACATCGGGGGCCACTCGCTGCTGGTGGTGCAGCTGCTGCGCCACTTGCGCGAGGGCTTCAGCGAATCGATCCGCGTCACCGACCTGTTCCGCCACGTCACGCTCTCGGCACAGACGCGCTTCGTCGCCTCGCTGGTGGCCCCGGCTGCGCCTCCCCAGGCTCCGGCAGCGGCGCCTGCGGGAACCGTCGACACGCCGGCCACGACCGGCGGCGAAGCCCCCATCGCCCTCGACCGCGGACGCGCCCGCGCCGAGGCGAGGCGCGCATTGGCTGCCCTGCGCGGGGAATGACGCGTCGCGGGCACCGCCCGCATGCGTCGCCTACTTGCGCAGCCCGAAGCGCGCCTTGTAAGCGTTGTCGGTGAAGCCCACTGAGACCACGCCGTCCGCCGTCACCAGCACCGGCCGCTTCACCAGCGCCGGATGCTCCTTCAACAGCAGGAACCACTCCGGATCGCTGCCCGGCACCTTGCGCGCGTCGGGCAACTGTCGCCACGTGGTGCTGGCCTTGTTGATCAGCTTGTCCCAGCCGCCGAGCTGCATCGCCCAGGCCTTCAGCGTTTCGGGCGGCTGGCGGTCGGTGCGCAAGTCGACGAAGGCGTACGGCACGTCGAAGCGCTCGAGCCAGTTCCGCGCCTTCTTGCAGCTGTCGCAGGCCGTGAGCCCGAAGACGACGTTCGCAGGGGCGGCGCTCATTCCGCGTGGCCGCTGCGCAGCAGCTCGTTGATCGAGGTCTTGCTGCGCGTCTTGGCGTCGACCTGCTTGACGATCACGGCCGCGTACAGCGAGTACTTGCCGTCCGCCGAGGGCAGCTGGCCGGAGACCACGACGCTGCCGGCCGGCACTCGCCCGTAGCTGATCTCACCGGTCATCCGGTTGTAGATGCGGGTGCTCTGGCCGATGAACACGCCCATCCCGATCACGCTGCCGCGTTCGACGACGACGCCTTCCACCACTTCGGAACGTGCGCCGATGAAGCAATCGTCCTCGATGATCGTCGGGCTGGCCTGCAGCGGCTCCAGCACGCCGCCGATGCCGGCGCCGCCCGAAAGATGGCAGCGCGCGCCGACCTGGGCACAGCTGCCCACCGTCGCCCAGGTGTCGACCATCGTGCCGGCGCCGACGTGGGCACCGATGTTCACGAAGCTCGGCATCAGCACCACATCCTTGCCGATATGCGCACCGCGGCGCACCACCGCACCCGGCACCACGCGCGCGCCGACTTCGCGGAAATCCGCCGCGTCGAAGCCCTCGAAGCGCAGCGGAACCTTGTCCCAGAACGGCGCCGGCTCGGCTTCGACCAGACGCATGTCGTTGCAGCGGAAGTACAGCAGCACCGCCTTCTTCAGCCACTCGTTGACGCGCCACGTGCCGTCGCTGTTCGGCTCCGCCACGCGTGCCTTGCCCGATTCCAGCGCGGCGACGACGGTCTCGACCATCTCGCGCAGCGAACCTTCGATCTCGGCTTCGGACAGCGAGGCGCGGCGTTCGAAGGCCGATTCGATGATCGGCTGAAGGTCAGCGAGGACGGGGGTCTTGCGGCGGGGCATGCGGACGGTCTCCTTCGAGGCAGGCGGTGAGCGCGGCGGTCAGGCGCTCGATCTGGGCGGTGTCGGCGAGCGCATGGTCGTGCTCGTCGGAAATCAGGAACAAGTCTTCGGCACGCTCGCCGAAGGTGGCGATGCGGGCGTCGTGCACGCGCAGCCGCTGCTCGCGCAGCACGCGGGCGATGTCGGCCAGCAGGCCGGGGCGGTCGGTGCCGATGAGCACGAGCTGGGTGCGGGCGCCATCGCCCATGTCGCGAACCTCGACGCGCGGCGACACGCGGAAATGCTTCAGCGCGGCCGGCATGGCGCGACGCGGCGGATGCAGCACCGCCGCCGTCCGAGAGAGCATCTCGCCCAGCACGCGGCTGGCGTGGGCGGCACGCGCGTCCGGCGCTTCGCCGGTGTCATGGATCGGCAGCAGCTGGAAGGTGTCGAGGCTCATGCCCGAGGTCGACGTGACGATGCGCGCCACCGCCACCGAGAACCCGAGGCGATCAAGCGTCGCGGTCAGCGTGGCGAACAGGCCGTCGCGGTCGGGCGAGTAGACGAAGACCTCGAAGGCCTCGCCCTGCGGCCGCACGATGATCAGCGGCTTGCCCGGGTCGCCGTGGCGCAGGATCGCGCGGGCCTGCGTCGCCAGCTGCTCGGGCCGGTAGCGCAGGAAGCTCTCGTCGGGGAACTCGCCAAACACGCGCGCCAGTTCGGCATCGCCGATGTCGGCCAGCAGCGCCCGCACCTCGGCCCGAGCCTCGGCGACGCGCGCTTCGGCATCGACGCGATGCTCGAGGCCGCGACGGAACGCCAGGCGCGTGGCGTCGTACAGGTCGCCGAGCAGGCGCTCCTTCCAGGTGTTCCACAGCTTGGGGCTGGTGCCGGCGATGTCGGCGCAGGTCAGCAGGTAGAGGAAGTCGAGCCGCGTGCGGTCGCCCACCGCGCGGGCGAAGCGCTCCACCACGGTGGCGTCGCTGATGTCCTGGCGCTGCGCGGTCGTCGACATCAGCAGGTGCTGTTCGACCAACCAAGCCAGCAGTTCGATGTCGTGCTCCTTCAGCCGATGCGCGGCGCCGAACTCGCGCACGTCGACCGCGCCCAGCACCGAGTGGTCGCCACCGCGGCCCTTGGCGATGTCGTGGAAGAGCCCGGCCACCAGCAGCAGCCACGGCGCCTTCAGGCGGTCGTGCACGCTCTTGGCCTTCGGGAAGCGTGGATCACTCCCCTGCACGAAGCTGGCCATGATGCGCAGCACTTCCAGCGTGTGCTGGTCGACCGTGTACACGTGGAACAGGTCGTACTGCATGCGCCCCGAAACGCGCGCGAAGGCCGGGAGGTAGCGGCCGAGCACGCCGAGGTGCGCCATGCGCGCCAGCGTGTCGACCGGCTGCGGGCCCTGCAGCAGCGAGAGGAACATCGCGCGCGTGTCGGCATCCTGCTGCTCGCCGGGCGCAATGCGCGGCAGCGCCTCGGCCATGGCCCGCGCGGTTTCTGAATGCAGGCCCTTGGCTTCGGGGCAGGCCGCCCAGGTCGCGAACACGGCGAAGGCCTCGATCGCGGAACGCACCGGCCCCTGCGCCTCGCGCTGCAGGTAGCCGTTCACCAATGCGAAGCCGGGCGCTACCGGCACGCGCTCGACGCGGCCGGCCAACTGCTCCTCGAAGCGCTGCAGCAGGCGCTCGCTGATGCGCTGCACGGTCTTCGCGGCGCGGAACATCGACTGCATCATCTGCTCGACGGCGAGGTTGTCGCTGGCCTCGTCCTTGTAGCCGAGGCGTGCGGCCAGCACCTTCTGGTGGTCGAAGCGCAGCCGCTCCTCGCGACGGTTCGCGACGAGGTGCAGGCCGAAACGCAGGCGGGCGATCACCGCCCAGTCGCGCTTCAAGGTGCGCTCCTCGTCGGGGCCCAACAGGCCGAGCGGCACCAGCGCCTCCAGTCCGGGCACGCGGTAGATGCGCCGTGCCAGCCAGGTGAGCGTGTGCAGGTCGCGCAGACCGCCCGGGCCTTCCTTGAGGTTGGGTTCGAGGTTGTTCGCCGTGTCGTTGTAGCGCGCGTGCCGGCCGTTCCATTCGGCGCGCTTGGCATCGAAGTAGTCCGCCGCCGGCCAGAGCCCATCGCTGCGCAGCGCGTCCTCGAGCGCGTCGAGCACGGCCGGCGAACCGGCGAGCAAGCGCGCTTCGGTGAGCGCGGTCAGCGTGGTCACGTCCTCGCGGCAGGCCTGCACGCAATCGGCGAGCGAGCGAACCGCCGTGCCGGGCTTCAGGCCGAGGTCCCAGAGCGCGGCGAAGAACGCTCCCAGGGACGCCTCATGCGCCTGTTGCGCCTCGACTTCGCCGAGCACCAGCAGGTCGACGTCGGAGAAGGGGTATTGCTCGCCGCGGCCGTAGCCTCCGGTGGCCAGCAGGTCGAGCGGCGCCTCGGTCGGCAAACACGCGGCCCAAGCCGCGCGCACCGCGGCGTCGACGGCGGCGGCCTGCGCACCCAGCAAGCGTTCGATGCCTTCGCCAGCATCGAAACGGGCCACGATCGCGGCACGCACCTCGAGGAAGGCGGCCTTCGCCGCGTCCTGCCAGCCTCGCACACCGTCCGGCGTCGCGAGCGACGCCGCCACCGGCACGGGCGAGGCCGGCGTGCTCACAGGTCGTTGTCGTCGCCGGGCAGGCGCGTGAGGATCTCCACGCCATCACGGGTGACCGCCACGGTGTGCTCCCACTGCGCCGACAGCGACTTGTCCTTGGTGACGACGGTCCAGCCGTCCGGCAGCAGCTTGGTGTGCCGTGCACCGGCGTTGATCATCGGCTCGATGGTGAAGGTCATGCCTTCCTGCAGGCGGACGCCCTCGCCGGGGCGGCCGTAATGCAGCACCTGCGGGTCCTCGTGGTAGATCTGGCCGATGCCATGGCCGCAGTACTCGCGCACCACCGAGAAGCGCTCGGCTTCCGCATAGCTCTGGATGGCGTGGCCGATGTCGCCCAGCGTGGCGCCCGGCTTCACCATGCGGATGCCACGGAACATGGCCTCGCGGGTCACGTCGATCAGGCGCTTCGCCAGCACCGACGGACTGCCCACCACGTACATCCGCGAGGTGTCGCCGTGCCAGCCGTCCTTGATGACGGTGACGTCGATGTTCAGGATGTCGCCGTCCTTCAGCACCTTGGCCTCCGACGGGATGCCATGGCAGATGACGTTGTTGACCGAGGTGCAGACCGTCTTCGGGAAGCCCCTGTAGCCCACGTTGGCCGGAATGGCCTTCTGGACGTTGACGATGTGTTCGTTGCAGATGCGGTCGAGTTCGGCGGTGGTCACGCCCGCCTTCACGTACGGGGCCACGACCTGCAGCACTTCGGCGGCCAGCCGGCCGGCCTCGCGCATCTTCTCGATCTGCTCGGGGGTCTTGAAGGTCACTTTCATGCCCGGGATTGTGCCGACTTGTCCACAACCCTGCCAGCGGGCTAGAATCCCGCGCCTCACGCTTCGGCCACCCGGCCGGCGTGGGCGCCGACCTCCGGCGGCCCGGGTTCCAAAGCCCCGGCGACAGAGGAATCCACACCCGCGTGAACCATCCCGTGCCGGGGTGCCCCCAAGCCTTCACGAAGGCGCGAGGGGTTCGGCCACGGACGCGCGGGGAGGCCCAACCCCGGAGTGACCAAGCCGCGATGCCCGCGAACGGGCCCGGCCGCGCTCCATTCAGAAGGAAAGAGCAATGCCCCAGGTCACCATGCGCCAGATGCTGGAAGCCGGCGTCCATTTCGGCCACCAGACCCGCTACTGGAACCCCAAGATGGGCCCGTACATCTTCGGCGCCCGCGGCAAGATCCACATCATCAACCTCGAGAAGACGCTCCCGCTCTTCAACGACGCGATGAACTTCATCTCGGGCATCGCCCAGAAGCGCGGCACCATCCTGTTCGTCGGCACGAAGCGCTCGGCGCGCGAGTCGCTGAAGGAAGAAGCCATCCGCTGCGGCATGCCGTACATGAGCCAGCGCTGGCTCGGCGGCACCCTCACCAACTTCCGCACCCTGAAGGGCTCGATCTCGCGCCTGAAGGAACTGGAAGCGGCTGAGACCGACGGCACCTTCGAGCGCCTCGTCAAGCATGAAGTGCTCTCGCTGCGCCGCGAGCGCGACAAGCTGGAAGCCTCGCTGGGCGGCATCAAGGCGATGAACCGCCTGCCGGACGCCCTGTTCGTCATCGACATCGGCCACGAAGAGATCGCCGTCCAGGAAGCCAAGAAGCTCGGCATCCCGGTCGTCGCCGTGGTCGACTCGAACTACGACCCGAACCTCGTCGACTACGCCATCCCGGGCAACGACGACGCCATCCGCGCCGTTCAGCTGTACACCCGCGCCGTGGCCGACGCCGTGCTGGAAGGCAAGGCCGCCGCCCCGATCCAGGCCAACGCCGGTGACGACGAGTTCGTCGAGCTCGACGCCGAGGGCAACCCGATCGCGAAGGAAGCCGACAACCGCCGTCCGCGCAACGACAAGCCGCGCAACGACCGTCGTCCGCCGGCCAAGAAGGGCGCCCCGCGCCGTGGCAACGGCACCGGCCGCGCCACCGCCGAGACCGACGGCGAGTAAAACCCGCGCCGGCGACGCCCCGCCGTCGCCGTACCGCAACGCGGCCCGCGCATCCTGCGGGCCGCTTCCATTACAGACACAACGAGGTTCCCCATGGAAATCACTGCTTCGCTCGTCAAGGACCTGCGTGAGCGCTCCGGCGCCGGCATGATGGAGTGCAAGAAGGCGCTCACCGAGCACGGCGGCGACATCGAAGCCGCGATGGAAGCCCTGCGCAAGTCGGGCCTCGCGAAGGCCGACAAGAAGGCCGGCCGCGTGGCCGCCGAAGGCCGCATCGCGATGGCCGCCGCCGGCCAGAAGGCCGTGCTGGTCGAGATCAACTCCGAGACCGACTTCGTCGCCAAGGACGCCAACTTCGTCGCCTACACCGACGGCGTCGCCAAGGCCGCGCTGGAGTCCGGCGCCGCCGACGTGGAAGCCCTCAAGGCCGTCAAGCTCGGCGACGTCACCGTCGAGGAAGCCCGCGCCCTGCTGATCGCCAAGATCGGCGAGAACGTCCAGGTGCGCCGCATGGTGCGCGTCGACGGCGGCAACACGGTCGGCGCCTACATCCACGGCGGCAAGATCGGCGTGCTGGTCGAGATCAAGGGTGGCAACGACGAGCTGGCCCGCGGCATCGCCATGCACGTCGCGGCGATGAACCCGCCCTACATGACCGCCGCGCAGGTCCCGGCCGAGTTCCTGTCCAAGGAAAAGGACATCGAGCTGGCCAAGATGTCCGACAAGGACAAGAACAAGCCGGCCGACATCCTCGAGAAGATCATCAGCGGCAAGATCGCGAAGATCGTCAATGACAACACCCTGACGGGCCAGCCCTACGTCATGGACACCAACATGACCGTCGAAGCCGCCCTCAAGGTCGGCGGCGCCGAGATGGTGTCGATGACCCGCCTCGCCGTCGGCGAAGGCATCGAGAAGGTCGTCGAGGACTACGCCGCGGAAGTGGCGAAGGCCATGCAGGTCTGATCGACCGCCGCATCGTCGATGGAACGGAGAGCCCGCGAAAGCGGGCTCTTCGCATTCATGGGCCCGGCTTCGGATCGGCGGGCGACCGGGGCCAGGGGCGCAGCGATCTCAACGCGCCTGCGGCTGCCAGGCGATCTCCTCGTAGGGCTGCACCACCACCCAGCCCTCGCCCTGGAACTTCATCTGCACGCTCTCGCCGGAGCCGCGGCCCCACACCGTGCCGAGCTGAATGTCGGTGGCGAATTCCGGTTCGAGGTTGCCCGACCAGGCGACGGTGGCATTCGGATCGGTGTACAGCGCCTGGCCAGGCTTCACCGCCAGCGTCATCGGGTCGTAGTGGCTGGCGATGGCGACCACGCCGCTGCCCGACAGCCGGATGTTGAACAGACCACCCGCCAGCATCCCGGCGACCCGCCGCATCATCGTGATCTCGTTGGCGATGCCGTCCTCGAAGGCCAGCACGTCGTTGCCGTTGACGACGATGGATTCGCCCGACAGCCGCAGCAGCGTGATCTTCTTGCCGCGGTCGGCGAGGTAGACCCGGCCATTGCCTTCGACCGCCATCAGCGAGGCACCCTCGCCGCTGATGAACTTCTTGAACAGCGTGCCCATGCCCTGCGAGAGCAGGCCCTGCCGCTTGAACTTGATGCCGCCGCGGTAGGCCACCATCGATCCGGCCTTGGCCCAGACCCGCCCCGTGACCTTGGCTTCCAGCATGTAGGGGCTTTCGAGCTCGAACACTTCGCCCTGCCCGCGGTCGCGTTCAGCGGTGGCGGCGAGGAAGTCGGCGACGTTGGTGATCGGCATGGCGGGGCTCCCGGGGGTGGACGGATCGTCGCCGGAAAGCCTGCGGCACCCGGCCGCGGATGTCATCCGCGCGTGACGGCAACCCGCCCAACCGCTAGAATTCCGCCGTTTGCCCAACGGAGATCACGAATGAGCGTGCCTGCACTGAAGTACAAGCGCGTCCTGCTGAAGCTCTCCGGCGAAGCCCTCATGGGCCGCGGCGATTACGGCATCGACCCGGAAGTCCTGACCTGGCTGGCCAAGGAGGTCATCGAGGCGCAGAAGGCCGGGGCGCAGATCGGCCTCGTGATCGGCGGCGGCAACATCTTCCGCGGTGCCGGCCTGCAATCGAAGGGCATGGACCGCGTCACCGGCGACCACATGGGCATGCTCGCCACGGTGATGAACGCGCTGGCCATGCAGGATGCCCTCGAGCGCCTTGGCGCCTATGCCCGCACGATGAGCGCGCTGAAGATCAACGAAGTGGCCGAGGACTACATCCGCCGCCGCGCCATCCGCCACCTCGAGAAGGGCCGCATCGCGATCTTCGCGGCCGGCACCGGCAACCCCTTCTTCACCACCGATTCGGCCGCCGCCCTGCGCGCCATCGAGGTCGGCGCCGAACTGCTGCTCAAGGCCACCAAGGTCGACGGCATCTACGAGGCCGATCCCAAGAAGGTGCCGGAAGCCAAGCGCTACGACAGCCTCACCTACGACGAAGTCATCGCCCGCAACCTGCAGGTGATGGACACCGCGGCTTTCGCCCTCTGCCGTGACCAGAACCTGCCGATCCGCATCTACGACATGATGCAGCCGGGGGCCCTGATGCGGATCCTGCGCGGCGAGCCGCTCGGCACCCTCGTCCACGCCGGCTGAGGCCGGCCCCGCCCCGCCCGGAAGCCCCGGCGGCGCGGCGATCTATACTTCCCGGCCGGGCCACCGTGCCGCACCACCCCCAGAGATCCGCCCCATGATCAACGACATCAAGAAGGACGCCCAGACCCGCATGCAGAAGTGCGTGGAGGTGCTGAAGACCGACCTCACGAAGCTGCGCACGGGCCGCGCCACCACGGCGATCGTCGATCACCTGCAGGTCAACTACTACGGCTCGAACGTGCCGCTGTCGCAGGTCGCTTCGGTGGCCGTCGCCGACGCCCGCTCGCTCACCATCACGCCGTGGGAGAAGCCGATGGTCGGCGCCGTCGAGAAGGCGATCCTTGCCTCCGACCTCGGCCTGACGCCGAACACCGCCGGCACGGTCATTCGCATCAACCTGCCGCCGCTCACCGAGGAGCGCCGCCGCGATCTCTCCAAGCACGTAGCCGGCGAAGGCGAGAACACCAAGGTCGCCATCCGCAACGTGCGCCGCGACGCCATCACCCATGTGAAGGAGCTGCTCAAGGAGAAGAAGATCTCCGAGGACGAGCAGCGCAAGGCCGAGGAAGACATCCAGAAGCTCACCGACACCTGGGTCAAGGGCGTCGATGACGTGGTGAAGGCCAAGGAACAGGAACTGCTGGCCCTCTGAGCGCCAGCCGCATGTCGCATTCTGCCGCGCTGCCCAACCACCTCGCCGTCATCATGGACGGCAACGGGCGCTGGGCGAAGCAGCGCCAGCGGCCGCGCTCGCTCGGCCATCGCGCCGGCGCGCGCGCGGTGCGCACGATCGTCGAGTACTGCCTGAAGCGCGGCATCCCCGCACTGACGCTGTTCGCCTTCTCCAGCGAGAACTGGAACCGCCCCGAGGACGAGGTCGGCGCGCTGATGCGCCTGTTCCTGCGCGTGCTGGAATCGGAAGTCGAGGAGCTGACGCGGCAGCAGGTGCACCTTCGCTTCATCGGCGACCGCTCGCGCTTCCCTGAGGGGATCCGCGCCCGCATGGGCGCCGCGGAAGCCATCCGCCTGCCCTCGCCGAAGCTCACGCTCACCCTCGCCGCGGGCTACGGCGGTCGCGCCGACCTGGCACAGGCCGCGCGCCGCCTTGCCGAGCGCGTGCAGGCCGGCACACTGCGTCCGGACCAGATCGATGAAGCCACTCTCGGCGAAGCGATGAGCCTCGCCGACCTGCCGCCGCCGGATCTCTTCATCCGCACCGGCGGCGAGCACCGCATCAGCAATTTCCTGCTTTGGCAGCTCGCCTACACCGAGCTCTGGTTCACCGACGTGCTTTGGCCCGACCTCGACGACGCGCTGCTCGATACAGCCATCGCCGACTTCGCAGGTCGCGAACGGCGCTTCGGCCTGATTTCCGAACAGCTGCCGACCCCGGCCCTGGAGGCGCGATGAGCCGCACCCGAATCCTCACCGGGCTCGTGCTCGCGCCAACCGCCGTCGCCGGCCTGCTGTGGCTGCCCACGGAGTGGCTGGCCCTGGTGGCGGCCGTGCTGCTTCTGGCCGGGCTGTGGGAGTGGACGCGCCTCACCGGCCTGTCCGACCCGATGCCGCGGCTCGGCTACATCACCGCCAACGCCCTGATGATCGCCGCGTTGGCCTGGGCGGCCGGCCCCAACCTGTTCGCACTCAAGGCCGCGGCCCTGCTCGGCGTGGCGTGGTGGGTGCTGGCGCTGGCCTGGCTCTGGCGCTTCGAGTTCGGGCAGGCCGACCGCGGCCGCTTCCGCATCCTCAAGCTGCTGGCCGGCAGCCTCGCCGCCGTGCCGGCCTGGGCGGCCCTCGTCTGGCTGCACCAGCTGCCCGGGCACGGCCCGCGCTGGGCGCTGTTCGCGGTGATGCTGGTGTGGGCCGCCGACACCGGCGCGTACTTCGTCGGCGTGCGCATGGGCAAGCACAAGATGGCCCCGCGCATCAGCCCGAACAAGAGCTGGGAAGGCTTCTGGGGCGGTCTCGCCGGCGCCTCGCTGATTGCGGTCCTCGCGGTGAAGCCACTCGGCCTCGGCTGGGACGACCTGCCGGTGCTGGTGTTCCTCACGATCGTCGCCGCGATGATGTCGGTGGCCGGCGACCTGTTCGAGAGCCTGCTGAAGCGCCATTCCGGCCACAAGGATTCGGGCCGCTTGATCCCCGGGCACGGCGGCATGCTCGACCGTCTCGACAGCCTGCTCGCGGCGCTGCCGGTATTCATGGTGGGCAAGCTGTGGCTGGGCCTCTGAAACGGATCGCGCTGTTCGGGGCGACCGGCTCGATTGGCGCCTCGGCCCTCGATGTCATCGCCCGGCATCCCGGCCGCTATGCCGTCGATGCGCTCAGCGCGCACTCGCAGGTCGAGGCGCTGGTCGCCCTGTGCGCCCGCTTCCGCCCGCGCGTGGCCGCCATCACTGACGAAACGCGCTACGCCGCGCTTCGCGAGGGTTTGGCGGCCGCCGGCCTCGACACCGTCGCGGTGGCCGGCGCGGCCGCCCTCGACGCCATCGCCACGGACCACCGCAACGACACGGTGATCGCCGCCATCGTCGGTGCCGCAGGCGTCGCTTCGACCCTCGCCGCCGCGCGCGCCGGCAAGCGCCTGCTGCTGGCGAACAAGGAGTCGGTGGTGCTGGCCGGCGAGCTGCTGATGGCCGAAGTGGCCGCAGGCGGCGCCACCCTCGTGCCGATCGACAGCGAACACAGCGCGATCTTCCAGTGCCTGCCCTCGCAGGGCGGCCACGGCGGCGTGCGGCGCATCGTTCTGACAGCCTCGGGTGGCCCGTTCCGCGGCTGGTCGCGCGAGCAGCTCGTCGACATCACGCCCGAACAGGCCTGCGCGCACCCGAACTGGTCGATGGGCCGCAAGATCTCGGTCGATTCGGCCACGCTGATGAACAAGGGCCTCGAAGTCATCGAGGCGCACCACCTGTTCGACCTTCCGGCGGAACGCATCGACGTGGTCGTCCACCCGCAGTCGACCATCCACTCGCTGGTCGATTACGTCGACGGTTCGATGCTGGCCCAGCTCGGCCAGCCCGACATGCGCACGACGCTGGCGGTCGGCCTGGCCTGGCCCGAGCGCATCGAGGCCGGCGTCGCGCCGCTCGACCTGCTCGCCATCGCCCGGCTGGATTTCCAGGCCCCGGACCTCGCCGCCTTCCCCTGCCTCGGCCTCGCTTTCGAAGCCCTGCGGGCCGGCGGCAGCGCGCCGGCAGTCCTGAATGCCGCCAATGAAGTGGCCGTTTCAGCCTTTCTTCAGCGCCGGCTCGCTTTCCTTGGCATCCCTGCGCTGATCGAACGCACCATGCATCGCCTGCCTGCCCTGTCCAGCGCGACCCTCGACGACCGCCTCGCGGCCGATGCCGAGGCGCGCCGCGTCGCCACCGGGCTGCTGGCGTGAGCGAAATCATCTCCTCCGCGTTCTGGCTGGTGGTCGCGCTCGGCGTGCTCATCACCTTCCACGAGTTCGGCCACTACTGGGTGGCGCGCCGCTGCGGGGTCAAGGTGCTGCGCTTCTCGGTGGGCTTCGGCCGTGCCCTCTGGTCGCGCACCGACCGCGACGGCATCGAATGGAGGATCGGCCTGATCCCGCTGGGCGGCTACGTCAGCATGCTCGACGAGCGCGAAGGCGAGGTCGCCGATGCGGACCGCCCGCGCGCCTTCACGTCGAAGCCCGTCGGCCAGCGCATCGCCATCGTCGCCGCGGGCCCGCTGGCGAACCTCGTGCTCGCCGTCGGCCTGCTCTACGTGATGTTCGTCGTCGGCAAGCCCGACTACGTGCCGGTGCTGGCTGAACCGCAGGCGCTGGCGGCGGCCTCCGGCTTCGAGGCTGGCGACCGCCTGCTCGTCGTCGACGGCCGCGACACGCCGACCTGGACCGACGCGCAAAACGCACTGCTCGGCCCGATGGTCGACCGCCGCAGCATCGCCATCGAGGTCTCCGATGCCGACGGGAACCTCGTCCAGCGCGAGCTCAAGCTGGCCACGCTCGACCCGGCGCTGGAGGAAACGGCGGCGTTCCGGGCGCTGGGCTTCGTGCCGCGCCGACCGGTCCCTCCGGCCGTGGTCGGCGGCCTCGCACCAGGCAGCCCGGCCTCCGGGGCGCTCGAAGTCGGCGATCGCATCGTGTCCATCGACGGCGCGCCCGTGGCCGACTTCGACGACCTGCAAGCTGCCCTCGCCGCCCACCCCGCCGACGGCCCGGCGCCGACGCTCCGGCTGCGGATCGAGCGCGACGGCGAGACCCTCGAGCGCGCGCTCGTGCCCCAGCGCGTGGCCCCGGAGGGCGCTCCGGCCGCCTGGCGACTCGGCGTGTCGGCCCCCGACCCGCGCGATGCCCTGCTCCGGCACGGCCCGCTGGAGGCCCTGCCCGAAGCCGTGAAGGCCACCGGCCAGCTGGCCAATGACACCGTCGGCATGCTCTGGCGGATGGTCACCGGGGCCGCCTCGCTGCAGAACCTTTCCGGCCCGATCACCATCGCCCAGGTCGCGAACACCACCGCGGCGCGCGGCGTGGCCTGGTTCCTGTACTTCCTGGCGATGCTCTCGGTGAGCATCGCCATCCTGAACCTGCTGCCCATTCCTGTCTTGGACGGGGGGCACCTGCTGGTTTACCTTATCGAGCTGGTTCAAGGGCGGCCGCTGGGCGACCGCGTGCTCGTGGCCGGGCAGTACTTCGGCCTCGTCCTGCTCGCATCGCTGATGGGCCTCGCTCTCTTCAACGACGTGCTGAGGCTCGTTCCCTGACCGTCACCCCGCGGGCCCACCGGGCCTGCCGCTTTTGGACGTTTCCATGACGCATCGCCCCACCCGCCGCCTGCTCGCCCTCGCCCTCGCCGCTGCCCTGTCGGGCACCGCCATGGCCCAGTCCATCGGCGCCTTCGAGGTGCAGGACATCCGCGTCGACGGTCTGCAGCGCATCTCGAACGGCACGGTCTTCTCCTACCTGCCCGTCGAACGCGGCGAGACCCTCGACCAGGGCCGCGCCGGCGAAGCGATCCGCGCGCTGTTCCGGACCGGGTTCTTCAGCGACGTGTCGCTGGCCCGCGAGGGGAACATCTTGGTCATCAAGGTGGTCGAGCGCCCGGCCATCAACAAGATCACCCTCTCCGGCAACAAGGACATCAAGTCCGAGGAGCTGATGAAGGGCCTGCGCGGCATCGGCCTCGCCGAAGGCGAGACCTACAACCCGCTCAACGTCGACCGGGTGACCCAGGAGCTGATCCGCCAGTACAACAACCGCGGCAAGTACTCGGTGACGATCACCCCGACGGTCACCAACCTGCCGTTGAACCGCGTCGACGTGACCATCACCGTCGACGAGGGCAAGGCCGCGCGCATCCGCGACATCAACATCGTCGGCAACACCGTCTACGGCGACGACGAGCTGCGCCAGAGCTGGGAATCGAACACCAGCAACTGGCTGTCCTGGTACAAGCGCGACGACCAGTACTCGCGCGAGAAGCTCTCCGGCGACCTCGAGAAGCTCACCAATTACTACCTCGACCGCGGCTACGTCGACTTCAACGTCGAATCGACACAAGTCGCGATCAGCCCCGACCGCAAGGACATGACCATCGGCGCCAGCGTGACCGAGGGCGAGGTGTTCAGCATCTCGTCGGTGCAGGTCAGCGGCGACACCATCCTGCCGGTGGAGGAAGTCGAGAGCATGCTGTTCGTGCGCGAAGGCCAGACCTTCTCGCGACAGCTGCTCGAGCTCACCTCGGACGGCATCACCGCCGTGCTCGGCAACATCGGCTACGCCTTCGCCGAAGTGAATCCGGTGCCGACGATCGACCGCGAGAAGACCGAGGTCGCCATCAACTTCGTCGTCAACCCGGGCCCGCGCGTCCAGGTCCGCCGCATCACCTTCAAGGGCAACGACACCACCGCCGACGAGGTGATGCGCCGCGAACTGCGCCAGTTCGAGGGCACGTGGTACTCGCAGGCGGCGATCGACCGCTCGAAGATCCGCCTGCAGCGCCTGGGTTATTTCGACACCGTCGAGATCGAGACGCCGGCGGTCACCGGCGAGCCGGACAAGGTCGACGTGGTGGTCACCGTGAAGGAACGCCAGTTCGGCCAGTTCCAGTTCGGCCTCGGCTACAGCCAGCTCTACGGCGCGAGCGTGCAGCTGTCGCTCTCGCAGAACAACTTCCTCGGCTCCGGCAACAAGGTGTCGGTGTCGGTGCAGAACAACAGCTACAGCAAGGGCGTGAGCTTCTCGTTCATGGACCCTTACTTCACCGATAGCGGCGTCTCGCTGGGCTACAACCTGTCTTACAGCGAGAACGACTTCAGCGATTTCAACATCGCCAGCTACCAGACCGACAACGCTGCCTTCGAGGCGGTGTTCGGCCTGCCGCTCTCGGAGACGGACAGCATCTCGGCCTCGATCGGCATCGACAAGGTCGACCTGACCTCGGTCGACGGCTCGACGCCGCCGGAGTTGATCGACTACCTGGTGGCCACGCTCGGCGACCGCGCGCGCTTCGCGTTCGCCCCCGGCGACACCACGAATGCCTTCCCTTGCCTGCCGCGGGACCCCATCAACGGTGTCCCGCAGCCTTGCGTGATCACCCAGGTCGCTTTCAACCGCCTCTGGACGGTGAACGCGTGGCGCATGCAGGCCGGCTGGGCCCGCGATACGCGCAATGACTTCTACGCGCCGACCGCGGGCACGCTCAACCGCATCAGCGCCGAAGTGGCACTGCCGGGCTCGGACCTCGAGTACTACAAGCTCTCGTACGACTTCTCGAAGTTCTGGCCGATCAACCGCGCACTCGTGGTCGAGACGCGCACCTCGATCGGCTACGGCGACAGCTACGGCAAGACCGGCAACGCCGGCCTGCCGTTCTTCGAGAACTTCTACGCCGGCGGCCCCGGTTCGCTGCGCGGCTTCGAGCAGAACACGCTGGGCCCGGTCTCCTCGCTCGATTTCGGCAGCAACTCCAACTTCCGCCAGTCGCTCGGCGGTGCGTTCAAGGCCATCGGCTCGGTGGAAACCTACTTCCCGTCGCTGTTCGACTCGCGCGGCATCCGCATCTCGGCCTTCCTCGATTTCGGCAACGTGTGGCGCAACACGCGCGAGTTCGGCTCGGGCGACATCCGCGCCTCGACGGGCATCGCGCTGCAGTGGCAGTCGCCGATGGGCCCGATCTCGATTTCGTGGGCGTCGCCGTTCCGCTCCGAGGACACGGACCGCACCGAGAACCTGCAGTTCACCTTCGGCGGCCAGTTCTAACGGCGGATGGAAGCGACGACCCCGCGCTTCCGGCTGTCCGCGCTCGCCGAACGCTTCGGGCTCGAGTGGCGCGGCGAGGATGCGGAGGTCTACGGCGTCGCGCCGCTGCAGGCGGAGGCGCCCCCGCCCGGCACGCTGGCCTTCCTGGCCAACCCGGCCTATCGCAAGCATCTGGCCGCCACCCGCGTGGCGGCCGTGGTGCTGCACCCGGCGGAAGCCGAGCACTGCCCGGTACCGGCGCTTCTGAGTGCGAATCCCTACGCGACCTACGCGCGCATCGCCGCGCTGTTCGAGCGCGTGCCTACGCGCCCGGCGGGCGTCCACGCCAGCGCGGACATCGACCCGACCGCCACCGTCGATCCCACCGCGCACATCGGCGCCTTTGTCAGCGTCGGCGCGCGCAGCGTCGTTGCCGCGGGCGCGATGGTCGGTGCGGGCAGCGTGATCGGCGAGGACTGCGTGGTCGGCGCGGGCAGCGAGCTGGTGGCGCGCGTCACCCTCGTGCGCCGCGTGCGACTTGGCGAGCGCGTCCGCATCCATCCGGGCGCCGTGCTCGGCGCCGACGGCTTCGGGCTCGCGGTGGATGGTGGCCGCTGGATCAACGTGCCCCAGCTCGGCGGCGTGGTGGTGGGCGACGACTGCGAGATCGGCGCGAACACCACGATCGACCGCGGCGCCATCGATGACACCGTGCTCGAGGAGGACGTGCGCCTCGACAACCAGATCCAGATCGGCCACAACGTCCGCATCGGCGCGCATACGGCGATGGCCGGCTGCGTCGCGGTGGCGGGCTCCACGCGCATCGGCCGCTGGTGCCTGGTGGGCGGCGCGGCCGGCATCATTGGCCATCTCGAGATCACCGACAAGGTGACGATCGGCGCCATGAGCCTCGTCACCCATTCGCTCGGCGAGCCGGGGGAGTACGCTTCCGGGACGCCCCTGCAGCCCAAGCGCGAATGGCGCAAGAACGCCGCCCGTTTCGGCCAGCTCGACCGACTCGCCAGAATCCTGCTCAAGAAGAACGATTCCAGCTCATGACCCTGCCCCCCTTCCCGCTCGACGTCCGCTGCATCGAACGCCTGCTGCCGCACCGCTTCCCGTTCCTGCTGGTCGACCGCGTGCTGTCCGTCGAGCCGCGCCAGCGCATCGTCGCGCTGAAGAACGTTACCGCGAGCGAGCCGCACTTCACCGGCCACTTCCCCGGCAACCCGGTGATGCCGGGCGTCTTGGTGATCGAGGCGATGGCGCAGGCCGGCGGCCTGCTGTCGATGCTCTCGGAAGGCAAGGCCTGCGCCGAGAACAACGGCCCGAGCCAGTTCTACCTGGTGAAGGTCGACAACGCGCGCTTCTCGAAGATGGTGGTGCCCGGCGACCAGCTCATCCTCGAAGTCACGCTGAAGCGCACCATCCGCAACATGGCCCTCTACGAAGGCAAGGCGCTCGTGGACGGCAAGGAAGTGGCCAGCGCCGAGATGCTGTGCGCGGAGACCAAGGCCGCATGAACGCGAACGCCGCCATCCACCCGACCGCCATCATCGACCCGAAGGCCCGGCTGGACGACGGCGTCTCCGTGGGGCCGTTCACGGTGATCGGGCCGGACGTCGAGATCGGCGCGGGCACGAGCATCGGCTCGCACTGCTCGATCCTCGGCCCGACCCGCATCGGCCGGGACAACGTGATCCATGCGCACGCCAGCCTCGGCGGCCAGCCGCAGGACAAGAAGCACAAGGGCGAACCGACGCAGCTCGTCATCGGCGACCGCAACACCATCTTCGAATTCACCACGTTCTCGCGCGGCACCGTCGATGGCGGCGGCGTCACCACCGTCGGCAACGACAACTGGGTGATGGCCTACGTGCACGTCGCCCACGACGTGGTGATCGGCAACCACTGTATCTTCGCCAACAACGCCACGCTCGCCGGCCACGTCGTCGTGGAGGACTGGGCGATTCTTGGTGGATTCGCGGGCATTCATCAGTTCTGCCGCATTGGCGCGCATGCCTTCGTGGGCATGGGCAGCCTGGTCAACGCCGACGTCGCGCCCTTCGTGATCGTCGCCGACAAGTACGCGGTGCCGCGCGGCATCAATTCGGAAGGCCTGAAGCGCCGCGGCTTCGACGCCGAACGCATCGCGGCCATCAAGCGCGCCTACCGCGCCGTGTTCATGTCGGGCGCGCCGCTGGCCGAGGCCAAGCAGCAGCTCGCGGAAGCCGCTACCACATCGGAAGACGTCGCCCGCATGCTCGCCTTCATCGAGTCGAGCGAGCGCGGCCTGCTGCGCTGATGGGCTCGCCGCGCATCGCGCTGGTCGCGGGCGAGGCCTCGGGCGACCTGCTCGGCGCTGCCCTCGTTCGTGACCTGAAGGCCCTGCACCCTGATGCCGAGTTCGTCGGCATCGCCGGGCCGGAGATGCGCGCCGCCGGCGTCACCGCCTGGCACGACTGCGAGGAACTCGCGGTCATGGGCCTCGTCGAGGTGCTCAAGCATCTGCCGCGCCTGCTTCGCCTCCGCCGCAACTTGCGCGAACACCTGCTGGCTTGGCAGCCGGACGTGGTGATCGGCATCGACGCCCCCGATTTCAACCTCGGGCTGGAGAAGTGGCTGAAGCAGCGCGGCATTCGCACCGTGCACTACGTCAGCCCCTCGGTCTGGGCCTGGCGCGAAGGCCGCGCCGCGAAAATCGGCACGTCGGCCGACCGCGTGCTCTGCCTGTTCCCGATGGAGCCGGCCATCTATGCGAAGCACGGCGTCGAGGCGAGCTTCGTCGGCCACCCCCTCGCAGCGATGCTGCCAATGCACCCGGACCGCGACGCCGCCCGGCGCGCGCTGGGCCTCGACGGCGGCGGCCCGCTGCTCGCCCTGCTGCCCGGCAGCCGCGGCAGCGAGATCGCCCGGCTCGGGCCGGTGTTCCTCGACGCGGTCGACCTGCTGCGCCAGCGCCTGCCGGACCTCCGCGTGCTCGCCCCGATGGCGAACCCGCGCTGCCGCGAACGCTTCCAGGCCCTGCTCGCGGCACACCCGGCCTCGCTCGCCCTGCATGGGGCCCTGCACCTCGTCGACGGCCGTGCACGCGAGGCCATGGTGGCCAGCGATGCGGTGCTGCTGGCCTCCGGCACGGCGGCCCTCGAAGCGATGCTGGCCAAGCGGCCGATGGTCGTGGCCTACCGCATCGCGCCGCTCACGCATTTCATCGTCAAGGCCTTCGGCCTGTTGAAGGTCGAGCGCTACAGCCTGCCGAACGTGCTGGCCGGCGAATCGCTGGTGCCGGAACGTATGCAGGCCGACTGCCGCGCCGACGTGCTGGCGGACGACATCGAGCGCCTGCTGCGCGAGGGCCTCACGCCGGCCCACCGCCTGCGCTTCGAAGGCCTGCACGAGGCGCTGCACGCCCCGATGCCGCGGGCGGCGGCCGAGGCGGTGTCGACGCTGTTGCCGCAATGATCGATCCGTCGTGGACCGTGCCCGGCGTCGCCGGCGTCGACGAAGCCGGCCGCGGGCCGCTGGCCGGCCCGGTGGCGGTGGCCGCGGTGATCCTCGACCCGGCCCGACGCATCGACGGTCTCGGCGATTCCAAGGCGCTGTCGGAAGCCCGCCGCGAGGCGCTGTTCCCGCGCATCCAGTCCGAGGCGCTCGCCTTCGCCATCGTGTTCGTGCACGCCGACGAGATCGACCGCCTCAACATCCTGCAGGCCACGATGGCCGGCATGCGGCGCGCGGTGGCGGCGCTGGCGACCACGCCCTCGCGCGTGCTCGTCGACGGCAACCGCGTGCCGCCCGGCCTGGGTATCGCCGCCGAAGCCATCGTCAAGGGCGACGCGAAGATCGCTGCGATCTCGGCGGCCTCGATTCTCGCCAAGGTGGCGCGCGATCGCTGGATGCTGGACCTCAATGCGGCGCACCCGGAGTACGGCTTCGCCGCACACAAGGGCTATCCGAC
Organism: Silanimonas sp.; assembly: GCF_027530345.1. Lineage (GTDB taxonomy): Bacteria > Pseudomonadota > Gammaproteobacteria > Xanthomonadales > Xanthomonadaceae > Silanimonas. The sequence goes on along the minus strand of NZ_JAPZQK010000019.1, from coordinate 66,305 downwards.
GCCCGAGCACCTCGACGCGCTTCGCCGCTTCGGACCCTGCCCGGCGCATCGGCGCAGTTTCGCGCCCGTCAGGGCATCGATGGTTCCGCCGCTGCTGGATTGATCGAGCCGGCGAAGGCCCCGCCTTCGTTGCTTTTCGCGAACAGGTCGAGCATCGGCGTGACGACCTCGCGGGGATGCGTCTCCATCGGGCTGTGCGCGGCACCGTCCACCTGCACCCAGGTCGCGGCGGGCAGCGACGAAGCCAGCCGCTCCCCAACGTCCGGCTTCAACCAACGGTCGTGGCTCCCCCACAACACGAGGCTGGGCACGCCGGAAAGCCGCGAGGGATCGGTGCGGTCCGGACCCATGTCGCTCGCATAGCCGTCGAGAATCGCCGGCAAGGTACCGGGCACCTGCAGCGGCGCGAGATACGCGGCCAACTCCGCAGCATCGGGAGGACGCCCCAGGCCATCCTCCAAAGCCTTGGAAAGGCCTTGCGCGTGCAGGTAGCGGCGCTCCGCGAGCGCGAGGACGATCCCGCGCAGAGGCTGCGCACGGAACATCGCGGGATTGCGTCGGCGCTCCCGCATCGGGGAGCCGGAAAGGTAGGCGACGGCGGCGACCCGCGACGGCGCGTCCGCCACCATCTGCCCCACGACGCGCGCGCCCATCGAATGCCCAACCAGGCACCACGCGTGTGCCGGAGCCTCCGCTTCGAGAAACGACCAGAGCGCCGCCGCTGCGCTGCCCTCGAAAGGTCGACGGGCGCTGTAGCCGTAGCCCGGCAGGTCGACCGCCAGCACCCGATGCCCGGCGTTCGCCAAGGCCGGTGCCACGTGCCGGAACGAGTAGGTCGAACCCGCAAGGGCGTGGACGAGCAACACCGGACAGCGCGCGCGGTCCGCGGCTGGGGCTTCGCCCCGGGGACGCCATTCGCGGACGTGCAGCTCGACGCCCTGCACCGCGACATGGCGGCTGTTCGGAAACGGCTTGGTAAAGCCCTCCGGCGCTGGCACGCCAGCGGCGCCCAAAGGCGGCGGCAACCACGCGAGGGCAACGAGCATGAGGACGAAGATTCTCAGTTCGGACATCCGTCGGTTCATTCCACACAGCGCCCAGTTGCCTCTCGGCAGTCTCGGGGCGGCAAATGACATCGCGACGGCAAGGGCATGACTTCCGGCATTGCGCCGGTGGTCATTCTGACTTTTGTGACTTACCGCACGACGGACGTGCGTAGAGACTGTCGCCACATCGCCACATTCCGCGGCGATGCCCCGAGACCCGCGACGAGCCCTGCCATGAACGCCCCCAGCCGCCCCTACCCCACCCACGCTCCGACGCCCAACCCGTCGCCGCGCGCCGAGCACCAGCGCCGCGAAGCCGAGTACCTCGCCCTGCGCCAGCTGGCCGACCGGGTGCAGCGCCTCGACCGCCAGTTGCACCGCGAGCGCAGCTACGCGACGGCCCGCTACGCCGGCTGAGTCAAGCCTTGTCCCGCCGCAGCGGGGCACGTAGCCTGCGGCGTCTGCCCCGGACGCCGCCATGCCGCCCCGCTTCGTCCATCTCAACGTCCACAGCGAGTACGCGCTGACGGATTCCACGATCCGTCTGCCCGACCTCGCCAAGCGCTGCGCGCAGCGCGGGCAGCCGGCGGTCGCGCTCACCGACCCGACCAACCTGTTCGGGCTGGTGAAGTTCTACAAGGAAACCGAGGGCAAGGGCCTCAAGCCCATCGCCGGCGCGCAGCTCACCCTCGACGACGGCGAGGCCGTGCTGGGCCGCGTCACCGCCTGGTGCCTCGACCGCCGCGGCTACCTCTCGCTCTCGCGCCTGATCACCCGCGCCTATGCCGACGGCCAGCGCGGCGACGTGCTCGGCGTCCGCCCGGACTGGCTGTTCGACGACCACGAGGGCCTGATCCTTGCGCTCGGTGCCGACAGTCCGCCGGGCCAGGCCTTCAGCGGCGGCCGCGACGACCACGCCGCCCAACTGCTCGACCGCTACGCACGCCGCTTCGACGACCGCCTGTACCTCGAGCTGACGCGCACGGGCAAACCGGGCGATGAAGCCTTCAACCGCGCCGCACTGGAACTCGCCGCCGCGCGCGGCCTGCCGGCGATCGCGACCAATGCGGTTCGCTTCCTCGACCGCGATGATTTCGACGCGCACGAGGCGCGCGTCTGCATCGCGACGGGCCGCGTGCTCGACGACCCGAAGCGCCCGCGCGACTTCACCGCCGAGCAGTACCTGAAATCGACCGAGGAAATGGAAGCCCTTTTCCATGACCTGCCCGATGCCTTGGCGAACACCGTCGACCTCGCGGCGCGCTGCAACTTCCAGCTCAACCTCGGCACCTACTACCTGCCAGCCTTCCCGGTGCCGGACGGCGAGACGCTGGACACCTGGATCCGCTCGGAAGCCGAACGCGGCCTCGCCAAGCGACTCGCCTCGCACGATCCTGCGGCGGGCCTGACCGCGCAGGACTACGCCGACCGCCTCACGCGCGAAGTCGACGTCATCATCAAGATGGGCTTCCCCGGCTACTTCCTGATCGTGGCCGACTTCATCAACTGGGGTAAGGAACACGGCATCCCCGTGGGCCCGGGCCGCGGTTCGGGCGCGGGCTCGCTGGTGGCCTACGCGCTCGGCATCACGGACCTCGACCCGCTGGCCTACAACCTGCTGTTCGAGCGCTTCCTGAACCCGGAACGCGTGTCGATGCCCGACTTCGACATCGACTTCTGCATGGACCGGCGCGACGAGGTCATCGACTACGTCAGCCGCAAGTACGGCAGCGAACGCGTCAGCCAGATCATCACCTACGGCACCATGGCCGCGAAGGCCGTGGTGCGCGACTGCGGCCGCGTGCTCGGCCATCCCTACGGCTTCGTCGACGGCGTCGCCAAACTGATCCCGAACGTGCTCGGCATCGCCCTCGACGACGCGCTGGGCGAAACGGAGAAGGGCAAGACCGACGACACCGTGCGCTCGGGTGAGCTGATCGAACGCTACGCCCGCGAGGACGACGTGCGCGACCTGATGGACCTGGCGCGACAGCTCGAGGACCTCACGCGCAACGCCGGTAAACATGCGGGCGGTGTGGTGATCGCGCCGACGCCGCTCACCGACTTCTGCCCGCTGTTCTCGGAACCGGGTGGCAAGGGCGCGGTGACGCAGTTCGACAAGGACGACGTCGAAGCCATCGGCCTCGTGAAGTTCGACTTCCTCGGCCTGCGCACGCTGACGATCATCGATTGGGCGGTGAAGGCCATCAACACGCGCCGCGCCGCGAAAGGCGAAGCACCGCTCGACATCGCGCGCATCCCGCTCGACGACCGCCCCACCTTCGAGCTGTTCAGCCGCGCGCAGACGGTGGCGGTGTTCCAGTTCGAATCCTCGGGCATGCGCAACCTGCTGCGCGAAGCGCGGCCCGACCGCTTCGAGGACCTGATCGCCCTGGTGTCGCTGTTCCGCCCGGGCCCGATGGACCTGATCCCCAGCTTCAACGCCCGAAAGCACGGCAAGGAAGAAGTCGAGTACCCCGACCCGCGCGTGAAGCCGGTGCTGGAGGAGACCTACGGGATCATGGTCTACCAGGAGCAGGTCATGCAGATGGCGCAGGTGCTGGGCGGCTACTCGCTCGGCGGCGCCGACCTGCTGCGCCGCGCGATGGGCAAGAAGAAGCCCGAGGAGATGGCCAAGCACCGCGCCATGTTCCGCGAAGGCGCGGCGACGAACGGCATCGACGAAGCCAAGGCCGACGCCGTTTTCGATCTGATGGAGAAGTTCGCCGGCTACGGCTTCAACAAGTCGCACGCCGCGGCCTACGCGCTGGTGAGCTACCAGACGGCCTGGCTGAAGACGCATTACCCGGCGGAGTTCATGGCCGCGGTGCTGTCCTCCGACATGGACAACACCGACAAGGTCGTCAACTTCCTCGACGAGTGCCGCGCGCTGCAGCTCACCGTACTGCCGCCGAAGGCGAACGAGTCGGCGACGATGTTCGAAGCGAAGGACGCGCGGACGATCCGCTACGGCCTCGGCGCCATCAAGGGTGTCGGCACCGGCTTGACCGAAGCCATCGTGCAGGCGCGTGGCGCCAAGGGGCCAGGCTCTTCATCGGGAAAATTTCGCGACCTGCTGGATTTCTGCGAGCGCGTCGACCCCACCAAGATGAACCGGCGCGCGGTCGAGGCGATGATCAATGCCGGCGCGCTGGACGGCTTCGCGCCGAACCGGGCCTCGCTGCTGCTGCAGCTGCCGGAGGCGGTGAAGGCCAGCGAGCAGGCCGCGCGCTCGGCGGCGGCCGGGCAGGTCTCCCTGTTCGGCGGCTTCGCCGATGCGCCGGTAGCCAAGGTCGACCTGCCGGCCTGCGACGAGTGGCCGCTGGAGCAGCTGCTGGCCGGCGAACGCGAGACGCTGGGCCATTACCTCAGCGGCCACCCCATCGACCCGTGGCGGGCCGAACTCTCGGAGCTGGTCAACATCCACCTCGGCGAGGTCGAAGCCACGTGGGCCCAGCGCAAGGACCGCCGAAACGAGGCGACGATGATCCTCGCCGGCCTCGTCGGCAACGTGCGCAAGCGCGGCGACGCCATGGCCTTCGCGCAGATCGACGACGGTCACGGCCAGATCGAGCTGGCCTTCTTCCGCGAGGCCTGCACCAGCTTCGGCCACCTCCTCTCCCGCGACCGCATCCTGATCGTCGAGGGCCAGGTGGGCGCGGACCGGGTGAGCGGGGAGCTCTCCATGCGAGTGAAGCAGGCCTGGGACTTCAAGGCCCTGCTCGACACCCATGCCCGCCGCATCGCCCTGTCGGCCGACCTGCGGGGCAAGGGCGCCTTCGAACAGCTTCAGGCGCTGCTGGCCGAGTACCGGCCCGGCCCCACCCCGCTGCGCCTGGACATCAAGCGCCCCGGCGCGGCGGGCAGCCTCGACCTCGGCGGCCGCGAGGGCGTCCGGACAGCCTCCGACCTGCTGTCCCGCCTCCGCCACCTGCCCTTCGTGGAGGCGGTCAAGCTCCAATTGCACAAACCCTGGTTGCAGGGCTGAGGGCTTACCCCGCCCGGCCCCATGGCCGGCACCCCGCCCCGCCAGCTAGACTCTTTGCTCTAGCGGCCCCGGAACGATCGGGGAACGCCCTCCAAGTCCCAAGCAAATGAATCCGAACTCCCTCGATTTCGAACAGCCCATCGCCGATCTTGAAGCCAAGATCAACGAGCTCCGGCATGCAAGCACGGGCCCCGCCGTGGACATCGAGAACGAGATCCGCGGCCTCGAGGACAAGCTCAAGGCCCGCACCGCCGAGATCTTCGCCACGCTCACGCCCTGGCAGATCAGCCAGCTGGCGCGTCACCCGCAGCGCCCCTACACGCTCGACTACCTCGGCCTGATCGCCGAGGAGTTCCACGAGCTGGCCGGCGACCGCGCCTTCGCCGACGACGCCGCGATCGTGGGCGGCCTCGCCCGCATCGACGGCCGCAGCGTCATGGTGATCGGCCACCAGAAGGGCCGCGACACCAAGAGCAAGATCCGCCGCAATTTCGGCATGCCGCGCCCCGAGGGCTACCGCAAAGCGCTGCGCCTCATGCAGACGGCCGAGCGCTTCAAGCTGCCCATCCTCACCTTCATCGATACGCCGGGCGCCTACCCGGGCATCGGCGCCGAAGAGCGCGGGCAGTCGGAGGCCATCGCCCGCAACCTGCTCGAGATGGCCGAGCTCGGCGTGCCGATCCTGTGCACGGTGATCGGCGAAGGCGGCTCCGGCGGCGCGCTGGCCGTGGGCGTGGGCGACGTCACCCTGATGCTCGAGTACGGCACCTACTCGGTGATTTCGCCCGAAGGCTGCGCGTCGATCCTCTGGAAGTCGGCCGACAAGGCCAAGGACGCGGCCGAGGCCATGGGCCTGACCGCGCCGCGGCTCAAGGACAACGGGCTCATCGACCTCATCGTCAAGGAGCCGCTGGGCGGCGCCCACCGCGACCCGGCGGCGATGGCCCAGACCCTCAAGACCACGCTGATGGCGGAGCTGGCGAAACTCGAAGGGCTGTCGAAGGACGCCCTGCTTGACCGCCGCTACGCGCGTCTGCGCAAGTACGGGGCGTTCGCGTCGGCCTGAGCGATCGCTTGATGGTGTGTTGCAGCACGCCGTGAGGGCGTCCAGGCTGAACGATGTCGCACCGCGTCAAGGGAATGTCGACGGAATCGCAAAATGGCGTGTCCCGTGTGTGAATTGCGGGATCGGCTTCAAGTGTTCGCGTGAAGGCAAACGTTAAAGTTTCGCTGCCCGGGGCCGATGCCCTGTTCGCGTCACCACCTATCGGAGAACTCTCGATGAAGCGCCTGTTGGCCCTCGGCATCCTCGCCGCCCTTGCGGCGACGTCCACTGCGGCACAAAGCGTCCAGATCACCGGTTTCGGCCAGATGGTGGCCGGCACCGTCTCCGACGGAACGACTTTCCCCGGCACCGGCTATGACTCGGACTGGGACTTCAAGGACGAATCGCTCTTCGCGCTGCAGGTCCGTGGCGACCTCAACGAGCAGTGGTCGGCGACGGCGCAGATCGTGGCCCGTGGCCGCGACGATTTCGACCCCGAGTTCGCCTGGGCCTACGTCGGCTGGAACGGCGGCAACGGCTGGTCGGCGAAGGCCGGCCGCCAGCGCGTGCCCTTCTTCCGCTACTCCGACTTCCTCGAGGTGGGCTACGCCTACCCGTGGCTGCGTCCGCCGCATGCCGTCTACAACGCTTCCTTCAGCAACTACGACGGCTTCAGCGCCGCCTACTCGTTCGGCTCGGGCGACTGGTTCTCGAATGTCGGCGTCGTCGGCGGCAAGAACGAGGAAGAGTTGAGCGACAACGCCTCGCAAGAGATCGACTCGCTCACGGGTGTCTACGTCGACACCACGTATAGCGATTGGCTGAGTCTGCGTGCGAGCTATTTGCAGGCAGATGTGTCGGTCAACATCCTCGATCTCGAACCCCTGCTATCGGCCTTGCGAGGCAACGGATTCTCCAATGTGGCCGAGGAAATCGATTACAGCGAGGACCCAGCCGAATTTGTCGGAATTTCTGCCGAGATTAACCGCGGAAATTGGCTGGTGATCGGAGAGTGGACCAAGACCACTATCGACGACTCCTCTTACTCGGACCGTACCCAGTACTACGTCACCGGCGCATACCGTTTCGGCGCGTGGACGCCAAACCTTACTTGGGGCCGTCGCGACAACGAGGCCAAGCCGGGCATCATCGCCCTGCTGCCGAACGTCCCGCCGCTGGCCGGACTGCGCGCAGCAACCTCTGGCGTGGTTCAGTCGGAAGCCCTCGACGCCACGTACTGGAGCTATGGCCTTCGCTGGGACGTCGCGACCAACGTCGCGTTGAAGGCCGATTACACCCAGTACACCAACGACACGCCCGCCAGCGCAGACGCGGATTCACTCGCCGTCGGCGTCGTGTTCACGTTCTGACCGGAGGACGACCATGAAGCGCATTCTCAGCATCGCCGCCCTCGCCCTCCTCACCGCATCTCCGGCCTTCGCCGGCAAGGTGGTGGTTGCCGCCAACTCCAGCCAGGGCACCCTCGACAAGGCCGGCGTGCAGGCCATCTTCCTCGGCCGTACGGCCCAGGTCGGTGGCCAGCCGGCCGTCGTCGTGTTCCAGAAAGGGCCGGTCCGCGCCCCCTTCGAATCGGGTGTCGTCGGCCGCGCCGGCGCGCAGCTCGCCTCGCACTGGTCGCGTCTGGTGTTCACCGGCCGCGCCAAGGCCCCGGAAGACCTCGCGGACGACGCCGCGGTCAAGGCCAAGGTGGCTTCGACGCCGGGCGCCATCGGCTACATCAGCGACGGCGCCGTGGACGCCTCGGTCAAGGTGCTGTTCGACTTCTGATCGCGCCTCCGTGGCATCGGCAGCGCCCGCCCCTGAGGCGGGCGTTGTCGTTTCGAGCCCCGCGGTTTGCGTGGGCCGGGCGGCAAACGGCAGGCTTGCCGGATGGACCTGACGCCCTTCCCCGCCGACGCGCCGCGACGACTGCTCGTCGGCTTCAGCGGCGGGCGCGATTCGACCGCCCTGCTGCACCGCCTGGCGACGCTCCCGGATGCGCCTTGGGCCGGGCTTCGCGCCATCCACGTGCACCATGGCCTGCATGCCGGCGCCGATCGCTGGGCGCAGCAGTGCGAAGCGCAGGCACGGGATTGGAACGTGGACTGCGCCGTGCGCCGTGTGGCGGTGAAGCGCGAGGGACGCGGCCTCGAGGACGCCGCACGCCAAGCCCGCTATGCCGCCTTCGACGCGGAACGTCGCGCCGATGAGTGCCTGGTGCTCGCCCACCACCGCGACGACCAGGCCGAGACGCTGCTTCTGGCGCTGCTGCGCGGCAGCGGCGAACGCGGGCTGTCGGCGATGCGCGACTTCACCGTCGATGCCCGCGGACCGATCTGGCGCCCGCTGCTCGCCACGCCCGGTGCCGCGGTGGCGGACTACGCCGCGCAGCACGAGCTGTCGTGGATCGAGGACCCCTCGAACCGTGACGAGCGGCTGTCGCGGAACCAGCTTCGGTACACCGTGATGCCGCTGCTGCGCCGCCACTGGCCGCAAGCGGACGCGGCGCTCGCTGCCAGTGCGCAGCGTCTGGCAGAGGCGGACGGCCTGCTGCGGGCGCAAGCGAAGCGGGACCTCGCCACGGTGCTGGGGCTGCGCGATGACGTGGTCGAGGTGTCGGCCTTACGCGCTCTTCCGCAGGAGCGCGCCGCGCGCGCGCTGCGGCTGTGGGCGGAATCGCGGAACCTCCGGCTCACCGGCGATGCCCTTCGGCGCGTGCTCGGCGACTGGTCGCGGCGGCCGGCCGGCCGGGCGCTCCGGCATCCGCTGGGCGACGCCACGCTGCGGCAGTGGGGCGGACGCCTCTGGCTCACGCCGCGCGAATCGACGGAGCCCGCCACGGACGCGCACGCCATCGCGCCACTCTCCCAGCTCGCATGGGACGGCCGCGCCCCGCTGCGGCTGGGCCACGGCGCCGACGACGCGGACGCGGGCACGCTCCAACTGCTCGGCGCCGAGGGCTTCGAGGCACCGCTCCGACGGGTCGCGCGACGCGACGCCCCCGCGCGCTTCCGTGCCGCCGGCGACCGGCACGCCCGCGCGCTGCAGACGCATTTCGCTGCGCTCGGCGTGCCGCCGTGGGCGCGCGACGCCGTGCCCTTGCTCATCGATGCGGAAGGCGAGCTGCAAGCCTTGGGCGATCTCGCCTATGGGGCCGAGCTCGACACTTGGCTACGCGCCCGCGGCGCGCGTCTGGTTTGGCAGCCAGCCGACCCAGCCGGGTAAACTGCAGTCATGAGCCCGACCCCGACGCCGCCGCAGGATTTCGAGCGCGCCCTCGATGAACTCGAGGCGCTGGTGCAACGATTGGAAGGCGGCGACCTGAGCCTCGAGGAATCGCTCGGCGCCTACGAGCGCGGCGTCGCCCTCTACCGGCAATGCCAGGGCGCTTTGGAGCAGGCCGAACTGCGTATCCGCCTGCTGGCCGATCCGGCCGACCCGGGCAGCGCGCGCGAGTTCCGCGCCGATGCGGAGTAAGGCCACGCTCGACGCGTGGCGCGAACGCGTCGACGCCGCGCTGGCGCGGCACCTTCCCGACGACACGCGCGAACCCCGCACCCTCCACGCCGCGATGCGCTACGCCGTGCTCGGCGACGGCAAGCGCCTGCGTCCGCTGCTGGTCTACGCCGCCGGCGCCGCGCTCGGCAGCCCGCCCGAGGATGCACACGACGACGCGCTGGACCACGCTGCGGTCGCCATCGAACTCGTCCACGCGTATTCGCTGGTGCACGACGATCTGCCCGCGATGGACGACGACGCACTGCGCCGCGGTCGGCCCACGGTGCACATCGCGTTCGACGAGGCGACGGCGATCCTCGTCGGCGACGCGCTGCAATCGGAAGCCTTCCTCGTTCTCTCGGCCGCGCCGGCGCCGGCCGACGCGGTGCGCGCCGCGCTGCGCGAACTCGCCCACGCCGCCGGCTCGCGCGGCATGTGCGGCGGCCAGGCCATCGACATGGCGATGACTGGCCAGTCGCAGGCGCTGGAGGCCCTCGCGACGATGCACCGGATGAAGACCGGCGCACTGATCGAAGCGGCCGTGGTGATGGGCGGCCTGCTGCGCGGTGCGGACGCCGCGACGATCGACGCCCTGCGCCGTGTTGGTGCCCTGCTCGGCCTCGGCTTCCAGATCAAGGACGACCTGCTCGACGCCGAGGCGGATTCCGCCACGCTGGGCAAGACCGCCGGCAAGGACCAAGCGCAGGGCAAGAGCACCTACATGACCCTGCTCGGCCTCGACGGCGCCCGCGCGCGGCTCGACGCCGTGGCGCGCGATCTCGACGCGGCGCTGGCGTCGCTCACCGGCAGAGGAAACGACAACGGCCAGGCCCTCGCGGACCTGGCCGTCATGGCCGTGCAGCGCTCGCGCTGATTACTTGACCAGGCGGAGCGCGAAGGGGTAGCGGTAGGCTTCACCGCCGTTCGCCTTGATGGCCGCGAGGATCGTCAGCACGATCCAGGCGATGCCGATCAGCGGGAGCAGCAGGAAGCCGATCAGCACGAAGACCAGCAGCCACGCCACGATGCCGGCGATGGCCATGGTGATGTTGAAGTTCAGCGCTTCCTTGGCCTGGTCGGCGGCGAAGGGCATCTCGTCCTTCTTGACCTGCCAGATGATCAGCGGGCCGAGGATGTTGCCCAGCGGAATGATCAATCCGACCAGCGACGACAAGTGGGCGAACAGGCCCCACTGGCGCTGTTCGGCGGAGACTTCACCCCCGGGGGAGGGCGGCGGCGAAAAGGCGTCGGACATCGGGATTTCCTTGGTGGTGAAAACGCCCGGTCACTGTCGAGAAAAGGTGAATGGCTGTCAAGGAATCCGGCCGTGCCTGAGCCCTCGGAACCGCGGGGGCGACTTCAGCCCCCGTCACCGCCCGCCACGGTCATTTTCCCGACCAGCAGGCTGCCGATGGCCGTCGCTGAACGCCGGTCGATGTCCGCGCCGACCGCCTCGATGCCGAGGAACATGTCGCGGAGATTGGAGGCGATGGTGAGCTCGTCCACCGGGTAGGCGATGGCCCCGTCCTCGACCCAGAAACCGGCCGCACCGCGCGAGTAGTCGCCAGTGACGGTGTTGACGCCCTGCCCCATCAGCTCGGTCACGACGAGTCCGCGGCGCATTCCTTTCAGCATCGCGTCGAAGCCCTCGGCATTGGCCGCGACCTCGAGGTTGTGCACGCCGCCGGCATTGCCGGTGCTTTCCAAGCCGAGCCGCCGCGCGGAATAGGTGCCAAGTACGTAGCGCTGCAGCACGCCTCCATCGACCAGCGGCGATTCGCACGTGGCCACGCCGTCGGCGTCGAAATCACCGCTGCGCCACCCGCCGACGAGATGCGGGCGCTCGACGATGCGGAACCATTCGGGGAACAGCCGCTGCCCCTGTGCCCCGACGAGGAAACTGGCCTTGCGGTAAAGCGCGCCGCCCGACACCGCACCGACGAGGTGCGCGATCAGCGAACGCGCCACCTCAGGCACGAACAGCACCGGGAACTCGCCGGTCGGCGCGCTGCGCGGATCGAGCCGCGCCAGCGTGCGCTCGGCCGCCTTGCGCCCCACTTCGGCGGCGCTCTCGAGAGCGTCGGCGCGAAGGGCCGCGGTGTACCAGTACTGGCCCTGCATGGCCTCGCCGGCCCCGGCGATCAGCGAAGCGCTGATCGAATGGCTGGTGCTCTTCTCGCGGCCGACGAAACCGTGCGAGTTGGCGTAGACCGACAACCCCTCGTTGGTCGAAACGGAGGCCCCCTCGGAATTGCTGATGCGCGGGTCGAAGCTGCGCCCCGCGGCTTCGGCCTCCAGCGCCAGCGCCACCGCGGCATCGGCCTCGATGGCCCACGGGTGCCACTGGTCGAAATCCCGCGATTCGCGCGCCATGCGAGCTTCGTCGGCCAGCCCGTTCGCCGTGTCCGGCTCGGTGTGCTTCGCGATGGCGCAGGCCATCTCAACCGTCCGCTTCAAGCTCTCGGGCTTGAGGTCGGCCGTGCTGGCGTTGGCTTTCCTCTGGCCGAAGTAAACGGTGACGGCGATGCCGCGGTCGCGCGTGCGCTCGACGGACTCGACCTCGCCCATGCGCACGTTCACGTTCAGGCCGCGCTCGTCGTTGGCGCTGGCTTCGGCTTGGGAGGCGCCGAGGCGTCGGGCTTCGGCCACGGCAAGGGCCGAGAGCTCGGCGAGGCGGTCGAGGGTGGCGTCGGTGGTCACTGCGTTATCCTGTGCATCGTTCAACTGTACGGCCCCGGCGCATGCGCGGACGCGACCCCGAAACCGGCGAATTCCTCGACGAGAGCCGCAGCGCGAAGCGGCGCGAGGCCCTTGATGTTCTGGCCATGGCCGGCAAACTGATGGACACCGGCCACGCCGCACTGGCGCTGCTGCCGATGCCCGACGAGCTGCGCGCGCTGGTGGTCGACTCGCAGCGAATCCGCTCGAACATCGCCCGCAAGCGCCAGACCCAATGGCTGGCGAAGCAGATGCGGCGCGAGGACGACGCCGTGCTGGACACGCTGCGCGCGGCGCTCGAGCACACCAAGGAAGACGCCCGCCGCGAAGCCGCGGCCCTGCATCGCGTGGAACACTGGCGACTGAAGATCGTCGATGGCGGCGATGCCGGCCTCGCGGAGTTCATCGCGCTGTACCCGATGGCCGACCGCCAGCAGCTGCGCACGCTGGCGCGCAATGCCAAGGCCGAGCGCCTGGCGAACAAGCCGCCGCACAGCTTCCGCGAGATCTTCCGCGTGCTGCGCGAGCTGATGGCCGAGGCCGACGAGGGCCGTGGCGACGACGCCGATGCGATCGACGAGGCGCTGGAAGCCGAGGCGAACAGCGTCGACCACGGTCTCGAGGACATCGACGAGATCGGCGGCCTCGAAGGGCTGGACGAATACCGCCACGACGACTTCGGCGGGCGCCGCGACGACTGAGGTCACGCCTTCGTCCCGCCCACCGTCATCTGGGCGATCTTCAGCGAGGGTTGGCCCACGCCCACGGGAACGCTCTGGCCGTTCTTGCCGCACACGCCGACGCCGGCATCGAGCTGCAGGTCGTTGCCGATCATGACCACGCGGTTCATCACTTCCGGGCCGTTGCCGATCAGCGTGGCGCCCTTCACCGGCGCGGTGATCTTCCCGTTCTCGATCAGGTAGGCCTCGCTGGCCGAGAACACGAACTTGCCGGTGGTGATGTCCACCTGGCCGCCGCCGAAGTTCGGCGCGAACAGGCCGCGTTCGACCGAGGCGATCATCTCCTCCAGTGTGTGCGAGCCCGCCGCCATCGTGGTGTTGGTCATGCGCGGCATCGGCAAGTGCGCGAAGCTCTCGCGACGGCCGTTGCCGGTGCGGGCCACGCCCATCAGGCGGGCGTTGAGGCTGTCCTGCATGTAGCCCTTGAGGATGCCGTCCTCGATCAGCACGGTGCGCTGGGTCGGCGCGCCCTCGTCGTCGATGTTCAGCGAGCCGCGGCGGGCATCGAGCGTGCCGTCGTCGATGACGGTGACGCCCGGCGCCGCCACGCGTTCGCCAACGCGGCCCGAATAGATCGACGTGCCCTTGCGGTTGAAGTCGCCTTCCAGCCCGTGGCCGACGGCCTCGTGCAGCAGCACGCCGGGCCAGCCGGGGCCCAGCACCACCGGCATCGCGCCAGCCGGGGCGTCGATGGCCTCGAGGTTCACCAGCGCCTGCCGCAGCGCTTCTTTCGCGAGGCCTTCCGCGCGGCCGTTCGCGAACAGTTCGACGTAGTCGAAGCGCCCGCCACCGCCGGCGTAGCCGGATTCGCGGCGCCCGCCCTGCTCGACGATGACCTGCACGTTGAAGCGCACCAGCGGCCGCACGTCGGCGGCCAGCGTGCCGTCGGCGCGAGCCACGAGGACCGTGTCGACCGCGGCCGACAGCGAAGCACTGACCTGCACCACGCGCGGATCGGCCGCGCGCACCCAGGCCTCGATCTCGCGCAGCTTCGACAGCTTGCCTTCCGGCGCGAAGCGGTCGATGGGGTCGATGGCCGGGTACAGCGAGTGGCCGGCCACCTGGACGCGCTGGCCGCGGGCGGTCTTCAGGCCCTCGCGGCTGATCGCGCGGGCGGCGCGGGCCGATTCCAGCAGGGCCAGCAGGTCGATTTCATCCGTGTAGGCGAAGCCGGTCTTCTCGCCGCTGATGGCGCGCACGCCCACGCCCTGCTCGATGCTGTGGGCGCCGTCCTTGACGATGCCGTCCTCCACCGTCCAGCTCTCGCGGCGGCTGTGCTCGAAATAGAGGTCGCCGTCGTCGACGCCGGGGCCGAGCAGTTCGGCCAGCGCGCGGTCGACATCGTCGAGGCCGAGGCCGGTCGGCGTGAGCAGCGTGCGTTCGGCCAGTTCAAGCGGCGTCATTGCGGATTCCTTCGGGGGTTTCACGATTGGGGCTGGTGCGGCGCGGGCCGCGTTCGACGACATCGACATCAGGTTCGGCCCAGGGGCCCTGCACGCTGTAGACCGTGCGCGTCGCCTGCTTCAACGGCACCTGCAGGACGGCCTGCGCCACGGCGCCCAGCGCTGCACCCGCCGGCCCGCCAGTCACGGCCCCGATCGCCGGGAGCACGCCGCCGGCCTTGGGCAACACTTCGACGCGCTGGTCGTACTCGCGCGCGGCGAGCGCCGTGGTGCCGCTCACGTTGATTTCCGCGGAGGGCCCATCGATGCGCAGGTTGGCGGTGCGCGCATCGCCGCCCTTGAACTCGAAGTCGCCGCTCATGCCGTTGAAGGCGAAACCCTTCTCGAAGAAATCGCTGAAATCAAAGGTCAGGCGGCGCGGGATCTCGGCGATGGAGACGAGGCCGATGAACCGGCCGGTGCCGGGCTCGACATCGAGCAGTCGGCCGGCGCCAACGTCCACGCGCAAATTGCCGTCGAAGCGGTCGAGCCGGAAGCTGCCCGGCGAGCCCGGCCAGTCGCCGACCATGCGCGACTTCACCGGCCCCTCCTCGACCATGCCCGTGAAGCCGAGCGCATCGAGCATGCCGCCGAGGCTGTCGGCGTCGAAATCCACCGCGAAACGCGAGCGGGTCTGCCCGCCGATCCGCGTCCAGTCACCGCTGGCCATCACCGTCAGCGCCTCGGACGTGGTGCTGAAGCGGTCC
Organism: Silanimonas sp.; assembly: GCF_027530345.1. Classification (GTDB taxonomy): domain Bacteria; phylum Pseudomonadota; class Gammaproteobacteria; order Xanthomonadales; family Xanthomonadaceae; genus Silanimonas. The sequence goes on along the minus strand of NZ_JAPZQK010000019.1, from coordinate 51,121 downwards.
ACATGCATGCCTTCCGGCGTCGGGAAGGTCTGCAGCTCGGTGCGGCCGAGGCGCGCTTCGCCGAGGCGGAAATCCTCGATCCGGAACTGCAGCGGCGGCAGCCCCGAGGGGTCGGTCTGGTCGACCGCTGGGGTGGACTCGGCGCGGCTGCCGGTCATCGCTTTGGTATCCATCGGCGGCCAGTGCAGGCGCGCGAAGCGGCCGTCCACCGCGGCGCCTTCGGCCGAGGGCACGCGGATCTCGCCAGCGATGGCGGCGCCGTCGAAGCCGACCCACAGCCCCTGGGCCTCGCGTCGCAGGCGCACCCGGCCCTCGCCGAAGCTCCGGTCGAGCACATCGATGGCACCAACCTGGACGTCGACGGACTGCAGGCCACCCTGCCCAGTGCCTCCGCCAGACGCCGCCGCCACCCAACCGCCGATGTCGAGGCTGGGCACCTGGCCGCGCACGGCGATGCCGGCCTCGGGAATCGGCAGCGGGTCGCCGATGTTGCCGAACTCGGCGACGGCGGCGAACGGGCGCTCGCCGTCGGCCATCCGCCCGCGCAGTTGCATCAGACGGCCCAGTCGCAACTGGAGCGCCCCGGCACTGGCCGGCAGCGGAAGGTCGAGACGCAGCGGCAGCGGCGTGGCCGCACTCTTGCGCAGCGGCGCCGGCAACCCGAGGCGTGTGCCAACGAGGTCGGAACGAAGGCTGAGGCGCGCCGGCGGCGGTGGCGCATCGGCGCGCGCCCGCGGCACGTCGACGCGCACGTCCCACAGGCTGCGGCCCTCGAGCCAGGGCTTCAGCCATGCGAGCTCCGGGCTGCGTTCGAGCAACTGCGACGGCGCCAGCGCGGCATCGAGCTGCAGTTCGGCCACGTTCTCGGCGTCACGCACCGTATCGCCGACGCGCAAGGACAGCGCGCCGTCGCTGTCGCCGTAGCGCACCGGCAGCGCGTCGGCGAGGAAGCCCTTGTCGGTGAAGGGAATCGCGCCGCTCAGTCCTTCGAAACCGATCTTCCAGCGCGCATCGGCGACGCTGGCGTTGTCGAGCGAGAGCGTGCCTTCGACTTCGCGCTCCCCGAACTCCTTCTTCAACGGCAGCCGCAGCCGCAGGTCGACCGCGGCAGGGCCAGTGATCGACAGGGCATCGATGTTCGCGCGCTGCGGCGCGTAGAGCGGGCTCTGCATCACCAGCGTGCGCAGGCCACCGGCATCGCCGCCGCCGCGCACCTGCAGGTCGAGCCATGCCGACTTGAAGTCGTCGATGCCGCCGCTGGCCTCGCTCACCACGGCGTCGAGCAGGTTCGCGCGCATGCTGTTCAGGGCCATGCCCGGGCCATTGAACAGCGCCTCGCCATGGAATGCGGTCGCCGCTGGCCACGCGTTGTTGAACTTCAGCGTGACGTCCTCCAGCGAGACGCGCGCATCGAAGCGTCCGCCGCCGTCGCGGAACGGCCAGTGGTCGAGATCACCGCCCATCGCGACCCGTCCACCGCGCGCCTGCCCGGCCACCAGTGCGGTGTCGAGCCACTGACGCACCGGCGGCTTCATCGTGGTCTGCAGCCAGAAGCGCTTCGCGTCCACCACACTGAAATCATCGAGGTCGGCGGCGAGGTCCAGCGTCGGCCGCGTGCCGTCGCCTTGGAAGCCGAGGGCGAAGCGTGTGGCGATCCGAAGACCTGGCGCCTCGATGCCGAGCGCGTCGCTGCCGAGGCTCCAGCCCTCGCCGTCGCGCCAAAGCGCCAGTTCCCCGCGCAGGCCGAGCGGCAGCACTGGCCCGAATTCCGCCGGCCAGTCGAGGCCGATCGGCGCCCCATCGAGGGCCAGCACGCCCCCGTCGGCGTCGAACGCCACCTCACCCGCCAGGCTGCGCAGGCCGGGACGCGAGCCGACAGGCGCGAAACCGACGTCTTCGAGCGTCGCCCGACCGGCGAAGGCTCCCGGGAGCGACGCGGGCATCGACAAGGCGCGCACCGTGCCGGACGGACGCGCTTCGGCCACCCACGCGGATACACCGCCCGGCAGGCGGTTGCTGAGGGCACCTAGGGCCAGCAGCGGCCCCATGTCGATGCGCTCGGCCTCGATGGCAACCCGCTCGCCACCCGCCATCCAGAATCCGTCGATGCGCTGCTCGCTCGAGCCATTGGCGAACGTGCCGGCCGGCACGGAGACCTGCCAGCCCCGCGCCTCCAGACGCCATTGCGCATCGAAACCGGCGCGCTCGAAACGCACGGGCGGCAAGGCCGTCCCCACGCGCCGCAGGCTCACCCCTTCCAGCGCCGCGCGCACCTGCACGCGGGCGATGCGGCGATCATCCAACTCCACCCACGCGCCCAATTCGCCTCGACCGGCGAGCGGCTCGACGCCCAGCGCCGCGAGCAGAGGGCCCCATGCCGGCAGATCGACCTGTTCGGCGCCCACCCAGAGGCGTCCGAGGCGGCCGTCGCGGGCCACATCGGCACTGACATCCAGCGGTGCGCGGCCGTCCGCCGACCACAAGCGGACACCGCCACGCACCTGCGAATCGCTGACGCGCAGGCGGCCATCGATGCGCGGCAGCGTGTGGTCGATGTCCCAGCGCTCGGCGAGGATGCGCAACCTCGCGTCCTGCACGCGCAATTCCCCGAAGCCGGCGAGCACGTCGAAGGGATCGATGCCCGGCCGTGCCGGCTCGGGCAGGCCGCTCATCCGCCAACGACCTTCGAGATCCTGGTGCAACGTGAGCGACAGCCCATCGACACTCAGCTCGGTCAGCGGCATGCCCGGGAAGAGGCCGGAATACACCGACACCTGCAGGTCGGCACGCCCGATGGCGAGCTGCCGATCGCCCTCGCCGACCACCAGGCCGTCCAGCGCAAAACGCGGGCCCTGCCGGGTCCAGCGCGCATCGAGGCCGCTGAAACGCACCGACTGTCCGACGCGCTCCGACAGCCAGCGCGCGACCTCGTCAGGATGCTTCTCGACGGCCGGCAGGAACTGGTTCGCCACCGCGACGAGCAGGGCCACGACGATCAGTACGACCAATACCCCGTAGCCGCCGATGCGGCGGCAGCGACGCCACCAGCGGCGCGCGACGGAGGCCATGGCTCAGGCGCAGCTCACAGCAGGACGACGTCGTACTGTTCCTGCCCGTATTGCTCGTCGGGCTGGAAGCGGATGGTCTTGCCGAGGAATTCCTCGAGTTCGGCGACGGCGACCGACTCCTCGTCGGTGATGCGCGCGACGACATTCGGCGCGGCGATCACCAGCAGGCGCTCGGCCTCGAACTGACGCACGGCGCGCGTGACCTCGCGGAAGATTTCGTAGCTCAACGTCTCCGGCGACTTCAGCATGCCGCGCCCGCTGCAGGTCGGGCAGGTCTCGCAAAGCTGGTGCTCGAGACTCTCGGTCGTGCGCTTGCGCGTCATCTCCACGAGGCCGAGCGGCGAGAAGTCGTACACCGTCGTCTTCGCATGGTCGCGCGCCAAGGCCTTCTCCAGCGTGCGAAGCACCTGGCGGCGATGGTCGGCGTCGTGCATGTCGATGAAGTCGATGATGATGATTCCGCCGAGGTTGCGCAGCCGGAGCTGCCTCGCCACCGCCTGCGCGGCTTCGAGGTTGGTGCGGAAGGCGGTTTCCTCGAGGTTGCGCTGGCCGAGGAAGGACCCGGTGTTGACGTCCACCGTGGTCATCGCCTCGGTCTGGTCGACCACGAGGTAACCGCCCGATTTCAGCGGCACTTCCTTCTGCAGCGCGCGGGAGATCTCGTCCTCCACGCCGTTCAGGTCGAACAGCGGCCTCTCGCCAGCGTAATGCTCGATCCGCCCGGCCAAATCGGGCATGAACTGCCCGGCGAAGCGCAGCAGCCGTTCATGCGTCTCGCGGGAATCCACCAGCACCCGGTCGATCTGCGTACTCATCATGTCGCGCAGGGCGCGCATGGGCAGCGACAGGTCCTCGTAGATGCGGGCGCCCACCGGTGTGCTGGCGCTGGCCTCGCGAATGAGTTGCCAGGCCAGCCGCAGGTAGGCCACGTCGGCCTCCAGCGCATCGCGATCCAGCCCCTCGGCATTGGTGCGGACGATGAAGCCCATGCCGCTGCCTTCGGCCAGTTCGGTTACCAGCCCCTTCAGCCGCGCGCGCTCGGTGTCGTCCTCGATGCGCGCGGAGACGCCAATCACCTTCGAATAGGGCAGCAGCACGAGGTAACGCGACGGGATGCTGACCTGGGTGGTGAGGCGGGCGCCCTTGCTGCCGATCGGGTCCTTCACCACCTGCACGACGATCTCCTGGCCCTCGTGCACCAGCGAGGTGATCGACGGCGGCGGCGCCGGCGGCCCCAGCTCCTCGCTCTCGGAGGGCTGCACCTGCGGGACGCGGACGATGTCGGAGGCGTGCAGGAAGGCGGCGCGCTCGAGGCCGAGCTCCACGAAGGCGGCCTGCATGCCCGGCATCACCCGCTGCACGCGGCCCTTGTAGAGGTTGCCGACCACGCCCCGGCGCAAACTGCGCTCGATGTGCAGCTCCTGCAGCATGCCCTGCTCGGCGAGCGCCACGCGCGTCTCGCGCGGCGTGACGTTGATCAGGATCTCGGCGCTCAAATCGTCACTCCGTGGCGGCGCAACAGCGCGGCCGTCTCGAACAGGGGCAGGCCCATCACGCCGGTGTAGCTGCCGGAAAGATGGGCGATGAAGGCGGCCGCACGGCCCTGGATGGCGTAGGCCCCGGCCTTTCCCTGCCATTCGCCGCTGGCGAGGTAGGCCTCGAGGGTCGGCTCGTCCAGCGCGGCAAAGGTCACGTCCGACAACGACGTGGCCGAGGCCTCGCCGCCGGCATGGAGCAGCCAGACCACCGTGGCCACGGCATGGGTCCGCCCCGAGAGCCTGCGGAGCATGCGCGCCGCGTCCGCGGCATCAGCGGGCTTGCCGAAGACCTCGTCGTCGAGGATCACCTCGGTGTCGGCGGCCAGAACCCGCGCCCCGGGAACCGCGGCCACGGCGAGCAGGCCGGCACCCGCCTTCTCGCGGGCGACGCGGTTGACGTAGTCGAGGGCCGGCTCGCCGGGCTGGCGGACCTCCGGCACATCGACATCGAGGAGGCCGGGCTCGACGCCGAGCTGCTGCAACAGCGCACGACGACGCGGCGATTGGGACGCGAGATAAAGCATGCCCCAAGCATAGCCGCCCGTTCAGGCCGCAGGCACGCTAGCCTTACTCCATGGAACGGCAGCCCCCCCAACGCCGACGCACCCGCTTCGCCCTCTGGATGGGCGCAGCGCTGCTGTGCGTCAGCAGCGCCGCGCTGGCCCTGAGCGAGGATCGTCGCTTCAGCGACTTCGCCATCGACAACTGGACCGTCGCCGACGGCCTGCCCCAGGTGGCCGTGCAGAGCCTCGCGCAGGACGGCGATGGCTACGTGTGGGTCGGCACGCAGTCGTCGATCGCGCGCTTCGACGGCGTGCGCTTCGAACCCTTCGATCGCCGCCGCACGGGCGGCATCGACACGTCGATGGCGGAATCCAGCTACCGCTCGCGCGACGGCGATGTCTGGTTCGCCAACCGCGCGGGGGCCCTGCGCCTGCGCCGCGACCGCGTGACGCGCGTTGCCGCCGCGGGCACCGGCGTGGCGGTTCAGGCCATCACCGAATGGCCGGTGGGGCGGATGCTCTTCGGCACGGCGCGCGGCCTCTACGAGCAGGAGGACGGGACGCTCGTGCCCGCCGGCCTCGAAGGTCTGGACATCGGAGCGCTGGTGTCCGACGGCCCGGTGCTCTGGATCGGCGCGCGCGGCCGCCTGTTGCGCCGCGAGGGTGAACAGACCCGCAGCATCACCCTGCCCGGCGGCGAGGACCTGCGCATCACCCACCTCCTAGCTGACGGCCCCAGGCTGTGGATCGCGACGCCGCGCGGGCTCTGGCTGCAGGACGGCGACCGACCGCCGGCGCCGTTCGCGCCGCTTCCGGAGCTCGCCCGCCAGCCGATCGAGACGCTGTGCACCGACAGCGGCGGCAGCCTCTGGATCAGCACGGCGCCGCGCCTCTACCGGCTCCGCTCGAACGGTGAGCTCGACGCCATCGAGGACGCGCAGTTCGTCCGCAATCCCTGGGTGAACACCTGCTTCGAAGACCGCGAGGGGAACCTGTGGCTGGGCAGCCAGACGGAAAGCCTGTTCCGCGCCTGGGACGGCCTCGTCACACGCCTGACCGAAGCCGACGGCCTCGTCGACCCCTTCGTCTGGGCCTTGGAGGACGACGGACGGGGCGGCGTCCTGGTTGGCACGAATTCGGGGCTGTCCCACTGGCGCGACGGGCGCATCGAGACGCTGGTCGCCGGCAGCGCGCTGCCGGAACCCGCGGTCTACGAGCTCGCGCGACTCGACGCGGAGCGGCTGTGGATCGGCACCCGCGGCGGCCTGCGCGAGCGCTCGAACGGCCAGCTGAGCGTCCCGCGCGGCGCCGAGGCCCTGGAAGGCACGCAGGTCAACGTGATCGCCCCGACGGCGGAGGCCGTCTGGGTGGGCACGTCCAACGGCCTGTACCGCTCGACGCCGGACGACGGCCTGCGCCCCGTCGGCGAGGGCGCCTTCGAGGGGTCGGCGCTGCGCATCCGCTCGCTGCTGCCGATCGACGGCCAGCGCGTGCTGGTCGGCACCGAGGACGGCCTGCGCTACGTCGATGGCGCCCAGGTGAGCGTTCCGGACTGGGCACGCACGCTGCGCGGCCGGATGGTGAGCAGCCTGCTGCGGCTGCCGAACGGCCTGCTGGTGGCGGGAACGCTCGATTCCGGCTTGACCCTCGTGGCCGGCGAGCGGGCGATCACCCTCGATGAAGGCCTGCCCACGATGAATGCGTGGACGCTTCGGACCCACGACGACCATCTGTACGTGAGTTCGATCGAAGGCCTGTACCGCGTGCCGCTGTCCCGCCTGCCTGACCCGACGACGACCAATGCCGATGCCGCGCATGGCGCCGACGTGGGGGCCTCGTGGGTGCTGTCGATGGCCGGGCGCAACCAGAGCGGCCAGCGGGCCCGCTGCTGCAACGGCGGCGCCCGCTCGCGCGCCCTGCTCGTCGGCGGCCAGCTCTGGCTGCCCTCGATCTCCGGCGTGCTTCGTGTCGACCTCGACGCCATTGGCAGCGGCAGTACCGAGCCGCTGGTGCACGTCGAAGCCGCCACCGTCGGCGACCGCCGCCACCCCGCGGATGCCGGCCCGCTGGTGCTCGACGGCGAGCTGCGCGACCTGCGCTTCGACTTCACCGCGCTGAACTTCCGCAGCCCGCGCGCCATGCGTTTCGACTACCGCCTCGACGGCTATGACCGTGACTGGGTCGATGCCGGCGACCGGCGCAGCGCGTTCTACACCAACCTGCCCCCGGGCGACTTCCGGTTCCAGGTGCGCGCGCGCGACGAATTCGGCAAATCCGTGCAGGCCGGCAACCCGCTCGACCTGCGCGTCGAGCCACGCTGGTCGGAGCGGCCGGAGCTGCGCGTGCTCGCCGTCGTGGCCGGCCTTTTGCTGCTGGTGGGCGGCGTGATGCTGGGCCAGCGCCGGCAGCGTTCCCGGATGGCGCACCTGCAGACCCTCGTCGATGAGCGCACGGCGCAATGGCAGCGCGCGAACGAACGCCTCGAGCAGGCGAACGCCGTGCTGGCCGTCGAAAGCCAGACCGACGCGCTCACCGGCCTGCCGAACCGGCGCGCGGTGTTCCAGCAGATGCCGGCGATGCTTGCGCGATACCCGGAAGGCGTGGTTCTGGCGCTGGTGGACATCGACCACTTCAAGCACGTCAACGACGACTACGGGCACGCCGCCGGCGACACGGTGCTGCGTGATTTCGCCGGCTTCCTTCGCCGGGCGACGCGCGAAGGCGACCTGCTCGCGCGCTGGGGCGGCGAGGAATTCATCATCGTTTTCGGCGGCCTGCGCGAGGACGCGGTCGCCGCACGCATGACCCGGCTGCTCAACGACGGTCACAGCCTCAACTTCGACCTCGGCACCGAGCGCCCGCTGACACTGACCTTCTCCGTCGGCTGGACCCGGCATCCGCTCGGCGCCACCGCACAGTCCGACTGGGCGCACGCGCTGGAGCTCGCCGACGCCGCGCTGTACCAGGCCAAAGCCAGTGGAAGGAACACCTGGGTGGGCCTCACCGCGGGCCCGCACATGGGCGACGCCGCGCTCGGCGGCCATCCGGGCAAGCGCATCGCGGAACTCGTCGGCGAAGGCCGCCTTCAGTGGCAGAACCTCCGCCCCCGCCTCACGCCCGTGCCCCGCGAGGAGCGCTCGGCCTAGGCGCGGTGGTAGGGGTGGTTGCCGAGGATCGAGCAGGCCCGGTAGAGCTGCTCGGCCACCAGCAGGCGCACCAGCATGTGCGGCAGCGTCATCGGGCCAAAGGCCCAACGTTCGTCGGCGCGCGCCCAGACGTCGGGCGCATGGCCTTCCGGCCCACCGATCAGGAAGGCGAGATCGCGGCCCTGCTGGCGCCACGCCGCGAGGCGTTCGGCGAGCTGCTCGGAGGTGTAGGGCTTGCCGCGGCCATCGAGGGCGACGACCCAGGCGTTCTTCGGCAGCGCAGCGAGCACACGCTCGCCTTCGTCATGCATCGCACGGGCGGCGTCGCGGCCTTTGCCGCGCATTCCGGGTGCCACCTCGACGAGCTCCAGCGGGAGCTCGCGAGAGAGCCGCTTGGTGTAGTCGGCGTAGCCCTCGGCCACCCAGCAGGGCGGCCGTTCACCGACGGCGATCAGCTTCGCTTTCAGGCGATCAGGCTTCCGGCGGCTGGTCGCCGACCGTCCACAGGCGCTCCAGCGCGTAGAACTCGCGCACGCGCGGCAGCATCACGTGGACCACGACATCACCGAGGTCGACCAGCACCCACTCGGCTTCGCGCTCGCCTTCGACGCCCAGCGGCTGGTAGCCGGCGTGCTTCGAGGCCTTCACCACTTCGTCGGCCAGCGACTTCACGTGGCGGGTCGAGGTGCCCGAGGCGATCAGCATGTAGTCGCAGACCGAAGTCTTGCCGCGCACGTCGATCTCGACGAGGTCCTTGGCCTTGATCTCCTCGAGCGCCGCGGTGGCGAGCTTCAGGAGGTCGGCGGGGGCCGGCAGGGGGTTCGGCGGCTGCGGCTTGATGACGTGCTGCGGATGCGACAACGGGGCGGTCCTGTGTGGGATGGCACGGAGTATACCCCCGACCCTCCCGCCTCAACCCGGCGCTGGATCGCGGTACAGGCCCCGGGCGGCGATCACCGCCGCCACGCCCGCAGGCAGGCCGAAGGGCGGCCGTCGGCCGGCCACGGCCTCGCGCACGGCGGTGGCGCTTTCCGGCTGAAGGGGCAGGTCGAGCACCGCGACGCGCCCGGCCGGTGCCGTGTGGAAATCGGCCGGTTCGGTGGCCCAGCGGCCGTCCAGCGCCTCGCGCAGCGCTGGCGGGAGGCCTTCGAGGGCGCAGCCGGGGCGGCGCGCCACCAGCAGGTGGGCCAAGCCGAACAGCGACCGCCACTCGTGCCAGCTGGTCAGGCCGAGGAAGGCATCGGCGCCGAGGACGAAGCCCAGCGGGCGGGCCTCGCCCTGCTCCTGCCGCCACTCCCGCAAGGTGTGGACGGTGTAGCTGGGGCCTTGGCGCGCCCCCTCGCGGGGATCGATGGCCCAGGTGCCGACGGTCGGCGGCGGCTCGCCGGCCAGCGCGGCGCGAAGGAGGTCGAGCCGATCGGCGAACGCAGCGCCCGGTGGGCCGCGGTGCGGCGGGTCCGCGGCCGGCAGGAAATCGAGGTGCGCCGCCCCGGTGGTGGCCAGTGCGGCGCGCGCCACCGCCAAGTGGCCGAGATGGATCGGGTCGAAGGTGCCGCCGTACAGCAGATGCAGGGGAACAGCGGTGGCAGGCCTCATCCGGCGCGCTCCCGGCCGCTCACTTCGCCAGCAGGGTCATCGCCGCGCGCGGCCGCGCGACCGCCAGCAGCAGGCGCTCCAGAGCGCGCCACGCATCGCCGCTGGCCCGACCCTTGGCCATGCGTTCGACCTCGCCGACGGCGATCGCGAAACGCTCCCAGGACGAGGGCGGATGCCGCTCCAGCGCACGGGTGTACTGCGCCATCTTCGATTCCCAGAGCTTCGCCGCGCGCATCTCGGCCATGACGTTGCCGCCACGGGCCTTCACCGCCGCGAAACCGGCGATCTTGGTGATCTCGCCGAGCGTCCAGCCCAGCAGGCCGGCCACCTGTTCGCCCTCGCCGCGCAGCGCGGCGAGGATGCGCGGCACGCGGGCGGCTTCGCCGGCCAGCGCGGCGTCGACCAGCTTGAAGACGTCGTAACGCGAGGCTTCGGCGACGAGGCGCTCGAGCGTCTCGACGTCGATCGGGCCGGCGCCCTTGTCGAGCAGCAGGGCGAGCTTGTCGATCTCCTGCGCGGCGGCCAGCAAGTTGCCTTCGACGCGTTCGACGAGGCGCGCCAGCGCTTCGGGCGTGGCGGCGAGGCCCTTGCGACGCAGGCGCGTGGCCAGCCATTCGGGCAGCTCGTGCGCCTTCAGTGGCCACACCGGCACCATGTGGCCCGTCGCGGTGATCGCTTCGCTCCACTTGCCCGCGTGCTGCCGGCTCCAGTCCTGCGCGGTGATCAGCAGCACGGTGTCGGGCGGCGGGTTCGCGCAGTAATCGCGGATCGCCTCGCTGCCGTCCTTGCCGGGCTTGCCGCTGGGCAGGCGCAGGTCGAAGAGGCGGCGCTGCGCGAACAGGCTGAGCGAGGCGAGGCCCTGCGTGAGCCGGTTCCAGTCGAAGTTGCCCTCGGCATCCAGCACCTCGCGCTCGCCGTAGCCTTCGGCCTTGGCCTTCTCGCGCACGGCGTCGGCGCATTCCTGCACCACCAGCGGCTCGTCCCCGGCGATCAGGATCACGGACGGCAGCGCCTCCGCCGCCACCCGCTTCATGAAGGCGTCGGGGCGGATCTCCGCCATCAGTCGGCGCGCAGGGCGAGGTCGACACGACGGAGGATCGCCGCCTGCATGTCGCGGCGGAGCTCCTGCTGCACGATCTCCTGCTCGCCCGGGTTGCCGAAGGCCTCGGCGGCTTCGTAGACGTAGTCGCGCGTCAGCTCGACCGTCTGCTGGTCGAGACGCTTGCCGCCGGCGGCGTCGACGAGGTCGAAGGTGACGCGGTAGCGGGTCTCGACCTCGCGCACGGCGACGAAGGCGTCGACCGAGATCGGGCGCGTCTCCCAGCTCTCGCTGGTGATCGCGAGGCGCGCCGCGCCCTCGGCCGAGGCCGTGGTGTTCGCGCCCGCGCGCTGCAGCGAGCGGCGCAGTTCGTCGGCCAGCGGGCTGTAGGGATCGGCCGCGGTCACCGCGATGGCGCCGAAGCCCTCGGGCACCTTCAGCGCGCCGCGCGGGGCGAAGCCGCAACCCAATGCGAGCGCGGCGACGAGGGCGGGAACGAGGAAGCGAGCGCGCATGGGGGTCATCCGACGACGATGTTGACGATCTTGCCCGGGACGATGATCACCTTCTTCACCGCCTGGCCTTCGATGAACTTCACCACGTTCGGCTCGGCCAGCGCCATCGCCTCGATGGCGGCCTTGTCGGCGGCGGCCGGCACCTCGATGGTGCCGCGCAGCTTGCCGTTGACCTGCACCGCCAGCGTCAGCGAGTCGCGCACCAGCGCCGCCGGGTCGACGGCCGGGAACGGCAGCGTCTCCAGCACCGTTTCCGGGTGGCCCAGCACCTGCCACAGCGCGTGGCTGGTGTGCGGGGTGATCGGGTTGAGCAGCAGGGTGACGGCCTCGAAGGCCTCCTGCCGCAGCGCGCGGGAGGCGTCGCCGGCCTCATCAAACTTCGACAGCGCGTTCAGCAGCTCCATCACCGCGGCGATGGCGGTGTTGAAGCTGTAGCGGCGGGCGTAGTCGTCCGTCACCTTCTGGATCGTTTCGTGCAGCTGGCGGCGGATCGCCTTGCCCGCGGGCGACAGCGCAGCGGCATCGAGCTTCGGTGCCACACCCGCGTCAACGTGCTTCTGCACCTGGTTCCACAGGCGGCGCAGGAAGCGCGCCATGCCCTCCACGCCCGACTCGTTCCAGTCCAGCGACTGCTCCGGCGGCGCGGCGAACATCGAGAACAGGCGCACGGTATCGGCGCCGTAGCGGTCGACCATCACCTGCGGGTCGACGCCGTTGTTCTTCGACTTCGACATTTTCTCGGTGCCGCCGATGATCACCGGCTGGCCGTCGGCGCGCAGCTTGGCGGCCACCACGCGACCGCGCTCGTCGCGCTCGACGTCGACATCGGCAGGGTTGTGCCAATCCTTCGAACCGTCGGCGTTCTCGCGATAGAAGGTCTCGGCGATCACCATGCCTTGGCAAAGGAGATTCGTCGCCGGCTCGTCGCTGTCCACGTAGCCCGCATCGCGCAGCAGCTTGTGGAAGAAGCGGAAGTACATCAGGTGCATCACGGCGTGCTCGATGCCGCCGATGTACTGGTCGACCGGCAGCCAGTACTTGGCGCGGTCGTCCAACATGTCGGTGGCACCCGGGCAGCAGTAGCGCGCGTAGTACCAACTCGACTCCATGAAGGTGTCGAAAGTGTCGGTCTCGCGCTCGAAGCGCTGGCCGTTCGCATCGGTGTGCTGGCGCCACGCCGGGTTCGACTTGATCGGCGAGGCGACGCCCTCGAAGCGCACGTCTTCCGGCAGCACGACCGGCAGCTGCTCTTCCGGCACCGCGTGGGCGTTGCCCTCGGCGTCGTAGAGCATCGGGATCGGGCAACCCCAGTAGCGCTGGCGGGAAACGCCCCAGTCGCGCAGGCGGTAGTTCACGCGGCGGGTGGCCTTGTCGCCCAGCAGCGCGGCGGCCTTGTCGAAGGCGGCCTTGTAGCCCAGGCCGTCCATCGCGCCGGAGTTCACCGTGCGCAGGCTCGGCGCCGTCTTGTCGCCGTACCAGTCCTGCCAGCGGGTGGCGTCGTAGCTTTCGCCGTCCACCGCGATGACCTGCGTGATCGGCAGGCCGTACTTGGTGGCGAATTCGAAGTCGCGCTCGTCGTGGCCGGGCACGGCCATGACGGCACCGGTGCCGTAACCCATCAGCACGAAGTTGGCGATCCACACCGGCACTTTCGCGCCGCTGATCGGGTGGATGGCGAACAGGCCGGTGGCGATGCCGCGCTTCTCCTGCGTCTCCAGCTCGGCCTCGGACACGCCGCCCTGCTTGCAACCGGCCACGAAGGCCGCGACCTCGGGGTTCATCGCCGCCGCTTTCGCCGCCAGCGCATGCTCGGCGGCGACGGCCACGTAGGTCACGCCCATCAGCGTGTCTGGGCGGGTGGTGAACACCACCATCGGATCACGCTCGCCTTCAACCGCGAAGCTGATCTCCAAGCCTTCCGAGCGACCGATCCAGTTGCGCTGCATGGTCTTGACCGATTCCGGCCAGCCCGGCAGCGCGTCAAGGCCGTCCAGCAGCTCCTGCGCGTAATCGGTGATCTTCAGGAACCACTGCGGGATCTCGCGCTTTTCCACCAGCGCGCCGGAGCGCCAGCCGCGGCCGTCGACCACCTGCTCGTTGGCGAGCACCGTCTGGTCGATCGGGTCCCAGTTCACCACGCTGTTCTTGCGGTAGACGAGGCCCTTGGCATACAGGCGGGTGAAGAACTGCTGCTCCCAACGGTAGTACTCCGGCGTGCAGGTGGTGACCTCACGCGACCAGTCGTAGGCGTAGCCCAGCGACTTCAGCTGGTTGCGCATCTTCCCGATGTTCTCGTAGGTCCACTTCGCCGGCGCGGTGTTGTTCTTGATCGCGGCGTTCTCGGCCGGCAGGCCGAAGGCGTCCCAACCCATCGGCTGCAGCACGTTGAAGCCCTGCATGCGCTTGAAGCGGCTGATCACGTCGCCGATCGTGTAGTTGCGCACGTGGCCCATGTGCAGCGCGCCCGAGGGGTACGGCAGCATGCACAGCGCGTAGTACTTGGGCTTGGACGGGTCTTCGACGACCTCGAAGGCTTTGGCGGCGTCCCAGCACTGCTGGGCGGCAGCCTCGAGGGCCTTGGGCTGGAAACCGGTCTCGGCGGTGTCGTTCGGGGCGGTGGATTCGGCGTGCATGGGCTCTCGGCGGGGGCGCCCGCGACGGGCTGCCCGGAATTCGGCAAGCCGCCAAGAGTACCGCAGCGGCTGCGCAGGCCGTAGAGTCGGGCGTCGCGCCATGGGCTGTGCCGGGGCCCGCGGTGAACGTCCCACCGGCGTCCAAGGAGAGTGCCGATGTCGCTTCGCCCCGGCCTGCTGGCCACCGCCATGCTGTTCGCCCTGCCCCTGCAGGCCGCGCCCACCGCTCTGCAGTGCGGCGACGTCTTCGACGCCAAGGCCGGCCGCCTGATCGGCGCCCAGACCATCGTGGTCGATGCCGGCCGCATCACGGCACTCCAGCCGGGCAAGGTGGCGGTGGAAGGCGCCACGACCATCGACCTCGGCGGCCACACCTGCTCACCGGGCTGGATCGACCTGCACGTGCACGTCGGCCAGGAATCCAATCCGAACAGCTATTCGGAAGGCTTCCGCCTCGATGACGTCGACTTCGCCCTGCGCGCCACGCTCTATACGCGCCGCACGGTCGAAGCCGGCTTCACCAGCGTCCGCGACCTGGGCGGCGAGATCGCCCCGCACCTGCGTGATGCCATCAATGCCGGCACGATCCCGGGCCCGCGCATCTATGCCGCGGGCAAGTCGATCGCGACCACTGGCGGCCACGCCGACCCGACGAACGGCCTGAACAACACCCTGTCCACGCTGATGGGCCCGCCCGGCCCGACCGATGGCGTGATCAACGGCGTCGACGCGGCCCGCCAGGCCGTGCGCCAGCGCTACAAGGAAGGCAGCGACACCATCAAGATCACCGCGACCGGCGGCGTGCTGAGCTACGCCCGCAGCGCCGACGCCCCGCAGTTCACGGTGGAAGAGATCCGCGCCATCGTCGACACGGCGAAGGACTACGGCTACACGGTGGCGGCCCACGCGCACGGCGATGTCGGCATGCGCCGTGCCATCGAGGGCGGCGTCACCAGCATCGAACACGGCACCTTCATGAGCGACGCCACCATGCGGCTGATGAAGGAGAAGGGCACGTGGTGGGTGCCGACGCTCTCCGCCGGCCGCTTCGTCGGCGAGAAGGCCGAGATCGACGGCTTCTACCCGGAGATCATCCGTCCGAAGGCGCGCGCCGTCGGCACGCAGATCATGGCGACGTTCCGCCGCGCGTATGCCGCGGGCGTGCCCATCGCCTTCGGCACCGACGCCGGCGTCAGCCCGCACGGCGACAACGCCCGCGAGTTCGAGTTCATGGTGGAGGGCGGCATGCCGGCCAACGTGGCCCTGCAGGCCGCGACCGTGAACGCCGCCACCGTGCTCGGTGCCACCGACCTCGGCCAGATCGCGCCGGGCTTCCACGCCGACATCGTCGCCGTCCCGGGGAATCCGCTGGCCGACATCAGCCTGACCCGCAAGGTCGACTTCGTGATGAAGGGCGGCCAGGTCGTGAAGCCGCTCGCCAACTGACCGCCTTGCAAGCCGGTGCTCCCGCCCCCATCCGTGGGGGCATCGGCGCCTTGCGCCTTCCACTCGTGAGACTTGGATGATCCGCCTCGACGCCTTCGGCACGCCGCCCGCCTCCACCCCCACCGCCGACGCCGCGTCGCCGCACGTGTTCGACGTGACGCTGGAGCGCTTCGAGGCCGAGGTGCTGCTGAAGTCGAAGGAGGTGCCGGTCCTCGTCGACTTCTGGGCCACGTGGTGCGGCCCCTGCAAGACGCTCGGCCCCATCCTCGAGAAGCTGGCCGCCGAGTACCACGGCGCCTTCCTGCTGGCGAAGGTCGATGTGGACAAGGAGCAGCAGCTCGCCGGCTATTTCCAGATCCGCTCCGTGCCGACGGTGATGCTCCTGAAGGGCGGCCAGATCGTCGACGGCTTCCCGGGGGCGCTGCCGGAAGGGCAACTCAAGCAGTTCCTCGCCCAGCACGGCATCACGCCGGCCGAACCCGTGGCCGAGGCGGCCGCGGCCGAGGCCCCGCCGGTCGACCCGGAAGCCGAGGTGATCCGCCTGCGCCACGCCGTGGCCGAAGCCCCCGACGACGGTGCGCTGAAGCTCGACCTCGTGCTGGCCCTGCTGAAAGTCGGCGCCGCCGCCGAGGCGGAAACCCTGCTCGACGCCCTGCCCGCGAACCTCGCCACCGACGACCGGGCCGTGAAGGCCCGCGCGCGGCTGGGTTTCGCTGCCCTGCTGAAGGACGCACCGCCGGCCGTGGTGCTGGAGCAGGCCATCGCCGCGAACCCCGACGACCTGCGCGCCCGCCATCTGCTTGGCGCGCGCTGCATCGTCGAGGGTGATTCGGAAGCCGGCCTCGTGCAGTTCCTCGAGATGCTCAAGCGCAACCGGGCCCACGAAGACGGCCTGCCGAAGAAGGCGCTGATCGATGCGTTCCGCGTGGTGGACGACGAGGACCTGGTCGGCACCTACCGGCGGAAGATGGCCACCGTGCTGTTCTGAGCCCCACCGTACGCCTGCGTATGGCATGATCCGGCACCCGTTGCCGGTGTCCTGCCGCCATGTCACCCCGCCTGCTCCGTCACTTCTTCAACGTCTGGCCGCCGTTCCTGCTGTCGGGCATCCACGTCACCCACCTCGGTGCCGACTGGCGCAGCGCCGAAGTTGAGCTGCGGATGCGGCCCTGGAACCGCAACTACGTCGGCACCCACTTCGGTGGCTCGCTGTTCGCGATGACCGACCCGTTCTGGATGATCCTCACCCTGCGCGCGCTGGGCGAGGACTACGTCGTCTGGGACAAGGCCGGCGAAATCGAGTTCGTGAAGCCCGGCCGCGGCACCGTGCGCTGCCGCTTCGACCTCACGGACGCCGTGCTCGACGAACTGCGTGCCGAGGCGGCCGGCGGCGGCAAGGTGCTGCGCTGGATGGACTGCCCGGTGGTCGATGCCCAAGGCGACGTGGTCGCGCGGGTGCGCAAGCAGGTCTACGTGCGCCTGAAGCCGCGGGTGCGCCGCGAGGCCGCCGCGGAACGTGACGGGGTTCACAGCCAGCACGGCACCACCGCCCCAAGGCCCTGATCGACGCGGATCAGGGCGGTTTCTTTGCTGGACAGGCCCTGGACGACACGCGAAGCTGGCGGCCCATACCCCCCCGCCCGACCTGCATGGCCATCCTGCGCTTCACGCCGTCGCCCGACGAGGAGATGTCGCCGGAGGAGTTGTCGGCCCTGCTGACCTCGATGATGCCGGACATCCCCGGCTACCGGGTGATGCGGCGCATCGGCAAGGGCGGGATGAGCTTCGTCTACCTCGCGGTGCAGGAATCGCTCGACCGCCAGGTCGCGATCAAGATCACCGCGCCGGACATCCTCCGCGACGAGATCAGCAAGCAGCGCTTCGAGCAGGAAGCGCGGACGATCGCGAAACTGGAACACCCCTGCATCGTCGGCATCTACGAAGTCGGCCGCTCGCCGCAGGGGCTGATGTACTACGTGATGCCTTACCTGTCGAAGGGGCATCTCGGCCAGCGCGACCTGCGCAACGACGAGCCGCGGATCATCGCCGTGCTGCGCTCGCTGCTGTCGGCGCTGGGCTATGCGCATACGCGCGGCATCGTGCACCGCGACGTCAAGGCCGAGAACGTCCTGTTCGACAACGCCGATCGCCCGGTGCTGGCGGATTTCGGCATCGCCCTGCCGTTCCGCAGCTCGACGCGCATCACCAATGTGGGTTTCGCGGTCGGCAGCGCGGCCTACATGGCGCCCGAACAGGCCCGTGGCGACAACGTCGATGGCCGCGCCGACCTGTATGCCGTTGGCGTGCTGGCCTACGAGATGGTCACCGGCCATCTGCCGTTCCAGGCCAATGACGCCCTCGCATTGGCGGTGATGCACGCCCACGACCCGATCCCGCCCCTGCCGAGCAACCGCCGGCATTGGCAGCCCTTCATCTCGCTGGCGATGGCGAAGACGAAGGAACAACGCTTCCGCAATGCCGAGCAGATGCTCAGCGCGCTCGACGAACTCGAGCGCCGGCATCGGCTCGGCCCCGGCGGCGACGCGACGCCCGAACCAGCAGCGACGCCCCCGGGCCGCACCAACGGCGAAAGCCCTTCCACCTTGCGGCCCGCCGGACGCTGGTTGGGCGTGGGTGCCGCGGCGCTGGTGATCGCGGCAGGTGCGGCCTGGTGGATGGCCTCACGCGATCAGGCAACGGATTTCCTCACCATCGATGGCAGCGCACCGACCGTGGTCGACGACCCGATCGGCTCCGTCGCGATCGCCGCGGGGGCCGCACCCGCCCCGGCGGGCGCCGACGCCGCAATGCCGCCCACCGCCCCTCTGGCCGAAGCGACGCCTGCGGATCGCGCCGACAACGCGCCGACGCCGACGGCTTCAGCTGCCTTCGTCTCGCAGGCCCTGCCCTACGACCCGCGCGTGCCGGCGGCCCGTGAACTCGCCGCCGCGCAGCGGCAGATCGCGCGGCTGCGCCTGTCCACGCCGGCCGGCGACAACGCCATCGAATCCCTGCTGGCGGCACGCGCCCTGGCCCCTCGCGACCCCGCCCTGCCACGGCTGGAGGCCGCGCTCATCGCCGCTTTCGGCGCGCAGATCGACAAGGCCCTCGACGACGACGACAACGCCAACGCGGTCGCGCTGTGGCAGCGCGCCCAGCGCTACGTCGAGCAGGCCGAGCTGAAGGACAGCGAGTCCTGGACGACGCTGGTCGACGCGCGGGCCACCGCCGTGGAACGCCGCCTGGCCAACGCCGCCTCCCGCCGCAGTGCGCGGGAACTGAAGCGCGCCACCGACGAGATCGCCATCTACGGCCTCGACGAGGCGCGCTTCGCCGACGCCATCCGCACCGCCCGCGTGGCGCTGCTGCCGCGGCCGGGCGCCCGCCTCGAAGGCGGTGGGCCGGCGATGCGTCTGGTCACCGCGCCGAGCGAGGCACGGCCGGGCCTCGCGGCGATGGAAACCGAAGTGACGCGCGGCGATTTCCTCGCCTTCGTGCAGGCCACCGGCCGACCGGTGTCGCGCTGCCGCGGCGGCTTCCTCGAGCGCCGCACCTGGAGTGATCCCGGTTTCGCCCAGACGACGCGCGACCCGGCGGTGTGCGTCACCGCCGCCGACGCCGACGCCTACGCGCAATGGCGCGGCCAGCGCGATGGCGTGCGCTATCGCCTGCCGACGGCCGGTGAATGGAGCCAGTTGAGCCAGGGCGCCGCGGGCGATTGCGCCGGCACCCGACTGAATTGCGACCGCCGCGAGGGCACGGTGCCCGTGGGCGATGGCAAGGCCTCGTCGCTGGGACTCGTGGACATCGGTGGCAACGCCCGTGAATGGCTGGCGGCCGGCCGTCAGACGGCCGGCGCTGGCTGGCGCACCAATGCCGCGCAGGCCCGTGCCGGTGCGACGCAGGCGGTGTCCGACGAACGCGGGCAGGACGACCTCGGCTTCCGCCTCGTGCGCGAGGTCTCGCTGGATGAATTGCTCGACGCTTCGCCCCGCCGTCCACGCTGAGCCCGCTACGATGGCGGCATGCGCAATCTCCGCACCTGGTTCCTCACCGGCCTCCTGACCCTGCTGCCGCTCTGGCTGGCGTGGTTCGTCATCAGCCTGCTGTTCACCCTGCTCTCCGACCTCTCGCGGCCGTGGGTGGGCCCCCTGCTCAACGGCCTTGCCGGCGCGCAGCCCGAGATGTTCGGCTGGGCCGTACACCCGTGGGTGCTGCCGGTGGTGGCCCTCGTCGGCACCTTGGTGATCATCCTCGGCGTCGGCGCCCTCACCCGCCGAGTCGTCGGCCAGACCCTGCTGCGCTGGACGGAAGGCCTGATCGCCCGCGTGCCGCTGGTGAACGTCATCTACTCCAGTGCACGCAAACTGCTTGACCTGCTACAGCACCCGCCGGGGGGCGGTGCCCAGCGCGTCGTGCTGATCGATTTCCCGCATCGCGACATGAAGGCCGTCGGCTTCGTCACCCGCACGCTGCGCGAGGAAGGCACCGGCCGCGAACTCGCGGCCGTGTACGTGCCGACCACGCCGAACCCGACCTCGGGCTACCTCGAGATCGTGCCGGTCGACCGCCTGACGCCGACGCAGTGGACCTTCGACGAGGCGATGGCCTTCATCATTTCCGGCGGTGCCGTGGCTCCGAAGGAAGTGCCCTTCGAAGGGCCGCGCCCGTGACCCTGCTCGACGACCGCGCGACGCGGCTTTTCCTGGTGCTTGCCGCGTTCTTCGCGGTGAACGCGGTGCTGGCGAACTTCATCGGCATCAATATCTTCGCACTCGAGGACACGCTGGGCCTCGCGCCGTTCGAGTGGTCGCTGTTCGGGCAGAGCGGCTCGCTTTCGTTCACCGCCGGCGTGCTGGTGTGGCCGCTGATCTTCGTGCTCACCGACCTCGTCAACGAGTTCTACGGCCGGCGCGGCGTGCGCTTCATCAGCCTGCTGTCGGTGGGCCTGATCGTCTACGGCTTCCTGTTCGCCTATGCGGCCATCGCGCTGGTGCCGGCCGGCTGGTGGGTGGGCGCCGCGAGTGCGCAGGGGGTGCCGGACCAGCAGGCCGCCTTCGCGGCGATCTTCGGGCAGGGGCTGTGGTCGATCCTCGGCTCGACCGTGGCCTTCCTCATCGGCCAGTTCATCGACATCGCGATCTTCGTGCGCATCCGCCGGCTGACCGGCGAGCGCTGGGTGTGGCTGCGCGCCACCGGTTCGACGGCCATCTCGCAGCTCATCGACAGCTTCATCGTGCTGTACATCGCCTTCGTGATCGGCCCGCAGGCCTGGCCGACCTCGCTGTGGCTGGCGGTGGGCACGGTGAACTACGGCTACAAGCTGGCGGCGGCGATCGCGCTGATCCCGCTGATCTACCTCGCGCGCCGCGCCTTCACCGCGTGGCTCGGTCGCGAACGCGCCGAGCAGCTGCGGATGGCCGCCGCGCAGGGCTGAACCATGCGCGCCTCGCGCACCGGTGAACGGCCCAAGCCGCGCCAGCGCACCCTCACCCTGAACGCCGGTTTCTTCGTCGGCGTCGGGCTGGTGTTGGCCTTGGCGTGGTGGGTGCACGGCGACGAGCCCCCAGGCCTGCGCGGCGAACCGGACTTCTCGCCCATGCGGGGCCAGCCCTTCCTCGTGGTCTACGGCGCACCGTCGTGCAGCACCTGCATCGAGGAGTGGAAGGCGCTTCGCTCCACATTGCCCGGCGGACTTCGCGTGGTGCACCTGCTCACCCGCGAGGGCGCGGGGCCGGTGGCGGACGCGGCGGCGCTCGACGACTGGGCCGCCCGCCTACGCGTGCCACGCGCCGCCGTCCTGCCTGCCGACCTCACGCGCTCCACGCTGCCCGCGGTCGTGCTGCGCAACGAACGAGCGCGATGGCGCTTCGAACACGCTGGCCCGTGGAATGCCGAGGCCCGGGCGCGCCTCGACCGGGCCCTGCGGCTCGAGGGCGCGCTTCCTCCCGCCGCACCGTGACCTCAGGCCCATGCGGCCGTCCTCACGTCGGCGGAAGCTCGGCATTCCCCGACCTTCCGTGTCGACCGCTGCCGGAGTTCCCCGCCATGCCTTTGCGCCCGCTCACCCTTGCCCTGGCGATCAGCCTCGCCGTCGGCTTGCCCGCCGTTTCCCACGCGCAGGCGACGTCCGCGGCACCGGCGACCACGACGGCCAGCGAGGCTGTGCAGCCCGCCGATGCCGCTGCTGACGCGCTGTTCGCCGAGTACTGGGAAGCTTCGCTGAAGCTCTCGCCGCTGCGCGCCACCTTCGTCGGCGACGCCCGCTACAACGACCAGTTGCCCGACCTCTTCAGTGCGGAGAGCCGCGCCGAAGCCTCGGCCTTCAACAAGGCCTGGCTGGCCCGCGTGGAAGCCCTCGACCTCGACGCGCTGTCGCCGCAGCGCCGCCTCAGCGCCGAGATCCTGCTGCGCGACCTCAAGCTCGAGATCGAGGGCGAGCGCTTCCCGAGCTGGCAGCAGCCGCTCGACCAGTTCCGCAACGTCGCAGCCCTGTTCGCCCAGCTCGGCTCGGGCACGAACGCCCAGCCGTTCAAGACCGTGCAGGACTACGACAACTGGCTGAAGCGCGCCTCGCGCCTGCCGGTGCTGTTCACCACCATGCAGGGCAACATGCGCGAAGGCATGGCCAGCGGCGTGGTGCAGCCGCGCGTGCTGATGCAGAAAGTGATCCCGCAGCTCGACGCGCTGATCAAGGACAAGCCCGAGGACACGCTGTTCTGGCGCCCGATCGCCAACCTGCCCGCCGACATGCCCGCCGCGGAGAAGGAGCGCCTGACCGCCGCCTACCGCGCGCTGATCGCCGACGAGCTGATGCCGGCCTACCGCGAGCTGCGCCGCTTCGTGGCCGACGAGTACCTGCCGAAGACCCGCGAGACCGTCGCCATTTCCGCGCTGCCGGACGGCGAGGCCTGGTACGCCTACCTCGCCAAGGTGCAGACGACGACCGACCTCACGCCGGCGCAGATCCACGACATCGGGCTCGCCGAAGTGGCGCGCATCCAGGGCGAGATGCACGACGTGATGAAGCAGATGGGCTTCGAAGGCAGCCTGCAGGACTTCTTCGTGCACATGACGACGGCGAAGGAGTACGAGTACCCGACCGAAGAGGCGCTGCTCGCCGACTACAACTCGCTGCGCGAGCGCATCGATCTGCGTGCCAAAGACATGTTCTCGCTGGTCCCGAAGGCCGGCTTCGAGATCCGTCCGGTGGAAGCCTTCCGCGCCGCCTCGGCAGCCGGCGGCAGCTACCAGGGCCCGAGCCAGGACGGCACGCGCCCGGGCGTGTTCTACGTGAACACGTACGACCTTCCGAGCCGCAAGAACTGGGATCGCGACGCGCTGTACCTGCATGAAGCCGTGCCCGGCCACCACTTCCAGATCGCGCTGCAGCAGGAGCTCACCGACCTGCCGATGTTCCGCCGCTTCGGTGGCGAAACGGCCTTCGCCGAGGGCTGGGGCCTGTACGCCGAGTCGCTCGGCAAGGAGCTCGGCGCCTACGACACGCCGCAGCAGTACTTCGGTCGCTTGCAGGCCGAGATCTGGCGCGCCATCCGCCTCGTCGTCGACACCGGCCTGCACAGCAAGGCCTGGACGCGCGAACAGGTCATCGCCTACATGAAGGCGAACTCGGCGACGACCGACACCGAGGCCGTCTCCGAAGCCGAGCGCTACATCGCCATCCCGGGCCAAGCCCTGGCCTACAAGATCGGTGAGCTGAAGATCCTCGAGCTGCGCGCCCGTGCGGAAGAAGCGCTGGGCGACCGCTTCGACATCAAGGCCTTCCACGCCGAAGTGCTGGAGGACGGCTCGCTGCCGCTCTCGGTGCTGGAGGCGAAGCTCGACCGCTTCATCGCGGCGCGCAAGGGCTGAGCCGCATGGAACGGCGCCGCGTCGCCATCGTGGTGTTCGACGAGGTCGAAGTGCTCGACTTCGCCGGCCCCTTCGAGGTGTTCTCGGCGCTGCGCCTCGACGAAGCCACGCGGCGTGAAACCGCGTCGCCGTACGAGGTGATCGTCGCCGGGGTGCGGCCCGGCCTCGTGCATTGCCGCGGCGGGCTGAAGGTGCAACCCGACACGACGATCGCCGAACTCGACCCGGCCTCGCTCGACACGCTCCTCGTGCCCGGCGGCTACGGCGTCCGCCCGCTGCTGCAGGACGCCGCCTTCCTCGCTTGGCTTCGCCGGGCCGCGCCGCAGCCGCGCCGGTTGGCGTCGGTGTGCACGGGCAGCCTGCTGCTCGCGGAAACCGGGCAACTCGACGGCGTGCGGGCCACCACGCACTGGAAGAGCCTCGACTGGATGGCGCGGGACTGGCCGTCGGTGCAGGTGCAGCGCGAACGGCACTGGGTGATCGATGGGCGCGTCGCCAGCTCCGCGGGCATCAGCGCCGGCATCGACCTCGCGCTGAAGCTCATCGAAGCCGATTTCGGCGAGGCGCTCGCGCGCACCACCGCGGCGCACATGGAATTCCCGTGGCCGGAAAGCGACGCGCGCCGCCTTCCCGAGGCTTGAACGCTCAGCAGGTGTGATTGCCCGGAGCGACGCGGCGTGGCAGCGTTCCAACGAATTCGGAACCCCCGGCCCATGACCCAGACCCCTACGCCCGCAGCCAGCGACACCGGCGACACGCTGCCCCAGCGCACCACCCCGACCT
Organism: Silanimonas sp.; assembly: GCF_027530345.1. Classification (GTDB taxonomy): domain Bacteria; phylum Pseudomonadota; class Gammaproteobacteria; order Xanthomonadales; family Xanthomonadaceae; genus Silanimonas. The sequence continues at coordinate 26,982 of NZ_JAPZQK010000019.1, read as the reverse complement.
GGGAGATGGAGACCCTGCTCTCCGGCGCGACCGTCTTCGCGCTGTTCCAGGCCTACGCCGAACTCAACGTCGCTGTCTTCTGGCTGTTCGAACGACTGCCGAGCGACCTGGGGGGCATCGTCAGCCCGCTGGGCTTGTACGTGCAGGGCGCCGTGCTCGGGCTCGCGCTCGGCTTCCTCGTGCATCTGCTGCTGCGCGCCGCCTGGGTGTCGCTGGTCGGGCTGCGATCGGTGGATCCGGAAGGCCGGCTGCGGGAGAACGAGAACCTCGGGCCGGCGCAGCGCGCCCTGCTCGGCGAGGCCCTCGATGCCCTGCCCCAGCGGATCGCAGCGCTCGACGACGCCGCCACGCTGGTGTTCGGTGCGGCCCTGGGGCTGGCCAAGATGATGACGGGGCTCACCCTGACCCTCGGCGCGCTGTTCCTGCTGGCGTATGCCTTCGCGAAGGGCCTTGGGCTCGACAAGCACCTTGTCCCCATCAATTTCGCCTTCCTGGCCCTGTGGATCGTGCCGTTGATGCTGGCCACGATGGTCGACAACCATGCTGGCAAACACGGCCGAGCGGCACCGCGCTGGGTGATGCCGGTCCTGCGGGGGTATGCGCTGGCGGGATTCACGGCGGACCGCAACCTCGGCACGACCATGGCCACCTACCGCGTGGCCGGGGTGAAGCGGGGCTGGCGGGCCCAGTTCGCCATCGCGGCCATCGTGACCAGCGTCATCCTGGTGGCACTGCTGGTGCCGGTGCTGCAGAACCGCGGCATCGGCGGTCTGCTCGACGGCGATTTCCCGGGCTTGCACGGCGGCGATGCCGGCACGCTGCGCGCCGCGCACTACCTCGACCGCCAGCGTGCGGGCGACCTGCAGCATGCGCCGTCGCTCCCCAGCGACGTGCTCACCAGCCCCTACGCGAAGCTCTGGATTCCCTACGTATCGGAGTGGCACGACGCTGCGCTGACGCGCTGCGCGCCAAAAGAACGCAGCGATTGGCGGGCCGATTTCGCGAAAAGCCGCGCCGTGCTCGACTGCCTCGCCGCCACGCAGCCTATCCGACTGGACGGACGCCCTGTCGATGCCCTGTGGTGGTGGAGCGAGGATGCGCGGCACGATCGCCGCGGCTTCCAGGTGATGATCGACCTGCGGGCTAAACGCACCGGGCCCTTCCTGCTAGAGATCGACCAGCCCGAATCGCAGCGGAAGCTCGACGGCAACGCCACGGGCGACGACGACCTCCCGTGGCGCATCCCGTTCTGGCGCTGAGGGCCTCGCCGGCGGCTCAGGGCGCCGTGGCGGCGCGCGCGGCCGCGTAGCGCCGGTTCACTTCGTTCCAGTTCACCACGTCCCACCAGGCTGCGATGTAGTCACCGCGGACGTTGCGGTACTTCAGGTAGTAGGCGTGCTCCCAGACGTCCAGCCCGAGCACCGGCGTGCCGCGCAGCTCGGCCACGTCCATCAGCGGGTTGTCCTGGTTGGGCGTGCTGGTGATGGCGAGCGTGCCGTCGACCTTGACGATGAGCCACGCCCAACCGGAGCCGAAGCGCGTGGCCGCGGCCTGCGAGAACTGCTGCTTCATCGCGTCCATCGAACCGAACGCAGCGGTGATTGCTGCCGCCAGCTCGGCCGAGGGTTCGCCGCCCTGCCCCGCCGGCGCCATCACCGTCCAGAACAGGCTGTGGTTGTAGTGGCCACCGAGGTTGTTGCGCACACCGGGCGGCAGGGTCGACACGCGCGCCAGCAGCGGCTCGATGGCACCTTCCTTCAACTCCGGCACGGTGGCGGCCAGCTGGTTCAGGCCATTCACCTGCGCGCCGTGGTGGCGCTGGTGGTGGATCGTCATGGTTTCGGCATCGATCGCCGGCTCCAGCGCGTTCGCGGCGTAGGGCAGCGACGGCAGCGCGTACGGGCCCTGCGCCACCGGTGCGGCGGCCGTGGCCGGCGCGGCGGGCGCCTGTGCGGCAACCGGCAGGGCGATGGCAAGACCGAGGGCGAGGGCGATGGGGGCGAGGCGCATGGCGGTTCCAGCGGTTTTCGGGACGACCATGGTGCCCGGCGCGCCGTCGGCGGGGCGTCACGCCGCGCGCCGCATAGGCAGCGCCCCGGCCATACTCCGGTTTTTCCCCCCTGCCCGCCCCGCCATGCTCTGGAAACGTGCCCTGTTCTGGGGATTGATGCCCCTCGCCGCACCGCAAGGCCTGCGCCTGAAGCGCACGGCGCCGCGATTCGCGCCCGCCCCCGGGCCGCGCGAAGGGCGCGTCGGCGACGGCCCGCCGCTGCATCTGCTGGCGATCGGGGATTCGGTAATCGACGGCGTGGGCTGTCCAAGCATTGAGTACGCCCTCACCGGCCACTTCAGCCGCGAGCTGGCCCAGGTGTTCGAACGCGAGGTGCGCTGGCGCGCGCTCGGCCGCACCGGCGCCTGCGTGCGCGAGTTGGGCGAAACGCTGCTTCCCGAGGTACCCGCGGGGCCATGGGACCTCGTGCTGGTCTCGGTGGGCGTGAACGATGTGTCCGGGCTGACGCGCAGCGCCGCCTTCGAACGACGCCTCGTCGAACTCGTGGAGGGCCTGCAGTCGCGTGCGCCGAACGCCACGGTGCTGCTTTGCGGCTTGCCGCGCATGCAGCACTTCCCGTTGCTCCCCCAGCCCCTGCGGTTCGCGGCCGGACTACGCGCGCAGAGCCTGGATGCGCTCGCTGCCGGGGTGGCCGCGCGACGACCGGGCGTGCTGCACGAGCCCACCACCTACGTGCCGCGCCCCGACGAGTTTGCTCCGGACGGCTACCACGCCAACGCCGCGACGCAGGGGGCGTGGGCAGCGGTGCTGGCGCGGCGCCTTGCGGCGCGCTGGCAGCCGGCGCCCTTGACGGCAATGGCAGACTAGCGGCCTCGGCCCTGCTTGCCTTCGCTGACGTCCCATGACCCTCGCCCACCACTTCACCCAGCCGGCCTCGGTGCCCGACGGCACCACGCTCACGATCACCCGTCCCGACGACTGGCACCTGCACCTGCGCGACGGCGAGGCCTTGAAGGCCGTGCTGCCGCACACGGCCGCGCAGTTCGGCCGCGCCATCGTGATGCCGAACCTGAAGCCGCCGGTGACCACCACCGCACTGGCTTCCGAATACCGCGAGCGCATCCTCGCGGCACGTCCGGCGGGCTCGGACTTCGAACCGCTGATGACGCTCTATCTCACCGACAAAACGCCGGGCGAGGAGATCCGCCGGGCGAAGGACAGCGGCTTCGTGCATGCGGTGAAGCTCTATCCGGCCGGCGCCACGACGAACTCGGATTCCGGCGTCACCGACCTCAAGCACACCTACAAGGCGCTCGAGGCGATGCAGGAGGTGGGCATGGTGCTCGCCATCCACGGCGAGGTGACCGACCGCGACATCGACGTGTTCGACCGCGAAAAGGTGTTCATCGACGAGAAGCTGATCCCGCTGCGGCGCGATTTCCCCGGGCTGCGCGTGGTGTTCGAACACATCACGACGAAGGACGCCGCCGACTACGTGCGCGACGCGGAAGGCGACATCGCGGCGACGATCACCGCGCACCACCTGCTTTACAACCGCAATGCGATCTTCACCGGCGGCATCCGCCCGCACTACTACTGCCTGCCGGTGCTGAAGCGCGAAGTGCATCGCCAGGCGCTCGTCGCCGCGGCGAGCTCCGGCAGCGCGCGCTTCTTCCTCGGCACCGATTCCGCGCCGCATGCCAAAGGGGACAAAGAATCCGACTGCGGCTGTGCCGGCTGCTACACCGCGCTGCATGCCATGGAGCTTTACGCGAGTGCGTTCGAGGCCGCCGGTGCACTGGACAAGCTGGAGGGCTTCGCCAGCCACTTCGGCCCGGATTTCTACCGCCTGCCGCGGCACGCCTCGCGCGTCCAGCTGCGCAGGGAATCGAACGTGATCCCGACCGCCCTGCCCTACGGCACGCAGACGCTCGTGCCGCTGGCAGCCGGCGAATCGATGGCGTGGCGCTTCCTCGGCCCCGCTTGAGACCCCCCCCCACTGCAGGACCCCCCCGATGCCCGCCGACGCTTCCAACGCAAGCGCCATCCCGCTCCGACAGTTGCGCCTGCGCCCCAAGACCCTGCTGCAGACCTGGCGCATCGGTGACACCGGCATCGCGCAGGAGTGGCAGTTCTGTGCGGCGATCGAGGGCAAAGGGCTGATGCTCGCGCCGCTGCCCGGGCAGAAGATGGCGCCGGTCACCGCCGGCGCGCGCTACGGCGTCCAGGGATTCACCGGCCAGTACGACTTCCAGTTCGAAACCCAGGCCGTCGGCACCTTCGACGCGCCCTTCGTCTACGCCTTGCTGGCGTGGCCGGAAGCCGTGCAGGCGCGCCTGGTTCGCCAGGCCCTGCGCGTGCGCACCCTGCTGCCGGCACAGCTCGCGCCGGTCAGCGCGAAAGGCGAGACGCAGGCGGCCTCGGTGCTCGACCTCAGCGCTTCGGGAGCGCTGATGGAATCCCTGCATCCCATGGGCGACGTGGGCGACACGCTGCGCATCAGCTTCGTCGTCGATGCCGACGGCGAGAAGACGCAGATCACCACCGAGGCGGTGATCTGCCATCGCCGCGCCATGGAGGCGCCCAGCCGCGAGCGCTTGGGGCTGAGCTTCCGCGCCCTGCCGAAGACGGAGCGACTCGTGCTCTCGATCTACCTCAAGGACATCGCCGACACGCTCGACGCGGCCTGAGGTTCGCGGCTCAGCGGCCCACGGTGCGGGCCATGTCCGGTCGGGCCAGTTCGACGTCGGCGTCGAAGCGGCGGCGCAATTCGCGCGCCATGGCCTCGCGGGCATCGTCTTCACCGTGCACGAGCACGGTGTCCGGGCGGCCGCCCACGCGGCCGTACCAGTCAAGCAGGCCGGCCTGGTCGGCGTGCGCCGAAAGCCCGCCCACCGTGTGCCGCTTCGCTCGCACGGGCACCTCGCTGCCGAGCACGCGCACGTAGGCCGCGCCATCCACGAGGCGTCGGCCCAGCGTTCCCGCAGCCTGGTAGCCAACGAACACCACGTGGTTGCGGTCGAACGGCAGGCGATGGCGCAGGTGGTGGCGCACACGCCCGCCGTTGGCCATGCCCGAGCCGGCGATGATGATGGCCCCGCTGTCGATGCGATTGATGGCCATCGAGTCCTCGGTGCTGTCGGTGAGGTGCAGGTTCTTCAGCCGCAGCGGATGGGGCGTCGTCGCGAAAACGCGCGCCGCTTCCTCGTCGAAGAGCTCCGCGTGCCGCTCGTAGACGCCGAGCACCTTGGTGGCCATCGGGCTGTCGAGGAAGATCTGCCAGCGGCCCAGGCCCCAGTCGTCGAAATGTTGGGCGAACGCGTAGAGCAGCTCCTGCGTGCGACCGACGGCGAAGGCCGGGATGACGACGTTGCCGCGATCGCGCCACGCTTCGTCGAAGATCTCGCCGAGCTCGGTGACGGTGGCCGCGCGCTCGCGGTGCAGGCGGCCGCCGTAGGTGGCCTCCAGCAGCAGCAGGTCGGCGTGCGGCACCGGCGCGGCGTCGCGCAGGATCGGCGTTCCCGTAGGCCCGAGGTCGCCGGAGAACACGAGGGTCCGGCGCGTGCCATCCGCGGCGGTCTCGACCAGCTCGACGCTGGCCGAGCCGAGGATGTGGCCGGCATCGCGCAGCGTCAGGACGAGGCCTGGGAACAGCGCAGTCGGCGCGTCGTAGCCGATCGCGCGCACGTGTTTGAGCGTCTTGGTGACGTCGTCGAGCGTGTACAGCGGCTCGAGCTCCTCCTCGTCGTCGCGACCGCCGCGCCCTTCGTGCAAACGACGACGCGCGCGCTCGGCATCGGCCTGCGCGAGTTTCGCCGAATCCTCCAGCATCACCTTCAGCAGATCGGCGGTGGCGCGCTGGGTCCAGATCGGGCCGCGGAAGCCGCGCTTCACCAGCAGCGGCAGGCGGCCGCAGTGGTCGATGTGCGCATGGCTCAGCACCACCGCATCGATGGCCTCGGAATCGAAGCCAAAATCCTCGCGGTTGCGCGCCTCGTCGGCGCGGCTGCCCTGGATCAGGCCGCAATCGAGCAGCACGCGATGGCCAGCCGCTTCGACCTCGTGGCAGGAACCCGTCACTTCGCCTGCAGCCCCGTGGAAGATCACCCGCATGCACGTTCTCCTGTCGATGCCCCGAGCGTAGCCGGAAACGACGAAGGCGGCCTTGCGGCCGCCCCCGGTGCGAGGCCCCGGGCATGCCCCGAAGGGCACGCCGGGCGCGTGCGACTCAGCGCGGCTTGGCGGCGTCCTCGAGCTCCTTGACGAACTGCGGCGCCGGGTAGGCGTGCTCCATCGTCCACATCATGTAGCGCGAATCGACGGCGATCATGCGCGTCATCTTCGGGTCGAACACCCAGTTCGAGCTCACCGATTCCCAGTTGCCGTCGAAGGCGAGGCCAACGAGGCGGCCGCGCGCGTCCATCACCGGCGAACCGGAGTTGCCACCGGTGATGTCGAGGTCGGACAGGAAGTTCACCGGCACGGTGCCCAGCGCAGCATCGGCGCGGTTGCCGTGGCGGCGCTCGCGGATCGCGTCGAGCTGCACCTGCGGGGCGTCGAAGGGCTCGGTGCCCGTCGCCTTGGCCGCGAGGCCTTCGAGCGTGGTGAACGGGGTGTAGGCCACGCCGTCGCGCGGCGTGTAGCCCGTCACGTTGCCGAAGGTGATGCGCAAGCTGAGGTTGGCGTCCGGATAAACGTGGCCGCCCTTCGACTTGCGGTAGGCCTGCACGGCGGCGAGGAAGGCAGGGCGGTGCAGCAGGCTGTCGCCACCGCGCGACTTCGCCTCGTTCTCGAGGGCGAGCATCGTCGGGTGCAGGGCCGCGGCCAGCTTCACCATCGGGTCGGTGCTCGCGTCGAGCGTGGCCTTGTCGGCCGTCAGCAGCGCAAGGCGCGCATCGGTGCCTTCGAGCTGGGTGCCCGCGTAGAGCTTCTCGAGACCGGCCTTGATCGCCGCCTCGCTGCCGTCGCCGACGATGGCGTCCAGCGCCGGCACGCGCTGCGTGGCCGGCAGCTTGGCGTAGTGGCCCAGCCAGTAGGCCATCAGCTGCATCTCCATGCTGCGGGCGTAGCGGCGCTCCAGCTGGCGCTGGCCGCCTTCGATGCCCGGCAGGTCGCGCTGCTGGAAGCCCGGCGCGCGCTCGAGGTCCGGCTTCGCCTTCTCGACGGCGAGGCGGTAGAGCTGGCGCACACTGCCCAGCAGGCCAGTGTTGCCGACCTGGCCCAGGGCGAGGTCGCGTTCGCGGGTCTCGCGGGCCTTGGCGGCCAGGGCTTCGAGCGCGGCGTGCGCGTCGAGGGCGGCCTTCGCATCGAGGCCCTCGGCACCGGCCGCGCCGGCACGCAGCCAGTCGAGCACGGCCTGCTCCTCGGCCTGCTTGGTGGCCAGCGCATCGATGCGCTGGAAGCCTTCCAGCTGGCCGTCCCAGTTCTTCATCGCGTTCTGCCAACCGCGGATCGTGGCGGCGTACTTCACCTCCACGTCCTTGTCGGCCTTGCCGGCCGTCTCGACGAGGGCGACGACGTTCTTCAGGTGCTGGCCCACCACCGGGTACTGCCACTCGGCGACGTTCTGGAACTCGTCGAACAGCGCGTAGCGGTTGGTCTGGCCCGGATAGCCGGCCACCATGACGAAATCACCGGCCTCGAGCGGCTGGTCGGCGAGCTTCAGCCAGTGCTTCGGCTGGTAGGGCACGTTGTCCTTCGAGAACGCGGCCGGCTTGCCGTCCGGGCCCACGTAGGCGCGGTAGAAGGTGAAGTCGCCGGTGTGGCGCGGCCACATCCAGTTGTCGACCTCGCCACCGTAGTTGCCGATCGAGGACGGCGGCGCGTAGGCGAGGCGGACGTCGCGGATTTCCATCTGGCGGAACAGGCGGAAGGTCTGGCCGCCGAAGAACGAGTAAAGCGTGCAGCGGAAGCCGGCTTCGCTTTCGCAGGCGGCGATCAGCGCCTTCTGCTTGGCCTCCAGCGCGTTCTGGCGCGCGAGGCCGTCGGCGGCGCCGGCGATCGCGGCGCGCATGTCGGCGGTGACGTCGGTGATCTGGTCCATCACGAACACGCGCGCATTCGGGCCGGCGGAGACTTCATCGGCCGGCGTCGCGGCGTTGAAGCCCGTGGCCATCAGGTTCTTCTCGGGCGTCGAGTTCAGCTGGATGGCGCCGTAGGCGCAGTGGTGGTTGGTGGCGACGAGGCCATTCGGCGAGACGAAGCTCGCCGTGCAGCCGCCCAGTGCGACGACGGCGCCCATCGGGTCGCCAGTGAGGTTGGCGAGCTGCTCGGGCGAGAGCTCGAGGCCGGCGTCCTTCAGCGGCCCGGCGATCTCGGGCAACTGCTGCGGCACCCACATGCCCTCGCGGGCGGTGGCGGCGGAAGCGATGAGCGTGGCCGCGACGGCGGCGGCAAGCGGAAGTCGACGCATGAGGGGTTCCCCGGTTCGGACAATTAGGCGCAGCGGAATGCTTGCGAACGAAACTTCCCGAGTCTAGCCCGCCCCCTCCCCCCTCCCCCCTGCCGGAAGTCGGGGGTGCGATTTCACGCGGCGTGGCCGTCGGCGACTTTCGCCGCTGCGCCAAGGTCTCTACTGTGTCCGCTGGACAGAACGGAGCAAGGCGATGGGAATCCGCGGCCACAGTGTCCTCGTAAGCCTGCTGGTCGCGTCGGCCCTCCTGCCACAGGCACGGGCCCAGCCTGCGCCCAGCCCCAGCGATGCCCTCCGGGCCGCCTTGCCCGCGGTCTGTGCCGGCGCGGTCCGCGAGCTGGCCTCACGCTGCGCGGCGCTGGGTGCCGTCGGGTCGGGCGGCTTCGAGAGCGCGGCCCAAGCGCAGCGACTCGGAGAACTGCCCGGACATGCGCGCGTGGCCGACACGCAAGGTGGCACCTCCGATCCTTCGGCACCCCGGACCGACGAAACGGCCCAGCGCTGGAGCGCCTGGGCCAGCGTGATCGATGGCGGCCTCGACCGGCGCGAGGGCCGGATCGAAGCCGGTTTCGAGGCCGGACGGACCGGCCTGCTGCTGGGCGCGGGCTGGCAGCCGTTGCCGACGCTCAGCCTCGACGGCGGCTGGCAGTCCCTGCGCGAAACGCTGGACTACACCGCCTCGGACGGCCGACTCGACGCCCGGGTCGATGGCCCGCTGCTGGTCGCGGCGTGGATGCCTTCGACGACCTGGCGCCTCGAGGCCCAGGCGGACTGGAGCGAGGGCCGCCTCGAAAGCCGGCGCCGCGTGCGCTACGCCCTGCCTGGCGGGGAAGCAATCGACAGCGAAGCCCGCGCACGCACCGACACCCGCCGGCGCGGCGCGGCGTTGGCGGTCCGGCGCAACGACAGCTTTGGCGCGATCTCGATCGACAGCGGGCTCGGCATCGACGATTCGCGCGTCCGCATCGCGCCTTACGCGGAATCGGGCGGCGCCGGATGGGCGCTGGCGGTGCCGGCGCGCGAGCGCCGCACCCGCCGGGTCCAGCTCGATGCCTTGGTGTCCGGCGCGATCTCCCGCCCCTCCGGCGTCTGGGTGCCGAGCGCGCGCCTCACCGCCATCCGTGAGCTCGATGACCCCTCGCGCACCCTGGGCGTGCGCTTCCTCGACGATGCGCGCGGCACGCCGGTCCGGTTCGCCACCGAAGAACCCGATGACCAGTGGATCGACGTCGCCCTCGGGCTGACCTGGGTCCGCACCGGCGGCCGCTCGTTCTTCGTCGAAACCCGCCATCGGCTCGGCCACCGCTTCCTGCGGGAGCACCAGCTCGCCGTCGGCATCCGCATCGAGCGCTGAGTCCGTCGATGGAGAGCAGCGAGATCCTGGTTTTCCTCAACATCACGCAGGCGGTCATCGCCTTCGCGATGGCGGCTGTGGCGGCGCAGATGGGCGGCAACCGGCTGCGGATGTCGCGCCGCATCCTCGCCACCAGCTTCGCCGCGCTGGGCGCCTTCCACGCGCTGTCCATGCTCTCGTTCTGGCTGGCCGGGCAAGGGCCGCAGTGGGTCCTGACGCGCACGCTGGTGAGCGCGGCCTCGCAGTCCGCCTCGGTCATCCATCTCGTCTTCCTCGCCCTCGCGCTGTACCTCACGGTGCTGCGGCAAGGGCTTCGCCCCGGCACCTTCCGCCTGAGCATCGCGGCAGCGGTCGTCGTCGGCGTCGCACTCGCGTGGCCCGGGGCCTTCGACGCGGCCGGTGCGGAACTGCGCACCACGCTGCGCGTCGGCGTCCGCTCACTGATCACGACCCTGGCCTACGCGGCCCTCGTGGTGCTGATGGCGCGACACCGGCCCGACAGCGGCCGCACGCTCGGGCAAGGGCTGGTGGTGGGGTCGCTGTCGATCCTCGCCGCCAGCAACGGTGTGAACACCGTGACCACCCTCGTGCACGACTGGCAGGCCTGGGGCGCGGACGTGACGGTGTGGCTGCAGCTGTTCTGCCTCGTCGGCGTGATGGCCCTCGCCATCGCGATGCTGGTGTGGGTGCAGGAGCGCACCCAGGCGATGGCCGAAGCCAAGACGCTCACTGCCGAACGCATGGCGCACTTCGACGAGGACACGGGCCTGCCGAACCGGCACGGCTTCCTCCGGCGCATCGACCAGGGGGCCGCGGGCGGTGCTCCCCTCACACTGATGACCGTGCACCTGCAGCGCTACCCGATGCTGGAACGCACGCTCGGCTCTGCCTGGGCGCGCGAGGCGCTGCAGCGCGTCGGCGAGGCCCTGGTCGCGGGGCGCAGCTACCACTTCCTCGCGATCGGCCGCATCGACAGCGACCGCCTCGCGATCGCCATCACCGCCGACGGTTCGCTGGCCGACGCCGACGTGCTGGCCCGCCGCCGCGAGGTCGAATCCGTCGCCCAAGGCCTCGGCCATCCGGTCGGCGTGAGCTTCGGCTACGCCGTCCGCCAGCAGCGCGAGAGCGTCGAGAGCCTGCTGGCCTGCGCCTGCCTCGCGCAGGAGAAGGCCGAAGCCGCCGGCATGCACATGCTGCGCTTCGAGCCCGAGCAGGCGCGCTCCGACGCCGACGAGGTCGAGATCGTCGGCGCGCTCTACCGCGCCATTGGCGAAGACCAGCTCTTCCTCGAGTACCAGGGCATCTTCGACGTGGCCACTGGGCATCTGGACGGCGTGGAAGCCCTGCTGCGCTGGAAGCACCCGGTGCAAGGCGTGCTGCCGCCCGGCCGCTTCCTGCCGGCCGCCGAACGCGGCGGCCTCATGGGCGACATCGACCGCTGGGTGCTCGACCGCGTCTGCCGGCACCTGCGCGAACGCCAGGAGGCCGGCCTGCCGGAGGTGCCCGTGGCACTGAACCTGTCCGCGGCCTCCGTGCTCGATTTCGGCCTGCCCGCAGCCGTCGAGGCGCAACTGCGGCGCAACCGGCTGCCGCCCGCCCTGCTGGAACTGGAGATCACTGAATCGGCCGCGATGCACGACCTCGCCCGCGCCCGCGACATCGTCGATGCGCTGCGCGCCCTCGGCGTGCGCATCGCCCTCGACGACCTCGGCACCGGCTATTCCTCGCTGTCGCACCTCCGCGAGTTGCGCGCCGACCGGCTGAAGATCGACCGCAGTTTCATCGGCAGCGGCGACCGGTTCGGCAATGCCATCGCCGCGGCCATCGGCGTGCTCGGCCGCTCGCTCGGCCTGGACGTGGTGGCGGAGGGCGTGGAGACGCCGGAGCAGTTCGCCTTCTGCCAGGCCCAGGGCTTCGCCAAGGTGCAGGGCTGGTTGTTCCATCGCCCAGCGGTCCGCTGGCCCGACGGCCAGCAGATCGCCCCGCCGGGCCCGGACGCTCACCGCGAGGCCGGAAGCACGCCGGTATAATCGGCGCCCTTCGGGCCGAGGGCCCCGGGAGCACGCGATGGGCATGATGATGAAGGCGCTCGTGAAGCGCCACGCCGAGAAGGGCATCTGGATGGAGGAGGTGCCGGTCCCGAAGATCGGCCCCAACGAGGTGCTGATCAAGCTCGAGAAGACCGCCATCTGCGGCACCGACCTGCACATCTACAAGTGGGACGAGTGGAGCCAGCGCACCATCACGCCGGGCCTCGTCATCGGCCATGAATTCGTCGGCCGCATCGTTGAACTCGGAAACGGCGTCACCGGCTACAAGGTTGGCGACCGCGTCTCGGCGGAAGGCCACATCGTCTGCGGCGTCTGCCGCAACTGCCGGGCCGGCAAGCAGCACCTGTGCCCGCACACGGTCGGCATCGGCGTGAACCGCGCCGGCGCCTTCGCCGAATACATCGCGATGCCGGCATCGAATCTTTGGCCGATCCCCGACCAGATCCCGAGCGAGCTGGCCGCGTTCTTCGACCCCTACGGCAACGCCGCGCACTGCGCGCTGGAGTTCGACGTCATCGGCGAGGACGTGCTGATCACCGGCGCCGGCCCCATCGGCATCATCGCCGCCGGCATCTGCAAGCACATCGGCGCGCGCAACGTCGTCGTCACCGACGTCAACGACTACCGCCTGAAGCTGGCCGCCGACATGGGCGCCACCCGCGTGGTCAACGTCGCGAACCAGAACCTCAAGGACGTGATGAAGGACCTCCACATGGAGGGCTTCGACGTCGGCCTCGAAATGAGCGGCAACCCGCGCGCCTTCAACGACATGCTCGACTGCATGTACCACGGCGGCAAGATCGCGCTGCTCGGCATCCTCCCCAAGGGCACCGGCGTGGATTGGGACAGGATCATCTTCAAGGGGCTCACCGTGCAGGGCATCTATGGCCGGCGCATGTACGAGACCTGGTACAAGATGACGCAGATGGTGCTCACCGGCTTCCCGCTGCAGAAGGTGCTCACGCACCAGATCCACATCGACGATTTCCAGCGCGGCTTCGACCTGATGGATGCCGGCATCTGCGGCAAGGTCGTCTGCAGCTGGAACTGACCCGCGGCATCCCCCTCCCCACGAGGCCACGCCCATGTGCTCCGCCTCCAGCGTCCGCATCGCCGTCGACCCCGACCTCGACGGCGAGAAGGCCCTCGCCATCCGCGAGATGCTTCGCGACTACAACGCGCGCTTCATCGGCCGCCCGGACTGGCTGCCGATGGTGATCACCGCGCTCGACGCCGAGGACGATCTCGTCGGTGGGCTGGCCGGCCAGTACGGGCTGGGTTGGCTGCACGTCGACATGCTGGCCGTCTTGCCGGAGCGCCGGCGCACCGGCATCGGCATGCAGCTGCTCGAGCAGGCCGAACACTGGGCGCGGCAGCGCGGGGCGCTCGGCGTGTACCTCGAGACCATCGAGTTTCAGGCGCTGGGCTTCTACGAGCGGCTCGGTTACCGGCAGTTCGGCCAGCAGGCGGACAATCCGCCCGGTTACACCCGCTACTACCTCGAAAAACGCTTCGACTGAATGCCTTCGCTTCTCCGTGAACCCCGCGCCTGGCTGGCAGCGGGCCTGCTGTTCGTCCATGCCGGTGCCCACGCGTCCTCCCCGGATTGCGGCCCGGATGCCCTTCCCGCGGCAGCCCTCGCCTCGCCCACCCTGCTCGGCGCCGAGGACTTCAGCGCCTCGCCCTGCGCGACCATCGTCGGCGGCATGGCGCAGTTCGTGCTGCGCCCTCACGGCCCGGGCGTGGACGACATCGAGCCCGCGGAGCTCCGCGTCGAGAGCCTCGACCTGCTCGAGATCCGCGCCGTCGAGATGGAGGTGGTGCGCCGCCTGCGCGCCCAGGGCGCGGCCGGCACAGCGGGCCGCGCGGCGGCTTCCTCGCTGGTGCAGACCGGCGAGGCGCTGGCCGGCGTGGTCACCCGGCCGGTGGAGAGCGTCATCGGCCTGCCGGCCGGCATGCTGCGGGTGTTCGGCCGTCGTGCCACGCGCTACGGACGGCAGGCCTCCGATCTGGGCGAGCGCGCCTACGAGGCCGTCTCCGACGAGGCCCTGTTCGACGCCAGCCTGCGTCCGCGCGAGGCGGAGCCGCTGCCGCCCGAGCCGGAACCCTGGTGGCAGAAGGGCGGCGGCGTCGCGTTGAAGCTCGGGAAGCGCTGGCTGGGCTACAACGCGGCGCGACGCGAACTCGGTCGCGAACTGGGCATCGACCCCTACTCCACCAACCCCTGGCTGGGCGCCGAGATGGACCGGCTCGCCTGGTCGGCCCTGGTCGGTCGGCGCGGCGTGGGTTTCGGCCTCGGGCAAGTCGGCGGGGCGGCCGGCACGGTGCTCGGCGAAAGCGGCCGCATCCACCGCATGGTGTGGGAAAAACCGCCGGAGGAAGTCGAGGCCTGGAACGTGGCGCGCCTTGCGCCACTGGCCTGCCGTCCCGACGTGCAGGACGCCTTCTTCGACAACTCGCGCTACAGCCCGACGCTGCAGACGCAGGCCGTCGATGCGCTGCTGGAGCTGGCGCCGCAGGGCGGCTGCGAAAGCTTCCTTGGGCTGGCGGCAAGCGTGCAGCGCGAGGCCGAGGCGCGCTTCGTCGTCGATGCGCTGCAACTGATGGTGGCGGCACGGCCGCGCTTCCCGACGCGTTTCGAGATCTTCGGCGAAGCCCTCGTGCTGCGCGATGGCGAGGAGCGGCTGTGGCTGGCGCTGCCCGTCGACCTGCTGCAGTGGACACCCGAGACCGCCGACTTCTTCGCCGACCCGGCGCTCGCGCGGGTGGCCGACAAGCGCCTGCTGCTCGCGCGCGACGCCAGCCCGCGGGCACGCGCCGCGCTGCTGGCGGACGGTTGGGCCGTGGTGGAGCAGTCGATGGGGCCGGCCCGCGAATTCAGCGTGCGGCAGCCGAGCTTCGACGCGGGGTACTGAGCCGGGGGCGCGATGCCGAACCCCGGCATCGCGCGGAGCCTCCCCCGAGGCCTCAGCCGACGTCGGCTTCGGGGAGGTCGGCCGGATCGTCGTTGCTGCTGCGCACCAAGCGGTAACCGTGCTGGTAGATGCCCTCGAGGCGCCATTCGCTGTCGCCCTGCAGGCCGAGGCGCTTGCGCAGGCGGCTCACGTAGGTGTCGATGCTGCGCGTGGCCACGTTCGGGCCAACACGCCACACTTGCGAGAGCAGGGTCTCGCGCGAAACCACCTTGCCCCGGCGCTGGAACAGGAACACCAGCAGGTCGAATTCGCGGTCGGTGAGCTCGATCTGCTCGCCGTGCAGGGTGAGGCGGCGGCGGTCGAGATCAAAGCCGAAGGGCTCGACGTCTTCGATGATGTTGGCGTTGCTGAGCGGCGCGGCGCGGCGCATGGCCGACTTGATCCGCGCCACCAGCTCGGCGGCGCGCGCCGGCTTCACGATGTAGTCGTCGGCGCCGGCCTGCAGGCCGGTGACGATGTCGGATTCCTGATCGTTGCCGGTCAGGAAGATCACCGGCAGCGTGGCGTTCGTCTGGCGGAGTTCGCGCAGAAGGTCGATTCCCGAGACACCGGGCAGGTTCCAGTCGAGCAGCAGGAGGTCGATCGATTCCGGCCCCATGCGGCGGCGGAAATCGAGCTCGGTACCGTAGTGAAGGCAATCCATGCCCGAGTTCTCGATCATCGTGGCGATGATCTTGGCCTGGGTGGAATCGTCTTCGACGAGTCCGATTTGCAGAGTGCGCGACATGGTCCCCTGGGTGACCGGATCGGGAGGTCCGGTTCCGCAACATGTTTTACAAGTGTGAATTGTGTCAAGCGCCGGAGGACAACGGAAGACATCCCGGCCCCGGTCCATAATGCCGCCCCCGCCCCGCACACCTCGACCGCCATGGCCGCTAACGCCCCCGTCACGCCCGCCCTCGCCCGCTACGCCGCCGAACTGGCCGAGATCCGCGCCGCCGGCCTGTTCAAGGCGGAACGGGTCATCACCAGCCCGCAGTCGGCCGAGATTGCGCTGGAAGGCGGCCGCACGGTGCTGAACTTTTGCGCGAACAACTACCTGGGCCTGGCCGACCACCCGGACGTGATCGCCTCGGCCAAGGCGGCCCTCGACACCCACGGCTTCGGCATGGCCTCGGTGCGCTTCATCTGCGGCACGCAGGATCTTCACAAGCAGCTGGAAGCGAAGATCGCCGAGTTCTTCGGCACCGAGGACACCATCCTCTACGCCGCCTGCTTCGACGCCAACGGCGGCCTCTTCGAGCCCCTGCTGGGCGAGCAGGACGCCATCATCTCCGACAGCCTGAACCATGCCTCGATCATCGACGGCGTGCGCCTTTGCAAGGCCAAGCGCTACCGCTACGCCAACTGCGATATGGCCGATCTGGAAACACAGCTGAAGCAGGCCCGCGCCGACGGCGTGCGCGACATCCTGATCACCACCGACGGCGTGTTTTCGATGGACGGCTTCATCGCGCCGCTCGACGAGATCACCGCACTGGCCGCGAAGTACGGCGCGATGGTGCATATCGACGAATGCCACGCCACCGGCTTCCTCGGCGCGACCGGCCGCGGCAGCGCCGAGGTCAAGGGCGTGATGGACAAGATCGACATCTTCACCGGCACGCTCGGCAAGGCCATGGGCGGCGCGCTGGGCGGCTTCACCACCGGCCGCCGCGATGTGATCGAACTGCTGCGCCAGCGCTCGCGGCCCTACCTGTTCAGCAACTCGCTGCCGCCGCACGTCGTGGCCGCCGGGATCACCGCCTTCGACATGCTGGCCAAGGCCGGTGAGCTGCGCGAGCGCCTCGCGGCCAACACCGCCTACTTCCGGGCGGAAATGGCCAAGCTCGGCTTCGACATCAAGCCCGGCGTGCATCCGATCTGCCCGGTGATGCTCTACGACGCGCCGCTGGCACAGAGGTTCGCCGCGCGCCTGCTGGAAGAGGGCATCTATGCGATCGGCTTCTTCTTCCCCGTGGTCCCGAAGGGCCAGGCCCGCATCCGCACGCAGATGAGCGCAGCGCACACCCGCGAGCACCTCGACCGCGCCATCGACGCCTTCGCCAAGGTCGGCCGCGAGCTCGGAGTCATCCCGGGCTGATGCGGGCCAAGCTCCGCCACCTGTTCCGTCTCGCCATCGCCACCGACGCCGAGGCCGTGCAGGCGCCGGACGGCATCTGGACCACGCGCTGCCTGCATTGCCGCACCCGGCTGCAGGTGGCGGCCGACGGCGAGGCGATCGGCGCGAGCTCGCTGGAGCACGTGGTGCCGCAGGCCTGGTTCGACCTGCGCGCGGCCGCCGACCTCACGGCGCAGGTCGGCGAAGACCGCGACGACCCGCGCAACCTCGCCGTGGCCTGCCGCCGCTGCAACCAGGACAAGGGCAAGGGCCCGGACGCGAAAGGGCCGCAGGATGCGCGTGCTTGCGAGGTCGTGGCGGCCCTGCTGGCCAAGCGGCTTGCGCGCTGGCGGCCCGTCGCGGACACCCCCACAGGCTGATGAGCGCCCGGGGACTCAGCAGCGCAGCGCCGCCACCTCGTCGTCACTGAGCCTGCGCCAGCCGCCTTTCGGCAGCTCACCGAGCGCCAGCCCACCGATCGCAACGCGCACCAAGCGCAGCACGGGAAAGCCGGCGGCCTTCACGAGGCGGCGGATCTGGCGGTTCTTGCCCTCGTCCAGCACCACCTCGAGCCATGCCGTCTTGCCGCCGCTCTTCAGCAGCGCCACCGATTTGGCCGACAGCCGATCGCCGCCCTCATCGAGGCCAGCGACCATCGCCCTCAGCGCGTCCTCACCCGGCACGCCGTCGACCTGGACGCGGTACGTCTTGTCGGGGCCGGTGGCCGGGTCGGTGATGTGGGCTGCCCACGCCGGATCGTTGGTGAACAGCAGCAGGCCCTCGCTGGCCTGGTCGAGCCGGCCCACCGGCGCCACCCACGGCAAGCCGGCACCGTCGAAGCAGCGGTACACCGTGTCGCGGCCCTTCTCGTCGCTCGCCGTGGTGACCAGACCACGCGGCTTGTTCAAGGCGAGATAGACCCGCGCCTCCGAACCCAGCGGCCGACCATCCACGCAGACCTCATCCACGCCGGCGCGCACCGGATGCTCGGGATCGTGCACGACACGCCCGCCCACGCTGACGCGGCCTTCGCGCACCCACGCCGCGGCCTGCGTCCGCGACGCGAGGCCAGCCTTGGAAATGACGCGGGCCACGCCGTGGCGGACGACGGTGCCCTGCCCCTGCGCCTCGCGGCGCGGGCCTGGACCGGGGGCCTTCGGAGGTCGCGGCGTCCGCCTCATCCTCACTCTCCCTTCGGATGCCGTTGACGGTTTCCGCATGTGCGACGCGGCGCCGGAGTGTAGCCTTGGCGCGACTTTCCGAGGAAGCGTCCATGTCCGAACACACCGCCGCGCTGCGCTGGTCACGCCATGGCCGCGACTTCAGCTATGAGACCTTCTCGCGCGACCACGAACTCACGTTCGAGAACGGGCAGAAGACGCTCGCGTCCTCGGCGCCCGCCTTTCTCGGCAACCCCGAGGCGCTGAATCCGGAGACCCTGCTGGTCGGCTCGCTGTCCTCGTGCCACATGCTCACCTTCCTCGCGATCTGCGCGAGGCGCGGCTACGTGGTCGACCACTACGACGACGCGGCCTCGGGCCTCCTCGACAAGAACGCCGAGGGAAGGATGGCCATCACCCGCATCACGCTGCGGCCGAAGGTCGTTTTCTCGGGCGACAAGCAGCCCAATGCCGAGGAACTGGCGAAGCTGCACGAGCGCGCGCACGCGAACTGCTTCATCGGCAGCTCGATCCGCGCCGAAGTCGCCGTCGAACCGCGCTGAACCTGCCGCCCCCGGTTCACCACGCTCTCACCGCCCGCTCCCCTAGGCTTGCGCCATGTCTGAAACCGCCCCTCCCGCCTCCCTCTGGGCTCGCTCGCTGACCGCCATCGTGCGCTGGTTCGACACGTCCGCGGCCGACGCGGTGGACGCCGAAGCCGCCGCCCGCATCGACTGGCTGCGCGTCGTGCCCTTCATCGGCCTGCACCTGGCCTGCCTCGGCGTGATCTGGGTCGGCATCAGCCCGTTCGCCGTCGGCGTCGCGCTGGCGCTCTACGCGCTGCGCATGTTCGCCATCACCGGCTTCTACCACCGCTACTTCTCGCACAAGGCCTTCCGTACCTCGCGGCCAGTGCAGTTCCTCTTCGGCGTCGTCGGCGCCAGCAGCGTGCAGCGCGGCCCGCTGTGGTGGGCGGCGCACCATCGCCAGCACCACCGCGCCAGCGACACCGAGCACGACCCGCATTCGCCGAAGCACAAGGGCTTCTGGTACAGCCACATGGGCTGGTTCCTCACCCGCGGGGCATTCCGCACCGATCTCGACGCGGTGAAGGACCTCGCGAAGTTCCCCGAACTTCGCCTGCTCGACCGTTTCGACATCCTCGTGCCCGTGCTGTTGGCCGTCGGCCTCTTCCTGCTCGGTGGCTGGCTGGAAACCGCAGCGCCCGCGCTGGAAACCAACGGCCCGCAGCTGCTGGTCTGGGGCTTTTTCGTCTCGACAGTGGTGCTGTTCCACGTCACCGTGACGATCAACTCCTTCGCCCATCGTTTCGGCCGCCGCCGCTTCGCCACCCGCGATGACTCGCGCAACAACTGGTTCCTCGCCCTGCTCACCTTCGGCGAAGGCTGGCACAACAACCACCACCACTACCCGGGCTCGGCGCGGCAGGGCTTCCGCTGGTGGGAGTATGACTTCACGTACTACACGCTGAAGGCGCTCAGCCTGTTCCGCATCGTCTGGGACCTGAAGCCGGTGCCGGAAACCTTCCGCAAACCGACCGCGGAGGCCGCGTGAGGGTCGCCGTCGTCGGCAGCGGCATCGCCGGCCTGTCCTCCGCCTGGTTGCTCTCCCGCCAACACGAGGTCGTGCTGTTCGAAGCCGAAGCGCGCCTCGGTGGCCATACGCACACGCATGACGTCGAGCAGGACGGCAAGCGCTATCGCGTCGATACCGGCTTCATCGTCCATAACACGCACAACTACCCGCTGCTGACGCGGATGTTCGACGAGCTCGGCGTGGCGTCGAAAGACACGACGATGAGCTTCGGGGCGCAGGTCGAGGCCACCGGCCTCGAGTACAACGCCACCAACCTCGACGCCCTGTTCTGCCAGCGCCGCAACCTGCTCTCGCCGTCCTTCATCCGGATGGTGCGCGAGATACTGCGCTTCTACCGCGAGGCCGGCGCGCTGCTGCGCGACCCGGGCCCGGGGCCGTCGTTGGGCGACTACCTGGAGCAGAACCGCTACTCCACCCTGTTCCGCGATGCCCACCTGATCCCGATGGCCTCGGCGCTGTGGTCCTCGCCCTCGGCGACGATCCTCGATTTCCCGGCCAAGTACCTCGTGCGCTTCATGGACCACCACCGCATGCTGCAGGTGGAAGGCCGGCCGCAGTGGCGCGTGGTCGAGGGCGGCTCGTCGAGCTATATCGACGCGCTGAAGGCGCGTTGGACGGTGGACGTCCGCCTCGCCTGCCCGGTGCAGCGGATCACCCGCGACGAGGCTGGCGTGACGGTCAAGCATGTCGCCGGCGAAGACCGCTTCGACGCGATCGTGGTGGCCACGCACAGCGACCAGGCTCTGGCGCTGCTCGGCGATGCCGACGCGCTCGAGCGCGAGGTGCTGGGCGCCATGCCCTACCAGCGCAACGAGGTGGTGCTGCACACCGACCGCCGGATCCTGCCCGCCCGCCGCAAGGCCTGGGCGGCATGGAACGCCTTCGTGCCGGCCGACCCGAAGGCCGAGTGCTCGGTGAGCTACTGCATGAACCTGCTGCAGGGCATCGAATCGCCCGAGCCCTTCGTCGTCACCTTGAACCGCACCGCCGCCATCGACCCGGCCAAGGTCATCGCGCGGATGACCTACCACCACCCGATCTACACGCACGAGAGCGTGGCCGCGCAGGAACGCCGCACGGAGCTCAATGGCCGCCGCCGCACCTGGTTCGCCGGGGCGTACTGGGGCTTCGGCTTCCATGAGGACGGCATGCGCGCCGGCGTCGAGGCCGCGGCCGGCCTCGGGGTGCGCTGGTGAACACGGACGGCGGCGACGAACGGATGGCGCCCGCGGGTTCCGGCCTGCGGAGCGCCCTCTACGTCGGCCGCGTCCAGCACCGCCGCTTCGCGGTGGCGAACAACGCCTTCCGCTACCGGATCTTCCAGCCCTACCTCGATCTCGCCGAACTGGACCGCGTGTTCGACCGGCGCTGGTTCTGGTCGGTGAACCGCCGCAACCTCGCCGAGTTCCGCCGCAGCGACTACTTCGGCGATGCCGCCCTGCCCTTGGACGTCGCCGTGCGCCGGCGCGTCGAAACGGAGCTCGGCCGCCCGGCACCCGGCCCCATCCGCGTGCTGACGCACCTGCGCTACTTCGGCTACGTGCAGAACCCGGTGAGCATCTATTACGGCTACCGCGAGGACGGCGAGACCCTCGACTGGATCCTCGCGGAGATCACCAACACCCCCTGGGGCGAGCGCCACGCCTACCTGCTGCCGGTCGAGCGCGCGGAGCGGAAGGGCCGTGCCCTGCACTTTGGCTTCGACAAGGCCTTCCATGTCTCGCCTTTCCTGCCGATGGATCGCCGCTACCACTGGGTTTTCACCCCGCCCGGCGAGGACCTGCACATCCACATGGACGTCCTCGCCGGCGAGACGCGCGAGTTCGACGCGACGCTCACGCTGGAGCGGCGTCCGCTGCGAGGCAACACGCTGGCTTCATGCCTCGCCGCGTATCCATTCATCACCGTGAAGGTGGCCGCCGCCATCTACTGGCAGGCCCTGAAGCTGAGCCTGAAGCGCGTGCCCTTCCATCCCCATCCCAACCCGGACGCCCGCCTGTGAGCCTGCCCGCCGACGCCCTGCCCAACGAAAACGCCTCATCGGGCAGCTACGAGCGCTGGCTGCGCACGCGCCTGTTCGAGCGCCTCGGCGGCCTGCGCCATGGCGCCCTGATCATCAGCGACGCCTTGGGCGAAACCCGCCTCGGCGAGGCCGAACCGGCGGCTGGCGCCCCCATCGCGCGCCTGCGCGTGCACGACCTCGAGGCCTATGCCCGCATGGCCACCGGCGGTTCGGTCGGCGCGGCCGAGGCCTACATGGACGGCCAGTGGAGCTGCGACGAGCTCGTCGACCTGATCCGCCTGCTGGTGCTCAACCGCGACCTGCTCGACGCGATGGAAGGCGGCATGGCCCGCCTGTCCGGCTGGCTGCTGAAGGCCGTGCACGCCTTCCGCCGCAACACCCGCGCGGGCTCGCGCAAGAACATCGCGGCGCACTACGACCTCGGCAACGAGCTCTTCCGCCTGTTCCTGTCCGACGACCTGATGTACTCCTCGGCCATCTTCGCGGATCCCACCGAGACGCTCGAAGCGGCCTCGTTCCGCAAGCTCCAGCGCATCGGCCGCAAGCTCGACCTCAAGCCGTCGGACCATCTCGTCGAGATCGGCACCGGTTGGGGCGGCATGGCCCTGCACGCCGCGAAGCACTTCGGCTGCCGCGTCACCACGACGACGATCTCGAAGGAGCAGCACGCGCTGGCCACCGAGCGCGTCGCCCGCGCCGGGCTCTCCGACCGCGTGACCCTGCTGCTCGAGGACTACCGCGACCTCACCGGCACCTACGACAAGCTGGTGTCGATCGAGATGATCGAAGCCATTGGCCACCAGTACCTCGACACCTACCTCGCCAAGTGCGCGTCGCTGCTGAAGCCGGACGGCCTCGCGATGGTCCAGGCCATCACCATCGAGGACCACCGCTACGAGCAGGCGCTGCATTCGGTCGACTTCATCAAGCGCCACATCTTCCCGGGCAGCTTCATTCCTTCGATCAGCGCGATCACCGGCGCGATGGGCCGCAGCACCGACCTCCGGCTCGTCTCGCAGGAGGATTTCGGCCCGAGCTACGCCCTGACGCTCCGCCACTGGCGCGAGCGCTTCATGGCCAAGCTCGCCGACGTGCGCGCCCTCGGCTACGACGAGCGTTTCGTGCGGATGTGGGAGTTCTACCTCGCCTACTGCGAGGGCGGCTTCCTCGAGCGCTCGATCGGTGTCTCGCAGCTGCTGTTCGCGCGGCCGATGAACCGCCGCGACCCGTGGATGCCCGCGCCCGAGTCCGTGTGATGCCGAAAGCGTTCCTCATCGCGAACGTGCTCGGCTTCCAGACCGTGTGGTTCGCCAGCGTGATCGGTGCCGCGAACGGCCTGCCGTGGGCTGGGCCGCTGGCCGTCGTGATCTATGCCGCGGCGCATTTCGCCTGGACGCCCGACCGCCTCGGTGACCTGCGCATGCTCGCCATCGCCCTCGCCATGGGCGTGCTGGCCGACTCGCTGCTTGCCGCCACCGGCGTGCTGGCCTTCGCCAGCCCGTGGCCTTGGACCTTCGCCGCCCCGGTGTGGATCCTCGCCATGTGGGCCGGCTTCGCGCTCACCTTGAACCACTCCATGGCCTTCCTGCGCGGTCGATGGTTGGTCGCCGCCGCTTTCGGCGCCATCGGCGGCCCGCTGGCGTACTGGGGCGCGGCACGCGGCTTCGATGCGGTCGACTTCGGCCTGGGCTTGCCGATCGCCCTGGCCGCGCTGGCCGTGGTCTGGGGCGTGGCGATGCCGGCTCTCTACGCCCTGCATCGCACGGCCCCGGCCGCCACGGCGCGCGAGGGCGCGACGGCGTGAGCTTTTGGACCATCATCCTGCTGACTTGGATCGGCGCCGCGTTGGGCATGGCGGCCGTCTGGGCCTTCTCGATGCGCGTGCGCAACGCCGGCTGGGTCGACGTGGCCTGGGCCGGCCTGATGGCGCTGGCGGCGATGTTCGCCGGCCTCGCTGGCGAGGGCGATGAGATGCCGCGCGGCCTGGTCGCCGTCTTCGGCGGCGTCTGGGGTTCGCGCTTGTGCCTGCACCTGATGCATCGCGTGCTGCGCGAGCCGGAGGACGGCCGCTACCAGGCCATGCGCGCCGCCATCGGCGGTTCCCCGCTGCGCTGGTTCGCGTTCTTCCAAGTGCAGGCGCTCATCGTCGCGCTGTTCGCGATCCCGTTCACCGCCGCTGCCTCGGGAGACGCCGACGGCATCGACCCGATCATGCTGCTCGCCGTGGTGGTGTGGATCGTCGCCATCGGCGGTGAAACCCTTGCCGACCGCCAGCTCGACGCCTTCCGCGGCGATCCGGCCAACAAGGGCAAGCTGTGCCGCGCGGGGCTTTGGGCGTGGTCGCGCCACCCCAACTACTTCTTCGAGTGGGTGCACTGGTTCGCCTACGTGCTGCTGGCCTGGTGCGGCCCCTACTTCTGGTGGAGCCTGCTGGGCCCGGTGGTGATGTTCGCTTTCCTGTGGCGGGTCAGCGGCATCCCGTGGACGGAGGCGCAGGCCCTGCGCAGCCGCGGCGACGCCTACCGTCGCTACCAGCGCGAAGTCAGTGCATTCTTCCCGTGGCCGCCCAAGGCGTCCGACCCTTCTTCGAACTGAGAACCCATGGCGCTGATCGATCTGTGTGAACGCGGCCTCGTGCCCGACTTCCTCACCCGCTACGGCATCCGCAAGCTCTGCGAGCAGCGCCTTCGCGACGAGCATGACGCCGACCTCGACCGGGCCGATGCGCGTTTCCGCACCCTGCTCTCCGAGCTACGCTCCAGCCCGATCGCCATCGAGACGGCCGCCGCCAACGAGCAGCACTACGAGGTGCCGACGCGCTTCTTCGAGCTCAGCCTCGGCAAGCGCCTGAAGTACTCGGGCTGCTACTACCCCGACGGCAACGAGACCCTCGACGAGGCCGAGGAGAAGATGCTCGCGCTCTACAGCGAGCGCGCCGAGCTGAAGGACGGCATGCGCATCCTCGAGCTCGGCTGCGGCTGGGGCTCGCTGACGCTGTGGATGGCGGAACGCTTCCCGAACTCCCGCATCACCGGCGTCTCCAACTCACGCACGCAGCGCGAGCACATCCTCGCGCAGGCCGCGGTGCGCGGCTTGGCGAACGTCGAGATCATCACCACCGACGTGAACCGGCTCGACCTCAGCCCGGAGACCTTCGACCGCTGCGTCTCGATCGAGATGTTCGAGCACATGCGCAACTACGACACGCTGCTCGGCAACGTGGCGCGTTGGCTGAAGCCGGGCGGCAAGCTGTTCGTGCACATCTTCTGCCATCGCAGCCTGATGTACCCGTTCGAGACCGAGGGCTCGGACAACTGGATGGGCCGCTATTTCTTCACCGGCGGCCTGATGCCCAGCGCAGACACGCTGCTGCACTTCCAGAACGCGCTGCGGATCGAACAGCGCTGGGTGCTTTCGGGCATCCACTACGAGAAGACCGCGAACCACTGGCTCGAGAACCAGGATCGCCACGCCGAGGAAGTGCATCGCGTGCTGGCCGAAACCTACGGCGCGAAGAACGCCGCGGTTTGGGCGCAGCGCTGGCGGATGTTCTGGATGGCCTGCGCCGAGTTGTTCGGTTACGCCGGCGGTTCGGAGTGGGGCGTCGCCCACTACCGCTTCGTAAAGCGCTGATTCCTCAGCAGGACGTCGTCGCGGTCGGCTGGCAGGCCTGTGCGGTCGCCGCGGCCGGCGCGGCGGCGGCCGGCTCGCTGCCGGCAGGCTTGCCGGTCGCCACGCGGATGCCGCGGGCTTTCATCCACGCGTCGAACTCCTCCGCGGTCATGCGGCGGCCGTTCTGGGTCATGTCGAAGCGGTAGGGCGAGTTGTCGTGCGCGGTGCGCGGCACGTAGCCGCCGGGCGCCGACGCCGCCGGCGTCGCGGCCACCGGCTGGCGGATGCGCTGCAGGAAGGCCTGCACCGACACCGGAGAGTGGGACGGCGAAGCCACGGGGCCACCGGACAGCTCGAGGGCGGGCGCGGCATGGACCGTCGACGCGGCCAGGACCGCCAGGGCGAACGAAAGGACGTGGCGACGCGCCATGGCGGCAACTCCGTGCAACTGAACGTGAGCGGGAGCTTACGCAGCGTGACGCGGTGCGGCAAGCCGGGGGGTGGGAGTCATGCCCGACGAACGACGCACAAAAGAAAATCTGCCTTGCCGGAGAACGCCGTTGGGTGGGAGGGAGCCATTGCTGGCCCCCTCCCCCCTAAGAACCGTGCGTGCGCCTTTCGACGCACACGGCTCAAGCCCCAGAAACAGGCTTCACCACTGTTAAACCCAAGGCATGGACCTGCATGTGGCAGAACGGATGGAGCAGAACCCGGTTCCACAGGGCATTCGACCCCCCAGCCGTCCGCTGCACGATGTGATGGTCGTGCCAGCCGGTTTGCCGGGTGATCGGCAGCCCGCAGTGAACGCATCGGCCGCCCTGCGAGTGGTACAGGCGAATCCATTGCGTCCGGTGGGCCAGAGACCGCATTAGCCGGTCCTGACGTCGCTTCTCGCCGTATTGCTCGAATGCGGGGTCGTACGGGTTGTACTCCGCCTTGACCTTCACATGTCGCACGATCGGCGTATCCGCGAGCCGGTAGAGCGTCCGCAGTTCCCCCTTCTTCCCGTCCTTGTCGATGCGGTGTGCCGCGAATACCCAGCGCCGGTTCCCAACGGGGTGGAAGTAACGCTCTTTCACCCATTGCGAGCCCTTGTTGTTGTGGCGTCGTCGGCACCACCGCCAGATCGCCCCGAAGATCAGGGCATCCAGACGGCTGAACTCCGCCTTCGCCACAACCGGGTGGTGATAGTTCGCCCACCCTCTGAGTACAGGATTCAGCATCTTGATCAGGCCGTCCTGCCTGACCGTCTTCTGGCTACTGATGACCCCTTCCACCTTTCGGTAGAACGCCGAGACGTTCTTCTTGCTCGGCTTGATGAGCAACTTCCCCTTGTACTTGCGGAAGTTCCATCCCAGGAAATCAAAACCGGCGTCGATGTGCGTGATCCGGGTCTTCTCCGTCGACAGCTCCAAACCACGGGTTGCGAGAAAACGCTCCACCCATGGTCGGACGAGGTCGGCCAACACCTCTTGCGAGGCGCCGGTCACGACAAAGTCGTCGGCATACCGAACCACATTGATCTTGGCGCTGTTCGCGTTGATTGTGGTTGATTCGGTCACGCCATGGCCAACCTGAGCAATGATGCGGCTCCTGCGCCGGTTTGGGCGTTCCGCTCCAAGGCGCGGAACCAGCCCAGATAGTTCGGCAGATAGGACGTCGCCAC
>NZ_JAPZQK010000014.1 GCF_027530345.1 Silanimonas sp. | reverse complement strand
CGATCGGCCCCAGCAGTCGCTTTGTGTTGTACCACTGCACCCAATCGGCCACCGCCCATTCGACGTCTTCGCGGCCGCGCCAGGTCTGCCGGTAGATCACTTCGGTCTTGAACAGGCCGATCACCGTCTCGGCCAGCGCGTCTTCTCGTCATCGCCCCCGGTTACTCGGATCTATGGAGACGACAACTATCCTGACGCGGGGGGAGTGGGCGATGGCATCGGCAGCGACGCCGGCCCGCCTTGGCTGGGCGGCACGGCCGTCGGGGGTGCCCGAAGCGATTCGGGACAGGTGATAGCGGATCGTGCCTTCGCTGAGGTCGAGCTGGCGGGCGATGGCGCGCTTGGGCACGCCCTTGGCGGCCAAGGTCTTGATGGTCATGCGGATCTCCAGATCGGTGATCGCCACGCCCGCTCCCGTCGAGGACGAAAGCGGTCGAGGCTACGGGGTCGACCCGGAGGTGCGTGAATCTGGGTGTCGCCTTACCAGCAAACTAGGGTGTCGTCTTACAAGCGACGACAACGCCTTCGTCGAGTCGCTGTTCCGCACCGCGAAATACCGGCCTGAATTCCCGGCCAAGGGTTTCGCCACGCTCCACGACGCCCGGCAGTGGGCCGCCCGATTCGTGCATTGGTACAACGTCGACCATCGGCACAGCGGCATCCGCTATGTCAGCCCAGCGCAGCGCCATGCCGGCGACGATCGATCGATTCTGGCCAAGCGCCACGCACTGTATCTGACGGCCCGGCAGCGCAACCCCGCACGCTGGTCCCGACACACGCGCAACTGGGAGCCGATCAGGGCTGTCGCCCTGAACCCGGAGCGCGATGCGGTGGTCAACAAGGACGACCCGCGAGGCGAAGGCAAAAGGGTTTCGGCGGCATGAACGGAGCGACAACTACCTTGACACGCACCGCTGGCTCTCAGACAGTACGAACAAGGGCGTTCCAAACCGTTCCGCCAGACCGACGGTATCGAGTTCCTCGACGTACAGATGACCGTCGCGCGTGGAGAGGCAGTCTGCGGAACCAGCCAGGTCCGCCCCTCCGACGACTACTACTCGTCCCATTTCACCCCCTCAATTCCTTCGAGCAGCGCGCGCCCGTATAGCGCGGGAGTCTGGAAGCCGGGGGACCACCTCCCCGCCAAGACCGCACGGGTGATCTCCCTGAGACAAAGCACAGTGAATCGGTAGGCTTCCGGTCCCGTCAGGGCGACGCGCGCCTGCGCTTTGCCGTTCGATGCGATTGCAAGGACATAGGTTCTGCCCTCCCTTAACTGCCGCGCAGACGATCCCTCTGGCAGGAGCGGCATCAAATGATCCTGGATCAGATCCCGGAGCCAAAGCAGGCGTCCCCGCATCATTGCCACGGCAAGCCCCGGAAAGACGGAGTAGGTCGAGATGTTGGGGATGCCGGTCGAGATCCCCGCGGTGAAGAGGTCTCCGACCCAAGGGTCATAGACCGCACGGAACTTCTTTCCCGCGACCTGAAACTCCAGTTCCGACTCGGCCGGCCTTGCGGGTACCAGGGCGCCGCCGACACGGCGATGCCCGGTCTGTTCAATGTGCGCCAGCATTCCCCTGAGGGTTCCGCGCGACACCCCGCCCTCCGTAGCCAGGGCGATCACCAGTTCGTTGGCATCCGGCAACCTCGCCTTCGCGATTCCTGCGGCGATGTCTGAGGGCGCGACGTTGAAGCCGACGCCGGGCATGATCATGATGTTCGCAAGGCGCGCCCTTTCATCAAAGGTAAACGCGTGCGAAGTGTCCGCCACCTCACCGGCGAGGTCGACATAGTGGACACCTGAAACCAGGCAGGCCTCGATGAGAAGCTTCTGGGTGGTTAGGAACTGGCCGGAAAGGTTCAGGAGAAGTCGCACCCCCTGAAGGCGACGCTCGATTTCGCGTGGGTCGCTCAAATCGAAAATCGACGATCTGAGGTCCAGCCGAGCCGCTAATCCGCGCACGGCGTCCTGACGCCCGCCAAGGATGGGGCGCAACCCGGCCTCAACAAACCCCTCAGTGCAAATCCGGCCCGTATAGCCCGCAGCGCCATAGATCAGAACTTCCGACACGGCGCCTTCTCTCCTCCAGCGAATAGGAATTTCAAACGAAATTTCCCGCGAGTTGGCACGGTATCCCCCGTACTTTGAGCGGTCAACCGCGCGCTCCCAGGCGATCAATCCCCCCTTGCACTGACTATACGAACGCGGCTTCGGGCCGGATCACCGATCACGGGCCGGGCGCGGTCGTCCGTTCTGCCGCGGGACCGTCGTCCTGCTCTCCGGTCAGGCTGCGTAGTCGAGCGAGAACTCCCGCGCCGCTGCGCGCGGCGGCGCCCGCGCGGGCAGGCCCAGGTGCGTCGAGAGCAAGCCGTTGGAGCAGGCCGCCCGGCAGGCGGCGCGCTGGCTCGCAGATTTCCTCACCGGCGCGACGGGCAATCCGGTGCGCGTCATTCCCGTGCTGGCGCTGCCCGGGTGGTACGTCGAGCTCAAGGCGTCGCTGCCCACGTCGAGCAATGACGTGCGGGTGGTCAATCCGAAAGCCGCGTCGTTCATGCGCACGGTGGACTTCGGCCCGCGCTTCGAAGATGACCAGCGTCGCCGCATCGCGTGGGCACTGACGAAGCGCTACGGCGACGTCGCTGAGGATTGATCCCGATACTCGGCGTCGCTCTTTTGCTCCCCCCCCCCTTGTCCGCACCTTTCCGCGCAAATCGCGGGCTTCTCCTCCAGTCTCGTCGGCACCCGCCACCCCCGGCGGGAATCCCCCCAACAGGCGACCCCCGATGTCCCAGAACCTTGTCACCCTCGCCATCACCGACGAGCAGCTCGCCGCCGCGCTGGCCGGCCTGCAGCAGGTGGAGGCGGCGCTGCCGGGCCTCATCGCTTTCGAAGTGGGCGAACGCCGCGGCCTGCCGCTGATGGGCCCGCGCTCGGAGCCCTTCGCCCGCCAGACCCTGCGCGTGCTGGAGCAGAACCCCGGCATCGTGACGCCCAGCCTCGACCTCGACGCCGCCCGCGCTGACGTCAAGGCGTAACGCCCCTGCGCCCGCTGCTGCAGCTCATGCAGTGCCTCACTGCCCGAGCGGACCACGCCGGCGCGGCCTTGGGCAGCGCCTGGTGCATGCCGCGCGCGCCAGTCCGCACTTTTGGCGTCTTTGCAACGCGCTGCCAAACGCGCTATTCCCTCTCCGCCGCCTCGCGAGCCCTGTCCAGCGCCTCCTGCGCCTCGATGATCGCCTTCATCTGTTCGAGCAACGCGCGCTCCTCAGTGGCGGCCGACGTCTCTTTCTGAGTGATTTCGACCCGCAGCGTCAGCAGGGCGCTGATCTGCCGCAAGGTCGCCTCGCTTATCTGCCACGGCACTGACGCAATGGCTGCAGCTGGGCTGGGGCGCGAGTTGTCCACCGACACCAGCATGCCGTTGCTGAAGCCCAGGTTCGATCGGTTGGTGACGAAGGCCGTCGCGTCCATGCCAATCGCATCGATCGGCGCGCCGTTGGGAACCGAGAGCACCACATTGCCAATGCTCTGCGGATTCCCGTCCTCGTCACTCAGGGCGATGTTGACCACCAGCGGCCGTTCGCGCCGGTAGAAGATCCCGGCACCCGAGGGGCGCCCTGCCAGTGGTCTTGCGCTTGAGTCCGCCTCGGGCGAACGACGGGCGATACTGAGCGTGTAAGTGAAGCGTTCGTCCGTGGAACCCGACAAGCCGCGAACCCTCGCCGCATTGCTGATTTGCGTGCCGACGTTCCCCCACTGGCTCTCATCGATAGGGTCGATGATGAATTCGAGCTTGCGCGGCTCCCAAGCCAGTTGGGCGCACCGGTTGCTGCCGACGGCCAGGTTCTTGATCGGCGTATTCAGGTTCTCGAAGTAGGGCTGGTTCGCAAGTGGAGAGGGCGACGACCAGGCGGTGATGGAGCGCGCCAGGTTGATGAGGACGCTGCCGGTCTCGTCCTTCTGTTCGATGTTGGTGGTTTGCAGCAAGCCTGACGTCGTTGTCGTCATCTTGAACGTGTCGCTGCGGAACGCGCTGGATTCAGGTTGCAGCAGATAGCGCGCCGAGGTGTCCGGAACGAACTCCAGCAGCTGCACCTGCACCGAATCGACCCAGCCGCACATCGCCTTCGAATCGGCCAACTGAAGTGCTGCAATTTCGGCTTGATTGGCCTTCGCTTTCGCGGCCGCTTCATCCTTGGCCGCGGCAACCTCGGCTTGGCGAAGCTTCACCAGTTCGGCCAAGACTGTGATGTAGGGCGCATCGGTCTCCTTGATGCCGTCCCGTTTCATGGCCTCCAGCAAGCTCGCCTGCGCGGCGGTCGCCGCCTTTGCGCCGGCCAAAGCCGCTTCTGCAGCCTTGAGCTTGGTGGTGGCGTCGGCGAAGGCCTGATCCGCCTTGTCATCCGCCTTGACGCGCGTGAAGGTGACCTTGGCGTGGCGCATGGGCAGGTAGTACGAAACGCCGAGGAGTGGCGATTCAGCGTTGCCGAAGGAGTCCATGGACGACTTCGTACCAACGCCGCTCGTCGTGCAGCCCGCCAGGAGGGCAATCGAAAGCGGAACCACTGCCGCCGATGCAATGCGGGACGGGTGACAGATGCGCATGGATGGTTCCTTCGGGTGGGTCAGGTCGTCCTTCCACGACGTCATTCCATGCCGTGGTTGTGCTTCGGATCTCGTGTGCGCTCCTCGACGCCTCGTCGATGGTCGCGCCCTAGCTGCTCAGCAACATCTTCATCAGGTTCGGCAGGCCATGCCCCTGCGAGTACCGGTCGCGGCGCAAGTCGGTGCAGTGGTCGAGCAGCAGCTGCTTCACCTCGTCGGGCCGGCCCAGGTACTCGCGCCGCACGGAGAGGAAGGCGGCCAGCAGGCCGGACACGTTCGGCGTGGCCATGCTGGTGCCGCTCTCCTCGCAATAGCCCGGGAATTCCTCCGATTTCGACGCGCTGGCGGCGCAGGAGAGCACGCGCTCGCCGGGCGCGACGACGTCGGGCTTAGCCCGGCCGTCGGCCGTGGGGCCGCGCGAGGAGAAGGCGGAAACGCCGTACAGAGCGGGCTTGTCGCCGTTCACCGAGCCCACGGCGATGGCGTCCTCGAGGTTGGCGGGGTCGCCGATACCGTGGCTGTGGTTGATCGAGAGGTCCTCGCCCTGCGACACGACGTTGATCTGGCCTGCGTTGCCGGCCGCCACCACCACCAGCACGCCGTCGCGCCACTGCCGCCGAAGCTCAGCGCAGAGTGGCGAGTGGCCGCAGCCGTAGGTGTCCGAGTCGAAGGGGCCGCCCAGGCTCAGGTTGATGCCGTGCACGCTGAGGCGGCTCTGCCCGCGATTGGTCTGCTCGATGTGGTCGAGTGCCTTGATGATCCAGGCGTCCTGGCCGGTGCCTTGGTCGTCGAGCACCTTGTAGATGACCAGCTTGGCCTCGGGCGCCGCGGACGAGGCCGGCACCGACGGGTCGTCGGGCCAGCCGGCGATCAGCCCCGCCACGTGGGTGCCGTGTCCGTCCACGTCCTTGGCTTTCGCCGGCGTGATGGGGCGGGGTGCGCCCTTCTTCGTGCAGTCCCAGACTTCCTTGATCGTCTCGAACGCAGCGAAGTGCGGGTGGTTGCCCTGGACGCCGGTATCGAGCACCGCCCAGGTGATGCCCGCGCCGCGGGCGGCGTAGGCGGCGCGTGCGGCGTCGATCTGCAGCGCGCGCACGGACGGCGAGGGCAGGGCGGGTGCGGCCGGGGCGCGGCGCTTGGGTGATTTCGCCGCCAGGGCGAATTTGCTGCTGTTCCGCCAGATGGCGTAGACGCGGTACTGCTGCCGTTCCTTCGCCACCTGCATCAGTTCGTCGGCGGTGAGGCGTGCGGCGACGAAGCGCGTGAGCGGCTCGATGACGGCCTCGTCCTGGTGCGGCTTGAGCATCGCGGCGAGCTTCGCGGCGACTTGCTCGCTCGGCGTGCCTTTCCCGGGCTTCCAGCCGTCGGGTTCGGCTTCCAGCACCTCGATGAGCACGGGGTGGCGGCCTTCCACCTCCAACTGCTGCGCCACGTCCTTGGCCATCAGGAACGCGGCGTGCGTGTCCATGCCCGAGGCGCGGCCGATCACGCGGCGCACGTCGCTTTGCGTGAGGTAGAGCGAGATGCCGTGCGTCAGGCTGCCGTTGGCCTTGTCGGGGTTGAGCGCGAAGAGGGTCTTGTCCTCGATCTGCGGGTCGACCCGGCCGGGCGGCGAAAAATCCGGGGCGATCCGACGGTCGAGTGCGACGAAATCCACGATGCCGGCGAAGTTGAACCAGCGCCCCACAACGGGCGGGCGCTGCAGCGTGGCGTGGCCGAGCTCGAGCAGGTGGTCTTGCACTTCCTGCAGGCCCAGGGGCGAGCCGAGGGTGACGAGGGTGAGGCTTCCGAGCTTTTCGATCTCGGCTTGGGTGAGGGCGTTCAGCACGTCCCAGGCGATCATGCTGCCCTGGCTGTGCGCCACGATGACGGCGCCGGGCTCCGCCTTCATCAGTTCGGCCTTGAAGCGTTTCCGGATGGCTGCCCGCTTGGCCTCGTCGAAGAGGTAGACCGCGGTGTCGCGCAGGAACTTTTCGATGAACCACCGGCTCAGCCACATCCGCGGCTTGCGCGGGAGCGGGATGGCGCGGGTGCCGTAGCCGCCGCTGCGGCGTGCGTCGGGTGAAGTCTCGAGCTCGTCCAGCAGGCCTTGTGCGAAGGCCATGGCGGCCTTGTTGGACTGCAGCGACGTGCCTTTCAGGGCGGCCGTGGCGAGGTTCAGCCCGCTGGATTTCGACGCGGCCTTCTTCGGCCCGACCGCGCCCTTCGGCGTGTCCTTGGGCACGAGGTCGGCCCAGTAGGCCATGGCGGTGCGGCTTCCGAGGTCTTTGCCGGCGAGGGCGAGGTCCCAGAGGCGCTTCAGGTCCTCGGCGCTCTGGGTCTGGAAGATCCCGTGGACGTAGATGATCCCTGCCATGGTATCGGTTCCTTCGGGCAGCGCTGGGCGCGCTGGGTCGGATGTCTTCGACGGTGGGGGTGCGGGGGCGCCCGCATTGTTTGCCTGAATCTGGCGTGGTCGGGGGTAGGAGATTTCCTACGATGCTGTAGGAGAACGTCCATTCGTTTCAGTGGTTCGATTGGGGGGGGCGATGCGAGTGGCGTCGGTGAAAGGCGTCGCTGCTCGTGGGTGATGGCGCATCTTCCGGCGGTAGGCCGTCGAACAACGGCATCCGCAGTTCCATATGCCCGAGGGTGGGCGGCTCGAAGAAGCCCAGCGCCACGCACTTGCCTTGGCGAGCCAGCGCGGTGGCCTCGTCCTCGGTGTCGGCCCAATGCACGGCCGACTGCCAGTTCCCGCAGGCGTCTCAGGGCTTTAGTGGGGGGCTCGCCATCTCTTTCGGGGCGAGTGGCCTGCTCGCACGCGAATCCTGATGCCCGGGTGCGCAGTTTTCCTCTCTTGGCGGTGTGCCCGACGTTCGATGCTCATGGCGATGCCACCGTGGCGTGGCGCGTCGAGTGTTGAACCATGGACGGAAGCCAGTGGCCCCGACGGCAGGTCGGCTATAACGTCTTGCGTTATAGTGGTGGCGGCGATGGGGTTTCCGCGTGATCCGGAGCTTCGCCGACAAGGCGACGGCGAAGGTCTGGGCTGGCCTCCCCAGCCGGCGGCTGTCGATAGAGGTCCAGAACGTCGCCCGGAGGAAGCTGCGCATGCTGCACAACGCGAGCAAGGTGGGCCGACCATGAAGACGCTGCCGAACATCCATCCCGGCGAGGTGCTGCTCGAAGAGTTCCTCGTGCCGCTCGGCATCAGCCAGAACGCCTTGGCCCGCGCGGCCGGCGTGCCGCCTCGCCGCATCAACGAGATCGTCCTCGGCAAGCGCAGCATCAGCGCCGATACCGCGGTCCGGCTCGCGGCCGTGTTGGGCACCAGCGAACGCTTCTGGCTCGGCTTGCAGGCCGACTACGATCTCGAAGAAGCGCGCCGCGCGATCGGCAAAGACCTCCGAAAGATCGAGCGTTTGGCCGCCTGAGGCCTCACAACCCCTCGAACACCCGCCGCAGCATCGGCTGCCAGTACTCCCGCGCGATGCGCTCGTAGCCGGGGTCGGTGGGGTGGATCTCGTCGGACCATTCGCTTCGGAGAGGGTCGTCAGCCCGTCCCCGAAGAGGTGCGGCGTCAGTGGGGATGGTTGAGCCTGTCCCAGGCATCACGGGCCGCGTCCTTGGCCTGGTTCCAGCCGAGCGTCGAGGTGCCGGTGCGCGTGGTCCACTGTCGGGAGAGTTCCAGCTCGGCGTCGTCGAAGCTGCGGCCCGGATGGCGGCTGGCGGATTCGACGCCGAAGCCATACGCGGGGCCGTAGTCGTCGTACGTGGCGCCTTGGTTGACGTAGTGGCGGCTGCGGAAGTTCTCGCGCCAATAGGCGTCTTCCTTGGTGGGGTCGATAGCTTCCGCCACGCCCTTGCCGGCGAGCCCGCCGACGACGGCGCCAGTGGCCGCGCCGACCAAGGTGCCGACTGGGCCGGCCACCGTGCCAACTGCGGCGCCAGCGGCGACGGCCCCGAGGGTGGCCCCCACGCCGGTGCCGAGGGGATGGGCGCCGGGAGCGCCGGTGATCGGATCGGGATGGGTGGCGCTATTGGCGGCGATGCGCGGTTCTTGGGGGGTGTTCATGGGGGGAATCCTTGCGGTCGGGGGGCGGGGGAGGGCGTGGCGCGAGAGGCTCAGTGATCGGCGACGGTGCGGAACATGGTGAGGATGGCGATCAGGATCGCCGCTCCGATCAGCGATACCGGCAGTGCGGTCGAGCTGAAGTCACCCCAGTGGAGGGTGCCGCTGCCGACCATGGGGGTGAGGAACCACCCGCCGAGGATCGCGCCGGCGATGCCAGCGATGACATTGAGGGCGGTGTCTTGGGGATCGCCGGCATTCATCACCACGCCGGCGAGCCAACCGATGACGCTGCCGACGACAAGCCAGATCATGAGGTTCATCAGTGATCTCCATCGTTCCGGGGGGGGCGACGCCCGAGGCAGGATGCCTGGGGCGTCGAGAACGATGCTGGGCCCGTGGCGCCGCGACGTCGGTGCGTCGGCGCACGTTGACCGGAATGCGGCCTCAGCCGCGCCACGCCTCCGCGTAATCGCGGGCATAGCTCGCGAAATCCCGAGCCGGGCGGCCGAGCAGGGCGGCCACGTGCGGCGTGGTGCGCTCGGCGTAGCCGGCCTTCAAGAAGCCGAGGATGACGAGCAGGAACTCGGCGTAGTCGGCGGGCAGGCCGGCCTGCAGCAGCGGAGCGCGCATCGCTTCGGGCGTGATGTCGCGGAAGCCGATCGTCTTGCCGGTGGCGGCGCTGATGAGGTTCGCAGCGGTGGCGTGGTCGAGCGCCTCGGGGCCGGTGAGGTCGAAGGCCTTGGGTTCGTCCTGCGGGCGGTCGAGCAGCACGGCGGCGACGGCGGCGATATCACGCGCATCGATGAAGCTGGCTTTCGCATTGCCCACCGGCAACTGCACGTCGCCGGTGGCGGCGATGCTGCCCATCCAGAAGGTGTGGAAGTTCTGCATGAACCAGTTCGGCCGGACGATGGCGGCCGGCACGCCGCTGCGGCGCAGATGCGCTTCGCTGAGGCTCAGCGGCGCGGTGGGGTCGGCGTCGACGCCCATCGCGGTCATCAGCACGAGCTTGCCGACGCCGTGGCGCGCGGCGGCGTCGATCACCGGCACGAGGAAGCGGTCCTGCCCGGTGTGGCCGGGAGGCGCCATCAGGAACACGCGGTCGACGCCGGCGAGGGCGGCGTCGAGGCCTGCGCCGCTCAGCAGGTCGAGGGCGACATCGCCCGGCTCACGGGCTCGGCGGGTGGCGCGGCGCACGGTGTGGCCGCGGGCGAGGAGGTCCGGGACGAGGGCGGAACCGACGGTGCCGGTGGCGCCGATGACGAGGGTGGTGGGCATGGGGAGGACTCCGGGGTGGTGGGAATGGCGTGCATGCTCCGCTTCGGCGTGCAAGACTGGAATGGCACTAAATCCACGATTCCTGTCGTTTCGTCCTGATTCCAGCCCGGCCACCCCATGGACCTGCTCACCGATCTCCTCCGCCAATCCGGCCTGCAGCAGCGCGTGCTCGACCTCGGCGATTTCGCCGACGGCGAGGTGCGGCGCTTTCCCTGCGGGCGCAGCTTCGGCTTCCACCTGGTGCTGGAAGGCGCGATCACGGTGCGGCCGGAAGCGGCTGGCGAGCCGATCCGCTTGGGCCCGGGGGACGTCGCCTTCATGACCCGCGGCTGCCACCACGCGCTGCACGCGGAGGGCGTGGCGACGGTGATGAGTGCGGCCTACCTGCTGCCGCACGCGCCGGTGCACCCGTTGTTCCGCGAACTGCCGAACTGGTGCGTGGTACCGGCGCCGAGTGCATCGAGCGGTGATCGCCTGCGGCGGCTCGCCGACCTGCTGCGCGAAGAGCGCCGCGAGGCAGCGCTGGGCAGCGAGGCCGCTTTGCATGCGCTGATCGAAGCCGCGTTCGTGCAGGTGCTGCGGCGCATCGTCGAAGGCGAGGGCGTGCGGCCGCTGTCGCTGGCGGCGGCGCTGCGCGCGCCGGGCATCCGCCAAGCGCTGGAGCGCTTGCACGCATCGCCGGAACACGATTGGTCGCTGGAAGGGCTCGCCGACGTGGCCGGCCTGTCGCGCTCGGCCTTCGCGGCGAAGTTCAAGACGCTGGTGGGCGAGAGCCCGCTGGGCTACCTGCGCCAGTTGCGCGTGCAGCGGGCGATGGGCCTGCTGGTGCGGCCGGGTGCCTCGATCGTCGCGGTGGCGAATGCCGTGGGTTACGGCGATCCCTTCGTGTTCTCGAAGGCCTTCAAGAAGGTGGTGGGTGTGTCGCCGCGCGAGTTCCGTGCGAGCGCCGCGCTCGAGGGGCTGCCGGCGGCCTCCTGAGGGCGTGTCGGGGAGGGGGAGGGGGGGCATTCAGGGGCGTCCCCCCGGAAGGGCGTAGGATGGGGTCGGTTTCACGTCTCCTTATTGCGTCGCGCTCGGCCCCTCAGGCCGCCCGTTCCGCTCCCTTCCTCCGCGCCACGGCCCGCCGTGGTGGCCTCTCCGGGAGCACCGGCATCTCCGGTTACACCGCTCGAATCATCGACGTCGACGTGTTGGGCGATGCCTACCGCCTTCGCGTCCTCACCGACCACCAGCAGTTCGCCGACCCGGACGGCGACGCCGAGCGGGCGGGCATCTCCAGTGCGCAATGGCCCCTGTTCGGGCAGCTGTGGCCGGCCGGCCAGCGGCTGGCCGAGGCGATGCACGAGTTCGACGTGGCCGGTAAGCGCGTGCTCGAGCTGGGCTGTGGCATCGGCTTGGCCAGCCTCGTGCTGCAACGGCGCGGCGCTGACGTTCTAGCCACCGACCTGCACCCGCTGGCCGAGACCTTCCTCGCCTACAACGCCGCCCTCAACGGCCTGCCGGCGCTGCATTACCGCCGGCTGGGCTGGGCCGGCGCGCGCCCGACCCTGGGCCGCTTCGACCTGATCATCGCCGGTGACGTGCTGTACGAGCGCGGCCAAGCCGAAGTGGTGGCCCAGGTGATCGCCGATTACGCCGCCGACGATGCGGATGTGATCGTCACGGATGCCGGGCGCGGCTATGCCGCCAAGCTGGGCAAGGCCCTGTCGGGGCACGGTTTCCTGCCGATGGCGGCGACCGCGGGCGATGCCTCGCGGCTCGGGCCCGTGGCCACGCTGCGCTACCAGCGCCAGCGGTGCGCCGCATGAACGCGAAACGCGCGGGCGAAGCGGCCGACTGCCGCCACTGCGACGCCGTGTGCTGCCGGCTCACCGTCATCGTCGATCCGGAGGACGGCATCGCCGAGCACCTCACCGAGCTCACCGACGAAGGCCTCACCGTCATGGCCCGCGACGAGGATGGCTGGTGCGTCGCCATCGACGGCGCGCGCATGAATTGCTCGATCTACGACGCGCGCCCCGAGGTGTGTCGTCGCTTCCACATGGGTGGCCCGTATTGCGAGGCCATCCGTGAGGACTACTACGGTCGCGGCGATGGCCGCGGCATTCCCGTGCAACTGATCGGAGACGCTCCATGACGACCCGCTCCTTCATGCCGAACGCCAGTTCGTCGGCACCGCCCTACCAGCGCAAGGCTGAGTCCGCGCGCACGCTCACCAGCGCGCACATCGACGCGCACCTCGCGGCCTTCGAGGCCGCCGGCGGGAAGGTGGAAGTGCTGGCCACCACGACGGTGCTGAAGCGCATCCAAGCCGAGCCGGTAGCGGCGAAGCCGGAAGACGCCGCGAAGTAAACGTTCTCCGCCGCGGCGCTTCGACGCCGCGGCTATCGCCTCAGCGTGCCGCGGGCGCGACGTCCTGCCCCGGCTGGTCCGGCGGCGGGATGCGCTGGGCCGGCGGTTGCACCACCGGCGAGGCCGAAAGCTTCTCCTTCAGCATCGCGAGCGCCGTCTCGAGCTGGCGGTCTCGGCCGGCGTAGGACTCGCGCGGCAGATTGTCGACCTCGACATCCGGACTAACGCCGCGGCCTTCGATCAGCCAGCGCCCGTCCGCACCGAACTGGCCGAACTCGGCGATGCGCGCGAAGCCGCCGTCGCTCAAGCGGTTGCGGTCGGCGAGCCAGATGCCCGCACCGCTGGTGCGCGTTCCCACCACGGGCCCGAGGCCCAGCGCCTTGACGCCGGCCGCGAAGGTTTCGCCGTCGGAATAGGTGAGCGCGTCGGTCAGCACGACGAGGTGGCCACGGAAGCTCTGCTGCATGTTCCAGTACGGCGCCTGGCCCGGCGGTTGCCAGAAGGCCCAGGTGCGGCGCAGCAGCGCCGCGATGATCCACGAATCGATGTTGCCGCCGCGGTTGCGACGCACGTCGATGACGAGGCCTTCGCGATCCACGTTGGCGTAGAAGTCGCGCACGAAGCTGGCGATGTCGTTCGGGCCCATCGCCCGCAGGTGCAGGTAGCCGATGCGGCCTTCGCCGGCGCTTTCCACCTCGGCCATCCGCCCCTGCACCCAGTCGCTGTAGCGCAGGGTGGCGTTGCGCGGCGCATCGACCGGCACCACGACGCTGCGGATCTCGCGGCTGTCGCGTTCGAGCGTGAGCAGCACCTGCTGGCCGGCCTGGTGGTGCAGGGCGGCGGCGAGTTCACCGGCGTGGCGCACGGCGCGGCCGTTGACGGCAACGAGGCGATCGCCATCGCGTGCATCGACGCCGGGCTGCGCCAGCGGCGAACGCTCCGACGGCAGTTCGGCATCGGTGCGGTAGATGCGGGCGATACGCAGGCCCTCGGCGGTCTGTTCGAACGCGGCGCCGAGCATCGCCGGCGCGGCGGCCTCGGCATCGACCGGCAGCTCGCTGCCGCGCACCTGCGAATGCAGGATGCCCAGCGGCGCGATCATCTGCGCCAGCAGGTCGTCCAGTTCGGCGCGGTCGGTGACCCGCGCCAGCAGCGGTTCGTACTGCGCACGCACGGCGGCCCAGTCGAGCCCGCGCATGCGGTCGTCGAAGCTGAAATCGCGGTGCATGCGCCAGGCGTCGTTGAACATCTGCGCCCATTCGCGCGGCGGGTCGATGGGCAGGCGCCAGTCGGCCACGCGCACGATGTTCGGCGCGAGGTCGGGGGGCAGTTTCGGGCCGGCGTCGACGACGACGAGGATCGGATCGGTTTCGCCGCGGCGCTGCACGAAGCCAATCCGCTTGCGGTCGGTGCTGATCTGGGCGCTTCGCACTTCGCCGGCCAGCACTTCGAGGCTGCTGCCCTGCGCGGCGATGCCGAAGGACTTCAGCACGCCGCGATCGCCTTCGCGGTCGAGCAGGTAGAGCCGGTCGGTGCCCACCAGCAGTTCGCTGTAGTTGCCGGGCGGCACCGGCGCTTCGAACAGGCGCTGCGCCAGGCCCTCGATGACGATCGGTGCCGCGGTGGCGGCCTCGCTGTCGCCGTTGCCCTTCGCTGGCGCGGGTTCGGTCGCCGGGGCGAGTTCATCCGGCAGGGCGAAGGGGAAGCGCAGGCCGGGCTGCAGGGCCAGCGCGTAGACCTTGCTGCGGCGGTCGAAGCCGGGGCCGGTGTTGCGATCGCCCCACGGGCCGCTGGGCGAAGCGACGAAGGCGCGGTCGGAGAGGAAGTAGAGCCAGCGGCCGTCCGCCGAGAAGCTCGGCGCGTAGGAGACATAGCGGTCGCTGGTGAGCACCGTGGGCGCGGCATCGCCGAGGCGGTACAGCACGATCTGGTCGCGGCCGGCGCGCGTGTCGGCGCGCGAGAACACCAGGGCGCGGCTGTCGGGCGACCATGCGATGCGGCCATGCGGGTCGTCGCCGCCCCAGCGGCCGCGGTCGATGGTGGTGTTGCGGCCGCTGTCGAGGTCGAGCAGGTGCAGGGCGCCGGACTTGTCGGTGTGCGCGAGCTGCTTGCCGTCCGGCGACACCGACAGCGTCCAGCGGTGGTGCGTGCCGTCGCGCGTGAGTGCTTTCGCGTCGCTCGAACCGTCGGCGGCGAAGCGCCAGATCTCGGGGCGGCCGTCGGTGTCGGCGATGGCGTACACGTGGCGGCCGTCGGGCGAAAGCACGGCCTGTCGCGCACGGTGCTCCGGGGGAATCGCAATCTCCACGCGACGTCGCGGGCCCGGGCCGGCCAGCGCGACGCGGCCGCGAACGGTCACCGCGAAGCGGTCGCCCTGCGGGGCCAGCGAGGCCGATTCGAGGAAGCGCAGCGGGCGCTCCAGCCAGCGCTCGCGGCGGCGTTCGAAGTCGGACACGAGCGCCACGGGCACGACGCGGTCGTCGTTGTTGCCGGGCGTGTAGGCGTGAAGGTCCGCACCGCGCTGGTAAACGATGCGCGTGCCGTCGGTGCGCGCGGCGCGCACATCGAAGGGCGCATGGAGCGTGTGCTGGCGACGGTCGCTGCCGTCGGCCGCCATCGACCAGAGGTTGTCGTGGCCGTCGGCGTTGCCGATGAAGTACCAGCGGCCGCCCAGCCACATCGGGCTGTGCATGGCGCCGTCGGCGTCACTGCCGAGGCGGCGGGCTTCGGCGTCGGTGGCCGGGTCGTAGAGCCACAACTGGCCCATCGCGCCGCCGCGGTAGCCACGCGCGTTGTCGCCGTTGACGTGCGCGCCGAAGCGGGTGAAGAGCACGCGGCCGCGGTCGTCGAAGGCGGCCTGCTGCGCGTCATGCAGGGGCAGCTCGCGGGTGGCCAGCGTGGCCGGGTCGACGAGGCGCAGCACGCGGCGCAGCGTCGGGCCGACGAGGTCTTCGCTGCTGTAGACCACCTCGCCCTGCGGCGACCACCCGTGCACTTCGACGCGGCCGCCATCGAAGCTCAGGCGCTTAGGCAGGCCGCCGTCGATCGGCATCGTGTAGACGTCGCCCGGGCCCTCGTACTGGCCGACGAAGGCGATGCGGCGGCCGTCCGGCGAAAGCGCGGAATGCGTTTCCTGCCCCACGTGCGTGGTGAGGCGTTGCGATTCACCGCCCGCCAGCGGGGCCGACCACAGGTCGCCTTCGGCGGTGAACACCATCGTCTCCGCGTGCACGGCCGGGAAGCGGTAGTAGCCCGGCGCGGCGAAGGCGGGCAGGGCGGCGGCGAACAGGGTGGCAGCCGCGAGGACACGGGCGGCGAACGGTCGGCGCATCGGCGAAGTCCGAGGGAGTCAGCCCGCATCTTCGCCCGAACCCCCGTGAAGCCGGCAAGTGCGGGTCGGCCGCCCATGGCTCGGTATGCTTTCGGGCATGAGCATCGCCTTGACCGATTTCGCCAAACCCCGCCTGTTCCCGCGCGAGCCGCGCCGCAACACCATCCAGGACATCACGCCGGAGCAGTTCGTCGAACACCTGAACACGGTGCCGCCGGTGGCCGTGCTCGACGGCTATGCGCCGTTCTGCAAGCTGCACGTGCACCGCAACTGGACGAGCACGCGCTGCCTCGTGGTGCCGATTTCCGACGACAATCGGCACCTGCTGCGCTCGGCCTACGAGGCGCGCACCAAGGCCGAGTTGCCGGTGCTGAACCGCTGGTTCGAGGGCGTGGAGCCGCCGGTAGCCGACTACCTGGTGGTGATCCTTTACGACCGCGCGCAGATGGCGAAGGAGGGCACGCCGATCGACGCCGACTGGGGCATCGTCGGCTGTATGTACACCAGCGAGCCGGCCGAGATCCCGATGGCGCCGATCACGATGATGCGCAACGCGCTGGGCGTGGACGAAGGCGGCAGCGGGGTGCCCATCGACCGCGAGGCGTATGCGAGGAGCGTGGCGTTCTGGGAACGCCACGCGAACTGGCGGGGTTAGGGCGTCAGGACCCCGGGATCAGAACCGCTCACCCACCGGCAGGTAGCGCCAATGGCCGGGCGGCATCGCGCCCTCCGGCCCCTTGCCGATGGCGATGCGGCCGATGCGCTGGCGGCGGATCGCGGTGACGTCCAGGCCCACCTGCGCGCACATCGCGCGCAGCTGCCCGGGCACGACGCCCTTGATGGCGAAGCGCAGCGTGGTTTCGTTCTGCCAGCTCACCTTGCAGGGCGGCAGCTCGCGGCCTTCGAACGAGAGCCCCTGCGCCAGCTTGTGCAGGCCGTAGGGCGCGAGGCGGCCTTCCACGCCAACCAGCAGCTCCTGCTCGATCGTCGCGAGGTCTTCGGTGAGGCGGCGCCATACGCGGCCATCCTGGGTGAGCACGATCAGCCCGCTGGCCTCCGTTTCGAGGGGCACCATCGGCGTGAGGCGCTCGAAATGCCGCTGCAACACTCGCTGCTCGTGCGGATCGTCGGCCCAGCGGGTGTCGGGCGCGATGCCCATGGCCGCGCTGCCGATGCCATTGAACGCATCGAAGCCAGCCGGTTTGTGGAAGATCAGGGTGGCCGGCTCGACCGGCTTCTTGCGGGCCTCGCTGTCGAGAACCACGACCTCGTCGGTGATGCGCAACTGCGGCGTTTCCACCATCGCGCCATCCACGCTCACCCAGCCATTACGGATGTAGGCCTCGGCTTCGGCACGGGTGCAGCCGGTGAGTTCGGCCACGCGGCGTGCCAGACGGATCGGTTCGCTCATGCGGGCAGTGTAGCGGCCCCCGCCCCGCGCCGGCCCAAAGCGGCGACAATAGGGGCCTTGCGCGGCCTGCCGCGCGTTGGAGGCCTGTTGCCGAGTGAGAACCCCCGAAGCCCTGCAGGTGCTCATCGATGACGGCGTCATCGACGAGGTGCTGCGACCGCTGAAGAGCGGCAAGGAAGCAGCCGTGTATGTGGTGCGCAGTGGTGACGACGTGCGCTGCGCGAAGGTCTACAAGGACATGGCACAGCGCAGTTTCCAGAAGCGCGTGCAGTACCAGGAAGGCCGCAAGAGCCGCGGCAGCCGCGAAGCGCGTGCCATGGGCAAGGCCACCAACTTCGGCCGCAAGCAGCAGGAGGAGGCCTGGAAGAACGCCGAGGTCGACGCGCTGTACCAGCTGCGCGATGCCGGCGTACGCGTGCCCGAGCCATACGGTTTCTTCCACGGCGTGCTCGTCATGGAGCTGGTGACGGATGCGGAAGGCTTCAGCGCGCCGCGCCTCGGCGAGGTGGAACTCGATGCCGACACCGCCCGCGCCTACCACACCGCCCTCGTGCGCGAGGTGGTGCGGATGCTGTGCTGCGGCCTGATCCACGGCGACCTCTCGGCCTACAACGTGCTGGTCGGGCCGGAAGGCCCGGTGGTGATCGACTTCCCGCAGGTG
The DNA here is from genome assembly GCF_027530345.1 of Silanimonas sp. Taxonomy (GTDB): domain Bacteria; phylum Pseudomonadota; class Gammaproteobacteria; order Xanthomonadales; family Xanthomonadaceae; genus Silanimonas. Next base: position 43,819 of record NZ_JAPZQK010000014.1, on the reverse strand, counting down.
GTCAGCGCCGCTGGCAACAACAACGCGCGCACCATGCTGCTGCGCGACGTCAACAACCTCACCGCCACGCTCGGCCGCTTCGCGCCGGAGCTGCTCGACACCTGGTTCGGCGAGGAGATGTGGGCGCTGTTCGAGGCGGGCGAGCTGTTGCCCGACAGCCCGCTTACCGGCGAGTGGACCCCGGACGAGTCCGAAGTCGACCTCGACAGCGTGCGCCAAGCTATCAACGACGCCCGCGAGGAAGCGATCATCCGCCAGCAGGGCCGCGAAGCCGCCGAAGCCGAGGACTGATCCGGGGAAGGCACCGGTATCATCCTTGGCCTCCGTTCCGCCAAGACGCCGCCATGACCGCCACCTCGCCTTATCCGATTGGAACCCCCGGCCAGCCTTGGGGCGACGCCGAACGCGCAGCATGGCGTTCGCGCCAGCGCGTGCAGCGCCGCTATGCCGACGACGTGCTGCCGCGCATCGAGGCCCTGCGTGCCACGTTCGACGTGGCCGAGTACGGGAGGGTGGTGTCCGAAGGCGAGACCTTCCCACTGTTCGCCGTGCGCAGCCGCGATTGGAGTGATGCGCTGCCGACCGTGCTGGTCACGGGTGGCGTGCACGGTTACGAGACCAGCGGCGTGCACGGCGCGCTGGCCTTCCTCGAACGTCATGGCCTCGATTACGCGGGTCGCGTGAACCTGCTGGTGGCGCCCTGCATCAGCCCCTGGGCCTACGAGCGCGTGCAGCGCTGGAATGCCGAAGCGATCGACCCCAATCGGAGTTTCCGCAGTGGTAGCCCCTGCGCCGAGTCGGCGGCGATGGTGGCGCTGGTGGCACCGCTGCAGGGACGCATCCGCCTGCACATCGACCTGCACGAAACCACCGACAGCGACGAGAACGAGTTCCGCCCGGCGCTGGCCGCGCGGGACGGCAAGCCGTTCTCCCCCGGCGAGATCCCGGACGGGTTCTACCTCGTCGGTGACACGCCGAATCCGCAGCTGGATTTCCAGCGCCGCGTGATCGACGCGGTCGCGAAGGTCACGCACATCGCGCCAGCGGATGCCAAGGGCCAGATCATCGGCTCGGACGTGGTCTCGCCCGGCGTGATCCTCTATCCGTTCCGGACCCTCGGGCTTTGCCCGGGCCTCACGGATGCGTCATACACGACGACCACCGAGGTCTATCCGGACAGCCCGCGCGCCACGCCGGAACAGTGCGTGGAGGCGCAGGTCGCGGCGGTGGTGGCCGCGGTCGATTACGCGTTGCACGCCAAGGATTGAGGAGAAGCGGATGGAACGAAGAGGCAAGACCGTCGAGTCGGGACGGAACGCGCGGTCGTCGATGCTGCTCCCCGCCGCGGTCCTTATCGTGACTTTGGCCTTGGGCGCTGCCGCATCGCTGCGATTCACCGGGACGTCCGAAGCCCCCCCCGCGCGCGACGACAAGCCACCGGCGGTCGTGGAGGCTGCTCCGCCACCCGTTGTCGAGCCTGTCGTGGAGGCCGTTGCCGCGGAGCCGTCCGCCGCGGCGTCCGTCGTTCCTGCTCCCGTCGTCGTGGTGCCCGAGGTCGTTGTTCCCGAAGGCCGTGCGGGGCTCATCGAGGCGCTGCGCCGCGGCGAATTGCGGCCGGGATCGCAGGCCGATGTCGAACGTTGGGTCGCAGCGGCGCGAGCCTCGGGGCAATCCATCGACCCCGGGCGCCTTTGGGGCGGCGCGATGGACGTGTTCGTGATCGAAAAGGACTTCATCGTTCCGGGGCGACTCACCGGCGCCGATGCGGTGATCTTCGTGCTCGATTCCGGCAGGCCCTTTCCCCGCGGCGATCTCGGCCACTCTCTGGTCCTCGATGTGCCGTCGGGGGCCTGCATCGGGGTCGCCTGCAGCATCATGCTGTCGCAGTAAGTCCCGACAAAGGCGGCGTCAGTTGGACGCCACGGGCTCCACCAGCGACGGTCCGTCATTCCGCGGATTCCCCACCGCCGGCCCCACCGCGTGCCAACGAAGGCTCGGTCGCGGCGCCGAAGCGAGCAGGGGCCCCAGCGCCGGCGATGGTGCGGTGAGCCAATCAGCGAACTGCGGGGCTTGCAGCATCAGCGGGCGACGGTGGTGCAGGGCGGCGAGTTCGCCCTCGGCGGCTTCGGTGACGATGCTGAAGCTCAACAGCGGCGTGCCGTCCGCCGCGTTCCAGCGGTCCCAGAGCCCGGCGAACATCAGCAGCGGGGCGTCGCTGGGCTGCAGGTAGAACGGCTGCTTGTGGCCCTGCGCGTCCGTCACCCACTCGTAGTAGCCGTTGGCGGGCACGAGGCAGCGGCGGCGTTGCCACGGACCGCGGAAGGCGGGCTTCTCCGCGGCGGTTTCGATGCGGGCGTTGATCGTCGAGAAGCCACCCTTCGCGTCCGGCGCCCAGTGCGGCACCAGCCCCCAGCGCATGGCACCGGCCTTGGCGCCGCCGTGGCCGTCGCTGGCGATCACCCATGCGGCGGTGGACGGTGCGATGTTCCAGCGCGGCTCCAAGGCCGCGTCGGGCACGGCAAGAACGAGCGGCTGGCTGAAGGCCCAGACCTCCGACCACGGCGCCAGCTGGGTGAAGCGACCGCACATGGTCGGTGGCGTGGGATCGCGCCCGGCAGCGGACTGCCGGGCGCTGGTGGCTTACTGCGCGAGCGAGCGGTGCGCGCCCTGGATCAGGTTGCGGGCGGTGCGCGCCACGCGGTTCTGGCCGAGGTCGGCACTGCGAACGCCGGCCGTTCGCGGCCCGGCGGGCGGCGCGACGATGGCCGGCAGGCCCTTGGCCTTGAGGGCCTCGTTGAGGGCCGGCAGGCGCTCCGCCATCAGCTTGGCGAAGTCGGCGTCGATCGCGGTGTAGTCGGCGCGCAGCACGTCGATGCGCGCGAGCTGGTTGTCGCCCGGCCGACCTTCGTAGCCCATCAGGGCGCCGTAGAGCTCGTCGGTGTGCTCGCGCAGGCGGATCTCGCCGGTGATGGCGCCGCCCTCGGTGGTGGCGACGATGCGCTTGCGGATCACCTCCGCCGCGGCAACGTAGGCCTCGAGGTCGGTACGAAGGGCATCACCTTCCGGCAGCGAGCCGCCGATCTGGCCCGCCATGCCGGCGGTGCCGGCGATGCGGTCCATCAGGCCGCTCATGTCGCCGAACAGGCCGTGCACGCGCATGGCCGCGTCGAACTGCACGCGACGATCCTCCGCCGTATAGCTGGCACGACGATCAAGGCCGATCTGCAGGGGCGCTTCGTACACGTCTTCGCCCTTGGTGAGGCGCACCGTGTAGGTGCCCGGCAGCACGCGCGGGCCCTGCGAGGCGTTGAACGCGGCCTGCGCGCCCTTGGGCACGCGCGGCGGCGGCACGCGCATCGACCAGGTCACGCGGTTGATGCCGCGGCGCTTGCTGGCGGGGATGGTGTCCACCACGGTGCCCGCCGCGTCGAGGATCTCGATCTTGATCGGCCCGAACAGGTGGCGCGTCGGCTGGTAGTAGGTGATGACCGCGCCCGAGGGCGCGCTCGGCCCGGTGAACACGGCATCGCCCGAGGACCAACCGCCCACGCCGGCCATGCGCTGCTGCACCGGGCGTGAGGCGAGGAAGGCGCCGCGGCTGGCCAGTGTGGTCGCGTCCAGCGAGCGCAGCGGAGAGACGTCGTCGATGATCCACAGGCCGCGGCCGTGCGTGCCCAGCACGATGTCGTTCTCGCGGTCCTGCACGGCGATGTCGCGCACCGCCACGCTCGGGAAATCGCCGCCCTTGAACTCGGCCCAGCGCTGGCCGCCGTCGTTGCTGATCCACAGGCCCTTTTCGGTGCCGAGGAACAGCAGGTCCGGGTCGACCGGGTCTTCCTTGATCACGTGGGCGTAGCCGCGGATGCCGTCGTCGGCGCCGCCGATGCGTGCCCAGGTGCGGCCGTGGTCGCGGGTGACGAACACATGCGCGTCCATGTCGCCCCACATGTGGCGGTCGACGGTGACGTAGGCCGTGGCGGCGTCGTGGCGGCTGGCTTCGACCCACGAGATCCAGTTCCCATCCGGCAGGCCTCGCAGGTTGCGCGTGACGTTGGTCCAGGTCTTGCCGTCGTCGCGGGTGACCTGGACGTTGCCGTCGTCGGTGCCCACCCAGATGGTGTTCGCGTCGCGCGGCGATTCGCTGATCGAGAAGATCGTGGTGTGCATCTCGGCCGACGAGTTGTCGACGGTGATGCCGCCCGACAGCTCCTGCTGCTGCTTCTTCGGGTCGTTGGTGGTCAGGTCCGGCGAAATGCGCTGCCAGCTCTGGCCGCGGTCGCGGGTGCGGAACAGGAACTGCGCGCCGAGGTAGAGCGTGCCCTTGTTGGTCGCCGAGAGGTGCATCGGCGAGTTCCAGTTGAAGCGCAGCTTCTCGCCGGCGTTGGCTTTCGGCTGGATGTCGCGGGCCAGGCGCGTCTCGCGGTCGAAGACGGTGATGTTGCCGCCCTGGTACTCGGCGTAGACGTAGCGCGGGTCGGCGTTGTCGGGCAGCACCCAGAAACCGTCGCCGCCGTAGATGTTGTTCCAGCGGTCGTTGGTGACGCCGCCCGGGTAGCTCGAATCACCGATCCACGAGCTGTTGTCCTGAAGGCCGCCATACACCTGGTAGGGGTCCTGCTGGTCGACCGCGACGCGGTAGAACTGCGAGATCGGCAGGTTGTCCGCCTTCCACCAGCGCGAGCCGCCGTCGTAGCTGTACCACATGCCGCCGTCGTCACCCATGACGATGTGCTGCGGGTTGGTCGGGTTCACCCAGACGTCGTGCGAGTCGGCGTGGGTGGCACCGGCGGTGTCGGCGAAGCTCTTGCCGCCGTCGGTGCTGACGATCAGCCGCAGGTTGGTCTTGAAGACGCGGTCGGCATTGGTGGGATCGACGATGAGGTTGGCGAAGTAGAACGGGCGCCAGACCATCATCTGGCTCTTGTCGCGCTGCTCCCACGTGACGCCGCCGTCCTCCGAGGCGTACAGCGCCGAATCCACGCCCTCGATGAAGGCATAGACGCGCTTCGGATCGGAAGGCGCGATCTCGACCTCGATGCGGCCGTAGGGCTTGGCCGGCAGGCCGTTGCTGCCCGCGGCCAGTTCGCGCCACGTGCTGCCGCCGTCGGTGGAGCGGTAAAGGCCGCTGCCCGAGTTGGCCGTCGGGCCCTCGCCGCCGGAGCGGAAGGTCCAGCCCTGGCGACGGAAATCCCAGGTGCCTGCGAACATCACGTCGGGGTTGCTCGGGTCCATCGTGACGCCGGAGCAGCCCGTGGAAAGGTTCGGGCCCTTCAGCACCTGCTGCCAGGTCGCGCCGCCGTCGCGCGTGCGGTAGAGGCCGCGGTCCGCGGAATCGCTCCAGAGCTTGCCGGGCGCACAGACGTAGACGGTGTTGCCGTCCTTGGGATGCACGAGGATCTTGGTGATGCGCTCGCTGTTCGGCAGGCCCAGGTACTCCCAGGTGCTGCCGCCGTCACGCGTGCGGTAGACGCCGTTGCCAATCGACACCGAGTTGCGCGTCCAGCTTTCGCCGGTGCCCACCCACAGGGTCTCCGGATCATTCGGATCGAGCGCAAGCGCGCCGATCGACTGCACGGGCTGCTTGTCGAAGATAGGCTCGTAGGTCGTGCCGCTGTCTTCGGATTTCCAGATGCCGCCCGAGGCGGCGCCGGCGTAGATGGTCACCTTGCCGGCGTCGGTATGTGCCGCGATGGCGGAGATACGGCCGCTCATGGTGGCTGAGCCGATGTTGCGGGCGCCGAGGCCGGAAATGGTGGCGCTGTCGAAGCGCACGGCGGGGGCGTCGGCGGCCAGGGCGGTGCCGCTGGCGGCGAGGACGATGGCCGCGACCAGGGAATGGGTCTTCATGATCGTGTCCTCGGTCAGCGGGTGGGGAAGGCGAACTGGGCGGGGTCGATCTCGACGCCGGCTTCGATCTTCTCGATCTCGACCTTCTGCGATTTCGGACCGCCCTTGGGGCCGGACTCGATCGAGAACGGCAGGTACACGCCATTGATCCGCTCGTAGTTGCCGACGTCGGTCTCCTGCTCCTGCTTCACACCGCGGACCGTCGTCTGCATGAGCGAGCGGATTTCGAGGAAGTAGTCCGGGTCGAAGTACATCGTCTGCACGTCGCCGTTCTTCAGCGTCACCTTGAGCTTGTGCGCCTCGGTGCCGTCCACGTCCTCGGTGCCCTGGTACTCGACTTTGTGGCCCTTGGCCTGCCAGTCCACCAGCGGGCCGTCGAGGTCGGCGCAGTACTCGAGCGACTTGGCGTCGTCGGCGGACATGCGTTCTGGATCGCGGCGGCCCTGGAAGGGCGAGACGTTCCAGCCCGTGCCGCCGCCGTAGGCCGTGATGGCGGTCAGGCCCTGCAGCGAGATCTCGGTGCGGCAGCCGGCCCCGGCGCGCACGAGGTTGAGGTAGGACAGCTCGATGGAGAAATCGCCGTCCGCGAAGACCATCCGGCCGCTGGCGCGGACGGCGTCGATCGCCTGGATCTTCTCGAGTCCGCCGCGGGCCTCGATGTTCTTCGCGATGAGCTCTTCGGCGCTCATGGCCGAAGCGGTGGATGCCGCCGCCAGGCACAGGCCTGCGGCCAGCGCATTCAGGATCTTCACCATGTGTCCTCCCCAGGACGCGGCGCGGTGGCCGCAATTGACTTGCTCTTCACCTATGGCAGTCTAGGCGCCGTTGGGGGTGGGCCCATAGGCCGGAAGTCACGTCGCGCCGCGGGGCACCGGGACGGCGGAACAGCGAGAGGGGAAGGCCGTGGAATGGATCATCGTCTCGGCCTGCGCACTGCTGGCTTCGATGCTCACGCTGTTCTCGGGATTCGGGCTCGGCACCCTGCTGATGCCCGTGGTGGCGCTGTTCTTCCCGCTGGAGGTGGCGATCGCCCTCACGGCCGTCGTGCACCTCGCCAACAACGTGTTCAAGGCGGCGATGCTCGGAAGGCACGCGGACCGCACGGTGCTGCTGGCCTTTGGCCTGCCGTCGCTGCTCGCCGCTTTGGTGGGGGCTTGGGTACTCACGGCGCTCGCCGACTTGCCGCCGCTCTTCAGCTACCGGTTGTTCGATGCCGAACAGGCCGTGCATCCGGTGAAGCTGGCCATCGGCAGCCTGATCCTCGTGTTCGCGTTGCTGGAGATGTCGCCGCGCTTCGCAAAGGCGAGCGTGCCCAAGCGCTTCCTGCCGCTGGGCGGCTTGCTGAGCGGCTTCTTCGGCGGCCTCTCCGGCCATCAGGGCGCGCTGCGCAGCCTGTTCCTCGTCAAGGCGGGCTTGAGCAAGGAGGCTTACCTCGGCACCGGTGTGATGGTGGCTCTGGCCGTCGACCTGAGCCGCCTCGGCGTTTACGCCACAGCCATGGCCGAACAGGCCGCCGCGATCAACTGGGGGCTGGCCGCGAGTGCTTCGGTGGCGGCCTTCGTCGGGGCCTTCGTCGGCACCCGCTTGATGCACAAGGTCACGCTGGTCGGCGTGCAGCGTCTCGTCTGTGCGCTGCTGTTCGTCGTCGGGCTGGGGCTCGTCAGCGGCCTGCTGTGAGGCCTCGCTGGGGCCCTAGCGCCCTTGCCAGAGCAGCTGCAGGCCGATCGAACGTTCCGGCGCCAGGGCGGAAAGCACGTCGGCGGTGGCGAAGTAGCGCTGGTCGAGCGCATTGCGCACGAACACGCGCAGCTCGAGGTCGTCGCGCAGCCGGAAACCCGCATCGAGGTCCAGGGTGTCGACGGCGCCGCGCGCCACTTCCTCGAAGCCGGGCCGCTGCATCCGCGAACGGTGCGCGTAGCGCACGGCGAAGGTATGGCGCTGGCCCTCATGGCGGGCCTCGAACGCGAGGTCCGGCGGGCCGATGCCGTACAGCGGCTGCCCGGTGCGCCGATCCTCGCCCCGCGTCCACGCCCCGCTGGCGCGCAGCGACCATCGTTCGTCGAGGCGGAGGTCGACCTCGGTCTCCGCGCCGTAGAGCCGCGCCTCGCCGATGTTCACGTAGCCGTTGAGGTCGCCCTGCAGGCGGGCGAGCTGGATGAGATCGTCGACGCCCATCCGCCACGCGTGCGTCGAGCCGGACCACGGGCCCGTGTTCCAGCCGAATCCAAGGTCGATGCCCAGCGAGTGCTCCGAGCTGAGGTCCGGATTGCCGGCGATGTCGCCCTGCGCGGTCACGCCGCTGAAGTAGCGCTCCTCCAGCGTGGGGAAGCGGTAGCCGGAGGACAGGTTGAGCGTCCAGCGCGTGCCCGCGGTCGGCCGCCAGACCGCGCCGGCGGTGAACGCGGCATCGGCATCGTCGGCCTCGGCGCCGCGCTGGCGCTGCGTGACGCGTGTGCCACGCGCGCCCAGTTCGAGGTCGAGCGTCGCGGCCAGCGCCCAGTCGGCGATCGCGAACACCGAGAGGTTGGCTTCGCGCGCGTCCTTCAGGCTGTACGTGCGGTTGGCGAGCGTGCCGCGGGCGTCGAAGCCATCGACGTCGCGGCGGCCGAGGTACTCGAGCCCGAGGTTGTAATCCAGTGCGCCGGCCTGGAAGCGGCGCTGTAGCGTCGCGCCAAGGTCGGTGCTTTCGATCGAAGCGAAGGTGTCGGGCGAGCCCGGGCGCTGGTTGAGCGTGTCGAGGCGCTGGGTGTGCCCGCGCAGGCCGAGTTCGAGGCCGTTGGCGTGGCGCAGACGCAGCCGGCCGATGCTGTGGCGGTCGATCGGGTAGGTGGTGCTGCGCGCGGGGAAACGGCTGTTCGACTTGCCGATGTCGGTGGTGCGCGAGGGCATCAGCAAGGCATCCACATCGATGTCGCCGACGCGCGTGCGCGCCTGCAGCACGGCCGAATCGCGCCGGTAGGCCGTGTTCAATGGCGTGCCGTCGGGGGCTTCGGAATTCGCGGCCTCGTGGCGCGCCACGGCCAGCGAGAAGGCGTCGCTGCCGGTGGCGGCCATCAGCAAGTGCTCGTCGCGGCTGGCGAGGCGAGCGGCCAGCGTCGGGCCATCGAACCAGCGCGGTTCGACGGAGACGGCCCCGCCCAGCGCGCCGGGCCCGTAATGCGTGACCGCCGGGCCGCGCGTCACCGAGACGTCGCCAAGCAGCAGCGGGTCGACGAAGGACAGCGGCACGCCGGCGCGGCGCTGCGCGGTGATCGGCATGCCGGCCACCAAGGTCAGGATGGCGTTGCCGCCGTTGCCGCGGATCGAAAACGTTTCGAACAAACCGTTCTGTCCGGTGGCGGCCACGCCGGGCGTGCGGAGCACCCAGTCCTGCACGTCGACGGGCGCGGCGACGGCCTCGCGGTAGTCGAGGGTGTCGGTGGCCAGCGCGCTCGGCCAATCGGCCGCGGTCCCTCGTGCCGTCACCTCGACCGGGCCGAGCCGTGTCGCTGGCGATTCGACGGGCGGCGGGGGAAGCGAGGCGTCCTCGTCTTCGGATTCGGCCTGGGCTTGGGCCTGCGGGGCGGCGAGCAGGGCGGCGAGCATCGCAGCGACCAGCGCACGGCGTTGTACAGCGTGGACCACGTACCGGTCTCCATGGCCGACGTCGTCGGCCTTCGGGGCGCGGCGAGGATAGCCGAGCCGGGTGCCGGCACCTACCCGGCGCGCGGTGCATGGCACACACTGGCGGCGCATCCCTCGGCGCCTCGACCGCCACACTTCGGAGACCTTGCATGAGAAACGCGACATGGATCGGCGCCCTGTTGGCGCTCGGCCTCGCTTCGACCGTGGCGGCCCGGCCGACGCCGGGTGCGCCGAGCACACCGGAGCAACGCGATGCGGCGTGGCAGCAGCACCAGCGCATGGAAGCGGCGTCGCCGTTCCGCGGCCTCGGTTGGCGCAGCATCGGCCCCACCGAGCAGGGCGGCCGCGTGATGGACTTCGCTTCCGTTCCGGGCCAGCCCTACACCTACTACGTCGCCTATGCGACGGGCGGTGTGTGGAAGACCACCAATGACGGCGGTTCGTTCGAGCCGCTCACCGACCACCTGCCGAACACCGTCGTCGGCGCGATTGCCGTCGATCCGTCCGCACCCGAGACGCTGTGGGTCGGCAGCGGCGAACCGAGCGCGGCGCGCTCGAATTATGGCGGTCACGGCATGTTCGTCAGCCGCGACGGCGGCAAGACCTTCGCGCCCAAGGGGCTGGCCGGCACCGATCGCATCGCGTCGATCGTCGTCGACCCCCGCGATGGGCGTCGTGTGCTCGTCGCGGCTGCGGGCAAGCTGTATTCGCCCGGTGGCCAGCGCGGCGTGTTCCTCACCGAAGACGGCGGCGAGACGTGGACCCACGTGCTCGTGCCGTCGAATGACTGGACGGGGGCCAGCGACCTCGTGATCGATCCGAGCCGCCCCGACGTGCTGTACGCGGCGCTCTGGGACCGCCAGCGCGCGCCATGGCAGTTCACCGAAGCAGGCGACGGTTCGGGCATCCACAAATCGACCGACGGCGGCCGCACCTGGCGCCGGCTCGACGGTGGCCTGCCGCAGGGCGAGACGGTGGGGCGCATCGGCCTCGCGGTGGCGCGCAGCCAGCCCGACACGGTGTACGCGACGATCGACCATTGGGCGCCCCTGCCCGAGGCGCTGCAGGACCTCGGTGATCGGCCGCTCTCGCCGCAGCGCCTGAAGACGATGAGCCGCGAGGACTTCCTCGCCCAGGACCCCGCGGAGATCGAGGGCTTCATCCGCGGCGCTGACCTGCCGGTGGAGCTCGATGCCAAGACCCTCCTCGACGGCGTGCGCGACGGATCGATCACGCTGCCGATGCTCATCAGCCGTCTCGAGGACGGCAACGCCGCGCTGTTCGACAACCCGACCTGGGGCCACACCGTGTGGCGAACCGACGACGGCGGCGCGACGTGGCGTCGCACGCACGACACGCCGATCCGCGAGGTCACCTATTCCTACGGCTACTACTTCGCCGAAGTGGCCGTCGATCCGAGTGACGCCGAGCGCGTCTACACGATGGGCGTGCCACTGATCGTCTCTGCAGATGGCGGCAAGACCTGGGAGGGCTACACCAACCACCCCAGCGTGCATGTCGACCACCACTCGCTTTGGATCGACCCGAACCATCCCCAGCGCCTGCTGCTCGGCAACGACGGCGGCCTGGACGTGAGCCACGACCGCGGCGTGACCTGGCGCAAGCTCGACGCGCAGCCGGTCGGCCAGTTCTACACGATCTATGCCGACATGGCCGAGCCCTACAACGTCTACGGCGGCCTGCAGGACAACGGCACGTGGAAGGGCAGCAGCCGCACGCGCTGGGAACTCGGCGAGGACTGGTCCTTCCTCAATGGCGGCGACGGCATGTGGGTGGCGGTGGACGACGAATCCGGCGACACCTACACCGGCTACCAGTTCGGCTACTACACGCGCATCGATCGCGAGGGCCGTCGCCACGACGTGCGTCCGCGCGCGCCGCTGGCCGACCCGGTGCTGCGCTACAACTGGAGCACGCCGGTCATCCTCTCGCCGCACGACGCGCACACGGTCTACATGGCGGCGAACCGCCTCTACCGCTCGTTCGATCGCGGCCGCAGCTGGACCGCGATCAGTCCTGATCTCACCCGCTCCACGCAGCGCGGCAACGTGCCGTTCGCGACGATCACCAGCGTTTCCGAATCACCGCTGCACTTCGGCCGCATCGGCGTTGGCACCGACGACGGGCACGTGCACGTCACCCGCGACGGCGGCGCGCGCTGGCAGCAGGTCGATGCCCGGCTTCCCGCGGACCGCTGGGTGAGCCGCGTCGAACTGTCGCGCCATGCCGAAGACCGGCTGTATCTCGCCCTCAATGGCTACCGGCAGGACGACGACCGCGTGTACCTGTACCGCAGCGACGACTTCGGCAAGAGCTGGACGTCGATCGCGGCAGGCTTGCCGTCGGAGCCAGTGAACGTGATCCGCGAGGACACGGTCAACCCGGACGTGCTCTACGTCGGCACCGACCGCGGCGTCTACGTGAGCCTCGATCGCGGGCAAGCCTGGCAGGCCCTCGACGGCGGCTTGCCGAACGTGCCGGTGCACGACCTGTTCGTGCATCCGCGCGACCGCGAGCTCATCGCCGGTACCCACGGCCGCAGCGCTTGGGTGGTCGACGTACTGCCGGTGCAGCAGCTCGACGCCACGGTGCGGGCCTCGGCGGTGCATCTGTTCCACCTCGACGGCCTGCAGGCCTCGCGCGACTGGCGTCGCCGCGCCGATCCGTGGTTCGACCGGCCGGAACACCTGCCCGAGCTGCGCGGCACCTTCTGGGCGAAGCAGGGCGGCACGGTGCGCTTCCGCCTGCTCGATGCCAAGGACCGTCCGCTGGCGCAGTTCGAGCGCCCGGCGATCGACGGCCTGAACAGCTTCGCCTGGGACCTGCAGCTGGATCAGGCGCTGACCCTCGACGCGGAGAAACAGGCCGTCGAGGCCCTCGCCGCCGACCAGCGTGGGCTGCGCCAGAACGTGCCGTATGCCGAATCCGTCCGGCTCGGACATCGCCTCTACCCGGTGCCGGGCCGCTACACGCTGGAAGTGGCCTACGGCGACGCGACCCACCGCCGCACGGTTGAGATCGAGGCGCCCAAGGCCCCAACGCCGCGCTGGACGCCGCCCTTCAAGCTTCGCGGTGACGATGAGGGTGGGCGCCTCCAGAACGACGAGCGGCCGCATCCGCGTGCCGGCGCACGTGGCCGGCCGTTCGCGATGCCGGGGAAGTAAGCGCCCCGAGACCGAGCCGCCCGCCGCGTGATCAGCGTCGCGGGCGGTGGCCGGAGCGGGCCGGGGTTGCGCCCCGGCCTTTCGTCGCGAACACGCCGTCGAGCTTCCGCTCCGCGCGGAAGCCGGCTTTCTCCAGCCGCTTGATGACCTCGCCCGGCACGTCACGGCCGCTGGTCTTGGCGTTCGGCGTGCCGGTGTAGTGGAAGAGCGGCGCACCGGGTTTCAGCACGCGTGCCAGTTGGTCGTAGAAGGCCTGCGAGTACAGCTCACCGGCGATGCCGAAGCGCGGCGGGTCGTGCAGCGCCGCGTCGAAGTGCGCGTCGGGCAGGGTGGTGATCGCCAGCGACACGTCACCCTCGGTGAGCGTGAAACGGCCGGCGTTCGCGGCGTCGTCGACGTCAGGCGACCACGGGTTCAATCGCCGCAGCCAGACCACGTCGGGATTCTTCTCGAAGCTCTGCACGTGGGCCGCGCCGTTCGCCAGCGCGTGCGCCGCGTAGTAGCCGAGGCCGCCGCAGCAATCGAGCAGGCGCTTGCCGCGCGGCTGCACGAGCGCGACCTTGGTGGCCGCGTCCTCCCACGGCGACACCTGCGCCGTCGGCAGCATCTTGATGCCGTCGATCTCGAACGTGGGCGGGCCCCATTCGGTCGGGATGAGCTTGATCAGCGCGCGACCGAAACGCTGTACGGGATGCCAGTCGGCGCTGCCGCTGCCGGTGGGCAGCGCCGCGTAGAAGTTGCGGTCCTTGAATGCGTCATCGGGTGCCGGCCACGGCCAGCGCGCGCCGCCCCATTCGAAGCCGTCGGCGCCAAGCGCGACGTCGCCCTCGGTGCGGCCGGCATCGAGCGAACCGCGCCATGCCGCGTCACCGCGGGCGTGGGCGGCCTGCAGCGAGACGATGGCGTCGCGCGTGAGCAGGGGCGAGAGCAGGCGGCTCATCCGGGGCGGGCGTCCGCTGGCGCGGGGCGAGGCCGGTGGTTCAGGTCAGGAAGCGCGCTTCGACCGTGCCCTTGAGCTTGATCGTCATCGGGCGGCCGCGGCGGTCGAGCGCCTTGCCGGCCGGCACCAGCACCCAACCCTCGCTGACGCAGTATTCCTCGACGTCGGTGCGCTCGTTGCCGTTGAAGCGGATGCCGATGCCACGTTCGAGGGCGGCGGCGTCATGGAACTTCGAGCGCGGGTCGTTCGAGAGGCGGTCGGGGGCGGTGTCGGTCATGGTGGAATCCGGACAGTTGGAAGGGACGGAACGGCGCGCATTCTACGCGCCGCGGACCCTCAGGCTTTCCGGACGAATTCGGACTTCAGTTGCATCGCCCCGAAGCCCTCGATCTTGCAGTCGATGTCGTGGTCGCCATCGATCAGCCGGATCCCGCGGACCTTGGTGCCGACCTTGATCACCGACGAGGACCCCTTGACCTTCAGGTCCTTGATCAGGGTGACCGTGTCACCGTCCTGCAGCACGTTGCCGTTGGCGTCCTTCCAGACGCGCTCCTCGGGGAGATCGGCCACGGACGGATCGACCGTCCACTCGTGGCCGCACTCGGGACAGATGAACTGGCCACGGTCTTCATAGGCATAGGTCGAGCCGCAGCTCGGGCAGGGCGGCAGGGCGGACATGGCGGGCTCCGGTCGGCGCGGGGAGCCCTAGGTTAGTCCCCCAAAACGAAACGGGGCCGCAATGCGGCCCCGGGACGACGCGGATCGGTGCGGCTCAGCGCGCGCTGCGCAGGCGGGCGGCGCGACGACGCGAACGGGACTTCTTGCTGACGGACTTCTTCATGGCGGTGGCCTGGTGGCGGGAAAGGGGGCGCATTCTCCCACATCGGCTGCCGCGGCGCCCGGGCGCCCGGGCGCCCCGTTGCGCTGGGGTTATCCTGCCGGCCTTGTCCAAGGAGCCCCCCATGAAAAGTCGCGCCGCCGTCGCCTTCGCCGCAGGCGAACCCCTTCAGGTCGTCGAGATCGACGTCGCCCCGCCGCGCAAGGGCGAGGTGCTGGTGCGCATCACCCACACGGGCGTGTGCCACACCGACGCCTACACGCTGTCGGGTGATGACCCGGAGGGCCTGTTCCCCGCAGTGCTGGGCCACGAAGGCGCCGGCGTCGTGGTCGAAGTGGGCGAGGGCGTGACCAGCCTGAAGCCCGGCGACCACGTCATCCCGCTCTACACCGCGGAATGCCGCGAGTGCCTGTTCTGCACCAGCGGCAAGACGAATCTGTGCGTGGCCGTGCGCGCCACCCAGGGCAAGGGCGTGATGCCGGACGGCACCTCGCGCTTCAGCTACGAGGGCCAGCCGATCTTTCACTACATGGGCTGCAGCACCTTCAGCGAATACACGGTGGTGGTCGAGGTCTCGCTCGCCAAGGTCAACCCCGAAGCGAACCCCGAGCAGGTCTGCCTGCTGGGTTGCGGCGTGACCACGGGCCTGGGTGCGGTGAAGAACACCGCCAAGGTGCAGCCCGGCGACAGCGTCGCGGTGTTCGGTCTCGGCGGCATCGGTCTTGCCGTCGTCCAAGGCGCGAAACAGGCCCAGGCCGGCCGCATCATCGCCATCGACACCAACCCCTCGAAGTTCGAGCTCGCGAAGCGCTTCGGCGCCACCGACTGCGTGAACCCGAAGGACTTCGACAAACCCATCCAGCAGGTGGTCGTCGAGATGACCGGCTGGGGCGTGGACCACAGCTTCGAATGCATCGGCAACGTTCACGTGATGCGCGCGGCCTTGGAGTGCGCGCACCGCGGCTGGGGCCAGAGCGTGATCATCGGCGTGGCCGGTTCGGGGCAGGAGATCAGCACGCGGCCCTTCCAACTGGTCACCGGTCGCCGCTGGCTGGGCACGGCCTTTGGCGGCGTGAAGGGGCGGACGCAGCTGCCCGGCATGGTGGAAGACGCGATGGCCGGCCGCATCGACCTGGCGCCGTTCGTCACGCACACCATGCCGCTGGAGCGCATCAACGAGGCCTTCGAGCTGATGCACGAAGGCAAGTCGATCCGCAGCGTCATCCACTACGGGGCGAAGGCATGACGGCCGCCGCGCCCTTCGAGTTTCCCGTGCCGGACGGGCTGCAGCGCCTCGAACACCGCGCCTGCTTCGGCGGCTGGCAGGACGTCTACCAGCATGAGTCGACGGCCACCGGCACGTCGATGCGCTTTGGCCTCTACCTGCCGCCGCAGGCCGCGCACGGGCGCTGTCCGGTGCTGTACTGGCTCTCCGGCCTGACGTGCACCGAACAGAACTTCATCACCAAGGCGGGCGTGCAGCGCTACGCGGCCGAGCACGGCCTGATCGTCGTCGCCCCCGATACCAGCCCGCGTGGCGAAGGCGTGGCCGACGCCGACCGATACGACCTTGGGCAGGGGGCGGGCTTCTACGTCGATGCCACGCAGGCGCCGTGGGCGCCGCACTTCCGCATGCAGACCTATGTGGCGCAGGAACTCCCCGCGCTCGTCGAATCGGCGTTCCCGGCCAACGACCGCCGCGCCATCAGCGGTCACTCGATGGGTGGCCACGGCGCACTGGTGACGGCCCTGCGCCATCCGGGGCGCTACCGCAGCGTCTCGGCCTTCGCGCCGATCTCGGCGCCGACGCAGGTGCCGTGGGGGCAGGAGGCGTTGGGCGCCTACTTCGGCGAGGACCGCGAGGCGTGGAAGGCCTACGACGCCTGCGAACTGATCGCCCGCGCCACCGAGCGCCTGCCGCTGCGCGTCGACCAAGGCGCCGACGACGAGTTCATCGGCCGCAGCCTGCGTCCCGAGCTGCTGCAGGCCGCCTGCGAGACGGCGGGGTACCCGCTCAACCTGCGCCTCCGTGCCGGCTACGACCACAGCTACTACTTCGTCGCCAGCTTCATTGGCGAACACGTCGCCTACCACGCGGCCGCTCTCAAGGCCTGAGGGAACCCGTCATGCGCCCGATCCGCCCGTTCGTCCCCGCCGTGATCGCTTTCGGCATCGCCCTCGGTTCGCTGTCGGTGTTCGCGGCGGCGCCGGTGGCGCCGCCGTCAGCGGCTGCCCCGGCCCCGGCCTTCGATGCCGATCTCGCCCAGCGCCACGGTGCGGACGAACTCGGCATGCGCCGCTAGGTGCTGGTGGTGCTGAAGACCGGCCCCACCCGCATGCCGGACGGCGAGGCGCGCACCGCGATGTTCGCCGGGGCACATGGCCAACATCCAGCGCCTCGCCAAGGAAGGAAAGCTTGCGGTCGCCGGCCCCTTCATGCCGAGCGATTCCGGCTGGCGTGGCCTGTTCATCCTCGCGGTCGAGAGCGTCGAGGAAGCGAAAGCGCTCACCGAAACCGACCCCGTGATCGTCAATGGGGAAATGGTCGCCGAGTACCACCCGTGGTACGGCTCGGCGGCGCTGATGGCCACCGCCGAGCTGCATGAGCGGATGGTGCCGCCGGAGGCAGCGAAGGCGGACTGAGTCGGTCGTCGCGCCGCAGGCCTCAGGACGCCGAGGCCGGTCGCGCGCCCCATCCATCCAGCAGCGGCTCGCGCGTCACGCGCTCGGCGAACCACTGCCCTGCCCGACCCAATTCACTGGAGCGATAGGCCAAGGCGAAGACCGCGTCCGGACGCGGCTGCTGCACGTCCAATCGAATCAGCGTGCCCCGCTCGAACTCAGGCTTTGCAAGGAAGCGAGGGAGGAAGCCGACGCCCAGGCCGGCACGCTGCGCGTCGAGCTTCGCGGCCATGCTTCCAACCGTCAGCGTCTCCTGGCCGGCCAGCAATCCATAGGTTTTCGCTGGACGGGCACGCGAGCTGTCGGCGACTCGCACTGCGCGATGGGGCAGAACGGCCGACTCGGGCAACGGTGCACCAAGCGCCGCAGCGTGGATCGCCAGGGGGTGGCCGGGCGCGACGGCGAAGTCGAACGCCACGGCTCCCAGCGGGGCGACGGCATACCCGCCGCCGGAGGGAATGCCGCCGGCGCCCAGTCCGGCGATGACAAGGTCAGCGCGATGTTCGACCAGCGCTTCCCAGCAGCCCTCCAAGGACTCCTCGGCAATGCGCACCCGCGTGCCGGACCCCAGCGCATAGAAGCCTTCCAATGCGGGGAAGAGACGCTGCGTTCCGAGCAACGAGTCGATGACGATGCACAGATCCGTCTCCCAGCCGGTGGCGATTCGACCAAGTCGACGCTCCGCAGCGGCGGCCAGCTGCAGCAGCCGTCGACCTTCCTCCAGCAAGTCCTTGCCTCCCGGCGTCAACCGTGTGTGCTGCTTGCTCCGCTCGAACAGCTTGATGCCCAGCTCGCGCTCAAGCTGCCCGACCGTGTAACTCAGGGCCGATGGCACTTTGTGGAGCTCGGCCGCTGCCTTTGCGAACGATCCGTGCCGCGCGATGGCGTCGACGACGTAGATCGCGTCGAGCGAAAGGGTGGGGCGTGGGCTCATGGTTCAGGGAATTTGGGGGCGGTGTTCAATTCAGCTCGCTTTCCAATGCGGTTGCAGGCTTCTATGGTTCCGGGACTTTCCAAGAGGTGGAACCATGAGGCCAGAAATCGGGACAAAAGCCGCCTCGGCACGGGCATCGGTGTCGATCGCAGGATTGTGGCGCAGGCGGGTGCTTGCCGCGTCGTTGTGGCTCCTCGCATGGCCGATGATGGCGCTCGCGGAACCCGGGTCCCGCACCCTGGCGCCCACGACCGAAGCCACCGAAGCCTCCAGCGCCCGAGTCGTGACGATGACCTACCTGAAGTCCGCTCCCGGGAAGCTGGGGCAGCTTGAGCGCTATGTCCGTGCCAACTGGTTCGCGATGGACAAGATCGCCGTCGAGCGGGGACTCTTCGTCAGCTACCTGTGGCTCGACACGGGTTCGGACGAGGGCCCGTGGAATGCCGTCGTGATGGTGACGTACCGCGACGCGCAGGGGTTCGCCGGCATCGAGCAGGAATGGGCCGGGATCAAGGCCGCCCACCGTGAAGTGCTGATCGATGGTGCCAGGCAAGCCGATCTTGGCCGCGTGGTCGAGAGTCGGGAGTTCTTCGAGCGAGCGCCGTTCGTCAACGTCGTCGCCGCAGGCATCCCGACTGACGAAGCCGCATCGGATGCCCATTCACGCGATGAATCCGCGATCAGGGAAGTCGTTGGCAAGTACTTCGAAGCGGGCATCACCGGAAGCCCCGGGCTGATCCGCGAAGCCTTTCTTCCGACGGCGAGAATCGAGGGCTTGCGTGGCGAGCAGCTGGTCACATGGTCATTCGACGAGTACATCCGGTTCTTCAACGGCACTCCTGCACCCGGTGCAGATCAGGTCGAGCGAACGATCACCCGTGTCATGACGCATGGAAGCACCGCGACCGTCCACCTGCGCCTCCGATTCAGCCCCGCACAAGCGCTTGATGAACAGCTCCTGCTGCTTCGAATCGACGGCCGATGGAAGATCGCCTACAAGTCGTACACACCCTCGCCGTAGGACTTGGCGATGCATTGGTCGCCCCGGATGCACGATGTCGGCAGAGATCACCTCGGAGGCGCGGCGCTGACCGGCGGCGTCGTCGCCTGCGGCACCTTCACCGTCGGAGCG
The DNA here is from genome assembly GCF_027530345.1 of Silanimonas sp. Taxonomy (GTDB): domain Bacteria; phylum Pseudomonadota; class Gammaproteobacteria; order Xanthomonadales; family Xanthomonadaceae; genus Silanimonas. The sequence continues at coordinate 24,637 of NZ_JAPZQK010000014.1, read as the reverse complement.
GTCGAGAACGGCTGGATGCCGAAGCGCGGGTAGAGCTCGCTCGGGAAATACACCACGCCGTCCTTCATCACCATGCGGGCGTTCTTCAGCTCGCTGAGCGAGGCGGTCGGGTCGCCGGGGACGAGTAAGAAGTCGGCCAGCTTCCCGCGCTCGATGCTGCCGAGCTGCTGGTCTTCGCCGAGGTATTCGGCCATGTCGATCGTCGCGCGGCGCAGGGCCTCGGCCGGCGTGAAGCCGACCTGCTGGAACAGCTGCAGCTCGCGATGGAAGGCGAGGCCGCCGCCGAGGTCGGTGCCCGGGATCAGGAACACGCCGCGCTGGTGCATCTCGCGAACGCCCTCGAGGATCTTCCGGTAGGCGCCGGCATAGGCCTCGCGGTCGCCGGGGGCGCTCATGTCGCTCCACGCCCGCTTGGCGTTGCGCTGGGAGCCGATCGGCAGGTTCGCGATCCATTCGGCCTGGCCGCTGGGCACCTGGCCGTCCTGGTTGAGCAGCAGGTTCTCGTGGATGGCGAGCGTGGGCTCGACGGCCACCTTCTTCGCGACGATCGCGTCCATGGTCTTGCGCACGCGCGGTGATTGCATGTCCAACGCGTCCAAACGCTTCAGCGCGGTGAGGCGGAGCAGGGTGCGGGTGTCTTCCTCCGGCGTGAGCACCCAGCCCAGCATCACCTGGTTGATGTGGGTAAGCTCGTCGTAGCCGGCTTCGATCATCGCGTCGGCATTGGTGAAGGCCGGGATGTGGCCCGAGACGCGCAGGCCGAGGCGATGCGCCTCCGCGGCGGCGGCGGCCGACCACGCCGGGTTCATGCTGTTGTACAGCTTGATCTGCGGGAAGCCGCGCGCGGCGTACCAGCGCACCGCTTCGAGCGCCTGCGCCTGGCTGCTGACGAGGTAACCGTTGTTGGAATTGAACGGGCTGCGGCCCTCGATGAAACCGGCGCGGGTGATGCGCGGGCCGGCGAGCTTGCCGCTCTCGATGCTCTGGATCAGCCGGTCGAGCACGTCGTTGTCGTTGCCCATGTCGCGCACCGAGGTGATGCCGGCGGCGAGGTTGAGCACGGTGCGGTTCTGGCCGATGTGACCATGCATCTCGTACATGCCGGGCACCAGCGTGCCGCCTTCGCCCTCGACGATGACCTCGGGGCCCGTGCCGGTGGCGTCGAGCGGCTGGATGCCGCTGATGCGGTTGCGGTAGACCACCACGCTGACCGGCTCGGAGCGCGTGCCGGTCTTCGGGTCGAACACCCGCACGTTGCGGATGCGGACGGGGTGCTCGTAGCGGTGGGCGACTTCGGCCTGCATCGCGACGAAGCGCTGTTCGCCGAGTTCGATGGCCAACTGGCGCAGGCGCTCGGCATCGGCCTCGAAGCCTTCGCGGATCACCAGGCTGCGGCCGCCGGACAGCACGGCGAACAGGTCGCCGTCGGCTTCGACCATCAGGTGCGTCGGGTCGAGGTCGAGGCCGGAGAGCGTGACGCGCTGGACGGTCTGCTTCGCGTCGCCGCTGCCGACCTCCAGCGTGTCGCCCTTCTCCAGCCGCAGTTCGCCGCCGGGGAGGGTGGCGATGCGGCCGTCGGCATCGGCCATCAGCGCGCGGGCGTAAACGCCCAGCGCCCACGGCGTGCCGCTCTGGCCGATGTACAGCGCGCCCGCCGCCGCGCTTGATTCGCCGGCGCCCACGGCGTCCTTCCACGTGGCCTTGCCATCGACGAGGCTGAAGCGCTCGTCGACCTTGCTGCCGAAGGTGGTCGCGCCGCTGATCGTCCAGTCGACCGGCAGGCCGGCGTCCGACAGGCGCAACGTCTCCTTCATCGTCGGGCCGCGGCCGTTGTCCTTGACGTCGTAGTCGACGCTGACGGTGTCACCGTCGATGGTGGCGTGCAGGTGGCCGATGGTGGCCTCCGGCGCCAGCACGACGAAGCGCTGGGTCTCGGCGGCTTCGGCGGTGCCGAGCGCGAGGGCGAGGGCAGCGAACAGCAGGGTCGATCGCATGGCGTGGTGTCCTCCCGTGGAGGCCGCACTGTACCCTTGCCGGCGATGACGCGCGCCATGCCCATTCCAACGAGCCTCCCCGTGCTGCGCGTGGGGCTCGCGCTTTTGGCGGCCGTCGCGCTGGCATGGATCGTGTTCGCCCTCGTCGTGCGGCCGTCGAGTGACCGCGACTGGGTGCCGGAGCAGGCGCGGATGCCGGTGGCCATCGTGGACGGCGAGGCGGTGCGGGTCGCGGACGTCCGCAATGCGCGCTATCGCAGCACGACGGACTTCGATCTCCGTTGGGAGGCCCGCGACTACCGGCTGGATGACGTGGAGAGCGCCTGGTTCATCGTCGAACCCTTCGCCGATTGGCGCGGGCCGGCGCACACCTTCGTGAGCTTCGGCTTCCGCGACGGCCGGCATCTCGCGATCTCCGCCGAAGTGCGCAAGGAAGTGGGCGAAACCTATTCCCCACTGGCCGGCCTGTTCCGGCAGTACGAACTGATGCTGGTGCTGGGCGACGAGCGCGACCTGATCGGCTTGCGGGCGGCGCATCGACGCGACCCGGTGCACCTTTACCGCCTGCGGGCGACGCCGACGCAGGCGCGGGCGCTGCTGGTGGCGCTGTTGGAGAAGGCCAATGCGCTCGCCGAGCGCCCGGCGTTCTACAACACGCTGTCGGCGAACTGCACCACGACCATCGTCGATGCCGTCGATGCGCTGGCCCCCGGCACGATTCCGATGAGCTGGCGGACGCGGTTGCCCGGCTACAGCGACGACCTCGCATTCGATCTCGGCCTCATCGACACCGACCTGCCGCGCGACGGCTACCGCGAGGCGCACCGCATCGACGGCCTCGCCCGCGAGGCCGAGGCCGCGGGCCTCGAGGGCAAGGCTTACTCCGCCACCATCCGGTCGCGTTGGGTGGGGTCGATGACGAGTTCGGCGAGCCGGTAGCCGCGGGCTTCGGCCCGTTGGCGGATGCGCTCGAACAGGGCGGGGTCGAGCGTGGTTTCGCGCGAGAGGATCCACATCGCGCCCTGCTTCGGCCCGCCGACGACCGCCCAGCCGTAGCCCGGGTCGAGGTCCACCACCCAGTAGTCGGCCCAGACCATCGGCACCCAGCCCAGCCAACCGGGGGCGAAGCGCACTTCCAGCGCCCCGCCGTCGCCGGCCCGACGCGCGGCACCGGTCGATTCGATCATTCCGTCTTCGGTGCGGCAGGCGTTGCGGACCTCGATGCTGCCGTCAGCGCGCGACGTGTATGTGGCCGTGGTGTCGCCAATGCACTTCCGCTGGAAGAACATCGGCAGCCGCGCCACCTCGTGCCAGCGGCCGGCGTAGCGGTCGAGGTCTAGCGACGGCACCGGAGTGTTCGGCGTGCCGTCGGGCAGGGCGGCAGGCAGGGCGTCCTCAGCAGCCTCGGCGTGCGCGGCGAAGGACAGGCCCAGGGCGAGGATCGCGACCGGGAAAACAGGGCGTCGGAGCATCGGGCGCGGCCTTGGCACGGAGGTTCGAGCCTGCGCTTGCGTGCGTTCAAATGCCGTGCAGGCGTGGCCGGTGATTGAGCCGGGGCGGGGGCTTCGGGCATCGTTCACCCATGGACATGCCCACCGCTCTCGGCCTCGGCGCCGCCTTTCTCACCAGCGTTGCCTTCGTGCCCCAGGTGGTGCGGAACTTCCGCCGCAAACACGTCGACGACCTGTCGTTCTCGACCTTCGGCACCTTCACGCTCGGCGTGCTGCTGTGGCTGGTGTACGGCCTGATGATCGACAGCCTGCCGATCATCCTCGCCAACGTCTTCACGCTGGGGGTGAACGGCCTGAACCTGTGGCAGATGTGGGCCTACCGCAAGCCGGCCCCTCCCGCGGCTTGACGCGACAGCGACAGCGCGCACGACGAAAGTCACCCGCAGGCGGTACGCTCCGCAGCCTGAGTCCCTTGGAGGAGCCTTCGATGCGCATCACCCGCCTTGCCCTTGCCGCTGCCCTGCTCGCGGCGCTGCCCGCCGCCGCCTTTGCCGAAGAGGCTGCCGAGGGAACGCTGCAGCTCACCGACAAGCAGACCTTCCTGTTGCCGATCGACGAGCCGGGCAACCGCCTGCCGGAGTACCCGGCCGAGGTCCTGTCTCAACAGCAGGTGCCGTCGCGCGCCATCTGCATGCGCGTCGACATTGACGAGGAAGGCGCGGTCAGCTACACCGGCCCGCTGGTCCGCGAGCCGGAGTGCCCGGCGGTGACGGAGCTGAGCAAGCAGTTCGTCGACGTCTCGGTGGCGGCGCTGTCGACCTGGCGCTTCGAGCCGGCCGTCGTCTGCACTTTCCGCAGCAAGAGCGCGAAGGAAGCTGCCGGCATGAGCTGCCAGGGCGGTCGCGAACAGCCGCAGGCCACCAGCCTCACGTTCCGGCTGCTGTTCAACCAGGTCGACGGCAAGGGCGTGGTCCTCCTGCAGCGTGGCTGAGAAGGCCGGCACGCCTTTCATCCTGCAGGGTTGGCGGACGCGGGAACTGCGATTCGCGGAGGGCACCGCGCAGAGCCGGATGTCGCGGTGGGCCCCTGATCGCCTCGTCGTCGACTACACGCGAACCATGCTCGGCGCGCTGGCCTTGGTGCCGGCGCCCGGGCGAATCGCCATGGTCGGTCTGGGGGGCGGTTCGCAGGCGAAGTTCCTGCACCGCCACCTTCCGGCCGCGACGCTCGAGGCCATCGAGATCAACCCGGCGGTCATCGCCCTGCGTCGCCGTTTCCGCATCCCCGACGATGACGCCCGCTTCCGCGTGGTGGAAGCTGACGCCGCCGAATGGCTGAAGACCCAGCCGGCGTCGATCGACCTGCTGCTCGTCGACGGCTACGACACCAGCGGCATCCCGGCCGCGCTGTCGACCCAGCGCTTCTACAACGACTGCCGCGCCGCCCTCCGGCCCGGCGGCGTGGCTGCGTTCAACCTTTACGACACCGCGCACGCCGAGCACCGGCACCGGCTGCAGGTCGCGTTCGGCGCCGCGAACGTGGCGGTGGTCGAGGAAGCGCGGCAGAGCAACCGCGTGGCCTTCGCTTGGGTGGGCCCCCTGGCGGCGGCCGACGGGGCGCCCGCACTGTCGCGGGCGGGGCAGCGTGAATTGCGGGAGGCGCTGGTCGCGGTGCGGGCAGCGGTTCAAGGGCGCTAAACTGCGCGCCCGCCGCCAGGTTCCCCGGCCGCGGGCCGAATCGAGGAACCGCAGTGAACACGCCCCTGGTGCACCAGCCCGAAACCCCGAAGCCCGAAGCCCTGCGGCTGGAACAGAAGCGCGCCGGTGCGAAGACCTTCTTCGAGTTCGGCGAGGAGTCGCTGCGCTACGGCTTGGATGACGGCAGCGCTTCGCGCACCTGGACCATCGAGTACGCCGAGCTCGCCGTGGAGCGCGAGCGCTTCGTCGAGCGCAACACCTGGTGGCGCAACGTCGGGGCGATCTGGGTCGTTCTCGGCCTCGTGTTCACCGCGTTGGACTGGACGGACACGAAGGTCTTCGGCCTGTCGATCTGGCTGCCGATCGGTGCGGCTTGCCTGGTCTGGTACGCGATGCGCATTCGCCGCTTCGTCGTCGTGGCGTCGCCGCGCGCGAACGTGCTGGTGATCGACGACACCTCGGCGGCCGCCATCCTCGCCGAGATCGACCGCCGTCGCGCGGCCCAGCTGCGCGACCGCTTCGACTACCTCAGCCCGGACGAAAGCCCGGAGCAACAGCGCCATCGCGTGCTCTGGCTGCAGCGGCAGGGCTCGCTCGACGACCACGAGGTGTCGGCGCGCCTGCTGCAGATCGACCTGATGGCGCAGAGCCCCTCAGCGGATCCGCGGCAGGGCGAGCGCGACGAGTAGGGCCCCGCCGCAGGCGACGAAGGCGAGGTAGTGGGTGTTGAAATCGCGGAGCGCGAAGGCCACGAGGCCGTAAGCCGCCCACGCGAGACCTAGGGGCAGCAGGGTCGCGACGTGCAGCGGCTGGTCGCGCCAAGCCCGCCAAGCCTGCGCGCCGACGATGGCGCCACTGGCCAGCATCATCACCGTGCCGAACGCCCAGGCGCTGCCGATGGCGCCGATGAGGTACGGGTCCGCTCCCAGCGCCACCAACCCCTCGCGGAAGTGCGGCCACGCCCCGAGGGCATGGGGCAGGCTGCACAGCGCCATGCCGAGCGCGGCGAGGGCGAGGACGAGCGGAGCGGCGCGGCGGCGTGGCGGCATGGACGTCAGGGTTCAGGGCAGGCCGGCAGCATAAGCGCGAGGATCGGTGTTCAATAGCCGTGCTGCGGTGTCGCAGCCTTCCCCCGGAGTGCCGACATGATCAGGACAATCCCCTCTTTCACACGCGTTGTCGTGGCGATGGTCCTGGCCATCGTTTCCGTTCCATCGATGGCGACCGTGTCCGGTGCCCGCCCCGCGGCCGCGGCGATCGCTCCGGGCCTCGCGCGCTACACCCACCAGATCAGCCTCCCGGCGAATGCGCTTTCGCGCAGCCCGGAGTCGGCATTCGCCATGCATGCGCGCGGGCTCGACTGGCTGGGGGCCAACGGCACGGTCACGTTCACCCTGCGCAAGCCGAAGGACTACGCCGGTGGGCGGGTTCGCGTGACGTACGCCTACCAGGTCGTGTCAGACGAGAGCGGCACCCTGGGCTTCAACGTGACGCCGATGACCTTCAACAGCGGCAACAGCTTCGAGACCCACGGCGCCCGCGCCACGGGCACGCGAGTGGCGCCGGAGAACACCAGCACCCTGTTGACGTCGTCGGTGACGATCCTTCCGGGCAACGGCTGGAGCGACGGAGCGTGGTGGTACATCGAAGCGCAGCGTCTCGGCGGCGAGCAGGGCGGGTTTCCCGGTCGGCTGCGGCTGATGTCGGTCTCGGTCGAGTACTGAGGCGCCGATGGTTGCGTCGCCGGACATCGTCCACCGGGATGCCGAAGGTCGCTTCGACGCCCGGCTCGAGGGGCATCGCGGCGAGCTCCGCTATGTGCGTCGCGAGGTCGAGGGCCGGTCGGTGATGGTGATTCCCTCGGTGGTCGTCGATCGCGCCATCGAGGGGCGCGGCGTGGCCGGTGTACTCACGCGGGCGGCCCTCGAGTGGGCCGGGGCGGAAGGTCTGCACGTCGAGCCGGTTTGCCCCTACGTCGACGCGTGGATGCGCCGCCATCCCGAGTTCAACGGACTGCGGGCATGAGCGAGGCCGCGCCCTTCGTCGTGCCTTGCCGCGACCTGCCGCTGTCCGCGCCGCTGCGTTGGCTGGCCGCGGGCTGGCGCGATCTCCTTCGCGCCCCGGTACTCACGTCGGTCTTCGGCGCCATCGTCGTCGTGGTCAGCCTGGCCGTGGCGGCGATGGCCTGGCAGCTCGGACGCTTCGCGCTCTTGGCGGCACTGCTGTCGGGCTTCGTGTTCGTGGCGCCGCTCATCGGGGTCGGGCTCTACGCGGTCAGCCGGGCCCTCGAGCGCGGCGAGCTGCCGCGACTCAGGGACTGCCTCGCGCTGATGCGTCGAGTGGTCGGGCAGGCCGGCGTGTTCGCCTTGGTGCAGATGGTGATCCTGCTGCTGTGGTCGCGCGCCGGCATGCTGGTGAACGCCTTCGTGCCGATCGAGGATGGCAGCCTTGTCTCGCTGTTGGAGTTCCTCGCCCTCGGCTCGCTGTTCGGCTCGGTGTTCGCGGTGGCCACGTTCGCCATCGCGGCGTTCTCGCTGCCGATGATCGCCGACCGCGACGTGGACATGGTCACGGCCGGCATCTCCAGTGTGAATGCCGTCCTGCGGAACAAGGGCGCCGCGCTGGTCTGGGCGGCGCTGATCGCAATGCTCACCGCCGTGGGATTGGCCACGGCTTTCGTCGGTCTGGGGATCGTGATGCCGTGGCTGGCCTACGCGGCTTGGCACGGTTACCGCGAGGCGCTGGACGCCTCCGGCTGGCCGTCGCTGGACGCCGACGGCGCCGAGCCCGGCAGCACGCGGTCGAGCGCGTAGATCATTGCGATCGTGCTGGCGAGGGTGATCGCCATCAGGTGGATGTAGTGCAGGCCGAAGGGCTGCCAAGCGAAGGTGAACACCGCATACAGCCCCACGCCGAACAGCAGGCCCGCGCGCAGCGCGATCGACAGCACCCGGCGTCCCACCACGGCCACGAGGAAAGCGGCCAGCACGGGCATCGAGTACAGCCCGTTCATCTTCTGCATCGTCGCGACGATGCTCTCGGCGTTCTGGTAAAGCGGCACCAGGGCGACGCCACCAATCGCGAACGCCGCGGCCACGCGCTGGCCGACGCGCTTCAGGTCGGCCTGCGGGTTCACGTACTTCACGTGCAGGTCCATCGCATAGAGCGCCGCGGCCGAGTTCAGGCAGGAATTGAAGCTCGACAGCACGGCGCCGAAGATCATCGCGGCGAAGGCGCCGGCCAGCCACGGCGGCAGCACGTCGGCGACGAGGCGCCCGTAGGTCACGTCACCGACATCGCCATACAGCTTGTAGGCGAGGACGCCCGGCACGACGACGATCAGGGGCATCAGCAGCTTGATCGCCGCAGCGGCGTAGATGCCTTTTTGCGCCTCGCGCATGGTGGGCGCGGCCAGCGCGCGCTGCGCGATCACCATGTTCGTGCCCCAGTAGAACAGGTGGATGAACACCATGCCGGTGAGGAGGGTCGTCCACGGGATGTCGGATTCCGGCCCGCCGATGAGGGTGAGGCGCTCCGCGGGGATGCCCGAGAGGTCGAAGTCGATGGCCTTGAAGGCGAAGAAGGTCACCAGCAGGCCCATCACGCCCAGCATCACGCCGTTGTAGGTGTCGGAGATGGCGATGGCGCGCAGGCCGCCGAAGGCCGCGTAGGCCAGACCCGCCAGCGCGTAGACGATGGCGATGGCGAGGATCGACGCCTCGAGCGCGAACATCGATTTCAGGAACACTGCACCGGTGTACAGCACGACGGGCAGCAGGATGAAGAGATAGCCCAGCAGGAACAGGATCGACACCGCCGTGCGGATGCTGGCGTCGCCGAGGCGCTTCTCGAGCAGCTCCGTGGTCGTCCTGCAGCCGTGCCGGTAGTACATCGGCACCAGCACGTGGGCGAGGATGACCAGGCCCACCGCCGCGCCGATCTCCCACCAGGCCGTCAGCATCACCTGCGTGCCGTTCATGCCGACGATCTGCTCGGCGCTGATGTTGGTGAGCAGCAGCGAGCCGGCGATGAAGGGCCAGGTGAGCGTGCCGCCGGCGAGGAAGACCTCCTTCGACGCGTCGGCCGACGGCACTTCCTGACGGCAGCGCCACCAGGTGAGCAGCGCGATCGCGGCCGTCAGGCCGATGAAGATTCCCCACTGGATGGCGCCGGCGCCCATTCGTTTCCCCCGAACCGAAGTCCGGGAACGCTAGCCCGCCACGCCGGGAAAACCCAGCGGTGCATACGTATTCACGCCCCGATCCGCGTGGGGCGAGTCGCGTCAGTCGGCGAGCATCGGTCCCAGCGCGGTCCAGACGTGATCGGCCAGAACCGGCTGCGCCTCGGCGGTCGGATGCAGGCGATCGCCCTGGAACGCCGCTTCATCAAAGGCGATCGGCTCGAGCAGGAAGGGCAGGTGGGCCACGCCCTCCGCCTGCGCGATCTCGCCGAACATCGCGAAGAAGCCTTCGGTGTAGTCCGGGCCGTAGTTCGGTGGCAGGCGCATGCCCACCACCAGCACTTCGGCGCCGGCGGCCTTCGAGGCCTTGACCATGCGTTCCAGGTTCGCGCGTGATTCCTCGAGCGGCAGCCCGCGCAGCCCGTCATTGGCGCCGAGTTCGATCACCACGAGGGCGGGCCGATGTTCGGCGAGGGCGGCGTCGATGCGCGACGCCCCCCCGGCGGTCGTCTCGCCGCTGATCGAGGCGTTCACCATGCGGAAGCCCGGCGCCTCGGTGCGCAACCGCGTGTCGAGCAGCGCTACCCAGCCCTGTTCCGCCGCGAGGTTGTAGGCGGCGGAGAGCGAATCGCCCATGACCAGCACGGTGCGCGCCTCCGTCGGGGCGACCTGGCCTTGCGTGCTGCCGGCCGCAGGCGCGGGTGCTGCGGCCAACGCGGCGGCGGCCGGCGGGGCCGTCTGGGGCATTCCGCCGTCGTCGGTCTGCCCGCAGGCGGCGAGCCCTGCCGAAAGGCCCATGCCAAGCACCATTGCGCGCAGCACCATGACGCCCTGTAGAGCCTGTTGCACGCACAGTGCGCCCTGAACTTTGCTGGATGAACGCATTCCGATGACCGCCCTTCTCAATCCTGACCTGACCGCGTCGACGACGCCGCTGTTGCACGTGGAGGGTTTGGGCAAGCAGGTCGCCCTGCCTTCGGGCCCGCTCACCATTCTCGCCGATGTCGGTTTTAGCATCGCGGCGGGTGAAGCGTTCGCCATCGTTGGGGCCTCCGGTTCAGGCAAGAGCACCCTGCTGTCGCTGCTGGCCGGCCTCGATGTCGCCAGCACCGGCCGGGTTCGCCTCGGTGGCGCCGACCTTGGCGCGCTCGACGAGGACGGCCGCGCCGCGCTGCGTGCCGAGAAAGTCGGTTTCGTTTTCCAGAACTTCCAGCTGCTACCGGCACTGACGGCGCTGGAGAACGTGATGCTGCCGCTGGAACTGCGCGGCGATCGCGACGCCGAAGCCCCGGCCCGCAAGGTGCTGGAGCAGGTGGGCCTGGCCGAGCGCATGACCCACTACCCGCGCCAGCTCTCCGGCGGCGAGCAGCAGCGCGTGGCCATCGCCCGCGCCTTCGTCACCCGGCCGGCCCTGCTGTTCGCTGACGAACCCACGGGCAACCTCGACACCACCACCGGGCAGCAGATCATCGAACTGCTGTTCCGTCTGAATGCCGAAGCCGGCACCACCCTCGTGCTGGTGACGCACGACGAGCGCCTCGCCGCGCGTTGCGGTCGCCAACTCAGGCTCGCCGGCGGCCGGGTGCAGGCGTGAGCACCGCCACGGCACGCGGAGGGAGTCCCTGGCGCCTCGCGTGGCGCCAGGCCCTTCGCGATCTCGCGGCCGGCGAGGTGCGCCTGTTGATCGCGGCCCTCGCGCTCGCGGTCGCCTCCGTCACCACCATCAGCTTCCTCACCGACCGTGCCGAGCGTGCGTTGGCCCTCGAGGCCAATCGCCTGCTGGGTGGCGATGCCGTGCTGCGTGCTGATGCGCCACTGGCGCCCGAACTGCGCGCGCTGGCCGATCGTCCGGGCCTGAAGGCCGTCGACACCGTCGAGTTCCCGAGCATGTTGCGCGTGGCCGATCGTTTCCGACTCGGCGAACTGCGCGCGGTGGGCCGCGAATTCCCGCTGCGCGGCAGCTTCGTCATCAGCGACGAGGCCGGCCGCCGCGAGCCGGCCGAAGGCCCGCCGGCTGGCGTCGTTTGGATGACCCGCGCCGGGGCGAACACCCTCGGTGCGACGCTCGGCGACCCCATCACCCTCGGCGAGTCGACGTTGCGGCTCGCGGCGCTGATCGAGCAGGAGCCGGACGGCGCGTTGGACTACTTCAACGTCGCGCCCAAGGTCGTCATGAACCTCGACGACCTGCCGGCCACCGGCCTCGTGCAGCCCGGCAGCCGCATTGCCTACCGGCTCGTCGTGGCCGGCACGCCGGACGCCGTCGAGGCCTTCAGCGCCGAGGCGCGCGATGCGCTCGGCCGCGGACAGCGACTGGAGACCGCCTCCGAAGGCCGGCCGGAAGTGCGTCGTGCGCTTGATCGCGCTGGACGCTTCCTCGGTCTCGCGACTCTCGTCTCGGTGATCCTCGCCGCGATCGCCGTGGCCATGGCCGCGCGCCGTCACAGCGCGCGCCACCTCGACGCCTGCGCGGTGATGCGCTGCCTCGGGGCCAGCCAGCGCACCATCGTGATCGTCCAGGTGGGCGCGCTGATGCTGCTGGGCCTGCTCGGCAGCACCCTCGGCGTGGCCTTGGCCTGGGCACTGTCGTTCGCGATCGGCGAGTGGCTGGGTAGCGCGCTCGGCATCGCCGTGCCCTCGGCCAGTCTCGTGCCGGTGCTCAGCGGTTACGCCGTGGGTCTCGTCGTGCTGCTGGCCTTCGCTGTGCCGCCGGTGTTGGCGCTGCGCGGTGTTCCGGCCCTGCGGGTGCTGCGCCGTGATCTCGACGTGCGCTCGCCGAGCGCTCTGGCGCTGACGGCGCTGGCCCTTGGCGGCTTCGGCGCGCTGCTCTGGTGGCAGGCGAAGTCGCCGGAACTGGCCGGCGCGATGCTCGGTGGCCTCGTCGTCACCTTCGCCATCCTCGCCGCACTCGGCTACGGGCTGGTGCGTGGTGTCGACCTGCTGCGGCCGCGCCTGCGCGGCCCTTGGCGCTACGGGCTGGCCAACATCAGCCGCCGCGCGGCCACGACGGTGGCGCAGGTGAGCGCGCTCGGGCTCGGGCTGATGGCCCTGTTGCTGCTGGTGTTCGTGCGCACCGATCTGCTTGAGCGCTGGCGCGAGGCCCTGCCGGCCGATGCGCCGAACCGCTTCATCGTCAACGTGCAGCCGGCGCAGGTCGAACCGTTGCGCGAGTTCCTCGAGAGCGAGGGCATCACGAACCCGGAGATCTTCCCGATGATCCGCGGCCGCTGGATCGAGAGGAACGGCGCGCCGATGAACGTGCAGGCCCTCCCGGAGGGCAACGGGCGAGCCCGCCGCCTCGCCGAGCGTGAATTCAACCTCAGCTCCGCTGACACGCTCGATGACAGCAACACCATCCTCGAAGGCCGATTCTGGGAGGCGTCGATGGCCGCCGATGCGCCCACCGAATTCTCGGTGGAGCAGGGTCTCGCGCAGTCGCTGGGTTGGGCGCTGGGTGACCGCGTCGTCTTCGACATCGCCGGCACGCGCCTTGAAGGCGAGGTCACGTCGATCCGCGAGGTGAAATGGGAGAGCGTGCGGCCGAACTTCTTCGTGCTGGTCTCGCCCGGCGCGATGGAAGGCCTTCAGGGCAGCGCGATCACGGCGATCCACCTGCCGCCGGGCCGCGACGGATTCACCCGCGCCTTGCTCGACCGCTTCGCGAACCTCTCGGTGATCGACGTCGACGCCATCCTCAAGCAGGTGCGCAGCACCGTCGACCAGGTGTCGACCGTGGTCGAAGCCGTGTTCCTCGTCGCCTTGCTGGCCGGTGCACTGGTGCTGCTCGCTGCCGTTGGCGCCAGCCAGGACGAGCGCCTGCGCGAGGGCGCGGTGATGCGCGTGCTGGGCGGCAGTCGCCGCCAGTTGCGTCTGGCACAAGCCGGCGAGTTCGCCGCGTTGGGCCTGATTTCCGGGCTCGTCGCCGCCATCGCCTCAACGGTGCTTGCCGGGGTCATTGCGCTGCAGGTGCTGGATTTGCCGTGGACGCCGGACCCGCGCCTTGCCGCCACCGGTGCGCTGGTCGGCGTCGTTGTGGCGTTGCTGGCCGGCCTGTGGGCCACGCGGCGCATCCTCGATGCGCCGCCCTCGGTGACTCTGCGCGAACTGTGAACCGGCGCGGCGCTCGCCGCGCCGCAGCCCTTGGGGCCTAGAGCCAGATTGCCAGCGCGAAGATGCCCAGCATGGTGAAGGCGACCGCGAGCTTCAGAGCGGCGCCGATGGCCATCGCCAGCCACGTCACGAGACCGATCTTCGCGGCTTCGCCCACATTGGCGCGGTCGTAGGCCTGCCGGTGGATCAGTTCGCCGGCCACCGCGCCGACGAAGGGGCCGATCAGCAGGCCGGGGATCGCGAAGGGTAGGCCGGCGATCGTGCCGAGGGCCGCGCCGATCGCCGCCTTGTTGGAAGCGCCGACCTTTTTGACGCCGAGCGTCGAAGCAAGGAAGTCGATGCCCAGCGCGAACAGCGACATCAGGCCCAGCACCAGCAGCACCCAGCCGCCGATGATCTGGAAGTCACCGACCCACGCGGCGAGCAGCATGCCGCCGAAGATCAGCGGCATGCCGGGCAGTGCCGGCAGGAAGGTGCCCAGCAGCCCGATCACGATCAACGCGCCCGCAAGCACGTACAGCCACACCGTCATGTCCATCGTCGTCCTTATCCGGCGGTCGCGCCGCGTGCCCAGAGGACGTTGAGGCTACCCAAGGCCGAGCGGTACTGCGAGACCGGCACGATTTCCACGATCGCGGTCTCCGGCACGCGGCTGTCCCGCACCTGCGGGTAGGCCAAGGGCGCGCCGTCCTTGCCGATCACGGAGCGAAGCTGCGGGTGGGCGCCCTCGGCGGTGCGTCGCACAGCCACGGCGATTTCGCCGCTGGCGAGTTTGACCATGGTCCCGGGCGGGTAGACGCCCAGTTCCTTGATGAACAGCGTCGCCAGTCGTTCGTCGATGCGCTGGCCGCGCTCGAGGAAGATGTCGCGCAGGGCGACGCGGGAGGGCTGTGCGTCCCGGTAGGCCCGCGGGCGGATCATCGCGGTATAGATATCGACGATGCCGAGGATGCGCGCCTCGATCGAAACATCCTCGCCACGCAGCCCGCGCGGGTAGCCGGTGCCGTCGACCCGTTCGTGGTGGTCGAGCACCGCATCGAGCCAGACCTCGTCGTCGACGCCGGCACGCCGCAACATCTCCACCCCATCCGACGTGTGCGTCTGGATCGACCGCCACTGTGCTTCGCTGAGCGGGACCGCCTGGTTCGCGAGCGCTTCGCTGATCCGGGCAAGGGCCACGTCATAGGTGAGAGCCGCGCACATCAGCGCCAGTCGCCTGGACTCGTCGAGGCCGCGGGGCACCGACAGCACCTGGGTCAGCAAGGCGGCATGCATCAGTCTCCGGGAGAGGCGGTGGTCGATGGCCTCGAGCTGCAGCAGGCCCATCGCCTGGTCGGGATCGTTCTCCCAGGCGTCCTGCAGGTCGCGGGCCAGCTCGACGATGCGGTTGCGCGTGTCGCGGTAAACGCCGGCCTGCAGGTCGCGGTGCAGCAGGGTGAGCTCGTCTTCGGCGTCGCGCAGACGCGCCGAAGGACGTGCCACGTAGCGCGTGCGCTGCGCGACTTCCGAGTCGCGGGTGTCGGTGCGGGCCCCCGGTCCGCCGTCCTCGACCAAGCCATGCTCGTAAAGGCGCGCCAGCATGAGGTCGCTTTCCACCGGGTGCCCCTTGACGAGCAGCGGCTGCCCCGTGCGGTCGAAGACCGTGAAGGGCAGTGCCTCGCCGACAATGATCTGGATGTCGGGCATGGGCCGGTAGCGCATCGGGTGACCTCCGTCGGCGATCCGAAAATCCAGACTGGGCAAAGGCTTGGGGGTGGGACTTCAAGCGCCAGATTAGCGCAAGGCCGGCCGCCGGTCAGAAGCGGTAACGCACTTTTGCGAGGAACTGGTCGGCGTCCCGCAGGGCCAGGGCCTCGTCCAGAAGGTCGAGGGTCGACTCACCGCTGCGCTCCTCGCGGAGGAAGCCGCCGCGCGACCAGACGAGGTACACGTCCGACTGCGGCGCGAACTCCCAGCGGTAGCGCACCTGCACGCCGAAATTGTTGATGTCGAAATCCGGCTCGGCGCCGGCGACCGGGCGCAGTCGAGCGTCCGGCCCGAGCTGGTAGCGGCGGCCCTCGCGGGCGCGGATGGCCAGCCATTCGGCCTTCACGCGGATCTCGTGCTTCGGCGCCGGGAACCAGTTCAGGCCGAGGTTGGCGGCATCGAGCCGGCGGCTGTGGCGGGCGAAACGGGTGCCGCCCTTCCAGATCAGCCAGTCCGGGCTCCACATCGGCTCGATCTCGAGCATCAGGTTCACCCGTTCATTCGGGAACCAGTAGAGCTGCAGATCGGTCTCGACGGCCAGCGCGCGGGACACGCCTTCAGGCCTCGCGCCGATATTGAAGTCCCAGCCCACTTTGCCTTCGCGACTGGGGTACCAGCCGGCGTAGGCCTCGGCGCGCGCGGAGCGCCACACCAGCCCGTTGCCACGCGAGAGCAGGTCGTCGAAGCCGTCGCTGCGCGGAATCAGGCCGACCTCGAACTGGTCGCCGTTCCGGAACGTGGTGCCGTGTTCGAGGATCAACCACGTGGGCAGTCGCACGCCGCTGTCGCTGCGGCGCGCCTGCAGTTCGGCGTACCAGCGGGTGGAGGCCAGTGCGCTGGTGCCGTCATCGATGGTGTGGTTGTACTCGCCGGTCAGCTCGAGCTCGTTGAGGCTGCCGCGCCGCATGAAGCCGAGGTCGTTGAAGTCGAGGCCCTGCCCGAAATGGGTGGCCTCCAGCTCGTAGCGCCAGGCCGAGTTCGGGTTCCAGTTCGCACGGACCCAGCCGCCCTGGCCGCTGCGTTCGCGCCCGGCCTGCTCGACCCGCGAGCCCATCACCTGGGCGTTCACCAGCAGCGACTCGCCGGCCTGCCAGCGCAGGTCGGCGGCCTGCACGTCGGCCCTGCGGTCGAGGAAGGGGCGCTCCACCTGCGTGCCGAGCCAGCCGAGGCCGAGCCGTTCGTTCGCGTCCCAGAGCAGGCGTCCCACGCGGAAGTCGCGGCCGGCGTCGCCGTCCTCGGTGGCGCCCAACACGCCGTAGCCCAAGCGCCCCCAACTGCCGTTGGCCTTCAGGGCGAGGTCGATGTCCGAGACGCCTTGGCCGTCGTCGGCCGGGCCGCCGATGCGCCGCGTGTAGACGAGCTGGCCGCTGTCCGGCGTGCGCAGGTCGAAGAAGGTCTGGTTCTCGGTGAAAAACGGCCGCTTGTCGCTGAAGAACACCTCGACGGCCTCGAAATTCACCACGAGGTCGTCGGCTTCCACCTGGCCGAAATCGGGGTTCAGCGCGGCCGAGAGCTGGAAGCTCGCGGAGGGCTTCCAGAACAGGTCGGCACCGGTTTTCCAGCGCGTGTCGCCGTCGAGCTGGTCGTGGATCACTGTCGCGTAGGGCCACACGTGCAGCAGCGAGGCCGGGTACTGCGGGATCTCGACCTTCGCGAACTCCGAGACGAAGCGGCCGCGGTAGAACGAGGTCGCCGGCCAACCCTGCCGCTCGTTGCGGCTGGCCACCACGCGATCGAGGTGCAGGCCGATCGTGCGCTCCGGCGCGTCGGCGCCGCGCATGGCTGCTGTCGTCCACGGGATCAGGATCTCGACGCTCCAGCCGCCGTCTTCGATGTGCACGGCGTGCTTCCAGTCGCCGTCGAAGTCGGGGCTGAACTGGGTCTCGTTGGTGATCGTGTTGTCCTGGATCGAGCCCGAGGCCAGCACCGCGAAGTTGTAGGCCGCGCGGCCGTCGCCGTCGAAATCGAGGTAGACGTTGACCCGATCCGCGGTGGTCATCTCGTCGCGCGCCACCTTCGGCGCGAGCAGGGGCACGTCGGCCGGCTGCTTCATGCGGAATCCGAGGGCGATGCCGGACGGCGTCGAGAGCAGGCGCACTTCGGTGGCGAGGGCCGGGTCCGGTGCGGCTTCCGTCCACGGTTCGACGATGACGAATTGATCGAAGACGCGCGCGCCGGCCCAAGCGGCCTCGTCGAGCCGGCCGTCGATGGCGAGGGGCGGCGCTTCTGCGGCGCGGGCGGTGGCGCACGTCGTGGCGAGGGCCACGGCGAGGGCGAGGGGCACGGGCAGGCGGCGCGGGGCGGCGCCCGTCGAGCGATGGGAAGCAGTCATGGACGCAAGGATGTCGTCCGTCACGTGACGCCGGCATGTGCCTTCGGCCATGCTCGGCCCATGTCCGATGCTCCGATCCCGGCCCGCGCGGCCCTGCTATGGCTCCCCGCGCTGGGCGTCCCCGCGCGCAAGTACGAACGTCTCGGGGCGGCGCTCGCGGCCCGGGGCATTGCCCTCGGCGTGCACGAGTGGCGCGGCACCGGGGCGCACCCGGCGCGTCCCTCGCGGCGCGACGACTGGGGCTACCGCGAGTTGCTGTTGGAAGACATTCCCGCGACCTGTTCGGCCTTGTCGGCGGCGCACCCGGGAGTGCCGCTGCTCTATGGCGGCCACAGTATCGGCGCGCAGTTCGCGGTGTTGGCGGCGGCCCTGCACGGCGGCGCGGAGGGCCTCGTCGCCGTCGGCAGCGGCGTGCCGCATTGGCGCTTGTTCCCGGGGCCGTTGCGCTGGTTGGTGGGTGCGTTCGGACACGTGCTGCCTCCGCTGACGCGTGCGGTCGGCAGCTACCCCGGCCATCGACTCGGATTTGCCGGTCGCGAGGCGGGACAGCTGATGCGGGATTGGGCGCAGACGGTCCGCCGCGGCCACTACGACGGCCTGCCCGGGCTGCCCGAGCGGCTTGGCGAGCGGATCGCGGCCCTCGAACTGCCCTTCCTCGGTCTACGGCTGGCGGAGGACCGGCTGGTGCCGGCGGCGTCACTCCGGGCGCTCGTCGCAGCGACGAGCACCCGTTCGGCGAGCGAAGGCGTGCTCCACGCCGAGCACCTCGGCGTGGCGGCCGATCACTTCGCGTGGATGCGTGAACCGCGGGCCGTGGCCGATGCGATCGCCGGGTGGTGGCCCGGCGGGCGAGGCGGCCTCAGCTCTTGAACTGCTGGTGGCAGGCCTTGCAGGTCGCGCTGATGGTGTTGAGGGACTTTGCTGCGGCGTCGCAGTCGGCGGGCGCCGTGGCCAAGGCGGCATCGACGGCCGCGCGGTAATCCGAGGCGTACTGGCTGAAGGCTTCGTCGTCGGGCGTCGGCAGGAACGCGGGTTCGAGGTCGTTGCCCAAGGCGACGAGCGTGCCGAGATTGGCTTCGAGATCGGGGCCGGCACAGGCCTTGGCCTTGATGCGGCCGTCGAGCTGGCCCATCTGGGCCGACATCACCGCCATGACGCCGTTCGGATAGGCCGTGCCTTTCTTCAGACTGTTGAGGGCGATGACGGTGAGCATGGCGCCCACGAACAGTCCGATGATCAGGGTCACCACGCTACGCATTGCGTTTCGCTCCATTCCGACACCGGCGGCCTGCCGGCGTCGGAACGATAGCAGGCCGTCAGCGCAGCGCCTGCAGGCGGCGGCCGTCGTAACGCACGTAGGCGCCGTTGCGAACGCCGTTGGGCAGCGCGGTCACGTTGACGGTGAGCCGGCGGCCATCGTCCATGCGGACGGTGACGTCGAAGCTTTCTTCGTTGGCGCGGTTCTCGATGGCGTTGCCGGCCAACGCGCCAGCCGCGGCGCCCGCGACGGTGGCGGTGTTGCGGCGCCCGCGGCTGCTGTCATCGGCCAGCTCGCGGCCTACGATGGCCCCGAGCACGCCGCCGATCACGGCACCGGTGCGGGTGTTCTCCCGCGCGCCGTAGACGCGGACGATGGTTTCGACCGTGCCGCAGTCATAGCAGCGCTGCGGCTCCTGGTAGGGCGCCGGCTCGTGCTGGGCATAGCGCCGTGTGGTCGGCTGGGTGCTGCAGGCCGAGAGGACGGCCGTGGCGATGAGCCCGAGGGCGAGCGCGGGGCGCGGGATGGAGCGGGGCGTCGTCATGGCGGATCTCCCGGGGGCCGTGGTGCCCGAACGCTAGTCCGTGCGAACTGAACGCAAGCCGTCGCTTCGGGTCGCATGATGACGCGGCTTACACTGTGGCGATGATGTCCCGCCCCTCAGACCTTCCGGCCGTCGCGCCCGAGCGCACCACGCCGCCCGATCCCCGTTTCGCCGGCATCGACCGCCTCTACGGCGCCGGCACCGTCGCCCGCCTCGCTGGCAAGCACGTGGCGGTCGTCGGCCTCGGCGGCGTCGGCTCCTGGGCCGCCGAAGCGCTGGTGCGCAGCGGCGTCGGCCGGCTCACGATGATCGACGCCGACGACCTCTGCGTCTCGAACACCAACCGCCAGTTGCATGCGCTGCAGGGCGAGTACGGCCGGTCGAAGGTCGAGGTGCTGGCCGAGCGCTTCCGTCGCATCAATCCCGCGCTGGACGTTCGCGCGGTCGCGGATTTCGTCACCCCGGCCAACCTCGCGGAGCGGCTGGATGGCGGCTTCGACCTCGTGCTCGATGCCTTCGACAGCTTCCGGGCCAAGGTCGAGACCATCGCCTTCTGCCGGCGCCGCAAGCAGCCGATCGTGGTGGTCGGCTCGGCTGGCGGCCGCATCGACCCGACCCTGGTCCGCGTTCGCGACCTCTCGCGCACCGAGCATGACGCGCTGCTGGCGCTCGTCCGCAAGAAGCTGCGCGGCGAATTCAACTTCCCGAAGAACAAGGACCGCTACTTCGGCGTGCCGGCGGTCTACTCGCTCGAGAACGTCCGCTACCCGCAAGCCGACGGCTCGGTGTGCGGCTTGCGGCCCTCGCTCGATCCCGATGCGGCCCTGAAGCTGGACTGCGGCACCGGCCTCGGGGCGGCGACGCACCTCACCGGCACCTTCGCCTTCGTCGCGGCCGGCAAGGCCATCGAGATGCTGTTGAAGAAGGCGGACTGAAGGGCCACGCGTTTGGCGCTCGCGAAGCGCCGTCCGGTTCAGGTGCCGAACAGCGCTTCCGCGTTGCGACGCGTCGCCTCGGCGACCACCGATTCGTCCTCGCCGCGCAGGCGGGCCACCTCGCGAAGCACGTCGACGAGGAAGGCGGGCTCATTGCGCTGGCCACGCCTCCCGGCGTCGGGCTGGTCGGGGCTGTCGGTTTCGAGCAGCAGGTGCTCGATCGGCATGATCGCCACCGTGCGCCGCAAACGCTGCGCGCGTTCGAAGGTGACCGGACCGCCGATGCCCAGCGAGAAGCCGAGTCGGTAGAGCTGCGCGGCCTGTTCCTCGCTGCCGGACCAGCTGTGCACGACGCCGCGCAGCCCGCCGACGCGGCGGATCGTGGCGATCACCTCGTCCACCGCGCGCCGGGCATGCAGCACCACAGGCAGGCCGAAATCGCGGGCGATCTCCAGTTGGCGGACGAAGTAGCGCCGCTGGGATTCCGGATCCAGCCCCTCGATGAAGAAATCCAGCCCGCATTCCCCAACGGCGGCGGGCTGCTCGCGTTCGATCCAGTCGGGCAGGGCGTCGAGATGCGCCGGCCGATGCTCATCCAGGTACATCGGATGCAGGCCGTAGGCGGCCTTCAGGCCCGGTCGCAGGGCGCAGGTCGCTTTCAGCGCCGGCCACGCCTGGAAGGCGACGGCGGGCACCAGTTGCTGCATGACGCCAGCCGCCTCGGCGCGGCCGATCACGGCCTCGCGGTCGGCCTCGAACTCGGGAGCGTCGAGGTGGCTGTGGCTGTCGTAGAGCTGCACTCAGCCCTCGCGGCGCACCTGGTCGCGCGGCAGGTCGATGACGTCGCGCGGCGCCGTCTGCGCCGTGGGGGCCGCTTCGGCCTGCGGCGCCTTGCGATCCTTCCAGCGGGCGAGCACCAGCGTCGCGAGGCCCAGCAGCAGCTCGTCGGCGAAGGGAATGAAGTCCGGAACGACGAGGTTGACTGCGAACAGCGTGGCCGTGATCAGGAACAGGTTGCGGAAGCGCAGGTCGCCGAGGAACTTCGTGATGGCGGGGACGAGCAAGGCGCGCATGGGGGACCTCCTTGGGCGATGGCCGGACGATACACCGGGGCTGGACACATGGATTGACAGTTTCGGCGCATGTTCAGTTTCGGCGCGGCAAGGTCTGGCCCAGCGCGCGATCGCGCTGTCCACGACGGGGAATGCCATGAACACCAAGACTCTCATCGCCATTGGCGTCGTTTTCGCGGCCGGCGCGGCTGTCGGCGCCTACAACGTCTTCGGCCCGACCTACGCCGACGTGGTCTCGGCCGAGCCCATCACCGTGAAGGAACCGATCCTCGCCAACGTGCTGGCCGCGACCCCGATCAAGGAAATGGTCACCGGCACGCGCCGGGTCTGCGAGGACCGCGTCGTCGAACGTCGGGCGCAGGAGCGCTTCGGAGACAAGGACGGCATGGTCGTGGGCGCCTTGGTGGGCGGCCTGCTCGGCAACCAGGTGGGCGGTGGCCGGGGGCGCGACGTCGCGACGGTGGCCGGCGCCGTGGCGGGCGGCTATGCCGGGCGTGAGATCGACCGCAACCACACTGGCGGCCGCCGCTACAACGAGACCGTGCAGGACTGCCGCACGGTCAGCGAGCCGCGTGAAGAGGTCGTGGGCTACGAGGTGCAGTACGCGCTGGAGGGTGAGGTGAAGAGCCTCCGCCTCGACGAGAAGCCCGGTGACACGATCCAGCTCGGCGAGCGTGACAAGGTCATCGGCTACGACGTGCGCTGGACCTATGAGGGCCAGGGCGGCACCGTCCGCACCATCGACAAGCCGGGCGAGCGCCTGCCGATCAAGGACGGCGTGATCATCGTCGCCAACCCGGCCCCGATGGCCGATTCCCAGGGCTGAGCGCACGCCGCCGTCACTCCGGGGGCGGCAGGTCCCCGGCTGGCTGGGCTACAATCCGCGGGTCCCGAAGAGGCCGGTTTTCCGGCCTCTTCCCATTCCGAGCGAGCCCCCGCCATGCCCCTGAATCCGACCGATCTGTTCGACATCCGTTCGCTGCTCACCGAGGAAGAGCGCGCCGTCCAGGACGCCGTCGCCCGCTTCACCGACGAGAAGGTGATCCCGATCATCGGCGACGCCTTCGACCAGGGCCGCTTCCCGAAGGAGCTGGTGCCCGAGATCGCGTCGATGGGCCTGCTCGGCTCGTCGTTGCCGGAGCAGTACGGCTGCGCCGGCCTCAACGCCGTCAGCTACGGCCTGATCTGCCAGGAGCTCGAGCGCGGCGATTCCGGCATCCGCAGCTTCGTCTCGGTGCAGAGCTCCCTGTGCATGTACCCGATCTACGCCTACGGCAGCGAAGAGCAGCGCCAGCGCTACCTGCCGGGCATGGCGAAGGCCGAGATCATCGGCTGCTTCGGCCTGACCGAACCGCACGGCGGCTCCGACCCGGCCAACATGAAGACCACCGCCAAGAAGGACGGCGGTGATTGGGTGATCAACGGCGCGAAGATGTGGATCACCAACGGCAACCTGGCGCACATCGCCATCGTCTGGGCGCAGACCGACGACGGCATCCAGGGCTTCATCGTGCCGACCGATACGAAGGGTTTCACCGCCCAGGAGATCCACCGGAAGATGAGCCTGCGCGCCTCGGTCACCAGCGCGCTGTTCTTCGACAACGTGCGCATCCCGGACAGCCAGCGCCTGCCGAACGTGAAGGGCCTGAAGGGCCCGCTCGGCTGCCTCACGCAGGCCCGCTACGGCATCACCTGGGGGCCGATCGGCGCCGCGCAGGCCTGCCTGACGGAAGTCGTGAACTACACCAAGGAGCGCATCCTGTTCGGCCGTCCGGTGTCGGCCAACCAGAGCGCGCAGGTCAAGATGGCCGACATGGCCCGCCGCATCACGCTGGCGCAGTTGCTCTCGCTGCAGCTCGGCCGCCTGAAGGACGCCGGCACCATGCAGCCCACGCAGGTGTCGCTGGCCAAGTGGAACAACGTCCGCATGGCGATCGACATCGCTCGCGAGGCGCGCGATCTGCTCGGCGGCTCGGGCATCACCACCGAGTACTGCCCGATCCGCCACGCGCTGAACCTCGAGTCGGTCATCACCTACGAGGGCACCGAGACGGTGCACCAGTTGGTGGTTGGACGCGAGCTGACCGGCATCAACGCGTTCTGATCCCTCGGGCCCGGCAACGGGCCCGATCGCAATCTGGGGAATGACGATGGCCGTTCTGGGCCCGACGCTGGAAACCGAGCGGCTGCTGCTGCGCGTGCCGGTGCTGGCGGATTTCGACCGCTACGCCGAGATGCTGGCCAGCGAGGACGCCGCGCGCTACATCGGCGGCACGCTGTTGCGCGCGCCGGCGTGGCGGAAATTCCTGCAGATGCCCGGTGCGTGGCTGCTGCAAGGCTTCGCGATGTTCAGCGTGGTCGAGAAGTCCAGCGGCCGCTGGCTGGGCCAGATGGGGCCGTGGCGCCCCGACGGCTGGCCCGGCAACGAGATCGGATACGCCTTCCATCCCGATGCCTGGGGGCAGGGTTTCGCCGTGGAAGCCGGCCTCGCCGCCCGCGACTGGGCCTTCGAGACGCTCGGCTGGGACGACGCCATCCACTGCATCGATCCCGGCAACGTGCCGTCGCAGAAGGTCGCCCAGCGGCTCGGCTCGCGGAAGCTCGGCCCGGGGAAACTGCCGCCGCCCTTCGAAGAGGTGCCGATCGAGATCTGGGGGCAGACCCGCGCCGAATGGATGGCGGCGAAGCGCGCGCAGGCCGGGGAGGGCGCATGAAGCTGTATGGCATGCGCGCCAGCGGCAACTGCTACAAGCCGCTGCTGGCGGCCTCGATGCTGGGCATCGAGCTCGAGTGGGTCGAGACCGACCTGTTCAAGGGCGAGACCCGCACGGCGGACTTCCTCGCTAAGAACCCGAACGGCAAGGTGCCGCTGCTCGAGCTTGACGACGGCCGCGTACTGCCCGAGTCGAACGCCATCCTCTGCTACCTCGCGGAAGGCTCGCCGCTGCTGCCGCAGGGCCGCTTCGAGCGGGCCGAGGTGCTGCAATGGCTGTTCTTCGAGCAGTACAGCCACGAGCCCTATGTCGCCGTGGCCCGCTTCATCGCGAAGTTCCTGCCCGCCGACCATCCGCGCCGCGCCGACCTCCCGCGCCTGCGCGAGAAATCGCGCGATGCCCTCGGGGTGATGGAAATGGCGCTGTCGAAACGGCCCTACCTCGCGAGCACCGGTTTCGGCATGGCGCTGTTCGCGTTGATTGTGGTTGATTCGGTCACGCCATGGCCAACCTGAGCAATGATGCGGCTCCTGCGCCGGTTTGGGCGTTCCGCTCCAAGGCGCGGAACCAGCCCAGATAGTTCGGCAGATAGGACGTCGCCAC
>NZ_JAPZQK010000066.1 GCF_027530345.1 Silanimonas sp. | reverse complement strand
AACGTGAGCGAGAAGCAGCTTTTTGAGGCCGCCCTTGGCGTGGCCGCGCCGTGGTACGTGAGCGGGACGGGTTTCGATGCCGCCAGCAGGCGCTTGACCATTGGCATCGATTTCGCGCCCGGCAGTCGGTTCGCGCATCCCGATGTTCCCGGCGAGCATCCCGTGCATGACACGCAGACCAAGCGCTACCGGCACCTGAACTTCTTCCAGCACGACTGTTATCTGGAAGTGCGCGTGCCGCGCCTGAAGCTGCCCGACGGGCGTGTTGCCCTGGTCGAGCCTGATTGGGCGGGCAAGCTGTCCGGGTTCACTTTGCTGTTCGAGGCACTCGTACTGACGCTGAGCCGGCAGATGCCGTTCGCTGCGGTCGCCCGTCTGGTGGGCGAGTCCTGGCATCGCGTGCATGCGATCTGCTCGCGCTATGTCGACTTGGCGGTGGAAGGGCTTGATCTTTCCGAGGTGAAGGCGCTGGCGATCGACGAGACCTCGTGCCAGCGCGGCCATCACTACCTGACCTTGGCTGCCGATGCGGACCGGCGCTCCGTCGTGTTCGTTGCCGCGGGGCGTGGCAGCGACACGCTCGATACCCTGGCCGATCATCTGCGTGCCCATCACGCCATGCCCGAGCAGATCGAGTCGGTCAGCATCGACATGTCGCCGGCCTACATTCGCGGCGTTACCGAGTACCTGCCGGCGGCGCGCATCACCTTCGACAAGTTCCACGTCGTCGCACACGCCTCGGCGGCCTTGGACAGGGTGCGGCGTCAGGAACAGCGCACGGATCCTGCGCTCAAGGGGCTACGCTGGTCGCTGCTGAAAGACCGTGATCGGCTCAATGCGGCGCAGCGCAGCGATCTCGACGCACTGATCGCCAAGGCCACAACGAAGCGCACTGCACGTGCATGGCTCTACCGGGAGCACCTTCGCGAGATCCTCGAGCGCAAGCAGATCAACGTCGTTTCAAGCCATCTGCGCCAATGGTGCAGCAACGTCATGCGCTCCAAGGTCGAGCCGATGAAAGACGTCGCGCGGATGATCCGCCGCCACTTCGACGGCATCGTCGCATGGGCGCAGACCCGGAGAACCAACGGATTCCTTGAGGCGCTCAATGGCCTTTTTCAGGCCGCCAAGCGCAAGGCGCGTGGGTACGGCCGATTCGAAACCATGCGCACCGTGCTGTTCCTGATCGCCGGGAAGCTCGACTTCCGAGGCATCAATCCCCATGCCGCATAACCCACTCGGATTTCAAAAGAGCC
>NZ_JAPZQK010000058.1 GCF_027530345.1 Silanimonas sp. | reverse complement strand
AGACCCTCCAGCTCCTGCGGCGTCTTGTATCCCGCCGTCAGCTCGTCCAGCATCGCTTTCGATAACGCCATGTCGCTGCTCCTCGCGGGGTCACCCGCAGTCTCGCTCAAAGGGCAGTTACACAGTTGACGTTACAGACTCTCCAACCAACGATCCGCGGGAAGCGCCTGCATTGTTCTGAGATGTCGCGCCGCACCCCTGCCGCTCATCCCTCAGCGACAAGTAGCTGGGCAGGGGTTCTGGTGATGTGCACGCCTGCACATGGCAAGAAACGCGGATGGTCAGATCGCTTGCGGCCATTACTTGGCTCATCCGAGCTGCCGATCGCGAGAATGAACCAGAGACCACCGCGCCACTGAAGATCAGTGGCGCTAAGAATCAGCTCGATCGTTGACGCCTCATCGGCCAGAGACAACCAAGACGCTGCTACCAAACCCAGATCGCGTTCGAGGACACAACGCTGCGATCTGGAAAATGGCAGAAGGATTGCTCGTCCTTGGTATCGAGGTGGGTCGCGACGATCGTCCGACCACCGAAATGCTGCTCGCATACCGCGTGACCGGGATTCGCCCCGCCGGGTCCGACGTCACCTTTTGCCGGCCTACGCGCGGCTTCCAATGCATCGCATGACGCCTCCGGATGACGACACCAGGCACTGACCTCGCAGTGGGCGCGGACACCACATGGAGCAAGTTCGACTGGCTCCTCACCAATGCGCCACCGCGTGGCTTTCGCCACTCGCTCCTGCTCAGCGCGCCACTCAACGAACTCCTCGTAAGTCTGCGGTTCCGTCGGCGGACGAGGCCAGCCATCCGATGGCGTGTCGTCTGCTTCTACAGGCTTCACTGGGCCTCCGGCCAAAGCCGGAATGGACAGCGCAAGCACCAGTCCAAGAAACGCGAGTAGCGCAATCGATCGGCGTACCAGAAGTCGACTCAGCCTAGACGGCGATGACACAGTTTCTCGTTCTTTCATGATGCGGAATCGATTCACGATGCCAAGTTAATTGAACGGATCCGTTGCTTCTGCAGCGCCCCCGAGGAGCTTTTGCAGATGCGCAAGCGCGTTCAGAACTTTCCTGCTTTCTGCGCAGGCAAGGTAAATGGAATCGCGTGTTGGAGAGCCGTCCTCCGAAGGGCAGTCACCTTCAAGCATGGAGTCCGAGCATGCCATGTAGATGAATGCCTCGTGGTCCATAGCAGCTTCCGCCGAACCAAATGAAACGTTCCTAATCGGAATTCGCCTCTCAACCGGCCCGTAACCGCCGTCATCGAAGCTGTTGACCCTCGACTCGCGCGAAATGATGGTGCCCGCGTCATACGACCAGCTGTAGACGTAAGTGCCGACACCAGATTGAACGACTGACATCCCGTCGCATCGCTCTCGAAGGTAGTTCACCGTTTCATCAAGACCAGGACCGGCTGATGCAAAAACCGACGCTGGCGAAATGGCAAGCAACGCAAGTGCCGCCGCTCTCAGGAAAGTTTTCATAGGCACTCATGCTCCTCATCTGTGGTGTGACAGTGGTAAAGGACTTCGCATTTTGGGCGGTCTAACTCAAGGCCTGAACAGTCGTCTTAGTGACCTGAGCACGAAGTCCGTAAGAGTCCGCGGCTGAAATTGAGCTTCATGAGTGCCTCCTAGTGCAACCGGGCCATCCGAGTGGTGTCTTACAGCGCGATGCTAGTGAGCCCGCAATGCCGGAACAAGGTGATTCGCCATTACGATGGCCGCTCATTTACGGCCAGCCCCATCGACCGGCGGCGACCGTCAAACCTCGTCAACTACAATCACCAACCAAAGGCGAGATTCTTCCTTTGCGCGGTGGCTTATGGTGTGCTGCAAATCCAGCGGTTCTGGACTGACTGCGCCGCTGACTATGACGCTTCCCAACCGCCGCATCACCCTGGAACACAGGAGATGAAAATGGGCTCTTTTGAAATCCGAGTGGGTTATGCGGCGTGGGGATTGATGCCTCGGAAGTCGAGCTTCCCGGCGATCAGGAACAGCACGGTGCGCATGGTTTCGAATCGGCCGTACCCACGCGCCTTGCGCTTGGCGGCCTGAAAAAGGCCATTGAGCGCCTCAAGGAATCCGTTGGT
>NZ_JAPZQK010000024.1 GCF_027530345.1 Silanimonas sp. | reverse complement strand
CACGTGGCGCTTCCTGATCGACTACAACGAGCACCGCCCCCACGACGCCCTTGGCGGCATGACGCCCGCCGAGTTCCGAAATCACCACGAGGCCAGAAGCTCTACTTTCGAACTGTCCGCTTGACGGGGGAGGTTACGGGTTCGAATCCCGCCGTCCCGACCAATTCATGACGTAAGTCGTTGAAATGAAAAAGCCGGCCATCGCGAGATGTCCGGCTTTTCAGTTTTCTGCGTCTTGTGCCGTGAACCGCCGCCCCGGGTCTAGAGCCTGAACCGCCCTACGTTCTGTGCCAGCCGGCTGGCCTGGTCCTCCAGTGCACGGGCGGCAGCGGTGGCTTCTTCCACGAGTGCCGCGTTCTGCTGGGTGGCCTCGTCCATGTGGGTCACCGTGGTGCTGACTTGCTCGATGCCTGAGGTCTGCTGCGCCGAGGCCGCACTGATCTCGCCCATGATGTTGGTGACGCGCGTTACCGCCGAGAGGATCTCGCCCATGGTGGTGCCGGCGGAGTCGACCAGTTGGCTGCCGGTGTCGACGCGTTCAACGGTCTCGGAAATCAGGCTTTTGATCTCACGGGCGGCGGACGCCGAGCGCTGCGCGAGGGTACGCACTTCGCTTGCGACCACCGCGAAGCCGCGACCCTGCTCTCCGGCGCGAGCCGCCTCGACGGCGGCATTGAGCGCGAGGATGTTGGTCTGGAAGGCGATGCCGTCGATGACGCCGATGATGTCCTCGATCTTGCGCGACTGCGCGTTGATCTCGCCCATGGTGTCGACCACTTGGCGAACCACGCGGCTTCCCCGTTCGGCGACATCGCCGGCTCCGATGGCCAATTGGTTCGCGCTGCGTGCGTTGTCGGCGTTGCCGCGTACGGTGGAGGTCAGTTCCTCCATGCTGGCGGCGGTTTCTTCCAGGGCTGCCGCCTGCTGCTCGGTGCGCGAAGACAAGTCGGCGTTGCCGGCGGCGATTTCGCTGGCTGCGCTGTCGATGGCCTTAGCAGCCGCCTGAATCTCGCCCAGCATCGTCCTTAACGCCATGATCGTGCTGTTGATGTCACCCTGGAGCACGGCGAACGCACCCTCGAACTGCCCTTCTACCGTGGTGCGCAGATCGCCCTGCGAAAGTGCGCGCATGGATCGACTCACCGTGCCGATGTTCTGGTCGAGGGTTTCGATCAGGCCATTGACGACGTCGGTCAGCGCGGAATTGGTGCGGTCGGGCTGCATGCGCCGGGAGAAGTTTCCGCGCGCGGTCTCAGACACGACGTCGCTGAGCTCGCGTAGGGCGGCATCCGCCGCATCCAGATTGCGGTGGCCGATGTCGCTGTCGAGATAGCCCGAAAGGAGCGAAGCCAGCTTGTCGATAAGGACACGCTCTTCTGCCAGGAAGGGGCCTTCGTCAAGTTCGGGAAGCGCGCAGGTGTAGGCCAGTTCGATGCTGCCCTCGATGCCGTCCATGGTCCTGAAGTGGGCGATCTGGCGCCATGGGGAATCCTTGAACCCGGTCGAGACGAAGCGGTTTCCTCCGTAGCGGATGCAGGCGATCGCGTGTTCGGGGTGCAGCCAGAATTCCGGCAGTCGCAGCGCGAGCGCGGCAAGTCTGGCGGCCGGGTCCGGCAGGTCCTCGCGGAAGCAGAGCTGGATCGCAGTGGCGAAGGCGTCGAGCTCCTTGCCACGCTCGCGCAGGTCGATCAGCAGCTTCGTGCGTTCATTCAGCGCGGCCTTGAGACCGGAAGCAAGGTCGTCGGACGTCGTCAGGCGCTTGGCTGCGGCATCGACGGACTGCAGGTCCCTGCTGGCGAGGGCACTGAGCACGCCCTGCAACTGGTCTGCGCCGATCGTGCGACGCTGCCACGCAGGAAGGGCCAAGCCGGCGAGCAGGGCAAGCGACACCCCTCCGAGCCATGTCGCGCGTTGGACCGGAACGTCGGCGAGTTCGGCGATCGCATGGACGAGCACGGGGTAGAGCAGCCCCACGGCGGCCACGGTGAGCAACACCACTCCAGGAAAGCGCGGATGGAAGATCAACGGACTCCGAAACATTAGAAAACCCTCCGATGCAGGTCACCGTGTGGCGGATTCAGGCCCAGCGGCATGGAACCGCCGCGGTGCTTCCATAAGTGCGCATGCAACCACGCACTAAATCGATTGTTTCGAAATCTCAAGCATGCTTTCCGTGAAGGAGCACGCCGAAAACTGAGGAACCCAGGGGCGCGCCGTGCTGGCGCCTTCGATGGTTCGCCAGCGGCGGCTCCACGCTGTCAGGTCGATGCAGCCCTGAGACGAAGCCGCCGAGTCCGGAGGGCTAGGCCCTCCGGCATGGCCAATCAGCTGTCGAACAACGCGGCGTCCAGCGCGAGCAGCGAGTCCGGGCCTGCCTCGATGCCAGCCTTGTGCAGGCGGGTACGCGGCAGCAGGCGCTGGAAGTAGAAGCGCGCGGTCTCGCGCTTCGCCGTCTTGAAGTCGGCCGGATAGTCGCCGGCTTCGGCGACGGCCACGCTCTTCGCCCACCAGTAGGCGAGGGCGACGTAGCCCGAGTAGAACAGGTAGTCGACCGAGGCCGCACCGATCTCTTCCGGATTGCCGGCGGCCTTGCGGCCGACCGCCATCGTGGTGTCGGCGTACTCTTTGGCCAGCGTGGCCAGCGGGCCGATGAACTCCCCTACGGAGGCGTTACCAATATTCTGCTCGCAGAACTGCTGGATCATGCCGAGGAACTGCTTCAGGCCCACGCCCTGCTGCTGCATCACCTTGCGGCCGAGCAGGTCGAGCGCTTGGATCTGCGTGGTGCCTTCGTAGATGGTCGTGATGCGGGCATCGCGGGCGAGCTGCTCCATGCCCCACTCGGCGACATAGCCGTGGCCGCCAAAGCACTGCAGTGAGTTGTACGTGCACTCCACCGACCACTCGGTGAGGCAGGCCTTCACAATCGGCGTCAGGAAGCTCAGCAGGTCGTCGGCCTGCTTGCGCTCGGCTTCGTCGCTGGTGCGCTCCATGACGTCGACCAGCGTGGCCGCGTGGTACGCCAGCAGGCGGCCGCCTTCGGCCAGCGCTTTGCTGGTGAGCAGCATGCGGCGGATGTCGGCGTGGACGATGATCGGGTCGGCCGGCTTCGAGGGCTCCTTCGCACCGGAGAGCGCGCGCATCTGCAGGCGGTCGCGGCTGTAGCGCAGGGCATTCTGGAAGGCGCGATCAATGAGGCCCAAGCCCTGGATGCCGACGGCGAGGCGCGCGGTGTTCATCATGGTGAACATCGCCGCGAGGCCCTTGTTCGGCTGGCCGATGAGGTAGCCCTCGGCGCCGTCGAAGCTCATCACGCAGGTGACCGAGCCGTGGATGCCCATCTTGTGTTCGATGGAGCCGCAGCGCGCCGCGTTGCGCTCGCCGACGCTGCCATCGCGCGCGACCTTCACCTTCGGGACGATGAAGAGCGAGATGCCCTTGGTGCCGGCTGGTGCGTCCGGCAGGCGCGCCAGCACGAGGTGCACGATGTTGTCGGTGAAGTCGTGCTCGCCGCCGGTGATGAAGATCTTGGTGCCGGTGATGGCGTACTTGCCGTCGGCGATCGGTTCGGCGCGGGTCTTCAGCAGGCCGAGGTCGGAACCGCAGTGCGGCTCGGTGAGGCACATCGTGCCGGTCCAGCGGCCTTCGACGATCGCCTTCAGGAACACCTCCTGCTGCCACGGCTCGCCGTGGTGCTTGAGCGCTTCCGTCGCGCCGTGCGAGAGCAGCGGGTAGTTGCCCCAGCTCAGGTTGGCGGCGTCGATCATCTCCTTCATGACCACGCCGAAGCTCTCGGGCAGGTCCATGCCGCCGAGCTCGGCGCGCGCGGTGATGCCCGCCCAGCCGCCTTCGACGAACTGCGTGTAGGCCTCCTTGAAACCGGTCGGGGTCTTCACCGCGCCGGTGGCCTTGTCGAAGGTGCAGCCTTCGCGATCACCGACGCTGTTGAGCGGCGCGAGCACGTTCTCGTTGAACTTCGCGGCCTCCTCGAGCGCGGCGTCCATGACGTCGCGCTGGGCTGCCTCGATGCCGAGTTTCGCGTAGAGCGCTTCGGCCTGGATCACGTCGAACAGCGCGAAGCTCATGTCGCGCACTGGGGCTTTGTAGGTGTTCATGCGAAGGAGGTCTGTCGGCGATGGGGAGGGGAAAACGGAGGGCAGCAGCCAGCGGGTGCGAGGTGCGATCCCAGCAGGTCCGGCTTGCTCAGCGGAGCACGCCGTCGAGGCCTGGGGCGCGGCTCAGCGCGCTGCTGTAGTCGATGGGGTAGGCGCGGCCGTTCGGCTCCACGGTGATCGTGCCATGGAGGCGATAGCGCAGCGCCGTGCCGTTGGCCAGCGCCGCCTTCGCGCGCTCCAGCGCAGCGGCATCAAGCGTGGTTTCGATGGTGAAGGTTTCCGCGGCCTGGGGCAGCACGGTCAGGTTGGTCTCGCCCTGCAGTCGCGTGGCTTCCGCGCCAGCGAATTCGAGCGTGAGCGCATAGGCCTCCACTTCGCTCGGCACGGTGCTGAAGCTCTGCACTCGAAGCTGCACGGTTGCGCGGCCGTCCTGCAGGAGGATCTCCTGCACGCGCGCTTCCGGGGGGAACACGCGCTTCACCGGCCCGCTGGCGCAGGCGGCGAGGAGTAGGGCGATCAGGGCGAGTAGGGTGACTCGAAACACGTGGAGACTCCGGGACACACAAGGCCCGCGGAGCATACCAGTGCGTATGGCCGACGAGGTCGGCCTCGCATCAACCCTTGCCGCCGCCGCGGTTGCGCGTGAAGCCCACGTCGTTGATGACGGCGTTGGTGCTGGCGAGCATGGGCAGGTAGTCGCCGGTGCTGCCGAAATTGCGCACGTTGGGGAATATCTCGTTGGCGTCGGAGAATCCGAGCCCGAACCAGCGCGCCAACGTACTGCCCAGCTGCTCGACAGGCGTGGTCGGGATCATCCGACCGCGACCGACGTCCTGCGACGAGCCCAGCGCATAGTCCGGCATGGTGCCGTAGATGCGGCGGCCCACGACGTCGCCGCCGAGGATCCAACTGTGGCCGCCCCAGCCGTGGTCGGTGCCGTCGCCGTTGTTGTTCAGCGTGCGGCCGAAGTCGCTCATCGTGAACGTCGTGACATCGCGCGAGACACCCAGTTCGATCGTGGCGTTGTAGAACGCGGCAAGGCCTTGGCTGACCGTGGTCAGCAGGCGGGGGTGGTCGACGGGCTGGCCGTCGTGCGTGTCCCAGCCGCCGAGGCCGACGAAAAAGATCTGCCGGCGCTGGCCGAGGGCGCCGCGGGCGGCGATCGTGCGGGCGACGGTGCGCAACGTGTCGCCGAAGCGGCCGGTCGGGAATACGGTCGCCGGGGCCGGCACGTTGTTGATGGCGTTGAACACCGATTCGCTGAAATCGATGGCGCGACGGTTCATCCGGCCGTGCTCGCGCACAAAGGCCGAGCTGTCGCGCTGCGCGGCGTCGAGGAGCTGGTTGAAGGCGGTGCGGCGGGCGACGCTGCGAGCGTCGGTGGCGGTCCGAAGGCTGGCGTCGATGCGCGAGGGGCCGGAGCTGCCGAGGGTGTACATGCCCGTCTGCGAGCCGGCGAGCCACGCGTTCGCGCCCGACATCGTGAGACCGATCGGCAGGCCGGTGGACGAGCCGAAGCCTGCGGCCTGCAGGCGGTCGGCGAGGCGGCCGCCCCAGCCGGCCTTGGCCGCCGTTTCGCTGCCCATCGACATCGAGTACGACTGTTGGTCGACGTGCGAGAAGAGTTCCGGCGGCAGCGGCACGCGGCGGTTCTGGTAGTCCGACTTGGTCGTGGGCGTGACCAGCGGGCCGACATTGCCGATCAGACCGGCACGGCCGCTTTCGAACAAGGCCCGGAGCTCCGGCATGGCCGGATTCAAGCCCCAGTCGACCCCGCCCGCGCCTGCGGTCGGGGTGATCGGCAGCAGGTTCGCCTGCGGAATGGCCAACGCCGGTCGGGCCGCGTTGTAGGTGCCGTAGGCGGTGGTGCTGCGGGGGACGACCATGTTGAAACTGTCGTTGCCGCCAAACAGGTAGACGCAGACCAGCGCCTTGTACTTCTCGTTGCTGCGCGTCGCGGCATGCACCATCTGCAACTGGCCCATGGTCGCCATCGCGGCGGCACTGCCGAGCGCGATGCGGCTCGCGCCAGCGAGGAAGCGGCGGCGCTCGTTCGCCTTGTCGATGCGGTCCATGGATTACCTCTGCGTGGCGAACTGGGAGGACGAAGCGATCAGGAAGATCAGGTCTTCCACGCGGTCGCCACCGCCGTCGTTCATCGGCGTGGCGTAGGTCGACGAAATCAGGATGGTCCGCATGTCGGCCGGCATGCGCCCACCCATCAGCAGCAGGTTCATGCGGTCGACAAGCTTCTCGGGCGCCACGGCCAGCGCCTTCTCGGCCGACAGGTTGAAGCGGTAGCGCGTCCAGTAGAAACGCGGATCGTTCGTCGTGGTCGGGATGGTCGTGTCAGCGCTGTCCGTCTGCCAAAGCCGGCCGTGCAAGTGGTTGATCGAGCTCACCGCCACCGCTTCGTTGAGGATCTGCAGCTCCGGAGCGACGAGGCCGCGCTGGCGCAGGTCACCGGTCGGCATGAAGTTCGGCCGGTAGAAGTTGAAGACCGACGGCGATCCCATGATGGACTGCGACATGTCGATGCCGATGCCGCGGTTGCGGAGCAGCCCGCGCGTCGTGGCGCCGCCTGCCGTGGCCACTGCCTGGCCTTCGGCGTTGAAGGCCCGCAGCACCGCTGAGAAGCGCAGCATCGGCTCCTTCACCTTGCCGTAGCCGTACTGCTGCGTCTGGGCGGTATCGCGGGCCTCGGGATCCATAAGCACCGCGCGCACCACCGCGCGCATGTCGCCGCGGACACCGCTGCCATTGTTGTTGAAGCGCTCGGCCACGCGGCGCACGTAGGCCGGGCTCGGATTGCTGGTGACGAGCCGCTGGATCAAGTGGCGCGCGAGGAAAGGCCCGACGTTCGGATGGTTGAACAGGTTGTCGAGGGCGATCCTCAGGTCGGCGGCCGCCGTGCCGCCGGCGGGCACCGGGGTGCCACCGAGAAGGGTCTTGGCGCCGGTGTCGTGGTAGATCTCGCCCTGCGTCGTGCGCCACGCCGTCATGTTGCTGATCAGGCCCGGCAGCTTGACGTCGCCTTCCCAAACCCCCCAACGCGCGGCGTTGCTGAAGTTCCAGCCGGTGAGCGCGCGCGCGAGGTTGGTGATGCGCGTGTTGTCGTAGGTGGGGATGGTGTTGCCGTTGCCGTCGAGCCTCGGCGTGCCGTCAATGTTCAGCTCGACGAGGCCGATCGAGAAGAGCTGCATCACCTCGCGGGCGAAATTCTCGTCCGGCTCGGTGTTGGTGCGCGTGTCGGCCTTCTCGTTCTGCAGCATGCCGAGGTAGCGGCCCATCAGCGGATTCAGCGTCACTTCCTCAAGCAGCGTGCGGAAGTTGCCGAGGCCGTGGACGGCGAGGGTGTCGTAGTAGTCGCTGATCGCCAGCTGCGAGTAGCCGACGTTGTCGCTGACTTCCGAGATGACGAAGAACTGGCTGAGCGCGAAGGCCACGCGCTGACGCAGCTGGTCCTCGCCGCGCACGCCGATCTGCCACCAGGTGTCGTGGCGGCCCAATTGGCAGACGTAGCTGAACCGGCAGGCGAGGTCGTCGGCATTGCCGCCCACATGCGGCGACAGCTCATTGTGGATGGCCTGGTGGGTGGCGAGGTGGCTCGACGCCGGGCGGTTGAACTGGTCGGTGATCCAAGCATCGGCACCGAGCGAAACGACCCGGTTGATCTCGCTTTCCGTGGGGCCGAAGGTGGCTTGCATCAGCAGGCGCGCCGCGTCGGCCTGGGCCGTCGTGGGAGCTGCGCCCGCGCCGAAGCCGGCGGTCGCCGCGCCGGCAAGCGTCCAGTTCTGGTTGCGGCCTGAATCCAGCGCTTGGCAGCTTCTGAACTGAACAGGTCGGCTGGTGCGGGTGTCGCTGTTGGTGACCTCGACGCAACGGGCGGAAGAGATGCCTCGGATACGGAATGGCAGTCCACCGCCCCGGAGCCGCTCGAGCTGGAAGACCTGCATCGTGTCGCCGCTGGAACATGCGGTCTGGATGAGCGCGAGACCGTCGGTCGCGGTACTGCCATTCGCCGAAAGGCAAAGATTGCTGTGCGTTGCTACGACACTGAAGCGTTGCCTGGCAGCATCGATGACCTGGAACCGGAAGTTCTGCTCCGGACGCCCATTGCAGGTGTTCTGCACGAGCTGCAGGTTGTTCGCCGTCGACGCGCCTGGCACCTCAAGGCACATCCCGCTGTGCTCGACCACGGCGGTGCTGGTGAACGTCGATTGGGCGGCGCTGGGCAGGGCGAAAGCGACAGCAAGACCGATGACGGCAAGCTGTGCCTGACGAAGGGGGCGCATGTCAGCGCTCCGGGCGTTGAAAGGGTGGCCTAGGCTACCCAGTTCCCAGTCTGTCAAACAACGTCAAACGGCCGCCTGTGCGGTGTTTTGGAGGCGGTGGTCACAGTTCCCCTGCGTCGTCTTCCGGAGCACCTCATGCCTTTCCGCGATTCCGCGTGAAGCCGGTGCCATTCAACTGGGCGTTGGTGCTGGCGAACACCGGCAGGTAGTCGGCGCCGCTGCCGAAGGCGGGCAGCCTCGGAAAAATCTCGATGGCATCGCCGTAGCCGAGGCCCATCCAGCGGGCCAGCGTCGCCCCGAGCTGGTCCACCGCCGTGGTGGGCACCATCCGTCCGCGGCCGACATCGCGGCTGCTTCCCAGCGCGTACTCGTGCATCGCACCGTAGAAGTGGCCGCCCACGACGTCGCCGCCCATGACCCAGCTGTGGCCGCCCCAGCCGTGGTCGGTGCCGTCGCCGTTGTTGTTCAGCGTGCGCCCGAAGTCGGTCATGGTGAACGTGGTGACCGCGTCGGCGACCCCCAGTTCGACGGTGGCCTGATGGAAGGCGCCCAGCGCCTGCGAAATGGTCGAGAGCAGCGCCTGGTGGTCCTCGAGCATGTTGTCGTGGGTGTCCCAGCCGCCGAAGCCGACGTAGAACACCTGCCGCGTCTGGCCAAGGGTGCGGCGTGCGCCGATGACGCGGGCGATGGTCCGCATCGCGCTGCCGAGGGTCGTGGATGGGAACACTGTCGACGGCGAGACCGGCTCGATCGCTGCATTGACGCTTTCCGCGAAATCGCGGGCGCGTCGTGTCGAGCGCGACGACTCGCGCACGAAGGTCGAACTGTCGCGTTCGCCGAGGTCGAGCAGGGCGTTGAACGCATCGCGGCGGGTGGTCCACCGCGCCGAGGGGTCGCTGCGCAGCGTGGCGTCGAGCCGTGTCACCCCGGTGCTGCCCAAGCTGTACAAGCCGCCGTCGCTGCCGTTCTGCCAGGCATTCGCGCCAGACAGCGAGAGGGCCGTGGGCAGCCCGTTGGCGTCGCGATTCGCAGCGAAGCGTTCGGCGAGCCGGTCCGCCAGCTTGCCGCCCCAGCCCGGCCGCGACTCCACTTCGCTGCCAAGGCTCATGGAGTGCGCCTGCTGGTCGATGTGCGAGAACAGCTCGGGCGGCAGCGGGACCCGGGCCTGCCGGTAATCGTCTGCCGAGGTCGGTTGAACCAGCGGCCCGACATTGGCCAGCAGGGCCGCGCGGCCGCGGCCGAACAGATCGGCCATCTCGGGCATCCCCGGGTGCAGGCCCCACGCCGCGCCCTGGCCGCCGCTGAGGGGCGTGATTGGCAGCAGTTGCTCGCGAGGCACCACGAGTGCCGGGCGGGCCGCCGCGTAGGTCGCATGCGCGCCGGTGTCGCGCGGCACGACCATGTTGTAGCTGTCGTTGCCGCCGAGCAGGTAAAGGCAGACGAGGGCACGGTAGTCGCCGGGGCGCGAGGCGGCCTGGGCCAGCTCGAGGCGCCCGAGGGTGGCGAGCGCGCAGGCGCTGCCGAGGGCGATTCTGCTGCTTGTGCCAAGGAAACGGCGGCGTGCGGGATCGATGGGCGTGGCCATGGGCTTACCTCTGCACCGAGAACTGTGGGGACGATGCGACCAGGAAGACCGCGTCCTCGACGCGCTGGCGGCCACCGTCGTTGGAGGGCATGCGGCCGATGGCGTCCACCAGCACGGCACGCATCGGCGGCGGCATGCGCCCCGCCATCATCAGAAGATCGAGGCGGTCGGCGAGGGCCTCCGGCCGCGCTGCGAGCGATTTCTCCACACTGAAGTCGAGTGGCAGATTGCCCAGTGCCGCGATGGTGTTGGCGAGCGTGCGCCCGCTGGTCACGTCGCGATCGCTGTTGAACAGGGCGCCATGCAGGCGATTGGCCATCGCGATCGCGGTGTTGTCGTTGACGATCTGGAACTCCGGCGAGAACAGGCCGCGGTCGCGGATTTCGCCAGGCTTCCGGTAGTTCGGCCGGTAGAAGTTGAATACGGAAGGCGCCGACAGCGGGGCCTGGGCCAGCAGCGAATCGCTCGAGTAGAAGCGGAAGATGCCGCCCACCGATCCCGCGCTGTTGCTCACGCTCACGCCCTGCGCGCCGAAAGCGCGCCAGAGCGCCGTGTAGCGGAGCAGGGGCTCACGTAGCTTTCCGTAATCGGCGCCCGCGGCGATCGTCGGGTCGCGGGCTTCGACATCGAGCAGCACGGCGCGCACCACGGCCGCGAGGTCGCCGCGCTGTCCTCGTCCGTTGTTGGCGAACACGGCGGCCACGCGACCGACATAGGCCGGCGAAGTGTTGCTGGTGACGAGACGCTGGATCAGGTGGCGGGCGAGGAAGGGGCCGACGTTCGGGTGGTTCGCGAGATTGTCGAGTGCGTCGTCGAGGTCGGTGGCCGCGGCGCGTCCGGCCGCGAGGCGCTGGCCGCGCAGCAGCGTCTTGGCCCCGGTGTCGTGGTAGGCCTCGTTGGGCCGCATCGCCTCGATGTGGCCGGGGATGCCGGCAGCGCCTCGGCCGAAGCTCCAGCGCGTGGCATTGGCGTAGTTCCAGCCGGTGAACACGCGGGCGAAGTCGGTGATCTCCGGGTCGCCATAGGTCGGCATCAGGCTGCCGTCGGGGGCGGTGTGCGGGGTGCCGTCCGGGTTCAGTTCGGTCAGGCCAACGGTGAAGAGTTGCATCACCTCGCGGGCGTAGTTCTCGTCCGGTTCGGTGTTGCGCGCGGGGTCGGCTTTCTCGTTCTGCAGCATCCCGAGGTAGCGGCCCATCGCGGGGTGCAGCGTGACTTCCTCGAGCAGGGTGCGGAAATCGCCGAAGGCGTTCACCACCAGGGTGTCGTAGAAGTCCGCCGGCGCGTACTGCGTGTAGGCGACATCGGCGTTGAGATCGGAGACGACGAAGAACTGGCTCAGGGCGAATGCCGTCCGCTGGCGCAGCTGGTCGGGCGCGGTGATCGACGTGCGCCACCAGATGTCGCGGCGCGCGTAGCGGCAGACGAGGGATTGGATGCAGCTGGCTTCCGGCGTCGCGCGGCCGACGTTGTAGAGAGGCAGCATCGCCCGGTAGTGCACGTCCGTCGCCCCGAGATGGAGCGTCGCGGGTGCGGCGATCTGCTCGTCGATCCATGTTGCCGGCCCGATCGCCGCGGCGCGGTCGATTTCAGGCAGCGTCGGGCCGAAGGTGGCTTGGGCCAGCAGGCGGGCCGCATCGCGCTGTGCGTCCGTCACGGTCTGTGCCGATGCGGACCCGCTCGCGGCGAGTCCCAGTGCGAGGGCCATGGCGCAACCGAAGCGGGAGCGGGCGGATTCCCGTGCTCGCGGTAGGGCAGTCGGAAGGTCGGACATCGTGGACTCCGGGCGGTGCGTCTCCGAGCTAACGTGCCAGTCCTCGTCCGGTTGACACCTGTGGAGCCCTTTCGATGGAATCGGCGGGCCGGCCAAAGAAAAAGGGCCTGCGATTGCTCGCAAGCCCTTGTTTTGTATGGTGGCCAGGGAGGGAATCGAACCCCCGACACGGGGATTTTCAATCCCCTGCTCTACCAACTGAGCTACCTAGCCACGTCGCCGAAGCGAAGCCGAAACTTTAGCAGCGGCGCATCGCGCTGGCAAGGGTGCGATGGGGCTGAATCGACGCCAACCCTCGGCACCATGGGGGCAGGGCATGCGCGCCGCCGGTGTAGCGTTCGAGGGTCCCTTTCCCGGGCTTTCGAACAAGGAGTGGAAGATGACCTCGATGTCTCGGATCGCCGCCCTCGCGGCGTCGGCTTTCGCGCTGGCGGGTTGTGCCACGCTCGGTTCGACGGCCGCCACGGAGCGCGAGGCCGCCTCGTTGGCGCGCTACGAAGCCGCTGCGGGCGAACCTGTCGGCAGCTTCCGCTTCTTCCGTATCGATGGTTACACCGCGCTTGGCGACCACGCCGTGGCGGTGTGGACCGGGGCGCGACAGGCCTACCTGCTGACCGTCGAAGACCCATGCCCGGAGTTGCGCTGGTCCTTGTCGATCGGCGTGACCTCGAGCATGAGCCGCGTTTACGCCGATTTCGACCGCGTGCGGACGCGCGACGGCAGTTGCCGCATCCGCTCGATCCGTCCCATCGACGTGGCGGCGCTTCGCGAGAGCGAGAAGGCGGCGCGACAGGCGCCGGTCGAGGTCGTGGAACGCGAGTCCTGATCCGCGTCCGGCGTTCGCCTCAGGCGCTGGGGGGCAAGTAGCCCGCCGGCTTCTCCGCGCCACCGCCGAACAGGAACTTCTCCATCTCCGTTTCGAGGAAGGCGCGGTGCTTCGGGTCCATCGGCGAAAGCCGGTTCTCGTTGATCAGCATGGTCTGGTGCGCCAGCCACTCCTGCCACGCCGGTTGCCCGATGCTCTCGAAGATGCGCTTGCCGAGCGCGCTCGGCCATGGGGCGAAGGCGAGGGCAGGGGCATCGACGCCGTGCTTGGTGCAATGGACGGTACGGCTCATGGGAGGGACTCCAGAAGGGTTCGGATAGGACGGGGCAGGCCGAGCGCATCGTAGTCGGCGCGGGCGACCCATCGAAGGTCGTTCGTGGCTTCGCTGGCGTCGCGGACGCGGTGAAGTACCGGTGATGCCTGCAGGCGGTAGTGGCTGAAGGCGTGCAGGAAAGCGGGCAGCGCGGTGCCGTCGTCGGCGTCGAGGGCGGCCCGCAGCGCCTTGGCAGCATCGTCGTCAGCGGCTTCGGGAACGCTCCAGAGGCCTTGCCACACGCCCTTGGCGACGCGGCGCTCCAGCAGGACGCGGCCGTCGGGATCGCGGAATACGAGCAGGCGCACCGCACGCGTTGGCGTGGCCTTGGCGGGTTTGCGTGCCGGGATCCCTGCGATGGCATCGGCGGCGTGTGCTTGGCATTCGCTCCGCATCGGGCAGTCGGCGCATCGCGGTTTCCGTGCCGTGCAATGCGTGGCGCCGAAATCCATCAGCGCCTGGGTGTAGTCGGCGAGGCGCTCGTGCGGCAGGCGTGCCTCGGCTTCGGCCCACAGGCGGCGCTCGACCGCCGATTTGCCCGGCCACTCCGCCTCGCCGAGCAGGCGGGTGAGCACGCGCTTGACGTTGCCGTCGAGGATGGCATGGCGTTGGCCATGGGCCTGCGCGAGGATCGCCGCAGCCGTGCTGCGGCCGATGCCGGGCAGGGCCGACAGCGCATCGATCTCTTGGGGGAGCGTGCCGCCGTGACGGGCCACGCAGGCCTGCGCGGCGCGATGCAGGTTGCGCGCGCGGCTGTAGTAGCCGAGCCCGGACCACAGCGCGAGCACCTCATCCTCGTTCGCAGCGGCCAAGGACGGCAGGTCGGGAAAGCGGGCGAGGAAGCGTTCGAAATAGCCGATGACGGTCTGCACTTGGGTCTGCTGCAGCATCACCTCGCTGACCCAGACGCGGTAGGGCGTGCGCGGGTGTTGCCAGGGCAGGTCGTGGCGTCCGTGGGTGTCGAACCACGCGAGCAGACGCGTTGGGAACGATGCGCTATCGGGCCCTTGGCTCATCGGAGCGGCTCCGGGGCATCGGTTGCCCCAGTGGCATCGGCCGCTGGGTCGTCCAGCTCGATGGTGACGCCTTCCAGGCGGACGCCGTCGAGGTCCACTTCGGGCAAGGCGGCGCGCACGCGAAGCGGCGGCAGCGCGGCGGCATCGGCATCCTCCAGCCAGGCCATTACCGCTTCGGGGCTGCCTTCGGCATCGACGTGGTGCGTGTCCCGCTTCAGCGAGAGCACGGTGTGTGCTGCCATCGCGGATTCGCCCTGCTGCGCCAGACTGAACGCGAGCGGCGACGGGCTGGTCGACAAGGGGGCGGGCAGGGCCGGCCAGGCCTCGGGCCACGACGCGATCTCGCCGCTCGCATCGAGCGCCCAGGGCGTGAACTGCAGTCGGCCCTTCGCTGTGGTGGCTGCGATCGGGCCCGTTCCGTCGAGATGGATCGCGAAGCCTTCCAACCGGAGCGGAGTGGCCTCGGGGACCGCGTCGATCCGAAGGGCCAAATCGAAGGGCGCACGATGGCTCGCCGAGGTGTCGACCACCTTGCCGCGCAGCGCGAGCGCCATGGGTTCGCCCAGGGCGAAGCGCGGCAGCGTGAGTTCCAGATCCTGCAGCGCGCCCTCGGCCCAGCGCAGCTGCCCGCGAGTGATCACCAGCCCATCCAGCCGGGGCAGGTCGGCGACCTCGCTGGCCGGCTGGGCGTTCCACCACGCGAGGGCGGCGTCGAGATCGATGTCGGGCGCTTCGACGCGCAGAGCGTCCACGCGCAGCGACTCGCCGCGAAGCGTCGACCAGGGCAGGGCGATCTCCAGCCGCTCGGCAGCGAGGAGGTTGCGGCCGGCGGCGTCCCGCACGCGCAGGCCAGGCAGGGATAGCCAGGGCTGTGGGCGCCATCGAAGGGCCGGTTCGCCGTCGTAGTCCCAATCGAGGCCCGTAGCGCTGTCAGCCTGCGCCAGCGCGAGGTCGGCGACGCGGCGCGCGTTGAACCACCATGGCGACGACAGCGCGACGACCAACAGCAGCGCGGCCGCGACGCCCAGCACCCGCAGGCTGCGGCGGAGGAGCGGGCGCGTCGGCGGGGGCACTTCGGAGGGCGCGGGAGCGTCGGCCGGGGCCGGGTTCACGACGTGCCGCGCTCCGCGCTGCCGAGCTCGGGCAGCAGCGCATCGACGAAGGCATCCGGGTCGAACACGCGGAGGTCCTCCATCGTCTCGCCGAGGCCGACGAAGCGGATGGGCAGCCCGAACTCGCGGGCGAGCGCGAACACCACGCCGCCCTTGGCGCTGCCGTCCAGCTTGGTGACGACGAGGCCGCTCACCTTCGCGGCGGCGAGGAACTGGCGCACCTGGTTCACGGCGTTCTGCCCTGTGGTGCCGTCGATGACCATCAGCACCTCGTGAGGGGCGGTCTCATCAAGCTTCGCCAGCACGCGCGCCACTTTCGAGAGTTCGGCCATCAGGCCCTGCTGGGTGTGCAGGCGACCGGCGGTGTCGGCGATCAGCAGGTCGAGGCCGCGCGATTTCGCCGCCTGCAGCGCATCGAAGATCACCGCCGCGGCATCGGCGTTCTGGCCTTGCGCGACGACGGTGACGCCGTTGCGCTCGCCCCAGACCTTGAGTTGCTCGACGGCCGCCGCGCGGAACGTGTCTCCGGCGGCGAGGGCGAGCTTCAGGCCGTCCTTCTGGAATCGATGCGCGAGCTTGCCGATCGTCGTGGTCTTGCCGACGCCATTGACGCCCACGGTGAGAATGACGAACGGCGCGCGGGTGGCGTCGATCACCAGCGGCTGGGCGACCGGACGCAGCATGGCCAGCAGCTGCGCGCGCAGGTGGCGCTGCAGGGCATGGGCGTCCTCGAATTCACGGGCGCGCAGGCGCCGGCGCAGGTCCTCGACCAGCGTGTCGGTCGCGGTGACGCCCACATCGGCGCCGAGAAGCACGGTCTCGATCTCGTCGAGCAGGGCATCGTCGAGCTTCGGGTTGGACGAGAACAGGCCGCGCAGGCCGGTGGCGAAGCGGCTTTGCCGCAGCTTGCCCCACCAGCCCGTGGCGACCGGTTCGATCAGGGCGGGTTCGACCGGCGCTAAGCCCGTGGGCACGGGATCGGGGCTCGGGATCGTCGGTGCGGTGGGTTCGGTGCGGGCTTCGGCGGTTTGCGGCTCCGCGGATGGGCTCGCGGGCACGGCAGCCGGTTGGGGTTTCTTCTTGAACCAGTCGAACATCGTCGCGGGGGAGGCGCGGCATCGCGCAGAATGTTTGACGAGCTTACCACCCGCCTCCGGAACGCCCCGATGAAGCCCCGCATTGCCGCTGCGCCTGCCGCCGCCGGGCAGGTCCGCCTCATTGGCGGCGCCTGGCGCGGTTC
Organism: Silanimonas sp.; assembly: GCF_027530345.1. Lineage (GTDB taxonomy): Bacteria > Pseudomonadota > Gammaproteobacteria > Xanthomonadales > Xanthomonadaceae > Silanimonas. The sequence goes on along the minus strand of NZ_JAPZQK010000024.1, from coordinate 91,546 downwards.
GAAGTTGCCAGTGCCGGCCCTCCCGGGACTGCGGCCGACGTCCGACCGCGTGCGCGAGACCCTGTTCAACTGGCTGCACGGCGAGCTGGCTGGGGCTCGCGTACTCGATCTGTTCGCCGGAACCGGAGCCCTCGGGTTCGAGGCAGCGTCGCGCGGCGCGGCTTGCGTCGATCTGGTGGAAAGCGCGCCGTTGGCCATTGACGCGCTGCGCAGCGCGGCGGCGCGTCTGGGGCGTGATGGCAGCGGTGGGAAGGTGCAGGTCCACGCGCAGTCCGCGATGGCCTTCCTGGCGGCCCAAGCTGGGCCTTGGGATCTGGCCTTCGTCGACCCGCCGTTCGCGGGCGGGCTCTGGGCCGAGGCCTTGGCCGCCCTGGTGCCTCGCCTTGCACCGCGGGCACGGGTGTACGTGGAAAGCCCGGTCGATGCGGTGCCCGCGGTGCCGGCTGGATGGGTGCTCCTGCGCGAAACCGCGACCCGCGAGGTCAGGGCTGCGCTCTACAAAGTCGAGCAAGGCTGAGTTGCTACACTCGGCGGGTCCCGCACCTGTGGCCCGGCATGTCTTCCCGTCACCGCATCGCCCTCTATCCCGGCACCTTTGATCCGATCACGAACGGCCATGCCGACCTCGTGGCGCGCGCGGCGCCGATCTTCGAGAAGGTGATCGTCGGCGTGGCCGGGAGCACCGGCAAGAACCCGGTGATGCCGGTCGAGCAGCGCGAGGCGCTGGCCCGCGAGGCGCTGGCCCACCATCCGAACGTCGAGGTGCGCGCCTTCAACGGCCTGCTCGCGAACTTCGTCCGTGAATGCGGCGCCGGCGTGCTGCTGCGCGGCCTGCGCGCGGTGTCGGACTTCGAGTACGAGTTCCAGCTGGCGAGCATGAACCGGCACCTCATCCCGGAGGCCGAGACGCTGTTCCTCACGCCGGCCGAGCAGCACAGCTTCATTTCCTCGACCCTGGTCCGCGAAGTCGCCCGCCTCGGCGGCGATGTGTCCGGCTTCGTTCCCCCGGTCGTGGCGCGCGCCCTCGAGGCGCGTTTCCGCAGCCCCTGATCCCGCTTTCCAAGGAGACCACCATGAACCGTTTCGCCCTGATGGCCGCGTCGGCCGCCCTCGCCCTGACCCTCACCGCCTGCCAGGGCGAGGTGGACGACGAGGACAAGGAAGCCCAGTCGGAGGCCGAGGCCGTGGTGCTCGTCGCGCCGAAGAGCCAGGACGATGCCGAGTGGAAGACCTACCTCGGCCAGGTGATCGGCATCAACACCGACGGCATCACCGAGCGCACGTTCAACTACTACCTGCCCGCCGCCACCGACCCGGCGGAAGAGGACGGCCCGTACTCGCGCATGATGAGCGACGTGCGCACGGTGCTGCAGCGCGGCGTGCTGCCGGGCAACATGCTGAGCTTCTCGTCGCCGAACAGCACGATGATGGCCGACCTGATCGTCGAGGCCTTCGAGGACGAGTCGATCCAGGACACCGCGCTGAAGGGTTCGCGCGTGCTCTTCATCGGCGAATCGAAGGACGAGTCGCGCGTTCGCCAGGCGGCCCTCTCGGCCGGTGCCGAGTTCCGCTTCGTCGAAGCGCAGTAATCCGCGTCCACCCGGCGGGCGCCCGTCGCCCGCCGAGGCCCGCCTGATGGCCCTGCGCATCCTCGAAACCTGCATCAACTGCGACGTCTGCGCCCCGGCGTGCCCCAACGGCGCGATTTCCCAGGGCGAGGCGATCTACGAGATCGCGCCGCCGAAGTGCACCGAATGCGTCGGGCACTTCGACGAACCGCAGTGCATGGTGGTCTGCCCCGTCGAGTGCATCGAACTCGATCCGTCGCACCCCGAATCCAAGACCGAGCTGCAGCTCAAGTTCGAAGCGCTGCAGCGGGAGATGGCCTGATGTCGTTCCGCCCGATGCTGGTCGCCGCCGCCCTTGTCCTGGCGGCTGGCCTTTCGTCACCGGCCACGTTTGCGCGCGAGCTGCCCCATGCCGAGGGGCAGCGCCCCGACGGCGCCGCCATTGCCAGCGCCAATGCGCAGGCCACCGATGCCGGCATGGACGTGCTCCGCAAGGGCGGCAATGCCTTCGATGCCGCGGTGGCGGTGAGTGCGGCGCTGGGCCTCGTCGAACCCGAGAGTTCCGGCATCGGCGGTGGCGGTTTCTTCCTGCTGCGCCGCGCCAGTGACGGCAAGGTGGTGTTCGTCGACGGGCGCGAGCGCGCGCCGCTCGCGGCCACCCGCGACATGTTCCTCGACCCGGCCACCGGCGAGCCGCGCCCGCGCCAGACCATCGACGGCCCGCTGGCCGCGGCGATCCCCGGTCTGCCGGCGGCGCTGGTGCATGTCTCGAAGACCTATGGCCGCCTGCCGCTGGCCGATTCGCTGGCGCCCGCCGTGGCCTTGGCCGAGGAGGGCTGGACGTTCGGCGACAAGAACCTCGCGATGATGGGTTGGCGTGAAGCGGCGCTCGCTGCCGATGCGGGCGCAGCGCCCTTGCTGCTGGTCGACGGCAAGACGCCCGCCTTGGGCACGCGCATGCGCAACCCCGATTACGCCGAGGTGCTGAAGCGCCTCGGGCGCGACGGCTTCGACGGCTTCTACCGCGGCGACATCGCCAAGCGCCTGGTCGACGGCGTTCGCGCGGCCGGCGGCATCTGGACGCTCGACGACCTCGCGCAGTACCGCGTGGTGGAACGCGAGCCGCTGGTGTTCCAGCATCGCGGCAAGACCGTCGTCACCGCACCGCCGCCGTCGTCGGGCGGCATCGCGCTGGCGCAGACGCTGCAGATCCTCGACGGTTACGACTGGTCGAAGCGCAGCGAGCTCGACCGCCTGCACCTGCGCATCGAAGCGATGCGCCGCGCCTACCGCGACCGCGCGGTGTTCCTCGGCGATCCGGATTTCGTCGACGTGCCGGTCGAGCTGCTGACGAACCCGGCCTATGCCGCGGGCCTGCGCGCCGGCATCCATCCCGAGAAGGCCACGCCGAGCGCGATGCTGCCGGGCGTCACGGCGCTCGAGCGGCCCGACACCACGCATTTCTCCATCGTCGACGCCGAGGGCAATATCGCCTCGGTGACGCAGACGGTGAACCTGCCCTACGGCAATGCGATGGTGATCCCGGGCACCGGCTTCCTGCTCAACAACGAGATGGACGATTTCTCGGTGAAGGCCGGCGTGCCGAACGCCTTCGGTCTCGTCGGCGACGACGCCAACGCCATCGCGCCGGGCAAGCGCCCGCTGTCGTCGATGACGCCCACGATCGTCGTGGGCGACGACCAGATCGCGGTGCTTGGCACGCCGGGCGGCAGCCGCATCATCAGCATGGTGATCCAGGGCGTGTTGGCGCTCGACGCCGGCGCTTCGGCGCTCGAGGCCGCCGCCGAGCCGCGGGTCCACCACCAGTACCTGCCGGACGAAGTGTCGATCGAGAAGGACGCGCTGTCGCCCGAGCTTCGCGCCGGCCTCGAGGCGCGTGGCCACGTCATCAAGGAGGAGCCGCGCACCTGGGGCAACATGCAGGTCGTGACCTGGGACCTCACGGATGGCGATGTCGAAGCCGGCGCCGACCCGCGCTGGAAGACCGTCGGCAAGGGCAGCACGCAGGACGGAGGCATCTTCCGGTGAGCGCGACGAGCGGCATCCGCCTGTGGTCGATCCTCGGCAATTCGCAGCGTCTCGACGGCGGCGCGATGTTCGGCAACGTGCCGCGCGCCATGTGGTCGCAGTGGATCGCGCCCGACGAGCAGCACCGCATCCCGCTGGCCTGCCGCGCGCTGTTGGCCAAGGGCCTCGCTGGCAAGACGGTGTTGTTCGAAACCGGCATCGGCGCCTTCTTCGAGCCGAAGATGCGTGAGCGTTTCGGCGTGGTGGAGCCGCAGCATGTGCTGCTGGATTCACTGGCCGAAGCCGGCGCCTCGCATGAGGACGTGGACGTCGTCGTGCTCTCGCACCTGCATTTCGACCACGCCGGCGGGCTGCTCGCCCCTTGGGCCGAGGGCCAGCCGCCGCGGCTGCTTTTCCCGAACGCGACGTTCGTCGTCGGCGCCGCGCACTGGGCGCGGGCAAAGACGCCGCATCCGCGCGACCGCGCCAGCTTCATCCCGGAGCTTGCGGGGCTGCTCGAGGCCAGCGGCCGGCTGGAAGTGGTCGAGGGCGACCACAGCCGCGCACTGGGTGCCGCCGTGCGCTTCCACCACAGCGATGGCCACACGCCGGGCCTGATGCTGGCTGAGATCGTCGGTGAAGGCGGGCAGGGCGGCGTGGTGTTCTGCGCCGACCTCATCCCCGGCCGGCCTTGGGTGCACCTGCCGGTGACCATGGGCTACGACCGTTCGCCGGAAACGCTGATCGACGAGAAGCGCGGTTTCCTCGACGACATGCTGAAGCGCGACGTCCGGCTTTACTTCACCCACGACCACGGCTGCGCCATGGCGCGCGTGGCGCGCGACGACAAAGGCCGATACGGCACCCGCGACGAGCTCCCGGTGCTCGTCGGCGCGCCTTTGCCCCATTGACCGTTCCTCCCACCCAAGGATTCCCAATGCGCACCGCTCCGTTCCGCCTCGCCGCCGCGCTGCTGCTCTCGCTGTCCCTTTCGCCGCTGGCCTCGGCCGCGTCCTACGGGCAGCCGATGCCCGACGGTGACGCCATGCCGGTCACCGAGCTGCTCGCGCACGCTGAGCACCACGCCGGCCATTCCATGAAGTTCAGCGGCCGCATCACCCAGGTCTGCCAAGCCAAGGGTTGCTGGGTGATGCTCGACGCGGGCGGCACCGGCATCCGGGTCAAGACCGGGCACGAATTCTTCCTGCCGAAGGACGCCAGCGGCACGGCCGTGGTGTTCGGCGAACTGAAGCCGGTCGAACTCAGCGCCGAGCAAGCCCAGCATTACAACGAGGAGAGCGGCGGCGGCATCGAAGCCGGCCGCGAGTGGCAGATCCTCGCCACCTCGATCGTCATCGAACCCTGATCCACTGGCGGTCCCCGCCTCCTCGAGCCTCGCACCATGCGTCCTGACCCCGTCCTTGCCCGCCGTCGCTTCCTCGCGCTCTCCGCGTCCACCGTCGGTGCCGCCGCGCTGGGACTCTCGCCGTTCGGCCGGCTGCTCGCCCAAGCGGGCCTGCCGGCGGGGCGCATCGCGGGCTTCGGGCCGCTGGCGCCGGTCGCCGACGCCACGACCGGCCTGCCGCTGCTGAAGCTGCCGGCCGGTTTCAGCTACCGCAGCTTCGGCTGGTCGACCACGCCGATGAGCGATGGCCGGCCGACGCCTTCGCACCACGACGGCATGGGCATCGTGCATGCGGACGGTTCGCGGCTGACCCTCGTGCGCAATCACGAGTGCGACGGCGAGGCAGGCACGTTCGGCGACGCTTCGATGACCTACGACCCGGACGTCGACGGCGGCACCACGACGATGGTGTTCGATGCCGACAAGGGCGAATTGCTGGAATCCCGCGCTTCGCTGTCCGGCACGCTGCGCAACTGCTCGGGAGGCATCACGCCCTGGCGCAGCTGGCTGTCCTGCGAGGAGCAGGTGCTGGACCGCGGCCGCGCCGTGTTCGACGAGCGTGTGGTCGACCTCAAGCATGCCCATGGTTTTGTGTTCGACGTGCCGTTCGACCGGGCCTCGAACGCCGAGCCGCTGGTCGCGATGGGCCAGCGCGTGCATGAGGCGGCGGCGGTGCACGAGGCGAGCGGCGATGTGTTCCTGACCGAGGATGCCGATCCGTTCGCGGGCTTCTATCGTTTCGTTCCGACGGTCAAGGGCGAGCTGGCCCGCGGCGGCACGCTTTGGATGCTCAAGGCCGAAGGGGCCGCCGACCTGCGTCGTGGCCATCGCACGGGCGACCGGTTCAAGGCGATGTGGGTGGCCATCGAGCATCCCGAGCGTGGCATCGGGCCCTCGGGCAAGACCGATGGCAACGTCCGCGAGGGTCTGGCGAACGGCGGCAGCGCCTTCATCCGCCTTGAGGGCTGCTACGCGCAGGGCGACACGATCTATTTCACGTCGACCAGCGGTGGTGACGCGAACAGCGGGCAGGTCTGGGCCTACGACGCCAAGGCCTCCGAACTGCAGCTGGTGTTCGAGTCGCCGGCGCAGGAAACCCTCTACTACCCGGACAATCTGGCGATGTCGCCGCGCGGTGGCCTGATCCTCTGCCAGGACAGCTACCGCAAGGAAGCGCAGTCGCTGTTCGGGCTGACACCGGAGGGAGGGCTCTTCCAGTTCGCCGAGAACAACGGCATCTACGAGAATTTCCACGGCCTCACTGGCGACTACTCCAACAGCGAGTTCGCCGGCGCCTGTTTCTCCCCGGACGGCCGCTGGCTGTTCGTCAACGTCTACACGCCGGGCTTCACCGTCGCCATCACCGGCCCCTGGAAGGAAGGACTGCTCTGATGCTCACTGGCCTCTACGCGGCGCTCTGCGCCCTACTGATCTTCGCCCTGTCCTTGCGTATCGCCCTGCTGCGCAGGAAGCTTCGGATCGGGATCGGGGACGGTGGCGACGCCGGGCTGGCCCGCGCCATCCGCGCGCAGGCCAATGCCATCGAATACGTGCCGCTGCTGCTGGTGATGCTGTTGATCGCCGAGAACAACGGCGCCAGCGTCGCGATGGTGCATGCCTGCGGCGCCGGACTGCTGCTGGCTCGCGTGCTCCATGCGGTGGGCTTGTCCGGTTCGGCGGGGGTCAGCTTCGGCCGCTTCTGGGGCATCCTGCTGACCTGGGCCCTGCTGCTGGTGCTTGCTGGCCAGCTGATCTTGGGCTTCGTGGCCGCCGTGCAGGCGGGCTGAGGTTCAGGGGGCGGCGCCGTCGTCGGCCCCGCGCCGCCTCCGGAGGCGCGCTGCTCAGGCGCCGAGGATCCCGCGCAGGTCGGAGAGGTACTTCTCCAGTGAGCCGGTGTTGACGGCGACGACGCGTTCGCCGCGCTTCAACAGGCCGCGGTCGAGCAACTGAGGCAGGGCCGCGAGGCAGGCCGCGCCTTCCGGGCTGATCCAATGCTGGCGCTCGTGCCAGACGCGCTGCAGCTCGGCGGCGGTGTCGGCTTCCGAGACGGCGATCGCCGCGCCTTGGCTCGCGCGGATGATCTGCAGTACGCGGAAATGCCCGACGCCGCCGGGCACGTTCAGTCCCGTCGAGATCGTCTTGCCGGCGGGCAAAGCGGTGGTGTCGTCGGCACCGGCGTCGAACGCGCGCACGAGCGGCGTGGTGGCCTCGCTCTGCACGCAGTACATCCGCGGGCGACGCGAATCGATCAAGCCGAGGGCTTGGACTTCGTCCCACGCCTTCCACATGCCGAGCACGCCGGTGCCGCCCCCCGTGGGGTAGATCACCGCGTCCGGCAGCGACCAGCGCGTGCCGCCGTCTTTGGGTTCCGCCATCTCGAGGCCGAGCGTCTTCTTGCCCTCGATGCGCCAGCCCGGTTCCTGGAAGGTCGCGACCGAGAACCAGCCCTGCGGGATGTAGTGTTCCTTCAGGAACGCGCCCGCTTCGCGGATAGTCGGGCCGACCAGTTCGAGCGTGACGCGGCCCGGGTGCTTTTTCGCCGCGACGGCCACGCTGCCCATGATCGGCAGCGGCGTGTCCTCGGGCATCGCGACGACGACGTCGAGATCGCCCGCGAGCGCGTAGCGCACCAGCGCATCCCCCGCGTTGCCCTGCGTGGGCACAGCGAGTTTCTTCAGGCCGAGACGGCGCGCCTGCGCGACGGCCATGGCCATGCCGCGGTCCTTGAAGCTGCGCGTCGGGTTGCCGCCGAAGCCGGGCCAGTGCTGGCCTTCGTCCTTCAGCCACAGAGAGAGCCCTGCCGCCTTCGCCACCGCATGGTCGCGGTAGTCGAGCTCGGGCGTGTGGCCTTCGCCCAAGGACACGATATGCGCGGCATCGGCAGGGTCCGTGATGTCGAGCGCCAGCAGGCCGCCGAAGCGCCAAAGGTCCTTGCGGCGCGGGTCGTACCACGCGGCATTCGGCCTCTCGCGGGCGAGGCGTTCGAGGTCGAGCACCATCTCGACCGGCCGGCCATCGGCCGGGTCGAGGTTCATTGGCACGTCGTGGGGATACTCGACACCGGAGGCGAGGCCGCGCAGGCAGCGGACGTAGGACATGGCGGGCGCGTGTTGGGGAGGGCGCCCGAGTGTGCCTCAGGGCGTCGCCCAGTCCGCGCGAAGGACCTCGGCCAGTGCCGCGCCGTCGACGGCCATCGCATCGGCATGGGCTGGTTTCGCCAGCAGGGCCGCAAACGCGGCCGGCACGGCGGACGTGCTCGACAGCAGCGGGCCGACGACGTCGAGGAACTTGCTGGCGTGCGCTGTGGCCGCCACGGCCCAGTCGCGGGTGTCGCCGGCGGCGCGCAGGTCTTCGAGCACGGCGAGGCCGCAGGCCGTGTGCGGGCAGGGCGCGATACCGTGCCGGGCCTCGGCCGCGGCCACCGTCGCGCGGATGCGCGCGTCGTCGATGCGCTGCACGCGGATGAGTCCGCGCGCCGCGGCCTCGTCGCCGCCGGCCAGCCAGAACAGGCGCTCGACATTGCTCGGCGCACCGACGTCCATGGCATTCGCCAGCGTGGGGATGGCGTCGCGGCCGCGGTACGGCTCGCCGTCGAAGAACTCGGACAGCGTCGGGTTCGCGTTGGTCGCCAGCACCACCTCGCCGATCGGCAGGCCCATCGCACGGGCGATCAGCGCGGCCACGGCATTGCCCAGGTTGCCGCTAGGCACGATGAAGCCCAGCGGCCGGCCGTGGCGGCGCTGGAAGCGCAGCGCGTGCATCGCGTAGTAGCCCATCTGCGGCAGCAGGCGGCCGAGGCTGATCGAGTTCGCGGTGAGCAATGGCACCTCGGCACGCAAGGCGGCATCGCCCAGCGCCTGCTTCGCGAGGCGCTGGCAGTCGTCGAAGCTGCCCGCCACGCGCAGCGCGCGCACATTGCCGCCGAAGGCGCCGAGCGAATGCGCCTGCGCCGGCGAGACCTTGCCGTCCGGGTAGAGGATCAGCACGCGGAAGCCTTCGCGGCCGTGGAAGGCCGCGCCGACGGCGGCGCCGGTGTCGCCCGAGGTTGCGACGAGAACGGTCTGCACCGGCGCGTCCGGCGCGCGCAACGACGAGAGCGACGCCGCGAGGAAGCGCGCCGCGAGGTCTTTGAACGCGGCCGTGGGGCCGTGGAACAGCTCGAGCAGATGGTCGCCGCTGCCGCGCAGCGGAACAAGCGGCACCTCGAAGCTCGCCGCTTCCGCGCACAGCGCGTCGAGGCGCGCGGCGAGCGGGTCGTTGCCGAGGAGCGGCCGCAGCACCGCGGCGAGCGTGTCGGCGAGGCGCCCATCGGGAATCGCCTCGACGTCGCGGGCATCGAGGCGCGGCAGGCGCTCAGGCACGTAGAGGCCGCCATCGGGGGCGAGGCCGGCGCCGAGTGCGGCGCCGAAGGGCAGGGCGGGTGAGGCCCCGCGGGTGGAAACGAAACGCATCGGTCAGTCCTGGGAATCGACAAGGCCCGCGGCGGGTCCGGCCACGGGGGACACGAGAAGGGAGGTGGCGAGGCCGGCCTCGGCGAAGGCGCGCTGCATGGCGGCGCCGCCGGCTTCGGCCGCCGCGCGGCCGCGGAACCAGCCGAACACGCTGGGACCGGCCCCGGAGATGCTGCTGCCGAGCGCACCGGCGTCCAGCGCCGCGCGCTTCACCGCGGCGAAGCCGGGGATCAGGGCGGCGCGTCGGGGTTCCACGAGCACATCGTCGAGCCCTTGGCGGACCAGCGCCTCGTCGTCGCGCTCGAGGCCGAGCAGCAGCGCGGCGAGATGGTGCGTCTGCTTGACGATGTTCTGGATCGGGTACGGCTCGGCCAAGGCGGCGCGGGCCACTCGCGTCTCCAGCACGACGGCCGGATGCACCACGGCGGTGAACAGCCAGTCCGGTGCCCGCAGCCGCACCGGCGGCGCGCGCGCGGGGTCGAACGCGGCGATGAGGCCACCCAGCAGCGCGGGGGCGATGTTGTCGCCGTGCCGGCTGCCGCTGGCCACGGCTTCGCCGTCCAGTGCGAAGGGGTAGAGCGCCTCCGCGGGCAGCGGCGCGTCGAGCAGGGCGTTCGCGGCGACCACGGCGGCCACGGCGGACGCCGCCGAGCCCCCTAGCCCCGAACCCAACGGAATGCCTTTGCGAAGCCGCACCGCGAAGCCGAAGGGCAGCGCCAGCGCGCTGCGCATCGCGATCAGCGCGGCGCCGGCGGTGTTGTCCTCGGCGCGCGCCGGCAGGGCGGTGACCACGCCTTCGATGCCTTCGATGCGCACCTCGGGCGCGTCGATACGCCGGACCGTCGCGTGGTCGCGCCAACCGTCGAGGCTGTGCCCCAGCAGATCGAACCCCGAACACAGATTGGCGCTGCTGGCCGGAGCGAAGGCCGTTGCTTCGCGACGCGTCACAGCTTGGCCCCGAGGTGGGCGGCGATGGCGAGGATGTCGCCGAACACGCCCGCCGCCGTCACGTCGGGGCCGGCGCCCGGGCCTTTCACCACCAGCGGACGCGTGTGGTAACGCGCCGTGTGGAAGGCGAACAGGTTGTCGGTGCCTTGGGCGGAGGCCGCCGGATGCGTGGCCTCGACCGCGCGCAGCGCGACGGTGGCAGTGCCGCTGGCGTCCACTTCGGCGAGGTAGCGCAGCACCTGGCCCTGCGCCTTTGCCGACGCCAGGCGCTCGGCCATCGGCGCATCGAACTCGCCGAGACGCTGCAGGAACTCGGGCAGCGGCACGTCGCGCAGTTGGGAGGGCACGAGGTTCTCGACCTCGACCTGGTCGAGCGACAGCGACCAGCCGGCTTCGCGGGCGAGGATCACGGCCTTGCGCGCCACGTCGGTGCCCGAGAGGTCGTCGCGGGGATCGGGCTCGGTGTAGCCGGCGGCGCGGGCTTCGGCGAGCAGCTCGGAGAAGGGGCGCGAACCGTCGTAATGGTTGAACAGCCAAGCGAGCGTGCCGGAGAACAGGCCGGCGATGCTGCGCGGCACGTCGCCGGTGTCGATGAGGTTGCGCAGCGTCATCACCACCGGCAGGCCGGCGCCGACCGTGGCCTCGTAGCGGAAGCGCGCGCCGGACTTCGCACCGGCTCGGTGCAGCGCGGCCAGCCGCTCGGAATCACCGCTGCCGGCGTGCTTCGAGGGCGTGACCACGTGGATGCCCTGCGCCAACCAGCCCTCGTAGCGCTCGGCCATGTCGGCGCGGCCCGAGCAGTCGACGATCAGGGCGTGCGGGATGTGCTCGCTCTTGACGTGCTTCGCGAAGGTGTCGAGGTCGAGCGGCTCGCCGCGCTCGAGGTCGAGCGAGGCCAGCGTGGTGTCGGAGCGCAGCATCTTCCGCGAGTTCGCCACCACGCGGATGCGCAGGTCGAGCTGGCGCTCGCGCTTCAGGCGCGGCTGCGCTTCGAGGATCTGCCGCAGCAGGGCGCCGCCGACATTGCCCGGGCCGATCAGGCCGATCGACACCGTCTGTGCGCTGAGCCAGAACGCCGTGTGCGCTACGCGCAGCGCGCGTTCGGCGTCCGCCTCGCGTACCGCGAGGGACACGTTGCGCTCGCTGGAGCCCTGCGCGATGGCGCGCAGGCTGATGCCGGCCTTGGCGATCGCGCCGGAGAGCCGCGCGACGATGCCAGGCGTGCCGATCATCCCGTCGCCGACGGCCGCCAACACGGCCAGCTCATGCTCAAGCGCAATGCCCTGCACGTGGCCGCCGGCGATCTCGTCGGCGAACTCCGCACGCGCGGCGGCGAGGCCGGCCTCGGCCTGTTCGCGGCGCACCAGCGCGCAGATCGAATGCTCGCTCGAGGCCTGGGTGATCATCACCACCGAGACTCCGGCGCGATGCAGTGCGGCGAAGAAGCGCTCGGCGCTGCCGGGAACGCCCATCAGGCCCGAGCCCTGCAGCTCCAGCGCCGCGAGGCCGCGCACCAGCGAGAGCCCCTTCACCGGGTTCGCCGACGGCGCGGGGTTGGCCACCACGCGCGTGCCGGGCTTCTCCGGCTGGCGCACGTCGCGCACGTTGAGCGCGATGCCGGCCGCCATCGCCGGGGCCAGTGACTGCGGATGCAGGGCCTTGGTGCCGAAGTAGGCGAGCTCCATGGCTTCCGCGTAGCTCAGCTCGGGCAGCACCACGGCCTCGGGTTCCAGCCGCGGATCGGCCGACATCAGGCCGTCCACTTCCTTCCAGATCGTGAGTTCCCGCGCCTTGAACAGCGCCGAGAACAGCGCCGCCGAGTAATCGCTGCCGTTGCGCCCGAGCGTGGTCGCGGTGCCGTCGGCGAGTCGCGCAAGGAAACCGGTGGCGACGAGGTTGGCTTGCTTGTGCGCGCGGCGCCAATCCGCGAGCGTGGCCTTCGTCGCCGGTTCGTCGAGGCGGGCGCCAAGCTCGCCATGGGTCACGACCAGCAGGCGGCGCGCATCCAGCCAGGCCCAGTCGCGCCCCAACACGGCGGCGAGCAATCGGCTCGACCACACCTCGCCGGCGCCGCTGATGCGTGCGGCCTGTCCGGCATCCGCGCGGCCGGCGCGCAGGTGCGCGAGGTCCGCTTCGAGTTCGGCGAAGTCGGCGTCGAGCAGATCGCCCGCGAGGCCGAGGGGCGCCAGCAGCGCGCGGTGCGCCGCAAGCAGGAAGGGCAGGTCCGCATGGTCGCGGCCGGCCTGTGCGCTCTTCAGCGCGGCGACGAGTCGGTCGGTGGTGCCGAAGGTGGCGGAGACGATGGCGAGCTGCGGCCGCGGTGCACCCGACTTCAGCAGCGCGGCAGCGCGACGGAAACCGGCGGCGTCGGACAGCGCGGCACCGCCGAATTTGTGGGCGTCAGGCGCGAGCGTCGCCGACCAGTGGGCGTCGGCGGGGGCATCAGCGAGAGGGGCGGCATCCATGAAGGCGACTCCTGGGAGGAGGCCGGTCTTGGATGGGAAACCCCGCGTCCGTGACCGGCGCAGGGTGGTGGATCAGTTCGGCCACCCCGGCCCTTCGTAGGCGCCGGTCGTGGTGGTCACCACGACCGGCACGCGAATACCGATAACGCCGCCGAGGGCGGTCGTCGTGACGGTGAGCGTGAGCAGGTCGTGGCGCATGGCCCCACTTGAACCCGTCGGCGTTGCTTTTGTCAAGGCGGCGTCAAGCCGTTTCGTCTGAAACGACGCGGTTCCGGCCACCCTGCTTGGCGCGATACATCGCCGCGTCGGCGCGCGAGAGCAGGCCAGCAAAGTTGGTGTCGGAATCACGCATTCGCGCCACGCCGATCGAAATGGTGACGCGCAGGCCAAGCGCCACATCATCGAGGTTCAAGGATTCGACACCAGCGCGAAGGCGCTCGGCCACTTGTCGCGCGGCCGGCTCGGCCGTTACCGGCAGCAGGCCGGTGAACTCCTCGCCACCGATGCGGCCGATCAGGTCGTTCTGTCGCAGCGTGCGTTGGCATTCGCGGCCAACGCGCTGCAGCACGGTGTCGCCGACGGCATGGCCATGCGTGTCGTTGACCAACTTGAAGTGGTCGATGTCGATGGCGAGCACGCAGAACGGCTGCGCGGTGAGGCGCGCCCTCTTGAAGGCCTCGCTGCCGCGGTAGTCGGTGTGGCGGCGGTTCGCGAGGCCGGTGAGCGGGTCGGTCATCGCCAGCAGGCGCAGCCGGCGTGCCTTGGCGATCTGCCGCGCGACCATGACCAGCAGGACGATCACCAGCACCACGGCCAGCGAGATCGCGGTCCACTGCCAGCGGCGTGCGGCGTTGAGGCCCTCGATCTCCTTGAGGCGCAGGGCTTCACGCGCCTTCAGCTCGGCGTTCTCGACCTCGCGACGCGACGCGTCGAACTGCTCGCGCATGAGGTCGGTGCGCTGTTCGGCCCGCATGCGGTCGTCGTTGGCATGCGCCTCGATGAAGCGACGAAGGTCCGCGATGGCGTCCGCTTCGCGACCGAGGCGCTCCAGCAGCCGGGCCCGCTCGGGCAGTGCCAGCGCGAGGTAGCGATCATTGCCCTCGGTGGTCCAAGTCGCGACCGCCCGGTCGAGCAGGGGCAGGGCTTCGGCGTCGCGGCCCAGACGGGCCAGGGCCTGTCCGCGAACCAGCGCCAACATGGTCGGGTCGCCCGGGTCGCCGGATTCGGCGAAATCGGCTTCCGCCTGTTCGAGTGCGGCGAGCGCGCGGCGCGGTGCGCCGTCGTCGACCTCGACGCCGGCGAGCCCCAAGCGGGCATAGGCGCAAGCCGCGTGGTTCTTGTGGCGTTGGCACAGTTCGAGGGCGTCGGCCAGCATGCGCCGCGCTTCGTCGTAGCGGCCCGTCTCGTCGTAGAGGTAGCCGAGCTGCAGCAGCGCGGTCATCGTGTTGGCCCAGCGCGAGCGGATCTCCTCGTCCTCGAGGCTGCGCAGCAGGTACTCCTCCGCGCGCGCGTACTCTCCCATGCGCCGGAAGGCGATGCCCACGACCTGCAGGTTGGCGGCGATCGCGAACCGCTCGCCGGAGTCGTCGAGGACGTCCTGCGCCGCGAGGGCGTCCATCAGGGATTTTGCGAATTTCCCCGACACCGAGTGGGCGTCGGAACGCAAAGAGAGCATGCTCCCAAGTAGCATCGGGTCGGCGCTGCGCTGCGCCGCCTCCACCGCGGCGTCGTAGGCGCGTTCGACGACAGTGGCGTCGGTGCCGAGCACGAGGTAGGCCGCGCGGCATGCGTGGAGCAGTGCGAGGCTGGTCGCGTCGGGCGCCGATCGAGCCTGTTCCGCGGCGAGCAGCGTATCGGCGTTCGCGATGTACGCCTTGCGGTCGTGCTGCGCGGCGCGGCAGGCCATCGCATCAAAACGGCGGCTCCGCAGCGCGTCGTTGGCGGGCAGGGTGGCGCGCAGTGCCTCGACAGCGGCCGTGCCTTCCGCCGGCGTCGTACCCATGCCTTCGCGCAGCGCTGTCGCAAAAGCGGCATCGAAGGCGGCGGCATCGGCGCCGGCAGGTTCCGGGTTGCCCCAAACCACGGGGGTCACGAGCAGCAGGCCCAGGATCCATCCGTGGCGGGGCGGTCGGAGCATCGGGCATCCGGCGGGCGAGATATTCGGATCATGAACACTTCCCTCCCGAAATCAAGGCGACAGCACGCATGACCGATCCGACGGCGCGTAGGAACCGGCCCGTTGCCCCCGAGTCTCGTCGCACGGGTCGTGCCCTAAGCTCCTCGTTTGCCCGCCCGCTTCCCGGGAAGGGCGTTTCGATGGGCCTGTGCCGTCAAGGGGTCGCCGCGACCTCGACCCGGTTCCGGCCCGTTTCTTTCGCCCGGTACAGGGCCTTGTCCGCACGATGGAGCAGCGTGGCGAAGTCGGCGTCATGGGGGTCGAGCGCCGCCACGCCGAGGCTGATGGTGACGCGCAGCCCGGGCGCGAGGTCATCGAGGTCGAGACCCTCGACGCCGCCACGGATCCGCTCGGCGACCTGCACCGCCGCGTCCAGTGATGTCTCGGGGAGCAAGCCGGCGAACTCCTCGCCGCCGATGCGGCCGATCAGGTCGCGCTGCCGCAGCGTGCGTTCGCATTCCTTGGCGATGCGGGCGAGCACCGCGTCGCCGGTCGCGTGGCCGTACGCGTCGTTGATCCGCTTGAAGTGATCGATGTCGAGAGCGAGGACGGTGAGTGTCTTCATTCGCCTCCGCGAATCGAGGAACGCCCGCTGTCCCTCGTAAAGCAGCGCCCGGCGATTGGGTGCGCCGGTGAGCGCATCGGTCTCGGAGAGGACCTTCAGGTGGCGCGCCCGCCACAGTTGGCGCATGGTGATCCCGAACAAGAGCAACACCAGAGCCACACCGAGGGCGATGGCGACGTTCTGCCATTGCCTCAAGCGGTCGAGCGACTCGATTTCCTGCCGCCGTAGGCGTTCCTTCGCACGGAGATCGGCATTCTCGAAATCGCGTCGTCGCGATTCAAAGCGTTCCCGGAGGAACTCCGTGCGCTGCTCCGCGCGCTCGGCATTCTCGCGCTTGAAGACCTCGAGGTACTCGCGGAGGTCGCTCAGGGCATCGTCCGGACGACCCAGGCCCTGTAGCACCGCCGCGCGCGGTTCCAGCGCCATGGCGAGATAGCGGTCGTTGCCCTCGGACCGCCAAATCGTGATCGCCGAATCCAGCATTGTCAGGGCCTCTCGCTGGCGACCCAGTGCGGCGAGTGCCTGGCCGCGAACGAGCGATATCATGGCGTCCTCGCCAGGGGTCCCCGCCTCTGCGAAATCCGCTTCGGCGCGCTCCAGCGTCCGCAGAGCAGCGCGTGGGCGCTTGTCAACGGCATCCGTGCTGGCGAGGCCCAGTCGAGCGTAAGCGCAGTCAATCGGGCTATTGTGGGTAGTGCAGAGCGCGATGGCGGCGTTGAAGGATTGCCGAGCGTTCTCGTAGCGTTTCGTATCTTCATACAAATAGCCCAACTGCAGCAGCACAGCGATGCGGTGAACCCATTGTCCGTCCATCGCGGTGTTCTGGAGGGACTGCATGAGCAGTTGCTCCGCGAGTTCCAGATCGCCCATCCGCCGGTAAGCAATCCCCACGAACTGCATGTTCAGGGCGCGCATGAACGCATCGCCGTGCTTCTGCAGTGCATCGTCGGCTTCAAGTGCATCGAGCAGTGCTCTCGCGTACTGCCCATCCAGCGAGTGCGCGCCGCTTCGATTGATGAGCAATTGGATCAGGAGCTTCGGATGTTCGGCGCGTCGCGCCGAGTCCACTGCCGCGTCGAAACTCGCTATCGCGGGTCCCAGTGGCCCCGATTCGGGCATGTGGATGGCGCGGCAGGCGTGCGCGAGCGACCGTGCGATCGCGTCGCCTTCGTCCCCCGATTCCATGGCTATGAGAAGGTCGGCACGCGCCAGACTCTCCTCGGCCGTGCCGTCGATGGCATGGCACGCAAGCGCTTCGAGCCGCCGCCGCCGAACAACGTCTCCACGCGGGAGCAGGGCTTCAAGCGACGGTCTTAGGATTGCTTCGTCGTTACGGGTGGGTGTCAGGCCTTCCAGCAAGAAGCGGTCGAACGCTTCGTCGAAGGCGGCCGGCGAGGGTTGCGCTTCCGCCACCTCCGCAGCGACCGCGCCGGCAGGCGGGAAGGCGGCGGCGATGAGTACCAACGCCGAAAAGAATACGTCGTAGCCGTAACGTCTCGACGCTGCTTTTTTCACTACTCCCCCGCTGAATCAGGGCCGACCGTCGAAGAGTTGCGCCCGAGGCTGCCTCAGGCCGCCTCGGCTTCCACGATCCGCGGACCATGCAACAAGGCCTGCCTCACGGCGTCGATGATCAGGTCGGCCTCGTCGCTGCCGATCCCGAACACCGGGGTAAAGCGCAGCGAATTCACGCCACCGTGGATCACGTTGACGCCCTTCTCGCGGATGTATTCCTCGGTGCTTCCGGTGCCGTAGCACTTGAAGTGCGTGGCGATCTCACAGGAGAACAGCAGGCCCGTGCCCTGCACCTTGGTGATCGTGCCGTGGGGCAGTTCGGCCTTCAGGGCTTCGAGTTTGGCGAGGAACTCGGCGCCGCGGGCGCGGATGTTGGCGCGCAGCTCCGGCGTGAGCAGGCCGAGCGTCGCGGCGGCGGTGTCCATCGCGCGCGGGTTCGCGGTCATCGTGTTGCCGTAGGTGCCGCGGCGGTAGAGGCCGGCGGCGCGCTCGGAGACGGCGAGGATCGACATCGGGAACTGCGCCGCGTTGAGCGCCTTCGAGTAGGTCTCCATGTCCGGCGCCTCGAGGCCTTCGAAGCCCGGGTAGTCGACGATCGAGAGCACGCCATGGGCGCGGATACCCGCCTGGATGCTGTCCACCAGCAGCAGGGTGCCGTGTTCCTTGGTCAGGCGGCGGGCCTCGGCGTAGAAGGCCGGCGGCAGCGCGCGGCCCGGGTCGCCTTCGCCCATCACCGGCTCGATGAACATGGCTTCGAAGTACCAGCCATTGGCCTCGGCATCGGCGAAAGCCTGGCGCAGCGCGTCGATCGAGTAGGGCTCGATGGTGATCAGCTGGTCGGCGTGGTGCTTGTGGCTGGCGAGGTGCTGGGCGTAGGTCTTGCGGCTGGAATCCGAGTACAGCGCCGGCAGCTCGGTGCGGCCGTGGAAGGCGCCCTTCACCGCGAGGCGCTTCACGCGCTTGCCGGCGTGGCGGCCGCCCGCGTCGGTGTGGATCTTCGTATTGACGTCAGCAATCCGGCCGGCGAGCGACACCGACTCCGAGCCCGAGTTCAGGGCGAGGAACTTGGTGTAGGGGCAGCCGCCGCGCGTGTGGCCGATCTCCGCGCGCAGGGCGCGGTCAAGGCGCAGGTGCGAGAGCGACGGCGTCATGATGTTCGCCATCACCTGCGGCTTGGCCATGGCCGACAGCACGGCGAAGGGCGTGTGGCCGAAGCCGAGCATGCCGTAGCCGCCGCAGTCGTAGACCACCGCACCCTTGAGCGTGACCACCCACGGGCCGCGCGCGGCGATGGCGATGTACGGGTTCACCGCGTCGTCCGGGTAGAAGTTCAGGAAGCCGGCCTGGGCGATGCGCATCTGCTCGGCTTCGTCGAGTTCCAGCAGCTCGGGGAACTCGGCCTTGATGGCCTCGAAGGCTTCGAGCGCCGCATCGATCGCGGCGTCGAGCTGCGGGTGCGTGGCGCCGAAGCGCTCGAGCACGTCGTCGGCGAGGCCGGTGGTGCGGACGTGGCCGGCGTGGGCGCGAAGCGGATGAAGGCGGGCGGCGAGGCTCATGGAAACTCCGGTCGGTGAAAAGAAAACAGCGCCGCGGCGGTGCGAGGCGCTGTTTTTCTCTTTGGGAACAACAACTTGGGCCCGATCCTAGCACCGGGCCGGAATGCCCGTAACCCCCGGTGTTTCAAACGCCTGTCACAGGCTCCGCGGTGGTCGCCGTCTCGGTGGCGACGTCCTCGTCGGGCACGAACTTCAGCACGTTGCCGTTGATGCAGTAGCGCTTGCCCGTCGGCGGCGGACCGTCGTGGAACACATGCCCGAGATGGATGCCCGAGCTGGCGCTGCGCACTTCCGTCATCACGCCGGCCAGGCTGAGTTCCCCGTGGTAGGTCACGGCACCGGGCAGCGGCTGGAAGAAGCTGGGCCAGCCGGTGCCGCTCTCGAACTTGGTGTCGGTGCGGAACAACGGCGCCCCGCTGATCGGGTCGACGAAGGTGCCCGGCCGCGTTTCATCGAGATGCGAGCCGGTGAACGGCCGCTCGGTGCCGCTATCGAAGGCGATGCGGCGCTGTTCCTCGGTCAGCAGGCGGAAACCGAGCCACTGCCAGAAGCGCGCCTTGTCGCCGTTGTAGCCGGTGTAGCGCGAGACCTCCTTGCCGTTCTCGAAGAGGACGATGGTGGGCGTGGCGAACAGCGGCTTCTCAAGCGTCCAGCCCTCGGGTTCGCGGGGGTCGAGCGTGTGCACGATTGCCACCGGCGATTGCCAGCCATCGCTGACTTCCGCGCGGAACTTCGCGCAGAAGGCGCAGTCGGCGGCCTCGAAAACGACCAGCTGGCGCGTGGCGTCGAGGTCGGCGCCGACGAGGCGCGCGGGCCGTGCCGCCGTGGCCTCGGGCGAGGCGTTCGCCGGAGCGCTGGCGGCCGTTGGGCCGCTGGAAGTCGGCACCGTACCGCCGAGCTTCGCCAGCGCGTCGGCCGGAAACTTCACCCCCGTGCCACCAAGACCGCAGTAGCCGTCCGGGTTCTTCACCAGGTAGTCCTGGTGGTAGTCCTCCGCGGCGATGTAGCGCGTGAGCGGCTGGATCTCCGTGGTGATGGCGCCATAGCCCTCGGCCGCCAGCGCCGTCTGGAACGCCGTCTTCGTGGCCTGCGCGATCCGCAACTGCGTGTCGCCATGGGTGTAGATCGCGCTGCGGTAGTTGCTGCCGATGTCGTTGCCCTGGCGGTCGCCCTGCGTGGGGTCGTGGTTCTCCCAGAAGCCGGCGAGCACGGCGCCGAGGTTGGTGGCGCGCGTGTCGAACACCACCTTGACCACTTCGGCGTGATTGCGCTTCTCGGTGAGCCCGAGCTTCCGCGCGCGTTCGGTGTTCAGCACGTCACTGTACGTTCCAGGCACCTCGCCGTTGGCATAGCCGCTTTCCACGTCGATCACGCCCGGCAGCGCGCCCATGCGGCGTTCCGCGCCCCAGAAGCAGCCCATGCCGAGCACCACGGCGTCGAGATGCTCGCGGGGAACGTCCGGCTTCGGCGCCACGACGGTGGCGAGCGCGGGCGTCACCGGGGCCTGGCCGCAGGCGGCGAGGGCGCCGGCGAGAAGGGCGGCAAGGGTGAGGCGGGTGGTGGAGGCGGTGTTCATGGTGATCCGGAGCAAGAGGGGCCGAACGTGGATTCGAAAGGCAGGGCGTCCGCGTTACAGCCAGCGGGATGACAGATGTCAGGGCGTTCAGCTGACGCCCGCGACTGCGCGCGCAGCGTGAACGCGGCGAGGCTGTCGTCACGGAGGACCCCATGACTACCCCCACACCATCCCTTGTCGCGCGACTGTCCCGCGTCACCCACCGCTACGGGGCGCTCACCGCTCTGGACGGACTCGATCTCGACATCCACGCCGGTGAAGTGCTCGCGCTGCTCGGCGCGAACGGTGCCGGCAAGACGACCGCGCTCGGCCTGCTTACCGGCTTGCTTCGGCCGCAGGCCGGTCTCGTCGAACTGTGCGGTGGCGACCCCCGATCGGCCGCGTGCCGACGCGGACTGGGCGTGATGCTCCAGGAAGCCCGCTTGCCGGAGACCCTCCGCGTGGGCGAACTGGTGCGGCAGTTCAGTGCGGCTTACACGGATCCCCGTTCCGAAGCGGAAACGCTCGCGCTGGCCGGCCTCGAAGGGCTGGCGGGGCGGCCTTACGGCGCGCTTTCCGGCGGGCAGCAACGCCGCGTGCAGTTCGCCTTGGCCATCTGCGGGCGGCCGCGCATCGTGCTCGTCGATGAGCCCACCACTGGCCTCGATGTCGAAGCGCGCCGCGCTTTCTGGGCCGTGCTGCGGGGGTTGCGCCTGGAAGGGGCGGCGCTGGTGCTGACCACCCACTACCTGGAAGAGGCCGACGCGCTGGCGGATCGCGTGGTCGTGATGCGCGCCGGTCGCGCGGTGGCCGAGGGCACGCCCATGCAGCTCAAGGCACGCAGCGGCGGCACCCGCGTTCGATGCCGCAGCGCGCTCGGCATCGACGATGTGCGGACGCTGCCCGGCGTGCGCGAGGCCCATCAGGAAGGCGATCGGCTCGTCCTCCGCTGCAGCGACGCCGATGCGGTGATCCGCGAGCTGCTGCGTCGCGATCCCGCGCTGGCCGAGCTGCAGGTGGTGCCCGCCAGCCTCGAGGACAGCCTCCTCGAACTCACCCAGGACGAAGGCTGGGGCGCGACGCCCCATCGGAGTGCCGCATGACCTCGCAAGCCACCTCCCTGTTCCGGCTCCAAGCCATCGAGACCGGCCATTCGCTGCTGCAGGTCTGGCGCCTGCCCGCCTTCAGCGTGCCGACGTTGCTGTTCCCGCTGATGTTCTATGCGCTGTTCGGCCTGCTGCTGCCGTCGAAGACCGGCAACGCCGCGCCGGCGCACTACCTGCTTGCCACGTACGGCGCCTTCGCCGTGATCGGGCCGGCACTGTTCGGGTTTGGCGTTGGGTTGGCCCTCGACGAGGAGATGGGCTGGCTGCGCCTGAAGCGCGTATCGCCGATGCCGATGGCGGTGCACTTCATCGCCCGCGTACTCACCAGCATGGTGTTCGCGCTCGCCGTGGTGCTGGCGCTCAGCGCGCTGGCGGCGTTTGCCGGTGGCGTGAGGCTGGAAGCGGGGCGATGGCTGCTGCTGTGGGCCACGCTGACTTTGGGCGCCCTGCCGTTCTGCGCGATGGGCCTGCTGATCGGTTCGCTGGTGCCCGCTCGCGGCGCCGTCGGCGTGGTTAACCTGGTCTACCTGCCGATGTCGGTGCTGTCCGGCCTGTGGTTCCCCATCACGATGTTCCCCGAGGTGATGCAGCGCTTCGCGCTCGTGCTGCCGGCGTTCCATCTCGGCGACCTCGCCCTCACCATCGTCGGCTTGCGCCAGGCGAACGTGCCCTTGGCCCTCGCCGTGCTGCTCGGCTCCGGCGTGCTCTTCCTCGTGCTGGCGCTGGCCGTGCAGCGTCGGCGCGCCCGCTAGACTCGCCGCCATGCGCACCTCATCGCCCGAAGTCACCGCCCGCGATCCCAACGCCGCCGCGCCGACGGCCACGCTCCGCGCCGCCATGGCGGCGGAACCCGGCGACGCCTCGCAGCGCGCGTGGCGGCGGCTCAACCTCGTCTACCTGATCTTCGTCTTCCTGCCCCTCGTCTGGGTCGGTGAGGACCTGCCGCTCGCCGTCGGCCTCACCTTCGCGGCGCTGGCGGTGTTCCTGCCGATCTACTGGAAGAGTTTTCTCTTCGAGGGCCGCATGGGGCTGCTGGCGGCGCTGGCCATGGCGGCCACGGGTTTCGCGCTCACGCCCTGGAACCCCGGGGGCAACACGCTGCTCATCTACGCCTTCGCCTCGCTGGGGTTCTCGCAGCGCTGGCGGGTGGCCGTCGGGGTCGCCGTTGCCCTGTTCGCCGTCTACGCCGGCTGGTTGTGGGTGCTGTCGATGCCGATGCCTTTCCTCGTCGCTCCCGGACTGATCGGCGGCGCCGTGCTGGCCGGCGCGATCCTCGGCAAGCGCGAGATGCAGCGCAACGAGCGCCTGCGGCTGACCCAGGCCGAGGTCGACCGCCTCGCCCGCGTCGCGGAGCGTGAACGCATCGCCCGCGATCTCCACGATCTGCTCGGCCACGCGCTCAGCGTCATCGCGCTGAAGAGCGAGCTGGCCCGCAAGCTGGCCGAGCGCGACGGCTCCGCCGCCGCGACGCACATCGGCGAGGTGGAGCAGGTGGCCCGCGACGCCCTGAAGCAGGTGCGCGAGGCCGTGACCGGCATGCGTTCGGCGGAAATCGCGAACGAACTGGTCAACGCCCGATTGGCCGCGGTGGGCGCGGGCCTCGAGTTCGAGGCGCACGTCGATCCGCTGCCGCCGCTGGAGCCCGCGCAGGAGAACGCGCTGGCCATGGGCCTGCGCGAGGCCCTCACCAACGTGCTCCGGCACGCGAAGGCCCGGCGGGTGCAGGTCCAGATCGGCCGACAGGGCCGCGCGGTGCAGCTCGAGGTGCAGGACGACGGTGCGGGTAGCGTGGCCGCGCCCGGCAATGGGCTCTCGGGCATGCGTGAGCGCGTCGAGGCCCTGGGCGGACAGCTCATGGTCGACAGCGCCGCAGGGGTCGGCACGCGGCTGCGCCTGCTGTTGCCGCTGGACGGGCCGGGCCGTCGAAGCTAGCGTCGCGGGATGATCCGCATCGTCCTCGCCGAAGACCAGGCCCTGCTGCGCGGCGCCTTGGCCGGCCTGCTCGCCCTTGAATCCGATATCGACGTCGTCGCCGAAGCCGGCGACGGCGACAGCGCTTGGAAGGCCGTGCAGCAGCACCAGCCCGACCTGCTGCTCACCGACATCGAGATGCCCGGCCTGACCGGCCTCGACCTTGCCGCCAAGGTGCAGGAGGCGAAGCTCGCCACCCGTGTCGTCATCGTCACCACCTTCGCCCGCGGCGGCTACCTGCGTCGGGCGCTTGATGCCGGCGTGCGCGGCTATCTGCTGAAGGATGCGCCGGTCGAGAAACTGGCGCAGGCACTGCGCGACGTCCATCGCGGCGGCCGCGCCATCGCGCCCGAGCTCGCCGTCGACGCCTGGCGCGAAGAGGCGGATCCCCTCACCGATCGCGAACGCGCCGTGCTGCGCCTGGCGGGCGAAGGGCTGAGTTCGCAGGACATCGCCGAGAAGCTGCACCTCTCGAACGGCACGGTGCGCAACTACCTCAGTGAGGCGATCGGCAAGCTCGGCGCCGCGAACCGCGTCGAAGCGCACCGCCTCGCGCGGCAGAAGGGCTGGCTGTAGCGCCCACGACGCGCGCTGCGCTGGGGTTCAGCGCGGGAACACCACCACGTGGGCGAGGTCGGGGCGCACCGGGACGCGCTCGCCGATGGCGAAGCGGCGGTGGCTGGGCGCGAGAGCGCTGAGCTCGGTGCCGTCGTCGAGGCGCAGGCGATGGAGCGAGTCCGCACCGTGGAAGGTGATGTCGACGACCACGGCGGGCGTTTCGCCTTCGCCGACGAGGACATCGTCCGGACGCAGAAGCAGCAGGCCCTCGCGGCCAGCATCGACGGGCAGGGCATCAGCGGCGCGCGGCACGGCCAGCGGGCCGAACGGAGAGTCCACGCGATCGGCATCGAGCCAGCGCACCGGCAAAAGGCGGCCGTCGCCGACGAAACGCGCCACCTCGGCGCTGGCGGGGCGGTGGTAGAGCTCGTAGCCCGGCGACCATTGCGCCAGCCGGCCATCGAGCATCACGCCCACCGTATCGGCGAAGGCGAAGGCTTCGTCCTGGTCGTGCGTGACGAGCAGTGCCGCCGTGCCTTCCGACTTCAGGAGCGCCCGGAGTTCATCGCGCAGCTTTGGCCGCAGGTCGGCATCGAGGCTGGAGAGCGGCTCGTCGAGCAGCAGCAGATCCGGCTTCGGGGCCAGCGAGCGGGCCAGGGCCACGCGCTGCTGTTGCCCGCCGGAGAGTTCATGGGGACGACGTGCGCCGAGGCCATCGAGGCCGGTGCGCGCCAGCAGGTCGGCCACGCGGGCCTCCCGTTCGGCCTTGGGCCAGGCCGAGAGGCCGAAGCCGACGTTGCCCGCCACGTCGAGGTGCGGGAACAGCGCGAGGTCCTGGAACACGAAGCCGACGCCGCGCTTCTCCGGCTTGAGGCCGGCGGCGTCGGTGCCGCGCAGGCGCACCACGCCCGCTTCGGCTGCGTGCAGGCCGGCGATGACGCGCAGCAGGGTGGTCTTGCCGGTGCCCGAGGGCCCGAGGAGCGCGGCGATGCCGCCGCGCGCCAGTTCGAACGACACGCCCCCGAAAACGCGCCGGCCGCCGTGGGCGGCGGCCAGCGATTCGATCGAGAGCAGGGGTTCCGCCATCAGCGCATCTGGCTGGCGACGAAGTCCCAGTTGACGAGGTTCCAGAAGGCCTCGACGTACTTGGCGCGGGCGTTGCGGTAGTCGACGTAGTAGGCGTGTTCCCACACGTCGCAGGTCAGCAGCGCGGTGTCGTTGCCCGTCAGCGGGGTGGCCGCGTTCGACGTGGAGACCAGGGCCAGCGTGCCGTCCGGACGCTGCACCAGCCAAGCCCAACCCGAGCCGAAGGTGGTCAGGGCGGTCTGCGTGAACTGCTCCTTGAAGGCCGCGAACGAGCCGAAGGCCGCGTTGATGGCCTCGGCCAGCTTGCCCTTGGGCTCGCCACCACCGGCAGGCTTCAGGCAGTTCCAGTAGAAGGTGTGGTTCCACACCTGCGCGGCGTTGTTGAACATGCCGCCCTGCGACTTGCGGATGATGGCCTCGAGGTCGAGGGCTTCGAACTCCGTGCCGGCGATCTGCTTGTTGAGGTTGTCCACGTAGGTCTGGTGGTGCTTGCCGTAGTGGAAGTCGATCGTCTCGGCCGAGATGTGCGGGGCGAGGGCGTCGCGGGCGTAGGGCAGGGCGGGCAGGGTGATGGCCATGGGGCTCTCCGTGGGGATGGCGAACGGACAACGCGACGGTGGGACCGCCGCAAGGGCTAGAATTGTAGCCCTGCGGCACCGTCCCACGGTGCCAGCGTCGTGAAACCAGCGAGGAATCCCATGGCGGCGATGGAGCGGATCAAGGCCAAGCTCGAGGCCCATCCGATCGTGCTCTTCATGAAGGGCACGCCCGAGGTGCCGATGTGCGGCTATTCGAAGCGCGCCGTCGAT
Organism: Silanimonas sp.; assembly: GCF_027530345.1. Lineage (GTDB taxonomy): Bacteria > Pseudomonadota > Gammaproteobacteria > Xanthomonadales > Xanthomonadaceae > Silanimonas. The sequence goes on along the minus strand of NZ_JAPZQK010000024.1, from coordinate 65,784 downwards.
GCCTTGCGCGCGGCGGGCGCCACGCGCCTGCACACCGTCAACGTCATGGCCGATCCCGAGATCCGGGCCAACCTGCCGCGCTATGCCGACTGGCCGACCTTCCCGCAGCTGTTCGTGCAGGGCGAGCTGATCGGTGGTGCCGACATCGTGGCCGAGCTGGCCGAGGCCGGCGAGCTGGCACGCATCGTTGCCGAGGCCGAGGCCGCATGAGCGAGTTCGTCGCCTTCCCGACCGTGGCTCCGCGCCCCCTTAAGGACCGCGTGATCCTCGTCACCGGCGCCCACGGCGGCCTTGGCGCGGAAGCCGCGAAGGCCTGCGCACAGGCCGGCGCGACCGTGGTGCTGCTGGGCCGCAAGGTGCCGAAGCTCGGCCGGGTGTACGACGCGATCAAGGCGATCGGCCCCGAGCCCGCGCTGTATCCGATGGACCTCGCCGGCGCCGACCCTTCCGATTTCGAGACCCTCGCCGACACGATCGCCCGCGAACTCGGCTGCCTCGACGGGGTGCTGCACTGCGCCGCCGATTTCGCGGGCCTCACGCCGCTGGAAAACACGCTGCCGGAGCAGTTCGCCCGCCAGGTGCAGGTCAACCTCAACGCCCGCTGGTTCCTCACCCAGGCCTGCCTGCCGCTGTTGCGGAAGTCCCCCGATGCCGCGGTGGTCTTCGTGCTCGACGACCCGGCCCGCGTGCTGCGGCCTTATTGGGGGGCTTACGGCCTCACCCAGCTGGCGGGCGAGGGCCTCGTGCGGATGCTCCACGCCGAGACGGACACCACCACCGTGCGCGTCAGCGGCCTGCGCCCCGGCCCGATGAAGACGCCGCTGCGCAGCCGCGCCTTCGTCGACGAGGCCATGCTCCGTGTCCCCGGGCCCGAGGCCTACGCCGACGCCTGCGTGATGCTGCTTTCCGCGGACGGCGCCGCGCATCGCGGCAGCGTCCACGCGCCCACCGCCGCCGCGTCGGCCACCGCCTGAGACCGCCATGCAGGATTCCAGCCTCCTCGCCGCCGCCATCCTGCTGTTCCTGATCCTCGACCCGCTGGGCAACGTTCCGGTCTTCCTGAGCCTGCTGAAGCCGGTGCCCGAGCACCGCCGGCGCCGGGTGCTGGCCCGCGAGCTGGTGATCGCTCTCGGGGTGCTGTTCCTGTTCCTGTTCTGCGGCCGCTACATCCTCGAGTTCATCAGTCTGCGGCAGGAGTCGGTGAGCATCGCCGGCGGCATCATCCTGTTCCTGATCGGCCTGAAGATGATCTTCCCGGCCCCGGAGGGCATCTTCGGCGACACCCCGGAAGGCGAGCCCTTCATCGTCCCGATGGCCGTGCCCCTGGTGGCTGGCCCCTCGGGCATGGCGGCGGTGATGCTGATGGGCTCCAAGGAGCCGGACCGCCTGCTCGACTGGAGCCTGGCCCTGCTGATCGCCTGGGCGGCCACGGCGGCCATCCTGTTCTCCGCCACCAAGCTCTACCGCCTGCTCGGGCCCCGGGCCCTGACGGCCCTCGAGCGACTGATGGGCATGGTGCTGGTGGCCATTTCCGTCCAGATGACCCTCGATGGGATCGCCGCCTATCTGGGCCGAGGGTGAGTCTCGGCGTGACATGAGATGACTGTCATCTTCATGTCATCTGGCGTGCCTACGCTGTTAAACTGTCGTTAGGCTGTCATCGCCCATTCGAAGCCCGTCAGCAGCCGACGGCGGCCACAGCGAAGTCCTTCGCCGCATCGCGGCGGAACTCGTCATCCGGGGCGGCACGAGCCGCCCTCGTCTGTCTCCGCAAGAAAAACCAGAGCAGGTCCACACATGAATTATCGCAGCAAGGTGCGCTACTCGAAGCTCGCGCTCGGCCTGGCCATCGCCCTCGCCTCGGCGCCGGCCATGGCGCAGAACACCACCGCCAACATCGGTGGCCGCGTCACGGCGGCGAACGAAGCCGTCGTCGCCGGAGCCCAGGTCACGATCACGCACGTGCCGACGGGCACCGTTTCGCAGGCCACGACGGATGCCAACGGCCGCTATGCCGCCCGTGGTCTCCGCGTTGGTGGCCCGTACCTCGTCGCCATCACGAAGGACGGGCAGACCGAGACGGTCGAGAATGTGTTCCTGCAGCTCGCCGAGACCACGCAGGTCAACGCCGAGATCGGCCAGGCCGAGGCCACGCTCGACACCGTCGAAGTGACCGCCGACAACTTCGGTGTGACGCCCTTCAGCTCGGAGGCCATGGGTGCCGGCACGATCGTGACCCGCCAGGTCATCGACCAGTTGCCCTCGACCTCCCGCAATATCCAGGACTACATCCGTCTCGACCCACGTATCGCGCAGACCAGCAAGTCTGACGGCTCGATCTCCGTCGGTGGCCAGAACACCCGCTACAACCTGATCAAGATCGACGGCGTCGGTGCCAGCGATCCGTTCGGCCTCGAGGCGAACAATCTGCCCACCGAGCGTCAGCCGGTCTCCCTCGACGCAATCGAGGAAATCAATATCGATGTCGCGAACTACGACGTGACGATCGCTGGAGGTACGGGTGCGGTCATCAATGCCGTGACCAAGTCGGGCACCAACGAGTTCGGCGGTACCGTTTACTACACGATGCGCGACGGCAACTGGGTCGGCGAGGACCAGACCGGTCGTGACTTCACTGGCTTCAACGAGGAAGAAACCTACGGCTTCACCTTCGGCGGCCCCATCCTCAAGGATCGCCTGTTCTTCTTTGCCAACTACGAGAAGTTCGAGCGCGGCGCCCAGGGTGCGGCTCTCTCGGGCACGCCCTTCGGACGCGGCCTGATCACTGCCGCGGATATCCAGCAGATCACCCAGATTGCCCAGCGCTACGGCTTCAATGCCGGTGGCCTGGAGGGCTCGGCGACGAGCACGACGGAGATCGAGGAAAAGGGCATCAAGATCGACTGGAACATCAGCGATTCGCATCGCGCCGCCATCCGCTACAACGAGATGGAGCAGACCGTGCCGCGCTTCCCCGGGATCGCCGCAGGTACCGTCTCGCTCAGTTCGTACTGGTACGACCAGCCGAAGACGTTCGAGAGCCTCGTTGGCGAGGTCTTCAGTGACTGGTCCGACGTGCTGTCGACCGAGTTCAAGGTTTCGACGCGCGATTACGACGCCGTGCGCGTGCCGGCGACCAACCTCCCCAGCATCCGCGTCAACGTCGGCAACAATGGCGTGTTCCTCGGAACCGAGCAGAATACGCACGTCAACCGCATCGCTACGGAGCAGTTCTCGGCCTTCGGCGCGGCGAACCTGTTCCTCGGCGACCACACGCTGAAGTTTGGTTTCGACTACGAAGAAAACGACGTCTTCAATTTCTTCGGCCGCAACCTCAACGGCGTCTACACGTTCAACTCGATCGCCGACTTCTCGGCCGGTCGTCCGGCGACCTACCTGCTTCGCACCCCGCGCCCCAACGGTGGCACGCTCGCGGACATCCCGGCCACGTACACGTCCGAGAACCTGGGCCTGTTCGTTCAGGACACCTGGGCGGTGAACTACAACCTCACGTTGAATTTCGGCATCCGCGCCGATCGCCCGGACTTCAGCGAGCAGCGACTCGCCAACGCCCGCATCCAGCAGCTCTACGGGCTGGACAACACCAACACGGTTGACTTCACGCTGATCCAGCCGCGGTTCGGCTTCAACTACACCTTCGACTCGGATCGCCAGACCCAGCTGCGTGGCGGTCTCGGCCTGTTCGCTGGTGCGGCCCCGAACGTGTGGATCGCCGGCGTTTACCAGAACACCGGCCTGAACTTCGTCGAGTACGACCTGCGTGGTACGGCGGCGCCGAACTTCTCGCCGAACGTGCCCCAGCCGAATCCGACCGTCGGCCCGTCGGCGGCTCGCCAGAACGTCGACATCCTGGCCCCGGACTTCGAGCTGCCGTCGGTGTGGAAAGCCAACCTGGCCCTCGACCACGAACTCCCGTGGTGGGGGGTGATCGCCTCGGCCGAGCTGGTTCTGACCAGTGTCGAGAGCGGTATCTTCATCCAGCGCCTCGACACCGGCGCGCCGACCGTGGCCGGCCAGGACGGCCGAATGATCTATTGGAACGCAGCGGGTCGTAACCGCGCCAACGCCAATCCGGTTACTGGCATTCAGAACGGCACGGGTGGTGCCTCGAACCGTGCAAACCGTCCGTCCGACATCGGCGATGTGCTGCTGGTCCGCAATACCGACAAGGGCCAGAGCAAGCAGCTCACCCTGAGCCTGCAGCGTCCGATGGAAGACTCGTGGGCATGGAGCTTCGGCTACACCTTCACCGACGCGCAGGAAGTCAGCCCGCTGACCAGCTCGATCAACAACTCGAACTGGAACAACCAGATCAACTTCCAGCACAGCGAGGAAGTCGCTCAGAACTCGCGTTACGCGATCCGTGATCGTCTCACCGGCACGCTGACCTATCAGAGGGCGTTCTTCGGAGACAACCGCACCACGATCTCGATGTTCTACGAGGGTCGCTCGGGCCGTCCGTTCAGCTACATCTATTTCAATGACGTCAATGGCGACGGCGCGAACACGAACGACCTGTTCTACGTGCCGGCCGGCCCGGGTGACGTGATCTTCACCGGCGGCGCCGCGATGGAGACTGCATTCTTCGAGTGGCTGGCCCAGAACCCCGAACTGGCCGCCTACCGTGGGCGAGTCACTGATGCGAACGCATTCCGTGCGGGTTGGGTCAACAACTTCGACCTCCGGATCTCGCAGGAAATCCCGGCCTTCTTCGATGGCCACAAGGCCGAGATCTCGCTCGACATCATGAACGTCGGCAACCTGATCAATAAGGATTGGGGTGTGATCGAGGACTACGGGTTCTTTGCCACGCGTCGTGTCGTGAACTACGCGGGTATCGAGAACGGCCGCTACGTCTACACCTTCAACCCTGCCTCGGTGGATCGTCCGCAGGTGCAGGAGGTGCGCGGCGACGACGGCTTCAACACCGGTGTCTCGCGTTGGTCGGCGATGCTGGGCTTCAAGTACAAGTTCTGATCAGCGACCACAGAGCGATACGCAAACGGCCGGGTTTCCCCGGCCGTTTGCTTTTTGGTCGATGGCAAGCGATAGCCGATCGCCGATCGGCCCTGCGCCGCGTGCCTCAGTCGAAATCGGCGTCAAGCACGATGCGGTAGCGCGCCTTGCCGCTGTGCAGTCGCTCGAAGGCGTCGTTGATCTTCGACATCGGGAATCGCTCCACCTGCGGTGCGATCTCGTGGCGCGCGCAGAACTCGAGCATCTGCGAGGTCGTGGCCGGGCTGCCCAGCGGCGAGCCACTGACTGACTTCTGGCCGCCGATCAGGGCGAAGGCCGGCACCGGCACCGGCTCGAGCACCGCGCCGACGAAGTGCAGACGGCCGTTCGGGGCGAGGGCGCCGAGGTAGGCGCCCCAAGGCAGGGTGACGTTGGCGGTCACGAGGATGAAGTCGAACTTGCCGGCTTCCTTCGCCAGCGCCTTCGCATCGGTGCTCACCACCGCGCGATGGGCACCGAGGCGGATGGCTTCCTCGTGCTTCGACTCGCTGGAGGTGAAGGCCGTGACCTCGCAGCCCCAGGCGTTGAGGAACTGCAGGGCGAGGTGGCCGAGGCCGCCGATGCCGACTACGCCGACGCGGTCGGTGGGCTTGATGCCGAAGTGGGCGATCGGGCCGAACACCGTGATGCCGCCGCAGAGCAGGGGGCCGGCGCTGGCGGTATCCACGCCGTCGGGGATCGGCGTGGCCCAGACCCAGTGCGCGCGCACGCGCTCACCGAAGCCGCCGTAACCGGAAACGATCAGGCCGCTCGATTTGCCGCAGACGTTGTGGTTGCCGGAGAGGCATTCCGCACAGGCCATGCAACTGCTCTGGTACCAGCCGATGCCCACGCGGTCGCCGACCTTGACGCGCTTGGCTTCGGGGCCGACGGCGACGACGCGGCCGATGGCCTCGTGGCCGGGGACGAGGGGATAGCGGGCATTGCCCCAGTCGTTGTTGACCATGCTGAGGTCGGAGTGGCAGAGGCCGCAGTGCTCGACCTGCACTTCGACGAATTCGGGGGGCAGGGGGCCAGCGTCGTATTCGAAGGATTCAAGTCGGCCTTTCGAGGCGGTGGCGGCGTAGGCGCGGATGCTCATGGGCGTCATTCGTTGTGGGGACAGCCGGGAGTCTGCGCCTCGCCGATGGCAATGCAAGCGACCTCGCGCCCAAGCTTCCGGCACTGGAACTGGCAGGGGCGTGCGCCACACGCTGTTGTCGGACCTCTATGTTCCTTTTCGGGAGCCATGCGATGGAAATTCTGTTGGCCGTGCTGGGCGTTGGCTTGGTGCTTCTGGTCTTGGTCGTCGTACTGGCGAAGCGGCGAAGGGCGCCGGCGTCCCAGGCCGGCAGGCAGGACGATGCCTTGCCCGCAATCGGCGCGACGAGTGCGTCCTGCGGACGCGGAAGCGATGGCGCCTGCAGCGGCGACGGTGATGGCGGCGGCGGAGGCGGCGGGGACTGAACGGCGGGCGCGGCCCGGGCACGATGCCCCGCAGCCGCGCGTACAATCACGCCCCCGCGCCGCGAGGCGCCCGCTGGAGGGCCGGCCTGTCAAGCCGATCCGATGAAGAAGTCCGATTTCCACTACGACCTGCCGCCGGAACTGATCGCGCAGGCCCCGCTGGCCGAGCGTTCGGCCTCCCGCCTGCTGCACGTGCCCGCGCCGCCCGCTGGCCTCGCCGACCGCCACGTGCGCGACCTGCCGTCGCTGCTGCAGCCCGGCGACCTGATGGTCTTCAACGACACGCGCGTGATCCCGGCGCGCCTGTACGGGCAGAAGGCGACCGGTGGTCGGGTCGAGATCCTGCTCGAACGCGTGACCGGTGCGCATGAAGTGCGTGCGCAGGTCGGCGCAAGCAAATCGCCGAAGCCCGACAGCACGATCACGCTCGACGACGGCACCGTGGTGACGGTGCTCGGCCGCGATGGCGAGTTCTACCGCCTGCGTTTCGAGACCAACGAACCGCTGGAGAAAGTGATGCTCCGCGCCGGCCGCATGCCGCTGCCGCCCTACATCCAGCGCGAGGCGGACATCAGCGACGACGAGCGCTACCAGACCGTGTTCTCGAAGCACGTGGGGGCGGTTGCTGCGCCAACCGCCGGCCTGCACTTCGACGACGCGCTGCTGGGGGGCTTGCAGGCGCGCGGCATCGAGTTCGGGCACATCACGCTGCACGTGGGCGCTGGCACCTTCCAGCCGATGCGCGCCGAGCACGTGAAGGACCACGTGATGCACAGCGAATGGCTGAACGTCGGGACCGAATTGTGCGAGCAGATCCGCGAGACGAAGGCCCGTGGCGGCCGCGTCATCGCGGTGGGCACCACGGTGATCCGCGCGCTCGAGACCGCCTGGCGGGACGGCGAGGTGCGGCCCTTCGCCGGCGACACGCAGATCTTCATCACGCCGGGGCATCGCATCCGCTCGGCGGATGCGCTGTTCACCAACTTCCACCTGCCGGAATCGACGCTGATGATGCTGGTGAGCGCCTTCGCCGGCTTCGACCGCATCATGGCGGCCTATCGCCACGCGGTGCAGCAGCGCTACCGTTTCTTCAGCTACGGCGATGCGATGCTGCTGTGGCCGGGCGCGGACGGGGAGGGCGCATGAGCCGCATGACGTTCCAGAAGCTGGGCGCCGACGGCATGGCACGCCGCGGCCGGATCACGTTTCCGCGCGGCACCATCGAAACCCCGGCCTTCATGCCGGTGGGCACCTACGGCACGGTGAAGGCCATGCGGCCGGCCGAAGTCGAGGCGCTGGGTGCGGAGATCATCCTCGGCAACACCTTCCACCTGTACCTGCGGCCCGGCCTCGAGGTGATGGAAGCCCATGGCGGCCTGCACGGCTTCACGAAGTGGCAGAAGCCGATCCTCACCGACTCCGGTGGCTTCCAGGTCTTCTCGCTGGCGCACAAGCGCAAGATCACCGAAGCCGGCGTGACCTTCGCCTCGCCCGTGGATGGCCGCAAGGTCTTCCTCGGGCCCGAGGAGAGCATGCACATCCAGCGCGTGCTGGGCTCGGACATCGTGATGATCTTCGACGAGTGCACGCCGTACCCGGCCACCGAGAAGGTGGCCCGCGCCTCGATGGAACTCAGCCTTCGCTGGGCCGAGCGTTCAAGGAGGGCCCACGAAGGCAACGACGCCGCGCTGTTCGGCATCGTGCAGGGCGGGGTGTATCCCGAGCTGCGCACGCGGTCCGCGGAAGGGCTCAAGGCCATCGGCTTCGACGGCTACGCCGTGGGCGGCCTCGCGGTGGGCGAGCCCGCGGCCGAGCGCGAGCACACGCTGGAGGCCATCTGCCCGCAGCTGCCCGAGGACAAGCCGCGCTACCTGATGGGCGTGGGCAAGCCGGAGGACATCGTCGAGGCGGTAGCCCGCGGCATCGACATGTTCGACTGCGTGATGCCGACCCGGAACGCCCGCAACGGCCACTACTTCACCGACTTCGGCCAGGTGCGCATCCGCAACCAGCGCTACGAGCACGACCTGCGCCCCATCGAGCCCGGCTGCGACTGCGCCACCTGCATGGGCGGCTTCACCCGCAGCTACCTGCGGCACCTCGACAAGTGCAACGAGATCCTGGGCTCGATGCTGGCCACCACCCACAACCTGCGCTACTACGTGCGGCTGATGGAGCGGATCCGCGCGGCCATCGAGCAGGGGCGGTTCGCCGAATTCCGTGAAGGCTTCTACCGCGCCCGGGAGGCCGGTGAACCGGCCTGAACGCCCGCCGTGGCATACTTCGCGGCTGTTTGGCCCTCTGGAAGTCCCAAGCCCATGTCCCTGCTCGACCTGCTGATCCCCGCCGCCCACGCCCAAGCCGCCGCCGGTGCTCCCGCCCAGCCGAGCCCCTGGCCCAGCGTCATCATGCTCGGCGCGGTGTTCGTGCTGATGTACTTCATGATGATCCGCCCGCAGATGAAGCGGCAGAAAGAACACCGCCAGATGGTCGAGAAGCTGGCGAAGGGCGACGAGATCGTCACCAGCGGCGGCATCGCCGGCCGCATCGACGACGTCGGCGAGAGCTTCATCACCGTCGAGATCGCCGAAGGCACCAAGGTGCGGTTGCAGAAGGGCGCGATCAACGCCGTCCTGCCCAAGGGCACCTTGAAGTCCCTCTGATCGCCCCCATCACGCCGGCTTCATGCCGGCTTTTTGGTCGGCGCCCCGCCGGCCTGAAGTGACGCCATGCTCGAATACGCCCGCTGGAAATACGTCGTCGCCCTGATCGTGCTGCTCGCCAGCGCGCTCTACGCACTCCCGAACCTCTACCCGCAGGACGCGGCGGTGCAGATCACCGCGAACCGCGGCTTCGCCGTTGACGACGCGCTCGACGCCCGCGTCGAGGGCATGCTCAGGGATGCCGGGATCGCGGCGAAATCGGTGCAGAAGGAAGGCGACAGCCTGCTGGTTCGCCTCGATGCCGCCGACCAGCTGCGTGCCGCCGAGCTGCTGCGCCCCGCGCTGGAGCAGGGTTACACCGTCGCACAGAACCTCGTGTCGACCGTGCCCGATTGGCTGGACGCCTTCGGCGCCAGCCCGATGCGCCTCGGCCTCGACCTGCAGGGTGGCGTGCACTTCCTGCTCCAGGTCGACCAGAAGGCCGCCCTCGAGAAGCGCGAGAACAGCTACGCCGAACAGATCCGCGTGGTGCTGCGCGAGCAGAAGATCCCCTCGCAGGAAGTGACGGTCCGCCCGACCGACATCCTCGTGCGCCTGTCCCGCGCCGAGGACCTGTCGAAGGCGCTCAGCGTCATCGCCGTGGACGCCCCCGAGCTCCAGCTGCAGCCGCTCCGCGGCAGCGCCGGCCCGGGCTTCACCGCCAGCATCGCGCCTGCGGCGCTGGACGCCCTGCTCACCGAGACCATCAACCAGAACGTCTCGATCCTGCGCAACCGCATCAACGCGCTGGGCGTGGCCGAACCGATCGTCACCCGCCAGGGTGATTCGCGCATCGTCGTGCAGCTCCCGGGCGTGCAGGACACGGCCCTGGCCAAGCGCGTGATCGGCGCGACTGCGACCCTCGAGTACCGTGCGGCGCTGCTCACGAACACCGATGCCGTCGAGGCCGAACGCAGCGGCCGCGTGCCGCCGGAAGGCCGCATCTACTACATGCGCGAGCGCAATCCGGACGGCAGCCGCATCCCGGTGGTGCTGGCCAAGCGCGTGATCGCCGCCGGCGACCAGCTCGTGGCCGCCACCTCGATCACCGACACGGAGACGGGCACCCCCGGCGTGTCGGTCACGCTGAACGCCTCGGCCGGCCAGCGCATGTTCGACTTCACCTCGCAGAACGTCGGCAAGCCGATGGCGGTGGTGTACATCGAGCGCGTGCCGGAAGTGCGTATCGTCGACGGCAAGGAAGTGCGCGGCACGAAGGTGACGGAAGAGGTCATCAGCCTCGCCTCGATCCGCGGCGTGTTCAGCCGCAACTTCCAGACCACCGGCCTCGAGAGCCCGCAGGAAGCGCAGCAGCTTGCCCTGCTGCTCCGTTCGGGTGCGCTGGCCGCGCCGATGGAGTTCGCCGAGGAGCGCATCATCGGCCCGTCGCTCGGCGCCGAGAACATCGCCCGCGGCCTCGAGTCGATCGCCGCCTCGTTCGTGCTGGTGCTGGTGTTCTTCGTCATCTACTACCGGATGTTCGGCGTCATCACCAACATCGCGCTGCTGCTCAACCTGCTGATGCTGGTGGCGGTGATGTCGATCATCGGTGCCACCCTGTCGCTGCCCGGCCTCGCCGGTATCGCGTTGACGGTGGGCCTGTCGGTGGACGCCAACGTGCTGATCAACGAGCGCATCCGCGAGGAGTTGCGCGCCGGCAACACGCCGCTGAACGCCATCGCCACCGGCTACGAGAAGGCCTCCGGCACGATCGCTGACGCCAACGTCACCGCGCTGCTCGCGGGCATCGCGCTGTTCGTGTTCGGCACCGGCCCGGTGAAGGGCTTCGCCCTCTCGCTGATCATCGGCATCCTGACCTCGATGTACACCGCGGTGTCGGTGTCGCGCGGCGTCGCCACCCTCATCTACGGCCGCCGCCGCAAGCTGGCCGGCCTGGCGATCTGACCGGAGTTTCCCCGTGTTCCGACTCATCCCGTTCGATACGAACTACGACATCCTGCGCTGGCGCCTGCCGTCGCTGGCCATCGCCCTCGCGCTGATGGTCGCGGCCCTGGTGCTGATCCCGATGAAGGGCTTCAACTTCGCGCTCGACTTCACTGGCGGCACCGTCGCCGAGCTGAAGTTCGAGAAGGAACCCGACCTGGAGCTCGTCCGCGCTGCTCTTGAAGGCGCCGGCTACAGCAACCCGGTGGTGCAGACCTTCGGTGCAGCCAACGACATCGTCGTGCGCCTGCAGCCGCGCGACGCCGAGGCGGGCGAAGCGGCGCTCCAGGAAAGCGCGGCGGCGACCGGTGGCGCGATCGCCGACCTGCTCGGCGAGCCCGGCAACAGCGTGACGGTCGTGCGCTCGGATTTCGTCGGCCCGCAGGTGGGCAAGGAGCTGGCCGAGAACGGCGTGCTGGCGATGTTCTTCGTGATCGTCGGCTTCCTCGTCTACATCACCTTCCGCTTCGAGTGGAAGTTCGCCGTGGCGGCCATCATCACGACCCTCCACGACGTGGTGCTGGTGGTGGGCTGGTTCGCGCTGACGCAGCACGAGTTCGACCTGATCGTGCTGGCCGGCGTGCTGTCGGTGATGGGCTACTCGATCAACGACACCATCGTCGTGTTCGACCGCGTGCGCGAGAACTTCCGCGGCCTGCACCATGTGAGCGCCAACGAGGTGCTCAATCGCTCGATCAACCAGACCCTTTCGCGCACGATCATCACCTCGGTGGTCGCGTTCCTGACCGTTCTGGCGCTCTACCTGTACGGCGGTGCGAGCCTCGAGGGCATGGCCGAAGCGCAGATGCTCGGCATCATCATCGGTACGCTGTCCTCGATCTTCGTGGCCTGCCCGCTGCTGATCTGGCTGAACGTCACCAAGCAGGACCTGCTGCCGAAGGCGAAGGACGACAGCGAGCTCGATCGCCGTCCCTGATTCGTTGCATGGTTTCGCATTCGAAGGTCGCGGAGTGATCCGCGGCCTTCGTCGTTCCGGGTACAGTGACGCCCTCGGCGCGGAGGGGGCGAGGATGGCGGAACGCTCGGCGTGGTCAGGTGGCTCGGAGCGATGGGGCGTGGCGCGGCGCCTGCCCGCGTGGTGGCTTGCGCTCCGTGGCCTGGTCCTCGCGTTCGGTCTCATCGGCGCGATGCCCTTGGCCTCGGTGCCCGTGGCCCCGGCGATGCCGCTGATGTTCGAGCGCTTCGGCGACGTCGAGCAGGTGCCGGAAGGGGTCGTGACCGGTCTCGCGCAGGACGGTGAGGGCCTGCTGTGGATCGCCACCACGGGTGGCCTCGTGCGTTACGACGGCTACCGCTTCCGCCTCTACCAGACACAACCCGACGACCCGTCCAGCCTTCCGGGCAACGTGGTGCGCGTGGTGCACCGCGCCCGCGACGGGCGCATCTGGGTCGGTACCGAGTCCGAGGGCGTAGCGCGTTACGACCCCGTCGCCGATCGCTTCGAGCGCTTCGGTGAGGCCGAGGGCGTGCAACGGCTGCCCATTCGCGCGCTGGCCGACGATGCCGAAGGGGGGCTGTGGATCGGTTCGACGGGCGGCGGTCTAACCCGTCTCGACCCCTCCACGCGCCGTTCCGAAGTCTGGCGCCACGACCCGACATCGCCGACGTCCTTGCCCGATGACCGCATCTCGGCGATGCATGTCGATCGCGACGGCCATCTGTGGGTGGGGACGTGGCGGGGCCTCGTGCGACGCCGAGCGGGGACGGAAGTCTTCGAGCGGGTGCTTTCCGACGAGGGCGATCCGCTGGGTTTCGCCAATGCGCGCATCCGCGCCATCGCCCAGGTCGCGTCCGGCGACCTCTGGGTAGGGGCGCAGCAAGGCCAGGTCGCGGTGCTGCCGTATGCGGTGGCCACCGCGGTCGGCGTGCCGTCACCTGGGGCGGTGCGGCGCTGGTTGGGCACCGGCATCAGCGCGGTGGCCGAGCCGCTGCCGGGCGAGGTGTGGGTGGGGCACCCCGGCGGCATCGATGTGCATGCCGCCGAGGACGCGCGCCTGCTGCGGCCCATCCGCGCCGTGCCGGGCCAGAACCTCGGGCTGGATCCGGCCGAGGTGCGCGCGCTGCTGGTCGACGACTCCGGCCTGCTCTGGGTGGGCAGCTTCGGTGGTGGCGTGCAGCGCACCGATGCGCGGCCACGGGGGCTGCTGAGCCGGCGCTACCAGCCCGGTGTCGATCCGGCGATGGCCCAGTTCAACGTGCTGACCATGGGCGAAGACGGCGAGGGCGGTCTGTGGCTGGGCTTGGCCGGCGTGGGCGTGGCTCAGATGGGCGCCGATCTCGCCTTGCGCGAACTCGTGTCGCCTGGCGGCTCCGAGGCTGGTGCCTTCGAGGGCGACCAACCGTCGGGCGTGGCGGCCGGGGTGGATGGCAGCCTGTGGGTCGGGACCGAGCGCGGGCTCTTCCTGCGTCGCAGCGGCAGGCCGGAATTCCAGCGCGTGGCGGGCCCCGAGTTCCTCGAGGGTTCGGCGGTGCGTCGCTTGTGGCCGGCGGCCGATGGTGGCCTGTGGGTGGGCACCGCCGATGGCCTGTTCGCCGTCGATGCCCAGGGCGGCACGCCGCAACGCATCGGCGACGCAGACGATCGGCGCGTCGAAGGCAGCGTCGAGGCACTGGCCTTCGATGCCGGCGGAGCGTGGGTCGGCGGGAGTTCCGGCCTGTTCTGGCTGGATACGGTGCAGCGGACGCTGCGCCGCGTCGAGACGCGCTTGGACGGCGAGGCGCACGCGTTCGACGTCAATGGCGTGCTCGTCGATCGGCAGGGCCGGCTTTGGGTGGATGCCGACGGACTGCACCGCGCCATCGGCCGGGCGGACGCTGCCGTCGATTTCGAGATCATCAGCGCCCGCCACGGCGAGGGCGGCGTGAGTTTCGGCGCCAACCTGCTCGACGATGCGGACGGCCGGATCTGGAGCCAACGCGCCCTCTACGATCCGGCCACGGACCGGTTCCGTCACCTGTTGCCGATCGATGGCGCGCAGGTGGGCACGGGGTGGTTCCGCTCCTACGCCCGCTTCGGCGACGGCCGCCTGGCGTACGGCGGCCGCGAGGGCGTGCTGGTGGTGAGGCCGGAGGCCTACGTGCCGTGGTCTTTCGCGCCACCGGTGGTGGTGACGGATGTCTTTGTGGATGGCCGCCGACAACCGGTCGGCCCGATGGCCCGCGAGTTCCTCGTTCCGGCCGGCGGGCGCGGATTCACCATCGAGTTCGCTTCGCTGGACTACAGCGCTGCCACCCGAAACCTGCATCGCTATCGCCTCGAGGGCGTGGACCGGGAGTGGGTCGAGGCCACCTACGAAAGCCGCGTGGCCGCGTACGGCAACCTCTGGCCGGGGCGCTACCGGTTCTTTGTTCAGGGCGGCAATCGCAGCGGCGAGTGGAGCGAGGCACGGGAAGCCTTGACGGTCGTCGTGGAGCCGCGCTGGTGGCAGACGCCGGCGTTCGCGCTGCTGGCCTTCGCCCTAACGGCCCTCGCGACGACCCTGTTGGTGCGCTGGCGCACGGGGGCCCTCGAGCGGGCGCGCATGACGCTCGAGCAGGAAGTGGAGCGGCGCACGGCGGAGCTGCGCGTGATGTCCGAAGCGCTGCGCGTTCGGACCCGCGAGTTCGAGGAGGCCAGCCTCACGGACCCGCTCACCGGCCTGCGCAACCGCCGCTTCATGTCGCTGCAGATGGCTTCGGAGATGGCGCTCTGGGTCCGGCGCAACGCGCAGCCGCCGGCCGGCGAAACCGCGAACGACATGGTGGTGTTCCTGATCGACGTCGACCATTTCAAGGCGGTCAACGACCGCCACGGCCACGCGGCCGGCGACGAACTGTTGCGCCAGTTCTCGGAGCGCCTGCGCGCGGTGTTCCGGGCGAGCGACCACCTGGTTCGCTGGGGCGGCGAAGAGTTCCTCGTGGTCGCTCGCGACACGCAGCGCGAGCGCGCGGCCGAGTTGGCGGAGCGGGTCCGCGATGCCATCGCGGGGGAGCCCTTCATCCACAACGGCACGCCACTGCCGCTCACCGCGAGCATCGGCTGGGCGCCGCTGCCGTGGGACGCGGCCTCGCCGCAGGCACTGGGCTGGGAAGCGGTGGTGGCCTTGGCCGACCTCGCGCTCTACACGGTGAAGCAGGGCGGGCGGAACGGCTGGTTGGGCCTGCTGCCGAACGTCGCGCTACCGCCGGACGCCGACCTTGCGTGGGTGATGAAGCGCATGCCGAGGATGCTCACCTCCGGCGAACTCCGTCTGGCGAGCAATCTCAACACTGACCGCCTCGCGCACCTGATCGCTTCGCAGGCGCGCTGAGGCGCGGCGCTCAGGCCGCGGCGTCGGGGTTCAGCGGCGGCGGCGCGAAGCTGGCGAGCCAGCCGGATTCCTGCACGGCCTTCTGCACCGCGTCGACGACCTTCATCGGGCCGGCGATGCACTGGCCTTCGAACAGGATCTTCTCGTTGCGGCCTTTGAAGTCGCAGGCGCGGCCACCAGCCTCGCGCACCAGCAGGATGCCGGCCGCGATGTCCCAGGCTTTCACGCCGGCTTCGAAATAGCCGTCGGAGCGACCCGCCGCGACCCACGCCAGGTCGAGCGCCGCGGAACCGGTGCGGCGCACGTCCTCGGCGTCCTTGAGGAGCATCTCGATGCACTTCAGCTGCGGGCCGATGCGCTTGCGCTCGCGCGGCGGGAAGCCGCTGATCAGCACGGCGCCACCGATTTCGCGCTGCGTGTTGATGCGGATGCGGCGGTCGTTGAGCACGGCACCGGCGCCGCGCGAGGCGCAGAACAGCTCGTTGCGGATCGGGTCGTAGATCACCGCGTCGGTCGGCTCGCCGTTGTCCACGAGGGCGATCGACACGCAGAAGTGCGGGATGCCGCGCAGGTAGTTCGAGGTGCCGTCGAGCGGATCGACGATGAAGGTGTAGCGGCCCTTGCCGGTCTGGCCGGTTTCCTCGCCGAGGATGGCGTAGTCGGGGTAGGCGCGCTTCAGCTCGCGTATGATTTCGCGCTCGGCGAGGCCGTCCACTTCGCTGGCGTAGTCCTGGCGGGCCTTCTCGACGACGTTGAGGCTCTCGAGGCGCGACATGTTGCGCAGCAGGACGTTACCCGCGGCACGCGCGGCCTTGACCATGACATTGACGACAGGGTTCTGCATGCGCTGCCCGCCTCTTTCCGCTGGATTGTGTGAAGAACGATGGACCGGTCGTTGCCGGGCCGGCGCGGAGTTTAACCGATTCCCCGGAGGCAACCTTGCGCGCGCTTGAACGGGTCCGCATGGTGCTGGTGGGCACCCAGCATCCACGCAACATCGGGTCTTCGGCCCGCGCGCTCAAGACCATGGGGTTCGGGGCGATGCACCTCGTGGCCCCGGAAAAATTTCCCCATCCCGACGCCTCGGCGCTGGCCGCCGGCGCAGACGACTTGCTCGACGGAGCCCGGATGACCGGCAGCCTGGCCGAGGCCGTGGCCGGCTGTACGCTGGTGCTGGGCAGCACCGCGACGCAGCGCGCCGTGCCGATGCCCGAGTTCACGCCGCGGGAGGCGGCCGCTCGACTGCTGGAGGCCTCCCGACACGGTGATGTGGCCCTCGTGTTCGGCCCGGAACGCACCGGCCTCGAGAACGCCGAACTGCAGCTCTGCCACGCCTCCGTGTGCATTCCCACCGATCCGGACTTCAGTTCGCTCAACTTGTCGCAGGCCGTGCAGGTGCTGGCCTACGAGCTTCGCCTGGCTGCGATGGCCGAAGCGGGCGTGGACGCCGCGCGCGATCCGCTCGACGAGCGCCCGCCGGCCACGCACGAGGAGATGGAGCGCTTTTTCGCGCACCTCGACGAGGCTCTCCACGACATCGACTTCCACAAGGGGCGGAGCGGCGTGACGGTGATGCGCCGGCTGCGCCGCCTCTTCCTGCGCGCCGCGCCGGACGAGCGCGAGGTGCGCGTGCTGCACGGCATTCTTGCGGATGCCCAGCGCATGGCCCGATTGGCCGGTGCCAAGAAGTCACAATAAACGTCAATCCGTGTCAGACTCGGCGGGTTACACGGTGTCAAGGCTGAGGATGGACGGGCGTAAACGGTTTCGTGCAGTGGCTGCGATGGTGTTGATGGCTTTGGCGCCCCTCGCCGCGGCCGATCCCGGCGTCCTCGTCCTCGGACGCATCAGCGACGATCCCCAGCGTCACTACGACCAGTTGAAGCCGCTGCTCGACTACGTCGTGCCGCGCATGGCCGACGTGGGCATCCGCGAAGGCCGCATCCTGATGGCGCGCGATACGTCGCGGATGACGAGCTACCTGCGCCACGGGCGCGTCGACTGGGTGACCGAGACCGCGGCCACCGGCCTCACGCTGATCAACCGTGCCAGTGCCCCGGTGCTGCTGCTGACCGAACGCAATGGCGTGAGCCATTACCGCTCGGTGATCTTCGTTCGCAACGATTCGCCCATCCGGACGATCGGTGACCTGCGCGGCCATCGCTTGGCCTTGCAGAACCCCGGATCGACCAGTGCTTACCTGCTGCCGGCGATCACCCTGCTCGATGCCGGCGTGCCGATGGAGATCCTGCCGTCGCCGACCGATCGGCCGCGGAGTGGCGGGGTCGGCTACGTGTTCGGGAATACCGAGGCCAACATCGCCACCTGGGTGATGAAGGGCGTCGTCGATGCGGGCGCCTTCAGCGATGTCGACTTCGCGGAGCTGCAGGAGCGCGATCCGCGCGCGGCCTCGCTGCGGGTCGTGGGCCGCAGCATGAGTGCGCCGAGGGCCATGGAGATCGTGCGCGCCGACCTCGATCCGCGCGTGCGTGAGCGCCTGCGCGCCGTCCTGCTGCAGGCCTCGGTCGACCCGGATGCCGCGCCCGCGCTGCGGCGCTTCTTCGGCATCACCCGCTTCGTCGAACTGACGCCCGAGAATGCCGCCGCGCTCGACGTGCTGTCCGAAGCCGCCCGCCGCACGCGGGAGGCCATCGAGTGACGTTCCGCTGGACCTTGCGTGCCCAGATGCTCGGCTGGGTCACCCTTTGCGTGGGCACGATGGCCCTGATCTTCGCCGGTCTCATCTGGCGGGAGCAGCGCAGCTTTCTGGCGATGCGGGAGGGTGGCGACGCCCTCGTCCTCGATGTGGTGCGCGATGGCCTGCAACAGCGCGGTTCCGCGCTGGCCAACCAGCTCGCCAACGCGGTGGCCAACCCGCTGTACTTCCTCGACCTCGAGCGGATCGGCGAGTACGCACGCAACACCAACCAGCAGGCTGACGTCGAATACGTGCTAGTCGCCGACGCGCAAGGGCGGATCGTCCATGACGGCAGCCGCGACATCGCGCGCTTCGGCGAGTCGCTGCCCGAACTGGTGCCCGTGGACGGCGCGCCGGCGGAAGCGCTGCGCGGCGGCATCGAGGCCCGCTGGGCCGACGGCCTGCTGCACCTGAGCGCTCCGGTGCGCCTCGGCGAACAGCGGGTGGGCTGGGTGCGGCTGGGGCTCTCGATGGACGAGGGCGCGCGCGCCGCACAGGTCTGGAGCCGCACCGTGGAAACCCGGCTGGCGGAAACGCGTGCCGCCCACGTGCGCTGGCTGCTCGGCGGTCTGGCGCTGATCGCTGGCTTCGGCCTGGTCGGGGTGTATTCGCTGCGCCGCAACGTGCTCAAGCCGATCCGGTCGCTGGCCGAAGCGGCGCTCGCCGTCGAAGGGGGACGCTACGCCGAGGCGCGGAACCTGACGGCCCGCGACGACGAGATCGGCGACCTGACCAAGGTCTTCTCGCGCATGGCGGAGTCGGTTGTGCGCCACGAACGCGACATCCGCCGCATTGCCTACACCGATCCGCTCACCGGCTTGGGCAACCGACTGGCCTTGAGCGAATCGCTGGAATCGCGGCTGCTGACCCTGCAGGCCAGCAGTGGCGAGCTGGCGCTGATGTTCATCGACCTCGACGACATCAAGCGCGTGAACGACACCCTTGGCCACCATGTTGGCGACGAGCTGCTGGTCGATGTCGCGGCGCGCATCCGCGGCGCCTGCGCCGAGGAAGGCATCGACGGCGCGGAACTCGCACGCTTCGGCGGCGACGAGTTCGTGGTGCTGTTCCCCGAGGCGGACGTCCGGCAGCGCGCCGAGTCGCTCGCTGGTCGCATCCTCGCGGCGATCAGCGCGCCGCTCACCCTGCAGGATCGCGATCTCGTCGTCTCCGGCTCGATCGGCATCACGGTGTTTCCCGACGATGCCGCCTCGGCGGCGCAAATGGTGAAGAACGCCGACATGGCCATGTACCAGGCCAAGGCGGCGGGCAAGGGTTGCTTCCGCTTCTACTCGCTCGCGCTCGACGAGGAAGTGGAACGGCGCGTGCGCCTGGAGCACGACCTGCGCGGTGCCTGGGAACGCGGAGAGATGAGCCTCGCGTTCCAGCCGATCTTCGACCTCACGGATGGGCGCGCGGTCGGCGCGGAGGCCTTGCTGCGCTGGACGCATCCGGAGCTCGGCCTGGTGCCGCCCTCGATCTTCATCGGCATCGCCGAGGACAGCGGCCAGGTGGAAGTGATCGGACATCGCGTGCTGGAGGAGGCGATGCGCGCGGCCGTGCGTTGGCCGGTGCCCAACGGCACGCGCGCGCCCTTCGTCGCGATCAACGTTTCGCCCCGCCAGCTTTCCCTCGGCAACCTGCCGGAAGCCGTGGAAGGCGCGCTGCAACGTACCGGCCTCGATCCGAATCGCCTGCACCTCGAGCTGACCGAAACCGCCATCCTGCGCGATGAGGCCCAAGCCACCGCGGCGTTCACCCGCCTGCGCGCGCTCGGCGTCGGCGTCTGGCTCGACGACTTCGGCACCGGCTTCTCCGGGCTCTCGCACCTCCGCCGCGTGCCCGTCGACGGAGTGAAGATCGACCGGAGCTTCATCACCGACCTGCTGCGCGACCCGAACGACCTGGCCCTCACCACCGGCGTGATCGCGATGGCGCATTCGCTCGGCGTGACGGTCGTCGCCGAGGGCATCGAGAACGAGGGGCAGCACGATCTGCTGCGCGAGCGCGGTTGCCCGCTGGGGCAGGGCTTCTACCTCGGGCGTCCCTTGCCCGCCGAGGACGTGGGCCGGCTGTTCGGCTGAGCGCGGGGGCCGCCGCGCCGCAGGGTGGGGCTTCCGCTCAGAACCAGCCGGCGACACGCTCGCCGAAGCTGAGCAGCAGCTTGGCGACGTCGTCGACGAACAGCACCACCGCCAGCACCTCGGCCGCGCCCAGCGCCCAAGCCAGCGCCATCGTCCGGCCATCGCGTTCGATCAGCGCGACGGCGAACACCAGCAGCACGAGGCCGAACGGGTAGTTGGTGAGCGGGATGGGCAGGGCCAGCAGCCCGCCGAGAACCACCAGCAGCAGCCCACTGATGGCCTTCGCGGCCGGGTGGTCGATCATCGCGGGCCAACGCGGACGGCTCACGCGTTCCAGCCAGGCCAAGGGGCGCGCCAGTCGAGCACGGAACCGGTCCAGCGAGGCCGTGGACACCGGCCGCCGTTGGAGCCATCGCGGCAGCCACGGATGCTCGGCCTGCGCCAGCAGTTGCAGCCCGGCCAGTGAGACGAGCGGACCGCTGATGGCGCCGGCACCCGCGGGCAGCGGGAGGAAGGCGGGCAGGATGGCCAGCAGCAGGAACAGTCCGAAGGCTCGTTCGCTGAAGGCGTCGAGCAAGTCGGCGAGGGGCAGGGTGCCGGGATGGTCGCGCGCGATGCGCTCGAACAGCCGCTGCGTGGTCAGCCCGTCATCCATGGGCCGCGATCAGGCCTCGGCGCTTTCGTCGCGTTCGAGGCGCTCCACCAGCAGCTTGTCGATGCGGGCACCGTCGCGGTCGATCACTTCGATGCGCCAGCCTTCCCAGGTGAAATGCTCGCCAGCGTCGGGGATGCGGCCGAATTGCGCCATCACCATGCCGGCGATGGTGTGGAAGTCGTGGTCTTCCTCGCCGGGCAGGGCGCTGACGCGCAACAGCTCGCGCGTCTCGTCGCTGGTCAAGCGCCCGTCCACCAGCCAGCTGCCGTCGTCGCGCTGCACGAGCAGCGGCTCGTCGTCGCTGGCCTCGTGCGGGGCTTGGCCGCGGCCCATCACGGCACCGAGGAGATCGCTGGCAGTGACGGCGCCGATCACCTCGCCGTATTCGTCGACGACGAGGGCCATCGTCTGCTGCTCTTCGCGGAAGATTTCCAGCAGGCGCATCGACTGCGTCGATTCCGAGACGAACAGCGCGGGCTTGAGCGTGGCGAACAGGTCGACACTGCCGCCTTGGCCGAGACGCCCGGTGAGGCTCTTCACTTCGAGGATTCCGAGCACCTCGGCATCGTTGCCGCGATACACCGGATAGCGCGAGTACGGTGTCTCGCGCATGGTGGCGAGGTTGTCCTCGAGGGGCAGCTTGGCGTCCAGCCAGGTGATGCGCGTGCGCGGCGTCATCAGGCTGGCCGCGCTGCGGTCGCCGAGGCGGAGCACGCGGTTCACCATGGCCTGCTCGTCGGCATCGATGATGCCCTGCTCGTGGCCTTCCGCCACCAGCAGTCGGATCTCTTCCTCGGTGACGCGATCGCCGTCGCTGCGATCGGCGCGCAGCAGCTTCAGGAGCAATTTCGTCGACGTCGCGAGGATGAAGACGAACGGCTTCGCGATCATGGCCATCACGCCCATCGGCAGGGCGACGAGGGCGGCGATGCGTTCGGGGTACAGGGTGGCGATGCGCTTCGGCACGAGTTCGCCGAACACGACCGAGCCGTACAGGATCACCGCGAAGCTCACGGCGTAGGCGATCCACTCGGCCCACTTCGGGTCGAGGCCCGATTCGAGCAGCGGCGGGCGCAGGTGCACCGCGAAGGTCTCGGCGCCGAAGTGGCCGAGCAGCAGGCCGAGCAGGGTGATCCACACCTGCACCGAGGACAGGAAGCCGTCGGGATGCTCGGCCAGCTCCAGCGCCTTGCGCGCGCCGCGGCTCTCCTTCGCCAGCTGCTTGAGACGCCCCTTGCGCGAGGTCATCACGGCCATTTCGGACATCGCGAAGAAGCCGTTCGCGAGGGTCAGGACGATGATCAGCAGGAACTCGATCACGGGCGCGCCTCCGGGGTCAGCGCCAGCAATCGTCGCAAGTCAGGGTCGTCGGGCATGGTGGGGCGGGAGAGGGACGGGCTGGGAGTCTACCAATGGGGCTGGCGCCGGGCGTTACAGCAGGTCGCCGCCGGCCGAGAGCAGGCGCTCCATGCGATCGCCCTGGCCGCCGATCTCGAGGACCAAGCGGTCCAGTTCTGCGCCGTCGAGGCCGGCGTAGGGGCGGTTCTCGCAGAGCTGCAGGTAGGGCACACCGTCGAGTTCGCCGATGGCCAGCCAGCCCACGCGCGAGTGCCAGTTGTAGGCCAGCATGCGGCGCGCGTCGATGCCGGTGATCGGCGCGATGATGGTGCTGGCGCGCAGCAGCCGGCGGCCGTCGTCGTCCTCGAGTTCGGCCAGGAACACGCTCTGGTGCCGCTTGCCGGCGTCCAGAGAGAGTTCGACGCAGAGCACGTACGGGTCGTTGGTGGTGATGCGGAAGTGCGACTGCACGTGGCCGCGGATCTGTTCGAAGTTCTGCATGGCGGGTTCCTTGAGTGCGGGTATCGTACCGCCATGACCATGACGACGAACGCCAAGGCCATCCTCGCGGTGATCCGCCGCATCCCGGCGGGCGAGGTGCGCGGCTACGGCGAGGTGGCGCGGGAGGCCGGCTTCCCGCGCGGTGCGCGGCTGGTGGCGCGGGTGCTCAGCGAGAACACCGACCCGGCACTGCCTTGGCACCGGGTGCTGCGCTCGGATGGGCGCATCGCGATGCCGACGGACAGCCCCGGCTTCGCCGAGCAGTCGGCGCGGCTGCGGGCGGAAGGCGTGGTCGTGGAGAACGGGCGCGTACGTCAAGTACGTCGCACGTCGGCCGAAACGCTGGATGCCCTGCTTTGGGCGCCGCCGGCCGCGACGCGGAAGAAACGCTGACGCCGCTATGATCCCGACCAAGTAACCACTTCCCCGAGGGCCCCGTGCCGCGCCTGCCTCCCGTCACGCTGTACCTGTTGTGGATCCTGACCGGCACGTTCGCCCTGCAATGGCTGGTGGGCGAGCCGATGGTGCGGTGGTTCGCCCTGTGGCCGGTCGGTAGCGAAGGCTTCGGCGGTGGTGGTTTCCTGCCTTGGCAGCTCGTCACCTATGCGGCCCTGCATGGAGACTTCATCCACCTCTTCTTCAACGCCTTCATGGTGTGGATGCTGGGCGCGATGCTGGAGTCGCAGTGGGGCACGCGCCGCTACATCCAGTTCGTCTTGGCCTGCGTCCTGGCCGCGGGCGCGGTGCATCTGCTGTTCGGTCTGCTCGGCGTGTTCCCGGCCGGCCCCGCGCTCGGCATCTCGGGCCTCGCCTACGGCCTGCTGCTGGCCTATGGGCTGATGTATCCGAACCAGCAACTGATGCTGGTGATCCCGCCGGTGCCGATCAAGGCGAAGTACCTGGTGATGATCCTCGCCGGGCTCGCGCTGTTCATGGGTTTGAACTCGCCGGGCGGCGTGGCGCACTTCGCCCACCTCGGCGGCATGCTCGGCGCTTGGCTGGTGATGCGTTACTGGCGCGGAGATCCGCCGTTCGGCAAGCGTCGGCCGACGCTGCGCTCGGTGCGCTGAGGCAGGACAGCACGACCACGGCGCCGAAGCACGGCGTCGTGGCTTGGCGCGCTAGCGTCGCAGCAGCAGGAAATCCGGGCTGGTGATCAGCCGCACCGAGTCGAGGCGCGGGCGCGCGCCGGGCAGGGCGGCCAGCACGGCCTCGCGCTCGTCGCGCAGGGCCTGCACGTCGGACTCGCTGACGGCCGGGTTCACGCGGGCCAGCGATTCGAGGCGGGCGAGTTCGCCGCCCAAGCGCGTCTCGGCGAGCTCGGCTGCTTCGGCGATCACCGTCGCGGCATCGCGGCGAGCGCTGGTTTCGCAGGCGCCGAGCATCGGCGGCACGAGGCTGTTCATCACCTTGCGCATCGGCGAGAGGTCGAACTGGCGGTCGGATGCCTTCGCCACCGAATCGGGATCCGGCGCGAAATCGTCGCGGCGCTGCAGGCGCGTGTCGACGATGGCGCGCAGCGGCGTGGGCGGCAGGAAGCGCGCGATGTTGAGCTTGGCGTCGGTGATGCACTCGAGCACGTAGATGGCTTCGAGCAGCGCCGTGCGCGGTGGCAGCGTTTCGTCGATCAGCAGGCAGGCGTTACCGAGCTCGGAACTCAGCATCAGGTCCTGCGCGCCGAGGATCAACGGGTGGTCGGCGCGCAGGTAGAGAAGGTCGTCGCGCGACAGGGCCAAGCGACGGTCGCAGGTGGCCTCGCGGGCGCCGCCCTTCAGCGCGTCGAAGCCGTCGACGGTGAGGTACTCCGGATCGAGCAGGAAGCGGCCTTCACCCAGTGGCTCGTTCTCGACGCCGAAGGCTTCGAGCAGTTCGAGCATGGCCTCTTGCGAGACGAGGTCGGCGTCGTCCTCGGCGAGGGCGGCGCGCAGTTCATCGGCCTCCGCACGCTGGCTGGCGCGTTCGAGCAGGCGGTCGCGGCCGCGGGCGATCTGTTCCACGAGCTCGGCATGCGCGCCGCGGGTGTCGGCGATGAGCTGCTCGAGCGCGGGCTCGCGGCCGATGGGATCGGCTTCCGCCAGCGCGACGAGTTCATCGACGCTGCGACGCAGCAGTTCGCGGCCGTCCGGTACCACGCCGCGGAAGGCGTCGAGGCCTTCGTGGTACCAGCGCAGCAGCACCTCCTGCGCACTGCCGGTGACAGCGGCGGCGTGGATGTGCACGTCGCCGGGCTGGCCGATGCGGTCGAGGCGGCCGATGCGCTGCTCGAGCATGTCGGGGTGCAGCGGAAGGTCCCACAGGACGAGGTGCTGGGCGAACTGGAAGTTGCGGCCTTCGGCGCCGACTTCCGAGGCGATCAGCACACGCGCGCCATCCGGGTCGGCGAAGAACGCGGCATTGCGGTCGCGCTGCAGCAGGTTCATGTCTTCATGGAAACGCGCGACCGGCTGGCCCCAGCGCAGTCGCAGCGCCTCCTCGATGGCCTGCACCTTGGCGCGCGAACGGCAGAGCACCAGCGCCTTCTCGCCGCCGAGCGCGTTTAGCGTCTCCAGCAGCCAGTCGAGGCGCGGGTCCTTGGCGTAGTCGTGCACCGGCTCCTCGTCGAGATCGCCGACTTCGAAGGCGAACTCGGCGCGCAGGCGGCCCAGCAGCTCGGAATCGTCGGTGGCGGGCAGCAGGTCGACGTGGGCGATGCGCTTCGGAAAACCACCGACCGCGGCGCGGCGGTTGCGCACCATCACGCGGCCGGTGCCGTGGCGGTCGACCAGCGCGTCGATGAGCACTTCGCGTGCGGCAAGGTCGCCGGTTTCGATGGCGGCCAGCGTGGCGTCCAGCCATTCACGGTCGTTGGCGAACAGGTCGTTCAAGGCCTCGCCATCGGCGCGGGTGACGTCGCCGGCTTCGATGCGTTCGGCCAGCTGCGACAGCGCGACGAAGCGGTCGGATTCGGCGAGGAAACTCTTGAGGTCGGTGTAGCGCGCCGGATCGAGCAGGCGCAGGCGCGCGAAGTGCCCGCCGCGGCCGAGCTGCTCGGGCGTGGCGGTGAGCAGCAGCAGGCCGGGCACGCGCTTGGCGAGCGCGGCCACCAGCGTGTAGCCGGGGCTTTCGAACTCGGGCGTCCAGATCAGGTGGTGCGCCTCGTCGACGAGCAGCAGGTCCCAGCCGGCCTGCACCAGCTGCTTCATGCGCTTGTCGTGCTCGGTGAGCCAATCCACCGAAGCGAGCACGAACTGCTCGTCCTCGAAGGGGTTGCTCGAGGGCTCGTTCATCTCGAGCGCCTCGCAGCGCTCCTCGTCATAGATGGCGAAGGGCAGGTTGAAGCGGCGCAGCAGTTCGACGAACCACTGGTTGACCAGGCTTTCCGGCGTCAGCACCAGCACGCGCTTGGCGCGGCCGCTGGCGATCTGCTGCGCGGCGATGGCGCAGGCCTCGATGGTCTTTCCCAGGCCGACTTCATCGGCCAGCAGCAGGCGCGGCGTGCGGCGCGCGGCGGCGGTCTCGACCACGCGCAGCTGGTGCGGGATGAGGTCGACGCGGGCGCCCAGCACGCCCCAGCCCGGATGGCGGCGCGCGCGGGCGCGCAGGTCGAGGGTGCGGACGCGGCGCTCGAACTGGTCGTTGCGGTCGATGCGGCCGCTGATCAGGCGCTGGTCGGCTTTCGACACCGGCTGCTCGGCATCGAGCGCGCCTTCCATGAATTCATCGTTGCCGGCGCGGTACCAGACGAGGCCGGCGCGCTCTTCCACCGACTCGATGGCGATCTCCTTGCCGTCCATGCGCACGCGGTCGCCGGCGCGGAATACGGCGCGGACGAGGGGCGCGGCTTCGAGCGAGTACTGGCGCACGGTGCCGGAGGCGGTGAAGACGAGTTGCACGCTGCGGCCCGCAATGCGAAGCACGGTGCCGAGACCGAGCTCCGGCTCGGCGGACGAGAACCAGCGTTGGCCGGGAACCAGAGCCATCAGCGCCACACCCCGATCGGGTTGGCGGCGCGCATGACGGCGCCCACGCGGCAGCCGTAGGTCTCGCCGAAGGCGGGCAGCTGCGACAGCGGGCCATTCACGCGGAAGGCGGCCGGCGCGTACGGCGAGGTCTGCACCTCGGCGCGAAGCGCCTCGGTGGTCTGGGTCTTCGCCCAGAGGTTTGCCCAAGCGGTGAAGAAGGCCTTCTTCGTGTTGGCATCCGCCTGCGGCTGCGCCTTGGTGAAGGCGGCCCAAGCGAATTCGAGGCCGGCGAGGTCGGCGCGGTTCATCGGCAGGGTGCGGGCGCCGTCGACCCGCAAGCCCGGGGCCGCCTGGAAACCGTTGTAGAGCGGGCCGAGCGCGGCGCCGCGGTTGCCGGGCGTCAGGCGCTTGGCCAGCTCATGGCCGATCAGGGCGCCCAAGGCGCCGTGGTCGGCGGCGTCCGGGGCGGTCCCGGCTTCGCCGAGCAGGGGCGGCGAAAGGGCCGCGGCCGTGATGGCCAGCGTGTCGGTGCCTGTCAGCCACTGCACGGCGGGAACGCGAGCTGGCAGCGGATCGATGGCGAGGGGGCGGTCGGCGAGGATGCGACCCTCCGCCCAGCGCCCGTAGCGCAGCAGGTTGCCGACATGGTCGTCGGCGCGGAACTCGAGGCCGTTCGCGTCGAAGGTGTTTGACTCGTTGCCCGCGATGTCGAAGCGCATGGCCTGCAGGCGCTGCGCGTCTTCGGTGGCTCCCGCCTTGCCCGCCATCTCGA
This sequence comes from Silanimonas sp., assembly GCF_027530345.1. Taxonomy (GTDB): domain Bacteria; phylum Pseudomonadota; class Gammaproteobacteria; order Xanthomonadales; family Xanthomonadaceae; genus Silanimonas. Next base: position 38,356 of record NZ_JAPZQK010000024.1, on the reverse strand, counting down.
CGGCGGCGGCGCGCACGCCTTCGGCCAATGCCAAAGCACGCTGGCGGCGGGCCTCCGGCGCGTAGCGCGCGTTGAAGGCGGCATCGTTCAGGCCGCCGAGGGTGCGGCGCAGCAGCGTGTCCATGTGCTCCGCGCGCGGCGGTGCCGCGGGCAGGCCGCGCAGGATCTGGGCGAAGAACCCGCCATGGGCGCTTCGGAAGGTGCTGCCGAGTTCCGGCGCGAAGCGGTTGAGCACGCGGAAGCGCAGGTACCACTGCAGGCGCTTGGTGTCGCGCTCCGTGCTTGCGATCTGGCCGAGCGTGGCGAAGTAGGCCGGGCTGACGACCACGAGGTCTTCGCTGCGCGCGCCGAGCTGCTTCAACAGGTCGGCGAAGCCGAGGGCGATGAAGCGGCGGTCCTGCGCGCGCAGGGTGTCGCTGCTGCGGGCCTCGGGGCCTTCGCCCACCAGCGCTTGGGCGAGCTGGGTCTCGATCTGCAGCACGGCCTCGGAGGCCGGGCTGATTTCGGCTTCGGGCAGGCCGCTGGCGCGCAGCACCGCCTCGACATAGGTGCGGTACTTGCCGAGCAACGTCCGCACTTCGGCGTCATTCGTCGTGTAGAAGGCCGGATCGATCAGTCCGAGGGCGGCCGGCACGGCGGCCAGCGGGCGGCGACCGCCGTCGGTGGCTTCAAGGCGGACGAATTCGGCCATCGGTGCCACGCCCAGGGCGTGGTAGGCGGCACCCACCTTGGCGAGGTCGCGGGGGCGGCGCAGCTGGGCGAGCGGGGCCAACAGCGTCTGCACCGCCGCGGCACTCTGTCGCTCCAGACCGGCCTCGTCCATGCCTGCGGCCCAGAAGGCCCCCAGCGTCTTTTCCTGATCGTTCTGCGGGCTGGTGGCCGCGGCGGCCAGCAGGGCGGCCTGCTTCTGCGCGGCGCTGGCGCCGAGTTCGGCCAGGCGGCTGCGCTCCGGTTGGGCGGCCGAGGCCGGGTTCGCCAGCCGCCAGGCATGGTTGGCGTGGCCGTTGAAGTCCGCGCAGGCCAGCGGCGCAGCGGGCGTCCGGGCGCCCCGGTTCTGCGCCGCGGCGGGGGAAAGGGCGAGGACAGCCACCGCGAGGGCGGCGGTCAGAGCGAGCGTGCGCATGGGCGAGCCGGATTCCGTGGGGGCGCAAGTTTACGCCGGTCGAACGGAGTCTCGACTCTTCACGCGGCAAGGATCGGGGATGCCTAGAATTTCAGGAATTCCTGAAACTACGTGAACGCCATGCTCAGTCCGCTGGTCCAGCGCTTCGTCCTCCACTTCGGCGAGATGGGCAGCCGCTGGGGCATCAACCGCACGGTCGGGCAGATCTACGCCCTGCTGTTCGTGAGCCCGAGGCCGCTCAACGCCGACGAGATCGCGGAAGGGCTGGCGTTCTCCCGTTCGAACGTCAGCATGGGCCTGAAGGAACTGCAGAGCTGGCGGCTGGTGAAGCTGCAGCACCTGCCCGGCGACCGCCGCGAGTACTTCTCCGCCCCCGAGGACGTCTGGGCCATCTTCCAGACCCTGGCCGAGGAGCGGCGCAAGCGCGAGGTCGACCCGACCCTCTCGATGCTCCGCGACGCCCTGCTCGAATCCCCGGGCGACCCCACCGACCGCCACGCGCAAGAGCGCATGCGCGAGATGCACGACCTGATCGAACTCACCACGGGCTGGTTCGAGGACGTGCGCGCCATGGACCAGGAGCGCCTGGTCGAGCTCATGAAGCTCGGCAAGAAGGTGGGGAAACTGCTGGACGCCCGTGACCGCTTCATCGGAGGCAAGAGCCATGTTTGATGCACTCGACCCGCTGCTGCTCGCCCGCATCCAGTTCGCGGCCAACATCAGCTTCCACATCCTGTTCCCCACCATCACCATCGCGCTGGGCTGGGTGCTGCTGTTCTTCAAGTGGCGCTACGGCAAGACCGGTGACTCGAAGTGGATGGACGCTTACGGCTTCTGGGTGAAGGTGTTTGCGCTGAGCTTCGCGCTCGGCGTGGTGAGCGGCATCACCATGAGCTTCCAGTTCGGCACCAACTGGCCGGGCTTCATGGAGCGTGTCGGGAACATCGCTGGTCCTCTGCTCGCCTACGAAGTGCTGACGGCCTTCTTCCTCGAGGCGACCTTCCTCGGGATCATGCTGTTCGGCTTCAAGCGCGTGGGGAACCGCATCCACACGCTGGCCACCTTCCTCGTCGCCTTCGGCACCACGATGTCGGCGTTCTGGATCCTCGTGCTGAACTCGTGGATGCACACGCCGGCGGGCTTCGAGCTGCGCGACGGCGTCGCGCATGCGACGGACTGGATGGCGATCATCTTCAACCCGTCGATGCCGTGGCGCTTCAGCCACATGCTGGTGGCTTCGTTCCTCACTGTCGCCTTCCTGCTGGCGGGCCTTTCCGCCTATCGCTGGCTGCGCGGCGACCGCGCGCCGGCTGTGCTGGCCGCGATGCGCACCGGCGTGTTCATGGGCGCGCTGCTGATCCCGGTGCAGATCGTGCTCGGCGACTTCCATGGATTGAACACGCTGAAGTACCAGCCGCAGAAGATCGCCGCCATCGAGGCGATCTGGGAGACCGAGCGCGGCGTGCCGCTGGTGCTGTTCGGGTTCCCCGATGAAGAAGCGCGCAAGACGCACATGGCGGTGGAAGTGCCGAAGCTCGCCTCGGTGATCCTCACCCACGACCCGAACGGTGAACTGAAGGGGCTCAACGAATTCGAAGGCAAGCATCCGCCGGTGGCGCCGGTGTTCTGGGCCTTCCGCATCATGGTGGGCATCGGCATGGCGATGCTGGCCGTTGGCTTCTGGGGCGCGTGGGTGCTGAAGCGCAAGCGCGAGCCGACGCCGTGGCTGTCGCGCGTCCTGGTGCTGATGACCTTCTCCGGCTGGGGCGCGGTGATCGCCGGCTGGTACACCACGGAGATCGGTCGCCAGCCTTGGCTGGTGCAGGGCGTGCTGACCACCGCCGATGCCGCGAGCGCGGTGCCCGCACCGATGATCGGCCTGACGCTGGTGGGCTATCTCGTGATGTACGCCGTGCTGCTCGCGGCCTACATCAGCGTGGTCTTCTACATGGCCCGGAAGGCCGGCACGCGCGCGGAAACGCCGCAGGCCGAAGGGCCGGGCCTCGTGCCGTTCGCCGACGCTTCATCGGGCCTGACGGCGAAGGAGGCTTGAGATGGGCGCGATGACTTCGACGGTGGCGCTGATCACGACCATTCCCGATCTGTCCACGCCGGCCGGCTGGTTGCCCGTCGCCTTCACCATCGTGATGGGCCTGGCGATGCTGGCCTACGTGGTGCTCGACGGCTACGACCTCGGCGTGGGCGTGCTGATGCGCCGCGCCAGTGACGAGGACAAGGACCGCATGGTCGCGTCGATCGGCCCGTTCTGGGATGCGAACGAGACCTGGCTGGTGCTCGGCGTGGGCATCCTGCTCGTGGCCTTTCCGATGGCGCACGGGGCGATCCTCACGGCTTTGTACCTGCCGGTGGCGCTGATGCTGCTTGGCCTGACGTTGCGGGGCGTCGCTTTCGATTTCCGCGTGAAGGCCAAGGCCCAGCACAAAGCGGCGTGGAACGGCGCCTTCTATGCCGGCTCGTTGATCGCGACGCTCGCGCAAGGCTTCATGCTCGGCCAACTGGTGATGGGCTTCGAGGGCGGGTGGGGCGCGTTCGCCTTCGGCGTGCTGATCGGCGTCTGCCTGGTCGCCGGCTATGCGCTGCTCGGTGCGGGCTGGTTGATCATCAAGACCGAAGGCGCGCTGCAGCAGCAGGCGGTGCGCTGGGCCCGCGGCAGCCTGTGGATGACTGCGCTCGGCATCGCCGCGGTTTCGCTGGCCACGCCCCTGCTGTCCGAGCGCATTTTCGACAAGTGGTTCACCTTGCCGTGGATCGTCGTGCTGGCGCCGGTACCGTTGGCGACCGCGGTGCTGTTCTTTATCGTCGATCGCAGCTTGCGCCGCCTGCCCATGCGCCTCGCGGAAGGCAACGAGTACGGCGCCTGGGTGCCTTTCGCCGGCGCCATCGGCATCTTCCTGCTGGCCTTCTATGGCCTCGCTTACAGCCTGTTCCCCTATCTCGTGGTCGACCGCATCACCATCTGGCAGGCGGCCTCGGCACCGGAGTCGCTGATGATCATCTTCGTTGGCGCCTGCGTGGTGCTGCCGGTGATCATCGGCTACACGGTGTTCGCCTACCGCGTGTTCGGGGGCAAGGCCCAAGCCCTCGACTACACATGAGGGCCGCGATGCGGCAGGCTCGCGCCATTCCCATTCTTCCCCAGACGTCTCCTACCAACGCCATGCGCCCGACCTTCGCTGCCTTCGCCACCGTCCTCGCCCTCGTTCTCACCGGCTGCCAGGCCGAAGCGCCCGCCACCGATGCACCTGCCGCGGCGCAGGCTCCCGAAGCGTCCCCGGCGCCGGAAGCTGCTGCTCCGGCCGTAGCAGCGCCCGCGGCCTCGGCCCATGTCGGCCTGATGGCGCACGAGCCGTGGTCGCGACCGCTCGCGCCCGGCGCCACGGTGGCTGCCGGCTACATGCACCTGATGAACCACACCACGCGGCCGGAAACCCTGGTCGGCGCGCGCGCCGAGGGCGTGGGCCGCATCGAACTGCACGACATGGCCGAGGTGGATGGCGTGATGCAGATGCGCCCGATCGAAGGCGGCGTGCCGCTGGTGGTCGACGGCATGGCAGCCTTCCAGCCGGGAGGCAAGCACCTGATGTTCATCGACGTCACCCGCTCGTGGAACGAAGGCGACGTGGTGACGGTAACGCTGGTGTTCGAGAGCGGAACGGAGTCGGTGATCGACTTTGCTGTGACGGCGTCGAAGGGCGAGTCCTCCGGCGACGAGCACGCCCACCACTGAGGCCCGGGCGCAACGCGCTCGGGATTCACGGGAATTCACCGCGGGCGGCAAGGTCTGACGCCCGCTTGACGTCCGGCGCGGGGATACTCGGGCGGTTTTGGCCCATCGCCGCGCGCCGTGCTCCGACTTCCGCTTCCACATCCGATCCTGCGGAGCCTGCGTCGCACGGCGCGCGCTTCCGCGTGGGCGTGCCTCGGGCTCGTGCTGGCGGCGCCGGCCGCCGCGATCGCACCGGGGTCGTCCGTGGAGGCCTGGAAGGCGCTCAACGAACCCCGGTTCGAGGCCGTGCAACCGCCGGGGGCGCCGCTCGAGGGCCCGGTCCGCGCCATCGCCGAGGATGCCGACGGCCTGATCTGGGCCGTGTCCGGTGCGACGTTGTGGCGCTGGGACGGCTACCGGGCGGTGCGGGCAAGGCTGCGTGCCGAGACGGCGGGCGGCGTCGAGGAATCCCCGGTCATGCAGACGGTTCGGGCAGACGCGGAAGGCGAGCTCTGGGCCGGCACCGCGCGCGGGGTCTACCGCATCGACCGTCGATGGCCATCCCGTCCGGCCCTCGAACCCGTGCCGATCGCGGGCGAGCGCCCGTCGGTGCTCTTCATCGATTTCCCGAAGGCCGGCGACGACGCGACGAGCGCCTACTTCGGCACCGTGGGCGCCTTGCTGGCCCTGCGACGCGGCGGAGGCGTCCAGTCGACGCCCATCCCCGACGCGGGCCCGAACCGACTGCACGCCTTGCGCGTGGACGCGGCGGGTCGGGTCTGGGCGGGCACGACCTTCGGCCTGTTCCGCTGGTCGATGGACGCCTCCGGCTCGCCGTGGGTGGCGCAGGCGCTACCGGTGCCCGAGGCGCGGATCGCCGCGCTCGAGGCCGATGCCGACGGGCGCCTCTGGATCGGCACGGCGCACGACGGGTTGTACTCCTTGGAACCGGACGGCTCGGTCCGGGCTTGGGCCTGGCCCGAAGGGCTTGAGACGCCGCCACGCATTTTCGCCCTCGCCATGGTGCGTCCCGGCGAGTTGTGGGTCGGCACCTTCGGCCAAGGCGTGTGGTCGCTCGACACCGCGAACGGGAGCTGGACTCGGCTGCAGCACGACCGGTCACGCCGAGGCAGCCTCGACGACGACAACGTCTGGACGCTGTTCGCCGATTCACGGGGCTTGGGATGGGCGGGCACCGCCACCGGCCTGCAATGGAGCAACCCCGGGCAACGCCAGTTCCTGAACCTGCCGCTGGCGCCGGAGACGGAGGCTCCGGAATCGCGGATGCGCGCGCATGGCCTGGCTCCGGCGGGTCAGGGCGTTTGGCTCGGCACGAACGCGGGCCGTCTTCGGTACGTGGGCGTCGCGCCACCTCGCGCCACCGAAGCCTCCCTGGAGGCGCTTTGGGGCCGCGGGGAGGCTGCCGCCGGGGCCATGGAACTGGTCGCGCCGATGGGCGAAGGGCGCTGGGTGCTCGGCAGCGACGGACGCACGGTGCTGGCGGAGCCGGGGCGCGACCGCGTGCGCCCCTTGCAGCCCCAGGCCCGCGGGGGCGCCGCGTACACCAGTGCCGTGGCTGCGTGGGATGGGGCCTGGTGGTTGGCCGGACCGGACGGACTCTGGCGGGTGCCGCTCGCTGATGACGGCGAACCCCGACTCGACGAGGCGCGCAATCTGCTGGGCGATGCCGTGGGTGAGCGGCGCGTCTCCAGCCTGTTGGCCACGCCCGGCACCCTCTGGCTCGGCACGTGGAGCGGGCTTGCCCGCCTCGATCTCGGCGCCGACGCCGTGCGCGCGGTGCCGGTGGCCGACCTCGACGGCCAGTTCCTCACCACGATGCTGGCCGATGCGCGGGGCAGGCTCTGGGTCGGCACCTCGGCGGGCGGCGTGTTCCATGCGCCCATGGCCGAGGTGGGCAAGGCCGAGGCGTGGGAGCGCATCGATGAAGCGAGTGGCCTGCCGGGCAACAGCGTGGGGGTGCTGCTCGAAGATTTCGGCGGTCGGGTTTGGGCGAGCACTTCGCGGGGCTTGGCGCGCATCGATTCGGCCAGCGGGAGCGTGCGCGCTTTCCGTCCCGACCAGGGCGCGGCGGCTGCGCCCTACGTCCGCCGCTCCGGCACCGTCCTGCCCAGTGGTGAACTCGTCTTCGGTGGCACCGAGGCCCTCACCGTCGTCCTGCCCCAGGCGGGTGCGGACCCCAGCCCCCGCGCCTTGCCCGCCCTCGTGCTGACCGACATCGCCGCCAGCGAAGACGAGCCGTCGCCGTTGTTCGACCCGGCGACGTCGAACTCGCGCGCCCGCCTGCGACTCCCGCCGGGCGTGTCGCGCATCGCGCTGGAGTTCGCGGCCCCGGTGTATGTCGGGGCCGATGGCCTTCGCTACCGCTACCGCCTCCAAGGCTGGGACGAGCGCTGGTCGGAGGTGGATGCCGGGCACCGAGTGGCGGCGTTCACCCGCATCGCGCCCGGCCGCTACCGCTTCGACGTCGAGGTCGCCGAGCCTGCCGGGCCCTGGCAGGACCGCGGGCTGTCGATTGACGTCGACGTGATCCCGGCCTGGCATCAGCATCGGGGATTCCACGTCGCGCTGGTCCTGGCTTTCTTGACGATCGTCGCGGGTGCGGTGCAATGGCGGGCGCGTCTTCTTCGTGAGCGCGCCCGCGAGCTGGAGCGCATGGTCGAAGCGCGCACCGCGGCCCTGGCCACCGCGAACGCCGAGCTCGAGCAGGCCCATCGCGCGGTGGAAGAGGCCAGCCTCACGGATCCGCTGACCGGCCTGCACAATCGCCGCTTCCTCTGGCGCCACATCGATGCCGACGTCGCCCTCGCGCTACGCAGCCGCTACGGCGGCGACGAGAGCGGGCGCGAGCCCAGCGACCTGCTGTTCTTCCTCGTCGATATCGATCACTTCAAGCGCATCAACGACCAGCACGGCCACGCCGTCGGCGACCTCGTTCTGGTTGAGATGGGACGCCGCCTGCGCAGAGTGTTCCGCGAGTCGGACCACGTCGTGCGCTGGGGGGGCGAGGAGTTCCTCGGTGTCGCGCGTGGCGCGCAGCGCGAGGACGGGCCACGCGTGGCCGAACGCATCCGCGCGGCGGTGGCCGAAACCCCGTTCGCGCTGCCCGGCGGCGGGCAGCTCACGGTGCGTTGCTCCGTGGGCTTCGCGGCGCTGCCGCTGGTGGCCGCCGACCGCCACGCGTTCGGTTGGGAGGACACGGTCGCTATCGCCGATGAAGCGCTCTACGAAGCCAAAGCCGCCGGGCGTGACGCCTGGGCTGGTTTCGAGGAGTCCGGCGGATCGGTCGACGCGCGCGATCTGGCTGCCCTTCGGCTGCGCAGCATCCGCGCCACCGCGGTGAACGGCCTGCAGCTGCGGCGCTCGGTGCGCTGAGCACGGCGGAGCCCGGACGAAAAAACGGCCCGGAGAAAGCCGGGCCGTTGGAGTCCGCCGGCACGAGGAGGGCCGGCGGAAATCGGAACTGCGCTTACCAGATGGCGATGCGCTGCGGCTCCGGGCGCACCATCGGGTCGCCTTCCTTGCAACCGAACGCCGCCGCGAAAGCCGGCATGTTGCTCGGGGCGCCGTTGGCGCGGAAGCGGGCCGGGGCGTGCGCGTCGGTGACGAGTCGGACGTTGAGTTCCTTGTCGGTGTAGTTGCGACGCCACACGGTGGCCCAGTTGCCGAAGAAGCGCTGGTCCTGCGTGAGGCCGTCGACCATCGGGTCGGCGTAGCCCTGGCCCTGCGCGGCGAGCATGGCCGCATGCGCCACCGTCAGGCCGCCGAGGTCGGCGATGTTCTCGCCCAGCGTCAGGTTGCCATTGACGTTCTTGCCGGCCAGCGCCTCGTAGGCGTCGAACTGTTCCACGAGCATGGTGGTCTTGCCCTTGAAGCCTTCGGCGTCCGCCGGCTGCCACCAGTTGGCGAAGCTGCCCTTGGCGTCGAAGCGCGAGCCTTGGTCGTCATAGCCGTGGATCATCTCGTGGCCGATGACCGCGCCGATGCCGCCGTAGTTCAGCGCCGGATCGGCCTTCGGATCGAAGAACGGCGGCTGCAGGATCGCCGCCGGGAACACGATCTCGTTCATCAGCGGGTTGTAGTAGGCGTTGACGGTCTGCGGCGTCATGCCCCACTCGCCGCGGTCTTTCGGCTGACCGATCTTCGACATCGCATCGGCATGGTTGAACTTCGTCGCGGCGATGATGTTGCCGACGTAGCTGTCACGCGACGTCGCGAGGCCCGCCCAATCGCGCCATTCGTCCGGGTAGCCGATCTTCGGCGTGAAGCTGGCCCACTTCTCGAGCGCCTTGGCCTTGGTCTCCGGCGTCATCCACTCGAGCGCCTCGATGCGCGCCTTCAGCGCGGCCGAGAGGTTTCCGACCAGCGTCTCCATCTGTGCCTTGCTTTCGGCCGGGAAGGCGACGTCGACGTACAGCTCGCCCAGCGCTTCGCCGACCGTGCCGTTGACGGTGTCGAGCACGCGCTTCCAGCGCTCCTTCTGCTCCTGCTGGCCGCGCAGCGTCTTGCCGTAGAAGGCGAAGTTCTGGTCGGCGAAGGCCTTGGGCAGGAAGGGCGCGAGGCCGTCGAGCGTGTGGAAGCGGAAGTAGGCCTTCCAGTCCTCCATCGGCACCGAGGCGAACATGCCGTCGAGGGTCTTGAAGAAGTCGGGGTTCGACAGCGAGAACTGCGCCGGGCGGGCCACGCCGTTGGCGTCGAACCAGGCGCCCCAGTCGAAGGCCGGCGTGATGGCGTTGGCCGCGTCGATGCTCACCGGGTTGTAGTACTTCGAGACGTCGCGCGAGAGCTCCTCGCTCGAATACGTCACCTTGGCCAATGCGGTCTCGATGGCGAGGACCTGCGCGGCCTGCGCGGCGGCGGTCGCTTCGTCGGTGCCAGCGAGCTTCAGCATCGCGGCGATGTGCGCCTGGTAGGCCTCGCGCTCGGCCTTGTGCGTGTCGCCTTCGTAATAGCTCTTGTCGGGCAGGCCGAGGCCGCCCGGCACGGCGTAGCCGATGACCTTCGAGCTGTCCTGGAAGTCGGATTCGCCGCCGAAGCCGACGAGGTTCATGCGGCCTTGGCTGGCCGCGTTGCGCAGGTAGGCGGGCAGGTCGGTCGGCGCCGCCAGCGCGTCGATCTCGGCCAGCAGCGGCTGGACGGGCGTGAGACCCGCGGCCTCGATGGCCGCCTCGTCCATGCCGGTGGCGTACAGGTCGCCGATCAGCTTGTGCGTTCCGGTGGCGGCGCTCATCGCGGCCGCGGCTTCGACGATCTGCTTCTGCGTGTACAGCGAGCGCTCGGCGAGCATCTCGAAGCTGCCCCAGGTGGTGCGGTCGCCCGGCACCGGGTTGGCGACCAGCCAGCGGCCGTTGACGTGCGCATTGAGGTCGGCGCACGCCGGGCTGGCTGGATCCAGATCCGTCTGGGCGAACGAAGCCATCGGCGGCAGCAGGCTGGCGTCGATGCTCAGGCCGGGCGCGGCGGGTTCGACCGCGGCGGCGGCCGGCGGGGCCTCGGGGGCCTTCGAGCAGGCGGCGAGGAGGATCGTGCCGAGGGCGAGCGCCAGGGGCTTCAGGGCGGGCGTTTTCATGGGTGACGGCTCAGGAGCGGGCTCGGGGCCCGGAAGGCCGCCATGCTGCGCCCGCGCTTCCGGGGGGACGCGTGCCGATCGTCATGACGCGCCCTTCACGTCCATGACAGGGTGTGCCGGTTGCCATCCTCCTGTAACGCGAGCGCCACAGACTCCCGCGGATTCCCGCACCCGGACGTCCCGTGATGAAGCGCTCCACCGCCCTTGCCCTGTCGTCGATGGCCCTCGCCATCAAGCTCGCCCTCGTGCCCGTGCACGCACAGTCGCCGGCCACCGGCGCGGTCGTCCAGACGCAGCCGCGGGGGGCGGCGCAGGTGTGGGTGTACGCCTACCGGGCCGGCCAGCCGGCCTCGGGCGTCGAGGCCAAGCTCGGCGCCCGCGTGCTGGGCGTGACCTCGGCGCAGGGCGTGGTGGGCGGCGCCGTGACCACCGGCCCGCAGACGCTGATGGTCCGTGACGGCCAGCGCGAGGTCGCGATCGACCTCGATCTCGCTGCCGGCGAGCAGGTCCAGATCGCCCTCCAGTTCGTCCCGGGCCGCGCTCCGGCCTACACCTTGAAGAGCTCGTTGAAGGGCACGACGACGGTCGATCTGGCGGCCCGTGAGGCCGCGGCTGCGGCCGCCGAGCAGGCCGCCCCGGCCACCGCCGGTGCCGATGGCGCTGCTTCGGCCGATGCCGCGGGTTCCGCGCCCGGCGGTACCGCCACGCTCGACGCGATCAATGTCGCCGGTGAAGCCGTGCGCGTCGACGACCAGGCCGCCTACGTGGACATGGAGCGCATGTCGGTGTCGGTCGACGACACCCTGTCGATCGAACAGATCACCCGCGCCGGTGACAGCGATGCCGCCGTTGCCCTGCGTCGCGTCACTGGCCTCACCTTGGTCAACAGCCGCTTCATCTACGTGCGTGGCCTCGGCGAGCGCTACTCCTCCGTGCTGCTCAACGGCGCGTCGATCCCGTCGCCGGACCCGACCCGCCGCGTCATCCCGCTCGATCTCTTCCCGACCGACGTGCTGGAAGGCGTCGTCGTCCAGAAGACCTACACGCCGGACATGCCCGCCGAGTTCGGCGGCGGCACCATCCAGCTGCGCACCAAAGCGATCCCGCTGCAGCCCTTCTTCCGCGCGTCGGTGACCGCGGGTGGCGAGCAGGGCACGACCTTCAGCGACGGCCTGCGCTACGAGGGCGGCAACAACGACTGGACCGGTCGCGACCGCAGCGCCCGCGCGGCCGATCCGACCCTCGACGCCGTGCGCAATGCCCGTGGCTTCTTCGCAGGCCAAAGCTTCGGCAATCCGAACGGCTTTACGCCGGCCCAGATCGAGGCCGTGGGCGAACGCCTCGCCGGCAACAGCAGCTACGACCCCTACGTGGCCGACATCGGTCCCGACCTAGGGGCCTCGCTCGCCGGCGGCCAGCGCTTCGACCTCAGCGACGACGTGCGCTTCGGCATGCTCGGTTCGGTGCGCTATTCGCAGCAGTGGGACACGCAGGAGGAGACGCGCCGCTACCTGCAGGCCAGCAACGCCGGCCTCGTCATCCGCGACGAGACGCAGCTGATGGGCACCACGCGTGAGGTCGCCGTGTCGGCGTTCAGCGTGCTCGGCCTCGAGCTCGGCAGCGACCACCGCTTCACGCTGACCTCGATGCTGCTTCGCCAGACGGAGGACGAGGCCCGCGAGGAGACCGGCATCATCGATGCCCAGCAGCTCCAGCGTTATCGCCTGGAGTGGGTCGAGAACTCGTTGCTCAGCCACCAGCTCGCCGGCCAGCACCGCATCCCGTTCTTCGCCGAGATGGCCGACTTCGACTGGCAGTACACCGATGCCGCCGCCCGTCGCTATGCGCCGAACACCCGCCAGTTCCGCTTCAATGTCGACGACAACGGCCGCCGCACGCTTTCGCAGTTCGGCGAGAGCAACGAACAGACCTGGGCCAACCTCGACGACGACTCGCGTTCGCTCGACCTCGGCTTCAAGGCGCCGTTCGCCTTCAACGAAGGGGCCACCTATGGCACCGTCGACCTCAATGCCGGCCGCACCCTGCGCGACCGCGACAGCTACATCCGCCGCTATGGCTTCGGGGTCCGCTTCAGCGACGGCAACCTGGTCAACCAGGTGATCGGGCTGCCGGGCCTCGGCCAGATGTTGGTGCCGCAGTACATCGGCCCCAACGGTTTCGTGCTGCAGGAAGTGACCGCTGCCACCGACAACTACGTGGCCGAGCAGCGCATCGACTACGTCGGCCTCGGCGTCGACGTCAGCTTCAATGACCGCTTCCGCATCAATGCCGGCGCCCGTTACGAGACCAACGACCAGTCGGTGAGCACCTTCTCGGTGCTGCAGGCCAACCAGCGCATCGACAGCCGACTCGACGAGAGCGACGTGCTGCCGAGCTTCGGCGCGACCTGGATGATCGACGACGCCCAGCAGCTGCGCTTCGGCTGGAGCCGCACGCTCTCGCGCCCGGATTTCCGCGAGCTGTCGCCGGCGCCGTTCCTCGACCCGATCCTCGACATCCTGACCTTTGGCAACCCGGACCTCGAGACGGCGAAGATCACCAACATCGACCTGCGCTGGGAGTACTACTTCTCGGCGGACGAGTCGCTCTCGGTGGCGCTGTTCCGCAAGGAATTCGACAAGCCGATCGAGAAGCTGCTGCTGCCGGCCACCGGCTCGCTGCTGCAGACGCTGGCCAACGCCGAATCGGCCACCAACCAGGGCATCGAGATCGACTACTTCCAGCGCATGGGCTGGGCCGATGGCTGGTTCGGCGACGTCGACATGGCCAACTGGTTCATCGCCGCGAACTACTCGTGGATCGACTCCGAGATCGTGCTCGACCGGACGCGCGCGGGCGTCAGCACCAACCTGAACCGTCCGTTGGAAGGCCAGTCGCCCTACGTCGCCAACCTGCAGCTGGGTTACAGCAGCCCGGAAGGGACGCACGAGACGGCGCTGTCGTTCAACATGGCCGGCGAGCGCATCGTGCAGGTGGGCATCGACACCCAGCCGGACGTCTACGAGCAGTCGGCCGGCCAGCTCGACTTCAACTGGAAGTGGCAGTTCGCCCGTGACTGGTCGAGCCGCGTGCGCCTGCGCAACCTGCTGGACCCGTCGGTCGAGTTCCAGCAGGGCAACATCAACATCCGCGAGTTCAAGCGTGGCCGCGAAATCGCGATCACGCTCGAGTGGTCGCCGAAGAAGGACTGATCAGAAGCCGACGACGAGGTTCGTGGTGAACAGGGTGTCGGTCTTCTCGATGCCCACCGGGACCTCGGTGGTGTGGCGGACCTGGTAGCCCGCCTTCAGGGCGAAGCGCTCGCTCATCTGCACGGCGACGCCGAGGTCGTTCTGCACGAAGGTCGAGCCGCTGCCCGATTCGGCGAGCAGCAGGTTGGTGAGCGCGGTGTTCGCGGTGAGCTGGTGCTTGAAGTCCAGCGAGCCGCGGACGATCGCGTTGGTCTCGGCATCGAACGAGGTGGGCACCGGCGGCGTCCCGACCAGTGCGTCGATCGGCTGGAACCGGCGTGCACCCGGGCCGATTTCGGCGAGCAGCGAGGTGGCTTCGCGGTCGATGAAGCGGTAGCCGATACCGAGCGACGCGATGCTCTGGTACTCGTACGAAGCGAAGTCGTCGTTCTCGTGGCGCAGCGTGCCGAACAGGTAGGCGCGCGGGGTGAAGTCGTAGCCGAGCTTCAGGCCGGCCTCGTAGCGGTTGGCCGAGAGCTGGTCGTCCGATTCCGCGCGCAAGGCCGCGGCATTGATGCCGTAGAACCAGCGGTCCTCCTCGCGGACAAAGGCGAACTTGCCGTTGACGGTTTCGCTGTCGGCATTGCCGCTGGCGATGGCGAGGCCGAACTCGGCGGTGCCCGACCAGCTGCGCGTGTCCTCGGCATGGGCGGCGAGGGGGAGGGCGGCAAGCAGGGCGAGGGTGAGAGGTAGGCGCATCGGGGGTCTCCGTGTGAAGGCCGGCGCAGGCTAGGGGCGCCGCGCCGAATCGTCGATGAACCCGCCGCCGCCCGCCTGAAACCGTATGCACGCCCGGCGCATCGGCCTCCGGGGTTCACAGCGCGTCGCCGGGCAGGTACTCTGCGCGGGCTACTCAGGACTCCCATGCGTATGACGCCCCGTCTCCTGACCGTGCATCGGCCTGCACACCGGCCCATTCACCGTCTTTCTGCCACCGCTGTGTTGAGCCTCTTGCGCCGTCGCGGTGGCGCGTCTTCCGTGGGTTTCCGTCGATCCCTTTCCGTTCTGGCCATTCCGGCCGGTTCGCCTGTTCCCGACGTTTCCCTTCACCCACGGAGTGCTCCATGCGCGTTCTTGCTTGCGACGGTATCCACGAAGACGGTTTGACCCTGTTCCGCGACGCCGGCTGGGAGGTCAAAGCCGTCGACGCCATCAAGGACCCCGGCACGCTCTCCCGCGCGCTGGCCGATGTCGACGTCCTGATCGTCCGCTCGGCGACCAAGGTGCCGGCCGAGGCCTTGGTGCACGCCTCCCATCTGCGCGTGATCGGCCGCGCCGGCGCCGGCGTCGACACCATCGACGTCGATGCGGCCACCGACCGCGGCGTCGCGGTGATGAACGCACCCGACGGCAACACCTTGGCCGCCGCCGAGCAGGCGCTGGCCCTGCTGTTCTCGCTGGCCCGCCACGTGCCCGCCGCTGACGCCGGCATGAAAGCCGGCCAGTGGCCGAAGAGCGGCCTCACCGGTTTCGAGCTCGAGGGCAAGCGCCTCGGCGTGATCGGCCTCGGCCGCATCGGCGGCACGGTGGCCCGCAAGGCGCGCGGCATCGGCATGGAAGTGGCTGCGTTCGACCCCTTCCTGCCACCGAACGCCGCCGCCAAGAGTGCGGTGCCGCTGATGGACCTCGACGCCCTGCTGGCCTGGGCCGACGTCATCACCCTGCACATCCCCCGCACCAAGGAAACCACCAACATCCTCAGCGCCGAAAAACTGGCGAAGATGAAGAAGGGTGCGTACGTGATCAACGCCGCGCGCGGCGGCCTGATCGACGAGGACGCGCTGCTGAAGCTGGTCAATGACGGCCACCTCGCCGGCGCCGGCCTCGACACCTTCGCCACCGAGCCGCTGCCGGAGGATTCGCCGCTGCGCGCCTGCAAGAAGATGGTGCTCGCCCCACACCTCGGCGCCAGCACCTCGGAAGCGCAGCAGGGCGTCAGCACGATCCTCGCGCGCCAGATCATCGACTTCATCAACACCGGCGCGGTCGCGGGCTGCGTCAACCTGCCGCCGCTGACTGCCGAGGCCGCCCGCGAGATCGGGCCGTGGATGCCGCTGATGACCGCGCTGGGCAAGCTCGCCGTCCGCCTGGTGCCGGCGCCGACGCGCCTCGACATCACCTACGCCGGCCGCACGGACAAGCTCGACGCCAAGCCGCTGACGCGCCTGCTCACCGCGGCGGTGCTGGGCACGGCCTCGGGCCGCGTCACGCCGGTGAACGCGCTGGCCGAAGCCGCGGCGCGCGGCCTCACGGTGGCCGAGACGGTGGGCGGCGACGGCGACGGTTTCGACCGCCTGCTTCGCGTGCGTATCACCGGCGTCACTGATGACGGCCAGGAGCGCACGCGCGAGATCGAGGCCACCCTGCACCGCGGCCCGCGCGTCGTGCGCTTCGACGGCGTCGAGATCGAGTTCGATCCGCTCTGCCCGGTGCTGCTGATGCGCAACGAGGACCGCCCCGGCATGATCGGCACGGTCGGCAGCCAGCTCGGTGCCGCCGGCATCAACATCGTGAACTTCGCGCTCGGCGCGGCCGGCGACGGCCAGGCCCGCGCGGCGATCACGCTGGACCGTCCGATGGACGATGCCCACCTCGCCACCCTGCGCGCCATCCCCGGCGTGCTCTCGCTGCAGCAGGTCTGAGCCATGCGTGTCCTGCTTGCACGCCACGGTGAAACCCCGTGGAACGCCGAAGGCCGCTACCAGGGCCAGATCGACATCCCGCTGTCGCCCGTCGGTGAACGACAGGCGGCCCTGCTTTCCGAGCGCCTCGCCGACGTCCGCATCACCCGCGCGGTGGCTTCGCCGCTGTCGCGGGCGCGGCGCACCGCCGAGGTCGCGCTGGGCGAAGGCCGT
Source organism: Silanimonas sp. (assembly GCF_027530345.1). GTDB lineage: Bacteria > Pseudomonadota > Gammaproteobacteria > Xanthomonadales > Xanthomonadaceae > Silanimonas. The sequence continues at coordinate 21,813 of NZ_JAPZQK010000024.1, read as the reverse complement.
GCCGCGATGCTGGGGCTCGATGCCGAGCTGATGGAGATCGCCCACGGCACCTGGGAAGGCAAGCTCGCCAGCGAGATCCGCGCCGAGGACGGTGAGCGGCTCGCGGCATGGCGCGAGGCCCCGGAAACGGTGCTGATGCCCGGGCCCGGTGGCGAATCGCTGCCGGTGGTGCTGGAGCGCGCGTGGCGCGGTTTCGCCCGCGCCTGCGAGGGGCTCGGCGACGACGACACCCTGCTGCTGGTCGCCCACGACGCGGTGAACCGCGTGATCCTCTGTCGCGTTCTCGGCATTCCGCTCTCGAAGGTCTGGGGTTTCCGCCAGGCCCCGACCACGCTGAACCTGCTCGAAGGCCCCAGCGTCGAGCGGCTGGAGGTGGTGCGGCTCAATGACTGTGCCCACCACACCGCGCTGTTCGGCGAGGCGGTGCATCGGGCGTTGTAGTTCAACCCAACCCCGCTTCCACGACCGGCACCGCCCAGCGCGGCACGCGGTCGAGCGCCTCGGGCGGCGGCCAGCGCAGCCGCCCGGCCTCGATGACGGCCACGAGGCGGGGCGCGCGCAGCGGCTTGCCTTCGGGCACCGCGGTCGAGTTGTCGAAGACCTGGATGCCGGCCGCGTGCGGCACGAGCCGCACGAGGTTGGCCATCGAGCCGAGCCAGCGCTCGCGGATCTTCGCGGCGGGGATGTCGTGGCCACCGTGGCGCACGCGCAGCGCCACGCGTTCGAGGTGGCGCGCCACGCTGTCGAGGCCGACGTACCAGACCAGCACGTCGTGCGTGCGCGCGGCCTCGACCAGCGTCGCGGTGACGGAGCGCCCGCCCAGCGTGGTCTCGAACGCGAAGCTTTCGCCTGCAGCAATGGCGGCTTTCAGGCGGCGTTGGCCTTCTTGCCATGCATCCGCGTCGGCCGATTCGCGGCTGCGGCCGGCGGCCTGCAGCGCGCGCGACCAGTCGTCCGGGTTGAACCAGGCCATGCCGGCCTCGCGCAGAACGGCGCCACCCAGCGAACTCTTGCCCCCGCCGTTGACGCCGGCGAGGACGTAGATCACCGGCCTCGGGTTCAGAACGCGTCCCCGGCGCGCGGCGGGGTGTCGATGCGGCCCTCGCGGGCGAAGGCGCCGCGCAGGCGATCGGCGGCGTCGGGCGTGCCCAGCGCGGCCAAGCGCTCGTCGAAGCGGCGGGTCAGGCTGTCGAGCAGGGCCTGGTCGGCGGCCTCGGCGCGGGCGACGAGGGCCTCGTAGGCGGCGGGGTCGAGCAGCACGGCCTCGACGCGGTCGTGCGTGGTCAGGGCGAGCACGCCCTTGGCGCGCAGCCGGTCCTTCGCGGTGGCCCAGTCGCGGCGCACCGTGGTGGCGGGCAGGGGTTCGAGGGCGTAGGACGCGGCGTGGTCGCGGACCTGGGGCTTCATGGCGGGCACCTCACGCGGCAAGGCATGCCGCAGGGCCAATTTGCGCCTATCGTGCAATATGTGCAAGTGGCGCAGAAAGCGCCATCCGGTTCGGGTCACCCCGCCGGCCGTTGCTGGGTCTGGTGCGCCGGTCAACCACGGGACGGATGGTGCGTTGGATGAGGAAATCCTCCTCTCTGGATGCCCATGCGCTTCCTCGACTCCTCCCGGCCGCGGCGGCCGCAGACCACGTTCGCCGCAGGCGTCGTCCTTGCCCTGTTCCTCGCCCTGCTCGCGATACCCGGCAGCGGGCTTCGGGCGCAGAGCCCCTACCCGGCAGGGCTGAGCGACCAGACGATCACGGTCAACGGCGTGGTGCGCCAGTTCCGGGTGCATGTGCCTGCCGGCCTCACCGCGCCGCGGGCCGTGGTCTTCGTGCTGCACGGCGGCGGCGGTGAGGGCCTGGATGTCGCGCTGACCGGCAACCACCCCCTGTCGGTGTTCCGCACCGTGGCCGATCGCGAGGGTTTCGTCGTGGTCTACCCCGGTGGATTGCCGGCGGCGGACGCCACCGGAAAAGTCGGCTGGGTGGACTGCCGGGCCGACAACGAGGTGGCCAGCAACGCCGATGATGTCGGCTTCCTCAACGCCCTCGTGCAGCGCATCGGCACCGAGTACGGCCTCGACAGCCGCCGGTTGTTCATGACGGGCGGGTCGAACGGTGCGCAGATGACGCATGCCTTCGCGTTCCACCACGCCGACCGTGTTGGCGCCGTCGCCACGGGATCGGGCAGCCTGCCGCTCACGCCCAAGCCCGGCGCCTGCACCAGCGGCCCCAGCCGCCCATTGCCTATCCTGATCCTGCACGGCGATGCGGATACGCCCATGCCTTGGGCGGGCGGCTGTGTCGCCAACGTGGGAGGTAACTGCAACCGCGGCCGGGTGATCTCGGCCGAGGCCACGCGCGACCGTTGGCTGCAGATCAATGGCCTGCAGGGCGCGGTGCCGACGCAAGCCACGGTCGAGGTTGACGCCAACGACGGCGGCCCCGCGCAGCGCTTCGACTACGCCGGTACCACGCCCTTGCAGTGGTGGCGCCTCAACGGTGCCGGCCACACCACGCCCAGCCGCACCGTGCTGGTGGCTCCGAACCCGACGACGGGCATCCAGAGCCGCGATATCGAGTTCGCCGAGGTCGTTTGGGCCTTTTTCGCCAACCAGTTGCCGATCAACCTGACGGTGCCGGCGCAGCGCGGCTTCGTCGACGTAACGCTGTCAGGCCTTCGCGCCTTGCCCGGCGTGCAGTTCGCGGCATCGTCACTGTCGGCGCCGGTGGTGGGTGATCTCTCTTTGGGTGTGGATGCGGTGCCGCAGACGCCGTGGGACAACGGGCGCGTGGGCACGGCGCACGTGGTCGGTACGATGACCGGTCGTTCGGGCTCGGCGTTGGCATGGCAGGTGTTCGCCGAGGCCACGGGCCTGGGCGGGGATGTCGACCTGTACCTTGGCGAAGACCTCAACGGCGACGGCCAGCCGTCGGAGAACGAACTGCGCTGCACCTCGGCGATGAGCGCGGCGGGCGAGCGCTGCGAACTGCTGATCACCGTTCCTGCCGGTGGCACGGGCCGGTACTGGGCGATGCTGCACAACCGCGGGGCCTCGGCACAGACGGGTCGCCTGAGCCGCTATGAGGTGCCACTGCTGTCGAGCGACGGCAGCCTGGTCACGACGGCGCCGGGCATTCTTTCAGCCGGCGCGGCCTTCCCCCTGCGGGTGCAGTGGGACGACCCGACGCTGCTCAACGGCGAATCCCGCGTGGGCTACGTGCAGATGCAGCTGTCGGGCGCCACGCAGGCGGTGTTCCCGGTGAAGCTCACGCGCAATGCGAACGACAGCAGTGCGCTGGCCCTGGTCAGTGGCGAGGACCGCACGCTCCGTCTGGCGGGAAACGGCAGCCATGAGCAGTTGTTCATCGACGTTCCGGCGGGGGCGACACAACTGGCGGTGACGACCGCGAGCGCATCGAACGTGGACGTGTACCTGGCCCGCGTGCCGGCGCCGGTGGCGGGAAGTGCGGTGCCGGGCGTGGCCTTGGCACCACCGCGGAACCAGGCGCAGGCGAGCGGGACCACGCCGGGCGGGAACGAGAGCGTGACGGTGGCGAATCCGGCGGCCGGCCGCTGGTACGTGACGCCGGTGAACATGACGGCGTCGTCGGCGACGGTGGTGGTGCGGGCGACGGTGAGTGGCACGGCCCCGGTGGTTCGGCCGGGTGGCTACTACAACACCGGCCGGTCCGGGCACGGGCTGTTCCTTTACCCGGCGGGGGGCGAGTGGGCGGGCCTGTGGTACACCTACCTGCAAGACAGCACGCCGACGTGGTACTACCTGCAGGGTCCGGCGCCGGGTAGCAACGGGATCTGGCGGGGTGGGATCTACCGTGGCACCTGGGTGGGTGGCAGCCGCTTCCTGACGATCGTGGGCGAGGCGACAGCCACGCCGACGGGCGCGGATGCCTTCACCTTCAGCTACACGCTGGACGGGCAAATGGGCAGCGAGGCGTTCAGTGCGTTTGGTCGGGGCTGCCCGAGCATCGCCGGTGCGCCGGCGGACATCAGCCAGCATTACTTCGACCCGGCGCGGAGCGGGACGGGGTACAGCGCGCAGGTGCTGACGAGCCCGGGCCCGTACGAGTTCTATGCGACGTTCGTGTACGACGCGAGGGGTGTGGCACGTTTCCTGGTGGCGGAAGACGGCCCGAGCACGGGGGGCACGGCGAGTCTGGGGCTGGACCAGCTGACGGGCTTCTGCCCGACCTGCGAGCGGACGGGTTCACCGACGCGGACGCGGGTGGGCAGCTTGCAGCGGACGATCGGCGGTGGCCGTCTGACGGGCATCACGGTGAGTGCGGCGTTCGCGAACGGCGTGCCGGGTGCGTGGAATGCCACCGACACGCTGAGCATGCTGGACAGCCAGGGGCGCACGCAGGGCTGCCAGCCCTGACGGCCGCTTGGGGCCGCACCCGCGCTCGCGCCCGAAGATCCGCCTGGTATCGACCTCGCCCGGGGGGCGGCATATGCTTGACCGCCCCCTGGCCGACAGCCTCACCATGCAGGCTGTTTGAACGTCCTCCGCGCCATGAGCCCGTCATGAATCCCGTCCTTCGCATCGGCGTCCTGGGCGCTGCACGCATCGCGGCCTCGTTCTGCCAAGGTGTGGCGCCATCTACCGCGTTGCACGTCACCGCGGTGGCCAGCCGCAGCGCCGATCGCGCTGCGGCCTTCGCGCAGGCGAATGGCGTGCCGCGTGTTCGGCCCGATTACGACGCGTTGTTGGGCGATGCCGAGATCGATGCCGTCTACATCGCCCTGAGCAACGACCAGCACGTGCTTTGGGCCCTGCGCGCGCTGGCCGCGGGCAAGCACGTGCTGTGCGAAAAGCCCATGGCGCTCAGCGTGGATGACGTGGATCGCTTGCGGGCGGCTGCCGATGCGGCAGGCCGCGTGGTGATGGAGGCATTTCCTTACCGGTTCCAGCCACAGACCCTTGACCTGCTGACGCGCGTGCGCGGCGGCCAGATCGGGCGCTTGCGGCAGCTCTCGGGGATGTTCGGCTTCACGCTGCGGCGCGACGCCGACATTCGACTGGACCCGGCGCTTGGCGGTGGCTCCTTGTGGGATGTAGGCGTCTACCCGCTGAGCCTGATACGGGCTCTAGCCGGCGGTCTTCCTGCCACCGTACAGGCCAGCGCCGCGTGGGGGGGCACGGGGGTCGATCGTGCCTTGGCCGCAGTGCTGGTCTGGGACGACGGCCTGATGGCCACGTTGCAGTGCTGGTTCGATGCGGTGCCGCACAGGCACCTGCGCATCGTCGGCACTGAGAGCACGCTGGCCAGTGGGTTTTTCAACCACGTCGGGCCCGGCCAAGATTGGGTCGAGGTGGCCGAGGGCTACGACAGCCGGCGTGAGCCGGTGCCCCAAGGCAACGGGTTTCTTCTGGAGGCCGAGGCCTTTGCGGCCTTGGCGCGCGGTGAGGAGCCAAGGCCGCACTGGCCTACCTGGGCCGAAACCCGCGACACCACGCGCCTAGCGCAGGCCCTGTTGCGCAGCGCGACCGAAGGGCGGCCCATCGCGCCTTGAATTCGTGGGCCTATGGCCGCTCCCGATCAAGGCACCGGCTTGCCGCGCGCGGCCTGCCAAACGGCATACCACGCGTCCGCCGGCAGCGGCTGCTCCACTGCGCGCGCGGCATCGGCCAGACGCTCCTCGCGCGTTGTTCCCAGCACGACGCGGGTGGCCGGCAGGCTGGCCACCCAGCGCAGCACAAGGCTGGCGCGGTCGAGCCCGAAATCGAAGGCGATCGCGTCCAAGGCTCGGCCGCGGTCGTCGTCGGCCAGCAGCGCACCACCGCCGAGGGGCGACCAGGCCTGAACTTCCGATCCCGCGGCCCGGCTCGCGGCGTGCGTGCCGTCGTCCAGCGCCTGCGACGCGGCGGCGCTGAGTTCGATCTGGTGGGCCGACAGCGCCAGTTTTTGGGTGAACAGCGATATCGCCGCTGCAGGGAAGTTCGAAAGGCCGAAGGCTCCGATGGTGCCGCGCTCGCGTTGCCCGGCGACCCAGCCGGTCACGGCGTCGGCGTCCAGGCGCGGATCGAAGCGATGCAGCATGAGGGTGTCGACGCGGCCCACGCCGAGGTCGCGCAGCGTGCCCGCCAGTGCGGTATCCAGATGCGCCGGCGAGAGGTCGTAGTGCTGTACGCGCCGGGAATTCCCCGGGCTTTCCGGCATGACGATGCCGACCTTCGCAAGCAGGTGCAGGCGCGGGCGAAGCGCGGGGTCGTGCCGAAGCGCTGCGCCGACCAGCGCGTTCGTCGTGTGGCCGCCGTAGATGTCGGCGAGGTCCAGCGTGTCGATGCCGAGGTCGAGGGCGGCGGCCAGCAGGCGCGCCACCTCGGCAGGTGCGAGGCGTGCGCCCCAGTCGCCGAAGCGCATCGAGCCGAGGATCAGGGGCGGAGCGGTCGAAGCCATGCGGTTCCGGCGAAGTAGGAGGGGCAGCGGCGATAATGGCGGCCCGCTTCGCCGCCGTGAACCCATGCCGCTTCCGCTCTCCGACTGGCTTCTCCGCATCCAGCAGCAGCACCCGCAGGCCATCGCCATGGGCCTTGAGCGCGTGCGCGCCGTGGCCGGGGCCATGCGCCTCGCGCCAAAGCCCGCGCCCGTCGTGATCACCGTCGGCGGCACCAACGGCAAGGGCAGCACGGTCGCCTTCCTCGAAGCCATCGCCCGCGCGGCCGGCCTGCGCGTGGGTACCTACACCTCGCCGCACCTGTGGCGCTTCAACGAGCGCATCCGCATCGACGGCGTCGAGGCTTCCGATGAAGCCATCGTCGCGGCTTTCGAGCGCATCGACGCTGCCCGGGGCGACACGCCGATCACCTATTTCGAGTACGCCACGCTGGCGGCCTTCGACCTGTTCGAGCGCGCCGGGCTCGATCTCGCCATCCTCGAAGTCGGCCTCGGCGGCCGGCTGGACGCGACGAACCTCGTCGACGCCGACGTGGCGGTGATCACCACCGTCGACCTCGACCACATGGACTATCTCGGCCCCGACCGCGAGAGCATCGGTGCGGAGAAGGCCGGGATCCTGCGCGGCGGGAAGATCGCGGTGTTCGGCGAGAAGGACCCGCCCAGCAGCGTGCTGCGCCGCGCCTACGCGCTGGGCACCATCGCCATCCGCGGGCACAGCGATTACCTCGTCGACCGCTTCGAGGACCACTGGGTCTGGCGCGAGCCGGGCTTCCAGCTCGCCCTGCCTTACCCGGCGCTGGCCGCGCCGGTACAGGTCGACAACGCCGCCGCCGCGGTCGCGGCGTTGCGGGCCTCGCCGCTCGCCATCGCCGACGAGGCCTTTGCTCGCGGGGTGGCCGAAGCCCGCGTGCCCGGCCGCCTGCAGCGCATCGGTGAGTCGCCCGAGGTGGTCGCGGATGTCGCCCACAATCCGCAGGGTGCGCGCCAGCTGGCGGCATGGCTGGCCGCGAATCCAAAGCCGACGGTGGCGGTGTTCTCGGCGCTTGGCGACAAGGACATCGAAGGCGTCGTGGCTTCATTGGTGCCGCACATCGCCGCCTGGCACCTTGGCCCGATCACCGACGCCGGCTCCCGGGGGCTTCCGGTCGAGGCGCTCGAAGCCCGTGTGCGGGCGGGCGGAGCGACGGCGGTCCACGCCCATGGGGCTCTCGATCACGCGCTCTGGGCGGCGCGCGACGCGGCAGGCGAGGGCGGGCGGGTCCTCGTCTTCGGCAGTTTCCACACCGTGGCCGCACTTGCGGGCGCCCCTGCCTGAACCCCCGCCCGCGGTCTAGCTGGGGCAGCGGCGGGGTGACCGCCTATAATTCCGCGTCCCCTCCGTTCGGAACCTCGATGGACGTCAAGGTCAAGCAGCGCCTCATCGGTGCGCTGGTGCTCGGTGCACTGGCGGTGATCTTCATCCCGATGATCGTCATCGGCCCCGAGTCGAAAGGCGCCGCCGATGCGGCCGAAGTGCCGATCACCGTGCCGGACGCGCCGGACGGCGAATTCGTCACCCGCGAGATCCCGCTGGGCCCGCCGGTCGCGACGCCGACCCCGGTGGCCGAAGGCGTGACCGCTCCCGATCCGGCCGACCCGAATGCCCTCGCCACCGTTGACGCGACGGCCAACGTCGCGCCTCGTGTCGATGCCCTCGAGGCCGCCACCGCGGTGCCGGTCGACGCCGCCACCGGCGTGCCGACGCCGGCCCCGACGGCTTCTGCGCCGACCGCGGGTGAAGCGACGCCTGCCGCCGTGACGCCCGCGCCTGCTGTCGCCACGCCCGCACCGGCACCGGTTGCAACGCCGCCGGCGCCCGCCCCGGTGACCCCGCCGCCTGCCCCCGTGGCGCCGGCTGCGGTCGCCGCCGGCGACTACAGCGTCACTGCCGGAAGCTTTGGCACCCGAGCCAATGCTGACGCTCTGGTTGCGCGGCTGAAATCCTCCGGGTTGCCGGCCTACACCGAAGCCACGCAGGTGAACGGCCAGCCGGCCACCCGCGTGAAGGTGGGCCCGTTCGCCAACCGCGCCGCCGCCGAAGCCGCCCGCGTGCGCACGGCCGCCATTTCCGGTTCCGCCGCTGTGGCGACCGGCGACGCCGCGCCAGCCCCAGCACCCCAGGCAGCCGCCACCGCGCCGCGCCCCGCCACGGAGGCCCCACGGGCCACCGTCAGCGCCAGCGGCTTCGCCGTGCAGTTGGGCGCTTTCGCCAGCCAGGGCGATGCGCAGGCGCTCGTCGCCCGCGCCCGTGCCGCCGGCTTCGCCGCATTCGAACAGCGCGTGCCCACCGCCAATGGCGCCCTTTGGCGCGTGCGCCTCGGTCCCGCGGCCGACCGTGCCGAAGCGGAACGCATCAAGTCGGACGCCGCCGGCAAGCTCGGCGTGTCCGGGATCGTCGTTCCGCACCCGTGACCGGCCTCGACACCGCCATCCTCGTCGTCATCGGGCTTTCGGCAGTTCTCGGCGCGATCCGAGGCATGTTGACGGAGGTGCTGTCGCTGCTGGTCTGGGTGGCGGCCCTCTGGCTCACCGTCGCGTTCGGCGATGTCGCCGCGGCTGAATTCACCGGCATCGAAACGCCACTGCTGCGCGCTCTGGCCGGCTACGGCGCGACCTTCGCCCTTGTCGTGGTGGTCGGGAACATCGCCGTGTGGCTGTTGCGCACCTTGCTGCATGGGGCCGGGCTCTCAGGCACCGACCGGCTGCTCGGCTTCGGCTTCGGCGCGGCGCGCGGCTACGCCATCGTGCTTGCCGTGGTGCTGCTGGTGTCGTTCACCCCGTGGTCGCGGGCCACCCTCTGGCGCGAATCCGCGCTGATGCCGGTGTTCACCGTGCCCGCCGGCTGGATCGTCGCGCAGTTGCCCGACGGTTCCGAGCTCGTGGCCTTTGCCGCCCCGGCCCTCAATGCGTTGCCGTCGATGGCCAACGACGGCCATGCCGCCATGTCGGACGCTGCCGACGCCTCGGGCGGCGCTTCGGCGAGCGCGTTGCCGCCGATCGCCGGTCTCGACGTCGCGCACGCCGCGCAGTGGCTCGGCGTGATGCCGCAGGAAGGCAATCCCATGCTTCGCCAGTGGGCCGCGCAGGCGGGGCTCGGTGCGACGCCCAGCGACGACCCCGCGCGCATCGGCGCGCCGGCTCTTGATGCGCCATCGGGCGATGCCGCCCGTGTCCCGAATCCGAACCCGGAGTCCAACTGAATGTGCGGAATCATCGGCATCGTCGGCCGTAGCGACGTCGCGGCGCGTTTGTACGACGGCCTGACCGTGCTCCAGCACCGTGGGCAGGACGCCGCCGGCATCGCCACCGTCGACGGTTCGCGTTTCCGCCTGCACAAGGGCACGGGCCTCGTCAGCGATGTGTTCGCGAACGACGGCGTGCGCGAGCTCACAGGGCGCATGGGCATCGGCCATTGCCGTTACCCGACGGCCGGCTCGGCCGGCTCCGACGAGGCGCAGCCGTTCTACACCGGCGCGCCTTGGGGCATCGCGCTGGCCCACAACGGCAACCTGATCAACACCGAGGCCCTGCGCCGCGAGGTGTTCGAGCAGGACCGTCGCCATGTCAACACCGAGTCCGATTCCGAAGTGCTGATGCACGTGCTGGCGCACGAGCTGGCGGAGCGCGGCGCGCTCACGCCGGCCTCGGCGCTCGCGGCCGTCGGTGCCGTGCACCGCCGCTGCAAGGGCGGCTACGCCATCGTCTCGCTGGTGCTGGGCCTCGGCCTCGTCGCCTTCCGCGATCCGAACGGCATCCGCCCGCTGGTGCTGGGCAAGCGCGAGACGCCTGAAGGCGACGAGTACGCGGTGGCCTCGGAGTCGGTCGCGCTCGACCTGCTCGGCTTCAAGCTGGTGCGCGACGTGAAGCCGGGTGAGGCGATCGTGGTCACCGCCGACGGCCAGCTGCATGCCGAGGTGGTGGCCGAGCCGGGCCGCTTCGCGCCCTGCATCTTCGAGTTCGTCTACTTCGCGCGCCCGGACTCGATGATCGACAACGTCTCGGTGCACAAGGCGCGCATGCGCATGGGCCAGAAGCTCGGCGAGAAGATCCTGCGCCTGCGGCCCGACCACGACATCGACACCGTCATCCCGATCCCGGATTCCTCGCGCGACGCCGCGCTGGAGATCGCGAACGTGATCGGCGTGAAGTACCGCGAGGGCTTCGTCAAGAACCGCTACGTGGGCCGCACCTTCATCATGCCGGGGCAGGAGCTGCGCACGAAGTCGGTGCGCCGCAAGTTGAACCCGATCCCGCTGGAGTTCCGCGACCGCGTGGTGCTGCTGGTCGACGACTCCATCGTGCGCGGCACCACCAGCCAGCAGATCGTGCAGATGGCGCGCGAGGCGGGGGCCAAGAAGGTGTACCTCGCCTCCGCCGCGCCGCCGGTGCGGCATCCGAACATCTACGGCATCGACATGCCGGCCGCCGAGGAGCTGGTGGCGCATGGCCGCACCGAGGAAGAGATCCAACGCCACCTCGGCTGCGACTGGCTGATCTACCAGGACCTGCCGGACCTCGAGACGGCCGTCTCCGGCCCGAAGAACCGCATCGCCAGCTTCGACACCTCGTGCTTCTCCGGTGATTACGTCACCGGCGTGGCCGAGGGCTATTTCGACACGCTGAAGGGCGTGCGCAGCGACGCGGCCAAGGCCGCGCGCGGCTGACCGGGCGGGCGGCGATGGGGCAGGGCATCGCCACCGGTCTGTACGCCGCGGCGGCCGACTGCCTCGCCACCGCCGATCCGCAGGCGAAGTGCGCGAAAACCCGGGCTTACGCGGCGGCGTTTTTCGCCGGTGCGCTGCCGCCGGAACCGGACGCCCCGCCACCGGAAGCGATCCACTTCCCCGGCCGGCCCGAGCGGCCCCGGCTGGTGCACCCGAAGCACCTGCCGAAGCGCGGGCTCGGCAGCATCGCCGGCCGTGCCGCGTTCCTCCATGCCATCGCGCACATCGAACTCAACGCCGTCGACCTCGCTTGGGACGCGGTCTACCGCTTCCGCGAGTTTCCGGCCGACATCGGGGCTGAATTCGCCGCCGATTTCGTCCGCACCGCCGACGACGAAGCGCGGCATTTCCAGCTGCTGGCCGCACGGCTCGCCGAGCTCGGCCACGCCTATGGCGATTTCGACGCGCACAACGGCCTGTGGGAAATGGCGGAGAAGACCGCGGACAGCGCGCTGGCGCGCATGGCTTTGGTGCCGCGCGTGCTGGAGGCGCGCGGCCTCGACGTGACCCCCGGCCTGATCGAGCGTCTCCGCGATGTCGGCGATGCCGAAAGCATCGCGGTGCTCGAAGTGATCCTGCGCGAGGAGGTGGCCCACGTGGCGGCGGGCTCGCGCTGGTTCCGCTGGTTGTGCGAGCGCGACGGCCTTAAGCCGTGGCCGACCTTCGCGGGTCTGGTGCGCGCGCATGCCAGTCGCGCTGTGCAGGGCCCCTTCAATTGGGAGGCGCGCCGACGCGCGGGCTTCGACGACGAGGAAATCGCGGCGATCGAACGCGGTGAACTGGCGCCGGGCTGCTGGCCTTGAATGCGCGACGTCGAAGACCCACGTGTGGCGGTCGTCGCCGTCGTACTTGCAGCAATCACAACAAGGTTCAGGAACGCACACAGCAATAGTCAAATCCGGCGCGAGGACGATGGGCGCCGGCGTGCACGCGCGCTAGCCTGCGGTCACCCCCCAGCCAGAGCGAGCGTTCCGATGCGCTTCGATGCCGCCGACCTCTTCGCCGCCACGACGCAAGCCACGGGGGGCGGCGATGCCGACACCCGTCGTCGACTCAACGACACGCTGTTCGATGCCGCCGCGGACCGCCTGCGCCGCCTGCCGCCCGAGCGTTTCGAATCCTTGGAGGAACTGCGCGCCATCGCGCAGGCCATCGCCGACGAAGCGCAGGCGCATGGGCTGAAGGGCATCGACCACCTGCTCGGCAACGCCGATCTTTCGGCGTTCCACGCGATACAGGGCGCGCTCGACGATCCGACGGCGCTGCGCGCCTACGTCGGCCGCGCGCAGTTCCTCGCCCATGCGGCGCGCGCCCGCCGCCTCGAGGCGGTGGGCGACCGCCTACGCGACACGCGCAACGGCGTTGTCGACGGTGCAGGCGGTTTGTCGGACAGCATCGTCCGTGGCCCCGACCAGACCAGCGACGGCAAGTCTGGTTCGGACGATGCCGTTGTGTTCGTCGGCGGCCTGCTGGGTGCCCGCCGCCGCTGACAATTCCGGCGGACATCGGCCCGCCGGTTCGCGCTGGGGCATAAGCACATGCTCCGCCGGCGTTTCCGCGGGCGGAGCGGCGTGGATTGCAATGTCGGGCATGCATGTCCGGACCTTCACCCGATTCCTTCCGTTGTTGGCCCTCGTGGCCGGGCTGTTGCCGGGTTGCCACCGGGAGCCCTCGGCCGACGGCGTTCCCGCGGCGACCGGGACCGTCGAGTTGTTGAACGCGAGCTACGACCCGACGCGCGAGCTCTATCAGGAGATCAATGCCGCGTTCGCCGCGCAGTGGAAGGCGAAGACGGGCGAGGATCTGCGCGTCCAGACCTCTCACGGCGGCTCGGGCAAGCAGGCGCGCTCGGTGATCGACGGCCTGCGCGCCGACGTGGTGACCTTGGGGCTTTCCGGCGACATCGACAGCATTGCCGCCAATGCGCGCGCCCTGCCGGCGAACTGGCAGTCGCGCCTGCCGAACAACAGCTCGCCCTACACCTCGACGATCGTGTTCCTCGTCCGCAAGGGCAATCCGAAGGGCATCCGGGACTGGGGCGATCTCGCCAAGCCGGGCGTGGCGGTGGTGACGCCGAATCCGAAGACCTCGGGCGGCGCGCGCTGGAACTATTTGGCCGCCTGGGCTTGGGGGCAGCGGGCGTTCGCCAACGACGAGGCCAAGGTCCGCGCCTTCGTCGGCTCGGTCTATCGCAACGCGCCGCTGCTCGACACCGGGGCGCGCGGTTCGACCACGACCTTCGTGCAGCGGCGCATCGGCGACGTGCTGGTCGCGTGGGAGAACGAGGCGTTGCTCGTGCTGGCGCAGCCCGGCGGCGACCAATACGAACTGGTCGTGCCGTCGTTGTCGATCCACGCCGAGCCGCCGGTGGCCTTGGTCGATCGCAACGTCGACGCCCGCGGGACGCGCGCGGCGGCGCAGGCCTACCTCGAGTTCCTGTACACGCCGGCCGGGCAGGCGCTGGCCGCCAAGCACCACTTCCGCCCGTCGCGCCGCGAGGGGCTCGATGCGGCGCTGCTCGCGCCCTTCAAGCCCATCGAACTCGTGGACATCGCGCACTTCGGCGGTTGGGCGCAGGCGCAGCGCACGCACTTCGCGGAAGGCGGCGTGTTCGACCAGATCTTCCAGCCCGGCGCGCGCTGACCGACCATGAGCGCCGTGATCGAGCAAACCCCATTGGGCACGTCGTCGTCGGTCGCGGCCGGCAGCGGCACGGCGCCGCGCCCGCGCTGGCGCGACCCGGTGCCGGGCTTCGGACTGACGCTGGGCCTGTCGCTGGCGTGGCTGGGCGCGGTGATCCTGCTGCCGCTGGCGGCGCTGGTGTTGCGCAGCGTCGATCTCGGCCTCGAGGGCTGGTGGCAACTGCTGCAGAGCGAGCGCGTGCAGCACGCGCTCTGGCTCAGCTTTTCGACGGCCTTCCTCGCCGCCGGCATCGCCTCCGTGGCCGGCACCCTGATCGCCTGGGTGCTGGTGCGCTATTCGTTTCCGGGCCGGAAGCTGATCGACGCGATGGTGGACCTGCCGTTCGCCCTGCCCACCGCCGTGGCCGGCATCGCGCTGACGGCGTTGTACTCCGGGACGGGCTGGCTGGGGCAATTCCTCGAGCCGCTGGGCCTCACCGTCGCCCAGCGCCCGGCGGGCATCGTGCTGGCGCTGGTGTTCATCGGCCTGCCGTTCGCGGTGCGCACGCTCCAGCCCATCCTCGAAACCGCGACGCGCGAGTTCGAGGAGGCCGCGGCCACGCTCGGGGCCTCGCGCTGGACCATCCTGCGCCGGGTGGTGTTCCCGCCGCTGTTCCCGGCCATCCTGACCGGCTTCAGCCTCGCCTTCGCCCGCGGCCTCGGCGAGTACGGCTCGGTGATCTTCATCGCCGGCAACATCCCCTTCGTCTCCGAGATCGCGCCGCTGCTGATCGTGATCCGGCTCGAGGAGTACGACTACGCCGGCGCCACCGGCATCGCCACGCTGATGCTCGCCATCAGCTTCCTCACCCTGCTGGCCCTGGGCCTGCTGCAGCGGAAGACTCGCCATGGCTGATCGCGCCCTCGACGAACCGCTGTGGCTGCGGGTGCTCCTGATCGTGCTGGCGGTCGGCCTGATGGCGGCCTTGGTGCTGATGCCGCTCGCCGTGGTGATGGTGGAGGCGTTCGCGCAGGGCGTGCAGGCGTGGTGGGCGGCCGTCGATGAACCCGACACCCGCGCCGCCATCGCGCTCACGCTCACCGTCGCCGCCATCGCCGTGCCCTTGAACGCGGTCTTCGGCCTCGCTACGGCATGGGCGGTGACGAAGTTCGAGTTCCGCGGCAAGCGCCTGCTGCTGGCCCTGATCGACCTGCCGTTCGCGATCTCGCCGGTGGTCTCCGGTCTGGTGCTGGTGCTGCTGTTCGGCGCGCACGGCTGGTTCGGTGCGTGGTTGCAGGAGCACGACATCCAAATCCTGTTCGCCACGCCCGGCATCGTCCTCGCCACGGTGTTCGTCACCTTTCCCTTCGTCGCTCGCGAACTGATCCCGCTGATGCAGTCGCAGGGCCGCGATGAAGAGGAGGCCGCCGCGTCGCTGGGCGCCGGTGGATTCCGCCTGTTCTGGCGGGTCACCTTGCCCAACATCAAGTGGGCGCTGCTCTACGGCGTGCTGCTCTGCAATGCCCGTGCGATGGGCGAGTTCGGCGCGGTGTCGGTGGTCTCGGGTCACATCCGTGGGCTCACCAACACCTTGCCGCTGCAGGTCGAGATCCTGCACGGCGAATTCCAGTTCCAGGCGGCCTTTGCGGTCGCGTCCCTGCTCACCCTGTTGGCCCTCGTCACGCTCGTGGCGAAGGCCTGGCTCGAACACCGCCATGGCGACGCGCTCGCCGCCGGCGCGCGGCACTGAGGAGACACCCATGCAACTCACGCTCGAAGGTCTGTCGAAGCGCTTCGCCAGCACCGTCGCCCTGGACCGCGTCGACCTCGCCGTCGGCAGCGGCGAATTGATCGCGCTGCTCGGGCCCTCGGGCTCGGGCAAGACGACCCTGCTGCGAGCCATCGCCGGCCTGCTGCCGGTCGATGCCGGCCGCATCCTCTTCGGCGACCTCGACGCCACGGCGCTCAGCCTGCGCGAGCGCCGCGTCGGCTTCGTCTTCCAGCACTACGCGCTGTTCAAGCACCTGACGGTCGCTGAGAACATCGCCTTCGGCCCGGAAAGCCAGCCGAGGAGCGAGCGACCATCGAAGGCCGAAATCGCCCGGCGTGTCGAGGACCTGCTCGAGCGCATGCAGCTCGGCGGCTACGGCGGCCGTTACCCCGAGCAGCTCAGCGGCGGCCAGCGCCAGCGGGTGGCGCTTGCGCGTGCCCTGGCCATCCAGCCGCGCCTGCTGCTGCTCGACGAGCCCTTTGGCGCGCTCGATGCCAAGGTGCGCGTCGAACTGCGGCGCTGGCTGCGCCAGGTGCACGATGACACCGGCCACACCACGCTGTTCGTGACCCACGATCAGGAAGAAGCCCTGGAGCTGGCCGACCGCGTGGTGGTGTTCAATGCCGGCCGGATCGAGCAGGTCGGCACGCCGGACGAGGTGTATCGGCAGCCTCGGAGCCGCTTCGTGTTCGACTTCATCGGCCGCGGCGGCCGCATCGACGGCGAGTTGGTGGCCGAGGGTTTCCGCGTTCCCGGCATCGACGCCGTCGTCCCGGTGGCTCGCCGCATCGGCGGTGCGCTCGGGCCCGCCGGCTTGCACCTCCGGCCCTACGAGTTGCGCGTGGTGGGCGAGGGCGACGGCCTGCCGGCGGAAGTGCGCGGCCTGCGGCGCATCGGTGCGCGCAACACCCTGGAGCTCAGCGTGGCCGGGCAGGGTGGCGTGATCGAAGTCGACCTCGACGCGGCGCAGCCGCTGCCTTCGCGTGGCCAGCACGTGCGCCTGCAACCGGTGGGTGGCGTCGCGTTCGCGGGCTGAGGGGCCGCGCTACGTTCGACCGGACCGACTAGGCCGGTCGGCTCAGCGCGAAGCCATCGCGATCGACGCGCAGCACCGAGCCCTGGTCGTACCAGTCGCCCAGCACGATGCGCTGGCCGGTCCGGCCGTCCGGCAGGTTCACGGAATGCATCGCCGGCCGATGCGTATGGCCGTGGATCAGTCGCCGCACGCCGTAGAAAGCCATCACGCGTTCGACTTCGGCGGGCGTGACGTCGCCGATGCTCTCGTCACGGCCGGACTGCGCCGCGGCGCTGGCGGCGCGGGCCTGTGCGGCGAAGGCGCGACGCGCGGCCAAAGGCTGTGCGAGGAAGCCTTGCTGCCAAGCCGGATCGCGCACTTGGCGGCGGAAGCCTTGGTAGGCCACGTCGTCGAGGCAGAGCAAGTCGCCGTGCATCAGCAGCGTCGGTTCGCCGTCCAGCAGGATGACCGCTGGATCGGGCAGCAGGGTCCAGCCGGCGCGTGCCGCGTAGTCGGAACCGACGAGGAAATCGCGGTTGCCGCGCAGGAAGGCCACGGGCACGCCTGCGTCATGCAGGGCGCGTGTCGCCGCCGCTACGCGGATCGCGATCTCGCCATCGTCGTCATCGCCGAGGAAGGCTTCGAACAGGTCGCCCAGCAGGTAGACCGCCTCGGCCTCGCGGGCCTCGCCGGCGCAGAACGCCTCGAACTGCGTCGTCGTGTCCGGCCGCGATTCGTCGAGATGCAGGTCGGACAGGAACAGCGTCGTCATTGCGCCGTACCGGGCAGGCGCAAGGCACGCTCGATGACAATGGCCTGGTTCGGCACGCGCGACGGGAAGGGGCCTTGTGCACCGGTCTCGGCCTTGCGCATCGCATCCACCACGTCCATGCCCTCGACGACGCGTCCGAAGACGGCGTAACCCGCCCCGATGTCGTTGGCCGGGTCCACCGGGTCGAACTGGGGGTTGTCGACGACATTGATGAAGAACTGCGCCGTCGCCGAATCCCGCGTGTCGGGGCGCCGGGCGGCCGCGATGGTGCCGCGCAGGTTGCTCAGGCCGTTGCCCGCTTCGAGCGGCACCGGGGCGCGCTCCGGCTTGGGTTGCAGGTCGGGCGTGAAGGCGCCGCCCTGGACCAGCAGATTGGGCACCACGCGATGGAAGACCGTGCCGTTGTAGTGGCCCGATTCCACGTAGGCGAGGAAATTCGCCACCGTCTGCGGGGCCTTGCCCGGGTCGAGCTCGAGCACGATGCGTCCGGCGCTGGTTTCGAGCGCCACGCGCTCCATCGGCACCGTCGGCGCGGTCGGCGCGGGAAGCGTCGGCGCGGCGGCCGGCACGGCCAGGGTGAAGGCGGGCAGGGCGGCCAGCAGCAGGGCGGCAAGCATCAGGCGCATGGATCGGCCTTGGGTGTGAAGACGGGGATATGGGGATTATGGGGCCCGCCACTCGACGTACACTAGCGCCCCTCGCGCCGGCCCCCCGCCGGCGCGTTCCCGTTTCCGACCCGGCCGCACCCATGACCTGTCGCACCCGCTTCGCGCCCAGCCCCACCGGTTACCTGCACATCGGCGGCGCCCGCACCGCGCTCTACTGCTGGCTGGAGTCGCGCAGCCGCGGCGGCCAGTTCGTGCTGCGCGTCGAGGACACCGACCAGGAGCGCAGCACGCCGGAAGCGGTGCAGGCGATCCTCGACGGCATGGCCTGGCTGGGCCTGAACCCGGACGAAGGCCCGATCTACCAGACCCATCGCCTCGAGCGTTACCGCCAGGTGGCCTCGGAGCTGGTGCAGGCCGGCAAGGCCTACTACGCCTACGAGTCGAAGGACGAGATCCAGGCCGCGCGCGACGCCGCGATGGCCGCCGGCATCAAGCCGCGCTATTCGGGCAAGTACCGCACCGAGAACGCGCCTTACCGTGACGATCCGAACCGCGTCATCCGCTTCCGCAACCCGGAGGGCGGCAGCGTGGTCTTCCACGACGCCGTGAAGGGCCGCATCGAGTGGGCCAATGCCGAACTCGACGATCTGGTGATCGAGCGCTCGGACGGCTTTCCGACCTACAACTTCGCCGTGGTGGTCGACGACCTCGACATGCAGATCACCGACGTGATCCGCGGCGACGACCACGTCAACAATACCCCGCGCCAGATCAACATCTACGAGGCCCTGGGCGCCAAGGCCCCGCGCTTCGCCCACCTGCCGATGATCCTTGGGCCCGACGGCACCAAGCTCTCGAAGCGCCACGGCGCGGTGAGCGTGATGCAGTGGCGCGACGACGGCTACCTGCCGCACGCGCTGCTGAACTACCTCGTGCGCCTCGGCTGGAGCTACGGCGACCAGGAGATCTTCTCGATTGCCGACATGGTGCGGCTGTTCCGCGTCGAGGACGTCAACCACAGCGCCTCGCGCTTCGACCGCGACAAGCTCGACTGGCTGAACCAGCACTACTTCAAGACCGACGATCCCGCTGCGACCGCCGCGCACCTCGAATGGCACCTGCGCGACCAGGGCATGGACCCGACCCGCGGCCCGAAGACGACCGAGGTCGTCGTGGCGCTCGCCGAGCGCTGCAAGACCCTGAAGGAAATGGCCGAGCGCGCCCGCGTCTGGTACGCGCCGCTCGCCGAGTACGACAGCGCCGCCGTCGACAAGCATCTCGTCGAGGGCGCCGCCGCGCCGCTGGCCGACGTCCGCACGCGCATCGCCGCGCAGGCGGAGTGGTCGCCGGCCGCCGTGCAGCAAAGCCTCGCCGACACCGTGGCGGCGCTCGGCATCGGCATGGGCAAGCTGGCCCAGCCCCTGCGCGTGGCTATCACTGGCACCCAGGTGTCGCCGTCGATCGACCACACCGTCTACCTCGCGGGCCGCGACGAGGCGCTGAAGCGCATCGACGCCGCACTGCAGAAGATCGCCGACCGCGCGCCCTGACCGCGGGCTTCGCGCTAGGCTGTCGCCCATGGCCACGGAACGCCCGCACGCCCACGCCGACCATGACTGCGCCCACCCCGAGCTGCACACGCATGGGGCGGGCGAGTTCGTCCTTGCCGTCGAGAAGGCCTGCCGCGAGCGCGGCCTGAACCTCACGCCGATCCGCGCCGAGGCCCTGAAGCAGATCGCCGAAGCCGGCAAGCCGGTGAAGGCCTACGACCTGTTGGAGCGCATGCGCGGCGGGCCGGGCGCGTCGGCGCCGCCGACGGTCTATCGCGCGCTGGATTTCCTGCTCGAGAACGGCTTCATCCATCGCCTCGTCTCGATCAACGCCTTCCTCGCCTGCCATCACCCGCTGGCCGGGCACGTGGTGCCGATCCTCATCTGCAAAGCCTGCGAGAGCGCGCAGGAGCTCGAGGACGAAACGTTGGCCGCGCAGCTCGATGCGCTCGCTCGCGCGCAGCGCTTCGAGCCGGCCTCGTCCTACCTCGAAGTGCTGGGCGTGTGCGCGCGTTGCGCCGGGAAGGCCGCGGAATGAGGCTGGTCACCGGAGGCGCGCTCGGCACCGCGTCGACCTTCCGTCTTCGCATCGCCGTGTTGGCCGCCCTCGCCACCGTGGCGGCGGCGATGCCGCTGGCGGCCGCGCCGCAGGATTTTCCCGCCGAATCGCCGCGCGCCGCCACGCCGGTGGGTCCGAAGCCGCCGCCGTTGATCGCCGCGCCCACCTCGCCGGACGACGAGGCCACCGGCGAGCTGATCACGCCGTTCCAGATGCTCGACCGCTTCGTGCTGCCCGGCACGCGCCAGCGCCTGTCCTGGCGCCCGCCGGACGGCATCGGCCGCGGCGAGCTGCCCAGCCCCATCACCGTGCTGCACGGCGCCAAGCCGGGCCCGGTGCTCTGCCTGATCGCCGGCATCCACGGCGACGAGTTGAACGGCATCGAGGTCGCGCGTCGCATGGGCGACGAGGTGGACGCCACCCGGCTCAACGGCACCCTCGTGGTGGCGCCGATCGTCAACGTCTTCGGCTTCACCCGGAACAACCGCTACCTGCCCGACCGCCGCGACCTCAATCGGCACTTCCCCGGCACGCGCAGCGGCAGCATCGCCTCGCGGCTGGCCCACGGGTTCTTCAACGACATCGTGCGGCGCTGCGACGCGCTGGTGGATTTCCATACCGGCTCGTTCCAGCGCAGCAACCTGCCGCAGATCCGCGCCGACCTCACCAACCCCGAGGTGCTGGAGTTCACCCGCGGCTTCGGCAACACCCTCGTGCTGCACAGTCCGGGCACCCGCGGCATGCTGCGCCTCGCCGCGGTGGGCACCGGCATCCCGGCCGTCACTTTCGAGGTCGGTGCGCCACACTTCCTCGAGGAAGAGCACATCGCGCCCGCGGCCGATGCCATCCGTGCGCTCATGCACCGCATGGACATGCTGGAATCGGAGGCCCACGCCGGCCAGGACGCCGACGCCACGCCGATCTACCAGGATTCGAGCTGGGTCCGCACCAATGCCGGTGGTTTCCTCTTCGGCGAGGTGCAGCTCGGCCAGACGGTGAAGCCTGGCCAGTCGCTGGGCTACGTCGTCGATCCGATCACCAGCCGCCGGAGTGAGATCCTCGCGCCGTTCCCGGGGCGCATCCTCGGCATGTCGCTGAACCAGCAGGTGCTGCCGGGCTATGCCGCCTTCCACATCGGCAAACTCAGCAGCGAGCAGCAGGCCGTGGTCGATGCGGCCGAGGCGCTCGCGCGCCGGCAGCCCGAAGCCGAGGACATGGACGAGGACCCGTCCGAACGTCCGGACGCCGAGTCCGGCTCCGAGGAAGAGCGCGAAGAGTAGGGCGCTTGCGTGTTCCCGGCAGGATGACCAAAGAAAAGGCGCTGTTCGCGTTGATTGTTGATCGTCTCGAACGGTGAGCCGGGGTGGGAGCACGGTTTAGACACGGCCCGAGGATTTCGGGCGTGGAGAAGCCGGATGCGTGCTCGAGAACTGAAGCGTTGGTTGGCGGAGGCTGAACGATTGACGCCTGCCCAGCAGGAGAAAGTCCTGGCGAAGCTGCAGGGTCAACGATCCGAGGGGCTGGTTACCCGGTTGGTTTCGGAGCGTGTCCCGGCGGCGTGCCCGCACTGCGCCGGCGGGCATCTGGTGCGGCATGGCCAGAGTGGCGGCGCCCAGCGGTTTCGCTGCCGGGACTGTGGGAAGACCTTCAATCCACTGACCGGCACGGCCCTGTCGGGGCTTCGCCACCGAGACCGTTGGCTGCAGCAGGCCGAGGTCATGGACGCCGGCTTGAGCGTCCG
>NZ_JAPZQK010000040.1 GCF_027530345.1 Silanimonas sp. | reverse complement strand
CCTCCGCCAACCAACGCTTCAGTTCTCGAGCACGCATCCGGCTTCTCCACGCCCGAAGTCCTCGGGCCGTTTCTAAACCGTGCTCCCACCCCGGCTCACCGTTCGAGACGATCAACAATCAACGCGAACAGCGCCTTTTTCGTTGCTTCCGATCGGCCGCGCAGCGCGCGGCGGGTTCCCCGAAGGCTTACTTCGCGTCGAGGTCGGTGTCGAACAGGCCGAGGTAGAGCGCCTTGTAGACCTGCGTGGCGTCGATGGTGCCTTCGATCTTCACCGCCCCCGGGCCGATGCCGCGCGCCACGGTGCCGCCGGCGCTGTCCGAATCGCTGGCCCAGGTGATGTAGAACGGGATGCGGTTGCCGTTCGCGTCCGTCGGCGTCAGGAAGGGCTCGCCCTTGTCGCTGTCGAGCAGGGAGCCGCTGGCCGTGCGCGCCGGCAGCGGGCGCGGCAGATCTTCCGGCTCGTTGAGGTCGTCGCTGGTGGCGTTCATGCCGCCGTTGTCCGAATCCGAGGCCACGACGACGGTGAGCGAGGGGTTGGCCTTTGCCTCCGCCAGCGCCAGTGCGATGGCGCGGTCGGCGCCGATGGCCGCTTCCAGCGTGGCCGGGACGTTGTTCTCGCCGCTCAGGTTGTCGGTGGCCTCTTCGTTGCCGACGATCAGGTAGCCGTTCGGGGCGCTCTTCACGCGCGACAGGATGAAGGCCAGCATCGCGTCGAAACGCGGCGCCTGCGGCTGGAAGGGCGGCAGGCCGGCAGCGGCAAGGCCGGCCTCGTCGGCCTCGTTGAAGGTCTCCTCGGCGGCGAACAGGCCCAGCACCTTGGTGGCCTCCGGCGGCAGCGCGGCGAGTTCGTCCGCGGTGAACACCACCGTGTAGCCCGCGGCCTTCGCTTCCTCGACGAGGTTGCGGCCGTCCTCGCGGACGCCCTCGCCGTGTACGCCCTTCACGCCCTTCGGCAGGAAGAACCTCTCGCCGCCGCCCAGCGCGATGTCGGGCTGCGCGGCGAGGATCTGGCGGGCGATCTCGGCCTCGTCGTCGCGGTTGGCGACGCTGGCGAGGAAGGCGCCGGTGCCGGGCTCGGTCAGCGAGGAAGAGTTGAGGATCGCCGTCATCTTGCCCGCGGACTTGGCTTCCACCATCAGGCTTTGCGCCTTGCCGGAGGCGGCCGTCGGGGTCGCGCCGTCGATGGCGCCGTAACTGTCGAGCTTGGCGCGCACGCCATAGGCATGCGTGGTGGCGCCCGCGTTCGAGCTCTGGTTCACCGAATCGATGCTCGGGCCGACGTAGATCGCCAGCCGCGGCAGCTGGTCCCAGGCCAGACGGCCATCGGGGCCAACGTGCATCAGGCGCGTGGCCATCCAGGTGTTCGCCCCCATGCCGTCGGGGTGCAGGAAGATCGCGCTGCGTGGGCCCGCGGTGGCCGCGGCATCGAGTGCCGGGCCCGGCGTGGCGACGGGTGCGGGTTCGGCCGCGGGCTGGCAGCCGGCGAGCCCGACGAGGGCGGTGGCCAGGCCGAGGCTCAAGGCGAGACGGCGGGGCAGGGCGGCAGGACGGACGGGACGGGCAGCCATCGGGCGGAACTCCGGTGAGGAAACCCCTGACGATATGTCGGTGGCGTGACCGTTCCGGGTCAATCCGTGGGCCGCTTTGCCGTGCGTCATGCCCTCAGCACTCGATGACGTTCACCGCCAGACCGCCGCGGCTGGTTTCCTTGTACTTGTCCTGCATGTCGCGGCCGGTGTCGCGCATGGTCTTGATGACCTTGTCGAGCGAGACCTTGTGGCTGCCATCGCCGCGCGCCGCCATGCGCTGCGCGTTGATGGCCTTCACCGCGCCCATGGCGTTGCGCTCGATGCAGGGGATCTGCACGAGGCCACCGATGGGATCGCAGGTGAGGCCGAGGTTGTGCTCCATGCCGATCTCGGCGGCGTTCTCCACCTGCGCCGGCGTGCCGCCCAGCGCGGCGGTGAGGCCGGCGGCGGCCATCGAGCAGGCCACGCCCACTTCGCCCTGGCAGCCCACCTCGGCGCCGGAGATCGAGGCATTTTCCTTGTAGAGGATGCCGATGGCGGCGGCGGTGAGCAGGTAGTCGTGGATGCCCTGCGCGCTCGCCTGCGGGCAGAAGCGCTCGTAGTAGTGGCCCACGGCCGGGATGATGCCGGCCGCGCCATTGGTCGGCGCGGTGACCACGCGGCCACCGGCGGCGTTCTCTTCGTTCACCGCCAGCGCGTAGAGGTTCACCCAGTCGAGGATGGTGAGCGGGTCGCGCAGCGCGGCTTCGGGACGGCTCGACAGGTCGCGTGCCATCGACGGCGCGCGGCGCCCCACCTTCAGCCCGCCGGGCAGTACGCCTTCCTCGCGCGTGCCGCGGGCCACGCAGGCGCGCATGGCGTCCCAGATCCGATCGAGGCCTTCGCGGATCTCGGCCTCGGGCCGCCACACTTTCTCGTTCTCGAACATCAGCTGCGCGATCGAGAGGCCGCTCTCCTTGCAGCGCACCAGCAGCTCGTCGCCCGAGTGGAAGGGGTAGGGCAGTTCGGTGGTGTCGGCGACGATGCGGTCTTCCGCCGCTTCGTCGGTGTTGACGACGAAGCCGCCGCCCACCGAGTAGTAGTCACGCGTGGCGATCACCTCGCCGTCGGCACCGAACGCGGTGAAGCGCATGCCGTTGGTGTGGTACGGCAGCTTCTCGCGCTTGTTGAACACCAGGTCGCGCTTCTCGTCGAATGCGATCTCGTGCGTGCCCATCAGGCGGATGCGCTTGCTGCCGCGGATGCGCTCGAGGCTGCCGGGGATCACGTCGGGGTCGATGCGGTCCGGCCAGTGGCCCTCGAAGCCCATCAGCACGGCCTTGTCGGTGCCGTGGCCGCGGCCGGTCAGGGCCAGGGAGCCGTAGAGTTCGGCGCGCACCCGCGCCACCGTGCCCAGCTGGCCCGGCTCTTGCAGCCACCGCTCCAGGAAGCGCGCTGCGGCGCGCATCGGACCCACGGTGTGCGAGGAGGACGGCCCGATGCCGATCTTGAAGATGTCGAAGAGGCTGACGGCCATGGGCGCGTGGACGGCGACGGTTCAGGAAGGGCGCCTAGTCTAACGGCCATGAAACTCGCCCTGTACCAGCGCGACGACTGCCATTTGTGCGATGCCGCATTGGACGTGCTCGCCGGCGCGGGTGCGCCCGACTTCGAGAGCGTGTGGATCGACGGCGATCCGGCGCTGGAGGCCCGTTACGGCACGCGCGTACCGGTGCTGCGCGACGAGGCCACCGGTGCCGAGCTGGCGTGGCCGTTCGACATCGTCGCGGTGGGCGATTTCCTGCGCGCCGGCTGAGCGCCCTCAGGGCTTCGGCTGTAGCACCAGCTGCGTCGTCACGGCTACGGCGTCGGGCATCACCTCGGTGTCGTCCCAGTCGCCGGTGCCGATGCCGAATTCGAGGCGCTTCACCGTGGCCGTGCCTTCGAGTTTCGGCGTCGCGCCCGGCGTCCATCGGAACGTGAGCGGCACGGGCTTGGTGATGCCGCGCAGCGTCAGCGTGCCATCGGCGACGAAGCGCCCATCGGCCAGCTTGCGGAAGGCCGTGGCCTGGTAGCGCGCCTGCGGCATCGCGGTGGCATTGAAGAACTCGGCGCCAAGCAGGGTCTCGTCGCGCTCGTCGTTCTCGGTGCCCGCGGACGCGAGCTGGATCACCACGTCGAAGCGGCCGGCGGCGCTCGCCGGATCGAAGGCGATGTCGGTCGTGAATTGCGCGAAGCGGCCATCGAAGGTTTCACCGTCGTAACTCGACGCGAAACCCAGGGTCGAACCGGTGGTGTGGCTGTAGCGCACCGGGCCCATCGGCGAGGTGGCGAGGGCGAGCGGGGCCGCGAGGGCCAGGGTGAGGGCGAGCAGGAAGCGCATGGCGGGGGTCGTCAGGGAATGGGGAGAGGTCGAGAGCAGCGTGGGAAGCGACGCGCGAGGCCGGTGTGATCAGGCCGCCGGCTTGATCCACGGCGCCATGCGCCGCAGCACCGCGTCCTTGAGCTGGTAGTGGTGGTAGAAGGCCGCGCCGGCATGCGCCACCAGCAGGGCGAGCAGGGCGTACACGCCCCATTCGTGCACCACGCCGGCGATCGCCTTGAGTTCGCGGTCCACCGCGCCGGCGCGATCCAGCAGGGTCCAGCCGAAGTAGGGCGTGGCGAAGTTCGAGGCCCAGTTGTAGGCCCAGCCGCTGGCCGGGATGGCGATCATCAGGGCGTACAGGCCGAGATGCCCGCCGTGCGCGGCCCAGCGCTGCCAGGCGGGCATGCCGTCCGGCAGCGCCGGCGTCGGCTGCACGAAGCGCCAGCCCAGCCGCAGCGCGGTCAGCGCCAGCACCGTCAGGCCAACGCTCTTGTGCAGCAGGTAGACGTCGCGCTTGAAGGGCGTGTTCGGCAGGTCTTCCATCACGAAGCCGACCGTCACCAGGGAGAGGATCAGCACCACGGTGACCCAGTGCAGCGCAATGCTGAGATGGCCCCAGCGCTCAGTCGTGTTGCGGATCGGCATCGTCGTTCTCCTGCGATTCGGTGGGCGCTTCGGCAGGGCTCCGGCGCGTGCGCACGGCTTCGACCTCGATGCGCACGCGCACCGTCGAGCCGATCAGGTTGGGCGAGCCGTCGAGCCCGAAGGCGCGGCGGTCGAGTTCAGCGGTGGCCGAGAAGCCGACGGTGCGGCGAAGTGTCAGCGGATGGCGGCGAAGGCCGTTGCGGTGCACCTCGAGCACCACAGGCGCCGTCGTGTCGCGCACCGTCAATTCGCCGTGCACGCGCGCATGGCGCTCGTCGATCGGCTCGATCCGCGTGGAACGGAAGGTGATCGTCGGGAACTCCTCGGCGCGGAACCAGCGGCGGCCGAGCATCGCGCGGTTCCAGTCGGCGTCGCCGAAATCGAGGCGCTCCACCGCCAGCTCGATCGTGGCCTCGGCGCCGTCCCAGCCTTCCGGGTCGTAGCGCAGCCGTCCGGTCGGTGCCGAGAGCGTGGCCAGACTGTAGGAAAAGCCCGCGTGGTCGACGTCGAAAACCACCCGCGAATGGGTCGGATCGAGTCGCCATTCGGGGATCGGCGCGGCCGCACCGACGGCCCCCGCGAACAGCGCCAAGCCCAGCAGCGGCGCGGCGAAGCGGGCGATCCGGCGGTGGCGGGCGAGGGGGTGCATGGCCGGCATTCTAGGCGCCGTGCCGGGCCGGGCGTCCCTTGCGGGCGCAATGCTGCGTTGCGAGCATGGCGCGCCACCGCCGCGAGGGCGGTTCGAAAGGGAAGCGATCGATGCGCGGCATGCTGAGGCTGTTCGGATGGATGCTGGGGCTCGCCGTGGCGCAGGCCGCGGTGGCGCGGGTGCCGGAAACCCCGCAGTTCCGCCGCATCGGCATCGAGCAGGGCCTGCCCTCCAGCCGCATCAACGGCCTCGCGCAGGACCGCGCTGGCTACCTGTGGGTCGCCACCGACGATGGCGTGGCGCGCTTCGACGGCCTGTCCATGCGGGTGTGGCGGCACAACCCCGGCATCGTCGGCGGCATGCCCGACAACCTCGTCAACACGCTGCACATCGACCGCAGCGACCGCGTCTGGCTGAGCTTCGGCAAGAACGGCGTGGGCGTCATCGACACCCTGCGCCGCGAGGTCAGCCCGCTCGTCTCCGACGACGTGCCCGGCTTCGCCACCGCCGATGTCTGGGCCATCGCCGAAACGCCCGACGGCTCGCTGTGGTTCGGCAGCTTCGGCGACGGCCTGTTCCAGCGCGAACCGGACGGGCGCGTGCGCGCGCACGGCCCGGTCCTCGCCGGCGCCGGCACCGAGCCCGATGCGCTGGTGGTCAGCCTCGCGACGACCACCGACGGCAGCCTATTCATCGGCACCGCCAGCGGGCTGGCGCAGTGGGTGGACGGCCGCGTCGAGCCGGTCTCCGTGCCCGGCCTCGACGGCGACGCCATCACCAGCCTGCAGGCCGAAGCCGACGGTTCGCTGTGGATCGGCGCGCGCAGCAGGTTGTGGCGGCGCAACCCCGACGGCCGCATCGCGCCCTCGCCGTGGGACGCCGAACTCGCCGGCACGCGCGTGCACGGCGTGCAGCGCGATGGCCGCGGCGGGCGCTGGATCTACACCGTGCGTGGCCTCTACTACGACGACGGCGAGGGCCTGCGCCGCTTCCTCGCGCCGGAAGCCGCCGAGGGCGACTACCAGCAGATGCTCGTCGACCGCCAGGGTGGCCTGTGGTTCGGCGATGCCGAATTCGGCCTCGTCTGGCTCTCCGGCTACTGGCGCAGCTTCGCCACCCTGACGCGGCAGAGCGACCCAAGCGCACGGCTGTCGATGCGCCAGGCCGGCGCGCTGGCCGAAGACGCCGACGGCAGCGTGCTGGTCGGCGGCGAAGAGGGCCGCCTCGATCGCCTCGATCCCACCCGCCAGCGCATCGAGAACAACGCCATCGCGCCCGCGGAACTCGGCAACGTGCGGCTCTACTCGCTGGCCCGCACGGCCGACGGCGCGCTGTGGGTGGGTGCGGCCAGCGGCCGCCTGTCGCGGCGCGACGCCGACGGCACGTGGCGACGCTGGGGGCCCGGCGATGGCGGCCCCGACGCCGCGCCGCGCGGGGCCATCGATTTCCTCGTGCCGCTGCCGGACGGCGGGCTCTGGGTCGCCGGCTACGGCGGCGGCCTGCAGCGACGTGATGCCGAAGGCCGCGTCACGCTCACCGTTGCGCCGGACAGCGGCCACGGGCTCGACACCTTCGACATGGAGGCCGTCACCGTCGGCCCCGACGATGCCCTGTGGGTCGCCAACGCGCAGGGCGTGCTGCGCTGGGATGGCACGCGCTTCCAGCTGCAGGTTGCCGCCGAGGGCGGGCCCGTGCAGGGCCTCGCCTTCGTCGACGCCAGCGATGTGTGGGTGTATCGCCCGGGCCTGCTGCAGCGCTGGCGCCGCGAGGCCGGCGCATGGACGAAGGTCGACCAGGTCGATTCCGGCAACGACGGCCTGCCGAGCGCGGAGGCCGGTGGCCTTGTGCGCGACGCCGCCGGCCGGCTGTGGCTGTTCACCGTGCGTGGCCTCATCCGTTTCGACCCGGCCACCCGCGGCATCCGCCGCTTCGGCCCCGGCGACGGCCTCGGCGAGAGCGAGTTCGGCCTGCGTCCGCCGCGCGTGCTCGCCGACGGCGTGGTGGTCGCCGGTACCGTCGGCGGCGCGGTGGTCTTCGATCCGATGAAGGTGGAGCCCGATACCCGGGTGGCGACGATGGTGCTGGAGTCGATCAGCGTCCGCCGCGCCGAGGACGTCGTCGACCTCGATGCCGTGGCTGCCGTGCAGCCCGGCGCGGTGGTGACCCTGCAGCCCGACGACCGCGACCTCCGCGTGGTGGCGCGGCTGATGTCCTTCGCCGATCCCTCCGCGCACCGCTACCGCTTCCGCCTCAACGGCTACGACCCCGACTGGGTGGACGTTGGCGCCAGCGGCGAACGCCTGCTGCCGCGGCAGTCGCCGGGCCGCTACACGCTCGACGTCATCGCGGCCGGGGCGGATGGGCGCTGGTCCGAGCCGATCACCCTCGCTGTCGACGTGCTGCCGCCGTGGTGGCGCGCCTGGTGGGCGTGGGCGCTGTACGCGTTGGCCGGCCTCGGGGTGCTGGGCGCCGCGGCCCTCATGTACCGGCGGCGCGTGCAGGCCCAGGCCGAAGAGCGGGGCCTGCAGGACGCGCGTCGCGTCGCGCAGCAGGCTTCCGAAGCCAAGACCGCCTTCCTCGCCGACCTCGGCCACGAGCTGCGCACACCGCTCACCGGCGTGCTCGGCATGACCGAGCTGATGCTGAAGGACCCGCTGCCGGAGCCGCAGCGCCAGCGCGCCGAAACGGTGATGCGCGCCGGCCAGCACCTGCTGCGGCTGGTGAACGACACCCTCGACCTCGCCCGCATCGAAGCCGGCCGCCTGCTGCTGCAGGACGAGGCCTTCGACCTCGCCGCTTTGGCCACCGACGTCGGCCAGCTGCTGCGCCCGAACGCGCAGGCCAAGGGCCTCGACTTTGCCGTGCAGCTTGCGCCGGGCCTGCCGCCGCGCGTTCGCGGCGACGAGTCGCGGCTGCGGCAGATCCTGCTCAACCTCGGCGGCAACGCCATCAAGTTCACCGAGCGCGGCCGCGTCACGCTGGCGCTGCGCCCGCTGCCGGGCGGCGGCGTGCAGTTCGACGTCGAGGACACCGGCATCGGCCTCGACGAAGCGCAGCAGCGCCGGCTGTTCCAGCGTTTCGAACAGGCCGACGGCGAGACCACGCAGCGCCGCTACGGCGGCACCGGGCTCGGCCTCGCCATCAGCCGCGAACTGGCCCGCGCCATGGGCGGCGAACTCACCCTGCGCAGCGCGAAAGGCGAGGGCAGCTGCTTCAGCGTGCGCCTGCCGCTGGCCGCCGACACCGCGCTCGCGCCGGTCGATCCCGACACCGATCGGCCGACGGCTGCCGAGCCCGGGGCCGCGCGCCCGGGCCTCGACCTGCTGCTGGTGGAAGACGACCCCATCGTCGCCGAGGTGATGCTCGGGCTGCTCGGCGCGCAGGGCCATCGCGTGCACCACGCCACGCAGGCGCTGAACGCGCTCACCCTGATGAAGACCGAGCGCATCGATGTCGGCCTGCTCGATCTCGACCTGCCCGCCGTCGACGGCTTCGAACTGGCGACGCTCATCCGCCAGAACGGCTGGACCCTGCCGCTGATCGCCGTCACCGCGCGCGCCGACGCCGTCTCCGAGCGTCGCGCCCGCGCCGCCGGCATGGACGGCTACCTGCGCAAACCGGTCACCGGCGCGATGCTGGCCGAAGCGCTGGATGGCATCGGCGCGGCCCCGCGACGTGGTGGATCACCCGTCGAGGGTGAGCGCCGCGCGCGCCCGCGCAGCGAAGGCCGCCCCGACGAGGCCGGCTGAGCCGGATCGCTCGGCGCCTCAGCGCCGCGAGTGCGAATGCACCGCGGCCACCAGGGCCGCGACGTGCTCCGGCGACATGTCGGGCGACATGCCGTGGCCGAGGTTGAACACATGGCCATCGCGCGAGCCGCCGTTGGCGGCCGCGTAGTCGTCCAGCGCGCGCGCCGCTTCGCGGGCGATGCCTTCCGGCGTCGCGTACAGGGTCACCGGATCGAGGTTGCCCTGCAGCGCCACCTTGCCGCCCGTGCGACGGCGTGCGTCGCCGAGCGACACGGTCCAGTCCACGCCCAGCGCTTCCGCACCGGACGCCGCCAGTTCTTCGAGATACGGGCCATTGCCCTTGCCGAACAGGATCAGCGGCGCGTGGTTCGCGCCTTCGCCGCGCGGCAGACGCTGCGCGATCTCCACGAGGTAGGGCAGGGAGAACTCGCGGTACAGGTGCGGCGCCATCACGCCGCCCCAGGTGTCGAACACCTGCATCGCCTGCGCACCGGCGAGGCGCTGCGCGTCGAGGTAGGCGATGACGGCATCGGTCACCTTGCGCAGCAGCGCATGCAGCGTGGCCGGCTGGTTCAGGGCCATCGCCTTGATGCGCGCGAAATTGTCGGAACCGCCGCCTTCCACCATGTAGCAGGCCAGCGTCCACGGGCTGCCCGAGAAGCCGATCAGCGGCACGCGGCCGCGCAGCTCGCGGCGGATCACCCGCACCGCGTCCATCACGTAGCGCAGCTCGGTCTCCATGTCCGGCGTGCCGAGGGCGTCGACATCGGCCATCGAACGCACCGTGCGCTCGAACTTCGGGCCCTCGCCATCGGCGAAGTACAGGCCGAGGCCCATCGCATCCGGCACGGTGAGGATGTCGGAGAACAGGATGGCGGCGTCGAGCGGGAAGCGCTCCAGCGGCTGCAGCGTGACCTCGCAGGCCAGCTCCGGGTTCTTCGCCATGGCGAGGAAGCTGCCGGCCTTGGCGCGGGTGGCGCGGTACTCCGGCAGGTAGCGGCCGGCCTGGCGCATGAGCCAGACGGGCGTGTGTGGCACGGGTTCGCGGCGCAGGGCGCGCAGGAACACATCGTTATGGAGCGGGTCGTTCTGCAGCAGGTTGGTCACGGTCGCCCTCCGGGCGTCAACGAGGGGCGTCCGCGGGACGCCATCAACGGGGCGCGTCCGCGCCTTGCGCGAACATCACTTGGAAGCCGCGCTTCAGCTGCGCGTCTCGGGCCGATTCGAAGGCGGCGAGCGCGGTGTCGCGGGCGAGGTACTGCTCCCGCTTCACCGTGGGGCGTGCGCCGGTGGTGCCGCTCTCGCGGACAAGGAACCAGCCGCCGAACAGGTCCTGCTCCAGCGTGAGCTGGACGTACTTCGGGGCTTCGCCGGCGGTCGGGCGCTGTTGCAGATAGAGGCGCATAGGGCGCGCATTGTAAGGGAGCCGCGCCGTCGCGGCCCCGTGCACCGGCCTCGGCCGCTCAGCGTGTGGCCAGAAGAGGTGCGGACGCCGGCTCGACAACCGCCGCCAGCGCTGCCAGCTCCCCCGAGGCCTGCATGGCCTCGAGCGCCGCGGCCAGACGCGGTGCGAGCGCCGCATGGCGCCGGTGCAGGCCATGGTAGGCGGGCTGCTCGCACAGCGTGGCCTGCTCCACGACGTTCCGAAGCCCGAGCTGTGCCGTGTGTCGGCGCTGGTCCATCGGGGCGTCCACGACCACGTCCAGCCGGCCGGCGGCCAGCATGCGGTAGAGCTGGACGGCGGTCGTCACTTCGGTCACGCGGTCCAATCCCGCCACCAGCCGCTGGGATTGCAGCAGCCCGCGCACGATCCCCACGCGGCGCCCACGAAGGTCCGCCACGTTGCGCACCGTGAAGCCGGCATCCGAGCGAACGTAGGCCACCAAGGACACCTGCATCAGGGGCGGCCCCACCCGCATCAGGGTCGGGTGCGCGTCGAAGTAGGGGGCGATGCGCGCCACTTCGCCGTCCAGCCTTCCCGCGTCCAGGCGCTGCGAGGCCCGCGGGGCCGGGAGGGGCTCCAAGCGGAGCGTCAGCCCCGCCCGCGCATAGGCCCGCTGCAGGATCGCTGAGACCCTGTCGGATGTGGCGGAGTCCTGGGCCCGCGCGATGTTCAGCACGGCGGGGGCCTCAGGACGGGGCGGCGAGGACGGGGCCGCGCCCCCGGCGAGTCCCGGCAGCAGGGCCAGGATCAGGCCGAAGGTCCGCCAACCGCCGCCCAGACAGGACACGGCCTCCGGCCGGTGCGGGCGGGGTTGGCAGTAGCAGACAGGGGAGGGCATGCCGCAGCCTTCATGGTCGACGTTGACTCGCGCTCGAAGTGTCCCGCCGCCGCGGCCCGGGCGGCATCGGGAAAATCAGCGATCCAAGGGGCTGAGCACCCCCCCGGCGCCCCGGTTCAGCACGTGCGTGTAGATCTGGGTGGTCTTCACGTCGCGATGGCCGAGCAGCTCCTGCACCGTGCGGATGTCGGCGCCGGACTCCAGCAGGTGGGTGGCGAAACTGTGACGCAGCGTGTGGCAGGTCACCGGCTTCGGGATGCCCGCCTCGACGCGGGCGCGCTTCACCGCTGCCTGCAGCACCTTCTCGTCGAGGTGGTGGCGACGCTCGATGCCGGTGCGCGGGTCCTTCGAGCGCCGCGACGCCGGGAACACGTACTGCCACACCCAGTCCTCGCCGGCGTTCGGGTACTTGCGCGCCAAGGCGTTCGGCAACCACACCGAGCCGAAGCCCGCCTCGAGATCGCGCGCATGCTCGACCCGCGCGTCCTCCATCTGCCGACGCAGCGGCTCGGCCAGCTTCGACGGCAGCATCGTGTGGCGGTCCTTGTTGCCCTTGCCCGAGCGCACCGTGATCTCCCAGCGCTCGAAGTCGACATCCTTCACGCGGAGGCGGATCACCTCCATCAGGCGCAGGCCCGAGCCGTAGAGCAGAGAGGCCATCAGCCACTCGCGGCCCTGCATCCGCGAAAGCAGGCGCACCACCTCCCCGCGCGAGAGGACCACCGGCACGCGGATGCTTCGCTTCGCCCGCACCACGTCGTCCAGCCACTCCGGCGACATCCCGAGCAGTTCGCGATACAGAAAGAGCAACGCCGACAACGCCTGCGACTGCGTGCTCGCCGACACCCGACCCTCCACCGCCAGCCGAGTGAGGAATGCGCCCATCGCTCGCCCGTCCATTTCTTTAGGGTGCCTTCGCCCGTTCTCCGCGATATACCGGCGAATCCACCCGAGATACGCATGCTCCGTCCGAATGCTGTAGTGCTTCGTCCGCAACATGAGGCGAACCGCGTCGATCACCTCCCTCGGCGTCGCCGCACTAAGCGCCACTTCCCGAGGGTCCTTTAGCACCCCCGGCTCGCCGCCCGATTTTTTCATCCCGGTATTCCCGCCGCGCATTCCGTTGCTCTCGGCGCAAAGCTGGCATGCCCGAACCCCCTCAGCCATCGGATATCGTGTTGATCCTGCGTAGGATTTCGGCCGTTGACCGACACGCAGTGGCCCTTCAGGCTTCTGCTACACCCCCTAGCGGGGTACACAAGTAGTTAGGCGCAGCCCCAAAAGTTCGCAAGGAGTTTCAAGTGTTCGCACTGAATGCGCTCATCATTCTCACCTTTCTCGTTGTGATTCCGGTGCTCATTGGGCTCGCCATTTGGTGGGCTGTGAGGGCAAACACTGGTCCAAC
>NZ_JAPZQK010000051.1 GCF_027530345.1 Silanimonas sp. | reverse complement strand
CTGCGCCCGCGAGGAACAAACCGAACCGGTGATCCGCCGCCGTTGAAAACGGCATGCGCGGCGGCCTCAGCAGTCGGCATGCGAGGTGCAACACGGCGCAGGCGGTATGGACCGAACTCGCCTTGCACCCAACGCCTAACGCTGGAGCTAAGCGGCCACATCAATCGCGAAGCGATTGATTGGTCCGCTTGAGCGAGTAGTTAGGGCAATACGCTACGGCCTTACAACGGAGCGAGCAAGCGAGGTGGTTCGGGCCCGCGCCCGCCCGGAACCATCACCGACTACTCGACGATGGTTCCTGAGTGCGACGCGCCGCTGAACGGCGCGGGCAAGCGGGATGCCAACCTCGCCGGATGCCTCGGCAGCGCGACCGAGATGGTTCGTGCCCGCGCTGGCGCGACACCCCACCGGCCAACGTCGAGTCGTTGAAACGAGCCCACGTGAAGCTCATGGCGCGGGCAAGCCGCAGCCCAAGCCCAATCGAAGCAAGATGCGAACGCTTGCCTCGAACCGCGAAAAGCCAACTGACCCTAACGTGTGAGCTAAGCGGCCACATCAATCGCGAAGCGATTGATTGGTCCGCTTGAGCGAGTAGTTAGGCGAACGATGCCCGGAGCGCGGACCTGAAGCAACCCGG
Organism: Silanimonas sp.; assembly: GCF_027530345.1. Taxonomy (GTDB): domain Bacteria; phylum Pseudomonadota; class Gammaproteobacteria; order Xanthomonadales; family Xanthomonadaceae; genus Silanimonas. The sequence goes on along the minus strand of NZ_JAPZQK010000051.1, from coordinate 426 downwards.
ATGGTGATGCTCTTGGTTGGCGCCCGCGCCCGCCCGGAACTGCTCCCGACTACTCGACGATGGCTCCTGAGTGCGACGCGATGCTGACCGGCGCGGGCGAGCCTGATGTCTGGCCCGCCGGATGTCTCGCTGTGCATGCGAGGAGTCTCGTGCCTGCGCCCGCGAGGAACAAACCGAACCAGTGATCCGCCGCCGTCGAAAACGGCATGCGCGGCGGCCTCAGCGGTCGGCCCGCGGGATGCTAGACGGCGCAGGCGGTATGGACCGAACTCGCGTGAACCAAAGGCCTAACGCCGGAGCTAAGCGGCCACATCAATCGCGAAGCGATTGATTGGTCCGCTTGAGCGAACTGTTAGGGCCATCGCCATACCAAGCTTACTCAGATGAGCCCTGGCACGACGAGGCCGTTGCTGCCAGCGACGTCAT
>NZ_JAPZQK010000053.1 GCF_027530345.1 Silanimonas sp. | reverse complement strand
GTAAGCCTTGAACTCACCACCGAAACGCTCTGCGCCAATCTTCGTCAGCGCCGCCGTCAGCGTCGTCTTGCCGTGGTCAACGTGACCGATCGTGCCCACGTTCACGTGAGGCTTGGTGCGCTCGAACTTGCCCTTTGCCATGACTGCTTACCTCTATGTCTGATTCTGTTGGATTCGGTTGGTCGGAGGGCCTGGATCAGGCCTTCTTGATGACCGCTTCAGCGATATTGTTCGGAGCTTCGGCGTAGTGGTCGAACTCCATCGTGTAGGTCGCGCGGCCCTGCGACATGGAGCGCAGGGTGGTCGCGTAACCGAACATCTCGCCAAGCGGAACCATCGCGTTGATGACCTTGCCGGACGGCGTGTCATCGCTGCCCTGCAGGATGCCGCGACGACGACTGACGTCGCCCATCACGTCGCCGAGGTAATCCTCCGGCGTCACCACTTCGACCTTCATGATCGGCTCGAGCAGGGCCGGGTTGGCCTTGCTGAAGCCCTCCTTGAAGGCCATCGAGCCGGCGACCTTGAACGCCATTTCGTTGGAGTCGACGTCGTGGAACGAACCGTCGACGGCCTTGACCTTGACGTCGACGACCGGGAAGCCGGCGAGCACGCCGTTCTTCATGGCCTCTTCGATGCCCTTGCCGGCCGCGGTGACGTATTCCTTCGGAACCGTACCGCCGACGATGGCGTTCTCGAACACGTAGCCGGCACCGCGCTCCTGCGGCTCCATCTCGATGACGATGTGGCCGTACTGGCCGCGACCGCCCGACTGGCGAACGAACTTGCCTTCCTGCTTGATCGCCTTGCGGATGGCCTCGCGGTAGGCGACCTGCGGCTTGCCGACGTTCGCTTCGACGTTGAACTCGCGCTTCATGCGGTCAACGAGGATCTCGAGGTGCAGCTCGCCCATGCCCGAGATGATCGTCTGGCCCGACTCTTCGTCCGTGCGGACGCGGAACGAGGGATCTTCCTGGGCCAGACGGCCAAGGGCGATACCCATCTTTTCCTGGTCCGACTTGGTCTTCGGCTCCACGGCCATCGAGATGACGGGCTCCGGGAAGATCATGCGCTCGAGCGTGATCACGTTGTCCATCGAGCAGAGGGTGTCACCCGTGGTGACGTCCTTGAGGCCGACGGCCGCGGCGATGTCGCCGGCAAGCACTTCCTTGATCTCTTCGCGCTGGTTGGCGTGCATCTGCAGGATGCGGCCGATGCGCTCCTTCTTCGACTTGACCGGGTTGTAGACCTGGTCGCCGCCGTTCAGGGTGCCCGAGTAGACGCGGAAGAACGTAAGCGAACCCACGAACGGGTCGGTCATGATCTTGAACGCGAGCGCCGAGAACGGCTCGCCGTCACCGGCGTTGCGGAAGGCTTCCTGCTCGTTCTCGTCGATGCCCTTGACCGGCGGACGATCCGACGGCGACGGCAGGTAGCGGATGACCGCGTCCAGCATCGCCTGCACGCCCTTGTTCTTGAACGCCGTACCACAGAAGGCCGGGATGATCTCGCCGCGCAGGGTGCGCTCGCGAATGCCCGAGATGACCTCTTCTTCCGAGAGCTCACCTTCCTCGAGGTACTTGTTCATCAGGTCTTCGGACGCCTCGGCGGCGGCCTCGACCATGAACGCACGGGCCGTGGCGCACTCGTCAGCCAGGTTCGCCGGGATGTCGGCGTAGCTGAAGGTGTTGCCGTTCGTCGCCATGTCCCACACGATGGCCTTCATCTTCAGCAGATCGACGACGCCCTCGAAGTTCTCTTCGGCGCCGATCGCGACCTGCATCGGCACCGGGTAGGCACCGAGCCGGGTCTTCAGCTGGTCGATGACCTTCATGAAGTTGGCGCCGGTGCGGTCCATCTTATTGACGAACGCAAGGCGCGGCACGTTGTACTTGTTGGCCTGGCGCCACACCGTCTCGGACTGCGGCTGCACGCCGCCGACGGCGCACAGCACGAACACCGCGCCATCGAGCACGCGCAGCGAACGCTCGACTTCGATGGTGAAGTCGACGTGGCCGGGGGTGTCGATGATGTTGAAGCGGTGCTGCTGGAACGACTTGTCCATGCCCGACCAGAAGCAGGTCGTGGCCGCGGACGTGATGGTGATGCCGCGCTCCTGCTCCTGCTCCATCCAGTCCATCGTCGCGGCACCATCGTGCACTTCGCCGATCTTGTGGTTGACGCCCGTGTAGAACAGGATGCGTTCGGTGGTCGTCGTCTTGCCGGCATCGATGTGGGCCATGATGCCGAAGTTGCGGTAACGGTCGATCGGTGTGGTACGTGCCACGTCAGTAACCCTTATGCCTTACCAGCGGTAATGCGAGAAGGCCTTGTTGGCCTCCGCCATGCGGTGCGTTTCTTCGCGCTTCTTGACGGCGCCACCGCGGTTTTCCGAAGCATCGAGCAGCTCGGCAGCGAGCTTGCGCGGCATCGAGTTCTCGCCGCGCTTGCGCGACGACTCGATCACCCAGCGCATCGCCAGCGCCATGCGACGGGTCGAACGGACTTCGACCGGCACCTGGTACGTGGCGCCGCCGACGCGACGGGACTTCACTTCGACCATCGGCGCGACGTTGCTGAGGGCCTTCTCGACCAGCTGCAGCGGCTCGGCGTTCTTCTGGCCGATGACATCCATCGCGCCATAGACGATCTGCTCGGCGATCGACTTCTTGCCGCTCTTCATCACCATGTTGATGAAGCGGGCGACGAGTTCGCTGCCGTGCTTGGGGTCCGCGATGATTTCGCGGACGGGGGTCTGACCTTTACGGGACATGAGGCTTGCCTACCTTGAAATGTGGAGAGCGCGTTACTTCTTCGGGCGCTTGGCGCCGTACTTCGAACGGCTCTGGCGGCGCTTGGCGACGCCCGAGGCGTCGAGCGAACCGCGCACGGTGTGGTAGCGCACGCCCGGCAGGTCCTTGACGCGACCGCCGCGGATCAGCACCACCGAGTGCTCCTGCAGGTTGTGGCCTTCGCCACCGATGTACGAGATGACCTCGAAGCCGTTGGTGAGGCGGACCTTCGCGACCTTGCGGAGCGCGGAGTTCGGCTTCTTCGGCGTGGTGGTGTACACGCGGGTGCACACGCCACGACGCTGCGGGCAGTTGGCGAGGGCCGGAGAGGCGCTCTTGTACGTATTGGGCTGGCGCGGCTTGCGGACCAGCTGGTTGATCGTTGCCATCAGTAGGGTCGCTGCTTAGGGTTGGATCCAGGCCGATCGGCCTAGGGCCGACGACGAAAAAAGACACCGGCAGACCGGGATCTCCGATCTGCCGACACGCAATCTTTGCCCGCGGCGGCCTCGTGAAGCCGATGCGGTCCCGATGGGCGCCAAGAGGCGCAGCCAGCGGACTTTCCTGCCCATCCTGGGCCGAACACGAGGCGCATCCTGCGACCTCATTTCGTGATCTGGGCGGACGAATCCGCCAATAAGCCGGCGACTATACAGGAGTCGGCGGCGGTTTGCCAAGGCAAGGCGCTCGCCCTGCCCCTCCATGCCCCGCCGTTCAGGCCGGAACAGGCCCCGGCGCCGCGTGCGCGGCGCCGGGCTGGGTGAATCACTCGTCCGAGCCGGCGTCGGCGCTGGCCTCGGCCGCCGGCGAGAACGCGCGAAGCGCCTCGAGGTCGGCATCGGTCAGCTCCGTCGAGGCGGTGCGGCGCTTCGCGTGGTAGGCGAGGCCGGTACCGGCCGGGATCAGGCGGCCGACGATGACGTTTTCCTTCAAGCCGCGCAGCGTGTCGCGGGTACCGCGAACGGCCGCCTCGGTGAGGACGCGGGTGGTCTCCTGAAACGAGGCCGCCGAGATGAAGCTCTCGGTGGCCAGCGAGGCCTTGGTGATGCCCAGCAGCACCGGCTCGACGCGGGCCGGCAGCTCGTTGCGCGCCGAGACGCGGACGTTCTCGTCGGCGACGCGGAAACGATCGACCTGCTCGCCCGCCATGAAGCGCGTGCCGCCGGCGTCGGTGATCTCGACCTTGCGCAGCATCTGGCGAAGGATCGTCTCGATGTGCTTGTCGTTGATCTTGACGCCCTGCAGGCGGTAGACGTCCTGGATTTCCTTCACCAGGTACGCAGCCAACTCCTCGACGCCCTTCAGGCGCAGGATGTCCTGCGGGTTCGGCTCGCCGGCGACGACCTCTTCACCCTTCTCGACGTGCTCGCCTTCGAACACGACGATCTGGCGGTACTTCGGGATGAGCTCTTCGTGCTCGTTGCCGTCGGCGTCCTTGATGATGAGGCGCTGCTTGCCCTTCGTGTCCTTGCCGAAGCTGACGATGCCCGAGCGCTCCGCGAGGACGGCCGGATCCTTCGGCTTGCGGGCCTCGAACAGGTCGGCGACGCGCGGCAGACCACCGGTGATGTCGCGGGTCTTCGACGCTTCCTGCGGGATCTTGGCGACGACGTCGCCAACGCCCACTTCGGCGCCGTTCTGCACCGTCACGACGGCGCGCGGCGGGAGCAGGTATTGGGCCGGGAGGTCGGTGCCCGGGATCTGCAGGTCCTTGCCCTTGGCGTCGACGATGCGAACCATCGGGCGCAGGTCCTTGCCGGCCTGGCCGCGACGCTTCGGATCGGTGATCTCGATCGCGGTGAGGCCGGTCAGGTCGTCGGTCTTCTCGATGGCGGTGACGCCTTCGACGAAGTCGATGAAGCGCACGAAGCCCTTCACTTCCGACACGATCGGGTGGTTATGCGGATCCCACGTGGCCACGACCTGGCCGGCCTTGATGGAATCGCCATCCTTGCCGTTGATGGTGGCGCCGTACGGGAGCTTGTGGCGCTCGCGCTCGCGGCCCATCGGGTCGAGCACGGACAGTTCGCCCGAACGCGACACCGCCACGAGGTGGCCGGCCGAATGGGCGACCGTCTTGAGGTGGGTGAACTTGATCGAACCGGTCGTCTTGACGGTGATGTTGTCGACGGCGGCGGCTCGCGACGCGGCACCACCGATGTGGAAGGTACGCATCGTCAGCTGCGTGCCCGGCTCACCGATCGACTGCGCGGCGATGACGCCGACCGCTTCGCCCTGATTGACCAGGTGGCCACGGGCGAGGTCGCGGCCGTAGCACATGGCGCAGATGCCGAAGCTGGCTTCGCAGTTGATCGAGGAGCGCACCTTGATGCTCTGCACGCCGGCGGCGTCGAGCTTGTCGACCCACTTTTCGTCCAACAGGGTATTGCGGGTGACGACCGGCTCCTCGTCGTTGCCCGGCAGGAACACGTCCTCGGCCACGACGCGGCCCAGCACGCGGTCGCGCAGGGCTTCGGTGACTTCGCTGCCTTCGACGATCGGGGTCAGCGTCAGGCCGGTGGTCGTACCGCAGTCGACTTCCGTCACCACCACGTCCTGCGCCACGTCGACAAGACGACGGGTCAGGTAGCCGGAGTTCGCCGTCTTCAGCGCGGTGTCCGCGAGGCCCTTACGGGCGCCGTGGGTCGAGATGAAGTACTGGAGGACGTTCAGGCCTTCGCGGAAGTTCGCGGTGATCGGCGTCTCGATGATCGAGCCGTCCGGCTTCGCCATCAGGCCGCGCATACCGGCCAACTGGCGGATCTGGGCCTGCGAACCACGCGCGCCCGAGTCGGCCATGATGTAGATCGAGTTCATCGACTTCTGGTCGACCATCTCGCCCTTGGCGTTCTTCACCTTGTCGGTGCCGATGGTGTCCATCATCGCCTTGGCGATCTGCTCGTTCGTACGCGACCAGATGTCCACGACCTTGTTGTAGCGCTCGCCCGAGGTGACCAGGCCCGACTGGTACTGGTTCTGGATCTCCAGCACCTCGGTCTCGGCCTTGGCGAGGATGTCCTTCTTCTCGTTCGGGATGGTCATGTCGTCGATGCCGACCGACACGCCCGCGCGGGTGGCGTTCGAGAAGCCGGTGTACATCAGCTTGTCGGCGAACACGACGGTGTGCTTCAGGCCGAGCTGGCGGTAGCAGCCGTTGATGAGGCGGCTGATGGCCTTCTTGTTGAGCTCGGTGTTGACCATCGTGAAGGACAGGCCTTCCGGCAGGATCTCGGCCAGCAGCGCGCGGCCGACGGTCGTGTCGTACACGGTCGACTTGCGGCTGGTCTCGCCCGACTCCGACTTCACGGTCTCGGCGACACGCACCTTGACCTTGGCGTGCAGCTCGACGGTGCGGTTGTCGTAGGCGCGGCGGACTTCCGCCACGTTGGCGAACACCATGCCCTCGCCCTTCTTGTTCTCGAGGGCGCGGGTCATGTAGTACAGGCCGAGCACGACGTCCTGCGTCGGGACGATGATCGGCTCGCCGTTCGCCGGCGACAGGATGTTGTTGGTCGACATCATCAGCGCGCGCGCTTCCAGCTGGGCTTCCAGCGAGAGAGGCACGTGGACGGCCATCTGGTCACCGTCGAAGTCGGCGTTGAAGGCCGTACAGACGAGCGGATGCAGCTGGATCGCCTTGCCTTCGATCAGCACCGGCTCGAAGGCCTGGATGCCGAGGCGGTGCAGGGTCGGGGCGCGGTTCAGCAGGACCGGATGCTCGCGGATGACTTCCTCGAGGATGTCCCACACCACGGCCTCTTCGCGCTCGACGAGCTTCTTGGCGGCCTTGATGGTGGTGGCGAGGCCACGGCGCTGCAGCTTCGAGAAGATGAAGGGCTTGAACAGCTCGAGCGCCATCTTCTTCGGCAGGCCGCACTCGTGCAGGCGCAGCGTCGGGCCGACCACGATGACCGAACGGCCCGAGTAGTCGACGCGCTTGCCGAGCAGGTTCTGGCGGAAGCGACCCTGCTTGCCCTTGATCATGTCGGCGAGCGACTTGAGCGGGCGCTTGTTGGTGCCGGTGATGGCGCGGCCGCGACGGCCGTTGTCCATCAGCGCATCGACCGACTCCTGCAGCATGCGCTTCTCATTGCGCACGATGATGTCCGGCGCATTCAGCTCAAGAAGGCGCTTGAGGCGGTTGTTGCGGTTGATGACGCGGCGATACAGGTCGTTGAGATCCGACGTCGCGAAACGGCCGCCGTCCAGCGGGACCAGCGGACGCAGGTCCGGCGGGAGCACCGGCAGCACGGTCATGACCATCCACTCCGGGCGGTTGCCGGAGTCGAGGAAGGCCTCGACGAGCTTGATGCGCTTGGTGAGGCGCTTCAGCTTGGTCTCGGAGTTGGTGCTGGCGATTTCTTCCTTCAGGCGGAGCAGCTCGGCCTGCAGGTCGATGGTGCGCAGCAGCTCGTGGATGGCCTCGGCGCCCATGTAGGCCTCGAAGTCATCGCCGTGCTCCTGGCGCGCCTGCATCAGCTGCTCTTCGTTCATCAGCGAGCCGCGCTCGAGCGGAGTCAAGCCCGGCTCGGTCACGACGAAGGCTTCGAAGTACAGGATGCGTTCGATGTCGCGCAGCGTCATGTCCAGCATGAGGCCGATGCGCGAGGGCAGCGACTTCAGGAACCAGATGTGGGCGACCGGCGAGGCGAGCTCGATGTGGCCCATGCGCTCGCGGCGGACCTTGGCCAGCGTCACTTCCGTGCCGCACTTCTCGCAGACCACGCCGCGGTGCTTCATGCGCTTGTACTTGCCGCACAGGCACTCGTAGTCCTTGATCGGACCGAAGATGGCGGCGCAGAACAGGCCGTCACGCTCCGGCTTGAACGTACGGTAGTTGATGGTCTCCGGCTTCTTCACTTCGCCGTAGGACCACGAGCGGATCAGGTCCGGGGACGCCAGGCCGATCTTGATCGAGTCGAAATCAAGGGTCGGGCGCTGCTGGTTGAACAGGTTGAGTAGATCTTTCATGGCTTGATTCTCCAGTCAGTCGCGCGCGATCACTGCTCGTCCAGCTCGATATTGATACCGAGTGAACGGATTTCCTTCACCAGCACGTTGAACGACTCCGGCATGCCGGCGACCATCTCGTGGTCGCCGTCGACGACGTTCTTGTACATCTGGTTTCGGCCCTGCACGTCGTCGGACTTGACGGTCAGCATTTCCTGCAGCGTGTACGCCGCGCCATAGGCTTCGAGCGCCCACACTTCCATCTCGCCGAAGCGCTGGCCACCGAACTGCGCCTTGCCGCCCAGCGGCTGCTGGGTGACGAGCGAGTACGGGCCGGTCGAACGCGCATGCATCTTGTCGTCGACGAGGTGGTTGAGCTTCAGCATGTGCATGTAGCCGACCGTGACCTTGCGGTCGAAGGACTCGCCGGTGCGGCCGTCGAACAGCGTGACCTGGGTCTTGCTGTCGCTCATGTTGAGCAGCTGGGTGTGCGCGTCGTCGCTCGGGTAGGCGAGCTCGAGCATGTGCTTGATCTCGGCCTCGGCCGCGCCGTCGAACACCGGGGTGGCCATCGGCACGCCGTCGGTGAGGTTCTTGGCGAGGTTGAGGAGCTCCGAGTCGTTGAACTGCTTCAGGTCGACGCGGGTGCTGCCCGAGATCTTCTTGTCGTGGTTGTAGATCTTGTCGAGGAACTCGCGAAGGTCGGCGACCTTGGCCTGCGCCTCGAGCATCTTCTGGATGCGCTCGCCGAGGCCCTTGGCGGCGAAGCCGAGGTGGGTCTCGAGGATCTGGCCGATGTTCATTCGGCTCGGCACGCCCAGCGGGTTCAGCACGATGTCGACGGTGCGGCCGTCGGCCATGTGCGGCATGTCCTCGACCGGGACGATCGTCGACACGACACCCTTGTTGCCGTGGCGGCCGGCCATCTTGTCGCCCGGCTGGATGCGGCGCTTCACGGCCAGGTAGACCTTGACCATCTTGAGCACGCCCGGGGCGAGATCGTCGCCCTGCGTGATCTTGCCGCGCTTGTCCTGGAAGCGCTTCTCGAACTCGGCCTTGTGGGCTTCGATCTGCTTCTGCGCGTTCTCGATCGCCTCGGCCGCATCGTCATCCTTCATGCGAAGGGTGAACCAGTCGTCCTTCTTCAGGCTGTCGAGGTACTCGGCGGTGACGTCGGCCTTCTTCAGGCCGTTCGGGCCGCCATTGGCCGTGCGGCCGATGAGCTGGCCACGCAGGCGGGCGAAGATCGCGCTCTCGAGGATGCGGAACTGGTCGTCGAAGTCCTTCTTGACGCGCTTGATCTCGGAATCCTCGATCTGCTTGGCGCGCTTGTCCTTCTCGATGCCGTCGCGGGTGAAGACCTGCACGTCGATGACCGTGCCGTCCATGCCCGGGGGCACGCGCAGCGAGCTGTCCTTCACGTCCGAGGCCTTCTCGCCGAAGATCGCGCGGAGCAGCTTCTCTTCCGGCGTCAGCTGGCTCTCGCCCTTCGGCGTGACCTTGCCCACCATGATGTCGCCGGCGCGCACTTCGGCACCGATGTACACCACGCCCGACTCGTCGAGGCGCGACAGCGCCTGCTCGGAGACGTTCGGGATGTCGGCGGTGATTTCCTCCGGGCCCAGCTTGGTGTCGCGGGCGACGCAGGTCAGCTCTTCGATGTGGATCGTCGTGTAGCGGTCCTGCTCGACGACGCGCTCCGAGAGGAGGATCGAGTCTTCGAAGTTGTAGCCGTTCCACGGCATGAACGCGACCAGCATGTTCTGGCCGAGCGCGAGCTCGCCGATGTCGGTCGACGGGCCGTCGGCGAGGACGTCGCCGCGGGCCACGCGATCACCCACGTTCACCAGCGGACGCTGGTTGATGCAGGTGTTCTGGTTCGAACGCTGGTACTTGATGAGCGTGTAGATGTCGACGCCGGCATCGTTGGCACCGACTTCGTCTTCGTTGGCGCGCACGACGATACGGCCGGCGTCGATCTGGTCGACGACGCCGCCACGGCGGGCGTTCACGGTGACGCCCGAGTCACGCGCCACGGCGCGCTCGATGCCGGTACCGACCAGCGGCTTCTGCGAACGCAGCGTCGGCACGGCCTGGCGCTGCATGTTCGCGCCCATCAGCGCGCGGTTGGCGTCGTCGTGCTCGAGGAAGGGCACGAGGGCGGCGGCGACGGACACCGACTGCATGGGCGAGACGTCCATGTAGTGGATTTCCGCCGGCGGCTTCAGCAGCGCTTCGCCCTGCTGGCGGCAGGTCACGAACTCGGCGGTGAAGGCGTTCTTCTCGTCCAACTCGGCGTTGGCCTGGGCGATGGTGTACTCGTTCTCTTCGATCGCCGACAGGAACTCGACGTCGTCGGTCACCTTGCCGTTGACGACCTTGCGGTACGGCGTCTCGAGGAAGCCGTAGCGGTTGGTGCGCGCGTAGACGGCGAGCGAGTTGATCAGGCCGATGTTCGGGCCTTCCGGCGTTTCGATGGTGCAGACGCGGCCGTAGTGGGTCGGGTGCACGTCGCGCACTTCGAAGCCGGCGCGTTCGCGGGTCAGGCCGCCCGGGCCGAGGGCCGAGACGCGACGCTTGTGCGTGACTTCCGAAAGCGGGTTGTTCTGGTCCATGAACTGCGACAGCTGCGAGGAGCCGAAGAACTCCTTGATCGCGGCGGCCACGGGCTTGGCGTTGATCAGCTCCTGCGGGGTCAGGCCCTCCGACTCGGCCAGCGACAGGCGCTCCTTGACGGCGCGTTCGACGCGGACGAGGCCGACGCGGAACACGTTCTCGGCCATTTCGCCGACCGAACGCACGCGACGGTTGCCCAGGTGGTCGATGTCATCGACGACGCCGCGGCCGTTGCGGATTTCGCACAGCGTACGGATGACGTCGAGGATGTCCGAGGTCTGGCCGTTCGTTGCGATCAGGCGCTTGGCCTCCTCGCCGTTCTGCGCCGAGAAGTACTTGCTGTCGAACAGCACGGACTCGCCCGTCACTTCCTTGCGGCCGACGCGGCGGTTGAACTTCATGCGGCCGACGCCCGAGAGGTCGTAGCGCTCGAAGGTGAAGAACAGGTTGTGGAACAGGTTCTGCGCGGCGTCCTTGGTGGGCGGCTCGCCCGGACGCATCATGCGGTAGATCTCGACCAGCGCTTCCAGCTGGGTGCGCGTGCTGTCGCTGCGCAGGGTGTTCGAGATGTACGGACCGCGGTCGAGGTCGTTGACCCACAGCGTGCCGAACGAGGCGACGCCGGCCTTGCGGAACTTGGCCAGCAGGGCGTCGTCGATCTCGTCGTTCGCGACCGAGAGCAGCTCGCCGGTCTTCGGATCGGCGACGTCGTGCGCGAGGATGCGGCCGACCAGGTAGTCGTCCGGCACTTCCAGCGTGCCGATCTTGGCCTGCTCGAGCTGGCGGACGTGGCGCGCGGTGATGCGCTTGCCGGCCTCGACGAGCACGTTGCCATTGGTAACGAGGTCGAAGTTCAGCGTCTCGCCTTTCAGGCGCTCGGCGACCAGCGACAGCTCGGCGCCTTCCTTCGGCAGCAGCGCGAAGGTGTTGATCTCGAAGAACTGCTGCAGCATTTCCTCGTTGCTGTAGCCCAGCGCGCGCAGCAGGACGGTCACCGGCAGCTTGCGGCGACGGTCGATGCGGGCGTAGACCATGTCCTTCGGGTCGAACTCGAAGTCGAGCCACGAACCACGGTAGGGGATGATGCGGGCGCTGTAGAGCAGCTTGCCCGAGCTGTGCGTCTTGCCGCGGTCGTGGTCGAAGAACACGCCCGGCGAACGGTGCAGCTGCGAGACGATGACGCGCTCGGTGCCGTTGACGATGAAGGTGCCGTTCTCGGTCATCAGGGGCATCTCGCCCATGTAGACCTCCTGCTCCTTCACGTACTTCACGGCCTTGGTCGACGACTCGCGGTCGTAGATCACCAGGCGGACGGTCACGCGCAGCGGCGCGCCGTAGGTGAGGCCACGGTTGTGGCACTCGCGGACGTCGAACGGCGGCTCGCCGAGACGGTAGCTGACGTACTCGAGGGCGGCATTGCCCGAGTAGCTCGAGATCGGGAAGACCGACTTGAGGGCGGCGTGCAGGCCCTGCTCGGCGCGCTTGCCGGCGGGGGCGCCCTCCTGCAGGAACTCACGGTAGGAATCCATCTGGATGGCAAGCAGGTAGGGCACGTCGAGGACGGCGCGGCGCTTGCCGAAATCCTTGCGGATGCGCTTCTTTTCGGTGAACGAGTACGTCATGGGGACCTTCAGGCTCTGTGAGCTGTGGGGGTCAAGTGGCCAGTGGGAAGCCGCTGGTATTGCCGGCACCAGCACGCCTTCTGCTGCTGCTTCTCACTGTCCACTCGGTGCATGGAGCGGTTGTCGCGGCGGATTCAGGCCGCCGAGGCGAACGAACGCCCTGAAACGGCCAAAGGCCGGGGGCTTTCGCCCCCAGCCTTGGTGGTGTCGCCGGCGATGACGCGGCGACCCAAGTGACGCTTACTTGAGCTCGACGGTGGCGCCGGCGGCCTCGAGGTCCTTCTTGAACTTCGCGGCGTCGTCCTTCGAGACGGCTTCCTTGACGTTCTGCGGGGCACCCTCGACGAGGTCCTTCGCTTCCTTCAGGCCCAGGCCGGTGATGGCGCGGACTGCCTTGATGACTTCGACCTTCTTCTCGCCGGCGGCCTTCAGGACGACGGTGAATTCGGTCTGCTCTTCGACGACGGCGGCAACGGCGGGGCCGGCAGCCATCACGACCGGGGCGGCGGCGGAGACGCCGAACTTCTCTTCCATCGCCTTGACGAGGTCCATGATTTCCATCAGGGACTTGGTGGCGATCGCTTCGATGATCTGATCGTTGGACAGGGACATGTTGTTTACCTCTGGAAAGTTGCTAATGCAGTCGGGGTCGCGGGGCGGTCAGGCCGTGGCTTCCTGCTTCTCGGCAATCGCCTTGAACGCGCGGGCCACACGGGTGGCCGGCTCGACGAGCGTGCTGAGGAACATGGACAGGGCCTGGTCGCGGGTCGGCAGCGAGGCGAGGACTTCGAGGTGCGCGGCCGGATAGGCCTTGCCACCGATCGAAACGACCTTCGCCTTCAGCTTGTCGTTGCCCTTGGCGAACTCCTTGATCAGGCGACCGGCAGAGCCGGGCTCCTCGGTCGAGAACGCGTAAAGCAGCGGGCCGGTGAGCTGGTCCTGGGTGCACTCGAACTCGGTGCCCGCGACAGCGCGCGAAGCCAACGTGTTCTTGACGACCTTCAGGTAGACACCGGTCTCGCGAGCCTTCTTGCGCATCGCCGTCATCTGGGAGACGGTGACGCCTGCGTACTCGGCAGCGACCAGGGAGTGGGCCGTGGCAGCAACCGCCGCGACTTCCGCGACGACTTCATGCTTCTGGGACAGATTGAGAGCCATTGCACTCCTCCTAACTTCAATCCACCTCCTGCTCCAGCAGGGGGTGGCACCTTGGGCGGCGGCTTCCGTGCACGCCGGGACGCGTGGGCGTCCGTGGTGGCCTCTCCAGAGAATCCTGAAGAAGGTGCACCATCTGCGCAGGACAGGCCTTTCGGCCGGATTAAGCGGGCCCGCTTGGGTCGACGGCGATTCCGTGCCTTTCGTGCATCCCTGCCCGACGTCGATCCGCGCTGACCGCACCTGCGGTCTTAGATGGCCCCCGCGGGATGCGGGCGCCTTCTAAATTGCGCCGCCGCGAACCCGAGGGCCGCGGCGGACTTGAACCATTACTTCGCGAGCGACAGGCTGGCCTGGTCGATCGCAACGCCGACGCCCATCGTCGAGCTCAGCGAGATCTTCTGCAGGTACTGGCCCTTGGCCGTCGCCGGCTTGGCCTTGACCAGGTCGGCGAGCAGCGCGTGCAGGTTCTGCGACAGCGCTTCGGCCGAGAAGCTGGCCTTGCCGATGGTGCAATGGATGATGCCGGCCTTGTCGGTGCGGTAACGGACCTGGCCCGACTTGGCGTTCTTCACGGCTTCAGCCGGATTGGCCGAGACCGTGCCGACCTTCGGGTTCGGCATCAGGCCACGCGGGCCGAGGACCTGGCCCAGCTTGCCGACGACGCGCATGGCGTCCGGCGTGGCGATGACGACGCCGTAGTTCAGGTCGCCAGCCAGCATCTTGTCGGCGAGGTCGTCCATGCCCACGGCTTCCGCGCCGGCGGCCAGGGCTTCGTCAGCCTTGGCGCCCGGGGGGCAGAACACGGCGACGCGAACGGTCTTGCCGGTGCCGGCGGGCAGCACGGTCGAGCCGCGCACCTGCTGGTCCGACTTCTTGGCATCGACGCCGAGACGCACGGCGACGTCCACCGACTCGACGAACTTCGTCTTGGTGTTCTTGGTGATGATGTCCAGCGCGTCGTTCAACGCGTAGGTCTTACCCGGGACGACGAGGGCCGACAGGGCCTTGTAACGCTTCGAAATCTTTGCCATGGCTTAACCCTCCACCACCAGACCCATGGAACGGGCCGAGCCCGCAATCGTGCGCACCGCGGCGTCGAGGGAAGCGGCCGTCAGGTCGGCTTCCTTCTGCTTCACGATGGCTTCCAGCTGGGCGCGGGTGACCTTGCCCACCTTCTCGGTGTTCGGACGCTTCGAACCCGAAGCGATGCCGACGGCCTTCTTCAGCAGCACCGAAGCCGGCGCGCTCTTGGTGATGAAGGTGAAGGTACGGTCCGAGTAGGCCGTGATGATGACCGGCGTCGGCAGACCCGGTTCGAGCTTGGAGGTCGCGGCGTTGAACGCCTTGCAGAACTCCATGATGTTCAGGCCGCGCTGACCCAGCGCAGGACCGACCGGCGGCGAGGGGTTGGCCTGACCGGCCTTCACCTGCAGCTTGATGTAACCAACAACCTTCTTTGCCATGACTGCTCTCCGGGTGCATGCGGCTGCGCAACGCAGCCTCCCCATCGTTTCCAGGGAATGACGTGCCCTGGCTTCACGCGACCCCGAAGGGAAGCCCGCAAGCTTACCCTAGGAGGACGGAACCTTCCTGAACGACGACACGGCGGGCATCCGGCCTTGCCGGAAACCCTACCGCGACGTGGGGCCGAAGCCCTGGCGAACCCGAGCCAAGGGCCCGGGGCTTGGCTCAGGCCTTTTCGACCTGGCCGAATTCGAGCTCGACCGGGGTCGAGCGGCCGAAGATCATCACCGCGACGCGCAGGCGGCTACGCTCGTAGTTGACCTCTTCGACGGTGCCGTTGAAGTCGTTGAACGGGCCATCCACGACGCGAACCATCTCGCCCGGCGCGAAAAGCACCTTGGGCTTCGGCTTGTCGACACCTTCCTGCACGCGGGCGAGGATGGCATCGGCTTCGCTGTCACGGATCGGCAGCGGGCGCTCGGCCGTGCCACCGATGAAGCCCATGACCTTCGGGGTTTCCTTGATCAGGTGCCAGCTCTCGTTGTCGATGCGGGGGATGCCCGCCTCGTCGGTGGTCTCGATCTGCACCAGCACGTAGCCGGGGAAGAACTTCCGCTCCGACTTGCGCTTCTGCCCGGCGCGCATCTCGACGACCTCTTCGGTCGGGACGAGCACCTGGCCGAACCGGTCCTGCATCTCGAAGCGCGCGATGCGCGTCTCGAGGGCCTTGGCGACCTGGTTCTCGAAGCCCGAATAGGCGTGGACCACATACCAGCGCTTGCTCATGCCACATCTCCCTGGCCGAGCAGCGCACGCACGCCCAGCGAAATCACCCAATCGAACCCTGCGAGGATCAGGCTGACGATAACCACCACGATGAGGATCACGATCGTGGTACGGATCGACTCATCGGTGCTGGGCCACACCACCTTGCGAAGCTCGAACAGCGATTCCTTGACGAATTCCTGCGCCTCGCGGCCCTTGGCCGTGAACGCGGCGACCGCACCCGCGGCCACGATCGCGAGGATCACGACCAGCACGCGGACCGGCGTCGGCCAGGACAGCAGGTACCAGCCGGCGATGCCGGCGGCGACAAGCAGGATCGCCGCCGCGTACTTGGCCAGATCCAGCGGGTTCACCGCGGAGCTCGTCGATTCGACCTTGGTGTTCATGCGCATCCCGGCCGCGCCCCGGGGGAACGACGACCTTGTTGGTGGCACGCCAGGAGGGACTCGAACCCCCAACCTGCGGTTTTGGAGACCGCTGCTCTGCCAATTGAGCTACTGGCGTACGTTGTTGAAACGATTGACCTCAAAACGGCAATGGCGGACCGTGGAGCGGCCCGCCATCCCGTGCGGATACAGCGCCGGGACGGCGCGGATCGCGCGAGTTTACTTGATGATCTTGGCCACGACGCCGGCGCCGACGGTGCGGCCGCCTTCGCGGATCGCGAAGCGCAGGCCTTCGTCCATCGCGACGGGGGCGATCAGCGTCACCACCATCTTGATGTTGTCGCCCGGCATCACCATCTC
>NZ_JAPZQK010000023.1 GCF_027530345.1 Silanimonas sp. | reverse complement strand
CACGTGGCGCTTCCTGATCGACTACAACGAGCACCGCCCCCACGACGCCCTTGGCGGCATGACGCCCGCCGAGTTCCGAAATCACCACGAGGCCAGAAGCTCTACTTTCGAACTGTCCGCTTGACGGGGGAGGTTACGGGTGCTGCCGAACCACGACATAATATTCATTATGCGAACTATCGCTTCCGGCCTCATGGGTGCCATGCCCATCGGAATGCCCTGTTCTTCTGCCGTTACTTACCCACCCAAGTCCCGCTGCGTCAGATACAGCCGCAGATCGAATTCCCACTGGTGATACTCCGGCGCCATGTGGGTGCACAGCTGGTAGAACGCCTTGTTGTGGTCGCTCTCCCGCATATGCGCCAGTTCGTGCACCACGATCATCTCCAGGAACTCCGGTGCCGCGTCCTTGAACAAGGCGGCAATGCGGATCTCGCGGCTCACCTTCAGTCGGCTTCCCTGCACCCGCGACACCGTGGTGTGCGTCCCGAGGGCGTGCTTCAGCACCTGCAGCTTGCTGTCGTAAACCACCTTGCCCAACGGCGGCGACTGGCGAAGGTGCCGGTCCTTCAGTTCCTGCACGTACTCGTACAGCTGGCCATCGCTGCGAACGGCGTGCCGATCCGGATACTTCTGCGCCAGCATCGCGTCCAGCCGGCCTTGCTCGATCAAGGCGCGCACCCGCTCCTGCACCGGTTCGGGATAGCCAACGAGGTACTTCAGTGCCTGCATGAAGAGCCGAAATCACCGACGGTGTTTTGAGGAGCGCGGTGTTCGCTCAGCCCGGCGGAAGCCGCG
Organism: Silanimonas sp.; assembly: GCF_027530345.1. GTDB lineage: Bacteria > Pseudomonadota > Gammaproteobacteria > Xanthomonadales > Xanthomonadaceae > Silanimonas. The sequence goes on along the minus strand of NZ_JAPZQK010000023.1, from coordinate 106,781 downwards.
ACACCGCACTGTAGATCTTCGCCGCATTCGCGGCCGTCGTGCGGGCGGGATCGAGCTGCTGCACCATCGAGGCGAGCATCGCGCCCACCTCGTCGATGCCCGGCGAGCGCACGGGCGGCAAGGGCCGGGCCGCGGGCGCCGGCGTCGCGAGGGCTTCCGGCGTGCCGATGGGCGTCGGCCGGAAGGCGGCGATGGGCAGCGCGGGCCCCAAGGCGGGGCCAAAGACCGGCGGGAGCATCGGTCAATCGTGCTCGGCCGTCCTCGGGCTTGGCGTGCGATGCGTCGCGGATTGACCAGCGTTTGCAGGCGTCGCCCATTCCGCCAGCCGCTGCAGCTTCTTGACGCGGTCCAAGGCCTTGAAGGCGGCCTCTTCGCGCAAGGCCTGCGGCTTGCCGGTAACCCCGAGCGTGGCGACGACCGCCTCCGGAGGGAATGCGCGGGTGAACTTGGCGCCCTTCCCTGCCCGATGCTCGGCGAATCGCGCTTCGACGTCCTTGGCGATGCCGCAGTACAGGCGATCACCGCGGCATCGGAGCACGTAGACGAACCAGCGTTCCGGCTCAGCCACCGCCGGCCTCGATGCACACGGCCGCCCGGTAGCCCTCGGGCACGCCATTGAAGCCCTCGAAACCCTGCCACCGGCGGCCCTCGTGCTCGTGGGTCCAACGCAGCGTCGTCGGGGCCCCCGGGGCGTCAGGCTCGTGCCAGAACCCGCCGACCTCGATCGTGCGCGGCGGGATGCGGAGACCACTGCCGATGGCTTTCAGCGTCGCCTCCTTCCGCGTCCATGCGCGCGTCAGTGCGGCTTGGCGAAGCGTCGTGGGCAGTGCCCGCCAGGCCTCCAGCTCGGGGAGGGCCAGGATCTCCTCGGCGAGACTGTCGCTCGGCCGGGCGATCAGGGCTTCCACATCGGCACCCAGCTCGCGCGGCCCCCAGGCCAACAGGCCCACGCCGCCACTGTGGCTCACGTTGAAGTGCAGCCCGCCGCAGGCCAGCACCGGCTTGCCGGTGGCTTCGATGCGGAAGCACAGGGACGACGGATCGGCACCAAGCACTTCGCCCAAGGTGAGGCGCAGGCACTGGAACGACGCGGCTTGGCGTTGGCGCAGGACCGGTGTCGCCTTGCGGCCGACGCGCTCGCGCTCCTCGGCCGACAGCAGCGCCTCATCCACGAGGACGGCATCGAGATCGAAGAAGCGGACGGAGAACGCGATGGGGACCACCCTGCTCTGCTCCATTCGTTCGGTCGCGGCGAAGATGCCGGGCAAAAGAAAAGGCGCCCGGGGGCGCCTTGTTCTGGTGGGCGGTACAGGTTTCGAACCTGTGACCCCTGCCGTGTGAAAGCAGTGCTCTACCGCTGAGCTAACCGCCCGTAAATCGGGACGCGAAGAATACGGGCTTCACCCCGTGGCGGTCAAATCGTCTCCGCCGGCTGGTCAATCCTTGAGCAAACCACCTTGACACGCCGATGCCGCAAGGCCGCGCCGCGCTTGCTCCAGAGGCTGTCCAGACGCTTATCCACAACGCGTGTGGAAAAGCAGGAAACCGCGTTTTCGGGCTGGTCAAAAAACCAGCAGACCGCTTGACACCCTTGCCGCGCCAGCCGTTCCGGCCGCATTCCCGGAACTGTCCAGACAGCTATCCACAGGCTTTGGGGAAAAGCGCCTGCGCGCTCAGCCGAGGCCCACGGCCTTCATCGCGGCCTGCACGGCGGGGCGCGCACGGACGCGTGCGCTGTGCGCGGCCAGCTTCGGCCAGTCGGCGAGGTCCATGCCCACGAACTGCAGCCAGTTCAGCACCACGAACTGGTAGCCGTCGGCCACGGTGAACCCCTCGCCGAGGAACCACGTGCGCTCGCCCCACTGCGCTTCATGCTGGTCGAGGCGGTAGCGGATGCGCTTCGTCATGCCGGCCTTCTCCTCGTCGGAGAGGCCGGGCGCGAACAGCACGCCGATGCCCTTGTGCAGCTCGCTGTTGATGAAGGCCAGCGCCGACTGCAGGCGGTAGCGCTCGCGCGTGCCATTGGCCGGCGCCAGCCTACTGGCCGGTGCGAGGTCGGCGATGAACTGCACGATCGCCGGGCCTTCCACCAGGATCTCGCCATCGTCGAGCTGCAGGGCAGGCACATAGCCCAGCGGATTGATGGCGCGGTAGTCGGCGCCGTGCTCGGTGGTCTTGCTGCGCAAGTCCACCTTCACCAGTTCCACCGGGAGGCCGGCTTCGAACAGGGCGATGGCGGGCGACAGCGAGCAACTGGCGGGGCTGTGGAAGAGTTTCATTGGGAGGGAGTCAAAGGAGAGAGGGGAAGCCAGCGCTCGGCGAATTCCGCGGCCGGAACGGGCCGTCCGAAGAGGTAGCCCTGCGCGTGGGTGCAGCCGAGTTCGCGAAGGGCCTCGGCCTGGCCGGCATGCTCCACGCCCTCGGCGACGGTGGCAAGCCGCAGCGGGCGCGCCATGCCGACGATGCTGCCGACGATGGCGTAATCGTTCTGGTCGGAGAGCATGTCGCGCACGAAGCTCATGTCGATCTTGAGGCGATCCACCGGGAAGCGCTTGAGGTAGGCCAGCGACGAGTAGCCGGTGCCGAAATCATCGATCGCCAGGGCGATGCCGGCGTCGCGCAGCTCCCGCATCACCGCCAGTGCGTGGTCGATGTTGCGCATCAGCGCGCTCTCGGTCAGCTCCATCTCGATCTCGTCGGCGCCGATGCCGTGGGCTTCCATCGTCCGGCGTGCGCGGGCCAGCGCGTCCGGCGCGTCCAGCTGCTGGGCCGAAACGTTGATGGCCAGCCGCCCGGGAAGCGCCCTGCCCTGCGCCTTCCAAGCCGCCAATTGCCGACAGGCCGCGCGCAGCACCCATTCACCGACCTCGAGCATCATCGAGCGCTCTTCCGCGAGCGGGATGAAGGAAGCCGGCGAGATCGGGCCGAGCGTGGGATGGTTCCAACGGATCAGGGCTTCGGCGCCGCTCAGCCGGTCGGTGGCGAGCTCGAACTGCGGCTGGAAATGCAGGCTGAGGGCGTCGCCGCGCATCAGGGCGTAGCGGAGATCGCGGGCCAGCGCCACGCGCTCGCCGAGGCCGCTGCTCATCTCCGGCTGGTAGAGGCGGAAACCGCCGCCCGCGCTCTTGGCGCGGTACATGGCGATGTCGGCGTGCTTCATCAGTTCCTCGGGCGCCTGGCCGTCACCCGGGTACATCGCGATGCCGACGCTGGCACCGAGGGCGAAGGGGTGGTCCTGCACGACGATGGGTTCGGCCAGCGCCTCCATCAGTCGTTCCGCGCACAGCGTGGCTTCGGGCTCGCTGGCGCCGTCCGCGATCACGATGAACTCATCGCCGCCCAGCCGGCCCAGCGTGTCATCCGGGCGGACCACGGTGGCGAATCGCCGCGCAACAGCGGCCAGCACGCCGTCGCCGATGTCATGGCCGAGGGTGTCGTTCACTTCCTTGAAGCGATTGAGGTCGATGAACAGCACGGCGAGCGGCTGCCGGCGCCGCTCCGCGCTCACCAGCGCCTGACGCAGGCGATCGGTGACGAGGGCGCGGTTCGGCAGCCGGGTGAGCGGATCGAAGAACGCCAGCTGGCGGATGCGTTCGGCCTGCGCCTTGGTCTCGCGCAAGTCGACGGCGGTCCGCAGGTAGTGGCTGATGTGGCCGTCCGGCCCATGAAGCGCCACGACGGACAGCCACACCGGCACCACGGCGCCGTCCTTCCGGCGCAGCAGCAGTTCGCCCTGCCATTGGCCCTCCGTCTCCGCGTCCTCCTCGATGCTGCGGCCCTGCGTCGCCAGCGGCGACGCGGCGTGCAGGTCGGGAGGGCGCCGGCCGATGACCTCCTCGGAGGCGAAGCCCGTGAGGCGCTCGAACGAACGGTTCACCCGCACGATGCGGTGCCCGGCATCGGTGACCACCACCGACTCCGTGCCCTGTTCGAACAGCGCCGCGGCCAGCATCAGGTCCTCGTGGGCCGAGGCGCGTTGGATCACCAAGGACGCGAGGCTGGCCGATTGCCTGAGCAGGAGGAGGTCGTCCGGTTCCGGCTCGCGCACCTCGTCGTAGTAGACGGCGAACGTGCCCATCGGACGCCCTGCATCGTCGAAGACCGGCTCCGACCAGCAGGCGCGGAAACCGTGGGCTTCGGCGAGGAACAGGTAGGGCGCCCAATTCGGGTGGTTGTAGACGTCGGGGACGATGAACGTCTTCCCCAGCGAGGCTGCGGCGCCGCAGGAACCCACCGTCGGGGAAATCTCCAGGCCTTCGAGGGCGGCGACGTAAGCGCTGGGCAAGGACGGTGAGAGGCTCGTCTGCATCCGCCGCCGATCCTCCGACAGCAACTGCATCGAGCAACGGGCGCCGGCGAGTTGGGCTTCCACGAAGCCCACGAGCCGAAGCAGCAGACTCTCCAGCGGTGCGCGGCGCCCCATCTCATCGAGCAGGGTCAGGGTGAGGGCTTGCCAGGCTTCCAGCCGGCGCCGCTCGGTGATGTCCATGAAGCTCGACACCGCGCAGGTGCCGAGCCCAGGGGCCTCGAACACGTCGGAATCGACCAGCAACCAGCGGCGCTTGCCGTTCGGCAGCCGGATGCCCATGGTGACGCCGAGTTGCGCCTCGCCGGTGCGCAGTGCGACCGGCCCTGGATGGCGATCGCCCGGCAACGTGGCCCCGTCCGCGGTGATGGCGCCCCAGCGCGGATCGAGCGAGTCGCGCCCCAGCATCTGCTCGCGGCTCAATCCGAGCACGCGTTCCGCATCGGCATTGCAGTGGACGATCTGGCCGTCGGGGCCCTGCACGACGATCGCCACGTGCGCAGCCCCGAGGATGCTCGAGGCCTCGACCGGCGATCGGTGGTGCTGCGGCACGGCTGCAGGGGCGCGATGGTTCTGGAGCGTCATCCTGAAGATCTCCAGGTGAGGCAATCAATCCGGCTGACGCCGGGTCCATGTCCCGAAATGTTCGTAGAGCTTGTCGAGCTTGGGCAGGGCGACGGCCGCCACATAGGGCTGGCCGGGGTTCCGCTCGGCGTACCGGTGATGGTAAGCCTCCGCGGGGAAAAACGCGCCGTGCGATTCGAGCGTGGTCGCGATGGGGGCGGCGAACACCCCGGCGGCGTCGAGCTGTGCGATGTAGCCCGCCGCGACCTGGTGCTGGCGGTGGTCGAGCGGAAAGATCGTCGACCGGTACTGCGTGCCGACGTCGTGGCCCTGGCGGTTCCGTTGGGTCGGGTCGTGGGCGACGGTGAAGAACACCCGGAGCAGTGCGCCGAAGCTGAGCTTGGACGGGTTGTAGCTGATGCGGATGACTTCGGCATGGCCGCTGCGCCCGCTGCACACCGCGTCGTAGTTCGCCGTCGCAGCATCGCCACCCATGTAGCCCGGCATCACGTTGAGCACGCCGTCGAGCGCGGCGAACACCGCTTCGGTGCACCAGAAGCAGCCACCGGCCAGTACCGCCACACCCATGTCGTCGTCGCGTGCGAGGTCCACGGCCGGCATCGGCACCTGGTCAGGTGCCACCTGCAGGCCTTGGCCGGGGATCGGGCAGAACTCGGCCACTCAGGCGGGCTCGTCGGAGAGGGGCATCAGCGCCTCGGCGTCTTCCGGGCCGAAGTCGTGCTCCCAGCCCGCCATCAGCGCCAGATAGACCAGCTTCTCGAACTCCGGCTCGAAGCGACGGATCACCGAATCCGGGTCGGGCATCAGCTTCGCATCGGCGATGAGGCCGAAGTGCACGCGGCCGTTGTAGCTGAGGATGGAGACGCCGATGCCGATGCCGCCGGTCTGCGGCACCCAGAACATCATGTCCTTGATCTTGCTGCCGGCGAGGTAGAGCGGGCTCTGCGGCCCCGGCACGTTCGTCGCCACCGCCGTGGCCTTGCGCGAGAACAGCTCCAGCGCGACGCGCTGCAGCGGCACCGGCGCCATGCCCAGCGCGGCCAGCAGGCCGAAGGCCATGATCGCCTGCCGCGATTTGCGCAGCTGGCGCATGTTTGCCGCGACCTTCTGCAGCCGGGCCACGGGGTTCGGCTCGCCGACGGGCAGCTCGAGGAACACGAGGCCGAAGTGGTTGCCGAGCTGCTTGGCGTGTTCCAGCGGGCGCAGGTTCACCGGCACGGTGACGCGGATGTTGCGGCCGTCGAGGACCTCACCGCGCTCGATCAGGTAGCTGCGAAGTGCGCCGGCGACGGAAGCGAGCAGCACGTCATTGACGGTGCACTGGAACGCGCGGCCCACGGCCTTGACGTCGGCGAGCGTGAGCGGCTCGGCCCAGGCGCAGCGCTTGCTGACGCCCAGCGGCATCTTCAGCACGGTGGACGGGTCGTCCTCGAGCGCCAGCGCGTAAGCGAGTTCCTTGGCGAGCTCCATGCCCTCGTTGGCGAGTACGCCGGCGAGCGAGGGGTCGCGGGCGAAATCCATGCCCTTCTCGAGCACCTTCTCGCCCATCTGCACGTAACGGCCGATGGCGCCGACGCGCTGCGCGACCTTGGCGTGTTCTTCCTTCTTGAGCCAGCGCTTGGTCAGCGGCTCGGACTTCTGCGGCTGCGCCTCGACGTCGGTCATCGAGAGCAGCACTTGCACCAGCGCGATGCCGTCGGCGTAGCAATGGTGGATGCGGCAGACCACGGCGGAACCGCCGCCGTAGCGCTCGACGAGATGGAACTGCCAGAGCGGCTTGGTCTGGTCGAGCGGCGTGCTCGCCATGTGGCTGGCGAAGCGTTCGAGCTCGCGCTTGCCGCCGCGACCTGGCAGCGCCGAGAGGCGCACATGCCAGTCGATGTCGAAATCGGGATCGTTTTCCCAGTGCGGCCCCATCGCCGTCTCGACCACCTTCTGGCGGAAGCGGGGATAGGCGAGGAATCGATCCTTGATGACCTTCTTCAGGCGATCGAGCGCCAGCGGCGACTCGAACATCATCACCGAGGTGATCATCATCAGGTTGGTGCTGCGCTCCATGCGCAACCACGCCGTGTCGACCCGCGACATCGGCTCGCGGCGACGGCGACGTGGCGGCGGTGTTTCGGCCGACGGCTCCGGTGCCCCGGTGCGCTGCGCGGGCGTCCGGGCCTTGGCCGGTGCGCTGGATGCCGTGTCCCGCGTGGATTTCCGCGTCGCCATCGTCCCCTCCCCTGTTGACCGCAGGATGCCGCGCTTGTCAGTCGTGCGGCAAGGACTTCGGGCCGGAATAGGCGGCCAGCGCCTCCGCGCGACTGGCTTTCAGGTCGACGATGGGGCGGCGCGGATAGCCCGGCGCCGTGCGCTGCAGCAAATCGCCGTGGGCCCAGGGCTCGCCCAGCGCCGCGCCGGGGACCTTGGCGAGTTCGGGCACCCAACGTTGGATGTAGGCCCCCTTCGGGTCGAACTTCTCGGCCTGCGCCACCGGGCTGAAGATGCGGAAGTACGGCGCCGCGTCGGCGCCGGTGCCGGCCGTCCACTGCCAGCCCTGGGTGTTGTTCGGCAGGCTGGCGTCGACCAGCGTGTCCCAGAACCAGCGTGCGCCGTGGATCCAGTGGTAGCGCAGGTTTTTCGTCAGGAAGCTGGCCACCACCATGCGCACGCGGTTGTGCATCCAGCCGGTGGCGTAGAGCTCACGCATGCCGGCGTCGACGATCGGTACGCCGGTGCGGCCGCGCTGCCATGCCGCGAGGCGGGCCTCGTCTACGTCCGCCCAGCGGAACTCCGCGAAGCGCGGGTTCATGTTGTCGTTGCTGGTATGTGGGAAGTGGAACAGCAGGTGGTGGCTGAATTCCCGCCAGCCAAGCTCGGAGTAGTAATGGTCCAGATCCGGCTGCGACTTGGCGGGCACGCGGGCCGACTGCAGCGCCGCGACGATGCGCCGCGGCGAGATCTCGCCGAAGTGCAGGTGTGGCGACAGCTTCGAGGTGCCGGTGCGGTCGGGGAAGTTGCGCTGCTCCTTGTAGCCGTGCAGCGCGCCGTCGATGAAGGCCTCGAGCAGTTCCGCGGCGCCGGCTTCGCCGGGTTGCCAGTGCCGCCAGAAGCCGAGCTCCCATCCGCCTTCTCGCGCGTGCGGGCGAAGCCCGAGCGCATCGATGTCGAGCGAGTGGACGTTCGGCACCGTCGGGAGGCTCGTCGGGGCCCCATGGGTGGTGTTGCCGTCCAGCGCCTGCCGCGCGTTCTTCCAGAATGGCGTGAACACCCGGTACGAATCGCCGTTGCCGGTCTTGACCGTCCAAGGCTCGGCCAGCAGCGCGCCGTTGTGGCTCTCGGCCTGCAGTCCGGCGGCCTTCAGGGCCGCCTTGGTCGCAGAGTCGCGGGCGATGCTTGCGGGCTCGTAAAGACGGTGCCAGTAGACCGCTTCGGCCTCGCACTCCTTCGCCAGCGCAAGAAGCGTCTCGGTGCTTGGGCCCTGACGGATGATCAGGTCGCTGCCGATCGCGCGAAGTGCCTCGCGCAGTGAGCGCAGGGAGCGTTCCAGCCACGCGTGCGAAGCGGCACCGGGCGCCCACGGGGCCTCCTCTTCCGGCGCGTGGATGTAGACCGGCACCGGGGCATGCCCGGCTTTCAGCGCGGCCTGCAGCGCCGGGTGGTCGTCCAGACGCAGGTCGCGGCGGAACCAGACGAGCGCGCGGCTCATCCGGCCACCTTCACCATCGGCCGCACCGCGGTGAAGCCGCCGTCCAGCGCGATGATCTGGCCGTTGATCCAATCGCCGCCCGGGCCGAGCAGGAAGGCGGCGAGCGCCGCGGCGTCCTCGGCTTCGCCGTGGCGGCCGAGCGGGTATTGCGCGCTGATCGCTTTCTTCGAGGCTTCGTTGGCGACGAGCTTCGCGGTCAGCGGCGTGGCCATCAGGCCTGGCGCGATGGCGTTGACGCGCAGGCCCATCGCCGAATGGTCGGCAGCCAGCGAACGGACCAGGGCTTCGATGGCGCCCTTGGCCATCGCGATGGCCGCGTGGTTGCCGACGCCGATGCCCGCGGCCACGGAGGAGAACATCAGCAGGCGCCCGGCCCCGCTGCCGCCCTCTTTCTGCGCCTGCTGCAGCGCGGCCACGTAGGCCTTGGCGGTGAAGAAGGCGGTGTCGAGGTTGGCGGCGAGGCAATCGCGATACTGCGCCTCGCTGGTGCGGGTGATGCCCGCCAGCAGGATGGCGCCCGCGGCGTTGACCACCGCGTCGGGCACGGCGCCGAACGCGGCGGTCGCCTCGTTCACGGCCTTGATTGCACCGGCCTCCGTCGCAACGTCGGCCTCGATCAGCACGTCGTCGTCCGCCGGGTCGAGTCGATCCAGCGAGCGGCCGGCGCGGGCCACGCGCCAGCCTTGCGTGCGCAGCGTCGCCGCCAGTGCGCGGGCAATGCCGCCGGAGCCGCCAGTGATGAGGCAGGTCGAAGTCATGGGTTTGTCTCCTCGGGCACGGGGCCCGTCTGGAATGCGGGGTCGGGGGTGGGTGCGGCGCGCAGCCTCGTCCGCAGCGCAGCGGCGGCCTCGCGGATGGCGGCGAGTTCGGTCTCGGGCTTGCGTGCGAGGTTCTTCCACTGCAGGGCCGTGCGCGGGTGGCGCTCGAAGCGCTCGCGGTGGCGGTCGAGGAAGTCCCAGTAGAGCGTGGTGAACGGGCAGGCCTTCGGGCCGATGGCCTTCGCCGGGTCGTAGGGGCAATTCGCGCAGTAGTTCGACATGCGCTCGATGTACTTACCGCTGGCCACATAGGGCTTGCTGGTCATCTTGCCGCCGTCGGCGTACTGGCTCATGCCCAGCACGTTCGGCAGTTCGACCCATTCGACCGCGTCGACGTAGACGGCGAGGTACCACTCATGGACGCGCTTCGGCTCCACGCCGACGAGCTGTGCGAACAGGCCCGTCACCATCAGTCGGTGGATGTGGTGCGCGTAGCCGTGGTCGAGGGTCTGCCCCACGGCCTCGGCGAGACAGCGCATTTCGGTGTCGCCGGTCCAGTAAAGCCCTGGCAGGGGCTCGTGCGCGTCGAGCGCGTTGTCTTCGAGGAAGACCGGCATGCGCAGCCAGTACATGCCGCGGATGAACTCCCTCCAGCCCAGCACCTGCCGCACGAAGCCCTCGACCGCCGCCAGCGGCGCCCCCCCCTCCTCCCAGGCCGCGACCGCCGCCGAGATGACGCGGCGCGGGTCGAGCAGCTTGAGGTTCAGCGCGGCGCTGATCCGCGAATGGTAGAGCCACGGCTCGCCGGTCCACATCGCGTCCTGGTAGCGACCGAACAGCGGCAGGCGGTGGGCGATGAAGTCGCGCACCGCAGCGTCGGCGTCCTCCGGCGTCACCGGCCAGTCGAACGATGCCAACCGGCCCGGATGCGCGGCGAAGCGGCGTTCGACGAGATCGATCACCTCGCGGGTGGTCGCATCGGGATCGAAGCGGATCGGCGCCGGCAGGAAGCCGGGCCCACGGGCGTCGAAAGCCTCGCGGTTGTCGTGGTCGAAGTTCCACTGCCCGCCGGCCGGCTGGTCGCCGTCCATCAGCACGGCGTGCTCTCGGCGCATCTCGCGGTAGAAGTACTCCATCCGGTACTCCTTCCGGCCCTTGGCCCAGCGCGCGAAGTCCTCGCGGCTGGCGAGGAAGTGCGCGTCGTCGCGCTCGATCCAGCGCACGCCGGCGTCGCGGCAGGTCGACGGAAGAGACTGCGTCAGTCGCCATTCCCCAGGCGTCACGGCGATCACCGCCTCCGGACGCAACCGGGCGAGGTCTTCGGCCAGCGCCGCCTCCAGCGTCGGAGCGTGGTGATCGTCCATCGCCCGGTAGTGGACGGTGGCACCGCGGGCGCGAAGTGCGTCCCGGAAGTGTCGCATGGCCGAAAGGAACACCGCGATCCGCGGCTTCGTCGACCACACCTGCGTGGCCTCGTGGCCGACTTCGGCCATCCATACCGCATCCATCGCCGGGTCGAAGTCATCGAAGGCCGCCGCGTCGAGGTTCAGCTGGTCGCCGAGGACGAGGACGAGATGGCGGAGCGCGCGGGGCATGGGCGGAGTCTGGACAGCGCGGCGTGCAGGGCACGTGGCCGACGGCCCTTTCCTGCCCGCAGCGCGCCATGCCACCCCCCTACAATTGCGCCATGAGCGACCTCGCCAGCCAGCGCCCCACCCGCATCCGCGTCGATCTCGACGCCCTCGCCGAGAACCTGCGGGGCATCCGCCGCCATACCGGCAAACCGGTGATGGGCATCGTCAAGGCGAACGCCTACGGCCATGGCCTCGTGCCGGTGGCAAGACACCTCGAAGCCCAAGGCATCGACCAGTTGGGCGTGGCCTTCGTCGAGGAAGGCATCGCCCTGCGCCGTGCGGGCGTGCGGGCGCCGATCCTCGTCATGGGCGGGGTGTACGGCAAGCAGCTGCAGGACTTCGTCACCCACGATCTCGAAATCACCGTCTCGTCGGTCGACAAGCTGCGCCTTGCGGAAGCCGCCGCAGAGGCGGCCGGTCGACAGGCCGTCGTCCACCTCAAGATCGACACCGGCATGGAGCGCGTGGGTGTGCACAGCTACTCGTGCCAAGGCCTCATCGACGCCGCCTTCGCCTCGCGCGGCTGCGTCGTCAAGGGCGTCTATTCGCACTTGGCCTGCGCCGACGACCCCGCACACCCGATGACCGCACAGCAGACCGCCCGTTTTGCGGAGGCCTGCGCCCACGTCGAGCGGGCCTGCGCCCGCAGCGGCGCGCCGATGCCGATCCGCCATCTGGCGAACTCCGGGGGCGTGCTGCATTTCCCGGACACCTGGCTCGACATGGTTCGTCCGGGCATCGCGCTGTACGGCGCCCTGCCCGACCCGGCTTCGAACGACCCGATCGGCTTGAAGCCGGTGCTGGCGCTGACCTCGCGCGTCGTCTACTTCAAGGTGGTCCGTGCCGGCGCGACGGTGAGCTATGGCGCGACGTGGACGGCCGGCACCGATACCCGGGTGATCACGATTCCCATCGGCTACGGCGACGGCTGGCCGCGCGCGCTGTCGTCCAAGGGCGAGGTGCTGGTGCGTGGCCTGCGCAAGCCGATCGTCGGGCGCGTGTGCATGGACCAGTTCATGGTCGATCTCGGGCCCGAGGGCACCGCCTACAACGAGGACGAGGTCGTGCTGATCGGCGCACAGGACGGCGAGTCGATCCGCGTGGAAGCGGTGGCCGAGCGGGCCGGCACCATCCCCTACGAGATCCTCACCGGCCTCAACGAGCGCATCCCCCGCGGGTACGTCGGCGGCTGAGCCGGCGAAGCGCGCGGCCCCCGATCACCGCTTATTCGAAGCTGCCCACCGAATCGCGGGCGAGGTTGTCGAAGCGCGTGTACTCGCCGAAGAACTTCAGCTTGACGGTGCCGGTCGCGCCGTTACGGTGCTTGGAGATCAGCACCTCGGCCAGGCCTTTGTCGTTGCTGTCCTTGTTGTAGTAGTCGTCGCGGTAGATGAACAGGATGATGTCGGCGTCCTGCTCGATGGCGCCGGATTCGCGCAAGTCGGACATCACTGGCCGCTTGTCGGTGCGCGATTCGAGGCCGCGGTTGAGCTGCGACAGCGCGATCACGGGCAGGTTGAGTTCCTTCGCCAGCGCCTTCAGCGAGCGACTGATCTCGGAGATCTCGGTGGCGCGGTTCTCGCTGTTGCCCGGCACCTGCATCAGCTGCAGGTAGTCGACGACCACGAGGCCGAGGTCGTGCTCGCGCTTCAGGCGGCGGGCCTTCGACAGCAGCTTCGCCGGCGACAGCGCCGGCTCGTCGTCGATGAAGATCTTCGATTCCGAGAGCATCTTCATCGCCATGGTGACGCGCGACCAGTCCTCGTCCTCGAGCTGGCCGGTCTTCAACCGGCCGGCGTTGATGCGGCCGATCGAAGAGATCAGACGGAAGGCCAGCTGGCTGGCCGACATTTCCATCGAGAAGATCACCACCGCCTTCTTCGACTTCAGCGCGGCGTACTCGGCCATGTTCAGCGCGAGCGTGGTCTTGCCCATCGCCGGTCGCGCGGCGAGCACGATCAGGTCGGAGGGTTGCAGGCCGGCGGTCATCTCGTCGAAGTCGGTGAAACCCGTTGGCAGGCCGGTCACCGTGCCCTGCGTCTCGTAGCGCACCTGCAGGAGCTCGAAGGCCTCCTTCATGGCCTCCTTCAGCGAGACCATGTCCTTGCGGCCGCTGCGGTTCTGGTCGGCGATCTTGAAGACGCGCTGCTCGGCCTCGGCCAGCAGGTCCGGCGTTTCGCGGTTGCCCGGGGCGAAGCCGTCCTCGGCGATCTGCGTGCCCACTTCGATCAGGCTGCGCAGCACCGACTTGTCGCGGACGATCTCGGCATAGGCGCGGATGTTGGCCGCCGAGGGCGTCGTCTGGGCCAGTTCGACGAGGTACGGCGTGCCACCGACCTGGTCGGCCAGCGCGTGCGACTCGAACCAGTCGCCGAGCGTGACGGCGTCGTAGGGCCTGCTTTTCTCCGAGAGCTCGGAGATGGCCTTGAAGATCAGCTGGTGGTCGCGGCGGTAGAAGTCCGTGTACGACAGCAGGTCGAGGATCTTCTCGAGCGCGTAGGGATCGAGCATCAGGCCGCCCAGCACCGCCTGCTCGGCGTCGATCGAGTGCGGCGGCACGCGCAGCGCCTCCACGCGGGGATCGATCGAGGCTCGGGGAGGAAGTCGTGCAGCCATCTCGGGGGTTCTACTCGGGGCGTCCCAGCGGTCGTACAGCGTAGGCGCGTTGGTGCCTGTGCCGTTGCAGACAAGTCTGTGGATAAGCGGTGGGAATCGTCGTCGCCTGGCGTCTCACGCTTTGCGACGGCGCCAAAGAAAACGGGCGCCGCGAGGCGCCCGTCTTCAACGACCGTGTACGGCAGGGATCAGGCGGCTTCGGCCTTGACCACGACCTTGACGGTGGCTTCGACGTCGGCGTGCAGGTGCACGACCACGTCGTACTCGCCCAGCGCGCGGATCGGGCCCGCGAGCACGACTTCCGACTTGGCGACCTGGTGGCCGGCCTTCGTCAGCGCCTCGGCGATGTCACGCGAGGTGATCGAGCCGTACAGCTTGCCTTCCGGCGAGGCGTTGGCGCCCAGCGTCACGTCGACGCCGTCCAGCTGCGCCTTGCGGCCTTCGGCGCCCGACAGCAGGGCCTTGGCCTTGGCTTCGTACTCGGCGCGCTTGGCTTCGAACGCGGCGATGTTGGCTTCCGTCGCCGGCACGGCCTTGCCGTACGGGATCAGGAAGTTGCGGCCGTAGCCCGGCTTCACGCGGACCTTGTCGCCGAGGCCGCCGAGGTTGACGACCTTCTGCAGGAGGATCAGTTCCATTTCTATTCCTTAAACGTTAGCGGGCCCTTGGGCCCGCAGCGGGTGCTGTCCGTTCGGACGAGTCACGCGGCGCCGCCCGGGGGCGGCACACGCGATCAATTGCGGTGGCTGTCGCTGTACGGCAGGAGGGCCAGGAAGCGCGCGCGCATGACGGCGGCGGCGAGCTGGCGCTGGTACTTCGACTTGGTACCGGTGATGCGGGCCGGGACGATCTTGCCCGTCTCGGTCAGGTACTGGCGGAGCGTGTTGAGATCCTTGTAGTCGATCTCCACCACGTCTTCGGCGGTGAACTTGCAGAACTTGCGGCGGCGGAAGAACTTCGAGCCACCGTCGCTGCGGCCCTTGCCGCGGGGGGTCTTGGGCTTCATCAGGCAGCCTCCACGCTGTCGTTGTCGTTGTCGGCCGAACCTTCGCCGTCTTCGTCACGGCGACGGCGTTCGCCGCGCTCGCTCTTCTCGTCCTTGCTCTTCAGGATGGCCGACTGCTCGGTCACCGCTTCATCGCGGGCGATGACGAGGTGGCGCAGGACGGCGTCGTTGAAGCGGAAGCTCTCGACCAGCTCCTTGAGCGTGGCCTGGCCGCACTCGATGTTGAGCATCGCGTAGTGGGCCTTGACGAGGTTGTTGATCGGGTAGGCCAACTGGCGGCGGCCCCAATCTTCCAGACGGTGGATGGCACCGCCGGCGGCTTCGATCGACGCCTTGTAGCGCTCGATCATCGCCGGCACCTGCTCGCTCTGGTCCGGATGGACCATGAAGACGATCTCGTAGTGACGCATGGAATGTTCCTTTCGGATGGCGGCCTTGCGGCCGGTCAGCCCCCGGCGGTTGCCGTGGAGCAAGGTCTGCCCGTGGGCAGCCCGCGATTATTCCGGCAAAAGCGTTTCTGATCAAGCGCTTCCGTGAATGCCAGCCCAAGGGCGGTGTTACAGTGTTACACCTAAGTATTTGATTTCATTGAGTTACCTTCATTTGACGACGGCGTGAAGGCGGCGTATCCCCGTGGGCAGGGAGCCGGCCCGGGGCCACTTCCTTTCAGGCGCTGCCCCCACCCGGGCCGGAATGGGGCGTCGCCACTCCAGGGGAACCAACGAAATGAGCGTGAACCCGATTCTGACCCGGGCGGTCGGCGCCTTGGCGCTTGCCGTCTCGTCCATCGCCGCTGCGGCGCCGGATCCGAACGACGCGGCGTGGCAGGCGATCCTCCGCGACCCATCGACCGCCGATGCGCAGCCGATCCTGCTCGATGCCGGACTGGCCAAGCGCAGCAACGCGAGCCTCGTCGACGACACCTTCCTGCAGCTCGACCTAGGCCGTGGCCGCCAGGTTGAAGCCATGCGCCTGCGCAGCCACGTGACCAGCGGCGGCGTCGAAGTGTGGCAAGGCCTTGTCACCGACACTGCGGACCTCGTCTCCGGTGCCACCGAGATCGCCGACGATCCGATGAACAGCGCCATCCTCGTGCGCAACGGCAGCAAGATCACCGGCAGCGTGCGCGTGGAAGGCCAGCTCTATCGCATCCTCCCGCTGCACGACGGCACGCAGGTGGCGGTGAAGGTGGACGAGTCGCGCATGCCGCCGGACCATCCCTACTCCTACGCGGGCGGCAGCCTCAGCCTGCCCGACCGTCCCTACGGCTTCCGCGCGCCGCGCTGGAACTGGACACCGGAGGCGGATGAGCCGACGCGCTACAACGAAGTCTTCGGCGACGCCGCCGTGGGCCCGACGGCCGTGGCCAAGGCCAATACCGTGATCCGCGTGATGGTCGTCGCCACCCAAGCCGCGGCCAACGCCAGCGGCGATCTCACCGGCCTGATCAACCTCGCCATCACCGAGAGCAACCAGGGCTACACCAACAGCGGTGTCCAGATCACGCTGCAGCTCGCCGGCCTCTCCACCACCACGTACACGGAGTCGGGCAGCTTCAGCACCGACCTGTCGCGCTTTCGCGGCACGACGGACGGCTTCATGGACAACATCCACAGCCTCCGCAACCAGAACACGGCGGACGTGGCCATGATCGTCCTCAACAACAGCACGTCCTGCGGCCTCGCCTCGGCCATCGGTGCCACGGCCACCACGGCCTTCGCCTCGGTGTCGCGCACCTGCACCACCGGCTACTACTCGTTCGCGCACGAGATCGGCCATCTGCAGTCGGCACGTCACGACCCCGCCAATGACCCGACCACCCGTCCCTACGCCTATGGCCACGGCTACCAGTCGCCGACCAAGGCCTGGCGCACGATCATGGCGTACAACTGCTCGCCGAGCTGCCCGCGCATCAACTACTGGTCGTCGCCGTTGCGCACCTATGGTGGCCAGGTGATGGGCACGTCGACGCGCAGCGACAACGCCCGTGTCCTCAACAACACGCGGGCGACGATCTCGTCCTTCCGCTGATCGTCTTCGGGTCCGCGGAGCCCCGGCTTCGCGGCACCGGCAAGAAAACGGCGCCCTCGGGCGCCGTTTTCGTTCGCCTCGCCCCAGTCAGGCTCAGGCAGGCAGGTCGTCCCGGGTCGTGAAGCTCTCGCCGCAGCCGCACTCGCCGGTGGCCTGCGGGTTGCGGAAGACGAACTCCTGGTTCAGCCCGCGGCGCACGAAATCGATCTCGGTCCCGTCCACATGCGGGAGGCTGGCGGCATCGATGAATACCGGGACCCCGTCGGCCTCGACCACCGTATCGCCTTGGCCGGCCGATGCGGCCACGTCGATGACGTAGGCGAAGCCGGAGCAGCCGTTCTTCCGGACGCCGAAACGCAGGCCCGTGCCGCCCGGTTGCTGGGCGATGTACTGGCGGGCGCGATCAACGGCAGCAGGGGTGAGCGAAACGGGCATGCGGGCTTGGGGAGCGGATCAGGCCGGGATGGCTAGAGTACCAGTGTAGCGCTGCCCGTCCGGCGGGCCACTGCAGGCTGCGTGAAGGCGGGCTGCACGGTATCCTCGCGGGTCCATGTCCTAGGCCCATCGCATGAGCGTCATCAGCATCCAGCAGGCCCTCGCCGGCCAGCCCGCCCCCGGCAGCACCGTCACAGTGAAGGGCTGGGTCCGCACCCGCCGCGATTCGAAGGCCGGCCTGAGCTTCGTGAATGTGTCGGACGGCTCCTGCTTCGCGCCGATCCAGCTGGTCTGCACCGGTGACCTCGCCAACTATTCGAGCGAAGTGGCGAAGCTGAGCGCCGGCTGCTCGGTGGTCGCCACCGGCACGCTGGTGCCCTCGCAGGGCCAGGGCCAGAGCTTCGAGATCCAGGCCACGAAGGTCGAGGTGCTGGGCTGGGTGGACGACCCGGAGACCTACCCGATCCAGCCGAAGCCGCACTCGCTGGAGTTCCTGCGCGAAGTGGCCCACCTGCGCCCGCGCACCAACCTCTTCGGCGCCGTCACCCGCATCCGCCACTGCCTCGCCCAGGCCATCCACCGCTTCTTCCACGAGGACGGCTTCTTCTGGGTCAACACGCCGATCATCTCGACCTCGGACGCGGAAGGCGCCGGCCAGATGTTCCGCATCTCGACGCTGGACATGATGAACCTGCCGCGGAAGCCCGACGGCAGCATCGACTTCTCGCGCGACTTCTTCGGCAAGGAAGCGTTCCTGACGGTCTCCGGACAGCTCAACGTCGAGGGCTACTGCCTCGCGCTGAGCAAGGTCTACACCTTCGGCCCGACCTTCCGCGCCGAGAACTCGAACACCGCCCGCCACCTCGCCGAGTTCTGGATGGTCGAGCCGGAGATCGCCTTCGCCGACCTCAACGACGACGCCAACCTCGCCGAGCGCTTCCTGAAGTACGTGTTCAAAGCCGTGCTCGAAGAGCGCATGGATGACATGCAGTTCATCGCCGAGCGCGTGCAGAAGGACGCCATCACCCGTCTGCAGGCCTTCATCGACGAGCCCTTCGAGCGCATCGACTACACCGAGGCCGTGTCGCTGCTGCAGAAGGCGCCGCACAAGTTCGAGTATCCGGTGGAATGGGGCCTCGACCTGCAGACCGAGCACGAGCGCTGGCTCACCGAGACGCACGTTGGCCGCCCGGTGGTCGTGATGAACTACCCGGAGCAGATCAAAGCCTTCTACATGCGCATCAACGACGACGGGAAGACCGTCGCGGCGATGGACGTGCTGGCCCCGGGTATCGGCGAGATCATCGGCGGCAGCCAGCGCGAGGAGCGTCTCGACGTGCTCGACGCCCGCATGCGCCAGTTCGGCCTCGACCCGTCGCACTACGAGTGGTACCGCGACTTCCGCCGCTACGGCAGCGTGCCGCACGCCGGCTTTGGCCTCGGTTTCGAGCGCCTCGTGGTCTACACCTGTGGCTTGTCGAACATCCGCGATGCCATCCCCTACCCGCGCGCACCGGGTCTGGCGACGTTCTGATGCCAGGGCTGGGTTCGACGCGCCATGGATGATTTCATCCTCTTCCTGATGCTTGGTCTGGCCGGTTCCGCCGGCCCGGCCCACATCGGCTTCCGCCTGCTGGCGCACCGCCATCACCGCGACCGCGGCTGGCCCTTCGCCGAAGGCACCGAGGACGGCCAATGGGGCTACAGCGCCTGGCTGATGAAGCGCGGCTACGTGCGCGACGCCGACCGCGACATGGGCTTTTTCGGCTTTTGGGCCATGCTTTCCGGCTGGATCGCCGCCGTCGCCATCGCCTGCGCGGCGGTGATGATCGTGATGCGCCAGTACCCCTGATTTGGAGACTCCCATGAGCATGAACAGCGGCATCGAGAGCGATTTCGACGGCGAGTACGACGAGCGCAGCCCGGTCGTCACGACCGCGTGGTGGGTGGCCTGCCCGGCGCGCATGCTCGTCTGGGCGCGGTTGCAGGTGCGCGAATCCGGCGTGGGCGACGTGCTGGATTGCGACGGCCAGGTGCTGGTGTACGACAGCGAGGACACCGCACGTGCCGCGTTGATGGACGCGGAGTTCCGCGCCCTCGATGGCCTCGACGATGACGACGTGGCCGGCTGGGGCATCCTGCTCGAAGACCTGATCCCGCCCGAGGGCGAGCACGACGACGATCTCGTGCCGCATATGATGCGGGCCCTCGAGGTGCCACAGCGGTGAGCACGCTCGACGGACGCCTCGCGCTGGTCTGCGGTGGCTCGGCAGGCATCGGCCTCGCCTCGGCACAGGCTTTGGCCGCCGCAGGCGCCCGGGTGCGCCTGCTGGCACGCACCGAGGCGACCCTGCGCGCCGCGCTCGCCACCCTGCCCGGCCACGGTCACGGGTTCATCGTGGCCGACGCCGCGCAGCCGGAATCGCTGGCGCGGCACGTGCACGCCGCCCTCGGCGACGAGCCGGTGGCCGTGCTCGTGAACAATTCCGCGGGTCCGCCCCCGGGCGCCATCGCGAACGCCACCGCGGCGCAGTTCCTCGACACGCTCCAGCAACAGCTGCTGGCGGCGCACGGCCTCGCCCAGCACCTGCTGCCGGGCATGCGCGCCCAAGGCTTCGGGCGGATCATCAACATCATCTCCACGTCGGTGCGCGAGCCCATCCCGAACCTCGGAGTCTCGAACACGGTTCGTGCCGCGGTCGCTGCCTGGGCCAAGACGCTCGCCACGGAAGTGGCCGCCGACGGCATCACCGTGAACTCGGTGCTGCCGGGCTTCACCAAGACCGCGCGACTGGCCCAGATCCTCGAGAACCGGGCCCGTGCGACGGGCCGGACCTTGGATGAGGTCGAAGCGGAGTTCCTGTCGGTGGTTCCGGCCGGGCGCTTTGCCGAGCCCGCCGAAGTGGCGGCGGCGGTGGCCTTCTATGCCTCGCCCGCCGCCGGCTAC
Source organism: Silanimonas sp. (assembly GCF_027530345.1). GTDB lineage: Bacteria > Pseudomonadota > Gammaproteobacteria > Xanthomonadales > Xanthomonadaceae > Silanimonas. The sequence continues at coordinate 86,766 of NZ_JAPZQK010000023.1, read as the reverse complement.
ATTACCGGCACCACGCTCGCGGTCGACGGCGGCCGGACCAAGGCGCTGTGACCGCAATGCCCCGGGACGAGGCCATGGACGCCCAGAATCGACGCGACAACGAACGACTGCCTTTCGCCGCCGAGGTGCTGGTGGCTTGCCCGGACCGCGGCTGGCGCAGCGCGGTGCTCGACCTTTCCCCGGGCGGCTGCGCCTTGCTGCGTCCGGCCGGTTTCGAGCTGCACATCGGCGCGGTCGTGACCCTGTACTTCCTCACCCGCAACGGCCCGGGCCCGGGTGTTGGCGCACGCGTGGCGCGTATGGGCCCGCGCGATGTCGGCTTCGAATACCACGACGAGCAGACCGTGCCGCCCTCGCTTCACGCGACGGCCCCGGCCGCCGCCCGCGGCTGAGTCCCGTCGACGTCGTCTGCATCGTCGATCCCCGACGATGCGGGCATGCCTGAAGGTCCGGAAATCCGCCGTGCCGCCGACGAGTTGGCCGAGGCCATCGTCGGTGCGCCGATCGTCCATGCCGAGCTGAACCTGCCAACGCTCTCGAAGCGCGCCGGGTCGCTGGTCGGGCAGCGCGTGGTGTCGATCATGCCGCGCGGCAAGGCGCTGCTGACGCGTTTCGACCACGGTCTGACGCTGTACACGCACAACCAGCTCTACGGCGTGTGGCGCGTCGCGAACGCCGGCGAGCGTCCGGACACCACGCGCAGCCTGCGTGTCGTTCTCGAGTCGGCGCAGAAGGCCCTGCTGCTCTATTCGGCTTCCGATATCGCCCTGCTGGACGATGCGGGCGTCGCGGCGCATCCCTTTCTCGCCAAGCTCGGTCCCGACGTGCTCGATGCCGACACGACGGTGGCGGCCGTGCGGAGGCGCCTCGGTGAGCCGGCCTTCGCCGGGCGCCAACTCGGGGCGCTGCTGCTGGACCAATCCTTCCTCGGCGGTCTCGGGAACTACCTGCGTTCGGAAATCCTGTTCGACGCCGGCCTGCTGCCGATGCGTCGGCCGAAGGACCTCGATGCCGACGAGCGCCAGCGCTTGGCCGACGCCTGCCTGCGCATCCCGCGCCTCAGCTACGCCACCCGCGGGCGCCGGGGGAAGGCCTACAGCGCCAAGGGCGGCTTCCGTTTCATGGTCTTTGATCGCGAAGGCGAGCCCTGCATCGCCTGCGGCACGACGGTCGAGCGGCAGGAGGTCGGCACGCGTCGGCTGTACTGGTGCCCGCGCTGCCAGGCCTGAGGGGCCCGAACCTGTCCGTACGGGCCGCGTAGCGGCTACGCTTCGCGGATGACCCCGCGTTTCGCCCTGCACACTGATGGCGAGGACCGAGCCTCGGCGCGCGACGCGTGGTTGCCGGTGTTCGATCCCTGCACGGGCGCGGCCTGGGCCGAGGTGGCGGCGGCTGATGCGTCGGATGCCGAGGCTGCCGTTGCTGCGGCGCAGCGCGCCGCTCCGGCGTGGGCCGCGCAGAAGCCTTCCGAGCGTGCCCGATGGCTGGAGCGCATCGCTGATGCGCTGGAGGCCGACGCCGAGACCTTCGTCACGCTCGAATCGCGCGATACCGGCAAGCCCCTCGCGCTGTGCCGCGACATCGAGATTCCCCGTGCGGTCGCCAACCTGCGCTTCTTCGCCGCAGCGGCGCGCACCTTCGGCAGCGAATCGCACCACGGCGAGGTGGGGCTGAACATCGTGCTGCGCCCGCCGCTCGGCGTCGTCGCGACGATCAGCCCGTGGAACCTGCCGCTATACCTTTTCACCTGGAAGCTGGCGCCGGCCCTGGCGGCGGGCTGCACCGTGGTCGCCAAACCGTCCGAGGTCACGCCGGCCACGGCCACGGCCTTTGCCCGGCTGGCGACGCGCGTGGGGCTGCCGAAAGGCGTGCTGAACGTGCTGCACGGCGAAGGCGCCGTCGTCGGCGAGGCGCTGGTGCGGCACCCGGCGGTCAAGGCGGTCAGTTTCACCGGGAGCACGGCGGTCGGCCGACGCATCGGCGCGCTTTGCGGCGAGCAGTTGAAGAAGGTCTCGCTGGAGCTCGGCGGCAAGAACGCGACGCTCGCCTTCGAAGACATCGAGCCGCGCGAGGCGGTCGGGCTGGTGGCGCGAGCCGCGTTCCAGAACGCCGGACAGATCTGCCTGTGTGGCTCGCGGCTGTTGGTGCCGCGCTCGAGGCTGGATGAATGGCGGAACGCCCTGCGGGCAGAGCTGCCCTCGTGGACGGCCGGGCCGCCTTCCGATGCCGTGGCGCGGATCGGCCCCCTGGCATCGGCGGTGCAGGCCACGAAAGTGCGCGCCTACCTGGCACTCGCCGCCCAAGAAGGCGGAGCCGTGCTGGTGCAGGGTCGCGTGCTCGACAGTGCTGACCCCGCCGGCTGGTGGCAGGCGCCGGCCGTGGTCGACGGCGTCGGCATCGGCAGCCGCTGCGCGACCGAGGAGATCTTCGGCCCCGTGCTCACCCTGCACGCCTTCGAGGACGAGGCCGAGGCACTGGCGATGGCGAATGCCACGCCCTATGGCTTGTCCGCAACGGTGCTCACGAACGACCTCGCCCGCGCGCACCGCGTCGCCGCTTCGCTCGATGTCGGCCTTGTGTGGATCAACACCTGGATGCAGCGCGATCTGCGCGTGCCCTTCGGCGGCAACCGCCAGTCCGGCGTCGGCCGCGAAGGCGGCTGGGAGGCGATGCGTTTCTTCACCGAACCGAGGACGGTATGCCTGGCCACCTGATCCAGAGCAATCGCGAGTGGGCGGCCAAGGTCAAGGCCGAGGACCCCGATTTCTTCAAGCGGCTCTCCCGCCAGCAGGCGCCGGAGTACCTCTGGATCGGCTGTTCCGATTCCCGCGTGCCGGCCAACCAGATCTGCGGCCTGTTGCCCGGCGAGGTGTTCGTCCATCGCAACATCGCCAATGTCGTCGTCCACACCGACCTGAACTGCCTGTCGGTGATCCAGTTCGCCGTCGACGTGCTGAAGGTGCGCTGCATCCTCGTCGTCGGCCACTACGGCTGCGGTGGCGTGCATGCCGCGCTCAAGGGCCAGCGTTTCGGGCTCGCGGACAACTGGATCCGCCATGTCGGCGACGTCGCCGACAAGCATGCGGGCAGCCTGGCCCAGTGCGAGCTCGAATCCCTGCGCCATGCGCGGCTCTGCGAACTGAACGTGATCGAGCAGACCCGCAACGTCTGCCTGACGACGATCGTTCAGGACGCTTGGGCGCGCGGGCAGAACCTCTCCGTGCACGGCTGGGTGTACAGCCTCCATGACGGCCGGGTGCGCGAGCTCGCGATGGACGTGCGCAGCAGCGACGCGGTCGAGCCCACCTACGCCGAAGCCATCGCCCGCCTGCAGAAGCGCGAGGTTCTGGCGTGAGCGGGGCGGTGCACGCCAGTGCGGCGCCGAAGGCCGTCGGCCGCTATCCGCATGCGCGGCGCGTGGGCGACCTGCTGTTCCTCTCCGGCATCGGGCCGCGCGATCCGGCCACGAACGGCGTGCCAGGCAACGTGCTGGATGCGGATGGGCGCTTAGTGACGTACGACATTGTCGCCCAGTGCCACTCGGTGTTCGCGAATGTGCGTTCCGTGCTCGAAGCCAGCGGGGCGCGCTGGGAGGACCTCGTCGATGTCACCGTCTACCTCACCGACATGGCGCGCGACTTTCCGGCCTACAACGCGGTGTGGGCCGAGTGTTTCCCCGATGTCGACACCGCGCCCTGCCGGACGACGCTCGGCATCACCGCGCTGCCCACGCCGATCGCCATCGAACTGAAGTGCGTCGCCGCGCTTCGACGCTGAATCCCCTTCCCTTCCCGAGGCCCCGATGCTCGGCAACGCCTTCAACCTCCAGGCCTGGATCGACGAACACCGCCACCTGCTGAAGCCGCCGGTGGGCAACAAGTGCATCGTCGCCGGGGACTACATCGTGATGATCGTCGGCGGGCCCAACGAGCGCGACGATTTCCACATCGAGGAGGGCCCCGAGTGGTTCCAGCAGCTCGAGGGCGAGATGGTGCTGCGCGTGCAGGAGGACGGCCGCGTGCGTGACATCGCGATCCGTGCTGGCGAGTGCTTCTACCTGCCGCCGCGCGTGCCGCACTCGCCGCAGCGCAAGCCCGGGTCCGTTGGCCTCGTCATCGAGCGCAAGCGCACGGCCGGTGAACTCGATGGGCTGCGCTGGTATTGCGCCGCCTGCAACCACGCCGTCTACGAGGAGTTCTTCGTGCTGGACAACATCGAAACGCAGTTCGGCGCGGTCTTCGACCGCTACTACCGCTCCCTCGCGAATCGGAGCTGCGGCCAGTGCGGCCACGTGAACCCCGCGCCGGCGCGCTACAGCGGGGAGGCGGCGTGATCCTCTCCCCCGAACTGCTCGTCAGCAACCTGCTCTCCCCGGTGGTGCTGGCCTTCGCGCTGGGCCTGATCGCCCGCGCGTTGCGCAGTGATCTCACCATCCCTCCGGCGATCCAGAGCTACCTGTCGATCTTCCTGCTGCTGGCCATCGGCCTGAAGGGCGGCGTGGCCCTGCGCAGCACCTCCTTCGGCGACGTGGCGATCCTGCTCGGCGTCACCATCGTCGCGGGTATCGTCACCTGCGCGTCGGCCTACGCGATGGCGCGGCTGTGGTTGAAGGACGGCCCGCTCGAAGCCGGTGCCATCGCCGCGCATTTCGGCTCCGTCTCGGCCGTCACCTTCATCGCCGCGCAGCAATTCGGCGAGCGCAGCGGCCAAGCCCCGGAAGGCGTGCTAGTGGCCCTGGTCGTGGCGTTGGAGATCCCGGCCATCCTGCTCGGCCTGACGCTGGCCAAACGCGACGCCGGCCTGCAGTGGCACCAGGTGCGCGAGGTGCTGGTCGGCAAGACGGCGCTGCTGCTGATCGGCGGCATGGTCATCGGCGCCATCGCCACCAAGCACGGCACGGACGCGGTGAACCTGATGTATGGCCAGCTGTTCCAGGGCACGCTGATGCTGTTCATGCTCGACATGGGCATGGTGGCCGCCGCGCAGCTGCGCGGCATCGGCCGGGGCGCCTTCCGGTTGGCGGTCTACGGGGTTTCCCTGCCGTTGCTGCACGGGATCATCGGCACCGCGCTCGGACACTGGGCGGGCCTTTCCCCCGCGGGTGCGGCCGTGTTCGGCACGATGACGGCCAGCGCGTCCTATATCGCCGCGCCGGCGTCGGTCCGCGCCTCGCTGCCGGAAGCCAACGTCGGGCGCTGCATCACCGCGGCGCTCGGCATCACCTTCCCGTTCAACCTTGCGATCGGCATTCCGATCTACTTCGCGTTCGCCGCCTGGCTCGGGGCCTGACATGCTGAAGATCGACACCCACGCGCACTACCTTCCGGACCGCTGGCCCGACCTCGCGGCCAAGTACGGCGATGCCCGTTTCCCGGTGATCCACCACGGTGACGACGGGCGCTGCCGCATCTACAAGGACGGCAAGTTCTTCCGCGAGATCTGGCCGAAGACCTGGGACCCGGCGATCCGCATCGCCGATTACGCCCGCTTCGACGTGCAGGTGCAGGTGATCAGCACGGTGCCGGTGATGTTCAGCTACTGGGCGAAGGGCCACCAGGCGCTGGAGCTGCATGTCGCGCTGAACGACCACATCGCCGAGGCCTGCCGCGAGCATCCGCGCCACTACGCGGGGCTCGGCGTGGTGCCGCTGCAGTCGCCCAGCCTCGCCGTGCGCGAGCTGGAGCGCTGCATGGATGGCCTCGACCTGCAAGGCGTGCAGATCGGCTCCCACATCAACGAGTGGAATCTCGATGCACCGGAACTCACCGAGTTCTGGCAGGCGGCCGAAGACCTCGGCGCGGCGATCCTCGTGCACCCGTGGGACATGATGGGCGCGGAATCGATGCCCAAGTACTGGATGCCGTGGCTGGTGGGCATGCCGGCCGAGCAGTCCCGCGCCGCCTGTGCGCTGATCTTCGGCGGCGTGCTCGAACGCCATCCGCGCCTGCGCGTCTGCCTCGCCCACGGCGGCGGCAGTTTCCCGTACACGATCGGGCGCATCGAGCATGGCTTCCACATGCGGCCCGACCTCGTCGCCACCGACAACCCGCGGAATCCGCGTGACTACTTCGGCCGCCTGTTCTTCGACTCCTGCGTGCACGACCCGCGCGCGCTGCGCTACCTGATCGACGTCGCCGGTGCCGACACCGTCATGCTGGGCACCGACTACCCCTTCCCGCTCGGCGAGCAGGAGCCCGGCTCGGGCATCGCCGCGCTCGGGCTTTCCGAGGCCGAGCAGGCCCAACTCTTCCACGGCACGGCCCTGCGTTGGCTCGGCCTGCCGGCGTCACGATTCGCTTGAGGATTTCGATGGATCTTTCGCTCGACCACGACGCCTGGGCCCTCGCCCAGGATGCCGCCGACCCCTTGGCGCGACATCGCGCGGCCTTCCACGTGCCCCAGCACGAGGGGCGCGACCTGCACTACTTCGTCGGCAATTCGCTGGGACTGCAGCCTCGCGCCGCGGCCACGGCCATCGCCGAGGAACTGGCGAGCTGGGCGACGAATGCGGTGGAAGGGCATTTCCGCGGGGACCGTCCGTGGATGCATTACCACGCCACGCTCCGCGAACCGATGGCGCGCGTCGTCGGGGCGCTGCCCTCCGAAGTGGTGGTGATGAACACCCTCACCGTCAACCTGCACCTGTTGATGGCGAGCTTCTACCGGCCCACGCGCGAACGGCCGGCCATCCTCATCGAAGCCGGCGCGTTTCCGTCGGACCGCCACGCCGTCGAGTCGCAGATCCGCTTCCACGGCTTCGATCCCGCCACCGACCTGATCGAGCTCGAGGGCGACGAGCCGAACGGCCTGATCAGCATGGCGGCCATCGAGCGCGTGCTGGCCGAGCACGGCTCCCGCATCGCGCTGGTGCTGTGGCCGGGGGTGCAGTACCGCACGGGCCAAGCCTTCGACCTCGCGGCGATCACTGCCCTGGCCAAGGCGCAGGGCTGCGCCGTGGGTTTCGACCTCGCCCATGCCGCTGGCAACCTGCCGCTCGCCCTGCACGACAGCGGCGCCGATTTCGCGGCCTGGTGCACCTACAAGTACCTCAACAGCGGGCCGGGCGCGGTCGCCGGTGCCTTCGTCCACGAGCGTCACGGCCGCCGCAGCGACCTGCCGCGACTCGCGGGCTGGTGGGGGCATCGCGCCGACACGCGATTCCTGATGGCGCCGCAGTTCGAACCCGCGGAGGGCGCCGAAGGCTGGCAGATGAGCAACCCGCCGATCCTCGCGATGGCACCGATCCGGGCCTCGCTCGAACTGTTCGACGCGGCCACGATGCCGGCCCTGCGGGCGAAGTCGCTGAAGCTCACGGGCTACCTCGAAGCCCTGGTCAACGCGCATCTCGCAGGGCGCATCGAGATCCTCACGCCTGCTAATCCCGCGCGCCGCGGCTGCCAGCTGTCGCTGCGCGTGGTCGGGGGCCGTGCCATGGGCCGGGCGCTGTTCGAGCATCTGGCCGCGAACGGCGTGCTCGGCGACTGGCGCGAGCCGGACGTCATCCGCATCAGCCCGGCGCCGCTCTACAACCGCTTCACCGACGTCCTCGCCTTCGTCCGCGCCGTGCGCGACTGGCGCCCGTCATGAGCCGCGCCTACACGATCGTTGGCGGCGGACTGGCCGGTGCGCTGCTCGCCGCCCTGCTCGCCCGTCGCGGCCACCGGGTCGATGTGTTCGAGCGCCGGCCGGACGCGCGGCTGCGCGGCTACGAGGGCGGGCGCTCGATCAACCTGGCGCTCGCGGCGCGTGGCCTTGCCGTACTGCGCGAAGCCGGCCTTGGTGACGCCGTGCTGGCGCAGGCGGTGGCGATGCGCGGTCGCATGGTCCATCCGCGCGAAGGGCAGATCAACTTCCAGCCGTATGGCCGGGTTGATCGCGAATGCATCTGGTCGGTGCATCGGGGCAATCTCAACCTCCTGCTGCTCGACGCGGCCGAACGTGCCGGAGCACGCCTGCATTTCCACCAGCGCTTGAACTACGTCGACTTCGCCGCACGTCGCGCCGAACTGGTCAACGACCACGACCGCAGCGTGCAGTGGATCGATTTCGATGCACTGATCGGCGCCGACGGCGCCGGCAGCGCGCTGCGCGCCGCGATGCAACGCCATGTCGACCTCCACGAGCACTTCGAGCCGCTGGGCCACGGCTACAAGGAACTGGAGATCCCGCCGCTCGAAGATGGCGGCTTCCGCATCGCCCGCGACGCGCTGCACATCTGGCCGCGCGGCGGCTACATGCTGATCGCGCTGCCGAACACCGAGGGCACGTTCACCGCGACGCTCTTCCTCGCCCACCGCGACGGCACCCCGAACTTCGAGCAACTGCCCGATGCGGCCGCAGCGCGGGATTTCTTCGAACGCGAGTTCCCTGATGCGCTGGCGCTGATGCCGGGTCTGGCCGCCGATTGGGCCGACAACCCCACCAGTGGCCTCGCCACGTTGCGCTTGCGGCGCTGGCATCTCGACGGGCGCGCCGTGCTCATTGGCGATGCGGCCCACGCCATGGTGCCCTTCCACGGCCAAGGCATGAACTGCGCCTTCGAGGACGTGGCGGCGCTGGACCGACTGATGGCTGAGCACGAGGACAGCGTCGATGCCTTCGCGGCCTTCGAGGCGGACCGTCGCCCGAATGCCGAGGCGATCCAGGCCATGGCGCTGGAAAACTACGTCGAGATGCGCGATTCCGTGGACAACCCGGACTGGCGGCGCCAGCGGGCGCTGGAACTGCAGCTCGCCGAGCGCCATCCCGGCCGCTTCGTCCCGCGCTACTCGATGGTGAGCTTCACCCGCACGCCCTATGCCGTTGCGCTGGAGCGCGGCCGCTGGCAGCGCGAGCTGCTGGTGGAGGCAACCCGCGGCATCGACGACCTTTCCTCGATCGACCTCACGGCGCTCGATGCGCGCATCGTCGATGGCCTCGCCCCCTTGCCGGAGGACTGGCTGGAGCTGGCGCGTTGAGCTTCCTCTGGTACGACCTCGAGACCTTCGGCCGCGATCCGCGCCGCTCGCGCATCGCGCAGTTCGCCGCGATCCGCACCGACGACGACCTCCGCGAGGTCGATACGCCCGTTTCATTGTTCTGCCAACCGGCCGGCGACGTGCTGCCCTCACCGGTCGCCACGGCGATCACCGGCATCGCGCCGCAGCGCGCCATGGCGGAGGGCCTTCTCGAAGCCGAGTTCTTCGCCCGTGTCCACGAGCTGATGGCCGAACCGGGCACCTGCGCCGTGGGCTACAACAGCCTTCGATTCGACGACGAATTCATCCGTTTCGGGCTGTATCGCAATTTCTACGACGCCTACGAGCGCGAGTGGCGAAACGGCAACAGCCGTTGGGACCTGCTGGACGTGCTGCGTCTCGCCCGGGCGCTGCGGCCCGAAGGCCTCGAATGGCCGCTTCGCGAGGATGGGCACGCGAGCTTCAAGCTCGAGGAACTCGCCAACGCCAATGGCGTCCGCGAAGGCTTGGCCCACGAGGCGCTCAGCGACGTCCGCGCGCTGATCGGCCTCGCCCGGAAGTTGAAAGACGCGCAGCCCCGTTTCTGGGATTACGTGCTGAAGCTTCGCGACAAGAAGACCGTGCGCGGCCTCTGCGACCTCGTGGCTCACACCCCCCTGCTGCACGTCTCGGGGCGTTTCCCGCCCGGGCAGCGGCACGCCGCGCTTGTGGCGCCGCTCGCCGTGCATCCGTTGATCGGCACGCGCGTGATCGCCTACGACCTCGGGGTCGATCCCGCCGGGTTCGCGCTGCTGGACGACGCGACGCTGAAGGCTCGCCTATTCACGCCACGGGCGCAGCTGCCCGAGGGCGTCCAGCGCCTGCCCCTGAAGGAGATCCACACCAACCGCTGCCCGGCAGTGCTGCCCTTGGCCCACGTGCGGCCGGCGGAGCTCGAGCGCCTGCACTTGGACGCCTCGATGGCTCAGGAGCGCGCAGGATGGCTGGCCGCCCACCCGCAGTTCATTGCGCGCTGCGTGTCGCTGTTCTCGGAGTCGCGCGATTTCGGCGAGACCGATGCCGACGGCGATCTCTATGGCGGCTTCATCGGCGATGCGGACCGCCGGCTGTTTCCGCGGATCCGCACCGCCGCACCGGCCAGCCTGCCGGCGTTCGAGGCCCAACTGCAGGATCCCCGACTCAAGGCCTTGCTCTTCCGCTACCAGGCACGGAACTGGCCGGAGTCTCTGGATACGGAACAGCGGCGCGCGTGGGACGCGTGGCGCCGTGACCGGTTTCACGCTTCGGCGCCGGCCGAGGGCACGCTTGCGAGCTACCTCACGGAACGCGAAGCTGCGCAGGCGATGCTCGCTGGCACCGGTGACAATGCCGCCCTTCGTGCGGCCGATCAGTGGGTCCGCGAGAGACTGGCCGAAGTGGGGATCGACATTCCCGACACCCTTGCCTGAGGAGGCGCGTCGATGCTTGGGATCGTGTTCACCGAATTCATGGAAATGGTGGAAGAGCGCTTCTCGCCCGATGTGCTCGATCGGATCATCGAACAAGCGGCGCCGGCCAACCAGGGCGCCTACACCGCCGTGGGTTACTACCCGCACGAGGAGATCGTCGCCCTCGTGGTCGCGTTGTCCGAGCAGACCGGCCTTCCCGCCGGGGCGCTGGTGCAGGCCTTCGGCGAGCATCTCTTCGGGCGCTTCACCCAAGGCTACGCGTCCCTGATCGATGGACGGCGCGGCACGATCGATTTGTTGTGCCAGTTGGATGGCGATATCCACGTCGCCGTGCGAAAGCTCTATCCGGAAGCCCGGTTGCCGCGCTTCCACGTGATGTCCCGCGAGGGCGACACGCTCCATCTGGCGTACGAGTCGCCGCGTGGCATGGAAGCACTGGCCCAGGGGCTCATCGTTGGCGCCATCCGGCACTTCGGTGAGTCGCTGCAGGTGGATTGGGAACACGGAACGTACGAAGGCCGCCCGGTTTCGGTGTTCCATGTCCGTCCCCGTCCCTGAGGAGGCCAGCAAGGCGGACGAATTGCACGAGCGCCGTCTGGCGCGGGAGCGCGCTGCGCGGAAGGAGGCCGAACGGCTGCTCGAGGGCAAGAGCCTCGAACTCTTCGAGGCGCTGCAGGCCTCCGAGCGGTCACAGCGGCGGCTCGAACTCGCGCTGTGGGCGAGCGGCGAATCGATCTGGGAGTGGGAGGCCGAGACCGATCTCGTGCGCAGTGCGCGCTACGTCGCCCTCGATGCCCCGCCCCAGGAGACCTCGGCCCTCCTGATCGACGTGCTGGATGCGATCCATCCGGCCGATGTGGAATCGGTGGTGCTGGCATGGCGGCTCCACCTTGCCGGCAGTTCAGCCGAGTACGACATGCAGTACCGGCTGCGCGACGGCCAGTCATGGCGCCGCAGCCGCGGCCGGGTCATCGAACGCGATGCGTCCGGCATCGCCCGCCGCATGGTGGGCACCACCAAGGACATCACCCGCCAACGCGAACAGGACGAGTCCCTTCGCGTCCTGGGCCACGCGTTCGCCAACTCGCGCGACGCGCTGGTCCTGTGCGACGGATCCTGGCGCTTGCTCGAATCCAACGCGGCGTTCCACGCCCTTTCGGGATTCACCCATGATTCGGCGCGGCGCGTCGCGATCGCCCATGCTATTCCGGCGCTCGTCGAGGCCTTCGTTCGCGAGGGCTCGGCGGCGACCCACCTATGGGTGCCCGATTGTCGGTTGCAGCTGCCGGGCGCCAGCATTCCGGTCGATGTCTCGGCCACGATGCTGCCGGGAACCGGCCAACGATCCGCGCAATGGATCGTGTCGATCAAGGACCTTCGCGAGGCGAAGCGTCTGGAGATCGAGCTGGCGACGGCATCACGCATCGATGCGCTGACCGGTCTCATCAACCGGGCGGCGGCCACCGACGCGCTGACGGTGAGGATCGCCGAGGCCGGCGAGCGACCGGTGCCGACGCTCTGGCTCAACCTCGATGAATTCAAGGTCGTGAACGACGGGCTAGGCGCGCGCGAAGCAGACGGCGTGCTGGCGCACTGCGCCGAACGCGCACTGGGCATGATGCCCGCCGGCTGGCTGCTGGCGCGCTGGGGCGGCGACGAACTTCTGGCTATCGGCCCCCCGGGGCAGGATGCCCAGCACGGCGTCTCCGTGGGCCGAGCCCTTCTTGCCGCGCTGGCCGAGCCACTGGCGGTAGCGGGCACGTCACTGTCACTCACTGCCAGCGCCGGCCTCGCGGTGTATCCCGAGGACGGTGAGTCGGCGGAGGTGCTGGTGCTCAACGCCGGGACCGCGCTGCGCTACGCCAAGCGCCGCGGACGAGCGCGGTTGGAGGCCTACGAGCCCAGCCTCGATGAGCATGGACTGCAGCGCCTCACGATGGTCAGCCTGCTCCGTCGCGCTTGCGATCGCGACGATTTCCGCTTCGTCGCCCAGCCCCGCGTCGATGCCGAACGTCGTATCGTCGGGTACGAAGTGCTGGTGCGTTGGCACTCCCCGGAACTGGGCTGGGTCAGCCCGGTGCAGTTCATTCCCCTGGCGGAAGAGAACGGGCTCATCGATCGCATTGGTCGCGCTGCGATCCGCGCCGCGGTCACGCTGGCTGCGCAGTTGCATCGATCCGGGCGACAGGCCCTCGTCAGCGTCAACCTCGCGGCCAAGCAACTTCAGGACCCGATGCTCAGCGAAATCCTGCGCTCCGAGCTGGCGGCCGGAGGCGCCAGGCCGGAAGACATCGAGCTCGAAGTGACCGAATCCGGCCTGGTGCAGGACATCGAAAGTGCCCACCGGCTACTCACCCAGCTGCGCAGCGAAGGATTCACGCTGGCGCTCGATGACTTCGGCACGGGGTACTCGTCCTTGAGCTACCTCCAGACCCTGCCCTTCCACAAAGTGAAACTGGACCGCAGTTTCGTGAAGGACGTCACCGACGACGCGCGCGCTGCACGACTCATCGCCGGCGTCGTCGACCTTTGCTCGGCCCTCGACATGCAGGTGGTAGCCGAAGGGGTCGAAACCGAAGGCCAGTTCGCGCGGCTGGTGGCGCTGGGGGCCCCGGAGTTCCAAGGCTTCCTCTTCCATCGCCCCCTCGATTTCGACGCGATCGCCCGCCTCCCCTGAACCCGTGATTCCCGCGTGGCCCCGATGCAGGGAGCCGAGCTCAGCGCTCTTCCGCCTTCGCCCGTTCGGTGAGCCGTTCCATCCGCTCCAAGGTGGCGGCCATCGACTGGCGAAGTTCGAAAAGCTCGTGCTCAAGGCTGGGATGGCGCTCGTCGCCGCCCCGCTTGGCCTCGTCCATGCGCTCGTTCTCGATCTGCGCTTCCTGCATCGAGTTCATCACCACGCCGATGACGAGGTTGAGGATCACCATGGTGCCCAGCACGATGAACGAGACGAAGAACAGTGATGCCACCACCGGCTGTGCGTTGGATGCGGTGCACAGGGCTTCCATCCCCTCGTAGCCGAAGTTCTCGCAGCCGTACATCTGCGTGTACAGGGTGGTCGACCAGTTCTCGCCGGTGACGACGATGAACAGGGTGAGCACTGCCATCGGCAGACTGCCGAAATTCCGCGGGTCGTTCTCGCCGAACAGGAAGACCGCGGCCACGCCGTACACATAGAAATGCATGGCGAGGAACAGGCCCACGTAGCCCATGCTGGGCAGCGACTTCAGCAGCGTTCCGACCAGCACCTGCAGTCGCGGCAGAGCGTGCACCAAGCGCAGTACGCGCAGCAGGCGAAGCAGCCTGAGGACGGTGGCCGATTGCGATCCGAGCGGCAGCAGGCAGGCCACGACGATGGCGAAGTCGAACACGTTCCACGGGTCGCGGAAGTAGTGCCATGGCTTCGGCGAGAGGGCGACCATCTTGAGCACGATCTCCGCGCAGAAGATCGCCAACACGATGCGGTCGAGCGCATGCAGGAGGTCGCCGTGTGCGGCCACCATCGCCTTGTCGGTTTCCACGCCGACAAGGACGGCCGCGAACAGGATGACGCCGGTGATGAAGTGATGGAACGACGTGGCCTGGACGACGCGTTGGGCGAAGGCTTGGAGTGACATCGGAGGGACGCGGTGGGGAAATCCGGGACCGACAGTCTCGCTTTCCGACTCCGCCCTGCCAAGCGCTCAGTCGGCTTGCTGCGCCTCGGTGTCCAAGACCCGAGCCACGGCCAAGGCCGCCACCACGCCGCCGAACTGCGCCAGCACGAACCCGAGGACATCCTCCGGGCGGATGCCGGCGAAGGTCGTCGTCAGGGCGCGTGCGAGCGTCACGGCGGGATTCGCGAAGGACGTGCTGGACGTGAACCAGTAGGCCGCGAAGATGTAGGCGGCGACGAGCACGGGCAGTGCCGCCAGACGGTGTCGTGCCCCGAGGAGGATGGTGAGCAGCAGGCCGAAGGTGGCCACGCCTTCGCTCAACCATTGCGAGGCGCCGGTGCGCACCCGCGTTCCCGGCTGCAGCAGGTCGAGATCGAACATGGCGTGGGCGAGCACCACGCCGGCAAGCGCACCAATCAACTGGAAGGGCACGTAGGCCGCAGCCTCGCGCACAGGCAATTCGCCGCGGAACGCCATCGCCAGGGTCACCGCGGGGTTGAAGTGCGCCCCCGAGATCGGCCCGAGAGTCGTGATCAACACATACAGCATCCCCGCCGTCGCTCCGGCATTCGCCAGCAGCGCCACGGCGTCGTTGCCGTCGGCGAGCGCCACGCCCATCACCCCGGACCCGACCACGGTCGCGAGCAGCAGCGCCGTTCCGAGGCTTTCGGCCAGAAGCCGCTGAGGCAGCAGGATCACAGCGAATCCAGCAGGGCCTTCACCCGCGAGGAAATCTCGTCGCGGACCACGCGGTACTCCGGGTCGTCCATGTGCTTCGGATCCGGCAGGCCCCAGTCCTCCCTGATCTTGGCGGGGATCCACGGGCAGTTGTCGCCGCAGCCCATGGTGATCACCGCATCGAACTCGCCGTCGATCTCGTCGAGGGACTTCGAATCGTGGCTGGCGAGGTCGTAGCCCAGTTCGGCCATGAAGCGGATGGCTTTCGGGTTGATGACGCCCGAAGGCTTCGAGCCGGCGCTCAGGGCTTCAACAGCGTCACCGCCATGGATGTGGGCGAACGCCTCGGCCATCTGGCTGCGATTGGCGTTTTCGACGCAGACGAACAGCACGCGCTTCTTCATGGGGACGATCTCGGGGCTGGTGGACAGATCACACCGGGACCACAGGAAGTGGCACCGGCGCAGCAGTTCTCGGTGAGGTAGGCGACCAGGTCGTTCATCCGCGCGAAGTTGGCGCGAACCACGATGCTTCGCCCCTCGCGGCGGTCGAGCACGAGCTTCGCCGCACGCAACACGTTGAGGTGCGCCGTCAACGTGGCGGGCGGCACACGCAGTGCCTCGCGCAGCTCGCCGACCGCCAAGCCCTCGGGCCCGGCCACGACGAGGGCGCGGAAGGCAGCCAGCCTCGTGGCATGGGCCAGTGCGTCAAGGGTCTCGAGGGCGGCGGGGGCTTTCATTGCTTCCATGATTCCAGAACCATGGAAGTATATTCAAGCCTGCGCGACCGTCGGGAGCGGAAGGCGCGCCGCGGCATGGCCGACGGTGCGATCATCCCCGGGCCGTCGTCCTCCCGCCGCCCATGCCCTCCCCGCTCCGTCGCTACGCCGTCTTCTATTTCTGCTTCTACGCGGCCCTCGGCGCGTACACGCCCTACGTGGCTCGGTTCGTGGACTACCTCGGCTTCAGCGGTCTCGTGGCGGGCGGCATGTTGGGCCTGTGGTACGCGTCGCGTATCGTGGCGCCCCCGCTGTGGTCGCGGTTGGTGGCGCAAAGCCCGAGGCCGGGTCTTTGGCTCTTGGCCGGCTGCGTGCTGGCCAGCCTGGGCTTCGCATCGTTCGGCGCGGTGGCGAGCGTCACCGGCTTGTTCGCTGCCATGCTGTTTTTCGGCGCGTTCTACAACGCAGTGATGCCGCAGTTCGAAGCCATGACCCTCGGGGCGATCGCCGGCGAGACGGAGGGCTATGGCCGACTGCGCGTGTGGGGATCGGTCGGCTTCCTCGTCGTCGCCGGGAGCTACGGCGCCCTGCTCGACGCTTGGGGCGAGGCCTGGTTCGTGGGGGCCACGTTGCCGTGGTTCGCGTTGATGGTCTGGGCGGCCTGGCCCTTCCGGAATGAAGCACGCTCGGGCGCTGCCACGGGAACCGTGCGCGTTGCCATGCGCGAGTTGTGGAATCGTCCCGGCACGCGGCCTCTGCTGCTGCTCGCCTTGCTGGTCCAAGCCGGGTTCGGTGCGTTCTATGTGTTCTATACCCTGCACCTGCGGGCCAACGGCCATGACGGTCTCGCGGTCGGCCTGCTCTGGATGGTCGGGGTGTTCGCCGAGATCGTGCTGTTCTGGTGGGCCCCGGGCCTGATCCGCCGCCATGGTGTCCATGCATTGATGGCGCTGTGCCTCGGGCTGACCGTCGCCCGCTGGATCGTGGTCGCGCTGTTCCCGGCATCGATGGCCCTGATGGTCGCGGCGCAACTGACGCATGCCCTCGGCTTCGCGCTTTTCCATGCCTGCTTGATGCAACGCATGGCCGCGCTGTTCCCCGGCCACGAAGCCAGTGCCGGCCAAGGCCTGCTGTATGGCTTCTCGTCTGGTCTCGGCGGCGTTATCGGCGCGCTGCTCGCAGCCGTGCTGTGGGAGTGGCAGGGCGGCGTCGCGGCTTTCCTGGGGGGCGCGGCACTCACCGCGTCGGCGCTGGTGCTCCACCAAGCGAGAGTGACGGGGTCAGGACATCCGGCCTGAAGCGGCGAGACGGGCACGCCAGTCGTCAGCGAAGGCCTCGGCTCCCATGGGGCGCCCAAGGCCATAACCCTGCAGCAGGTCGACGCCCTCATCCAGAAGCACGCGGCGCTGTTCTTCCGTCTCCACGCCTTCCGCCACCGTGGTGCAGCCAGGGCGCTGCGCCAGCGCGACGACGGTGCGGATGATCGCCTCATCGCCGCCGCCGCGGCCGATCCCGTCCACGAACGAGCGATCGATCTTCAGTGCGGTCACCGGCAGCCGCTTGAGGTAGGCCAGCGAGGAATAGCCCGTGCCGAAATCGTCGATGGCAATGCCGAAGCCGGCTTCGCGCAGCAGCTTCAACGAATCGATGGCACGCTCGCCATCCATGATCATCGACTCGGTGATTTCGAGTTCGAGCCGGTCGGTGGGCCAGCCACTGTCTTCGACCACGGCGGCGAGCTGACCCATGAATTCCGGATGCTCCAGCTGCTTCACCGAGAGGTTCACCGCGATCGACGGCAGGTCGAGCCCGTGTTCGCGCCAGCGCATGGATTGCAGGCAAGCCTCCCGAAGCACCCATTCCCCGAGGCGGACGATGAGGCCGGTGTCCTCGGCCAATGGAATGAACTGCGACGGCGGAACCGGACCGAATTCGGCGCTGTTCCAGCGCAGCAGCGCCTCGGCGCCGGCCGGCCTCCCCTCGCGATCCACCTTGATCTGGTAGTGGAGGGACAGTTCGCCAGCCTCGCGCGCGCGCCGCAGCGCGGCGTCCATCTGCAGGCGGCGGCGTGCGGCCTCGGTCATCGCCGGTGTGTAGAAGTGCGCCCGGCCGCGGCCTTCCGCCTTGGCACGGAACATGGCCGTGTCGGCGTTGCGCACGAGGGTCTCGCGGTCGGTGCCGTCCTCCGGGAAGACGCAGATGCCGATGCTGCCCGAGAGGTGCACTTCGTGCCCAGCCACGTCGAAGGTGCTGGCCAGCAGCGCGAGCATCTTGTCCGCCACGCGCATCGCCTCGCGGCCATCCACCACGTCCTCGAGCAGGCAGACGAACTCGTCGCCTCCGAGCCGCGACAAGCTGTCGCTCAGCCGGAGGTTGTAGGCGAGTCGCTCCGCGACGGACTGCAGCAGCCGGTCGCCGACATTGTGTCCGGCGCTGTCGTTGACCTCCTTGAAGCGGTCGAGGTCGATGAACAGCAAGGCCAGCCGGCGCTGGCGGCGCGAGGCTTGGGCAATGGCGCGGTCGAGCTGGTGACCGAAGGCCAGACGATTGGGCAGGCCGGTCAGCGGGTCGTGGTGCGCGAGGTGCTCGAGGCGCTGCTCGGCCGCCTTTCGGACTTCGACTTCTTCGAGCAGTTCGGCAGTCCGCTCGCGGACGCGTTGGTCGAGCTCATGGTTGGCCGCTTCCACAGCCGATTTCTCGGCGCTGAGACGCTCGACGAGATCGACGTTCTCGTCGCGGAGACGAACCAGCGATTGGCCCGCGGCGTGCTGGACGCGCGCCACGCGGGTGATGATGACGAGGAACATGGCCATCAGCGCGGCGAGGCTGGTGTACTCGACCCCGCCCTGCATCAGCAGGCGGAGGGCCGAGATACCGACGGCCGGCACGGCGAAAGCGAAATAGGCCGGCAGCCAGTACGACGTCACGATGATGGAGCCGGCCGCCAGCCCGACCAGGCTGGTGTAGAGGAAGACCTGCAGTGCTGCGCTGTCCGGGGTGAAGAAGGCCCAGCCCGCGGTTCCCCAGAGCAGGCCGGAGACCAGCGACGTGAACGTGAACCGGTGCGCCTAGCGCAGCGCGTCCTGCGCGCCCGGCGGCCGACGCTGGTAGGCCTTCATCAGTGCATAGCGCAGCGCGAGCACCACCAGCGACGCCACCACCCACGGCAGGAGTATCGTCGGGGACACGCTGCCCCAGAACGCGACGCCGACGACGACGGGCATGACCGCGAGGTTGACCAGGATGGCGGGCAGTCCGGCGTACAGGCGATCGACCTGGTGGCCGACAAGCCGCTGCTCCGCCAGGTGAGCGATGTCCGGTTGCTTGCCCTCTGCCCCGTCCATTCGCGCCCTCCTGTGGTTCGCCGTCGCATCCAGCGTCGGCGCGTGGGGTGCTGCGGGCGTTACTCGTTCGAGACACCGTGCGGCACGTGGCCGGCGGCGACGTGCTGCATCGCGCTCTCGATGTTGTGCATCGAATCGTCAAAGAAGATATCGGCACCGAAGGTGTCGAGGAATGGCCCTTTCGGGCGTCCCCCGAGGAACAAGGCCTCGTCGAGGCGGATGCCCCACTCGCGCAGCGTGAGGATCACGCGCTTGTGCGCCGGTGCCGAACGCGCTGTGACCAGGGCGATGCGGATCGGCGGATCGGCGGCCGGCAGGGCCTGTTGCAAGGTATGCAGCGCCGAAAGAAACCCACGGAACGGGCCGCCTGACAGCGGTTCAAGCGCCCGTTCCGTCTCATGGTCGTGGAAGGCCTGCAGCCCTTCCTCCTGCGAGACGCGCTCGCTCTCGTCGCCGAAGATCACGGCGTCGCCGTCGAAGGCGATGCGCAACTGCGGATGGCGGTCCACCGGCGGGAGGCCGGTCGGCAGGATGGTCGCCGCAGCCACGCCATGTTCCAGCGCGCTGCGCACGCTGGCGGGGTTCGCGCTGAGGAACAGCTGTGCGCCGAACGGCTGGATGTAGGGGTGCGTGTCGGCACCGCTGGTGAACACCGCGCGCACGATCCCGAGACCGTAAAACTCGATGGCGTTGAAGATGCGCAGGCCGGTGTCGGCGGAATTTCGCGACAGCAGGATCACTTCGACCGGCGGCACGCCCGCCGGCAGCAGCGCGTTCAGCGCCAGCAGCTTTCGCACCAGCGGGAAGGCGATGCCCGGCTGTAGCGGTTGGTCCTCACGCTCGCGCTGATAGGCCGCATAGGCCTTGAGGCCCTCGCGTTCGAACAGCGCATGGCCGTCCTCGAGGTCGAACAGCGCCCGCGCGGTGATGGCGACGACCAGAGGACGCATCAGCTCTCGAACTGCTCGTTGAGGATGCGGTCCGCGAGGTCGTGCTCGGGGTCGAACAGCAGGTTCACGGTGTGCGTGCGCGATTCGCGGATCCGCACTTCGACCACGTTGCGGACCTCATGCGAATCGGCGGTGGCGCTGACTGGACGCTTCAGCGCGTCGAGCACCTCGATGCCGATCTCGGCGTCGGAGCGCAGCAACGCACCACGCCAACGGCGTGGGCGGAACGCGGCGATCGGCGTCATCGCGATCACCTCCGAGCCGAGCGGCAGGATGGGGCCGTGCGCGGAGTAGTTGTAGGCCGTGGAGCCGGCCGGCGTCGCCACCAGCATGCCGTCGCACACCAGTTCGTCGAGCTTGCGCTGGCCATTCACGGCGATGCGAAGGTGCGCCGTCTGGCGCGTCTGCCGCAACAGCGAAACTTCGTTGTAGGCCAAGGAGTTGATGGTCTGCCCGCCTTCGGTCACCGCCTCCATCTCGAGCGGACGCAGTACGTTGTGGCGGGCGCGGGCCAATCGCTCATGCAGGCCGTCAGCGCGGTACTGGTTCATCAGGAACCCGACCGTACCGAGCTTCATGCCATAGACCGGCAGGCCCAACCCGCCGTGCCGATGCAGGGTCTGCAGCATGAAGCCATCGCCGCCCAGCGCCACGAGCACTTCGGCGTCGGCCGGCGCGCAGGGACCGTGCACGGCCTCGAGCGCCTGGCGTGCCGCCTCGGCTTCCGCCGTGGGGCTCGCCAGGAACGCGATGCGGGAGAACGCCATCCCGACCGGCCCCGTCAGCCGACCCGGCCGCCGGCCGCGGCGATCTGGCCGAGGCGGCGTACCGCGACCAGCAACGTCGCGTAGTCCATACCGCGCAGGTTGCGCATGTCGGCGAACATGGCCAGCGTGTAGCGCAGCGTCGAATCCTCCCGCGAGAGCCACGCACCGACGGCATCGGCGGCGCCCTTGCCGGCCAGCACCTGGCCGACCAGCGTGCTCTGCTGCTGCTGCAGTTCGTCGCGCAGCGCACCACGGGCCTGGGCGTGCCAGCGGCCTTCGACCGGCAGCAGCTCCACCTGGTCCATCAACCACTTGGTGTGCAGCGCGTCGGAGAGCGAGAAATACACGCGGGCGACGTCGGCGACCGGCAGCTTGCGCTGCAAGGCGATCTGCACGATGTCGAGGCCGTAGGCGAGGAAGGGCAGCGCCGCGAAATCAGCCGCCAGTGCCGGCGCGAAGCCCTTGCGGATCCAGGCGTCGATGCTGGCGTCGTATTGCGCCTTGGCTTCGCCCGGCAGCGACTTCGGCAGCACCGCGCGCAGTTCGCCGAGGCTGGCCGAATAGCGATCGACCATCGAGGCGATCACGAGGTGCTCGCCCGGCAGGTTGAGCATCCAGCGGGTGTACTGGCGTAGCAGGTTCCAAACCGCCATCAGCGCGTCGATCTGGGCGGATTCCGGCACCTTGAGGTCCGCCGCGTCGATCGCCGACCACCACTGGCGCGCGTCGAGGATCTCGCGGGCGATGGTGTAGGCCTTGGCGATCTGCGCGGGCTGCTCGCCGGTGTCTTCCTGCATGCGCAGCACGAAGGTGGAACCCATGCGGTTCACCATCGAGTTGGTCACCGCCGTGGCGATGATCTCGCGCCGCAGGCGGTGGCCTTCCATGTCGGCCGCGTAGCGCTCCTGCAGCGCCTTCGGGAAATAGCGCTGCAGCTCGCGCGACAGGTAGGGATCTTCCGGGACGTCGCTGTCGAGCAACTGGTTGAAGATCACGATCTTGTCGTAGCTGAGAAGGATCGACAGCTCCGGCCGCGTCAGGCCGAGGCCGCGCGAGCGACGGTCGCTGAACTCCGCGTCGGACGGCAGGAACTCGATGGCGCGGTCCAGCAGGCCCTGCGATTCCAGCGTGCGGATCAGGTGCTGGAAGCTGCCGAGGCGCGGGATGCTCATCCGCTCCATCAGGCTGATGGCCTGGTTCTGCCGGTAGTTGTCGTTCAGCACCAGATCGCCGACCTCGTCGGTCATCTCGGCCAGCAGCGTGTTGCGCTGCTCGAGCGTCAGGCCACCGCGCGCCATCACTCCGCCCAGCAGGATCTTGATGTTGACCTCGTGGTCCGAGGTGTCGACGCCGGCCGAGTTGTCGATGAAGTCGGTGTTGAGCAGCACGCCGGCGGCGAGGCAGGCCTCGATGCGGCCCTTCTGCGTCATGCCGAGGTTGCCGCCCTCGCCCACCACCTTGCAGCGCAGCTCGCGGCCGTCCACGCGGAGGACGTTGTTGGCGCGGTCGCCGGCGTCGGCGTGGGTCTCGGTGCTGGCCTTGACGTAGGTGCCGATGCCGCCGTTCCACAGCAGGTCCACAGGCGCCTTGAGGATGGCGTTCATCAGCTGGGCGGGCGTCATCTGCTCGATGTCGCCCTCGATGCCGAGCGCGGCGCGAACTTCCGGGCTGACCGGAATGTGCTTCGCAGAGCGCGGATAGATGCCGCCACCGGCCGAGATCAGCGCCTTGTCGTAGTCGTCCCAGCTCGAACGCGGCAGTTTGAACAGGCGGTCGCGCTCGATGAAGGACCTCGCCGAATCCGGGTTCGGGTCGAGGAAGATGTGGCGGTGGTCGAAGGCCGCCAGCAGGCGGATGTGCTTCGAGAGCAGCATGCCGTTGCCGAATACGTCGCCCGACATATCGCCCACGCCCACGCAGGTGAAGTCCTGCGTCTGCGAGTCGCGGCCCATGGCGCGGAAGTGGCGCTTCACCGACTCCCAGCCACCGCGTGCGGTGATGCCCATGCCCTTGTGGTCGTAGCCGACCGAGCCGCCCGAGGCGAAGGCGTCGCCCAGCCAGAAGCCGTGCTCGGCACTGATGCCGTTGGCGATGTCGGAGAACGTGGCCGTGCCCTTGTCGGCGGCGACGACGAGGTACGGGTCGTCCGCGTCATGACGCACGACGTCAACCGGCGGGACGATCTTGCCTTCGACGATGTTGTCGGTGATGTCCAGCAGGCCGTTGATGAAGCGCTTGTAGCTGGCGATGCCCTCGGCCATCCAAGCGTCGCGATCAGCGCTCGACGGCAGGCGCTTCGGGAAGAAGCCGCCCTTCGAGCCGACCGGCACGATGACCGTGTTCTTCACCATCTGCGCCTTGACGAGGCCGAGCACTTCCGTGCGGAAGTCCTCGCGGCGGTCCGACCAGCGTAGGCCGCCACGCGCCACCGGACCGAAACGCAGGTGCACGCCTTCGACCCACGGCGAATAGACGAAGATCTCGCGGTAGGGCTTGGGCTTCGGCAGGTCCGGCACCTTCGACGGGTCGAACTTGAAGCTGATGTAGTCGCGGCCCTTCGTCTGGTGGAAGCTGGTGCGCAGCGTGGCTTGGATGACCGCCTTGAGGCTGCGCAGGATGCGGTCCTCGTCAAGGCTCGACACCTTCTCCAGCACGGCGCCCATCGCTTCTTCGATCCCCGCCATCGCGGCGTTGCGATCGAGTCCGGTGGCCTGTGCTGCGGCATCGACGGCGGCAGTGAGCGCGGTGCGGTCGGCCTCGGCGAGCCCGGCCAGCACGCGGCCGAGCGAATCGCGCGTTGCAGCGCTGCGGGTGGCATCGGCGCCGCCGCGTGCCGGGTTGAAGCGCGCCTCGAAGAGCTCCGCGAGAAGACGGGCCACCAGCGGGTAGCGCACCAGCGTCTCTTCCATGTAGGTCTGCGAGAACGGCACGCCGGTCTGCAGCAGGTACTTGGCGTAGCCGCGCAGCATCGCCACCTGGCGCCAGGTGAGGCCGGCGGCAAGCACCAGCTTGTTGAAGCCGTCGTTCTCGGCGTCGCCGGACCAGATGCGCGCGAACGCCTGTTCGAAATCGGCGCGCGCCGCGGCGAGGTCGCCAAGCGGGCGCTGGGCCTGCACCACGAAATCCTGGATCGCCACCAGGCGACCGTCGGCTTCGAGCTCGTAGGGGTGTTCGGACAGGATGCGCAGGCCGAGGTTCTCGAGCATCGGCAGCGCGTCGGAGAGGGCAATCACGCGGTCGAGGCGCATGGCCTTGAAGCGGAGCCCGTCATCGCCCTGGTACAGCGAGAGGGCGAGGTCCTTCTCGGTCGCGAGCTGGTCGGCGCGGACGAGGTCCTGCGCCGCCATCTCCGGCGTGACCGCATCGATGTAGCCGGGCGGCAGGCCCTTGGCGAAACGCCGGGCCAGGCGCAGGCCGTCGCTCTCGCCCTTGGCCCGTACCAGCGCATCGCGCAGGCCGTCCTGCCAGTTGCGGACGATGGCGGCGATGCGCTGCTCGAGGGCGGCCGCGTCGGCGGCGACCGTGGCGCCCGCCTTCGGTCGGATGACGAGGTACATCTGCGCCAGCGGGGACTCGCCGATGCTGATGCCGGAATCGAGACGCTCGCCCTGCAACGCGTCGCGCAGCAGTGTCTCGATGCGGTTGCGCACCTCGCCACTGAAGCGGTCGCGCGGGATGTACACCAACGCCGAGAAGAAACGACCGTAGCGGTCGCGGCGCAAGAAGAGGCGGCTGCGCACCCGCTCCTGCAGCGCGAGGATGCCCATCACCGTGGTGAAGAGCTCATCCGCCGAACTCTGGAACAGTTCGTCGCGCGGCAGCGTGTCGAGGATATGGCGGAGGGCCTTGCCGCTGTGGCTGGCGGCGGAGAGACCCGAACGCTCCATGATCTGGTCGTGCCGGCGGCGCACCAGCGGGATCTCCCACGGGCGGCGGTTGTAGGCACCCGAGGTGTACAGGCCGAGGAACCGCTGCTCGGCCACGGCGACGCCGTTCTCGTCGTAGACCAGCACGCCGATGTAATCCATGTAACCCGGGCGATGGACCGTCGCGCGGGCGTTCGTCTTGGTCAGGATCAGCACGTCGCGCTCGCCCGCCTGGCGGGGCGCAACGAACTCGCTGACCGCACGCGGGCGCTGGGCGGAGGCGTGGCGCATCAGGCCGAGGCCGCTGCCCTCCACCGGGGCGAGCATGCGCTCCGCGCCGTCGCCCGACACGCGGTATTCGCGGTAGCCGAGGAAGGTGAAGTGGTTGTCCGTGGCCCAGCGGAGGAAATCCTGCGACTCCGCGCGGATGACGTCGTTGACCGGCAGCGCGCGGGTCGACATCTCGTCGGCGGCACGCACCATGATGTCGCGCATCGCCGCCCAATCCTGCACGCAGGCGCGCACGTCGGCGAGGGCGCCTTCGATGCCCTGCTGGATGCCGGCGAAGTCCTCCGTCGCCTGGCGGTCAATCTCGATGTGCATCAACGATTCACCGTCGATCACCGGGTGCACCAGCAGGTGGATGCCGATGCCACGCTCGGCCAGCGCCATGCTCACCGAATCGACGAGGAAGGGCATGTCGTCGTTGGCGATCTGCAGCACGGTGGGCGAGCTGCCGAAGCCCTGCGGCGAGGTCTCCGGATTCAGCATCCGGAGCTTCGGCGCGCCGGCGGCGCGACCCTCGGCGAAGGCCAGCATGTCCCGGGCTACCGCCAACCAGGCCTCGGCTTGGCGCAGCACGAGATCTTCCTGCGGCACGCGGGCGTAGAACCGTTCGACGAAGCGCGACAGCGCCGCCCCGTCAGGTCCCGAGTTCGCTGCAGCCGTGGCCAGGGCGGAAAGTTCGGGGTTGGGGGCGGCGTTCGAGGCGCTCATGGGGTCGGTCGGTCCAGCGACTGAGTGAAAGCTCGAAGTGTACGCGGTCTCAACGGCCGCTCGATGCTCCCGACGGCGTCGCAGGGCCGGTTTCCACCCATCGCGGGCCGCCATCGACGAAGGGTTTGATGCCCAATTCTCGGTAGACGGCGGTCGGGTCGATGTGCTTGCCCTGCGTCACCACCGTCACCATACGCCGGAGTGCGGTGATGTCCGCGGTCGGGTCGCCGTCGACGAGGGCGAGGTCGGCGACGAAGCCTTTCGCGATGCGGCCACGCTCGCTGGCGAGTCCGCTGTAGCGGGCGGCGTTGCGCGTGGCGATCTGCAGCACTTCGTTCGCGGGGATGCCAGCCATCGTGTACAGCTCGAGCTCGCGCTGCAGGGTGAACCCGGCCATGGCGTCGGTGCCGGCCACGAGCGGCACGCCGGCCCGGTGCAGGCGGCCGATGAAATCGATCATCGCCAGATAGCTCTTCTCGTAGCGCTGTTGCGTTGCGTCGTCGGGAATCTCCATGCCGCCGCTGCGGAAGCCGCGCTGCACGCTCGGCGGGAAGTGGTCGGCCACCGCAGCGTAGGCCGGCGACACCGTACCGTCCTTCTGCCGCAGGAAATCGAAGGTGGCGAGGGTCGGATCGACGACGGTCTTTTTCTCGACGAGCAGCCGGATGAAGTCCTGGACCGGCGCGCTGTCGAAGTCGATCTCGCCAGTGCGCGCCGCCGGAAGGTAGAAGCGCTCCAGCGTGCGCGTGTCGGTCTTGTCGTTGACGAGGAAGTTGAGCAGCACCTGGTTGACGTGGTTCAGCTCGTCGAAGCCGTACTCGACGACGGTGCGTGCGCGCAGGAAGGCCGGCACATGGCCGCTGACGCGCAGGCCGCGCGAGTGGGCGTAAGCCACGGTTTCGCGCAGGTGCTGGCGCGGGAAGCTGTTGTAGACCTTGATCTGCGGATAGCCGCGGGCGGCGTACCAGTCGACGGCGGACTTCGCTTCCTCCAGCGTGCTCACCACGAAGCCGTTCCGCGCCGAGTACGGGCTCTCGCCCTCGAGGAAACCGGCCGGTACGACCTGCGGTCCGAACACCTCGCCACGCGCGGTCTCGTCGATGATGCGTTGCACCGTGGCGTTGTCGTTGCCCATGTCGCGCACCGTCGTGACGCCAGCGGCGAGGTTGAGGCCACCTTCCCAGCGACCGACGTGGCCATGCATGTCAAACAGGCCGGGCAGCAGGACGCGCCCCTCGGCATCGAGTGTGCGCGCGGCGCCACGGCCATCGCTGCCGGCGGGCAGCACGGCGGCGATGCGGCCGCGCAGCACATAAACGTCGCTCAGCCCCTCGCCCAAGGTGGCCGACTCGCTGTCGAACACCCGCGCGTTTCGAATCACCGAGAGACCGGGCATCGGGGTCGCGAGCCGCTGGTTCAATCCGCCGAGGATCTCGGCCTCCGCGGCCAGCTGGAGTTCGCCGAGGCGCTTCTCGTCGGCCTGGTAGCCCTCGGGTAGCGCGGCGAGATAACCCGGGACGATGAACCCGAAAAAGGTCGGTTCGTCCCCGGTGGTGACCCAGCCGAACGAGGGCGTGAGCCCCAAGCCGCTCTGGGCGATCAGTGCGACCTCGCGACGGCTCGCCCCTTCGCCGACCGTGGTGCGCGTGATCTCTCGCTGGGTCATCCGCCCCGAGGGCAGCAGGTCGAGGGTGTTCCCGCGCCTCGCCGCGGCCTGGAACATCACTTCGGCGAGCGCCACGCTTTGGCTGAACGGCACGTACAGGCGTCCACCCGGCGCGTCGCTTTCGCCCTGCTCCGTGCTGCTCGACCAGCTCGCCTTTTGGCCCAGCACTTCGAAGCGCTCGTCCACCTTCGAACCGAAGGTCGTCGCCCCAGTGGCGCGGTAGCTGAGCAGGCTACCGTCGTCGGCGATCCGGAACACCTCGTCCAGCTCCGGGCCGCGGCCGTTGTCCTTGAAGATGAAGCGTCCGCGGCATTCGCCGGTGGCGTCGCAGGCAAGCGTCTGTTCACCGGCCACGGTGCCGTTGTCAACGGTGATCACCCATCGACGCGGATTCGACGCTTCGGCGGCCGAGGCCGCGCCTGCCGCCACGAGGGCCCATCCGATCCACATCGCCGCGCTGGCCGCTCGTTTCGCCATCGTCGCTCTCCCGGGAAGATGCCCCGATGCTGCGCCGCGCGGTGGTGCCCTGCAAGCCGGGGCGCTAGGCTGCCTTTCTCCCCACGCCCGGTGACTCGCGATGATCGGTTACGCCACCCTCGGAACACGCGACATCCATCGCGCCGTCGCTTTCTTCGATGCCCTGCTCGTCCTGATGGAGGCCAAGGTGTTCATGGAGGAGCCCGGCAAGTTCAAGGCATGGGAGGGCAAGGACGGCGGCACCGGCTTCGGCGTGCTCTACCCCTTCGATGGCCAGCCGGCGACGGTCGGCAACGGCAGCATGCTCGCCCTGGCCTGCCGCGATCCGGCCCACGTCGACGCGGTCCACGCCAAGGCCCTGGCGCTCGGCGGCACGGACGAGGGGGCCCCCGGCCCCCGCGGCGGCGGCTTCTACGCCGCCTACTTCCGCGACCTCGACGGCAACAAGTTCAACGCGTTCTGCATGGTCGGGGGCTGACCCGGGCCGATCGTGCGCCGCATCACGACACGGGGGCTCCGGCGGGCGTAAGGTGCCGGTGTTCCGCGCACCGGACTGCCCATGCTGATCGGCCCGTCCATCGCTCCTTCGGCCCCCGCGTCCGCCCCGTCCAAGACGGAGGCGGTGGCTGCGCCATTGCCGGCGGTGGCCTTGGCGCCGGCATCGACCCAGCCGCAGACCCTTCGTGCCGCCGTCCCGGTGACTGCCGGCAGCCCGCGGAACCCGCTCGAGGACGCACGCACGCGGGTGGCCATCCAGCAGCTCCAGGCCCGCGACCGCGAAGTGCGCCAGCACGAACAGGCCCACATGGCGGCCGCCGGCGGCCTGCTGAAGTCCGGCCCCAGCTACAGCTACATCACCGGCCCGGACGGCAAGCGCTACGCGGTGGGCGGCAGCGTCGAGATCGACACCAGCGAGACCAGTGACGATCCAGAAGCGAATCTCGAAAAAGGCGAGCGGATCCAAGCCGCCGCGCTCGCTCCAGCCGAACCTTCGGGGGCCGACCTGGCCATCGCCAAGCTGGGCGCCCGGATCGAGCAGCGGGCGCGGGCCGAGCTGGCCCGCCGCGAAGCCGCTGCGAACGCCTACTCGGAACAGGCCTCGCTTGGCGACGCCCTGCGCAATCGCGGCGAACCGCCGCGTTCAATTGGTCTCGTGCTCGAGCGCGTGGCCTGAACCCGCGTCGCCGCCTCGACGGCGGCGGCAGCCTCAGCCGTCGAGTTCGCTCCAGCGGGCGAACGCGGCATCAAGTTCCGCCTGCGCGGCGGCCATCCGCGAATGGTGGGCGGCTTGGGCCGCACTATCCTTCGCGTAGAAACCCGGCGCTGTCAGGGCATCAGTGAGCGACGCCATCTCGTTCTCGAGGGCGTCGATGCGCCCCGGCAAGGCTTCGAGTTCGCGCTGCTCCTTGAACCCGAGCTTGCGCTTCGGTGCAGCGGGCTTGGCGGGTTCAGGTGCCGGCACCGGTCGTGCCGCGGGTGCTGGCGGTGCGGACTTGGCCACGGCCCCCGAGGTCGCGGCGACGCTCGCCGCCGGGCGCTGCCGCAGCCAGTCGGTGTAGCCGCCGACGTAGTCACCGACGCGGCCGTTCCCTTCCATCACCAGCGTCGAAGTCGCCACCGAATCGATGAAGTCGCGGTCATGGCTGACCAGCAGCAGGGTGCCCGGGTACTCGCCGAGCAGTTCCTCCAGCAGCTCCAGCGTCTCGACGTCGAGGTCGTTGGTGGGTTCGTCCATCACCAACAGGTTCGAGGGCTGCGCAAAAAGCCGAGCCAGCAGCAGGCGATTCCGCTCGCCGCCGCTGAGCTTGTGGATCGGCGCGCGGGCGCGCTCGGGCGTGAACAGGAAGTCCTGCAGGTAGCCCATGACGTGCTTGCGCTGCCCGCCGACCTCGACGAACTCCGCACCCTGCGAAACGTTGTCGAGCGCGTTCCAGTCTTCTCGCAGCGCCATCCGGTACTGGTCGAAGTAGGCCACCTGCAGGCCGGTGCCCTGCCTCACTTCGCCGGCTTGCGCCTGGAGGTCGCCCAGCAGCAGCTTGATCAGCGTGGTCTTGCCGCTGCCGTTCGGGCCGATCAGGCCGATGCGGTCGCCGCGCATCACCGTGAGATCGAGGTCGCGGACGAGCGTTCGCTCGCCGTGGCCGAAAGTGAGTCCTTGGGTCTCGATGACCTT
Organism: Silanimonas sp.; assembly: GCF_027530345.1. Lineage (GTDB taxonomy): Bacteria > Pseudomonadota > Gammaproteobacteria > Xanthomonadales > Xanthomonadaceae > Silanimonas. The sequence continues at coordinate 57,070 of NZ_JAPZQK010000023.1, read as the reverse complement.
GCGGCCGCTCTGCTGGCCTTCCGCCAGCGCCATCTTCACGTTGCCGGTCTTGTCGCGGCGCTCGGCGCGCTCGCGGCGCATGGCCTCGAGGCGGCGCACGCGGCCCTCGTCGCGGGTGCGGCGGGCCTTGATGCCCTGGCGGATCCAGACCTCTTCCTGCGCCAGCAGCTTGTCGAACTTGGCGTTCTCCTGCGCTTCCGAATGGGCGCGCTCTTCCTGCCGACGAAGGTAGTTCGCCCAGTCGCCCGGCCAGCTCGACAACGAGCCCCGGTCGATTTCCACGATCCGCGTCGCCAGCGCCTTGAGGAAACGCCGGTCGTGGGTGACGAAGACGATCGAGCCCTTGTAGTCGAGCAGCGCGGCTTCCAGCGCCTCGATGGCCGCGATGTCGAGGTGGTTGGTGGGCTCGTCCAGCAACAGGATCTGCGGCTCGGCCACGAAGGCGCGAGCCAGCAGCACGCGGCGCTTCAGGCCGCCCGACTGCGCGGAGAAGGGCAGTTCGCCGTCGAGCCCGAGCTTCGTGAGCGTGGCATCGACCTTGGCCTCGAGCCGCCAACCGTCGGCGGCGTCGATGCGGGCCTGCACCCGGCCGAGCGCGTCCATGTCGATCTCGTCGGCATGGCTGAGGTGGTGGAATTCGGCAATGTCGTGGCCCACCGAGCCGAGGCCGTCGGCGACGACGTCGTAGATCGAGCCGTCGAGATGCGCCGGCACTTCCTGCTCGAGTCGGGCCACGCGCACCCCGCCTTCGAGGCGGCGCTCACCGTCGTCAGGGACGATCTCCCCCGCGATCAGTTTCAGGAGCGTGGACTTCCCGGCGCCGTTACGGCCGATCAGGGCGATGCGTTCGCCGGGTTCGATGGCGAGGTCGACACCGTCGAGCAGGCGCGGGCCGCCGACGCCGTAGTCGACGCGATTCAAGGTGAGCAGAGGCATGGGTGGCAGTTTACGCGGTGGCCGCAGAGCCTCCCCGCCCGGCCAAACCGCCGGTTGGCTCCCGTTGGGGTGGCGGGCCCGAAGGTCGGGTAAACTCCGCGCCCTTCCCGCCGGGCGCTTCAGCCGGCACTCTCGAGGCCGCCATGAGCGCCGATACCGAAACTTCCAACGAAGCGCCCTCGCTGCGCTTTGCCGACCTTGCCCTGTCCGATGCCCTGATGAAGGCACTCGCCGCCGTGGGCTACGAGTCGCCCTCCCCCATCCAGGCCGCGACCATCCCGCCGCTGCTGGACGGCCGCGACGTCCTCGGCCAGGCGCAGACCGGCACCGGCAAGACCGCCGCCTTCGCCCTGCCCCTGCTGACTCGCATCGGCAACAGCGCCGCCGGCGCGCCGCAGGTGCTGGTGCTCGCCCCGACCCGCGAACTCGCGATCCAGGTCGCCGAGGCCTTCCAGAAGTACGCCGCGTTCATCCCCGGCTTCCAGGTGCTGCCGATCTACGGCGGCCAGGCCTATGGGCCGCAGCTGAGCGCCCTCAAGCGTGGTGTCCACGTTGTCGTCGGCACGCCCGGCCGCGTGATCGACCACCTTGAGCGCGGCTCGCTGGACCTCTCGAAGCTGAAGGCGCTCGTCCTCGACGAAGCCGACGAGATGCTGCGCATGGGCTTCATCGACGACGTCGAGGCGGTGCTGAAGAAGACCCCGCCCGAGCGCCAGGTCGCCCTCTTCTCGGCGACCATGCCGCCGCCGATCAAGCGCATCGCCCAGACCTACCTCAAGGACCCGGTGGAAGTGGCCATCAAGGCCAAGACCACCACGGCCACCAACATCCGCCAGCGGATGTGGATGGTCAGCGGCCTGCACAAGCTCGATGCCCTCACCCGCATCCTCGAGGCCGAGACCTACGACGCGATGATCATCTTCGCGCGCACCAAGCAGGCCACGCAGGAGCTCGCCGAGAAGCTGGCCGCCCGCGGCTTGGCCGCCGCCGCCATCCACGGCGACGTGCAGCAGGCGCAGCGCGAGCGCACGATCCAGCAGCTCAAGGACCGCAAGATCGACATCCTGGTGGCCACCGACGTCGCGGCCCGCGGCCTCGATGTGGAGCGCATCAGTCACGTCCTCAACTACGACATCCCCTACGACACCGAGAGCTACGTCCACCGCATCGGCCGCACAGGCCGCGCCGGGCGCAGTGGCGAAGCCATCCTGTTCGTCAGCCCGCGCGAGCGCGGCATGCTGAAGGCCATCGAGCGCGCCACGCGCCAGCCGATCGAGCCGATGACACTGCCCTCCGTGCAGGCCGTCAACGATTCGCGGATCAGCCGCTTCCTCGACCGCATCACCCAGGCACGCCAGCTGGAGGGCATCGAGCCCTTCCGCGCCCTCGTCGAGCGCTACGAGACCGAGCACAACGTGCCGGCCATCGAGATCGCCGCGGCGCTGGCCCGGCTGGTGCAGGGCGATACGTCCTTGCTGCTCGATCCGAACGCCCGCGAGCCGCGTATGGAGCGGGAAGAGCGCGGCGAGCGTCCGGAGCGCCGCGAGCGCGTGGACTTCGACAAGTTGCCGCGCCAGCCGCGCGGCGAGCCGATGAGCTGGCGCCCCGAGATGCGCACCCCGCGCGAGGACGGCCCGCCGAAGCCGCGTCCGGCCAAGTTCGACGCGCCGCGCGCGCCGGAGCCGGGTTTCGCGACCTACTGGATCGCCGTGGGCCACGCCCACCAGGTGAAGCCGGGCAACATCGTCGGTGCCATCGCCAACGAGGCCGGCCTCGAAGCCGGGCACATCGGCCGCATCAACATCCGCACCAACGACACGCTGGTCGATCTGCCGGAGGGCATGCCGAAGGAAATCATGGCCCACCTGAAGAAGGTGCGCGTCGCCGGCCAGGCCCTGATGCTCAAGGCCTACGACCCGTCGAAGGACGACAGCGGCGAGCTCGAAGGCGCGGCACCGCGCTTCCCGAAGAAGGGCGGCTTCAAGCCCGGCGGCTACAAGGGCGGCAACTTCAAGCCGGGATTCAAGGGCAAGCCGCGCGGCGAGTGATCCGCCACGGGCGCGGTGCATCGCGCCCGGCCCACCGGCTCACCCGTACCGACGCCGCGTTTCGGCGATCGATCCCGCCACCAGCGCTTCGAGCACGGCCAGGTCCAGATCGGCGAGTCGCTTGACGTAAAGGCAGGACTTGCCGATCCGGTGTTTCCCCAGCGTGGCGAGGCGCGCCTGCTGCGCTTCCCTTTCCGCGTCGACGTAGACCACCAGCTCCTTGCCGCGCACAGCAAAGCCGGCTAGGCACATCTCGCCCTCGCGGCCGCTCTCGTAGCGGTAACGGTAGCGGCCGAACCCGACGATGCTCGGGCCCCACAGGACCGCCGGTTCGCCAGTGAGGCGAGACAGCAACGCGACCAGCGCCTCGCAGTCCGGACGCTGCGCCTCGGACGCCCGCTCATCGAAGTAGGCCTCGACGCTGGCCGCGGTTGCCTGGGTCTTGTTCGCGGCCATCTCGTCTCGCCTCAGTAGCCTTCGGCCCGCAGCGTCTCGCGCACGCCGTCATGGCGCTCGCGCATGGCCTCGCTGGGGCCCACTCCGAAACGACTCACCACGACGATGGCGATGGCGGCGGCGATGAAGCCCGGAACGATCTCGTAGAGGCTGCTGTGGCCACCCGCGACGACAAGTTCCTTCCAGAGGATCACCGTCGTGGCACCTGCGACCATGCCCGCCAACGCGCCATTGCGGGTCATGCGGCCCCAGAACAGCGACAGGATCACCACCGGCCCGAACGCGGCGCCGAAGCCGGCCCACGCGTAGGCCACCAGCCCGAGCACCTTGCTGTCCGGATCGCGGGCGATCCAGATCGCCAGCAGAGAAACAGCGGCGACCATCGCGCGTCCGAACCACACCAGCTCGCCCTGCCCGGCTTGCGGCCGCACGAAGCCCTTGTAGAAATCCTCGGTGAGTGCGCTGCTGCACACCAGCAGCTGGCAGCTCAGGGTGCTCATGATCGCGGCGAGGATGGCGGAGAGCAGCACGCCGGCCACCCATGGATTGAAAAGCACGGTCGAGAGCTGGATGAACACCCGCTCGCTGTTCGCCGCGACCTCGCCGACGTGCTCGGGATGAACGGCGAAGTAGGCGTTGGCGAAGAAGCCAACGGCCATCGCGCCGCCGAGGCAGAGGACCATCCACGTCATGCCGATGCGTCGCGCCGCCGGAATGCTCTTCAGCGAATCGGCGGCCATGAATCGCGCGAGGATGTGCGGCTGCCCCACGTAGCCGAGGCCCCAGGCGAGCAGCGAGACGATGCCCACCAGGCCGAGCGCGCCGCCGTTGAACGGATCGAGCTTGGCGGGGGCGGTTTCGCCGATCAGTGCGAGGCTGGCGTCGAGGCCGCCGCTGCCCAGCACCACCATCACCGGCACGAGGAGCAGCGCGAAGATCATCAGCGTCGCCTGCACCGTGTCGGTCCAGCTCACGGCGAGGAAGCCACCGATCAGCGTGTAGAGGATGGTGGCCGCCGCACCCCACCAGATCGCCTCGGCATACGGCAGGCCGAACACGCTCTCGAACAATCGCGCGCCGGCGACGATGCCGCTGGCGCAGTAGATGGCGAAGAAAACGAGGATGACCGTCGCCGAGAAAACGCGGAGCAGCTTGGCCTGGTCCTCGAAGCGGTGGGTGAAGTAGTCCGGCAGCGTCAGCGCGTTCTTCGTGCGCTCAGTGTAGACGCGCAGCGGGCCGGCCACGTACTTCCAGTTCGCCCAGGCGCCGATGACGAGGCCGATCGCGATCCACGCCTCCGACGCGCCGCCGATGTAGAGCGCGCCGGGCAGGCCCATCAGCAGCCAGCCGCTCATGTCGGAGGCGCCAGCCGAAAGCGCCGTGACCACGCTGCCGAGCGAGCGCCCGCCGAGGATGTAGTCGTCGAAGCTGCGGGTGCGCCACCAGGCCCAGACGCCGATGCCCACCATCACCAGCAGGTAGAGGCCGAAGGTGATGAGCAGCGGCGTGGCGGTCATGAGGCGGACGGTTCCGGGTTGGCGGGGCGTGACGGCTCGCCCCGGAGCGGAGCGGAGCACGGCGGCAGGGAAGCTCGCCGAGTCTAGGCGGCCTCGCCGCCCTTGCCCACCGGCGACAGATCCGGCCCTAAGGCGACCCGCTCGTCGAAGACGAAGCATCCGCCCTGCCAGTGCGCGCCGCCGACCGCCTCGAAGTAGCCGAGGATGCCGCCTTCAAGCTGGCGCACGTCGCCAAAGCCCAGATCACGGAGCAAGGGCGCAGCCTTCTCGCAGCGGATGCCGCCGGTACAGAAGCTCACCACGGTGGCACCGGCCAACCGATGGCGTTCGGCTTCGAGCGCCTCCGGCAGTTGCACGAAGTCGTCGATCGGCAGGGTGAGCGCACCGTCGAAGGTGCCGTGGGCCACTTCCTCGCGATTGCGCGTGTCGAGCAGGACGACCGGCCGGCCCGTATCGTCGCGCCCCGCGTCGAGCCAACGCTTCAGCGTGCACGGATCGACGAAAGGCGCCGGCGCTCTGATCGGCTCGATACCATCGCGACGGAAGGCGATGATCTCGCGCTTGAGCTTCACCTTGAGCCTTGCGAAAGGAACGGCCTCGCTCCAGCTCTCCTTGGCGGCCAGGCCAGCAAACCGGGCGTCGTCCTCGAACCACGCGAGGAAGCCGCGCAGCGCCGAAGGCTCGCCGGCGAGGAAGAGATTGATCCCCTCGGGCGCCACCAGCACGGTGCCCTTGAGGCCCGCCGCTTCGGCACGCGCGGCGATCGGCCCGCGGAGGGTTGCCGCGTCGTCGATCGCGACGAACCGGTAGGCGGCGATGTTGAGGATCGAAGGCATGCGGGCTCGACGGTCGCCGGGAACGGGCATTGGCGAGGCCTCGGATTATCGCCGTGCCAATCGCGTCCGATACAGCTTGACTTTGGTCCTCTCGTTGCCAGACTTCCCGGCAACCACCACGAGAGCCGCCATGAACCGCATCGCCCTCCGCCGCACCGCCGCGCAATCCATCGCCCTTGGCGCCGGTCTCGCAACGGCCTCGGACTATCGCAACTTCAGCATCGGCTCCGGCTTCACGCCCGACCCGCAGACCGGCACCGGCACCACGGGTGGCGCGCGCGACGCCGCGCAAGCCTTCGGCGGCCAGTGCAGTGGCAGCATCGACACCACGCCCGACCACGTCATCACGGTCACCAGCGCGGTCAACTTGAAGCTCTACACCACCAGCACCACCGACTCGACCCTCGTGATGCGCGGTCCTTCGGGCACGTTCTGCGACGACGACAGCCGCGGTGAGCTCGACGCCGAGATCAACGCGATGCTCCGCCCCGGCCGCTACGAGGTCTACGTCGGCCACCTTGGCCAGACCGGCCAGTACACGCTCACCCTCACCGAGAACGTCGGCGGGACCAGCCGCGGCGCCGGCGACGACGGCAGCATCGAGGCCTACCGCGACTTCACGCTGGGCGCGGGCTTCACCCCGGACCCGCAGCGCAGCCGCGGCGAAACCGGCGGCTCACGCGATGCGCGCAGCTTCGGCAAGGCCTGCGTGGGCACCATCGACACCACGCCCGACCATCGCCTCACGGTGACGTCGGCGTTGAACCTGAAGATCTTCGTCGAGAGCACCACCGACTCCACGATGGTGGTGGTCGGGCCGAACCGCACCTGGTGCGACGACGACAGCCACGGTGATCTCGACGCGGAGATCAGCGGCATGTTCGCGCCGGGCCAGTACCAGATCTTCGTCGGGACGAACGGCAACCAGAACGGCAACTACACGATCACCTTGACCGAACAATGATCCGTTTCCTGCCCTTCGCGGCGCTGGCCCTCGCGGCCGCGCTGCTCGCCGGCTGCCGCGCTCCCGAGGGACCTCCCGCGGGCGGCAGCCCGGCTGATCTCGAGATCGCCGTGCTGCGCGCAGGCGATGGTGCCGTGGCGCGCAGCGGTGACACCGTCCGCGTGCACTACACCGGCTGGCTTTACGACGAGCGCGTCGCCGGCCGGAAAGGCACGGAGTTCGACAGCTCGCGTCCTCGAGGCGAGGCCTTCGACTTCCCCCTGGGGCGTGGCGTGGTCATCCGCGGCTGGGACGAGGGCGTCGTGGGCATGAAGGTCGGCGAGGTGCGCGAGCTCGCGATTCCGGCCGACCTCGGCTACGGCAGCCGCGGCGCGGGCGATGTGATTCCGCCGCACCAGCCCCTGATCTTCGAGGTCGAACTGCTGGCCGTCGAGCCGGCGCGTTGAGCGCGGTTCCGTGAGCGACGCGAACACCGAGGTATGGGTTTGCCGCGGCGTCGCCATCATCGGCGGCGGGCCGGCCGGTCTCATGGCCGCGGAGGTGGCCCGCCGTGCGGGCGTCGAAGTCGACCTGTTCGAGGCCAAGCCGTCGGTGGGCCGGAAATTCCTCATCGCCGGACGCGGGGGATTGAATCTCACCCATGGCGATCCGCGCCCCCGGTTCGAGCAGCGCTACAGCCGGGGCGCAGGCGAGGTCGCACACTGGCTGGACGCCTTCGACAGTGAACAGCTCCGTGCCTGGGCGCGAGAACTCGGTGTCGAGACCTTCGTCGGCACCTCCGGCCGGGTTTTTCCTCACGACATGAAGGCCGCGCCGCTGCTGCGTGCCTGGGTGGCCCGCCTGAAGCAGGACGGCGTCCGCATGCACATGCGGCAACGCTGGAAGGGATTCGATGGCGACGGTCATGCCCTGCTCGAAGGCCCCGACGGGCCGAGACGTCTCCAGGCCCCGGCCGTGGTGCTGGCCCTCGGCGGGGGCAGCTGGCCGCAACTCGGCTCCGACGGTGCTTGGCTGCCGTGGCTGGCCGAGCGCGGGGTGCCCACGGTGCCGCTGGAAGCCTCCAACTGCGGCTTCGACGTGGCGTGGAGCGCCTTCATCGCCACGAAGTTCGCCGGCGCACCACTGAAGCCGGTCATCGCGCATTGGCGGGACGCCAGTGGACGCGAACGCCAATTGCAGGGCGAATGCGTCCTGTCGGCCCACGGCATCGAAGGCAGCCTCATCTACGCCATCGGCCCGGACCTGCGGGCCGCCTTGCGTCGGGACGGCTACGTGGACATCGGGCTGGACCTCGTCCCCGGGCTACCGCTGGAGCGTGTCCGCGATGCGCTGGCCAAACCTCGCGAGGGTCGCTCGCTCAGCGAGGTCCTGCGCCGCCGACTGAAGCTCGACGGCGCAAAAGCGGCCCTGCTGCGCGAGCGGCTGCCGCCTGCCGACCTCGCGGACGCCGGGCGTTTGGCGCAGGCCATCAAGCGTCTGCCCCTGCGTCTCGGTGCACCGCGGCCCATCGCCGAGGCCATCAGCACGGCGGGTGGACTCGCCATGGGCGCGCTCGACGCGCAGCTCGGACTGAGCGCCCTGCCCGGCTGGTTCGCCTGCGGGGAAATGCTCGACTGGGACGCCCCGACCGGCGGCTACCTGCTCACCGCCTGCTTCGCGAGCGGGGTGGTGGCCGGCCGCGCCGCCGCATCGGCGTGTCGCGGCGCAACAACGCCGCGTTAACGTCGCGGCAGCGAGGGCGCGCTAGCCTCTGGCCTCCTTCCCCCGGAGGCCATCCCCATGCGCCGGACTGCACTCGTCATCGCCCTCGGCTCCCTGGTTGCCACCGCTCTCTGGCCCTCGGCCGCCGCGGCGCAGGCCAACACCCAGAACACGAGCAGCCAACTCGGCACCGTGCGCGTCACGACCATCGCCACGGGTCTGCAGAACGCCTGGGGCCTCGCCTTCCTGCCGGACGGCAGTTTCCTCGTCAGCGAGCGTCCGGGGCGCCTGAGGGTCGTCACGCCGCAGGGCGGTGTCTCCACCGCCCTCACCGGCGTGCCCGCGGTGTTCGCCCAGGGCCAGGGCGGCCTGCTGGACGTGGCACTCGATCCGGCCTTCGCCACCAACCGTCGCGTTTACCTCAGCTTCGCCGAGCCGGGGACGAACGGTACGGCCGGCACCGCGGTGTTTCGGGCCGAGTTGAACGCGGGTGGCACCGGCCTCGTGAATGGCAGCGTGATCTTCCGCGTGACGCCCAAGCTCAACACGCAGGGGCATTTCGGTTCGCGCCTCGCGTTCGGCCCTGATGGATTCCTCTACGTCAGCTCGGGCGACAACTTCAGCAATGCGACCGCGCAGCGGCAGAACCAGCACCAAGGCAAGATCCTCCGCATCCGTACCGACGGTACCGTGCCCGCCGACAATCCCTTCGTCGGCAACAGCGCGTGGCTGCCGGAGATCTGGTCCACCGGCCACCGGAGCCCGCAGGGCATGGCCTTCCATCCTGTGACCGGACAGCTGTGGATGAACGAGCACGGCCCGAAGGGCGGCGACGAACTCAACCGCGTCGGCCGCGGCCTCAACTACGGCTGGCCGACGATCACCTGGGGCATCGGCTACGACGACCGCCCGATTCCGGAAGCCACGGGCACCAGTGCAGCCGGCCTCGAGCAACCACAGCACTACTGGGTTCCCTCGATCGGTACGAGCGGCCTCGCCTTCTACAACCACCCGAAATCGCCGGAGTGGATGGGCAGCGTGCTGGTGGGCGGGCTCGTCTCGCGAAGCGTCCATCGGCTCCGTCTCGATGCCGATAACCGCGTCGTGGCGCAGGAGCAACTGCTCTCGGGCCTGAACTGGCGCATCCGCGACGTGCGTGTCGGCGCGGACGGCAATGTCTACGCCCTGACCGACGACAGCAACGGCCGCGTGCTCCGCATCGAGCCGCCGACGGTCACGCCGCGCGCGAAGCGCCCCGTGACCCTGCCTCCGGCGGCACCGTCCGGCGAGGACCGAATCCCGGCTAAATCCGTTCGGCAGGCCCGGTGACGCGCCCTTGATGCCGACGCCGTGACACTCCGCTGACCTTCCTGAATCCGCCACCCATGACCCGACGCCCGCTCGCAGCCTTCCTCGCCCTTGCCTTGGCCCTTCCCGCCGCGTCGACGCTCGCCGCGGAGTCCCGCGACTTCGCGAGCGAGAACGGCCCCGTCAGGGTGACGACCGTAGCCGAAGGCCTCGAGCACCCCTGGGGTCTCGCTTTCCTGCCCGATGGCCGGATGCTGGTGACGGAGCGGCCGGGCCGCCTCCGGATCGTCAATGCCGACGGCACGCTCTCCCGCCCCATTGCGGGCGTTCCGCGCGTACAGGCCCGCGGCCAGGGCGGCCTGCTCGATGTCGTGCTGCATCCGAAGTTCGCCGAGAACGGTCTGGTGTACCTGAGCTTCTCGGAGCCCGGCAGCGGCGGCGCCGGCACCTCGGTGGCGCGCGGCCGGCTCGACGGCGAGACCCTGCGGGACGTCCAGGTGATCTTCCGGCAGTCGCCGAAAGTCGACACCGGCTTCCACTATGGCTCGCGCCTGGTGTTCGACCGCAGCGGCCAGCTCTGGGTAAGCACCGGCGACCGCGGCATGCAGGACAGCGCCCAGGACCTCACCCGCGGCCAGGGCAAGCTGTTCAAGCTCAACGACGATGGCACGCCCGCGACGGCGCTACCGCTGGCTGCACGGGCCGGCACGCATCCGGGCGTGTTCAGCTATGGCCATCGCAACATCCAGGGCATGGCCCTGCACCCGCAGACCGGCCTCGTCTGGACGCACGAGCACGGCCCGCGCGGCGGCGACGAGATCAACGTTCCGCGCGCCGGCCGCAACTACGGCTGGCCAGTGATCACCTACGGCATCAACTACAACGGCACCACGATCGGCGACGGCCTCAAGGAAAAGGACGGCATGGAGCAGCCGCTGCATCAGTGGACGCCGTCGATCGGCGCCTCGGGCTTCGCGTTCTACACGGCCGACCGCTTCCCGGCGTGGAAGGGCAACGCCTTCGTCGGTTCGCTGGCGCTGACGCACCTCCAGCGGTTGGTGCTGGATGGCGAGCGCGTGGCGGACACCGAGGTGCTGCTCGACGACTGGAACGAGCGCATCCGTGACGTTCGCCAGGGCCCGGACGGCGCGCTGTATGTCCTGACCGACGCCCGCAACGGGCAGGTCGCGAAGGTGGAACTGCTGGCCCGCTGATTCAGCGCGCCAGCAAGGCCTCGACGAAGTCCACGGCGGCGGCGACGTCGCCGTCGAGGGCACGGTCCTTGCCGAGGAAGGCCACTTTCGCTCGGAAGGCCGCGTGCAGGTCGGCCACCTCTCGGCCCGGCGCAAAGCCCGGCGACGAGGCGAGTTCGGCACGGAGGGCATCGCACTCGGCCAGGAACTGCGCCCGCTGCGGATGCGGATCGGGCGGAGCGTTGCCGACCTTCGACGCGAACGTCGCCAGGTCGGCTTCGCGGGCCAAGCGCCGCGCGGCTTCGATCATGTCGCGGCGGAAATCCAGCGCCTGCGCCGCGGTCATCAGCTCCAGTGCGAGCACTTTGGCGAGGTCCGCGCTCATGTCCAGCACGTGGCGGCCTTCGTTCGCGCCCATGGAGACGTGGTCCTCGGCGTTGGCACTGGTGGGTATGGAATACACCGTGGCCGGATGCGCGCGCGAGGCGAGGTCGTTGACGATGGCCGCCGCCGTGTACTGCACGATCATGTAGCCCGAATCCGTGCCGTCCTCGTTGCCGCTCAGGAAGGCCGGCAGCCCGTCGTTGGTGGCCGGGTCGACCAGCTTGTTGAGGCGGCGCTCCGAGATCGACGCCAGCACGGGGATCGCCGCCTTGACGTAACTCATCGCCAACGCGATCGGCATGCCATGGAAGTGACCGGCAGAGACCACCTGGTCCTCGATGTGCTTCGCGCCTTCGAGGTCCGGGAAGATCAGCGGGTTGTCGGTCACGGCGTTGAGCTCGACATCGACGACCCGCTGCAACTGGGCCAGCGCATCGCGTACCGCACCGTGCACCTGCGGGGCGCAACGCAGGCTGTAGCTGTCCTGCGGCTGGTGCTTCTTGCCGCCACGGAAGGGTTTGAAGCGCTGGTAGAAGCGCTCGCGGCCATGGCGTTGGTCGGCGGGCACCCAGTCCCAGCCGATATCGAAGCTCAGCGCGGCGAGCGAGGCATTCGGCCAGCTCGACGGTAGCCAAGGCTTCGCGCGTGGCACGAGGTGGTAGGCGATGTCGGAGAGGGTCGAGCTGTCGAGCAACGTCCGCAGGTTCGCCGCACTGGCCACCTGCCCGGGATGCGGGCGCAATGCGTGCACGTGGGCATCGAACGCCCGTCGGCGACCGGCGAAGGCGTCGATCGTCATGGCCGCGCAGCGGTCGGCGAGGTCCACGAGCGTCTCGAGGCGCGCCGCGCAGAGCACGGCCGTAGCCAGCATCTGCGCCGTACCGTTGTTGAGCGCGAGGCCTTCCTTGTACGAGAGGCGGATCGGGGAGAGCCCAGCGCGCTTCAGCGCCTCGCCGCCCGGCAGCCGTTCGCCACGGAAGAAGGCTTCGCCCTGCCCCAGCAACACGATCGCGAGGTGCGACAGCGGGGCGAGGTCGCCGCTCGCGCCCACCGAACCCAACTTCGGCACCACCGGCACGATGCCGGCGTTGAGCATGGCGGCATAGGCCTCGAGCGTGCTGGAACGCACGCCGGAATGGCCCTTCATCAGCGTGTTGATGCGGATGACAAGCATCGCGCGCACGACGTCCTCGGGAAAGGGTTCGCCGATGCAGACCGCATGCGTGGTGATCAGGTTTTCCTGCAGCTCCTCGTGCAGCGTGGTGCCGGCATCGCCGTCGCCGCGAAGGCGGTGCGCGCCCAGCAGCCGATCGGCATTGCTGCCGAAACCGGTCGAAACGCCATAGAGCGGCTCCTGCCGGCGGACCTGCTCGGCGAGGAAATCCGCGGTGCGCTGCACGGCGCGGAGCTGCGTCGCATCGAGCACGACCGATGCGCCGCGCGCGACAGCCACGACCTGTTCGCGGGTGAGGGACGCGCCGTCGAGGCGGATGGCTTGGGGAGCGGCGGCCACGTCAGCGCCCCGCGAGCGCACGTTGCTGCGCCAGTTCGACCTTCAGCGCGGCCACCAGCTCGGATTCCGCGACTTCGAACTGCTCGTTGCGGCGCAGGTCCTTCACCGCGACGGTGCCCTTGGCCAGCTCGTCCTCGCCACGCAGCAGCACGAAGCGGATGCCGGCGCGGTCGGCGTACTGGAACTGCTTGGCGAGCTTCTTCGGCTCGAGCTGAACTTCGGCATTGATGCCGCCAGTGCGCAGGCGGCTGCCGAGCGCCAGGGCATCGGCGAGGCCGGCATCGTCCATCAGGGCGACGAGGCACTCCACGCTGCTCTCAGCGGTGGCGACAAGCCCGGCTTCGCGCAGCTGCCAGAACAGCCGGGTGACGCCGATGGAAATGCCGACGCCCGGCAGGTGCGACTTCGTGTAGTGGCTGGCGAGGTTGTCGTAGCGGCCACCCGAACAGATCGAGCCGATCTGCGGGTGGGCGTCGAGCGTCGTCTCGTAGACGGTGCCGGTGTAGTAGTCGAGGCCGCGCGCGATCGAGAAGTTGATCGCGTAGTCGGCTTCAGGAACGCCCAGCGCCTTCACCAGCGACAGGACTTCGCGCAGCTCGGCGACGCCCTGCTCCAGCGTGGCGTTGCCGCCGCCGAGGGCGTCAAGTTTCGCGAGCGCGTCGTCGTGGCCGTTCGAGCGGACCGAGACGAAGGCGAGGATCTGCGCCACCGCCTCGGCAGAGAGGCCGAAGCCCTCGCCGGTCAGCGTGTCGCGCACGTAGTCGGCGCCACGCTTGTCGATCTTGTCGACCTCGCGCAGCACCGACATCTGCAGGGCGCCATCCGCCACGCCGAGGCGCTCGAAGAAGCCGCGCATCAGCTTGCGGTTGTTCATCTGGATGGTGAACTTGCCGATGCCGAGTTCGGCGAAGATCGCGTGGATCACTGCCGGCATTTCGGCGTCATGGCGCACCGAGAGCGCGTCCTTGCCGATCACGTCGATATCGCACTGGTAGAACTCGCGGAAGCGCCCGCGCTGCTGGCGCTCGCCGCGGTAGACGCGCTGCATCTGATAGCGGCGGAACGGGAACGCGAGGTCGTGTTCGTGCTCGGCGACGTATCGCGCCAGCGGCACCGTGAGGTCGAAGCGCAGGGCGAGTTCCGGCAGGCCCTCCTCCTTCTTCTCCAGCGCGCCGGTGGATTGGGCGAAGTACACCTGGCGCTCGGTTTCGCCGCCGCTCTTCGTCAGCAGCACATCGGTGAGTTCGAATACCGGCGTCTCGACCGGCAGGAAACCGAAGCGCTCGTAGTTGCGACGGATCACGTCGAGCACGCGCTGGAAGGCGATCTGGTCGCGAGGCAGCAGCTCCAGGACGCCGGGCGGGGTGCGGGGCTTGATCACGCGGACTCTCCGGGGGATATCGAAAGACCGCCGATTGTCGCAAATCGACCGCAAGGCGGCGCAGTGGCCCCGAGGGGCGCGACGGTCCGCGGCCGAGTCGGCTGCCGTGCCACCGCGTCACCATCTCGGGGGACTTGCGATAAGGGGCGAATCCCTCTATTCTTTGCGGCTCCCGTCGGGGTGTAGCTCAGCCTGGTAGAGCGCTACGTTCGGGACGTAGAAGTCGCAGGTTCGAATCCTGTCTCCCCGACCAAAAGTTCCAAGCCGAACCCGCCGAAAGGCGGGTTTTGCGTTTTCGTCCCTGGCAGCGCCGCGGTGATCGGCGGCGGACCACAGGTAGCGGAATCCGCGCTTCCGCGTGCTGCCACCCGAGACGCATGCGTACCTCGTCGACGCGTCGTTGACGTCCCGCCCCAATCCGGATGAACTGCGGCGGACTTCACGCGCGGGGAGACGCGTTCAATGATTTGGGTGCTCGCATTCGCCGCGGCCCTGATGGGCGCCTTGCTGGCGTCCGAGGCGGAGGCCTTGTTTGGCTTCGGCGCGGGCTTCCTCATCGTTGCCGCGCTCGGCTTGCTGCATCGCCAGTCCAGCCGCATCGATGCGCTGACGGCGCGACTTCGCGACCTTGAAGCGCGGCGTGGCCCGCAGCCTGAATCGCGGGCCCGTCCGGCAGAAGCCCCGACACCGGAGCCCTCGCGAACGGTGGCGGAATCGTCGTCGCCCGCGCCGGCGCCGGCGCCGACGCCCGAGGACCCGCCGCCGATTCCTTCGATGGTCGACGCGAAGCCAGCGGCCACCCCGAGCCCCTCGCCCGCTTTCGAGCGCGCTGCCCCGCGTCCTGCCGCCTCGCGCGCGCCGCCGGTCGAGCCCGATGCGATCGAGCGTTTCGCGGCGCGCCTGCGGGCCTTCCTTTTCGAAGGCAACGTGCCGGTCAAGCTCGGCCTCCTCGTGTCGCTGTTCGGTGTCGCCGCGCTGATCCGCTATGCCGCGAGCGCGGGCTGGCTCACCGTGCCCGTGTCGATGCGCTACGCGGGCATCGCGCTGGCGGCCATCGCGATGCTCGTCTACGGATTGAAGCAGGCGCGCGAGCGCCCGGCCTTCGGGCTCAGCTTGCAGGGCGGCGCGATCGGCATCCTGCTGCTGACGGTGTTCGGCAGCTTCCGCGTTCCGGACTTGCTGCCTGCCGCCCTCGCGTTCGGCCTCGTGCTGGTGCTGGTCGCCAGTGCAGCCGTTCTCGCCATCCGCCAGAACGCGGTGTGGCTCGCGGTCATCGGATTCCTCGGCGGCTACCTCGCGCCGATCCTGCTCTCGACCGGCAGTGGCAACCACGTCGCGCTCTTCAGCTACTACGGGCTGCTCAATGGCGCCGTCTTCGCCATGGCTTGGGTGCGCCCGTGGCGTGCGCTGAACCTGATGGGCTTCGTGTTCACCTTCGGCGTCGGTGCGCTGTGGGGCGCGAAGTACTTCCGCCCCGAACTGTTCAGCACGACCGAGCCGTTCCTCGTCGCCTTCTTCCTGATGTACGTCACCATCCCGGTGGCCTACGCCTTGAAGGGCCGTGAACCCGGCAAAGTCGACGCGACCCTTTTGTTCGGTACGCCACTGGTCGCCTTCCCGATGCAGGTGGCGCTGCTCGATGGCGAAACGATGCCCCTGGCGTTCTCGGCCCTCGCGGTTGCCGCGGTGTACCTCCTGCTGGCCCTGTGGTCGCGGCGCGAGGAAAAACTGCGCGTGCTTGGCCAGAGCGCAGCGGCCCTCGGCCTCGCCTTCGCCACCCTCGCCGTGCCGCTGGCGCTTTCCGCACGTTGGACGTCGGCCACCTGGGCGCTGCAGGGCGTGGCCCTGCTGTGGCTCGGGCAGACGCAGCAGCGGCGCTGGCCGCAGGCCGCAGGTGTCGGCCTGCAGGTGCTGGCGGGCTTGGCCTACGTCGCCTCGTTCGAGCATGGTCATGACGCCACGGCCGTGCTCAACGCGCACACGCTGAACCTGCTGCTGCTCGTCGCCGGTGCAGGGGCCTGCGCGTGGCTGCTCGACCGGGCGCACGAGAACCAGCGCTCGGCCGGTGGCGCGCTGCTCGCGGCCGCGGCCCTCGGCTGGTGGTTCTGGGCGGGCGTGCGGGAAGTGGAGCGCCTCGACAATGTCTACGCCTCTACTGGCGGGGCGGATCTCGAGCTCGGCGCGGGTTGGCTGTTGTTCGTTGCACTCAGTGCACTGCTGGCCGCCGGGCTTCGTCGCCTCTCCGATTGGCGCAAACCCGCATGGCTGCCGGCGCTGGCCATGCCGACCGCCGTTTTCGCCGTCGTCGTGGCCTACCTCGAATCGTCGTCCTGGTTGTCGCAGCCCCGGGGTTTCACCCAGCTCGCGCTGGCCGTGGCCATGGTCGCGGTGCTTCCCACGATGCGCGGCCTCACCGGCCGACAAGCCACAACCCACATCAGTGCCTTGGCGGCCCTCACCTTGGCCCTGGGCCTCGGGATCCGCGAAGGGCTGGAGGCGATCAACGCCGAGGCCCTCGGGGACGGCTGGCGCTGGATCCTGCCGTGGCTACCCCTCGCCGCGCTCACGGCGTTGCTGCTGCGTCGCCCGACGCTCGCGGCATGGCCGGTGGGCACGGATGCCCAGGCCTACCGCCGCATCGCGCTTGGCCTTGCGTTGCTTGTGCTTGGTTCGGTCTGGGTCGTGACCCAGGTGGTGGCCGGCACCGCGGCGCCGCTGCCTTGGGTGCCGCTGCTCAACCCGGTCGAGCTGTTCCAGCTGATCGGCGTGCTGGGTCTGGCGGCCTGGCTGAAGGGCCTGCCCGCCCAGGCCCCGACCCGGCCCATCGCGGCCGTGGCATTGGGAGCCGCAGTGTTCACGTTGATGACCATGGCGACCCTGCGGGCGTCCTGGCATTGGGGCGCCGAGGGCTTGGCAGGCACGCCGTGGATGACCTCGGTGGATTGGTGGGATGTCGCATCGTGGACCGTCTCGCAAGCTGCGCTGAGCGTGGTGTGGTCGCTCGCCGGCGTGGTGTGCTGGGTCCTCGGCTCGCGCCGCGGCAGCCGCCCGCTGTGGACCTTCGGCGCGCTGCTGCTGGTGGCCGTGCTCCTGAAGCTGCTGCTGGTCGACCGCGAGAACCTCGGCGACTTGCTCGGCATCGTGTCCTTCCTCACCGTCGGCGGCCTGCTGGTGATCGTCGGCCGCCTCGCGCCCCGTCCCCCGAGCCGTCTGGAGGCTTCCGAATGACGCGTCATGCCGTTCGCTCTTTGGTTTTCGCGATGGCGGCGGCGGTGTCCGCCGCGCCGGTGCTCGCTAGCGAAGAGGACTTCGCGCTCGCCTTCCCCATCGACGCGCCCGCGGACGCGCCGGTGTTCGCGATCGAACTCCCTGCCGAGGCCTACGCGACGCTGACGACCCCAGAGCTGGCCGACCTCGTGGTGGTGGACGCCCAAGGGCGCGAGCAGCCGATCAGCCTGCATCGGCCACCGCCGCCCGCCCCGCCGCAGGCGCCGGAAGCCTTCGCGCTCCCGCTGCCGATCGCGGTGCCGGGTGACGCCGCGTCGATGCCGGGTGCCTTGGAGCTGCATGTGCGCCGCGATGCCGAAGGCACGCTGTCAGCCTTGGACCTGCGAAGCGCGGACGGCGTCGCGAGCGGCTCCGCCCCCGACGAATGGCTGATCGACGTCGGCGCCGCGGCGCGACAAGGTCTCGACGGCCTCCGCCTGCGGCCACAGGGCGACACCGATTTCCGGACACTGGTCGACATCCGCGGCTCCGATGACCTGGTGCATTGGGAGGACCTGCAATCCGCCCTCCCCGTGCTCCGTGCGTCCAGCGACGGACGCCGCATCGAGCGGCTCGATCTTCGCTTCGCCCGCACCACGCATCGCTACCTCGCGCTGCGCCCGGTCGCCGGGGAATCGGCCCTGCCCGCCGTGGTCGCGCTTGACGGCTTGCGTCGGCGCGAGGCCGAGCCGGCCCCGCTGGCCTCGCGCGTCCTCGAAGCCGTCGCCGTGTCTGAGGATGGTCTGAGCGTCGATTTCGCTCCCTTTGGCCCACTGCCCGTCCAGCAGGTCGAGGTCCGCCTCGGGAACGGGGATGGGATCCTCGAGTACCGCATCGAGGAACAGGTGGGCGAACGTTGGCAGACGGTGGCCAGCGGCACGGCGTGGCGGCTTTCCATTGGCGGCGAAACGCTCGAAGCCGCCCCGACGCCGCTTTGGCGCAGCGGCATGGGCCCGCTGCGGATCCAGCTGGCGACGCCCGCACCGCCCCCGAGCCTCGCGCTCGGCTATGCGCCAGACCGCGTCATCGTGATGGCGAATGGCACGCCGCCCTTCCGCTTGCTGGCCGGCAGCGCCCACCGCCGCCAGCCGACGGTGGGCATGGACGACGCCCTCGCGGCCATCCGTCGACGGCAGGGCGCGGAGTGGCAGCCACCGCTGGCCGGCGTCGGCGCCGCCCGGACCTTGGCGGGAGCCGAGGCCCTGGTGCCACCGACCGACGTGGGCCGGTGGGGCCTCTGGGCCGTCCTGGGGCTCGGGGCCCTGATCGTGGGTGGGTTGGCTGTGCGCTTGCTGAGATCGGCCCCGCCGGCCGACTGATTTCTGACGAAACGCTCATACACACGGGCGTCAATGCGTGACAGACTGCGCGTATTGACAGTTATTGACACCCGGACGAGCCATGGATGCGATCGCCCCGATTCCCCACGTTGACGCCTTCGACATCTCGGCGCGCGGCCGCATCGCCCCGCACAGCGGCTGGCACGCCGCGGAGAAACGCGTCAACACCCTCGCCCTGCGGTCGGATCCGGGTGGCGGCGCGGTCCCGGCCCAGCCGGCTTGGTCCCCCCTCGTCCTCGCCCTCGGAGGAAGCCTCGTCCTCGCGAACCTGAAGGCGGTCGAGCTGAAGCCGACGCTTAACGCGGTGAACCGGATCATCGACGCACTCAACGCCCTTCCGGACGATGCCAACTTCGCCGACCTCGAGCGTGCGCTCGGCCTGCGCGAACCCCGCGATTCGCATGACCGCATCGGCGACGCGATGAATCGCGTCCTCCGCGCCCTCGAATCGCGCCGGGCGGACGCCAACCGCACGATGCTGCGCTGAGGGAGGCGTCTCCGCCTTCGCCTCAGCGGTTCAACGACGACCAGCGGGCGGCGAGAACGGACAGCCTGAGATCGCCCGCAGCACCCGGCGACACCCGCGCCTCGAGGCTGCCCTGCGGATCACGCTCGGCCCATTGCTTCGGATCCGCGGCCTGCTGGTAGGCGTCGCGGAACGGCATGCCCCCGGCGGAAAGTTCAACGGCAAGATCGGTGGCGTACATCGAAGACTCGATGGCGGCACGCATTCGCTCCGGCTGCCATTCCAGCGCCCGCAGCAGGTCCGGCAGCAATCCCAGTGCCGCGAGGCCACGGCCGAAGCCATGCACGATCGCGCCCTTCGAGTACTGCAGGTCGCGGTGGTAGCCGGAAGGCAGCGACAGCAGCTGCTCCACTTCGATCTTGGCCGCGGCGACGGAGGCATACACGCCACGCATCAGCTCGATGACATCGGGGTTGCGCTTGTTTGGCATCAGCGAGCTGCCCGTCGTGTACTTCGCCGGAAGGCGCACGAACGTGTATTCCGCGCTGGCGAACAGCGATAGATCCCACGCGAGCCGGCGAAGGTCGAGCAGCGCGGAGCCCAGCGCTTCCAAGGCGGCGAGTTCGAACTTGCCGCGCGAGAGCTGTGCGTACGTGGCGGCGACCTGCAGGCGGCCGAAGCCGAGCGCGGCCGTGGTGTGGTCGCGGTCGAGCGCGAGGTTCACGCCATAGCCGGCCGCTGAACCGAGCGGGTTCGCATCGATCCAGCGTGCCGTGCCACGCAGGCGGTCGGCGTCGTCGATGAAGGCTTCGGCCC
Organism: Silanimonas sp.; assembly: GCF_027530345.1. Lineage (GTDB taxonomy): Bacteria > Pseudomonadota > Gammaproteobacteria > Xanthomonadales > Xanthomonadaceae > Silanimonas. The sequence continues at coordinate 36,944 of NZ_JAPZQK010000023.1, read as the reverse complement.
AACCGGCCCACCACATCGCCGCGCTCGACACCATCGCGCGCTGCAAGTGGGTGTAGCCCGGCAGCGGCAGTTCGCCCTCCCTCGCGGCGCGCTCTAGCGCGACGCCGGCGGCGGTATGGCAGAGCGCCGCGGCATGTGAGAGACGGTCCTTCAGCCACAGGCGCGTCGCCACCAGCACCTGGTCGTTGCGGCTGCGGCCGGTGTGGATCTTCTTGCCCACGTCGCCGAGGCGCTCGATCAGTCGGGCTTCGATGGCGGAGTGCATGTCCTCGAAGCGATCATCGAGCACGAACCGGCCGGCGGCGACATCGGCATCGAGCTCCTCCAGCTCGCGGGCGATCGCGACCCGTTCGTCAGCGGTAAGGATGCCGATGCGCTCGAGCCCTTCCGCGTGCGCGGCGCTCGCGCGGATGTCGTAGCGGATGAACTCGCGATCGAGGATGACGTCGTCGCCAGCGAGGAAACGCTGGATGTCTGCGTCGATGTCCATGCCGGGCTTCGCCCACAAGACGTTGCTCATGCCGCCCACTCCACGGTGAGGCCCGTCGTCTCGGCCTGGCCGAACGCGAGGTTGAGGTTCTGCAGGGCCTGCGTGGCGGCGCCCTTCAGCAGGTTGTCGAGGGTGCTGACCACGACCAAGCGCCGACCGTCGTCCGACAGCGCGAAGCCACCGATTTCGACGCCGTGGCGATTCGCGATGCGCGAAACCCACGGGGCGCCATCGACCACCCGGACCAGCGGCTCGCTGGCGTAGGCCGTCGCGTAGCGGGCGCGGAGCGCGCCGAGCGTCGCCGGGTCGTTGAGGTGCACGTTCACGGTCATGGTGATGCCGCGGAAGTGCGGCGCCACATGCGGCATGAACTCGACGGGATGGCCGAGGTGGCGAGTCACCTCGCGCTCGTGCACATGGTTCACCAGCGAGTACGGCATCAGGTTGTCATGCAGCTTCGCGGGATCGTTCTTGTCGCTCGGCGTCGTGCCGGCACCGCTGTAGCCAGACACACCGAAGCACTGCGCGGGGCCGTCGACGAGATCGAGAACCGGCGCCAGGGCCAGTTGCATCGCCGTCGCGTAGCAACCGGGATTGCTGATGCGCGTCGCACCAGCGAGCGCTGCGCGGTTCCGCTCGGGCAGGCCGTAGGTCCACGTCGCGTCGAAGCGGAAATCCGCCGACAGGTCGACGATGGCCATGCCGGGGGCGATCGAATCGATGGCGGCGACGTAGGGCGCGGCCAACCCATTCGGCAGGCCGAGCACCACGGCATCCACGCCGCTCGCCGCCACGCCCGCCGCGTCGAGCGCCGTGTAGCGCAGCTCGCCCTGGTACGCGGGTTCGTGGTCGGCGAGGCGCTGCCCGTCGCGCTCGCGCGAGGACACGAAGGCGATATCGAATCCGGGATGCGAGGCCAGCAGCTTGATCAGCTCGGTGCCGACATGGCCGCGGGCACCGACAAGACCCAAGCGGATCATGCGGCGTCTCCCCGACGCGCCATCAGGTGGCGCAAATGGGCCCGCACGGCCGGCCATTCGCCGTCGATGATCGAGAACACGACGGTGTCGCGCCAGCTGCCGTCCGGCATGCGCATGTGGTTGCGCAGGACGCCCTCTTCCTTCGCGCCGAGCCGCGCAATCGCCGACCGGGAGGCATGGTTCATGAAGTGCGTGAAGAACTCGACGCGGCCGCAGCCCATCACCTCGAACGCATGGGCCAGCAGCAGGGCCTTGGCTTCCGTGTTGAGGCCGGTGCGCTGGGCGCGCTTCGCGTACCAGGTCCAGCCGATCTGCACGCGCCGGTGCGCTGCTTCGATGTCGCCGAAACGGGTGCTGCCGACGATGGCGCCGGACGCATCGCGCACGACGAACGGAATGGCCTTTCCGGTCTCGAGCAGTGCCAAGGCTTTGTCGACGTAGGCGAGCATGCCCTCGGGGTCCGGAATCGCCGTGTACCACAGCGTCCACAGTTCGCCATCCTTCACCGCCGCCTGCAGCGCCGGCACGTGATCGCGGGACAGCGGCTCCAGCGTCACGTGCTGACCCTTCAGCGTTGGTATCGCATTCCACGTGCTCATGCCGCGGCCCCCAGCTTCAGCGTGGCCGGGCGGGTGCGGCAGTGCTCGACGGCGAAGCGGATGTCCTCGAAGCCCTCGAGCCCGTACCAGAACACCGTCCAAGGGTCGCCCTTGAGCGCGCCCTCCGACTGGTCGAAGTAGAAGTCGTTGACGGGATTGCTGGTGCGCGAACGCCAGAACAGTCGCGGCGTCTCCGCGCGCATCACGTCCCACGCGGCACGACCGAGGCCCTCGCCCTTGGCGTCGTCGGCGACGGCGAACTTGTCGAGGTGCGGGATGCCGTTTTCTTCCGTGAGCACCAGCGCGGCGCGGTAGTTGGCGGAGACGTAGATGCGCCACGGCGTCGTCGTTTCGAAGTAGTCCAGCGTGAGCGCGCGGCCGAAGCCGGACTCGATCAGGTGTTTCAAGCGCGGCAGGTCCACCTGGTCCCAGCGCTCGAACACATGGATGGCTTCACCACGACGCACGAGCGTGCCCGAGCCGCGATGCGTGAACAGCTCCTTGGCGAGTTCGTCGGGCTTGGTGATCGACACCGACGACGAGGGCGGCAACGCGTCCAGCAGGTCGGCGATCTGCTCGATCTTCACCCGCATGCCGCCGGTCAGCCACGGCGCCGCCATCAGGCGTTCGCGGTCGGTGCTGAGGTTGATCGAGTCGATCAACTTGCCCTCCCCGTCCAGCAGGCCGCCGGTGCCGGTGAGGAAGATGATCTTGTAGGGCTGTAGCGACTTCACCAGCTCGTTCGCCGCCCAGTCGGCATTGACGTTGACGATCTGGCCGTCCTTCGTCTCACCCAGGGAACAGATCACCGGGATCGAGTTCGCGCGGATCGCCGCCTCGACGCCCTCGCGCTCGACGCGCTTCACGTCGCCGACGAGGCCGAGGCGCTCGCGGTCGACGATCTCGGCCTCGAACACGCCGGTCTGGATCGATGTCGCGCGGACGCCGGCTTCCTGCAAGGCGTCGACGAGGCGCAGGTTCTCCCGCACCAGCACGCGGCGCACCACAGCCAGCACCTCGGGCGGAGTAACGCGCAAGCCGTCGACGGTCAGTTTGGTGATGCCAGCCGCCGCCATCTCCTCGTCCAGCTGTGGGCCGGCGCCGTGGATGACCACCGGCGTCAGGCCTACCTGCTGCAGGAAGGACAGCGAGGAAATCAGCGATTCCATGTCGTCGCGCAGGATGGCGCCGCCAACCTTGACGACAGCGAAGCGCGCGGCGTCCACTGAGCTGAAGCGCTTCAGGTACTGCTGGATTTCCTTGGCGCTCGCCATATTCGACAGGAGGCGAACAATCGTTGTGCGGAGGTCGGTCATGGCCGCGAGAACAGTCGGATCAGGTGGTCGGTGTAGGAGGCGAGTTGGTCGAGCGCGACCCACTCGTCGGCGGTGTGGGCCTGGGCGATGTCGCCAGGGCCGAAGACGAAAGCGGTCATGCCGGCCTGCGAGAACAGGCTGGCCTCGGTCCAGAAGTCGACGGCGTTGCCGATCGGCAGGCCCAGTTCGTCGGCGAGATCGCGCGCGGCGAGCCGTTTGGCTTCCGCTTGCGCGACGTCGCCCGCCGGTAGCGATGGTCCGAAGAACGTCGCCTCGTAGTGCGCCAGCGCGGCCGGATCCGCCAAGCCCTTGAAGTGCGCGTGCAGCTGGGAGGTGTCCATCGAGGGCAGCGGCCGGAAGCCGAAGCGCACCTCGGCGCTGGGCGCGATCATGTTGGCCTTGATGCCGCCCTCGACGCGCCCGATGTTGAAGCGCAGCCCGGTCAGCCCGCCGAATCGCTGGTGCGACTGCGACTCGACGAAGGCCAGCGCCGACTCGCCCCAGTGGATGGCCTGGTGCAGCGCCGAGAGCTTCAGCGCGTTCGCCGCCGAAGCGTGCCCGGCCTGGCCTTGGAACTTCATCAGCACCGAGGCGATGCCGCGATGCGCGAGCACGGCCTCGCACTGCGTGGGCTCGGCCACAACGGCTTCGGTGAAGCCGTGGCCCTGCGCGAGGAATCCCGCGATGCAGCGGGCGTCATTCGCCTCCTCGTCCGTGGTGAACAGGAAGGCCGCGTCGCCGGTCGTCCGTGCCGCCGCCGTCAGCATGGCGGCCGCGGCGCCCTTGATGTCGCAGGCGCCGAGGCCGATGGCGCGATCCGACGTGACCCGAAGGACATGCGGGCTGGCCGTCCACGCCGGGGAGTCCGGCACGGTGTCCATGTGCACGTTGAACACGCGCGTCGGGTTACCGCGCACGGCCAGCAGGGCCACCGCGCCGGCGCCAAAATCGGTCAGCTGGAAGCGGAAGCCCGGCAGGTTCGCCTGCAGGTAGTCGAACATCCCGCCGGTGCCGATGGCCCGCGGCGGGTTGCGCGTGTCGAAGCCGACGAGGGCCTCGAGGTGCTTCAGCGTGCTGGCGAGGGCCTCGCTCACCGGTTCACCTCGGCCCACAGCGTGCTGCTCATGCCATACAGGCGAATGAAGCCCTCGGCCTCGGCCACGCCCCAGTCCGCGGCCTGCGCGTAGGTGGCACCCTTGGCGTTGAGGATGTGCGGCGACTGGATGGCCACCGCGTCCACGCGGCCGCCTTCGGTGCGAAGAGTGACGGTGCCATTGACGGTTCGCTGCGAGGACGCGAGGAAGGCCTCGACGTCGGTCTTCAGCGGGTCGTGGAAGAAGCCCTCGTAGACCAGTTCCGTCCACTTGCGGCCGATCTCGGGCTTGAAGCGGTTCTGGTTCTTCGTCAGCACGGCCTCCTCCAGCGCGCGATGCGCCGTGAGCAGTGCGGCCAGGCCCGGCGCTTCGTAAATGATCCGGCCCTTGAGGCCGATGGTCGTGTCGCCGGTGTACAGGCCTCGGCCCACGCCGTAGGGCGCCAGCGCCGCATTGAGCCTGGCGAGGATCACGTGGCCCGGCAGGGCCTCGCCATTGAGCGTGATGGCCTCGCCGCTCTGGAAGCCCAGCGTCAGCTCCAGCGGCGCGGTAGGCCACTCGCTGCGCGGCGCGCACCAGCCCTTCGCACCGGGGCCCGGCGCTTCCCAGCGGTCGATTTCGCCGCCGCTCATAGTCACGCCGAGCAGGTTCTCGTTGATCGTGTAGCTCTTCTGCTTGGCGCGCACCGCGAAGCCACGCGCCTCGAGATAGGCCTGCTCGTAGGCGCGAACCTCCTTGTGCTCCTTCTGGATTTCGCGGATCGGCGCCACGATCTCGTAGTCGCCCAGCGCCTTGATGGCGAGGTCGAAACGCACCTGGTCATTGCCCATGCCGGTGCAGCCATGCGCGATGGCCTTCGTGCCCAGCTCGGCGCAGCGCTTCAGCGCGGCCTCGACGATCAGGTAACGGTCGGAGACCAGCAGCGGGTACTGGCCCTGGTAGGGCTCGCCGGCCCAGACGAAGGGCTTCACGAAGCCGGCCCAGATGGCCGGGCCACCGTCCACGGTGACGTGGCTGGCCACCTTGAGCTCATGGGCGCGGGCTTCGATCCACGCCTTTTCCTCGGCGTCGACGCCGCCGGTGTCGGCGAACACGGTGTGCACTTCCCAGCCGCGTTCCTGCAGGTAAGGCACGCAGAAGCTGGTGTCGAGGCCGCCGGAGAAGGCGAGGACGATTTTCTTGGACATGGTTCGGATGCTCGAAAGGAAAACGGGGGTTCGTGTCGGTCGGCGGCTCAACCGCGCAGCAGGCGGGCCATCACGGCCTTCTGCACGTGCAGGCGGTTCTCGGCCTCGTCGATGGCGATGCAGTTCGGCGAGTCCATCACGCCGTCGGTGGCCTTGACGTTGCGGCGCAGCGGCAGGCAGTGCGAGAACAGGCCCTTGCCACCGTCGCGGGTCAGCGCCATCTTCCGTTCGTCGACGATGAAGTGCTTGTACTCGTCGCGCATGGGCTTCTCGTCGGCCCAGTTACCGAAGAAGGGCAGTGCGCCCCAGCTCTTCGCGTAGACGACGTCGGCGTCGCGGTAGGCCGCATCGATGTCATGCGACACCTGCAGCGAACCGCCGCTCTCGGCAACGTTCTGCTGAGCCCAGCCCATGTAGCGCTCGTCCAGCAGGTACTGCTCGTTCGGGCACAGCAGGGTCACGTCCATGCCGAGGCGCGTGGCGATCGTGAGCGCCGAGTTCGCGACGGCCGTGTTGAGCGCCTTCGGGTGGTAGGTCCAAGTCAGCACGTACTTGCGGCCGCGGAGGTCCTTGCCGAAGCGCTCGCGCAGGGCAAGCGCATGGGCCAGTTCCTGGCAGGGATGGGTGATGGTCTCGAGGTTGATCACCGGCACCGTCGCGGACTTCGCGAAACCCGCCAGCACCTTGTCCTGCCGGTCCACCGACCAGTCGACGAACTTCGGGAAGGCGCGCACGCCGATCAGGTCGACGTAGCGCGACAGCACCTTCGCTACTTCGGCGATGTGCTCCTCGGTGTCGCCATCCATCACCGTGCCGAGGTCGAACTCGATCGGCCACGCGTCCTTGCCCGGGGCCAGCACCACGGCATGGCCGCCCATCTGCGTCGCGCCGATCTCGAAGCTGGTCCGCGTGCGCAGCGAGGGGTTGAAGAACACCAGGGCGATGCTCTTGCCGGCCATCTGCTGGCCGAACTTCGAGGCTTTGAAGGCCGCGGCCTCGTCGAGCACGGCGTCGAGCTCGGCGCGGGACCAGTCCTGGGTGTTCAGGAAGTGCTTCATCGGTGGTGCTCCAAAGGCGGCAATTGGGAAAAGACGGGACGCAAAACGCCAACGCCCAGCTCGAGGCTGGGCGTTGGTGGTTTCAAAACGACGAAACGAACCGGTTACCCAGCGGCTTGGCGGGATTCCGGTCGGCGCGCACGAGACGTCATCCCGGCGGCCATGTAGGCCGAGGTCAGGACGCCGAAAGCGGGCAGGAAGGTGGACATAGGGGGCGAAGGGTCGCAGAGCCGGCGTGCGGGCGCAAGCCCTGAAACGACGAAGCGCCCCGAAGGGCGCTCCGATGGACCGCATAGGCTGGCCTCAGCGGTAGGCCGTGCCCTCGTCCACGGGCGTCACGGCCACGCGCACGCGCAGGCGATCACCCGGATCGTAGGGCAGGCGCGACATGTAGGTCTGACCCTGATGGACGTACTCGACGTCGTAGGAGGCGACGCGGCGCTGCTCACGCTCCACGTCGACCACGCGGCAACCGGCGTCACGGACGACGACCCGTTCGTTGTTCTTGTCGGAATTGCGGCCGATCGCGCCACCGATCACGGCACCGGCCACGGTCGCCGCCTGGCGGCCATCGCCACTGCCCACCGTATTGCCGAGGGCGGCGCCGACAAGCGCGCCCACCACGGTTCCGCCGTTCGAGCGGCGCACCTCGCGGATTTCCTCGCCGCCACAGACCTCTTCCGGCGTGCGGGTGCGAACGGTTTCGTAGATCGGGTCGACGCGGGTGACCTGCGCATACGCGTACGACACGTTCTCCTGGCCCGAGGCGTAGGCCGGCGCGTAGTCATCGCGGTACTGGGCCGAAGCAGCGCCCGAGGCGACAGCGACGGCAACAACCAAGGCGTGGCGCGGGGTGAGGATCATCAAGGGCTCCGGGTGTGTCGGACAGTCCGAATTCCAGCACCGAGCGGCTGAACCGAGGCCTAAGATTTCCGTTAAGCCGAAGGGGCCGGTTGCTACACTCCAAGGCCGTGTTCAGTCAGCCCCGAGGCCCCGTGGCGATCCGTCTCTTCAACAGCCTTTCCCGACAGGTCGAGGACTTCCAGCCCGCCCATCCGGACCGCGTCACGATGTACGTCTGCGGCCCCACGGTCTACAACTACGCCCACATCGGGAACGCCCGGGGACCGGTCGTGTTCGGCGTGCTCGCCGATCTGCTGCGGCGCCATTTCCCGAAGGTCGTCTACGCCCGGAACATCACCGACGTGGACGACAAGATCAACCAGTCGGCCATCGAGCAGAAGGTGCCGATCACGGCCATCACCGAGAAGTTCACCGCGATCTATCGCGAGGACATGGGCGCGATCGGCGTGAAGCTGCCGGATATCGAGCCGCATGCCACCCACCACATCGCCGACATCATCGCGATGATCGAGCGCTTGATCGCGAAGGGGCACGCCTACGCCGCCGACGGCCACGTGCTCTTCCAGGTCTCGACCTACGCCCAATACGGCGCCCTCTCCCGCCGCAGCACGGATGAAATGCTGGCCGGCGCCCGCGTCGAGGTGGCCCCCTACAAGCGCGATGGCGGTGATTTCGTCCTCTGGAAGCCCAGCACCCCGGAACTCCCGGGCTGGGATTCGCCCTGGGGCCGCGGCCGCCCGGGCTGGCATATCGAGTGCTCGGCCATGTGCCACGCGCACTTCGGCGACACCATCGACATCCACGCTGGCGGCGTGGACCTGCAGTTCCCTCACCACGAGAACGAGATCGCCCAGAGCCAGTGCGCCAGCGGCACGACCTTCGCCCGTTGGTGGCTGCACAACGGCATGCTCACCTTTGACGGCAGCAAGATGTCGAAGTCGGTCGGCAATATCCGCACCGTGCATGAGCTGCTGAAGGACTACCCGGCCGAGGCCCTGCGCTACGCCCTGCTCTCCGCCCATTACCGGCAGCCGCTGGACTGGTCTCCGGCCCTGATCGAACAGAGCATCAACACCCTTGATCGTCTGTACGGGACGCTGCGCGACCTCGCTGACGTCGAGGCGGCCCCGGTGTTGCCGGAGGCGGTCGAGTTCGCGCTCGCCGATGATCTGAACACGCCCGCCGCGCTGGCGGAGCTGTCGCGGATCGCGGGCGAAGTGCGCGCCGCGCAGCGCGAGTTCCTGCAGGCCTCGGGCGACGCCGCCGTGGCGCAGGCCATCGTGAAAGCTCGCGATGCCAAGGCCGAACTGCTCGGCGCCGGTGCCGCGCTGGGCCTGCTCCAGCAGCATCCGGAGGCCTGGTTCGGCAAGGGTTCGGCCAACGATGACGACGCGCGCATCGACGCCCTGGTCGCCGAGCGGACGGCCGCCAAGAAGGCCCGCGATTTCGCTCGCGCCGATGCCATCCGCGATGAACTCGCCGCTGCCGGCATCGTGCTCGAGGACACGCCGCAGGGCGTGCGCTGGTCGAGGAAGCGCGCGTGAACACCCCGGTCGTGACGCCACCCATCTCGCCCTTCCCCATGGAGGCGACCGCGGCCGAGGCCCAAGCGGCGATTGCCGAAGAGTTCGGCTTCTTCGGCGACTGGACCGAGCGCTACCAGTACCTGATCGACCTCGGTCGCAAGCTGCCTGAACTGCCCGAGGCATGGAAGACCGAGGAACACCGGCTGCTCGGCTGCCAGTCGAAGGTCTGGATCGTGGCACAAGGCAATGCCGCCAAGCTCGACTTCCACGCGATCAGCGATTCCTCGATCGTCTCCGGGCTGATCCACCTCGCGCTGCGCGTCTACTCAGGGCGCAGCGCGGCCGAGATCCTCGCCACGACGCCCGACTACATCGCGACGATCGGGCTCGCAAAGCACCTGTCGCCGACCCGCAGCAACGGGTTGGCCGCCCTGCTCGCCTTCATCCAGGACACCGCGCGCCGCGCTGGAGAGCCCGCATGACGCTTCGCCCCTTGACCCTCGCCGTGATGGCAGTGCTGTGCGCGGCGCCGCTGGACGACGTGGTGGCTCGCAGTGCCGAAGCGGCGCCCGCTTCTTCCACGCCGGCTGAGATCACCATCGAGCCGGCCCGCTTCGCGCCTCCGCCGATCTCGGCCATGCCGGAAGAGCCGGCGTCGCGGCTTCGACCGCTGATTACCCGTTACCGGGCCGACCGCGAGGCCTTGGAGCACGTACGGTCCCTGGTCGATGACGGACGCGAGCCGCTCTACGCCCCGAGTCGGGCACAGCTGCGGGCCGGGCTCGTCGCCAATTGGCAGGCGCGGCTCGCCGAACTCGACACGAACACGCTGAACCAGGACGACCGCCTGGACCGCCTGTTGCTGCAGCGTGAGCTCGCCTTGGACGCGACGGCACAAACCTTCGGCAAGGAGCGCTACGAGGCCCTGCGCGGACTGCTTCCCGGCTACGACGACCTCGTCGCCCTGCTGGAGGCTCGCCGCGACCTGCGCCAGGCCGACCCGCGCCGCACGGCCGATGTCCTTGAGCGCGTGCGTCGCGACCTCGAGGCTCGCGCCAGCCGCCTCACCGCGGCCAGCGGTGCGCCCGAGGTCTCGCCCACCCTCGCGCTGCGCGCGGCGCAACATGCCTCCGCCCTGCGTCGTGGGCTGGAGGATTGGCACACCTACCAGTCCGGCTACGACCCGCAGTTCAGCTGGTGGGTCGATGCGCCCTACGCCGCGCTCGACAAACAGCTCGAAGCGCACGGCAAGCTGCTGCGCGACACGCTGGGCGGTGCCGCTGATCCGGAAACGCTGCGTGCGGATCCGATCGGCGACGCGGCGATCGCCGAGGCGCTGGCCGCCGAAGGTGTCGACTACAGCCCGGCGGAGCTGATGGCGGCGGCTGAGAAGGAGCTGGCCTGGTGCCAGGCCGAGATGGACAAGGCCGCCCGTGAGATGGGGGCGCGCGACTGGCGGGAGGCGCTGGAACGCGTCAAGCAGCACCACGTCGCCCCGGGAGAACAACCCCGCCTCGTGGTCGAACTGGCGGACGAGGCGGTGCACTTTCTTGAAGCCCGCGACCTGCTGACCGTTCCGGACGGTGCGAAGCGCGACTGGCGCATGACGATGCTCACGCCGGAGTACCAGCTGCAGGCGCCGTTCTTCCTCGGCGGCCAGGACGTCTGGGTGGCGTTTCCCACCGATGGCATGCCGCACGAGCGCAAGCTCAACGCGCTGCGCGGCAACAACCGGCATTTCTCCCGCGCCGTGGTCCACCACGAGCTGATCCCCGGCCACCACCTGCAGCACTGGTACGCCCAGCGCCACAGCACCCACCGGTCGAGCTTCGACAGCCCGTTCTGGACCGAAGGCTGGGCGCTCTACTGGGAGCTACGCCTCTACGACATGGGCTTCGCGGCGACGCCCGAGGACCGTGTCGGCATGCTGTTCTGGCGCAGCCATCGCGCCGCGCGGATCCTCTTCTCGCTGGGCGTGCAGTCGGGCCGCATGACGCCCGACGAGGCCGTGGCGCTGCTCGTCGATCGCGTGGGCCACGAGCCGGAAAATGCCAAGGCCGAGGTGCGACGCTCGATCGCCGGCGACTACGGCCCGCTCTACCAAGTGGCCTACCTCGTGGGCGGATGGCAGTTCCGCGCCCTGCACGAAGAGCGCGTCACCCGCGGCGGCTGGAGCGAGCGCGAATTCCACGACCGCGTGATGCGCGAGGGCTCGATGCCGATCCGTTTCCTGCGCGAGCGCCTGTTCGAACGCGTGGGCGGCGAAGCGCCGGGCGAATCCTGGCGCTTCCTCGACAACCCGGCCAACGCCAGCGCGCGCTGAGCGACGGGCGGCGCGCAGGCTCCGTAACGCATAACTCCCAACGAAGCGCGATCTTCGAGTTCGCGACGCCAGAAACAGCAAGCCCCGCGTTCGCGGGGCTTGCTGTTTCGCCTTGTCCGCCCGGAGACGAGGACGGTGACCGCTCCAGGCTAGTCGCCCATCTGCTTCTGCAGGTGCTCCCAGCGCTCTTGCGCGTCGAGCGTACGCTCGGCGGTCGGGCGTGCTTCGAGGCGATCAAGGCCGATCGGCTCGCCGGTGTCGACGCAGAAGCCATAGTCGCCCTCGTCAAGGCGACGGATGGTGCTGTCGATCTTGTTGATCAGCTTGCGGTAGCGGTCGCGAGTACGCAGCTCGAGGGCGTTCTCGGTTTCGCGGGTCGCCCGCTCGGCCTCGTCGCCGACATCGCGCACTTCTTCCTTGAGGTTCTCGATGGTCTGCTGGGACTCTTCGACCAGCTCCTGGCGCCAGCCCATGAGTTTCTGGCGGAAGTACTCGAGCTGGAAGGAGTTCATGTACTCCTCCTTCGGGTTCGGCTTGTAGCCGGCCGGGAGGGTGACGCGTTCAATCACTTGGTTGGGTCGCTTCGGTTCTTCACGGGGGCGCTCCGGCTTCACGTAGCCGGCGCGGTTGCCGCTGGGCTTCGTTTCCGCAGGACGCGCGCCGGCCTTCGCCGGGGTTGCCGTGGGGGTGGTGGGTTTGGGTGCGGGGGCCGGGTTCGCCTTGGGCGTTGCGGCGGCCGCCTTCGCAGGCGTCTCGGCCTTCACGACGGCGGCGGGCGCCTTGGCCGGAGCCGTGGCTTTCACCGGGGCGGCGGCGGGCTTCGCGGGAGCCTTCACCGGAGCCTTGGACGCCGGCTTGGCCACAGGCTTCGCGGCGGCCTTGGCCGGGGCCTTCACCGGCGCCTTGGCGGGCGCGGGCTTCGACTTGGCGATCGTTTTCGGTGCGGGGCTGGCAGCGGGCTTCGGCGCGGGCTTGGCGGCCTTCTTGGCCGGGGCCTTCACGGCGGCCTTGGCCGGCTTGGCAGCGGGCTTTGCAGCCGGCTTGGCCTTGCTCGCGGGCGCCTTCTTCGCCGGGGTCGAAACCGCCTTCTTAACCGCGCTGGCGACTTTGCCGACCGCCTTCGCCACTTTTCCGACCGCACTGCTCTTCTTGGCCGGGGCCTTGGCAACTCTTTTCGCGGGTTTCTTGGCAGCCACGAGGTTCCTCTGGGTCGTTGAGCCGTTGCGGCGGCGTGTTATAGCCTTTCGGCCCCAGCGGGGCAACCCGCCGACTCGCGGAAGTCCGATATTGAAGCGCCTCGTCCTCGCCAGCCTGCGCGGCTACAAGCGCTTCATCAGCCCCTTGCTGGGCCAGCACTGCCGCTTCCACCCCACGTGTTCCATGTACATGTACGAGGCCGTGCAGAAGCACGGCACGGCCAAGGGGGTGTGGTTGGGCACGAAGCGCGTCTGCCGCTGCCACCCGCTGCATCCGGGGGGCATCGACCCGGTGCCCTGAGGCGCCCCGGGTCGTTTTCCCGCGCGAACCTCAGCCTCGGGGACCGTAGCCGCCTTCGACGCCCTTCACGGCCACCGCAACGGCATCGTGGGCGTGCAGGCTTTCGAAATGCGAGGCGCGCAGCCAGAAGTCGGCGATGCGCTCGTCAGTCTGGAGGGCCGACTGCATCCGGCGAGCGGCGTCTTCGCAGAACATCAGGTTCTGGCCGTTGAGTCGGGCGAAGGCCTGCTCGTCCTCGCGCTTCACGGCGGTCTGCACGGGCGTCTTGAGGGACCCTTCGATGCGGTCGACGAGGTCGACGATCGGCAGCTCGCTCACGTTCGACGCCAGCCGCACCTTGACGTCGGCGTGGCTGCGCTGGCTGTGTGGCGTCGCAACGATGCCCTGTTCCGAACCCAACCAACGCAGCACCGCATCGGCATCGACCGGTCCACCGGCGGCGAAGTCGTTGCGGAACTGCTCCTGGATGAGCTGGCGCGCCAAGGCCGCCGAGCACGGGCAGGTGCTGGAATAGGCCACCTGCACCCCGAGTTCGAGCTCGAAACCCGCCCGGTCAAGGGTGGCGACGAGGGTCACCGGGTAGGCCTTCCAGCCGGTGTTGTCGCTCACCAATGCCTTGCGGCGCAGCAGGTGGTCGAAACGGATCTCGACCATCGCGCGATCCGACAAGTCGGCATGCGAATCGAGAAAATCGCGCAGCAGGCGGCGCAGGCTGTTCGCACTCAGGGGTTCGGCGGCCAGATGGCGGTCGAGGTGCAGGTACAGGCGCGACATGTGGATGCCGCGCACGTCGGCGCGATGCAGGTTGACGAAGGCCTTGATGCGGGCCGGTACGGCGACCGACTCGGCGCCAGCGGTAGCGACGCGGACGGGGGCTTCGATTTCGCCCATGCCCACCCAAGCGAGTTGGCCCGCCGTTGCGGGTCGGGCGTCGTTGGCGATGTCCGGCATGATGCGGACGACGTTTTCGCGGGTCGGGGACATGGGGGGTCCGGTCGGTAAAGGCTGGCACCCTAAGTGGGTGCGGGTGCAGCGTACGTCAAGTCGCGTGGTTGGCCGGAGGGTGGACCCGCAATGCAGCGTTGCGGGCGCAACGCCACGCCTGCCAGACCTCGAAGAAGCCCGTGGTGATGCCGCGCGACGCGCCCCGACCTTCGGCAGCGCACCGGAGCGCGCGGCGATCGGCGTGCAACCCGATCAGGCGGGGATACGCCCAACCCTGCGGCGGCGTGGCGGGCAAGGCATCGTGCAACTGCATCGCCCAGTCACGACGAAGGGCGTCGGCCTCCGTGCCGACCAGTTGGTCACGGCGGAGGCCATGACGGGCGAACAACATGAGCGGCACGCGGCCGCGGTCGCTCGCCTCGAGGCCGCGTTCGAGCCGAAGCCGCAACCAGTGCACGGCGAGGCTGCGGGCCGGAGCCCCGATGTTGGCTTCGGCGCCGAACAGGTGGGCTTCGACGCGGACCAGTGCCTCGGCGAGCGGGCGAAGGACAGTGATGGCGCCCTCGAGATCAGCCGCTGGCGCATCGTCGCTCGCCACGGCGAGCACCGCACCGCCGACGCCGCCCCAGGGGCCGCCGCTGCGCACGAGCGCGCGGGTGAGCGGGTGCCGCGCCGCTCCACGGGCGACCCCATCGAGTTCCTCGGCCCACCATCCCGACTTCACCGCCGTGACGCGAGGGTCCGAGAGCTCGAACACGCACTCCCGCAGTTCCTCGAGCAGGGCCACCCAAGCCATGAACACGGCGGGCGATTCCATCGGCACGAAGCCGGCGGCGGCGCGGTGGATCGGCTCGCGTGCCTCGGCCTTGGCGAAGGCGGCACGCAACCCCTCGTCCAACGACGCGGGACTCATGTGCCCTGCCCGGCCAACCAGAGGCGGAGCGCTTCGGCATCGCGACAATCGACGGTCGCGCCCCAACTGCGCGGGTCCTCGTGCGCTTCGCGATAGCCCCACAGCGCAGCGACGCTGGGCATGCCCGCCGCCTTCGCGGCTTCGACGTCGCGCGCATCGTCGCCGACGTATAGGCAGGCGTCGGGAGGGACACCGAGCTGCGAGGCGGCCAGCCAGAGCGGCTCGGGCGCGGGCTTGCGGACAGGCAACGTGTCGCCGCCCACGAGGGCCTTCGAACGCGTCGACCAGCCCAACCCCTCGACCACGCCGATCGCCAGGCCTTCCGGCTTGTTGGTGACGATGCCCCAGGGCCAGCCCCGGGCTTCGATCGCCTCCAGCAGGGCCTCGATGCCGTCGAAGGGCCGGGTATGGACCGCGAGGGCGTTGGCATAGGCGGCAAGGAAACGCGGCAGCAGCGGCTCGCGCGCTTCCTCGGCGAGATCATCGAAGGCGCGGGCCAACAGGGCCCGGCCGCCCTTCGAGACCAGCGGTCGCAGCGCCAAGTCCGGCAGCGGCGGCCGCGATTCCTCGGTGAGGATGCGGTTCACCGCGGCGATGAGGTCGGGCGCGGTATCGGCCAGCGTCCCGTCGAGGTCGAACAACACGGCGCGGAACGTCATCCGGGCTTCCGTGCGGACAGGAGGTAGTTCACTCGCGTCCCCGGCGCGACCTTGGCGGTCTTCCGAAGCGGGTCGTAGTGCAGCCCGCTCGCGTCCTCGACGTCGAGACCCACGGCGCGGAGAACGCGCGTGATTTCGGAAGGCTTGATGAAGCTGCGGTAGTCGTGGGTGCCCTTCGCCAGCAGGCCGGCGATGTACTCCGCCCCGACGATGGCGAGCGCGAAGGCCGCCGGCGTGCGGTTGATGGTGGAGACGAACAGGCGCCCACCGGGCTTCAGCAGCCGCGCGCAGGCCTCGAGGATGCTGCCCGGTTCCGGCACGTGCTCGAGCATCTCCATGCAGGTGATCGCGTCGAAGGTTCCCGGTTCCGCATCGGCGAGCGATTCGACCGCCTGCACGCGATAGTCGAGATCGAGGATCGCCCCGCCCTGCGTCGATTCCAGCCGGTGCAGCTTGGCGATGTCGATCAGTTCGGGCGAAAGGTCGAGCCCGAGGACGCGGGCGCCCTCGCGGGCCATGGCCTCGCTGAGCAGGCCGCCGCCACAGCCGACGTCGAGCACGCGTGCGCCGCGCAGCGGCTGGCGTGCCAACACATAGCCGAGACGCGCTGGATTCAGCACGTGCAGCGGCGCCTGCGGGCCGTCCGGGTCCCACCAGCGGTTGGCGAGCGCGGAGAACTTCGCCACCTCCGCGGGATTGACGTTCGCTGTTGCCGACGAGCCGCTCATGGCTGGGCTCCGGGGCGCGGGATGTCGGCGATGCGGCGCGACCACTGCTTGGCCTTGGCTTTCAGCGCCTCCGCGTCGATGTCGATCAGTCGGCGATCACGGAGCTTGGGCCGCCCCGCGATCCAGACATCGCTGACCTGATGACGCGTGGCCACGTAGATCAGGTGCGAGATCACGTGGTAGCAGGGCTGAAGCTCGAGTTCGCTGAGATCCACGAGCGCCAGATCGGCCTGCTTGCCGGGTTCGATCGAGCCGATCTCGTCGTCGCGGCCGAGGGCCTTGGCACCGGCCAGCGTCGCGGCCTCGAGCGCCGAGGCCGCGTCGAGCGCCCGCGCGTCGCCGGCCACGGCCTTGGCCAGCAGGGCGGCATGGCGGGTTTCCTCGAACATGTCGAGGTCGTTGTTGCTGGCGCAGCCGTCGGTCCCGATGGCCACGTTGACGCCGGCGGTGCGCAGGGCCTCGACCGGGCAGAAGCCCGAGGCCAGCTTCAGGTTCGACTGCGGGCAATGCGCAATGTGCACGCCGCGCTCAGCGCAGAGCTTGATTTCGCCGTCGGTGAGCTGGGTCATGTGCACGGCGATCAAGCGAGCGTCGACGATGCCCAACCGATCCAGCCGCGCCAGCGGGCGCTGGCCGTGCTGCGCCTGCGAATCGGTGATCTCCTGCGCGGTCTCGTGGACATGGCAGTGGATCGGGATGTCGAGCTGCGCCGAGAGCATGCCGATGCGTTCGAAGCTGGCGTCCGAGACGGTGTACGGGGCATGCGGCGCGAAGGCGAAACGGATCAGCGGGTCGCCGCGCCAGGCATCAAAGACCTCGAGCGCCTTGTCGAAGTACTCGGCCGTGGTCCGGGCCCAGGGCGAAGGGAACTCGATGACCGGCAGGCCCACGGTGGCGCGGAAACCGAGGCGCTTGTAGGTCTGCGCCTGCACGTCGGGGAAGAAGTAGTTCTCGTTGCAGGTGGTGGTGCCGCCGCGGAGCATCTCGGCCACGGCCAGCTCGATGCCGTCGGCGATGTAGTCCGGCCCCATGACGGCGCCTTCGATCGGCCAGATGTGTTCCTGCAACCACGGCATGAGCGGCAGGTCGTCCGCCACGCCGCGCAGCAGGGTCATCGGGTTGTGAGTGTGGATGTTGACCAGGCCCGGGATCAGCGCGGCTTCGGGCCGCGACACGATCTCCGCGGGGAGGAAGCGGGCGCGCGCCTCGGCACGTGGCAGCACGGCGAGGATGCGGCCATCCTTCACCGCCACGGCATGATCGGTGAACACGGCGCCTTTCGGCACCACCGGCACGACGTGGCCGGCTTCGATCAACAGGTCGCAGGGTTCGAGCACATTCACTCCCCGGATAAGGCTGCGGCGCGCCGGTGAGGGCGCGCCGCAAGGATGACGGCCCCGCCGTGGCGGAGCGATGACGCCAGAGTCTGGCGTGCGCGATTACTTGACGCGGCTGACGTACTCACCGGTGCGGGTGTCGACCTTGATCACTTCGTCCTGGCCGACGAACAGCGGCACGCGCACGACGGCGCCGGTCTCCAGCTTGGCGGGCTTGCCGCCGCCGCCCGAGGTGTCGCCGCGGACGCCCGGGTCGGTCTCGACGATCTTGAGCTCGACGAAGTTCGGCGCCTGCACAGCAATCGGGGAGCCGTTCCACAGCGTGACGACGCAGGGCTCCTCGCCCTTGATCCACTTCGCGGTCTCGCCCACGCCGGCGGCGTCGGCCTGCACCTGCTCGAAGGTTTCCTGCTGCATGAAGTGCCAGAACTCGCCGTCGTTGTAGAGGTACTGCATGTCCGTATCGACGACGTCCGCGGCCTCGACGTTGTCGGTGGCCTTCATGGTCATTTCCACCACGCGGCCGGACTTGATGAAGCGGTACTTGACGCGGGTGAAGGCCTGTCCCTTGCCCGGCTTCACGTACTCGGTGTCCTGGATGACGCACGGCTCGTTGTTCACGATGATCTTCATGCCGTTCTTGACATCATTCATGCCGTAGCTGGCCATGCGGGTGCTCCTGAACCTTTAGAATGCAGCCGGTGATGATACCCGTTCCCGCCGCCGCCCGGCAGCCGGCCCGTTGGCAGGCCCTGTGGCGTGACGCCCTTCGCGACCCCGTGGAACTGCTGGAAGGCCTCGGCCTGCCGGGCCTGGTGGCGCGCGTCTCGGCCTCGGCGCAGGCCCAGTTCCCGCTGCGGGTCCCGCGCGGCTACGCGGCCCGGATGCGCCATGGCGATGCGAAGGACCCCCTGCTCCGCCAGGTCCTGCCGCTGGACGACGAGGACCGCCTCGTCCCCGGTTTCAGCCTCGATGCCGTCGGCGACGGCGCCGCGAAGGGCGGGACGGGGGTGATCCACAAGTACGACGGTCGGGCGCTGCTGATCGCCACCGGCAGTTGCGCGATCCACTGCCGCTACTGCTTCCGCCGGCACTTCCCCTACGCCGAGGAGACGGCCGCGTCTGGCGGCTGGGGCTCGGCCTTGGATTACCTGCGCGCGGATCCATCGATCCACGAGGTCATCCTCTCGGGCGGCGACCCGCTGAGCCTGTCGACCTCGAAGCTGGCCGAACTCACCGGCGCGCTGCGCGACCTTCCCCAGATCACGCGGCTGCGCCTCCACACCCGCCTGCCGATCGTGCTTCCCGAGCGCATAGACGCCGAGTTCCTCGACTGGATCGGCGGCCTGGCCTGGCCGACCGTCATGGTGGTGCACGCGAACCATGCCCACGAGATCGACGCCACCGTTCGCGAAGCCTTCGGGGACCTCCGCCAGCGCGGCGTCCATCTGTTGAACCAGGCCGTGCTCATGCGTGGGGTCAACGACGACGCCGATGCGTTGGTGGCCCTCTCCGAAGCGCTGTTCGCATCCGGCGTGCTGCCCTACTACCTGCATCTGCTCGACCGCGTGCAGGGCACGGCGCACTTCGAGGTCCCTGAGGCCGAGGCGCTGGCCTTGCGCGACGCCATCCATGCACGCCTGCCCGGCTACCTCTTGCCGCGCCTCGTCCGCGAGATCCCGGGCGAACCCGGCAAGACGGCGGCCTGACGCCCTCCGAGGGGCTACCAAGCTCGGCGCTGTCCGTATACTGCGACGCGAAACCGCTGCGACCCCCGGAGCCCGAATGCCCACGAACGACGCCGTCCTGCGCCTTCTCCTGGTCGATGACCGGCTGGAGGATGCCGAGCAGCTCACCAGCATGCTCCGCAATGGCGGCATGGCCGTTCGTCCGCAGCGCCCTGACAACCTCGAGGAACTGCGCAAGCTCCTGTCGAGCCAGAGCGTCGACCTGGTCGTGGCCACCCTCACGGCGACCTCCATCCCCTTCGAGACCGTCGTCCGGGAAGTGGAAGCGAGCGGCAAGGACCTGCCGGTGCTCGCGGTGCTCGAAGCGCTGAACGAGTCCAACGTGCTCGAAGCCCTGAAGCTCGGGGCGCGCGACGTCGTCTATCGCCACCAGCCGGCGCAAGCGCAGACCATCGTCCGCGCCGAGGCGGAATTCGTGAAGACCCGCCGCGCCGTCCGCGTCCTCGAGGCCCAGCTGCGCGAGACGGAGCGCCGCTGCGACGCCCTGATCAACTCCTCGCGCGACCCGATCGCCTACATCCACGAAGGCATGCACATCCGGGCCAACGAGGCCTACCTCGAGATGTTCGGCTACGAGACCTACGAAGACATCGAGGGCCTGTCCGTCCTCGATCTGATCGCGCCCTCGAATGCGGGTGGGTTCAAGGACCTGCTGAAGCGTATCTCGAAGGGCGAGGCCCCGCCGAAGCAGCTGCAACTGCAGGCCATCGACGCGAACGGCGACGAGTTCGACGCCCTGATGGAGTTCACGCCGGCAAGCTACGAGGGCGAGCCCTGCCTGCAGATCGTCTTCCGTCCGCAACTCGTCGATGCCTCGATGGCGGCCGAACTCGAAGCCCTGCGCCTGCGCGATTCCCTCACCGGGCTCGCCAATCGCGCGCACTTCATGGGCGAGCTGGAGAGCACCGTCGCCGCGGCGGCCGGTGGGCGGCACCACCAAGCCCTGCTGCTGGTGGAACCGGACAACTACGAAACGCTCGTCGGCACGATCGGCATGGCCCAGGCCGACGAACTGCTGAAGGCGTTCTGCGCCCGCCTCGGCACGGCGCTCGATGACACCACGCTGGCCGGACGCCTTTCCGACCACCGTTTCGCGGTGATCTGCCGCCTCCACGACCACAAGGCCAGCCTGGTTCGCGCCGAGAAGATCCGCGCGGCGTTCCAGGGGAAGATCCTCGAAGTCGGCGACCGTTCGCTGACCCTGACAGTGAGCGTGGGCGGCGTGCAGATCGGCGAGCGCAACGCGCAGATCGGTCCCGTCCTCAGCCGCGCGGAAACCAGCCTGCAATCGGCGATGGGCGTGGGCGGCGATCGCGTCGAGATCCACGATCCGGCGGCTCGCGACCGCGCCGAGGAAGAGCGCATCCAGGCTTGGGTGCAGCGTCTCCGTGACGCCCTCGACAGCGACGGTTTCACCCTGCACTACCAGCCGATCATCAGCCTCAACGGCGAGCCCGGCGAGACCTACGAGGCCTACCTGCGCCTCAAGGGCAATGGCGGCGAGATCATCGGCCCGACCACCTTCCTGCCACTCGCCCTTGAACAGGGCCTCGGCCCCGAAATCGACCGCTGGGTGATCCACCGTGCCATCGCGGTCATCGCGGAACGCAAGGCGGCTCGGAAGGACACCACGCTCTACGTGAAGCTCGGCCCGGAGAGCATCTCGGCGAATGATCGGCTGGGCGAGGAGATCGTCGAAGCAGTGAAGGCGGCCGGCATCCCTGGTGAGCTGCTGGTGCTGCAGCTGCACGAACCCGCGGTCTTCACCCATCTGAAGGCGATCCAGGCCTTCGCCCAGACCCTCCACGCCGCCGGCGTCCGCCTGGCGCTGGAACACTTCGGCACCGGCCTGAACTCGTTCCAGCTGCTCCAGCACATCGACGCCGATGTGGTGAAGATCGACCGCAGCTACATCACCGAGCTGGCGAAGAACAGCGACAACCAGGCGAAGGTCCGCGAGTTCGCCGAGAAAGCCCGTGGCCTCGGCAAAACCTGTGTGGTGCACTACGTGCAGGATGCCGCCAGCATGACCGTGCTGTTCGGCATCGGCGTCGACTACGTCGAAGGCGACTTCCTTGCTGCCGCGGGTCCGACGATGAATTACGACTTCGGCTGACGCGCGGCGATCAGCCGGCCCGCTGCCGCGCGACCGGACAACCACGCCCGCTCCGCGGGCGGAAGATCGGCCGACACCGGCGCGCCGAACGCGTCTCCGGCGAGCACGAGGTCGTGGCCCTCCAGCGGTAGCGGATCGAGGACGTCGAGCGGTCGTGCGTAGCGCCAGCGATGGGCCGAGATTTCGCGAATGGCCTCGGGGCCAATGCCCGTCATGGCGATGAAGGCGTCCAGCAGATGCTGCGCAGCGGTCCCGGCATCGAGCTCGAGGTTCGCCTCGCTCCAAGCGGGGGTCGCATGCAGCACCCAATGGCCCGTGTTCGAGCGGCCGGGCTTTTCGGCTTCGCGGTAGATGGCTCCGAGGACATCGCCGTGACCGGGGTCCGGCAACCGCCGTATCGCGGAAGGCTCGGTCTCAAGCAAAGCGGCACAGCAAGGCATGTAGCGGATGCCGGCAAGAGCATCGAGCATCCGAGGCGGCACAACGTCGTCGGCTAACGCGCTGGCCCTGAGCAGGGCCAAGGCCTGCGGCGCGGGAACAGCGAGAAGGAACGCCGGTGCCGCGCCGACCACGCGCCCCTCGGCGTCGACGGCCCGCCATTGCCCGGCTTCGAATTGCAGGGCGGCCACCGCGACCGACCAGTGCACGTCCAGCCCATCGAGCAGGCCCGCCACGAGGGCGCTCATGCCCGGAAGGCCCACGTAGGCCTCGCCCCAAGGGGCCGCGCGTCCGGCAGCCACTTCCTCCGCGAGCCATCCGGCGAACGCCGGCGTGTTCGCCTGCAGTGTCGCCGCGCCGTGGTCGAAGCCGCCGGCTTGCTTGCGTCGAGTGCTCAGGCGACCGCCGGGACCGCGCCCTTTGTCCAGCGCGCGAACTCGCCAACCGGCCTCGGCCAAGGCACGGGCTGCCGCGGCCCCGGCAAGGCCGGTGCCGACGACGAGAACGTCGGCGTCCATCCGCGCAGGGCCGTTGCCGTGAGGGCTCAGCGCAGGCCGGTTTCGTTTCGCGCAATAACGAGGCGCTGGATCTCGCTGGTGCCCTCGTAGATCTCGGTGATCTTGGCGTCGCGGAAATAGCGCTCCAGCGGCATTTCCTTCGAGTAGCCCATGCCGCCATGGATCTGGACCGCGGCGTGGGTGATCCACATCGCCGCTTCGGAGGCCGTGAGCTTGGCCACCGAGGCCTCGGTGCTGAAGCGGCCGCCGTTCTTGTCGGTCTGCGCCTTGGCCCACGCCGCGCGCAGCGTCAGGATCTGCGCGGCATCGAGCTTGCACTTCATGTCGGCGATCTTGGCCTGGATCATCTGGAAGCTGCCGATGGCCTGGCCGAAGCTCTTGCGCTCCTTCACGTAGGCCACGCTGGCCTCGTAGGCGGCGCGGGCGAGGCCCACGGCCTGCGAGGCGATGCCGATGCGACCCGCATCCAGCACGCCCATCGCGATCTTGAAGCCCTCGCCTTCCACGCCGACGACTTCATCGGCGCTGGCGACGTAATCCTGGAACTCGATCTCGCAGGTGGCCGAGGCGCGGATGCCCAGCTTCGGCTCGGTCTTGCCGCGGAAGAAGCCCGGCTTGGCCGTGTCGACCATGAAGGCGGTGATGCCCTTGGCACCCTTCGACGGGTCGGTCATCGCGAACAGGATGATGTACTTCGCAACCGGACCGGAGGTGATCCAGCTCTTCTTGCCATTGATGACGTAGGTGCCGTCGGCCTGCTTGACCGCGCGGCAGCGCATGGCCGTGGCGTCCGAACCCGACTGCGGCTCGGTCAGGGCGAAGGCGCCGATTTCGCGCCCTTCGGCGATTGCGCGGACGTACAGCTGCTTCTGCGCTTCGGTACCGAACTTCAGGATGCCGTTGCAAAACAGCGAGTTGTTCACCGACACGATGGTGCTGTGCGCACAGTCGGCGGCGGCGATCTCGATCATCGCCAGCACGTAGCTGATCGGGTCCATCCCGGCGCCACCGTATTCGGTCGGCACTTCGATGCCCATCAGGCCGTTCTCGCCAAGGATGCGGATGTTCTCCAGCGGGAATTCGCCGGTCTGGTCGTGGTGCTCGGCGCTCGGCGCGATCTTCTCCTGCGCGATGCGACGGGCCACGTCCTGGATCATCAACTGCTCTTCAGTGAATCCGAAATCCACAGCACACCCCGATCGGCAAACGGAAAGTCGCGAGTGTAACCGTTCATCCATACCCCACGGCATGGTGCCGGGGTGAAGACGCGCCTTGACCGGGCCGGGAGCGGCCTCCAGACTAGTTCATCGCTGGATTCGGATACAAAGATAGATATGGACCTGCAAGCCTGGTCGGACTGCCTCAAGGTGCTGGCCGACCCCACCCGCGTCCGCCTGCTGGCCCTCGTCGAGCGTGAAGAGCTGACTGTCGCCGAACTGGCGACCATCACCCACCTCGCCCAGCCCCGTGTTTCGACCCACCTCGCCAAGCTGCGCGAAGCCGCCCTGGTCGTCGACCGGCGCTCCGGCGTTTCGGCCTACTACCGATTCAACGACGCCATCGAGCCGGCCGAAGCGGCGCTCTGGCGCACCCTGCGTGACGGCGCCAGCGATCCGCTGCTGCGGCAGGACGCCGAACGGCTTCCCACCGTCCTCGCTGCCCGCGCTTCCGACCAGAACTGGGCGGATTCGGTGGCCGGCGACATGGAGCGCCACTACTCGCCGGGCCGCACTTGGGAGGCGCTGGCCCGCAGCGCCCTGCCCTTGCTCGAACCCGTCGACGTGCTGGACATCGCGTCGGGCGATGGGCTGATGGCCGAAATGCTGGCGCCGCATTCACGCCGGTACCTCTGCATCGACGCCAGCCCCAAGGTGATCGCCGCCGCTCGTGAGCGCCTGTCGCGATACGCCCATGTCGAACTGCGCGAAGGCGACATGCACGCCATCGATTGCCCGGACTCGGCCTTCGACCTCGTTCTGCTGATGCACGCCCTCACCTACGCCGAGAAGCCCGCGAAAGCACTTGCCGAAGCCTCGCGTGCGCTGCGCCCGGGCGGTCGTCTGCTCGCCACCTGCCTGGCGAAGCACGAGCACAAAGCCGTGGTCGAGCCCTACGGGCACCTCAATCTCGGCTTCACGGAGAAAGAGCTGCGCAAGCTGGCGGAGAAGGCGGGACTCGAGGTCCGCGTCTGCGAGGTGGTGGCGAAGGAGAAACGCCCGCCGCACTTCGAGGTCATCAGTCTGATCGCACACAAGCCAGGCTCGTCGACGGAGCGCAAGCGCGGATGAACCGGCTCCCCTGGAAACACCCGGCCCGCGTGCAGCAGCTGCTCGACGCGATGGCCATCCGGATCCTCGTGCTCGACGGCGCAATGGGCACCATGGTGCAGAAGCACCAGCTCACCGAGGCCGATTACCGCGGCGAACGCTTCAAGCAGGGCTTCGATGGCCTGCAGTTCTCGCCGAAGACGAACGACATCCCGTCCGGCCACGAGCGCGCGCCGCTGGCGGCCGACCACGTCCACGGCGAGGGCTGCGGCTGCGGCAGCGACCTCAAGGGCAACAACGATCTGTTGGTGCTGACGAAGCCCGAGATCATCGCCGGCATCCACCGCGCCTACCTCGAGGCTGGCGCCGACCTGATCGAGACCAACACCTTCAACGGCACGCGGGTCGCGCAGGGCGACTACCAGCTCGAGCACCTTGTCCCGGAACTCAATCGCGAGGCGGCCAAGCTCGCTAAGTCCGTCTGTGCCGAGTTCGAAGCCCGCGACCCGTCGAAGCCGCGTTTCGTGGTCGGCGTGCTCGGCCCGACGCCGCGCACCGCCTCGATCTCGCCGGACGTCAACGATCCCGCCTTCCGCAACATCGACTTCGACACCCTGGTCGCGCAGTACCGCGAGGCGGCGGAGTCGTTGGCCGAAGGCGGCGCCGACGTGCTGATGGTGGAAACCATCTTCGACACGTTGAACGCGAAGGCCGCGCTGTTCGCGCTGGAGACGATGTTCGCGGAGCATGGCGCCCGCTGGCCGGTGATGATCTCCGGCACGATCACCGACCGCTCCGGCCGCACGCTCTCGGGCCAAACGGCCGAGGCCTTCTGGTACTCGCTGCGGCATGCCAAGCCGCTGTCGATCGGCCTCAACTGCGCGCTTGGTGCGCGGGACCTGCGCGCCCACATCGACGTGCTCTCGTCCGTCGCCGAGTGCGCCATCAGCTGCCACCCGAACGCCGGCCTGCCGAACCCCTTCGGCGGCTACGACGAGCAGCCGGGAGAGACCTCCGGCGTGCTGCGCGAGTTCGCGGAAGGCGGCTTGTTGAACATCGTCGGCGGCTGCTGCGGCACCACGCCCGAGCACATCGCTGCCATCGCACGGGCCGTCGCTGGCCTGCCGCCGCGTGCCCTGCCCGCTCCCGCGCCGCACATGCGGCTGTCGGGGCTGGAGCCTTCGGTCATCACGCCGGAAAGCAACTTCGTCAACGTCGGCGAACGCACCAACGTCACCGGCTCGGCGCAGTTCAAGAAGCTGATCCTCGAAGGCCGTTTCGACGAGGCGCTGGTGGTCGCCCGCCAGCAGGTGGACAACGGCGCCCAGGTCATCGACATCAACATGGACGAAGGCATGCTCGATGCCGAAGCCGCGATGGGCCGCTTCCTCCGCCTGATCGCCGGCGAGCCGGACATCGCCAAGGTGCCGGTGATGATCGACTCCTCGAAGTGGAGCGTCATCGAAGAAGGGCTGAAGAACGTCCAGGGCAAGCCCATCGTCAACTCCATCTCGCTGAAGGAAGGCGAAGCCGAATTCCTTCGCCAGGCCGAGTTGCTGCGCCGCTATGGCGCCGCCCTCGTGGTGATGGCCTTCGACGAGCAGGGCCAGGCCGACAGCTTCGAGCGCAAGGTTGAAATCTGCTCGCGGGCCTATGCCCTGCTGACCGAACGCGCCGGCATCGCGCCCGAAGACATCGTCTTCGACCCCAACATCTTCGCCATCGCCACCGGCATCGAGGAGCACGACGGCTACGCCGTGGCCTTCATCGACGCGGCGCGAGAGATCAAGGCGCGCTTTCCGCTTGCTCACGTGTCGGGCGGTGTCTCCAACGTCAGCTTCGCCTTCCGCGGCAACAACGCCGTGCGCGAAGCGATCCACGCCGTGTTCCTCTACCACGCCATCCAGGCCGGCATGGACTTCGGCATCGTCAATGCCGGCGCGCTGGCGCTGGTCGACGACCTCGACGCCGAGCTGCGGGAGCGCGTCGAGGATGTCGTGCTGAACCGCCGACGGGATGCCACCGAGCGCCTGCTCGCGATCGCCGACCGCTACAAGGGCAAGAAGGGCGAGGTGAAAGTCGAGGACGCCGCGTGGCGCGAATTGCCGGTGGTGGAGCGCCTCAAGCACGCGCTCGTCCACGGTATCGATGCCTTCATCGAGGGCGACACCGAGGAGGCACGGCAGGCAATGGGCCGTCCGCTCGACGTGATCGAAGGCCCGCTGATGGCGGGAATGAACGTGGTGGGCGACCTGTTCGGCGTCGGCAAGATGTTCCTGCCGCAGGTGGTGAAGTCGGCCCGCGTGATGAAGAAGGCCGTGGCCGTGCTGCTGCCCTACCTCGAAGCCGAGAAGGCCGCGGCGGGCGGCGACGCCAAGCAGCGCGGCAAGATCCTGATGGCCACGGTGAAGGGCGACGTGCACGACATCGGCAAGAACATCGTGGGCGTGGTGCTCGGCTGCAACAACTTCGACGTGATCGACCTCGGCGTGATGGTGCCGGCGCAGACGATCCTCGATCGCGCGAAAGAGGAGAACGTCGACCTGATCGGCCTCTCCGGCCTGATCACGCCCTCGCTGGAGGAGATGAGCCACGTCGCCAAGGAGATGAAGCGGCAGGGCTTCAGCGTGCCGCTGATGATCGGTGGCGCCACCACCAGCCGCGCCCATACCGCGCTGAAGATCGACCCGCACTACGCCGAACCGGTGGTGTGGGTGAAGGACGCCTCACGCGCCGTCGGCGTGGCGCAGAGCCTGCTGTCGAAGGATCTGCGCGAGCCCTTCATGGCGGGCATCGTGGCCGACTACGACGAGGTGCGTCGCCGTCACGCCAATCGCGGCGACGCCAAGCCGCTGATGCCACTGGAACGTGCCCGCGCCAAGCGCTTCGCGCCGGACTGGTCGGCCTACGCGCCGCCGCAGCCGCAGGCACCCGGTGTGACGGTGTTCGATGATGTCCCCCTCGATGCCCTTCGCGCGGTGATCGACTGGACGCCCTTCTTCCAGACCTGGGAGTTGGCGGGCCGCTATCCCCAGATCCTCGACGACGCCGTCGTCGGCGCCCAGGCCCGCGAACTGTGGCGCGATGCGCAGGCCATGCTCGACCAGCTCATCGCGGAAAAATGGCTGACCGCCAAGGCCGTCGCCGGGCTGTGGCCCGCCGCCCAACACGGCGACGACATCGCGGTATTCGACCCGGGGCAGCCCGCGCAGCGCCTCGCCACCCTGCACACCCTGCGGCAGCAGGCCGACAAGCCCGATACGCGCCCGAACCTGGCCCTCGCCGACTTCGTCGCGCCGGCGGGTCACCAGGACTGGGTCGGCGCGTTCGCCGTCAACGCCGGCATTGGCATCGAACCGCATGTGGCTCGCTTCGAGACCGCGAACGACGACTACAACGCGATCCTGCTGAAGGCACTGGCTGACCGTTTCGCCGAAGCCTGCGCCGAATGGCTGCATCGTGAGGTGCGGACGCGGCTGTGGGGCTACGCGAAAGACGAACCGTTCGACAACGAGGCCTTCATCCGCGAGGACTACCGCGGCATCCGCCCGGCACCGGGCTACCCCGCCTGCCCAGAGCACAGCGAGAAGCGGACAATCTTCGACCTGCTGCAGGCGGAAGAGCGGATTGGCCTCTCGCTGACCGAGAACTTCGCCATGTACCCGGCCTCGGCCGTGAGCGGCTTCTACTTCAGCCACCCGGACAGCCAGTACTTCGTCGTCGGTCGCCTCTCGCGCGAGCAGGTCGCCGACTACGCGAAGCGCAAGGGCATCCCCCTCGAGCAGGCGGAACGCTGGCTGGCACCGAACCTCGACTACGACCCGGAGTAAGCCCGGGCCGTCGAATCACGGCAGGCGGAAGCTTCCCGCCGCGCCGGCCAGCTGGGTGCTCTGCTCTTCGAGGGCGCGTGCCGAGGCGCTGGCCTCCTCGACCAGTGCCGCGTTCTGCTGGGTGGCCGTGTCGAGCTGGCTGATCGTCTGGTTGACGGTGCCGATGCCCTGGGCCTGCTCCTCGCTGGCGGCGCTGATCTCGGCGACGAGCTGCCCCATCTTTTCCACTTCGGCGACCAGCGAACGGATCGACTCGCCGGCTTCGCGCACCTTGCCGGAGCCGGCACGCACCGCCTCCGCCGAGTCGCCGATCAGGGCCTTGATCTCCTTGGCCGACGCGGCACTCCGCTGCGCCAGCGCGCGCACCTCCGCGGCAACCACGGCGAAGCCGCGCCCCTGCTCGCCGGCCCTCGCCGCCTCGACGGCGGCGTTCAGCGCGAGGATGTTGGTCTGGAAGGCAATGCCATCGATGACGGTGATGATGTCCTCGATCTTGGCCGAGGCCTCGGCCACTTCGCCCATGGCCCGGACCGCGTCGTCGGCGACCAGGCCACCCTCGTTGGCAATGCGTCCGACGCCTTCAGACAGCGTGCGCGCGGTGCGTGCGTTCTGCGCGTTCTGCTGCACGGTGGCGGTCAGTTCCTCCATCGAGGACGCCGTCTCCTCCAAGCTGGCCGCCTGCTGCTCGGTGCGCTCTTGGAGGTCGGCGTTCCCCGCCGCGAGTTCGGACGACACTGTGCGGAACACCGCGACCGCTTGCTGGATGCGGCCGACGATGTCCGCGAGCTCCTCGACGGTGCGATTGGCGTCATCCGCCATCTGGCCGAAGGCCCCGGCATAGCGCTGTTCCATGCGCACGCGCAGGTCGCCCTGCGCCAGCGAGGCCATGAAGCCCTGGAGGTTCGCGGTGATGTCCTCGAAGACGTCCAGCACCCGGTTGATGCCCTCGCCCAGCTGCCGCACATAGCCGGTCTTGCTCTCGACATCGATGCGACGGCCGAGCTCGCCACGGCTGGCGGCATCGACGACCTCCTGCACTTCGCGTTCGATCTCGAGCTCGAGGGTGCGGTCCTTCCACTCCACGACGTAGCCGATGAGCATCCCGGCATAGCCGAAGGCCGGCGTCACCACGAGGTCGAAACTCAGGCCGGCGACCACGACCCGGCCATGGTGGGGCGCCTTCATGCCCGCGAGCATGGCGCGCTGCCGGCTGGGATCCCGATGGAAGCGGTCGATGGACGAGCCGACGATGCCGTCCACCCGGAACCCGGGGATCGCCGTGGCGATCCGCGCTTCGTGGCGTCGGAAGGTCTCGAGCACGGCTCGGTTGGCGAACACGATGTCGAAGCGCCGGTCCGCGACCATGATGTTGGTCTCGGCCATGTCCAAGGCCTGGTTGATTCGGGCCGAAGCGGCAGCCTCGCGACGCAGGCGCTGCGTGCTGAACTCCAACCGCACCTGCAGCGACTTCAAGCCGAGCAGCACGGCACCGACCTCGTCCGCCCGCGAGATGTCGACGTGGCCGTCGTGCTTCTCGGCCGCGATCTCCCGGAACAGGGCCTTGGCGCGGTCGAGGCGTCCCACCACGTCGCGGGCCAGCCACCAGGCCGAGTACGTCGCGAAGGCCGCGCCTGCGGCGAGGCCGCCCACGAGGACGCCGCGTCCGACGCCACGGGCCTGCAGCCAGAGGAGGCCAGCCGCGAGGCCGATGCCGAACAGCGACAGCAGGAACAGCCGGAAGGTCAGCGTGAGCCGCCACAGCGGGTTGAGCGCACGCGCGGGGCTGGGCGGGTGGACCACGCCGTTCTCGATCTCGAAGCGGGCCAGGCGGCCTTCGCGGATCTCGCGGTAAAGGCGCTCCGCTTCGTCGACCCTCGCGCGGCTGGGCTTGCGGCGGACCGACACGTAGCCCTCGAGCTCGCCGCTTGCGGCGTAGATCGGCGCGACGTTCGCCTCCACCCAATAGTGGTCGCCGTTCTTGCAGCGGTTCTTCACAAGGCCGATCCAAGGCCGGCCCTTCTTCAGGGTGGCCCACATGTCGGCGAACGCAGCAGCGGGCATGTCCGGGTGGCGGATGATGCGGTGCGGCTGGCCGAGCAACTCGGCCTCCGCATAGCCGCTGATCTCCATGAAATACCCGTTGACGTAGGTGATGCGGCCTTGCGGATCCGTGGACGAGACGATGGTCTCGCCGTCGCGGAACTCGGCCTCCACCCCCGTGACCGGTCGGTCCTTGAGGGCCTCCCGCGTCACTGGCACCTTCGCCGCGCCCACCGTCCCCACTGCGCCCATGCCCACTCTCCCGCCCAGAGTCTGTGGGCCCAGTACAGCCCGCACGGCGGCGGGCCCACCTGATCCACGTCAAATGAAGGGCGGGCTCAACCGTCCGGCGCGGGAATCTCGACCGGACGCACGCCCAGCCGTCGGCTCAATGGGGGCTGCACGGGGTTGGTTCCACGGGACGCTCACGCCCTGAAAGCGATGCAAGTGCTACGAATTCGCAGTCGCACTTTTGCGGCCCTACACCAACCTTGATGCCGTCCATGACCAAGACGACCCTCGCCGCCGCACTCGCGGCCGCCCTGCTGTTTTCCCTGCCGGCCAGCGCGCCGGTGGAGGCCAGCGACACTGCACCCGCGGCCGCCGATCTGCAGGCCAACCCCTTCCTGCAGGCCGAATGGGCGACGCCCTTCGGCGCGGTGCCGTTCGACCGCATCCGCCCGGAGCATTTCGTCCCCGCGTTCGACGCCGGCATGGCCGCGCACCTTCGGGAGATCGACGCCATCGCGAAGAACCCTGCCGCCCCCGACTTCGCCAACACCATCGTCGCGATGGAGCGGGCCGGCCGTGACCTCGATCGCGTGGGCGCGGTGTTCTTCAATATGACCTCGGCCAACAGCAGCGATGCCATCCGCGCCATCCAGACCCAGATGGCGCCGCGGATCGCCGCGCACCAGAACGCCATCCTGCTCAATCCGGCGCTTTTCGCCCGAGTCGAGGCGGTGCACGCCAACCGCGCCAACGCGGGCCTAGATGCCGAACAGATCCGCCTGGTCGAGCGCCATCATCTGCAATTCCAACGCGCTGGCGCCGCGCTGACCGAAGCGCAGCGCGAGCGCGTTGCGGCGATCGGCGAACGCATGGCGTCGCTCTCGTCGTCGTTCCAGCAGAACCTCATGAAGGACACCGACGAGTGGGCGCTGTTCCTCGACGAAGCGCAGATGGCCGGCGTCCCGGCCCCGCTCAAGGCCGCTGCCGCCGCCGAGGCCAAGACGCGCGGGCAGGAAGGGAAGTTCGCGATCACGCTGCAGCGTCCCAGCGTCGAGCCTTTCCTGACCTTCGCCGAGGACCGCGCCCTGCGCGAGCAGGCGTGGCGCGCCTGGACCCTCCGTGGTGACAACAACGATGGCGAGGACAACAAGGGCTTGATCGCCGAGATCGTCGCGCTGCGCGCCGAACGGGCGCAGATCATGGGCTACGACTCGCATGCCGAGTTCACCCTCGACGACACCATGGCCAAGACCCCCGAGGCAGCGCTGGAGCTGATGCGCCGCGTCTGGGAGCCGGCACTGGCCCGCGCCAAGGAAGAGCGCGCCGACATGCAGGCCCTGATCACCCGCGAGGGCGGCGACTACGCTTTGCAGGGCTGGGACTGGCGCTACTACGCCGAGCAAGTCCGCAAGGAGCGCTTCGACATCTCGCAGGACGAGATCCGCCCCTACTTCCAGCTCGAGCAGTTCATCGCCGCGCAGTTCTACCTCGCCAAGCGCCTGTTCGGACTCGAATTCACCGAGCGGAAGGACCTCCCGGTCTATCACCCCAGCGTGCGGGTGTGGGAAGTGAAGGACGCCGCGGGCCAGCACGTCGGCCTGTTCTACGGCGACTACTTCGCCCGGCAGGGCAAGTCGGGTGGCGCTTGGATGAGCAGCTATCGCGCGCAGGAGAAGTTCGACGGCGCGGTCACGCCACACATCGTCAACGTGATGAACATCCCGGCCGCCCCGGAAGGCGAAATCGCCACCATTTCACTGGACGACGCCATCACGCTGTTCCACGAGATGGGCCACGGCCTGCACGGCCTGATGTCCGACGTGAACTACCCGAGCCTCGCCGGAACGGCGGTGTCGCGCGACTTCGTGGAGTTCCCGGCGCAGATCCTCGAGCACTACGTGCTCACGCCGCACTTCCTCAACAAGTTCGCGACCCACAAGACCACCGGTGCGTCGATGCCGGTGGAACTGCAGCAGCGGCTGATCGCGTCGCGGCAGTTCAACCAGGGCTTCGGCACGGTCGAATTCCTGTCCTCGGGCTTCGTCGACATGGACTTCCATGCGCTCACCGCCGAGCAGGCCAAGGGCATCGACGTCGCCGCCTTCGAGGCGCAGGCGTTGGAGCGCATCGGGGCCATCCCCGAGATCCCGATGCGTCACCGCAGCCCGCATTTCGCCCACATCTTCGCGGGCGGCTATTCGGCCGGGTACTACAGCTACCTGTGGTCGGAAGTGCTGGACTCGGACGGCTTCGATGCCTTCTCGGAAACGGGTGACCTGTTCAACCCCGAGGTCGCCGCGCGCCTGAAGCAGTACGTGTTCTCGGCCGGCAACCTGCGCGATCCGATGGCGGCCTAGGTGGCGTTCCGCGGCCGCGAGCCGGTGGTCGAGCCGTTGCTGCGCAACCGCGGGTTCCTCGCCGATGGTGACAAGCGCGGCACTGCAGCCGAAGGCGATAACGAAGGCTGATCGAGCCGTTGGTCGCCAGTCACCGGCGCATGCCACACACGACGGGGCCTTCGGGCCCCGTCGCATTTCGAGGCGTCGCAAACCGTGAGACGGTCCCGGGCGACAACAGGGCCCTTCCTTCCGGTGCCCGCATGAACGCTGTCGTCCGCCCCGAACCCCCGACCGGCCACGCTGACGAAGGCGCGCGTTCGCTGGAGCCCCGATCCCCTGCCCTGCCTGCAGCGCGCGTGGACGGCGGCCAGTGGGTGCAACGCCTCGGCCGCAAGTACGCCGACCGCATCACCGCGCTGCGCCGCTTGCCCGCCCGAGAAGGCGACTACGTCGAGTTTCCGTCGGACTTGCCCACCGGACTGGCCGACGCGCTGCGCGCTCGGGGCGTCACCCGCCTTTACCGCCATCAGGCCGAGGCCTGGCGGGCCGCACAGGACGGGGAGAATCTTTTGCTCGCGACACCGACCGCCTCGGGAAAATCGCTGTGCTACCTGCTGCCCGCCCTAGCCGCGGCGCGCCACGGCGGCAAGTCGCTGTTCCTGTTCCCCACGAAAGCCTTGGCGCAGGACCAGGTGGCGGAGCTGATCGAACTCTCGACGGCCGGGCAGCTCGGTGTCCGCGCCGCCACCTTCGACGGCGACACCCCCGGCGATGCGCGGCAGGCCATCCGCGCCGGCGGCGACGTGGTGGTGACCAACCCCGACATGCTCCACCAGGGCATCCTGCCGCACCACACCAAGTGGGCCGCGCTGTTCGAGAACCTGCGCTACGTCGTCATCGACGAGATCCATGGCTACCGCGGCGTCTTCGGCAGCAATGTCGCCAACGTGATCCGCCGGCTGAAGCGGTTGTGCGCGTTCTACGGCAGCGATCCGCAGTTCATCCTGTGCTCGGCGACGATCGGCAACGCCGTGGAGCACGCCGAGGCCCTCATCGAAGCCCCAGTGCACGCCATCACCCGCAGCGGCGCACCCAGCGGCGAGAAGTTCCTGCTGCTCTGGAACCCGCCCGTCGTGAACCCGGACCTCGGCCTGCGCGCCTCCGCGCGCTCGCAGTCGGTGCGCATCGCCCGCATCGCCATCCGCGCCGCGCTGAAGACGCTGGTCTTTTGCGGCTCGCGCACCCAGGTCGAAGTCATCACCAAGTACCTCAAGGAGGTCTTCGACCGCGAGCCACGCGGCCCGGCCCGCATCCGCGCCTACCGAGGCGGCTACCTGCCGAACGAGCGTCGCGAGACCGAAGTGGCGATGCGCGCCGGGAAGGTCGACGGCATCGTCAGCACCTCGGCGCTGGAGCTCGGCGTCGACATCGGCGCGCTCGACGTGGTGGTGTTGAACGGCTGGCCCGGCTCGGTGGCGGCGACGTGGCAGCGTTTCGGTCGCGCCGGGCGCCGCCAGCAGGCCTCGGTCGGCGTGCTGGTGGCCAGCAGCGAGGCGATCGACCAGTACGTCGTGCAGCATCCGGAGTACTTCTTCGGCGCCAACCCCGAGCACGCGCGCCTTCACGCCGACCAGCCCTTGGTGCTACTCGACCACGTGCGCTGCGCGGCCTTCGAATTGCCCTTCAGCGCTGGCGAGCGTTTCGGGCCCGTGGAGGTCGATGGCTTCCTCGACCTGCTTGCCGAGGACGCCGTGGTGCACCGTGAGGGCGAACGCTGGGAGTGGATCGCCGACAGCTACCCGGCCAATGCGGTGAACCTGCGCGCGGTCGCCGACGGCAACTTCGTCGTCGTTGACCGCACGGACGGCCGCCAGACGATCATCGCCGAGGTCGACTACACCGCCGCGGCGCTCACCTTGTACGAAGGCGCAATCCACATGGTGCAGTCGGTGCCCTACCAGGTGGAGCGCCTCGACTGGCCCGGTCGCAAGGCCTATGTGCGGCGCACCTTCGTCGACTACTACACCGACGCCATCGACCACACCAAGCTCAAGGTGCTGGACCGCTTCGACGCCTCCCCGCTGGGCGCCGGCCAGTGCGAGACGGGCGAGGTCCACGTGGTGCGCCGCGTGTCCGGCTACAAGAAGATCCGCTTCCACACGCACGAGAACATCGGCTATGGCCCGGTGCAGTTGCCGGACCAGGAACTGCAGACCACCGCGACCTGGTGGCAGTTGCCGCCGGGCGTCCTCGAAGCCGCATGGCCCACGCGCGAGCAGGCCCTCGCCGCCTTCCACGGTGCGGGCAGCGCCCTGCACTGCGTGGCGCAACTGGCCGTCATGGCCGAGGGGCGCGACCTGCAGAAGTGCGTTGATGATGCGCATCCCGACGGCCGCTTCCATCCAGCGCTCTACCTCTACGACGCCTATCCGGGTGGCATCGGCCTGTCGCAGCCGCTTTACGAACGCCGCACGGAATTGGTGAAGCGCGCCCGCGGCCTCGTGGCGGCCTGCCCGTGTACGCGCGGTTGCCCGGCCTGCGTCGGGCCCGTCGCCGCCCCGGTGAAGGACGAGGCGGAAACACCCAAACGCGCGGCCCAGCGCTTGTTGACGCTATTCGAGGCCGCATGAGCGCGGCGCTCGATTGGTTGAGGCAGCAGCGGCAAGTTCCCGCTGCGCCCACATCACCACGCACCGACGAATGGCAGGACGTCTTCGACGCGCTGCGCCGCCTGCGAGAACGCGGGCCGCGCAAGCTCGCAGCGGCCACGCCGCTCACCGCCCTGCCCGTCGATCGCACGCTCCCGGGCGACGAGATCGCGCCCGGCCTGTGGCGGCACGTCACGCTGCGCGCGCGGCCGCTGGCACCGACGGTGATCGAACTCGGCGATCTCGCCGTGGCGTCGCCAGCAACGCGTCGGCGGGGCACCGTACCGTTGCCCGAATCTGTGGAAGCATCGCGCTTGGCGTTCTTCGATACCGAAACCACCGGCCTCGCTGGAGGCACCGGCACGCGCGCCTTCATGGTCGGCATCGCACGCTTCACCCCTGCGGGACTCGCGATCACGCAGTTCACCACGGCCACGATGGCCGCCGAGGCTGCGATGCTTCGGGCCGTGATCGATGCGCTTGGCGACGACGCTGTGCTCGTCAGCTACAACGGCAAGAGTTACGACCGCCCGCTGTTGGGCACGCGATTGCGTCTGTCGCGCATCCCCGACCCGCTCTCGCGCTTTCCTCACCTCGACTTGCTGCACCCCACGCGCCGCCGGCTACGGCACGCCCTGCCCGACTGCCGCCTCGCCACGGTGGAACGGCACTGGCTGGGCGTGCTCCGCGAAGACGACCTGCCCGGCAGCGAAGCGCCTGCGGCCTGGCTGGCGTACTTGCGCGGCGGCAGCGCCGCCCTGCTGCGGCGTGTCGGCGAGCACAACGCACAGGACCTCGCGAGCCTCGCCGCCCTGTTGCTCCACCACCTCGAGGACGCGGCTGCGGTCGATGCCCCCCGCGGCTAAGCTGGCGCCCCATGCACGACAGCGCCCCCCACGTCATCCGTCTAGACGGCCTCGGCAATGCCGAATTCCTTTCCCGCTACGCCGCCCCGGGACGAATCGGGCTGTGCGGCGGCTCCGATGCCGTGACCATGGCGATCCGCCGCGCCCAGTGAAAACCGCCAGCCACTTGCCCATGCCCGCCAGCGAACCAGACCAGCCCGCCACCTTGATTGACCAGCCTCGCTAGCCAACCGACTGGCTCAGATCGGCCTATTCCGTTGAAAAACTCGGTTGAAGCGGACTGTTGAAGCTGCTTCACTGACCTCCCATCGATCCAGCGGAATCCGCAGCGATGATGGGACGTCAGGACGCCGGACAAGCGCCTCTCTTCTACGCCTTCAACCTCGA
>NZ_JAPZQK010000046.1 GCF_027530345.1 Silanimonas sp. | reverse complement strand
GACCCTCCAGCTCCTGCGGCGTCTTGTATCCCGCCGTCAGCTCGTCCAGCATCGCTTTCGATAACGCCATGTCGCTGCTCCTCGCGGGGTCACCCGCAGTCTCGCTCAAAGGGCAGTTACACAGTTGACGTTACAGACTCGTCCATGCCGCGACGGTCCTGGTGAGCTGTGCTCGGCTAAGGCCATGAACATGGGCGAGTCGGCCGAAGTACGAGGCGAATGACTCAATGTGTTCAGTCATTCGCCCCTCAGGAAGCAGCGGGAATAGAAAGCGATCCATCAAGCATTGACCTTCGGAACGGATCGCGTTGCGTTTCTGTGGAATGGCGGATGTCTAGTCTTTCGAGGTTTCTTGACCTCTCGTTCTTGTCCTCCTCGCTTGGGCCGCTCGCCATCCGCCGGGGCGGCCGAATCTGCGCCTTTGGGCCTCGTCGATATGTACACATCCGCAAGATGACTTTCGCCAAGATGAATATCTGCTTGCATGATCGCGATCTTCTTCTTGCTCGGTCGCGTGGCGGTGATCGAATTCTGAGTAACAAGTGGACCTGACATCGCCATTTGCAAAACGCGACGCTCTAGAACACCAATCACGCCGAGAGTTTCGACCAAGAGCTGTTCGGAATTCCTTATGAGGACGTCCGGATCCCTGAGCCTGATCTTCGGAGACTTTGAGATGGCGGCGACGATCTTGCGCCACGCGACAAGATCACTGTCTGTCTCCCGATATCGATCAACAACGATAGTGATGACGCGGGATGCGAGATGCGCCTTAAGTGAATCAAGCTCGACTAGAAGACTGAATCCGCCACACAGAACTAGGTCTGTTGATGAAGTGACGAGGCTTTTCATCGACTCAAGAATTCCGCCTCTCAGGTCCGGGTTTCGATTCTCTGTAAGGAATTGGGCTTCGTCGATGAGCAAGATGCGGGTCTTGTTGACGTTAAGCCCGTGCCGAACCATTGAAAGCTGCGATGATTCGTCGGTGCGAGTTATCGGTCGATATCCACCGGCGATCTCAATTTTTCTTTGGTCAAAGGAGGGGTGTCCAAGGTCGGAAAGGAGAGCGTTGAGCACATACTTCATTCGGACTTTGCCGTCATTTGATGTCCCCGCTGTCATGCCGATGAGGGGAAGTTGAGTGTCATCAACGTCCTTGAACACCTTCTCGGTAAAGAATCGTGTCATGACCCTCAACAGGGTTGACTTTCCAGATCCAGACGCACCAGTGATGAGCAGGATCGTCCCACCACTCGCCAACGAGGCGTAGCGCATGGCTTCTTTGGTGGCCAACTGGAATCGCGGGTGGACAATCTCGTCGGTAAGGTTGGGTCTCTGGGACAGCAGATACTCGGCGAATGGCGTGAGGGTCACCAGATATCTCCATTCAGGAGTTCCGAGACGCTCTTGAAGGGTTCGCCGGCCTCCTCGTTTGGCAAATCGATCTCAGGTTCTTC
This sequence comes from Silanimonas sp., assembly GCF_027530345.1. GTDB lineage: Bacteria > Pseudomonadota > Gammaproteobacteria > Xanthomonadales > Xanthomonadaceae > Silanimonas. Next base: position 14,455 of record NZ_JAPZQK010000046.1, on the reverse strand, counting down.
ATCGGGTTCCTGTGAAGTGGGGTTTGGCAATGCCGGCTTCGGCTTCTTTGCTTCCTCTTCTTCGATTGCCGTTCTCTTCGCCTGGCGACTAGCCATTGCTTTCGCGATGTTTCTCGTATCCTCGCCATCTGTGGTGATGGACCAATCGTCGATCAGCAATTGAAGGTCAATTCCCGTGCGAGAAATTCGATCGCTGCTGTGCGCGCAATGCCATGCGCCATTGATCGCGAAGTAGATGATCGAGTCGTCCTCGGAGTCGATACGAGGTTCAAGCAAGGTGGTTGAGTGCTTGTAGGAAGTAAGCTCGCCGGAGAAGTAGCGCCGCTTGTTGAAGCGAATAGCCCCTTGGTCTGTTGTCTCCGAGTCGATATCGAGCGGAACTGATGTGAGGATCGCGAACTTCATGCTCTTGGGGTCAACTGCAACTCCTTGCTTCCCATACGTCGCTTCAAAGGTCTCGCGCATCTTCCTTGGTGACGCTTCTCCATGTGTCCCTGGTGACTCCGGAAGTACATGGTCGAGTAGGTCTGAGAGCGTTGCGCGGAGGTCCGACATGCACCGTCCGGGCTGATTGACTGGATCGAACTTCCGATCGATGCCGCGTCGGTTGAGAATCTTCTCTACGTATCCCGTGAATCCACGGCATGCAGACATCGATACGGTGTTGAAAGGGCGCTCGACCGGTTGCCCGGCTCGGCCAGAGGCTGAGGGGCGCTTGATCCATCCCACGCCGAGACCAGCCAGTGATTCGGCGAAGACGTTTCCTTTGAAGTCAGCCCCCCCGTCCGTCAAGAGGAGCGCAGGTACTCGACAGTAGCGCCTCGCGCACTGCCGAAGGCAGAGCAAGGTCGCTCTGCTCGAAGCGGGATTGAACGACACGCTCCAAGCCAAGGGCTCGTCCGAATAGGCGTCAATGATTAGGGTGAGGATTGCCCTCTTGATCCTGGCGGTATCCTTTCCCCGCCCCTTCATCTTGATGGGAAGTACGCAGTGATCGACATGCGCGAGGGCAAAGGGAAAGCTTGCCTTCTCTCTTCGCTTGGGGACTGGTGTGTACGGCGCGACAGAGTTCGCGAGGCGATTGCCGCCGCGCGTCCTCGCGAGCCGAACGTCTCTTTGTCGCGATCTCCACAGGGCGGCGAAGTGCGATCTCGATACTGGCCTAGCAGGTTCGCCGCGCGTGGATGCTTCCTTCTCAAGCTCGGACTTGTAGCTCCCCTCGTAGATTGAAACGCAGGTCGGGGATTTGGTGCCTGATAGGCCTTTTTCAATTGCCTTATCGATGACTTCGGACTGCCATTCAATGATCCGAGGGCCTCGCGTCCCGCTGAGATGCCACTTAGGCATGAGCCCATGGATGCCTTTTTCGGCGTACGCCGCCTTCCAATTCCTGATGGTCCGATCTGTCGGCGCTGGTTCGGAAGATTCCGGTACCTCGCCGTTGACGAATGCCAGTCGCAGGGCCATCTCTGCGAAATGCTTTGGATGGCACAGCTCAGAGTAGGGGAGCACTTCGCCAGAAACGGCCGCTTCGTCTAGCGCTCTGATCGCCTGGCCGATTTGAATAGCTTGCGCCTCTGCGCTGCAGAAAATTCTTGATGCGCTGTTCGCAAGGCGTACAGACCTCAAGTCCGCCCAAATCATCCTGCGATCTATGCACTGCAGGATTGGAGCAGCACTATCGAGGTCGAAGTGCCGTCGGACTTGATCGATGCTGCAAGGTGCAGAGTTCGCCACGTATGACGTTATCTGGATCAATCTCTTCTCGTCCGTGGGCTCTGCATTTCTCGAGGAGCTTCGTAGAAGAATGCAGTTTTGAACGAGCAGCGATGGGAGATCGATGTCGGTAACAATCCGATACGCAATGCCAAGGGATCGGAAAAAGGCTTCTGCCGGGGGATTGGTGAATCCTGATTCTGTCTCGACCCACTGGCCACTCTTCTTAGAGCAAAGCTTTCGAAGTTCCTCAACCGTCTTGCACTCCACAACTTCAACGATCGAGTCACGAACGAGCAGATAGTCGGCTGTGTAGGTGATTCGTTGAGTCTTTCCCCGTGCGTTAATGATGGTCAGGGGGACAGCGCTGGGCTGATCGAGAATCAGTAGTGCGTCGCCTTTCCAGCTCTCAAGCGAAAAGAATGCAAACTCGGTGCTGAAGGCCGAGAACTGGACTCGATAAGACGAAGGCAAGTCTTTCAGTACAGTTGGTATGTCGCTCGGCAGTTGCCCCGAGAATGCTTTCGCATTTGAGTGGAACACCGTCCGCGCAGGCCCACTGAGTGCTGCATTGACCACGTAGGTGACACCGTTCTCGGGCAGGCCAAGGCGGTTGAGGTGTTCACGTAAGCCGGCTTCGTTCATGTTCTCGCCAGTCCCGGAATAAACGCCGCCCGCTCGCTCCCGAAGGAGCGAGTTGACAGTGGAAAAAAGGGGGGCGAGACTGATATCGGCCAAGCGTGTCCGCGTGAAGGCCGCACCCAAAAGCCCTGCTCTAGCCAGCAGGGCTTTTTTTCGCCCAATGGATGTCTTGGGCCTAGGTCATTGGTGCCTCCAGATCGGATTCCTGATCTCGATGGGGGGCGGGGGTGGCCGGCGGCTTCAGTCCGAGGGCAACGGCAACGTAGTGCGCTTTGCCCCGATCGCCGCGGATTCGCCCAGAGATGACGGCGTAGACAAGCCCTGGTTCGAAGTTGTGTCGAGCGGCCCAGTCTCGAATGGACTCCCCGCGAGAGCGGAAGGACTCTCGGAGCTCGTTTCGGCTCATCGCACTGCCCTCCGGGGTGATGGGCCCCACGCGATGCCTAAAATTGAATATAATTGTCGCCATGTCAAGCGCCTTGCCCGACTCCTTCGCCTCGCGGTTGCGTTCAGAGCGCGTGCGCTTGGGCATGTCCCAGTTGGAGTTGGCGGCCGCACTGGGTCTCCCGCCTGCGACCTATCGCAACTACGAGGCGGGCCGCACCGAGCCCCAGGTTTCTGTGGTTGTCCGATTGGACGAGCTTGGGGCGGATGTCCTTTGGATGATGACCGGGCGCGCTGCGATGGTGCCTCCCAGTACTCAGTCGGGATTTGACCAAGTTCTTGAATGTGCCCGGATCATCGAAGACTGGGCGCGGGAGTATCCAGAACTTGCCAGCAAGGACATCAAGGATGGCTACATGCGCATTGCCTTCCTTCTGGTTGCAACGGGCGGTAAGGCCGACTTCGTAAGCGCCTTGAAGGCTGTTCTGCCGAGGGCTGCCTGACGTGGGCTCCGCTCCAGAGAAACTGCTCGCCGAACTCCGCGCCGTCAGCGATCGTGCGATCCGCCGTTTGATCGCTAAAGAACGGCGGCAGCGCCAGGTCGACCGTATTCATCGCGACCTTCTCCAAAAGCAGCGTTTTGGGACCTTCCTGATCCTCCTTGGCCCAGCCGTGCTTGCACTCGTCCTTGTCATTCCCGCTGACGGCGGCCTGCTGCCCTACGGGTTTGCGATCGCTACGTCGATTATCGGTGCATGGTATCGGGATCGGATTGGTGCCCGAATCCGAAGGTCGCGATCAGTCTGATCGCTGGACGCACGCTTCGGCCGCCGAGCAGAAGTTCGACAGACACCGACTCCTAGGCCTGGGACAGAACCTGGGCGGGCCAACCATTCCTTTTGCCGAGTAATCGTGGTGGCCCGGTGTCGTTCCCGGTGCGGCCTCAAGAATTCAAAGCGACGGCCGGGTGCTTGGGCTGTCTTGCTGAGACGGCGGCACCTGATAGGTCGCGTCAAAAACCATATCGGTCAGCCAGCGCTTGAAGTTGGGGTTATCGCTGAACTGCTTGAAGAGCTCGGTGTGGTCCGACAGCAACTCCAGCACCACGCGGTTGAGAGCCTTGTCATGCTCCAGCTTGGCGTTCTGCTTGTCGGAGTTCGCTTGAGCGTTTTGGTAAGCCTTGTCCTGAGCGACGCGCGCTGGGATCTCCTCGGCGATGACCTTGCGGATCTTGTCCTCGTCCTTCCACTCGATGTTGCCGAAGAGATCGTTGAAGGTCTTGATGATCGCAGACAGCTTGTCGATGTCGGCTTCGCCCTTTCCCGATCCGCTCGCCGTCGGCACCGGTTCGACCGTCGCATCGGTGTCGTCCATCGCCATCTTCAGCGCAGCCTTTGCCTCCACACGGTAGCTGTCCATGTCAATGGTCTCCAGCACTCCCTTGGAGAGGTCTTCCTCCTTGGGCGCGGGTAGCTTGGGAATCAGAAAGTTCAGGAAGATCGACAGCTTCTCCCACGTTGGATGGCCGTAACTCAGGATCGCCGCGAGGAAACCGTAGCTGCGGACGAAGGCCTTTGCCTTACCCTTGAACTTGACCTGATCGTCTTCGCCGAGATTGTCTGCGTACTCAATCACGCATGCATCGAGGATCGGGTCGAGCTTGTCGCGGTCTGCGCCGCTCAAGTACAGCGCCACCAAGTCTTCAACCTGTTGCCAGCTGTAAACCTGCTGCCCGTCGATCTCGGCCTTCAGGTCGTGCAGTTTGTTGGCGTCGGTTTCGCCCGTCTGGATGGTCGCACGGTAGTAATCCTGGAACGCAGCCTTCACTGCCTCGGCGTTGTCGGCGAAGTCGAGCACAAAGGTGTCGTGCTTTTTTGGATGCGCCCGATTCAAGCGTGACAAGGTCTGCACCGCGAGTACGCCCGCCAGCGGCTTGTCCTCGTACATCGTGTGCAGCAAGGGTTCGTCGAAGCCGGTAACGAACTTGTTGGCAACGATCAGGAATCGATACGGATCTTGCTTGAGCTTGGCCGGAATGTCCTTGCTAGGAAGCCCGTTGAGATCGGCCTCGGTCTTCTTCTGCCCGCCAATCTCGAAGTCGCCGGAGTACGCCACGATGGCCTTGTATGGGCTCTTGATCTGGGTGAGGTATTCAGAAACCTCGCGCCAGTAGTCGATGGCCCGCGAGATGCAGTTGCATACGATCATCGCCCGCGCCTTGCCGCCGACCTTCTGCTTGCCAGCCACCTGCGCGATGAAGTGATCGACCATGATCTCGGCCTTGCGACGGATGGCCTTGTCGTTCGATTCGACGTAGTGGCGAATCTTCTTCAGCGCTTTTACCTTGTCGAATTCTGGATCATCCGCCACCGTCTTGGCCACTTGGTAGAAGCTGTCGTAGGGGGTGTAGTTCTCCACTACGTTGAGGATGAACTTCTCCTCGATGGCCTGCTTGGTGGTGTAAGTCAGCTCTTCGGGCGAGCGGAAATGAACCTTGTCGCCCACGAGGGTTTTCTCGCCAAACAACTCCAGCGTCTTGTTCTTTGGCGTAGCGGTGAACGCAAAGTAGCTGGCGTTGGCCAGCAGCTTGCGTGAGGCGATGCGCTTCTCGATCTCGGCATTGACTGCATCCTGCGTGCTGTCCTCCTCGAACTCCTCTTCTTCCGCCTTTCCGCCAAGGGCTTCGTGCATCCGTGCCGTGGTCTTGCCGCCTTGGCTGGAATGCGCCTCGTCGATCAGCAAGGCGAAGCTCTTGCTGGAAAGGTCGCCCAGTTCATCGAGGATGAAAGGGAACTTCTGTACCGTGGTGACGATGATCTTCTTGCCCCGGCGAAGGTAATCGCGCAGCTCCTGCGCGTTGTCGGAGTGACCGAAGATCGACGCCACGTGGTCATAACCCTTGATGGTTCGGGCGATCTGTGTGTCCAGTGCGCGCCGGTCGGTGATGACAATGATGGAATCGAACTGAGCCGTGAGTGGGTCGTCCTTGCGGCGCAACTCCACCAATTGGTGAGCCAGCCAGGCAATCGTGTTGCTCTTGCCGCTTCCTGCCGAATGCTGAACAAGATAGCGCTGACCCACCCCGTCGACGTGAGCGCGGCGCAGCAGGGCGCGCACCGTCCGCAACTGATGAAAGCGCGGAAAGATCTGCTTGCGCTTCTTGCGTTTCTTGCCGCCAGCGTCCTCCTCCTCCTCTTCCACGACCTGCGCGTAGCTTTCAATGATGTTGGCCAGCGATTCGCGGGTCAGCACTTGCTTCCACACGTAGTCGGTCTTCAGGCCATCCGGGTTGGGCGGATTGCCCGCACCGCTGTTCCAGCCCTGGTTGAACGGCAGGAACCACGACTCCTTGCCTTTGAGCTCGGTACAGAACGCTGCACCGGCGTCGTCGACCGCGACGTGCGCAATGCAACGACACGGCTGAAACAGCAGCTCCTGCGGGCTGCGCGTGGTCTGGTATTGGACGATGGCGTCGGCCAGGGTCTGTTTGGTCAACGAGTTCTTCAACTCGAAGGTCAGCACTGGCAGGCCGTTGATGAAGATCACCAGGTCCAGTTCATTGCCGGATTCGTTGCTGTAACGCACCTGCCGCGTGACGCTGAAGATGTTCTTTCCGAAGGCATCGGCTGCGGCGGCATTGCCCGGTGTCGGCAGCAGCTTGTAGAGATCGACGTGTACCGGCCCGTGGCTCACGCCCTTGCGCAGCACGTCCACCACGCCGCGCTTGGTGATCTCGCCTTGCAGGCGGTGAAGGAACTGGGTGCGCTTGATGCCATCCCCCGCCAGCTCCAGTGTCTCCACCGCCTTTGGCTGGGTGGCCTGCAAAAAGGCCAGCAACTGCGCCACATCCAGCGCGACATCGCGGTTGTAGTCGGTGGGCTTGCCCTGCACGTAGCCGTTGTGGGTGGCAGCGAAGTCCGTGGGAGCTAGCGCGTGGGTGTACTCAGGCTGCGGCACGCCGGTCAGGCCACGCACCACGCGCGCCTCGAACCAGCGTTCGCTGGTGTCAGTCTTCGCCATCGCCATCCTCCTCTTCGGTCACGTCATCTGGGTCATCGCCCAGCGCGGCCAGCGCCGCGTCGTCCACCACGTCCTCCAGGCCGGGCTGCCAGCCCCGCACGTCCACTTGGCCGGTGACCACATCGGCAATCAGGCGGTCGCGGTATTCGCGGATCAGCTTGATCTCGTCTTCCGTGCGGGCGATGGCATCGTCCAGCGGCTGGCACTCATTGGAAATCCAGCGGCAGATGGATTGCTGCTCTTCGACCGGCGGAACTGGAATGGACTCGTTGGCAAGCACCCACGTGCCGATCTCCGAAAACGTCGTGCCGTTTGCGAGAACCTGAAGCCGTTCCTTCATGCGAAGCAACAAAAGGAAAAGGTAATCGCTGATAGCGATATCCGGTGCTGGTACGACGGCCTTGCAACCCTGATTTGTGCAAAGCTCAACTCGCGCAATGGCAACGTTGCCAACCGGCGCGCGTGAGGCGATGACGATGCTTCCGGGGGGTACAAGCGTGGATGCACAGGACTGCAAGCCAGCGGCCGAGATGGTTCGTAGCGACGTGTGCAAGGAATCGGTTTTGCTGATGTCGCGTGGCGTCACCCAGACGATGCCGCCATCCCAATAGGACGATTCGTCGCTTTTCGGCGTCGAGCCTCCAACGATTCGCTTCGCAGCGAACTTGAGCTTGAGAGCTTTCCAATGCTCCGGCATCTCGCCCAGCCATTCGATGCCGGATGGCTTCAACGCCACCGATGCGTCAAGGCCGCGCGTGATGGCGTGGTCGATGATGCGCAGCTTCTGCTCGGTCAGCAGCTTGATCAGGTCCCGTTTGGCCTTGATGAAGCGGGCGATGTGCGCGTCCTGCGCGCGCAGGTAAGCGACGATCTGGTCTTGCTCAGGGCGCGGCGGTTGGACTAGCGAAATGTCGAGGAACTGGTTCGGATAGAGGCGCAGGCGCGAAGCGCGGATGCCGGTCGAGCGCCCGATGTATTCGGCCACATAGGCGCGGGTTCGCAACAGGTAATCGAGATACGCCGGGTTGAAGCTGTCGGCGTGGTGTGGGCGGTACACGCCATAGGCGGGACTCACGATACCCACGTGCCTGCTCGCGCCAAGCGCTGCCATCCACGCCCACAGCGTGTTGATAACAATGTCACCGGGGCGGCACAGCTTGGAACCAACGTAGCTCGCAGCCTTGAACATCGTGACCTTCTTCTGGCTGCGCGGAGTAACGCCGGTGAGGTGAGACACCGACAGCAGTTCCTCCTGTCCGGTCTTCGAGCGCTCATCCACCTCGCGGAAGAAGGTTTTGGCGCGTTGCTCGTTCCAGTGCTCCGGAACAGCGGGCAACCAGCGCATCTTCGGCTGCCGGTAACTCGGGTAAGCGCTCGCCACCGTCATTACGCGCCTCCCACGATCTTGTGCAGCAAACCCTCGCTCTGCTGCTCCAGCGCGATGATGTCGGCGCGGATTTCCGCCAGCGTGCGCAGCGGCGCGGGCCTATAGAAGAAGCGGGCGAAAGAAATCTCGTAGCCGATCTGGGTCTTGTCCGTGGCGATCCAGGCGTCCGGTGCATGCGGGAGCACCTCGCGGGCGAAGAAAGCGTCGATGCCGCCCGGCTTCTTCAACGGTACCTGCTCGGTATCGCGCAGCTCGCTGTCGGGCTCGTACTCGACCATGAAGCGATCCTTGCCCACGGTTTCCAGGTGCGCGCCATCGAAGCCGGGCTCGAAGTGTTCCCCTGCCTTGAGCTTGCTGCGCTTGGCGACGACCGGCGGCGCGGTTTCGTCGCGCCAGCTCACCGCCTTGTAGATGGCCTTCTTCTCCGGCGCGCCGAGCCTGTCGCCCTGCGCCTTCAGGGCAGCATCGAAGCGGGTGCGGAACTCATTGTGGTCGTCAAACACGGAGCTGCCCAGTGCCCGCTGCGCCCGCTTCGCCACCTCCATCAGCCCCTTGTCGCGCTGCCAAGTCGAACCATCGAGCAGCTTCTTGCGGCGCTTGGCGGGCACGGCCTTGCGGGTGGTGGTCGCTTCGCCGTCATCACTGTTGTCGCTGTCTTCGCTGTCGTCGTCTTCGTTCTCGTCCTCGCCCTTGAGCCACGCCTCGATGGCTGGCTTGCGCTTGGCAAACTCGCTGTAGAGCGACTCACCGTGGGTGGCGTAGATCTCGGCGCGAAGCGCCTCGTCGCCGGTGGCAAACCGCAGGGGCTCGATGCGTTCGTCGGAGAGCTGGCTTTTCAGGCGCAGCGGGCGCTCGACGGTGATCTTCCAGTAGCCGAAGTCCTGGGTCTCGAACCATCTGGACTTGTCGGTTTCCCGCGCCTCGCCCAGATACAGGTCGAGGATGCCGGCAATGTCGGCGTCAGCCAGTTCGCAGTTCTTCTTGCCGAGGTTGCGGCGCAGCGGCTGGAACCACTGGGATGCGTCGATCAACTGTACTTTGCCACGGCGCGCGTCGGTCTTCTTGTTGGCCAGCACCCAGATGTAGGTGGCGATGCCGGTGTTGTAGAAGATGTTGAGCGGAAGGGCGATGATGGCTTCGAGCCAGTCGTTCTCCAGCACCCAGCGGCGGATGTTGCTCTCGCCCTGGCCTGCGTCGCCGGTGAACAGCGCCGAGCCGTTATGCACCAGCGCGATGCGGCTGCCCAGCGATGTGTTGTGCTTCATCTTTTGCAGCTTGTTCACCAGGAACATGAGCTGCCCGTCGCTGGAGCGCGTGATGAGCTTGAACTCGTTGTTTCCCCCGTGGCTGACGATGAAGCGCGGGTCGTTGAATTCCTTCTTTCCACCCATGCGATCCAGATCGGTCTTCCAACTCTTGCCGTAGGGCGGGTTGGAGATCATGAAATCGAACTGGCGGCTGCGGAACTGGTCGGCGGACAGGGTGGACCTGTCCGCGCCGCCGACGATGTTCTCGGCCTCTGCCCCTTCGCCCTTCAAGAGCAGGTCGGCCTTGCAGATGGCGTAGGTTTCGTCGCTGATCTCCTGCCCGAACAGGTGGATGGACACTTCCTTGCCGTGTTCCTCTGCCAGTTCGTGCAAGGCTTCCTCGGCCACGGTGAGCATGCCGCCGGTACCGCAGGAGCCGTCGTAGAGCGAATAGGTGCTGGACTCGATCCGGTCGGCCACCGGCAGGAACAGCAACTTGGCCATGAGCTGCACCACGTCGCGCGGGGTGAAGTGTTCGCCTGCCTCTTCGTTGTTGTCTTCGTTGAAGCGGCGGATCAGCTCCTCGAACACCGTGCCCATACCGTGGTTGTCCAGCGCGGGCAGCTTGATGCGGCCGTCAGAATCCTTCACGGGCAGCGGCGCGAGATTGACCTCTGGGTCGAGGAAGTCGTCGATCAGGTAGCCCAGGACGTGGGAATCCACCAGCTTCTGGACCTGGTTGCGGAAATTGAACTTGGTGAGGATCTCCTGCACGTTGGGCGAGAAGCCGTCCAGATACGCGATGAAGTCATCGCGAAGGCGCTGCCCTGCCGCGCTGGCCTTCAGCTTGGCCAGCGTGAATTCGGAGACGTTGTAGAAGGCCTGACCCGCCGCCATACGCAACGCGCCGTCCTGCTCGGCCACCTTGTGGGTGTCGAGGAACCTCTTGCGCTCCAGCACCGCATCCTTGGTGGCTTCGAGCACGGCATCGAGCCGCCGCAGCACGGTGAAAGGCAGGATGACGTCGCGGTACTTGCCGCGCACGTAGACATCGCGCAGCCGGTCGTCAGCGATGTTCCAGATGAAGTCAGAAATCCACTTGATCTGGCTTTGGTCGAGCTTCGGCTTCATGGCTTTTTCGTTCATTCCGTTAATTGAAAAGCTCGTTCCAGAGCTGAGTTGCCAAGTCAAATTGCTTCGCACGAAGCGATTCGATCTGTCGCTGAATCTCGGCTTCGTTGTCCAATACTTCGGCGGCTTTCCTTTGTGCCTCAAGCGCGGGGAGCGGGATTCGGACCTGCCTCAGCGCTTGCAAGGAAATCATTGGAATCGTTGCGCCCGAGACGATGCTCGAGAGCAGGATTTGTCCCATGGGCGATCGGAGCCACAAACCTAGGGCGCGGGAGTCCACTGATGGTGTGCGGCTTCGAAGCACGACGGCCGATTGGCCAGCCACCCAGCCGCCGGGACCCGGGGGCGGGACGTCATGGGGCACGACTCCGACCTTGCCAACGCTGCCCTTTGTGACGATTAGGATGTCGAAGGGCCGGAGGTATGGATCGTCGTGCCCTCCAGATCGTCGCGGAGAGAGTTGGATCCTGAGCTGCTTCTCTGGATGAGAGATGTAGCCCGTCGCCGGAAGATCAGCAGCTCCTACCTCGAGGACATCGACGGCGTTGTCGTTGTCGGCGCCGCGATCCTTATTGGGGATCGGATTGATCACTTGGACGACGCTGTCCAGATCTACGGTGGGGATAGCGTCTAGCCGGGCGCGAAGTTCGCGCTGCTCGTCGGCGATCACATAGCGATCGACCTGAAGCGAGGCATCGTTCTCGAGAATGGCCTCAACAGGCACCACGGTCGCCCATCCCTCGCTAACTGCGGGCGTGCTTTCTGCGAGAAGCGTACCCGCCAGTGACGAGCAAAACCGGACAATGTCTTCAACGCGTCCGAGCGTAGTTCGCCCCTTCACGCTTGTGTCGCGGAAGCTGGCTTTCGTTGCATCTACGAACCCAACCGCCCGGTGGATGGTCCGAGTGTCCAAGACCAAGAGACTGGTCGCGATGTTGGTTGCCTGGTGAATGCCTGAAGGAAGTGCGATGACCGCCTTCACGAGACCTTTGGAGAGGAGGTGTTCCCGAACATCTCGGTCCTTACCCGGACCGAAGATAAATCCGTTTGGAACAACGACGGCGGCGATGCCGGAGGTTTGCGCGATGATGTGCTGGATCATAAGGCCGGTCGCAGTCGCCTTTTTCACGGGGAACCGGCCGTAGATATCTTGCAGAACGAGATCGTCGTTCGGCATCGGAAGGCCCATCGGCGGGAACGAGAGCGTGGCGTCGAAACGTTCAAGGTGCCCCGCCTTGATCGCGTTGGGCGATGACAGCGGATTCGACGTGACGAGCTTGGTTTCCGCACTGCGGAATTGGCTCAGAAGAGCGGGAACTGACGAAACGTGTGGTGTTTCGACATAGGCGCTGGCTTCTGAGTCGATCAGGGCCGCGAGAAACTGTCCTCCACCTTCCCAGGGAAGGTAAACGGAGCTTGCACCACTCGAGGCGGCGACCCTTGCCATGAGGTGGGCAAGCTCTACCGGAACAGAGAGGCGATCGGAATGGGCCTGCAGCAGATTCGATGCAATAGCCGCCGCCGAGAACCTTTCGAAGATGCCACCTGCGGTCAGTCGCTTGGCCGCGAGTGAGGCGGCAGCGAGGGCACTGTGGTCGGCGTACTGGCAAAGCCGCTGCGCATCGGCAAAGGCATGGCCAATGGAGTCGTTGCTCAGTGCCAGACGCCCGAGCGCCTCTGAGAACCCGCCCTCTGCGCCAGCGAGCGCTGCGTCGAGGGTGTCGTTTTCCGAGAGCCTGCCCGCAGCGGACATGTGGGCCCATGTCAGTAGCTGAAAGGCGAGTAGTGCTGCTTCCTGCGTCCTCAGGGATGATGAGCGAAATGGGGCCTGGACTTGGGCCAGTACTTGGCCGGCGTGCTCGTTGAGCATCATTAGTGGTTCCGGCCCTGATAGTTGTATGTGGTGATCTGGGTGCCGCCGCTGGAGACGACGACCAGCCCGCCCTTGTCGAGGATCTTGGCCAGAGTGCGCAGTTCCCTCATCAGCTCCTCGGATGCCTTGCGGCTCAGGACCATCCGATCGCCTTCCAAGTCCCCATAACGAACCACCAAGTCGACCATCGCCTGGGTGACCCCGCGTTGCGCCATCCGTTGCTTGAGGTGTTGAGTCTTGTGCATTGCTGTGCCCAGTACATCGCTCTGTAGTGGGCCTAGTAAATCACCTTAGACAAGACATGGCAATGCAGTAGGGAATTACTTTCGTACTAATTCAGGATTTGTTTATCTTTTCGGGGCGACTAGGCCCCAGCAGCTGGATCGCCTTGTTGATGCCTGTTCATGGCCTCACCTCCGGCTGATGCTGCCGCGTTGTTGCCGCCGTGCGGCCCAGGTGACGCCACAAGCCTGTTCCGTCGGAGTCGCGTTGGTTGAGACAGGGCTCGGCGCATGGCGGGGTGGCCAGCCTTGGTTTCGCCCCTCGGGGGTCTCGTCGATCAGTCTCCGGGCAATGTCACCTGCAGGTACTGGATATCGAGGTTGAAGTCGGTCTTCAGCCTCCCGAGAAATCTCAGCGTTTCGCCATCAAGATCGGGCTCCCCGACAACAAAGAGCCGCTCAGGTTCCAGTCCATTTGATCGGAACCCGTACTCCAGAAGCTGGCCCATTGCCTGGCGCACAACGTCAGCGGCCGTCTTGCCGATCTTGATTTCATACAAGAAGTACCGGTGGCGCGGTGTGCGGACTAGCGCATCGGCGTATCCACCTGTACCGGTTGGTTGTTCCGTCCAGACGTTTTCGTGCCCGTGCTCGGCAGCCAGTAAGTTGTAGAGCTTTTCCTGCAGTTGATTGTGGCGCAGCAGGATCTTTCGCCTCTCGGCCGGGAGATCTGCGTAGGTCGACGTCGGGCGTGGGCGAAATCCGGGAGGCTTGGGCACGAGCGGCTTCGTTGCCCTCAATTGATCGACAACGAACCAAGGAAAGACGTTGCGTAAGTGAATGTCCTTGGGGATCAGCTCCAGTTGATCGAGGTGCTCGGTCAGGGCTTTCGCACGGCTCGCCCAGTCGGTGGATTCCGGTTGCTCGAATCCGGTGTGAGCTGTGAACCAATCCAGCGCTTCGTTGTGGCTGCTGGTGTCAACCGTCGTATGAAAGCTGTCGGGATGAATTCCTGCAAACGCACGGGCTACGAGAAGCCGAGGGACTTTCTTCAGCTTCCCCTCTTCTTTCCAACCTTCAAGGCGCTCGATGATCGAAACAAAGCAAGAAGGGCTCCCGTCGCTGTAAATCTCTTCGAGAACCTGTAGCAAGTCGTCGCGTAGCCGCTCCACTTCCTCAAAGCTGAGCATGCCCTTTCCAGCATTGCTGACGCCGTTCTCTTGCTTCATCCAAAGAAGATCGAAGGCTTCCTTTGGCTCGGCACTGGCCATGGACTGGGATATGGATTCGGTCGCCGCCCGGTAGCGGGGGAGCCATTGCGTTCGATAAGGCGCATTTGGATTCGAGAATCCGCTAAGAAGGCTCAGCGCGTATCCATCGAGCACGGGCTTGGTGCTTGCACGACGTGCTTGAACATCTCGAGAGGTTGGGGCAATGGCGTGATTGCCCGTGTTTGGGGCGGAGTGAGCCTCAGGAGCTTTTCCAAGACGGGCCCTCGCCGCGGCTACTGCTTCGGCTGAGAATTCTTCAGGGAACCGGTCGATGATCGCCTCGAAGCTCAACGTCTTGAGTCCCGCTTCTTCAAGGACCTCGAACCCCTTCGATGGCCGTGGTTTCAGAACCATCCGCTCAGCGGCGGCAAGAGGCCCGTGTTTGTCGAGCATCTGTCGGGTCCGATTAGCCCGAAAGGATTTGAGTCTGTAATTTGAACTGTGTAACTGCCCTTTGAGCGAGACTGCGGTTGACCCCGCGAGGAGCAGCGACATGGCGTTATCGAAAGCGATGCTGGACGAACTGACGGCGGGTTACAAGACGCCCCAGGAGTTGGAATCGT
>NZ_JAPZQK010000067.1 GCF_027530345.1 Silanimonas sp. | reverse complement strand
ATCCGCGAAGCGTCGAAGAACTGGAAGATGATCCACCACTGGAAGCCAGCGCTACAGAGCTTCCAGGTGATGTTCGGCGACGAGCGCGTGCCGCTGGCCGCCCTGTGAGAAACCCGGTTACACAGTTGGTTTGACAGACCCTGGTTGGACGGCATGTGGCGTTCATGACGGTCTCGTTTTTTCGGCCATACGCATTCACGCCATCATGGTGGTTGATAATGAGCCCCGTTCTCCGCGACAGCACTAGACTGTTAGTGCCCACGAATCCAGAGCCGCTGCCCTCACCCTCGGTTGCCTCGTATCGGATCTGGTTCGCATCGGAACTAAAGGAGCATGAGACCCCATAGTCCGAACAGCCAATCAGATCCACAAGCTCGTTTGTATCCTCAAAATACCGCTTGATCCAGCCTTCGGATTCATTGAAGGCCATGATGATTTCTTTTTCCTCATAACCTCTGTTGTCCTTACAGGCCAAGAAGACATCTTTCGCAAAGACGGTATTGCTAGCCGAAAGAATCATGAGGGAGGCCAGTAGAAGCAGCGGTCGGTTTCTCTGGTTCATCGCTTTTCCCCTGATTGGTCTGGCTTAACTGGTTGCCACCAGCGATATCGCTGAATGAACATCGGCCACGCTCGCATCACGAGCGCTTACGGCCTACGAGCACCTTTCGGTATGACTTGAGCAGTTCGTCGAGGTAGAGGCAAGCGTGCAGGCCTTGCATCGCGTCCTCAAGCTTCTTGCGCTGAGCCGACAGCACTTCTCGCGTCGACGAGAGGCCATCGCGCCAGGCGGTGTCTTCTACCTCGCGGCGAATTGGCATGTCGTGCCCGCCACTCTCATCCCGAACGAAGACATAATCAGTAATGATCATGTTGGGCTCTTTTGAAATCCGAGTGGGTTATGCGGCATGGGGATTGATGCCTCGGAAGTCGAGCTTCCCGGCGATCAGGAACAGCACGGTGCGCATGGTTTCGAATCGGCCGTACCCACGCGCCTTGCGCTTGGCGGCCTGAA
>NZ_JAPZQK010000033.1 GCF_027530345.1 Silanimonas sp. | reverse complement strand
ACAACACAAAGCGACTGCTGGGGCCGATCGGCTACATTCCCCCGGCGGAAGCAGAGGCGGCGTTCTACGCCGAGACCAGCGGTTACGCTAAAGCGGCGTGACTCAACGAAAACAGCCTCCGGAAAAGCCGGGGCGGTTCATCCGGTGGTTTGGCCGACAGCTCCGGTGATTTCGGAACTTTCCAACGCCCATAAACAGCCCAGAGTCGAGGAGGTAGGCGTTGGCGGGCCAATACGAAAAAAAGCGCACCAATGCGGCTGTCAGCGGGGGAATGCCTTTACTCAAGTCATTGATTGTATTGGTCGGCTTGCCTGCCTAAAGGCATTCCAAAAGACATTCGGCTCGGATTTCAGGCCTTCTGGTCTTAATCGGTCAGCCAGTAGCGCCGCCATCGCCGACCCTCGTCGCCTGAATGGCAAAGCGGACCGGGAGTCAGGCGTGCTTGACCCCCCGGATGCCCGTGCTTAGAGTTCGCGGCAACACGACCCTCGCCTCTACATCGAAAGATGCACGCGGGGGTTCTTTTTTGCTCGCGACTACCACCAGTCCTTCCAGTCCGGTGGGGTACCGATGTCGTCGAGGCTGCGCTTGGTGTTGGCGCGAAGCGCGGGGAATGACGCCAGGTGGTCTTTCAGGCGAGTAGGCCACTGCGTGTTGGGACAAACCCGCTGAACCACATGGCGGCAGATCGCCAGCAGTAGGAAAGGCTTGGTCTGCAGGTCGGCGTTTCCAGCAAAGGCTTGCCACCAGCCTGAATGACTGGCGGACGGCAGCTTCGGTCGCGCCACGACATTGCGATTCCACAGCCGGCTGTGGTGTGCGCAGAGATTGCGCAGATAACTCAGTGAACGCAGCCATGACTGGAACACCTGCCATTCGGCAATCCCGTACTTCTGAGCGATCGCCTGCTGGTCTCCGACCTTCATCATCGCGAACAACTTCGATAGCGCACCGAAATCCAGCAGTTCGATGGCAACCCAGATCGGCAGGTCGGGGCCATGCGTCTGGTGATAGTGCTTGACGAAATCCTCCTTGGATTGCGCAACTAGCTTGGAATAACGGTCCAGCCATGCCGCATGAGCGGTGCCCTTCGCCCCCTCTGCTCTCAGGGCAAACGTGGGGTGGAGTTCAGATGCCTGCAGATGCGCGAAGGTATTGCGCTTGCCAAGCAGGTAAGCGATGTCCACCCGAAGTGCCACTTCAACGCGCTCAAGGGCGTCGGTGGTCATTTGCCGCAGTTGCTTGTCGAACAGGTAAAGCGCCACGGCATCCCGGAAGTGCGTGTCGGGCAGAAAATCGTCGGTTCGGGTGTAGCGGATGGCGCCGTTCTGCTGGTCTTGCTGAAGCTCCCAACGTCGGAAGGGGTACCAGTAGGCACTCAGCCGGTAGTAGCCGACCCGTTCGAGATAGGCCAGTGCTGCGGCACGATCACCGACGTTCATGCCCCGTGATTCCAGCAGCGCCAGCTGGTCCTCGAAGCTCCTCCAGGGGCGCGAGTACGTCACGCGGCCCCCTTGGCCTTGCGCGTCTTGCGCTCGGCCTTCACCGGCTTGGCGACTGCTCGCTCCGCCCGCAGTCGATCCAGAAGCACGCTCGCTGGTTCGTCGTTCGGGTCTTGCGGCACTAGTTCGCCGCGGAACGCGGCACGGAGGACATTCTGGCGCTGGGCACTTGAATGAGTGAATGCGGCAGCTAGGCCGACTTCGGTAGCGCGTATCTCGTCTTCCAATTGTGCACTCGCCTTGAGAATCTCCGTCTGCTCCACAAGTGGCGGGATCGGGATAAGGGCTGACTCGATGTCAGGCTGAGAAATCTTGTAGATGCCCGCTGAAGTGCGAGCACGATCCTCCAGATGGTTCCGAACGAACGGCGAGTCCCAGACTAGGGAAGGTCTGAACAACTCCTCCACTTTCGGCGAGAATCGGTCATCGCTTCAAGGGTGAGTTCGATGCAGCTTTCGTTTGGTGATGCTGAGGATCTTGGAGGCCGCAAGCGCACGCGGCGCGAGGTGTTCTTGGCCGAG
>NZ_JAPZQK010000016.1 GCF_027530345.1 Silanimonas sp. | reverse complement strand
CAGCCTCCGCCAACCAACGCTTCAGTTCTCGAGCACGCATCCGGCTTCTCCACGCCCGAAATCCTCGGGCCGTGTCTAAACCGTGCTCCCACCCCGGCTCACCGTTCGAGACGATCAACAATCAACGCGAACAGCGCCTTCTTTTTTGCACTGGTGGATCGGAACCCGGCCCCGCTCCCCGCGGGGCCGTTCGCCGCGGCTCAGGCCGCGACGGTCTCCTTCTCGCCGTGGAACTGCTCTTCCTCGGTGCTGCCGCGCATCGCCGTGGTCGAGCTCTGGCCGGCCTGGATCGTCTGCGTCACCGCGTCGAAGTAGCCGGTGCCGACTTCGCGCTGGTGCTTCACCGCGGTGAAGCCGCGCTCGGCGGCGGCGAACTCGCGCTCCTGCAGCTCGACGAAGGCGCTCATCTGGCGGCGGGCGTAGCCGTGGGCCAGGTCGAACATGCCGTAGTTGAGCGAGTGGAAGCCCGCCAGGGTGATGAACTGGAACTTGTAGCCCATGGCCGCGAGTTCCTTCTGGAAGCGCGCGATGGTCGCGTCGTCGAGGTTCTTCTTCCAGTTGAAGGACGGCGAGCAGTTGTAGGCCAGCAGCTTGCCCGGGTACTTGGCGTGGATGGCTTCCGCGAAACGCTTGGCGAAGGCGAGGTCCGGCTTGCCCGTCTCGCACCAGACCAGGTCGGCGTAGGGGGCGTAGGCGAGGCCGCGGCTGATCGCCTGCTCGGCACCCGGGCGGGTCTTGTAGAAGCCCTCGACGGTGCGCTCGCCGGTGCAGAACGGGCGGTCGTTGGCGTCGACATCGGAGGTGAGCAGATCGGCGGCTTCGGCGTCGGTGCGGGCGACGATCAGCGTCGGCACGCCCATGACGTCGGCGGCGAGGCGCGCGGCGTTGAGCTTCTCGATGGCTTCGCGGGTCGGCACCAGCACCTTGCCGCCCATGTGGCCGCACTTCTTCACCGAGGCGAGCTGGTCTTCGAAGTGCACGCCCGAGGCGCCGGCCTCGATCATCGCCTTCATCAGCTCGAAGGCGTTGAGCACGCCACCGAAGCCGGCTTCGGCATCCGCCACGATCGGTTGCAGGTAGTCGATGTCGCCCGTGCCTTCGGCGCACTGGATCTGGTCGGCGCGCAGCAGGGTGTTGTTGATGCGCTTCACGACCTGCGGCACCGAGTTCGCCGGGTACAGCGACTGGTCGGGGTACATCTCGCCGGCGAGGTTGGCGTCCGCCGCGACCTGCCAGCCCGAGAGGTAGATGGCCTTCAGGCCGGCCTTGACCTGCTGCATGGCCTGGTTACCCGTCAGCGCGCCGAGCGCGTTGATGAAGTCTTCCGTCTGCAGCGAGCGCCACAGCTTCTGCGCGCCGAGCTTGGCGATGCTGTGCTCGACCGGAACGGTGCCGCGAAGACGGACGACGTCGTGGGCGGTGTAGTTGCGGGTCACACCCTTCCAGCGGGGGTTAGTGGCCCAGTCGTGCTTCAGTTGGTCGGCGGTCGGCAGCGTGCTCATGGCGGTGTCCTTGGGGGTTTCGCGTGGGGTCAGGGGTTCGGGGTCACAGGTTCACCAGTTGCGGATAGGCCGCACTGGTGAGGAAGGCTTCGAGGGTGTCGGCGTGGGTGAGGCGGTCGAGCAGGGCGATGGCGGCATCGAGGCGTTCGCCACCGGTGATCGCGCGGCGGTCGCCAATGACCGACGGCAGGTTGATCAGCGCGCGCTCGAACAGCGCCCAATCCACCGGCGTGCCGTCGTCGAGGTGCAGCGGTTCGGCGGGAACGCCGTTCTTCGCGGCGACCTGCGGGTGGTGCAGCCAGCGCCACAGCTGGGTGCGGCTGATCTCGGCGGTGGCGGCGTCCTCCATCAGGTGGTGGATCGGCACGCAGCCGCTGCCGGCCAACCACGCCGCCATGTAGCGCACGCAGACATCGACGTTGTTGTCGAAGCCGGCGCGGGTGATGGTGCCGAGCGAGGGCTTGAGCAGGTCGTCGCGCGTGACCTGCACGTCCTCGCGCTTGACGTGGTGCTGGTTCGCCTTCGGCATGTGCGCGTCGAAGACTTCGCGCGCGATCGGGATCAGGGCCGGATGCGCCACCCAGGTGCCGTCGTGGCCGGCGGTGACTTCGCGCAGCTTGTCGGCGCGCACGCGCTGCATCGCGCGCTCGTTCGCCTCGTCATCGCCCTTGATCGGGATCTGCGCCGCCATGCCGCCCATCGCATGCGCACCGCGGCGGTGGCAGGTCTGGATCAGCAGTTCGGAATAGGCCTTCAGGAAGGGCTGGGCCATCGTCACCTGGCCGCGCTCCGGCAGCACCTTGTCGGCGTGGCGGCGCAGCGTCTTCAGCCAGCTGAAGATGTAATCCCAACGGCCGCAGTTCAGGCCGACGATGCGGCCGCGCAGCGCGTGCAGGATCTCGTGCATCTCGAACACGGCCGGCAGCGTTTCGATCAGCACCGTCGCCTTCATCGTGCCCACCGGCAGGTTGAGGCGCACTTCGAGGAAGGCCATCACCTCGTCCCACAGGCGCGCTTCCTCCATGCACTCCATCTTCGGCAGGTAGAAGTACGGGCCGCGCTCGCGCCAGGCCTGGGTCTTGGCGTTGTGGAAGGCGAAGGTGGCGAGGTCGAACAGGCCGCCGCCCATCGGCTGGCCGTCGACCGTCACGTGCACCTCGTCGAGGTGCCAGCCGCGCGGGCGGACGATCAGCACGGTCTTGCTGGCCGGGTCGAGCGCGTAGCGCTTGCCGGTCTCCGGCGCGGTGAAGGTCAGGATGCCGTCGACGGCGTCGCGCAGGGCGCGCTGGCCGGTGATCTGGTTGGCGAAGGACGGCGCGTTGCTGTCCTCGAAATCGGCCATGAAGCAGTTGGCGCCCGAGTTCAGCGCGTTGATGACCATCTTCGGGTCGACCGGGCCGGTGATCTCGACGCGGCGGTCCTGCAGGGCGGCCGGGATCGGGGCCACGGTCCAGTCGCCTTCCCGGATCGAACGCGTGTCGGCGCGGAAGTCCGGCAGCATCCCGGCATCGAACTCGGCCTGGCGGGCGACGCGGGCGGCCAGGCGCTGGCGGCGGGCCGGCTCGAACAGGCGGTGCAGGTCGGTGAGCAGGGCCTGCAGCTCGGGCACCAAGATCGTGGCCTCGCCCTCGACCGGGCGGCCGACGCGGCGGAAGCCGGTGGCGGCCTGCGTGGGGGAATCGGGGGTGCGGGTGGGCTCGGTGGCGGTGCTCATGGGGCGAAGCGGGTCCGTGCGGCGGGTTCGGGGCGGAGCGGGTCAGGGCTCCGGCATGGGGCCCAAGCTCACCCTCTGAGCGATTGTTGACAAAGCAAATCTGTGGATACGATGTATGAGTTCCTCAAATATCTATCGGAATCCATGGCCAACGTGACGCGAAAGCGCCCCCAAAAGTCGGCTTCAGAGCGGAAGCCCGAAGCGGATTCCGGCCGCTTCTACTACAAGGGAAGCCGCCTCAAGCCCTTGCAGGCCTTCTGCCAGGTGGCGCGCTTGGGCTCGGTCAGCCGCGCGGCGGAGGCCCTGTTCCTCAGCCAGCCGGCCGTCTCCCTGCAGCTCAAGGCGCTGGAAAGCCACTACGGCGTGCCCTTGCTGGAGCGTGTCGGCCGACGCCTCTCGCTCACCCGCGACGGGCAGGCCCTTTACGACCTGGCGCGGCCGCTGATCGACGGCTTCGAGGGCCTCGACGAGGCCTTCCGCGGCAGCCAAGGCGGGCTCGAGGGTGGCGAACTGCACATCGCGGCCGGCAGTTCCACCCTGCTGCACCTGCTGCCAGAGCCGCTGGCGGCATTCCGCGCGCTGCGGCCCGACGTGCGCCTGCACCTGCACAGCGTCACGGGCCAGGCCGGCCTCGCGAAGCTGCGCGCCGATGAAGTGAATTTCGCGGTGGGCGCGATGTGGGAAGTGCCCAACGACATCGACTACGCGCCGCTGCAGCGCTTCGACGCCATGCTGATCACCGCGCCGCAGCATCCGCTGGCGAAGCGTTCGGCGATCAAGCTCGAGGATCTTTCGCCGCACGGACTGATCCTGCCGCCCAAGCAGCTGTCGACCTGGCGCATGGTCACCACCGCCTTCGAACAGCGCCGCGTGCCCTACACCGTCGCGATCGAAGTCGGCGGCTGGGAAGTGATCAAGCAGTACGTCGCGCAGGACCTCGGCATCTCGGTGGTGTCGGCGCTTTGCCTGACCGACGCCGACAAGGCGCGCCTCGTGGCGCGCCCGCTGCGCGAGTACTTCCCCTCGCGCACCTACGGTGTGCTGGTGCGCAAGGGCAAATCACTGACGGGACCGGCGCGCGCCTTCGTCGACCTGATCAAGCCGGGCCTGTTCAAGCGCAAGGACTGGTTCGAAGCGGGGCATTCGGAGCGCTGAGTCAGCCGCGTAAGGATCCGCCATGCTCGCGCGTATCACCCCGGCATGGACGCCCTCACCGCCCCGATGACCGACGCCATCGACACCCGCCGCGAACGCTTCGCCCTGCTGCTCGGCCAGCACCGTGGCCTGCTGCGCAAGATCGCCTGGGGTTTCAGCGACTGCCCGGCCGACCGCGCCGACCTCGAGCAGGACATGGCCGCGCAGCTGTGGGCGGTGTTTCCCGCCTGGGACGGCGAACGCCCCTTCGCCACCTGGGCCTACCGCGTGGCGCTCAACGTCTGCCTGAGTGGGCGGCGCGCGACGCAAGTGCGCGGCGGCAGCGCGATGCGTGCACCGGGGCGCGGCTCGACCGCGGCGGATTCGCAGGCCGATGACGACAGCGCGCACGACCCGCTCGACCACCTCGTCGACCCCGGCGCTACGCCGGAACAGATCGCCCAGCAGCGCGACCTGCACCGCGTCATCGCCGGCCTCGATCCGTTGAACCGCGCCTTGCTGCTGCTGTGGCTCGACGACTTGGGTTACCGCGAGATCGGCGATGTGCTCGGCCTCTCCGAGAGCAACGTTGGCGTCCGCCTCAACCGACTGAAAGCGCGACTGCGCACCGAACTGGAACCCTGACCGTGGAGACCACCATGGACCTCGACACCCTCAAAACCACCTGGAAATCGCTCGACGAACGGCTGGCGCGCATCGAAGCCCTGCAGTCGGAGGCGAATGCCATCGAGCGCGCCCGCGATGCCGAAGCCCGAGCGAGCGCCGGCCAGCTCGCCAGCCGCCGGGCGCTGCGCCCGCTCGCCATCGGCCTCGGCCTGCAGGCGATCGCCGGCGTGACCCTGGCCACGATTGCCGTCGCCTTCTGGGCGAAGCGCATGGACGCCGGCGCGCAGTTCATCGTCTACGGCGTGCTGGTGCAGGCCTATGCCGTCGCGCTGATCGCCTCCGCCGGCCACGAGCTCTCGCTGATCCGCCGCGTGCGGATGACCGGTGCGGTGCTCGATATGCAGGGCGCCCTCGCCGCGCTGCGGCGCTGGCGCGAGACCGTGGGCTGGGTCCTTGGCCTGGCCGGCGGCGTGATCTGGGTGCCGCTGCTGCTGATGGGCCTAGCCGTGCTCGGCGCCGATGTATGGACCGAGCGGCCGTCCCTGATCGGCTGGCTGGCGCTGTGGGCGGTGGGCGGCACCGCGGCCGTGTGGGCCATCCTTCGCTGGGCCGAACGCCATCCCCGCTTCGGCGCGTCGATGCGCGCCAATGCGGCCGGCCAGAGCGTGCGCCGGGCGGAACTGGCGCTGTCGGACGTGCGGGCCTTCGAGGCCGAAGGCCGCTGATCCAGGCCTCAGAACGCCTTCACCTCCTCCGGGGTTTCGGCGGCCTTGCTCGGGAAGGTCCACAGCCACAGCAGGATCAGGATGCCGCCCACCGGCGCCAGGGCGATCAGCGTCCACCACGGGCTCAAGCCGGCATCGCGAAGTCGCCGGCAGCTGGCGGCGATCCAAGGCAGCAACACGATCAGGCCGACCAAGCGGGCCGGAAACGGCCCAAGCCATTCCGCGAACGCCTCGCCCACGCCGAGCACCATGACCACGGCGAGCATGAACCACCAGAACGCGGGACGCGGGCTGATCCCGGTGAAGTCGAGGCCGCGCACCACGCCCTCCAGCATCGCGTCGAGCACGGCTTGGCTGGGGGCATTGGGGCGGAAGCGGGGGTCGCGCACCAGCAGGGTCTCGGCCGGCACTTCGAACACCGCGGCGAGGGCCCGCAGGGATTCGGTCGAGACCTTGGCCCCGGTTTCCAGACGCTGGATGGTTCGCAGATTGAGGCCGCTGAGTTCGGCCAGTTGCTCCTGCGACCACCGCTTGGCGGTGCGCAGCTCGCGTAGACGGGTGCTGTCGATATGCATGGGGTCCTCCTCCGGGGAACGGTGTTCGACCCCGCCAGCATCCTGCCCGAAGGTGGCCAAGGGTGACGACAGCAGGCCGACACGGCCCGACACGAGGCCGACAGCGGCTTTGATCCGGCTCAATTCGCGCCCGCGAGGGGCGGCGCAGAGTGAGGCCGTGGGGCCGCACCGGGCTCCGAAGGAGACCGCGCCCATGAGCCCCTCGACCCAACGCCGCCCGCCCTCCCCGCGCCGCGTCGCCACGGAAGTCCGCCCCAGCCGCCGCGGTGATGTGCCGCCCCGCCTCGAACCCGAGGCCATCGGCGACCGCGTGGCGGCCGTCCGGACCGTCGCCGCCCAGAGCGGGGTGGTCGCCACCGCGGAAGGCCTGTTGCACCCCACCCATCCGGACGCCGTCAGCGACCGTGCCCGGGCCCTGCGCGCCCTGATCGACGGCGCCGACCCCGACGATGCCCGCGCGCTGCGCTCGGCCCTGCTCGCCCCGGATGCGCCCCCACCAGAGATCCCCGACCCCGACGACCTGCTGGCCCCCGACTGGCGCGAGGGCGGCTACCCGTACCTCAACCTGCTGCGCCGCGGCCCCTACGAGAAGCACAAGTTCAACCTGCAGGTGGAACTGCTGAAGCTGCAGGCCTGGGTGAAGGAGACGGGCCAACGCGTGGTCATCCTGTTCGAAGGCCGCGACGCCGCCGGCAAGGGCGGCGCGATCAAGCGCTTCATGGAGCACCTCAATCCGCGTGGCGCCCGCGTCGTCGCGCTGGAGAAGCCCACGCCCACCGAGCAGGGCCAGTGGTATTTCCAGCGCTATGTCGAACACCTGCCCACGCGCGGCGAGATCGTGATGTTCGACCGCAGCTGGTACAACCGCGCCGGCGTCGAGCGGGTGATGGGTTTCTGCGCCGACGCCGAATACACCGAGTTCATGCGCCAAGCGCCGGAATTCGAGCGCCACCTCGTCCGCAGCGGCGTGCACCTGGTGAAGTTCTGGTTCAGCGTGAGCCGCAAGGAGCAGCGCCGCCGCTTCAAGGAGCGCGAATCGCATCCGCTCAAGCAGTGGAAGCTCTCGCCGATCGACAAGGCCTCGCTGGACAAGTGGGACGATTACACCCGCGCGAAAGAGGCGATGTTCTTTGGCACCGACACCGCCGACTCGCCGTGGACCGTGATCAAGAGCGACTGCAAGAAGCGCGCACGACTGAACGCCATGCGCTACGTGCTGCACAAGCTGCCGTACGCGAACAAGGACGGCGCGGCGATCGGCAAGCTCGACCCGCTGATCGTCGGCCGCGCGCACGTCGTCTACGAGCAGGGCGAGCAGACGGCGCAGGGGATGTAGCCCCCTACTCCGCCTCCACCACCACCTCGCGCTCGTCGCCGCGGCCGTGCTCATCGACGGCGCGCAGCAGCACGCGCCCGGCGCGGCGCGGGGCCCAGGCGATCGCACGCCCGCTCGCCGATTCGCCGATGAAGGCGCCGTCCGCGAACCAGAACACCGTGCGCGCGTCGGCGTCGGTGGTCGCGGCCAGCGGGATGCCGGGCTGCTCGCGTCCATCGAAGTGCAAGCGGTAGCGCGTCGCTCGATAGGGCTGGGTGATCTGCGGCGCGCTGCCCAGCCACTCGGCCGCGCCCGCGCAGTCCGCGCCCGGCGGCGGTTTGCGGCGCGGCAGGCCGGCTTGGGCGAACACCCGCGCGAGGTCGCTCGGCCAGAACTCGTAGATCTCGCGCCGCATCGTCGCCGGGTCGAAGGCGCCGCAGGCCACGCGGCCGCTCGTGCGATCGATCTGCACGGGACGATGCACCGTGCTGACGCGGATCGGCGAAACGCCGGGGATGAACCAGGTCTCGCCGCGCTGCGGGCACCACGCGTTCGGCAGGTCGCCGCTGGCGAGGCAGACGCTGACGCGCTTCATGCGCGAGGCCGTCGTGCGCTGCGGCGTCACGTCGTAGCCTTCGGCGCGCATGGCGTCGGCGATGGAGAAGAACAGTGGTGCGGCGGCCTCGACACCGATCAGCGCGGGGTTCGCACGGCCGTCGAAATGCCCCATCCACACCACCACCGCGTACGGCCCGACCACGCCCGCCGTCCATGCGTCGCGGAAGCCCCAGCTGGTGCCGGTCTTCCACGCCACCGGCCAGTGCCCGAGGTCGCTGGCCGTCGCGCCGCCCGGCCGCGGATTCCGACGCAGCATGTCCAGCGTCATGAAGGCCGCTTCGGGGCTGAGCATCGCGGTGCCTTCGCTGCGCTCGTCCGCCGCGCGGAAGCGCAGCGGGCGAAGGCGGCCATCACCGCCGAGCATCGCGTACAGCCTTGCCAGGTCTTCGCCGCGCACTTCGCCGCCGCCGAGCACGAGGGCCAGGCCGTAGTGCTCGCGGGTGCGCAGCTTCGGCACGCCGGCGTCGCGCAGCAGGTCGAACAGGTCCGGTGAGCGCAGCCGCGAGGCGACGGTGACGGCCGGGATGTTGCGGCTGCGGTTCAGGGCCTCGGTCGCGGTGACCGGCCCTTGGAAGCGGCCGTCGTAGTTCTCCGGCGTGTAGGCACCGTAGGCGCTTGGCACGTCGCGCAGCACCGTGGCGGGATGCAGCTGGCCCTGGTCGATGGCCAAGGCGTAGAGGAAGGGCTTCAGCGTCGAGCCCGGCGAGCGCAGCGCGGCGGTGCCGTTCACCTGCCCGCTGATCGCGGCGTTGCGCCAGTCGGCCGAGCCCATGAGCGCGACCACGCCCATGTCGCGTGTGTCCACGACGAGCACGGCGGCATTGTCGAGCCCGCGCGCGGCCTCGCGCTGCAGGTGCGCGCGCACGCGACGTTCGACGAGGCGCTGCAGGCGGCGATCCAGCGGCGTGGCGATCTCCGGCGGACGCGGGCCGTGGCGCTGCTGCGCGGACAGCACACGATCGACGAAGTGCGGGGCGGCGAAGGGCAGCGCGCGGGTCGGACGAAGGCGCAGCGGCAGGGCCATGCGCGCGGCCATGTCGGTGGCGTCCTCGACGGACGCGGTGCCGTGCGCGTCGACCCAGCGCGCGTACAAGCGCTGCCGCGCGGCCTGCAGGCCGGGGCCCAGGGTCGTGACGCCGCGCGCATCGACGACGAATCGCCCGCGCGGGTTCGGGGCCTGCGGCATCACCGCGAGCGCCAGCGCCTCCGGCAACGAGAGTTCGCTGGCGGCCTTGTCGAAGTAGATGCGCGAGGCGGCGCCCACGCCTTCGACGTTGCCGCCGTAGGGCGCGAGGTTGAGATAGGCCTCAAGGAGGTCATCCTTGGAGTACATCGCCTCGAGCTGCAGCGCACGGGCGATCTGCACCAGCTTGCCGGGCACGTCGCGCGTTTCCAGCCGCCAGCGCAGGCGCGCGAGCTGCATGGTGATCGTCGAACCCCCGATGCGCGGGCCACCGGAATACGTGCTGCCGGCCGCGCGCGCCAAGGCGATCGGATTGACGCCCGGATGCCAGCGGTAGTGGCGGTCCTCGTGCAGCAGGACCGCATCGACCAGGGTCGGCGAGATCGCCTGCAGCGGCAGCCACTGGCGGTAGCGCTGGTCGGCCGCGAGCGTCAGACGCAGCAGCCGGCCATCGGCATCGAGCACCGCGGTCGACACCGGCACGCCGGCCGAGAGCGGTGGCTTCGGCCACAGCCGGATCACCAGCAGGGTCACGGCCAGCAGCGCCGCGACCCCCAAGCCCCACTTCAGCGCGCGCGGCAGACGCATTGGATCGCGCGCGAGGCGGGGACGACGCCGGCGCTCAGCGCGCCGGCTCGGTGACGGTGAGCGTGCCGGCCGGGCCGCCGCGCGCGATCACGCCGTTGCGGTACATGTGCTCGGCGAAGATCGGCGGCACCTGGAACGTGCCCGTGGCCGTCGCGCGGACGCGGTAGCGGAACTCCTGCATGCCGTCCGAAACGCTGCCGTAAAGCACGAGGCGGTCTTCGCGAATCTCCTCATGCACCGGGCGGAAGGTCGACTCCGGCAGGGACAGCACCGGCGCCGCGGGCTGGGCCGCGCCTTGTGCGGCACCTTCGGGGGCCGTCGGCGGCACCAGCACGGCTTCGAAACCGCCCGGCAACAGATCAAGAATCGCCACGTTGTCCCAACCCGAACCACGCACGCGCAGTCGCACCGTGAGCTCCTTGCCCTGTTCGACGGTCGTGGTCGGCTTGCCGGCCTCGTCGAGGAAATCGCGCTGCACCTCGAGGCCCTGGTCCTGCACCGCCGGCGGCGGCGCGCGGTCGAAGCCGGCTTCGGTGCGCGCCACCCACACGGTCTTCCCGGCCTCCGGCATCACCATCAGGCGCGTCGCATCGGCGCGGAAGGGGCCGGCCAGCACGCCGTCCTTCGATTCGCCGAAGGCCGCCTTGCCACCGCGCCACTCCTGCTCGAACCGCACCGGCGCGGCGGTCTCGCCACCGACGGCGTCGAGAGCCAGCACGGCCAACGCGCTGTTGAGGCTGTTGAGGCCCTGCTCATTCACCGAGGCCAACAGGCGGGTCGTGGCTTCGGCATTCAGCAGGCGACGCTGGTCGGGGAAATGCTTGCCCAGCAGGTACAGGCGCCAGGCCTGCGCGCCGAACGGGTCGTAGTAGTCGCCGTAGGCCCAGCGCGAATACAGCGCCACACGCTCCGCTTCGGTGAACTGCGACCACGGCTTCGCGACTTCGTTGGCGATCTCGCGGTGGCGACGCGCCAAGGGCGCGGCAGCCGCGGTCTGCTGCAGGCCGCTGTAGCTGGCGGCCACCAGCAGGCCGGCGAGATCCTCGCGCCAGGCCTTGGGCTGGTCGCGCTCCAACTGCTCGACGAGCGCGGCCAGCGCGTTGCCGGCGGATTCGCCCTGTCGCACCTGCAGGTACACGGCCAGCGCGCGGGCGCGCAGACCGGCGAGGTCGTTGCGGCTCGCATCCGTCGCCGCCTGCGCCAGCCACTGGTTGGCGCGGTCGAGAAGGTCACCCGGCACGCGTTCGCCACGCTCACGCGCTTCCACCAGCACCATCACGGCGTAGGCCGAGACCAGCGGATCGACGTCCGGCGTCGAGGTCCAGGTGCCGAAACCCCCGTCGCCGTTCTGCCGCGCGCGCAGCGTGTTGAACAGGCCGCTGAGATCGCCGTCGCCGCGCGTGCGGCCAAAGGCCGGGTGCGAGCGCAGCACGAGGCCGGGCAGGGCCTGGCTGGCGAGCTGCTCGGTGCAGCTGTAGCGGTAGTCGCCGAGCCACGCCTGCAAGCCCGTCAGCGCCACGAGCGGCGAACTGGACGCCGCCAGACGACGATTGGCGCGCTCGTCGAACATCGCACGCAGGTCGGTGATCGCGGTGTTGCGCGAGGCCTGCTGCACGTTGACCGTCGTGAGCGAGGGCTGCAGCGGCCGCACCGACACTTCGAGGCGGCGCTGCGCGGCGAATCGCCCGCTGCTCGCACGCAGCGTGATCGGCACGGCACCGAGCGCCTGCGAGGCCTTCAGCCGCAAGTTCACCACGGTCTCGTCGCCGGGCTTCAACGTGACCGGCGCGGGCGCATCGCCGACCAGCGCCAGCGAGGGCGGCAGCGTGACTTGCAGGGCCACATTGGCCGGCTGCGTCGCGCCCTCGATGGTATTGGCAATGCCCACCGGCACCACGAACTCATCGCCGGGGGCCACGTGCGTCGGCAGGGTCGGCGTCAGCACGAAGTCGCCGCGGATCGTCGTCTTGCCTTCGCGGAAACCCACGCGCTCCGGCGTCACCGCGACCGCCACGAGGCGCAGTTCGCCATTGAAGTGGTCCGGCGGCGTGAATTCGAAGCGCTTGGCACCCTCGATGTCGACCACGCCCGACCACCACACGGCGGGCTTCTCGCCCTTGCGCTTGAACGGGTTCAGATGGCGCGCACCGGCGCCCTCGCCGTCACCACCGGGGGCGGCGCCGTCAGCGAAACGCGCGAACTCCGGCAGCAGCAGGTCGAGAATCTGTGCGCTGTCCACCTGGTGCATGCGCTTGGCGAAGAAGGCATCGAGCGGATCGTCGACGCGATAGCCCGCCACCTGGAGGATGCCTTCGTCCACCGCGAACACCGCGACGCGGGCCGGCCCACCGGCATCGACATCGATGGCCAGCGGCTGGCCCGGGCGCGAGCGCGCCGGTGCCGTCATCGTCAGCGGCAGCTGGCGCGGCGTGCGGTCGATGGCGAAAGGCACCACGCCCCACGAGAGCGGGCTCAGGTGGATTTCCTCGCTCGCCGGATCGCGCAGCAGGGTCACCGACACGTAGGCATTGCCCTCCAAGCCGTCCGGCACGCGGATGCGCTGCACCGTGCTGGTGGTGTCGGCCTTGAACCAGCGCTGCGCGACCACGCTGTCGCGTTCGATCGTGATCAGGCCGGCGCCCGCATACGGCCCGCGGATCGAGACCTCGATCTCTTCGCCCGCCGCGTAGCTCGGCTTCGACAGGCTCAACTGCAGCTCGGCGTTGCGCTCCAGCGAGCGCGAGAGGTTGGCATCACCCACCACGGTCCAGGCCTGCGAATTGAGCACGCGGCCCTGCGCATCCTGGATCTCGAGGATGAAGTCGCCCGGAGTCGCCGTGTCGAGCGCCAGCGCCTGCGCGCCCGCTTTCGAAGTCAGCGCAGCGCGCGATTTCTCCTCGCGGCGCTCGCGCGAGACGAAGCGGAACAGGCCGTCATCGCCGCGCGTCAGCACCGAGACCATGCGCTTCTCGATGCGTACGGCCTGCAGCCCGTCGACCGCCAGCGGCGCGCCGTCCGGACCGATCACCAGCACCTCGGCCGAGGCGCGCGAGCCGCGATTCACGTAGCCGAGCGAATCAGCCGCCTTGATGCCGACGAGGTAGGGCTGGTCGGAGACCAGCGCCCGCAGCGTCGAGGCCACGCCTCGGCCACTGCCGGGCTCGTAGGCGCGCACCAGCAGGTCGAGGCGGTAGCTGGCGCGCTCGTACTGCTCGAGACCGAGCGCGATCTCTGCGCGACCTTCCGCGTCCGTCCGCGCGTCTTCGAGATCCTGCTGCACGCCCTCGCGGGCCTGCTGCGGATCGCTGAAACGGAAGCCCGGATGCTGGTCGAAGGCCGGCACACTCGGCGTGAGGCGCAGCTGCGCGGTGACGCGGCGGTCCTGCGCCGCCGTGCCGAACAGGTTCTCGACATCAACGACCGCCTTCAGCGCATCCGGACGCACCCAGCCGCGCTGCGGCGCCGTGGACAGCGTCGTCTTGACCCTCAGCGTGTCGGGCTGGAACTCGCGCACCTGCACCGTGGTGCCGCCCACGAGGCGACGGTCGTAGTCGTTTTTGCCCTTGAGGTAGAGCTGGGCCATCCACGTGCCGGACGGCGCGCTCTCACCCGGGGTGAAATCGAAGCCCTCGAAGCCCGCGGCTCCGAAGCGGATCGTCTCGCGGCGCGCGAGGTTGCCCGTGGGGTCGAGGATGTCGAGCTCCAGCGGTGCGCCCGCCGGGGTCTTCGCCCAGTCCTGCGCACGCAGGATCAGGCCGAGGTGCACGGTTTCGCCGGGGCGGTACAGCCCGCGGTCGGAGAACAGCACCGCCTTCAAGGCCCCCGGATCGACGTGGTTGATCTCGCCGCCCACGTCGAAGCGCGAGGTGTCGAGCTGGCGCGACCAGTCGCCCAGGGGCAGGAAGCTCATGTCCTCGCCGCGGGTGACCCGCAGCAGCACCGGCGTGCGCTCGCGGACGAAGGGTTCGAAGGTCGGCAAGCTCGCCACGCCGTCGGCGTCGGTGCTGGCCGCAGCCACCACCTGGCCGTTGCGGCCCACCACCGACACCAGCGCGCCGGCCACCGGCGTGCCGTCGGAGAGGCTCTGCACGAACACCTTGCGGCGGCCGTCGAGCTCGGTCTTGGCCAGCACGCCGAGGTCGGTCAATACGACGAGTCGCGAGTCGGTCTGCTGGCCGGCGTTGCGGTCGAGCCGCTCGCGCGTGCTCAGCGCGGCCTCGTCGGCATTCATCGAGCGCAGGGACAGCAGGAACACGCCGCGCTCGTTGGCATTGAAGTAGGTGCCGAGGTCGACGCCGCGGTAGTTCGCCTTCGCCGGGTCGACGGTCGGGATCGACAGCGTCTCCTCGAAACGCTCGACCAGCATGTCCTCGTCGACGCGCCACAGCGAGGGGTTCTGCAGTTGGCCGTCATTGGTGGCGACCAGCAGCTGCAGTTGCTCCGGCAGCACGCGGCCGATCTCCAGGCGCACGTCCGGCGTGTTGCGCGCCACGAGGCTCACGCGGCGCTCGCCGCGCAGCGAAAGCAGCGCGCCCTCACCGACGAAGCGCAGCAACTTCGGGTACTCGGGCACGACGAGCAGGCGGCGCTGCGGCTGGCCCAGCAGGAAGCCGCCGAAGCTCTTCAGGCCCTTCGGCAATTCCAGCCACAGCCGGCGGCCGGGCGGCGCCTCGAAGCGCAGCGTGTGCGTCTCCACCCATTCGCGCTCGCCGGGCAGCAGTTCGAAGCTCAAGGGTGTAGCGGCCTTCAATGTGGCCGCATCGACTTCGCCCTCCGACCACGGATAAGGCACGGTCTGCTGGTGGCTGCTGTCGGGATCGGCCCGGCGCTGCGGGCTCGGCACGAAGCGCTCGGGCAGCAGCCACAGCTTCACCTGCGAGGCGATGTCACGATCCTTCAGCGTGTCGTTGAAGGACAGCACGATCAGCTGCTTCGGCTCGCCGTTTTCGTCGTCGACGACGGTGGCTTCGACATTGTCGAGCGCCACGGAATACAGCGAAGGCATCACGACGCTGGACTCGGTTTCACCGGCACGCCCGGGGCCCTCGAGGCGACTCTTCGCGCCTTCGGCGAGGGTAAGCGTCACGCGGCCGCCGTTCTCCGGCACCGTGAGCGGCGCGGTCTGCACCCAGGCCTTGAGGCCCGGCTCGTCGAAGCGCACTTCGATCGGCGGCGCAGCCAGCGAGCGGTCGGCCCCATCGACGGCCTTCGTGGACAGTCGCGAACGCAGGGCGTCGGCGTCCACCGGATGCGAGAAGGTCAGCGCCCAGACGGCGCGCTTCAGGCCGGCGCTTTCCGGATCCTGGTAGAACTCGGCATTGTCGATGCCGGCGGCGAACGCCGCGGTCTCGAAGGCGAACCGCGTTTCGGCCAGCACGCGATCCGGTGCCAGCGCCTTCCGCGCATCCAGCGTGATCTCGTAGCCCTGGCCCACCGGCCAGTCCTCGGCGGGCGTAAAGACGAGGGTCGATTCATCCTCGAAGGCCCAGCGGCCGGCCAGCGCAGGCTTCAGCGCCAAGCCCTCGACCGGCTTCGCCGTGCCTTCCTCCGCCCCCACCGATTCGAGCGTCGCCACCGGCGCGCTGAAGCGCAGCCGCAGCGGCATCACCGTGATCGGCGTTTCCGAGTAGTTGGTGACGCCGGGCGCCTCGAGGGCGACGGTGATCGCATCGGGCGGCAGCGGCACCTCGCGGGTGAACCACCACGTCGCGAGCGCGACCAGGGCCAATGCGGCGAGCGGCCCGCCCAAGCGCGGGCCCGGCTTCGCCCGCAGCCATGCGGCGGATCGCCCGATCCAGGCCGGCGGCTGCCACGCGCCGAACACGCGGTTGGACCACGAAGAAGGGGTGGATTCGTCCGTGACGCTCATGGGGGGCTCGCGCGGCGGGCGCGGCGGGGTGCCGCGCTTTCACCGCATCATAACGAGCCGCCGAACGCGGCCGAGGTCGAATCGTGGCGGCCGCGGGCCACCGATGGCGAAACGCGGGCAGGCGGGCCGCGATCAGCCGGGAATCACCACGCCGGCCAGTTGGCCGAGCACCGCCTCGAGCGGCTCCGGGCGATGGAGCAGGTAGCCCTGCGCATGGTCCACGCCCATCTCGCGGACGCGCGCCAGCACCTCGGGGCGATCCACGAACTCCGCGACCGTTCGGGCGCCGAGCACGTGCGCCACTTCCACGAAGCTCCGCACGGCCGCCTCGTCGAGGGCGTCGTCGACGACATCGCGCACGAACTGCCCATCGATCTTGAGGTAGTCCACGCGCAGCGATTTCAGGTAGCCCCAGGACGAGGCGCCGGCGCCGAAGTCATCGAGGGCCACGCGCACCCGAGACTGCGGACGCGATCGATGAACACGCTCGCGTCGGCCATGTTGGTGACCGCGGCGGTTTCGGTGATCTCGACGCAGAGGCGTGCACAGATCGCCGGGCCGGCCGCTTCAAGGCGCTCGACCGCATGCCGATGGAAGGCGCGATCGCCGACCGACTGGCCGGACAGATTGACGCAGAGCATCGCCGGCGCGGGCCCGTCGCCGAGGGCGGCCATGCGGTCCAACACGGCGCCGAGCACCCAGCGATCGATGCGCGACGCCAGATGGAACCGTTCCGCCGCTGGCAGGAACATCGCCGGCGACAGCCGTTGCCCGTCGTTGTCGATGAGTCGCAACAGCACTTCCGCATGCAGCCCATCGTCTGTCCCTTGCAGGGGCTCGATGCGCTGCGCGTACAGATCGAACCGCCCCTCGTCGAGCGCGCGTTCCAGTCGCGTGGCCCACTGCGCCTCGCCCTGGCGGGCCTGGATCGCCGCGTCGCTATCGAACCAGACATGCACGCGATTCCGGCCTTCCTCCTTGGCGGCGAAACAGGCGGAATCCGCGGCCTGAAGCACGGCGGCGGCGGTCGGAAAACGGCCATCCACTGGCGCCAGGCCGATGCTGGCACCAATGCGGAAGCGGTGGCCGTCGTGGTCGAATCGATAGACCTCAAGCCGATCGCAGATCTGCTGGGCGACGCGCTGCCCCTGCTCGGGCGTGCAGCGCTCCAGCAGGACCGCGAATTCATCGCCCCCAAGGCGCGCCAGCAGGTCTCGGGAGCGCACGGTGTCGCCGATCAGGCGCGAGACGTGCTGCAGCAACTGGTCGCCGGCGGCGTGGCCGCAGGTGTCGTTGACCACCTTGAACTGGTCAAGGTCGATGTACATCAGCGTGTGCGTGCTGCCGTCCTGCGAAGCCTCGGCGAGCACGGTGCGAAGCCGCGCTTCGATCTCCAGGCGGTTGTGCAAGCCGGTCAGCGCATCGTGCGTGGCGCGGAAGCGCATCTCGCCGCTCAATCGGCGTTGCTCGGTGACGTCGTGGAACACGAGGACCGCACCCAGCACCGTGCCGTCCGAATCACGGATCGGTGCCGCCGAATCCTCGATGCCGTACTCGCCACCGTCGCGGGAGAGCAGCAGGGTCTCGGGGGCCAGGCCGACCACGCGCTTCTCCTCGAGGCAGGCGGCGATCGGGTCACGCGCGTGTTCGCGCGTCTGCTCGTGCACGATCTGGAACACGCGGGTGACGGGCAGGCCGCGGGCGTCCGCGCTCGGCCAGCCGGTCAGGCGTTCCGCTACAGGATTCATCCACGTCACGTCGCCCTTCGCGTCGGTGGTGATCACCGCATCGCCGATCGACTGCAGCGTGACCTCGAGCAGCTCGCGTTCGCGGCGAAGGCTGGCCTCCGCCAGACGCTGCGCCGTGACGTCCCAATTGAGGCCGATGAGCCGCACCGGCCGGCCGTCGCCCCCGGTGACCACGCGGATGGCGGAGCGGAGGTGGTGCACGCTGCCGTCCGGCCAGATCACGCGGAATTCGA
This sequence comes from Silanimonas sp., assembly GCF_027530345.1. Taxonomy (GTDB): domain Bacteria; phylum Pseudomonadota; class Gammaproteobacteria; order Xanthomonadales; family Xanthomonadaceae; genus Silanimonas. The sequence continues at coordinate 62,142 of NZ_JAPZQK010000016.1, read as the reverse complement.
CACCCGCCACGAACTTGCCCCGCATCGCTTCGCGGATCTCGGCGAGGACACGCTCACGATCATCCGGGTGCAGCCACTCGACCCAATCGGTATAGCGAACAGGTTGGCCGGTCGGTTCGCGACCGTATTGGCGGAACACCCAGTCGTCCCAATGGGCCTCGCGCGCCCCGACGTCGATGTGCCAAATGCCGGCATGGCCGGAGTCGACGGCGAGAGCCATGCGTTCGCGGGCCTCCTCGATCGCGAGGCGCTGCGCCCGCTCGGCGGTGACATCCTGGAAGGCACCGACGAGGCGCACCACGCGGCCACCCTCCACCTCGGGCACACCGACGGCCCGGGCCCAGAACCCCGTGCCATCGTGGCGGAGCATGGGCAGTTCCAGGTCCCATGGCCGCTGGTCGCGGATGCCGGCCTCGACCGCGGCGCGGATCACCTCGCGGGCTTCGGGCGCATAGAAGCCGATCGCCTGCTCGACGTCGGGCACGAAGTCGTCCGGCACGCCGTGCAGTCGACGGGTTTCCTGAGTCCACTCCAAGCGGCCACTGTCGAGGTCCAGCGACCAACCGCCGACGCCGGCCACGGCACCGATGCGGTTCAACAACATCTCGCTGTGGCGCAAGGCCTCCTCATCGACCTTGCGCGCGGTGATGTCGCTCTCGATGGCCATGAAGCCCTCGACGCGGCCGTCTGCGCCGAACAACGGCTGGATCTCCAGATCAAGCCAATAACGATGGCCGTCCTTGTGTCCGTTGAGGAGTTCAACCCGGCAGCCCTCGCCGCGTTGCAGCGCGTCCCGGATCGTCGCGACCGTCGCAGGATCGGACTCGGGCACCTGCAGCAGTTCACCCGGTTTGCGCCCAATCACCTCGGCCGCAGAGAACCCGGTGATGCGCTCGAAGCCCTCATTGACCCACGTCGTCCGCCCCTCGGCGTCGGCCATGATCACGGCATGCGAGGTGAAACGCGCCACCTGCGACAGCCGCGCCAGTTCGGCGGTGACGCGGGCGACGTCTCGGCGATCCCGCCGGCGCCCTTCCATGATGCGGACGGCGGCCTCAGCCAACGCCGCGAGCGCCGCGCGCTGCGAGTCATCGAGTCGGCGCGGGACACGGTCGATGACGCACAGCGTGCCAATGCGCGCGCCGTCGGCCAAGGCCAGCGGCATGCCGGCATAGAAGCGGATGTCCGGCGCACCGGTCACCAGTGCGTTTTCGGCGAAACGGGCGTCGCGCGTCGCGTCCTCCACCTCGAGGAGGCTGCCGTCCAACAACGCATGGGCACAGAAGGCGAGCTCGCGCGGGGTTTCCTCCACACCCTCCAGCCCGAGGTTGGCCTTGAACCACTGCCGTTCCGCGTCGACGAGGCTGACGAGGGAGATCGGCGTGCCGCAAACGGCCGCCGCAGCCCGCACGATGGCGTCGAGTTCAGGTTCGGGCGGCGTATCGAGCAGGCCGAGTGCTCGCAGCGCGGCGAGGCGCTGCGTCTCGTCATCGGGAAGGCGGGCGGCTGGCATGGCGTTCCCGGGATGAAGACACCCGCAGTGTGCCACCCTCACTGCGCGCTGGGGTGCCGCCCTAGAAGCGCCCGGCCTGGAAGTCGGCGATCGCTTCGCGGATCTCGTCGGCGGTGTTCATCACGAAGGGCCCGTGCCAGGCCACCGGCTCGCGCAGCGGGCGCCCTGCGACGACGATCAACCGCGCGCCCTCGGCGCCGGCGCGCAAGGCAAGGTGGTCACCGTCCGACAGCACGGCGAGCTGGCCCGTGCGCACCTCAGCCTCTCCGCCGCTGGCGGCCAAGCGCAAGGCACCGCCGAACACATGCACGAAACCCTGGTGGCCGATCGCCATCGGGAGCGCGAGGCTCGCGTTGGGCGCCAAGACCACGTCGACGAAGAGCGGCTGCGTGGCTTCGGCCTGCACCGGCCCCGCGACGCCCGCCACCGCACCGGCGATCACCTTCACCGCCGCGATCGCGCCGGGCGTGTCGAGCACCGGCACTTCGAGGCCCGCGCCCTGCGCCAGCGCGGTGCCGTTGGCATCGAGCTGCATCACCGGCAGGTGCTCCGGACCGATGTCCTGGTAGCGCGGCGCGCGCATCTTGTCCTTCGCCGGCAGGTTCACCCACAGCTGGAAGCCGCGCATCTCGCCTTCCACCTGCTCGGGCATCTCGGAATGCACGATGCCGCGGCCCGCGGTCATCCACTGCACGCTGCCCGGCACCAGCAGGCCTTCGCCGCCCTTGTTGTCGCGATGGCGCATGCGCCCCTTGAGCATGTACGTGACGGTCTCGAAGCCGCGGTGCGGGTGCGGCGGGAAACCGGCGATGTAGTCCTGCGGCCGCTCGGTGCCGAAGGCATCGAGCATCAGGAAGGGATCGACCGGCGGCTGCTGCGGCGTGCCGATCAGACGCGTGAGCTTCACGCCGGCACCGTCGGAGGTCGGCATGCCGGTGGAGAGGCGCAGCACGTGTCGAGGCGCGTGCAGCACGGGCGCGGAAGCGGCGGGGATGGCGTTCATGCCGGGAATGCTCCACGCCCTGCCGAAGCCGCTCAAGGCGCAGGCCGGAACGCCGCATTGCGCGGCCGCAACGGCCGACGATGGCACACAGGCCTCGCCCGCACGGCCCGGACCTCGCGCGCTAGACCGTACCCCGGTTCTTGCCCATGAACGGCCGGTACCACGCGCGGATGCCGACCATGTCGACGTCGAAGTCGTCGCTGCAGCGCATCAGCGGGCCGATGCGGACGCAACGGTTGGGGTAATCGAAGGCCACGCAGAGCACGGGCACGTCGGCGGCGCGGGCGATCTTCCAGAAACCGGTCTTCCACTTATCGACACGGCGGCGCGTGCCCTCCGGCGCCAGCACGAACCACATGCGGTCCGCCTCACGCAGGCGCGTGGCCACCTGGTCGGCGACGCCACCCGGCGCGGCGCGGTCGACCGGGAGACCACCCATGCGTCGCATGTACCAGGCGAGGGGGCCGACGAAGATCTCCTTCTTCGCCATGAAGACCACGCCCAGATCCATGGCCAGCAGCATCGCGAAGCCCCATACCGCATCCCAGGCCGACGAATGCGGCGCGGCGATCACCACCAGTCGTGGCTCGTCGGGCCACTCGCCCTCCATGCGCCAGCGCCCGAGGCGGAGGATCGCCGTCCCGACGCGGCGCCACAGCGGCGCGGTGCCGCCACGCGGTGCATTCGGCGGCAGGACCGGGGCCGGGGCGTCAGCCGCGCGTGCCGTGATCGCATTCATGGTTCGCGCTCCCAGCGCCGCGAGGCGCGCTCCCGCTTCACCTGCGCGCGCTCACGCTTGCTGCCGAGCCGGCGCTCCTGCGAACCCTTCGTCGGCTTGGTGGCGATGCGCTTTTTCGGCGCCACGCGACAGGCTTCGATCAAGGCCTGCAGGCGCTCCCGCGCATCCTCGCGGTTGCGATCCTGCGTGCGGAAGCGCTGGGCCTGGATCACCAGCACACCGTCCTCGGTCATGCGCCGGTCGCGGCGCGCGAGCAGGCGGTCGCGCACGGCCTCGGGCAAGGTGGCCGAGGCGCGCACGTCGAAGCGGAGCTCCACCGCGCTGGCGACCTTGTTGACGTTCTGCCCGCCCGGCCCCGAGCTGCGCACGAAGCGCTCCTCGAGCTCGCTGTCGGGAATGGTGAGGGGCGGAAGCGCGGTCATTGCCGCGCAGTGTAAGCGCGGCACCGCAGGGCAGTCGTCGCCTCAGGCCGCCGGCAGTCGCGGATGGCCGAATTCGTCACGTTCCTCGCCGGCGGCGGCGTCGCCGATCCGCTCGCGCAGGCCACGGCCCGGGAAGGCCAGCGGCGGCTCGGCGCGGGCCACCTTCAACGCATTGCCGAAAGCGATCGCGGCACGCGGATCGTTCCCCGCGGCCATCAGGTCGCCCAGGGCTTCCCAAGCCTCGGCGCCGGCACCCTGCGCGATGGCGCGGTGGAAGTAAGTCTCGGCCTTGCCCGGCAACGCCTTGGCACGGCACAGGCGGCCCAAGGCCAGCAGCAGGGCGGGCGACGTGGAATGCGCGGCCAGCCAGGCTTCGGCCCGAGCGAGACGCTCGTCGCCGGAGAAGGTCGGCAGGGCACCGAACGCCGCCACCGCCTCCTCGTCCCAGCGCGCGTCGATGGCTTCAGCGAGCGCCTGGGCCGCCTGCGCCTCGACGTGCAGGGCGGCCGCGCGGCGTGCAAAAGCCACCAGCACCGAAGACTGGGCGCGCAGCGCGGGCGGCAGGCCCTTCCAGCGGATCAGCAGGGTGCCGGCTTCCTGGGCGTCGATCAGGGCGGACTCCGCGAGGCGGGTCTCGAGGGTCGCGAGGGCCGCAGCATCGGTGCCGCGCTCGCTGCGCAAGCGGGCCACCATCGGCAGCGCTTCGTCCGCGCGCCCGAGCCGCGCCAGCGCCTCGGCCCGGAGCAAGACGCCGGCGGGCGGCAGGGTCGTGCCGGCCGCGGCGGTGTCGAGGCTGGCCAGCGCTTCCAGCGCGCGGTCCTCCGCCAGCCATGCGGCACTCTGTTCGAGCGAAGCAACCAAGGGGTCGGCCTTGGACAAGGCCACGCGATGCGCCCGCACGCGTTCGGCCAAGCCGGCCGCACGGGCCGCGCCAATGGCGTGCAGCAGGGCAGGCACGCGATCGATGCTGCTGCGCTTGGCCGCCAGCGCGAGCAAGTGCTCGGCGCGCTCCGGACGACCCTGCTGCAGCGCGAGCAGGCCGTTGCTCAGGCGCTCGCGCGCCAAGCGCTGGGAATACTTCCGCACCGCGCGGAAGGGCAGGCGCAGCAGGGCGATCAGCCCAAGCAGCACGACGGTCGCGAGGCCCCAGGCCAGCGCCGCAACCTCGGCGCGCAGGCTCACCAAAGTGTCGCCCCATTGCAGCACCAGCAAGCCGTCCTGCTCGCGCAGCAACTGCCAACCGAAGCCCGCCAACAGGGCGATCAGCAGTCCCAGCAGCAGCGCGGGAAACAGCTTCATCGCGCCCCCTCGCTCCGCCGCTGCGCGCGAAGCTGGACCAGCGTGCTGCCGAGCACCGGCACGTCGAGGGCGAGGTTCGTCTTGGCGAGCGCATCAAGCCGGGCGGCTTCGGCCTCCAACGACGCGCTCGTGGCATACAGGCGGCGCATCCAGTCCTGCGCACGCGTGGCCGCGGCCTGCAGCCCATCGCTGTCGCGGCGCTCGATGGCCAAGCGTGCGAGGCCAAGTTCGAGGCGCAGGGCCGCGAGGCCGCGCTGGCGGTCGGCCGGGGCCAACAGGTCCTGCGCGCCGCGCGGACGCACGTCGACCAGCGCATCCAGCACCTTGTCGAGCGCCGACGCCGGAGCGGCCGGGGCCTCTTCGGCCGGCGCGGTCTCGAGCGCCGGCAGGGCGGCTTCGATGGCATCGATGGCCCCACGCGCCGCCAGCCTCGGATCGGGCGGCAGCGCGGCAAGCGCCGCCTGCTCCTGCGCCAGCGACTGGCGGAGGTTCACGTACTGCGGCGCCGTGAGAGCGGACAACAGCCCGTCGGCGAAACCGTAGGCGCGGCGCGCGCCATCGATATCGCCGGACAGCGCCAGCCGCGTTTCCGCGAAACTCAACAGCAAGTCGACCTCGTCGAGACGGAGCGCGATACCGCTCTCGCCCTGCGGGCCGGCCGCGACCTGCTGCACGCTTTCCTCGAGCAGGGCCGTGCGCTGGCCCCAGCCGAGCAGCTCTTCGCGCTGCACGGTGCTCCGCGCCTCGAGATCGGCGAGCCGCTGCGATGTCCGCGACTGCCCGCGCTCGATCGAAGCGATCGCCTGCTCCACCGCCAGCAGGCGCTGATCGAGCACGGCGTTCGAGAGCGGGTCCGGCGCGGCCTCGGGCGCAGGCCGCGTGAACCACCACCACGCACCGGCACCGCCGGCGGCCAGCAGGGGAAGGGCGATCAGCAGCGGGCGGAGCAACGGGCGATCCATCGAGGGCGTCATCAGGGGGGTGCGCGGCGCAGTGCCGCGAGCGTCATTGTACGTTCGGTACGCGCGACGCCGCCGCGACGAGCGCCGACGGCGTGGGGCCTTCGGCGGCGAGCACCCGCACGAACCCGGCGTGGGCGGCCAGCGCCGCGAGCCGCGGGCTGCTCACCACCACCGGTCGCGCCCGCAAGGCGCGGCCCCGGACCGATGAGGCGTCCGGAAGGAGCGCCTCGAGCCGGCCGAAGGCTTCCGCGCTGCTGGCCACCAGCACGGCGCCGGGATCGTCGGCAAAAGCCGCGAGGCGGCGCGCCTCGCCCCTCAGATCGGCGCGTTGGTAGACCTCAGCCACCCGCACCTCGGCGCCGCGTTCGCGCAGCGCCGGCACCAGCAAGCCGCGGCCACCCGGCGCCGTGATCACACCCAGCGCAAGCCCGCCGACCGACTGCAACTCCGCCATCGCCAGCACGCCTTCGCTGTCCATGCGCGCTGGCGACCGCGCATCGGCCACGCCCGCACGGCGCAGCGCGGCGGCCGTGCCGCTGCCGACGGCGAGATCAAGGCCCTCGCGACACAGTCCACCCGCCGCCTGGAAGGCCGCGAAGCGCACCGCTGCCGGGCTGGTGTAGAGCCGGATCGGCGCGGCCAGTGCCGCGGCGAGTTGCGCGACTTCGGGGCGCGCGACCAGGCGCTGCAACGGCAGCACGCGCAGGCGGAATCCCGCGCCTTGCGCCAACCGGCGCAGCGCCGCATGCTCGCCCGCCGGCCGCAGCGACCACAGCGTCGATGTCGTTGGCGTGTCCATTCCCGAACTCTCGCACAGCGCCATGGCCGACGACGCCGTTTCCCGCCTCCAGTCCCTGCTCGACGCGATGCCGCCCGTGGCCGCGCTCGGCGTGCGCGTGACCCGCTGCGACGCCGAGCGCGTGGTGCTGGAAGCGCCGCTGGGGCTCAACGTCAACGACAAGGCCTGCGCCTTCGGCGGCAGCCTTGCCAGCCTGCTGACCCTGGCCGGCTGGGGCGCATTGGAGTCGGCGCTCCACGCCCGCGGCGTCAAGGCCGAGGTCTATGTCGCGGACAGCACGTTGAAGTACCACGCGCCGCTCTATGCCGACCTCATTGCGGTGGCCGAGGTGCCCGGCGCCGAAGCACTCGACGCCCTGCTGAGCAAGCTGGCCCAGCGCGGGCGCGGCGGCATCGTGCTGGAAGCGTCGGTACGCGATGCCACGGGCCAACCGATCACCACGCTCAGCGCCCGTTATGCCGCCGTCGCCTCCCACTGACATACTCGCCTCATGAGCCGACTCCCCCGCATCGCCCTCGCCCTCCTCGTCGCGCTGCTCGCCGCCTGCAGCAGCGGTGCGGGCAGCAAGCCCGACGCCCTCGACCGCACGCTCTACGACTATTCCGGCGCCATCCGCTGGAACAACTTCGAGGTCGCCTGGGACATGGTCGACCCGAAGGTGCGCGAGGCCAAGCCGCTCAGCGATTTCGAGCTCGAGCGCCTCAAGCAGGTGCAGATCACGAACTACAACCTCGTCGCCAGCGTCACGCTGCCGGACGGCCGGATCGCCCGCGAAGTCGAACTCGGGGTGGTCAACCGCCACACCCAGGCCGAGCGCGTGGTGCGCGTCCGCGAGATCTGGCGCTACGACGAGGAGGCGGAGCGCTGGTGGCAGACCGAGGGCCTGCCGGTCCTCGCGCAGGACCGCTGATTCCCTGGCCGGGCCGCCGCCGCGCTGGTGGCCGGCCCCGGGCCGACGGATAATGCCGGCCCTTCCGTTCCCCTGAGGCCCCGATGTCCTGGGACCAGCTCACCGCCTTCGCCCAATCCTCTCCGCTGCTCAGCCTGGCGTTCGCCGGCCTGACGGTGGCCGTGATCTTCACCGAGGTGAAGCACCGCCTGTCCGGCATCGCCGGGCTGTCGCCGGCGCAGGCCACCCTGCTGATGAACCGCGAGGACGCCCTCGTCGTCGACGTCTCGCCGGCCGCCGATTTCGCCAAGGCCCATATCCCCGGCTCGGTCTCCGCGCCGCTGGCCGACCTCGATCCGGACAAGCACAAGCAGCTGTCGAAGGCCAAGGAGCGCCCGGTCATCGTCACCTGCCGCACCGGCATGAGCGCCCACGGGGCCGCCGCGAAGCTCAAGAAGGCCGGCTTCACCAAGGTCAGCGTGCTGGACGGCGGGCTGGCCGGCTGGCGCCAGGCCGAGATGCCGGTCGGCAAGGGTCGTTGAGCCACCGGGGCTTCCGCCCCCTTGCCCTCCCCTTCCGGCGCCCCCATCCGGAAATCCGGCGCATGCGATACTGGCGCGCTGACCCATTCCTTTCTCTGATTCGGAGTTCCACCCGTGGCTGACGAAAACATCCAGGGCGCCGCCGGCGCCGACCAGCAGGCCCAGTTCGCGATCCAGAAGATCTACGTCAAGGACATCTCGTTCGAGGCCCCGGGCACCCCGATGGTGTTCAACGAGCAGGGCAATCCCGACCTGAACCTCAATCTGAACCAGAAGGTCGGCAAGCTGGCGGACGACGTCTACGAAGTCATCCTCGGCATCAATCTCACCTGCAAGCTCGGCGAAAAGACGGTCTACATCGTCGAACTCGAGCAGGCGGGCATCTTCGGCCTGAACGGCTTCGACGAGCGCAACCTCGACTTCATGCTCGGCACCTACTGCCCGAACGTGCTGTTCCCGTACGCCCGCCAGATGGCGTCGGAGCTGATCCAGGCCGGTGGCTTCCCGCCCTTCTACCTGCAGCCGATCAACTTCGAGGCGATCTACGCCGAGAGCCTGCGCCGCCGCGCCGAACAGCTGAAGTCGGCCAGCGCCCCGGCCGTCGGCAACGCCTGATCCGCCACTGGATCGTCCGCCCGGCCCACCCGCCGGGCGATGCACCGCCCCGCTTCGAGAGGACGCCCCCATGACCGCGACGACCACCGTCACCGTGCTGGGCTCCGGCTCTTGGGGCACCGCCCTCGCCGCGCAGATGGCGCGGCAGGGCCACGACACCCTGATCTGGGGCCGCGACGCGGCCCAGGTCGAGGGCATCAACGCCCGCCACGAGAACACCCGCTACCTGCCGGGCGTGGCGCTGCCGCCGAGCCTGCGCGCCACCACCGATTTCGAGGCGGCCGTGCGCGCCGCGTCGATGCTGCTGGTGGTGACCCCCAGCCACGCCTTTACCGAGACGATCCGCCGCCTGGCCCCGTTGCGCCCGGAAGGCTGCGGCGTGGCCTGGGCGACGAAGGGCTTCGAACCCGGCACCGGGCGCTTCCTGCACGAAGTCGCTGGCGAACTGCTCGGCCGCGGCGTGCCGCTGGCCGTGGTCACCGGCCCGTCGTTCGCCAAGGAGGTCGCGCAAGGCCTGCCGACCGCCGTCACCGCGCATTCCGATGACGCCGACTTCGCCCAGCTCGTGGCGGAGAAGCTGCACGGCCCGGCGTTCCGCGCCTACACCGGCACCGACATGCTCGGCGCCGAACTCGGCGGCGCGATGAAGAACGTGCTGGCCGTGGCCACCGGCGTCGCCGATGGCATGGGCCTCGGGCTCAACGCCCGCGCCGGCCTGATCACCCGCGGCATGAACGAGATGCTGCGCCTCGGCGCCGCGCTCGGCGCACGCCCGGAAACGCTGATGGGCCTCGCCGGCGTCGGCGACCTGGTGCTCACCTGCACCGGCGACCTCTCGCGCAACCGCCGCCTCGGACTCGCGCTGGGCAAGGGCCAGACCCTCGCCGAAGCCGTGGCCGCCATCGGCCAGGTCGTCGAGTCGGTGCAGACGGCCGACGAAGTGATGCGCCAAGCCGATGCCCACGGCATCGAGCTGCCGATCAGCCACCAGGTGCAGCGCGTGCTGCATGGCGAGATCACGCCGGTGGAAGGCCTCAAGGAACTGCTGGCGCGCGAGCAGAAGCCGGAATACCCGGAAAGCCTGTTCCGCGACCGCTGAGCGCCGCTCGGAAACGACAACGCCCGGCCGAAGCCGGGCGTTGCGGGTGACGGAAACGCTGCCGGGAAACGACAGCGTCCTCGCGGGTGGATCAGAAGCTGGCGCGCAGGCCGACGGTGTAGATCTCGCCGTCGTCGTTGTCGAACTCGACTTCGCCGGTCACGCCCCAGGTCGGGCTGAACTTGTACTGCAGGCCGGCCGTGTAGGTGAAGTCGTCGCCGAACGCGTCGACGTCGCGGTAGTTCACCTTGCCGAGGTACTCGAAGTTCTCGGTGAAGTTGCCGCGGACGCCCGCAGACACGCGATAGCCGTCGACGATGTCGAGGTCGGTGTGCGCCGCTTCGGCGACCAGGTCGACGTTGTCGGAGAGGTTCAGGGCGTAGCCAAGGCCGAGCTCCCAGAAGTCGGCGTCGGCGCCGCGCTCCGAGAAGTTCTGGTAGTTGCCGAGGGCGTAGAAGCCGGTGTCGGCGAACTCGACCGAGCCGCGCACGCCGAAGCCATCGATATCGCTGTCGATGTTGTTGTAGGTGCCTTCGACGTAGGTGTAGCTGCGCTCGGCGGCGTTGGCCGACAGCGGCAGCATGGCGACGAGGGCGAGGGCAATCAGGGTCTTCTTCATGGCGTTTCTCGTTCTTGTGTGGGGAGTCGCGAAGCCGGGGCTGGGCGACGGCTACAGAAAAACAGCCGCGCAGCGCAGCGACAACCCAACGAAGAGTGAACATTCAGCGCAGCATTGGCATTGAATCCGCGCGTTGCTGACCACGGGGACTTGCGGTTGCGGAAGATGCGACCCTGCGTTTTCTCAAGCGTCCGCCGCGCCGTGACTTCCGGCATAACCGCACTGCCGCCACGCTTCGAACACGGTAACGGCAACGGCGTTGGAGAGATTGAGCGAGCGATTGCCTTCGCGCATCGGCAGCGCGATGCGCGCGCCGACAACGAATCGCGCGAGCACCTCGTCGGGCAGGCCGCTCGTCTCGCGACCGAACAGGAAGGCATCGCCTTCGCGATAGGTGACGCGGTCGAAGCGTGTCGCTTCCCCGGTCTCCACCACCCACCAGCGCGTCGGACCGATCGCTGCGATGCAGGCATCGAGGTCGTCGTGCACGCGCATCGTCGCGAACTCGCGGTAGTCGAGCCCGGCGCGGCGCAGGCGGGCGTCGTCGACGTCGAAGCCCAGCGGGCGCACCAGGTGCAGGGTCGCGCCGGTGTTCGCGCACAGGCGGATCGCGTTGCCGGTGTTGGGCGGGATCTCGGGTTGGAACAGCACGACGTGGAACATGGCGATCAGGCGGCCGCGAAGGCCGCGAGTATCGCCGCGTCGACGCGCGCTGTCAGGCGCCGACGCGACAAGCGCGAAGCGGTTCGGCGGCGAGGCGCGAGAACGCCTCGGCATCGGCCGCCTTCGGGGGCTCGGGGAACTCGATGCGCACCTTCAGCGGATCGTCGCCGGCGTCGTCGCGCAGGTTCGACAGCCCCTCGAAACGCAGCAGGCGCTGGTCGCGCTCGGCGTAGACCACGTCGATGTGCGGGGCGATCCAGCCCAGCAGGCCGCCCAAGCGCAGGCGGAAGCGCCGATCACCGGCAGCATCAACCTCGTCACCCTCGACCTCGTACACCTTGAAGTCGTAGCTGGTCAGGCGCGACGGCACGAGGAAGGCCATCGGCACGCTCTCGCCAGCCGTGAGGCGCGGCCATTCACGGCGCACCCACTGGTCGAAGCCGGCATCGGCGACGAGATTGCCCTCGGGGAGCGGCGCCTGCTGTGGTTCGGCGTCGGGACGATCGACGAAGACGCGAGGGGCGCCACCGGTGCGCGACACGCCTTCGCGGTAGCCGCTGCGCACGTCCTCGAACTGGAAGGACGGCGCGGCCGCGGCACCGCGATAGTCGACGCGCTTGCGCGCGAACGGCGTGCCGTCAACGCAGCGGTAGACGACCAGCCGCTCCAACAACCCGCCATCCGGCGCGGCGCGCATCAGGTGCTGCTCCCGGTAGAGGGCCTCGCCGCTGTCGAGGTCGGCGGCGAGGCCGACCTCCTCGCGATAGGCGGCCGACGCCGGCAGCGCGGCGAAGAAAAGACCCGCGGCCAGCATGCCGATGGGGCGAGCGCGACGCAGTTTGGATGGGCGCATCACCATGGCAAGGTCTCCCCGGAATAGTCGATGAAGTCGCCGCGGACATCGGCCGGCAGCGTGTCGATCACCCGCAGCATCCCGCTCACCGATTCCGGTGCCTCCAGCGGTGCAGCAGGGCCACCCATGCCGGTCTTCACCCACCCCGGGTGCAGGGCGACGCTGCGGATGCCCTGCTCCGCCATCGGGATCGCCGCCAACCGCACCGCCATGTTCAACGCGGCTTTCGAGACCGCGTAGCTCGGGGTGTAGAAGCTTTGCGTCGCGCCGATCGAGCCCAGCACCGAGCTCAGCCAGGCGACCGCGGGGGCGCGGCCCTTGGCCAGCAGCGGCGTCGCCGCCTCGGCGAGCAGCAGCGGTGCCAGCGTGTTGGTCTCGAAGGCGGTGCGAAAGGTGGCGGCGTCGAGCTGGCCGAAGCGCTCCCCCGAAGCCAGCACGCCGGCGTTGTTGATCAACAGGTCGATGGCGCCCCAGTTGGCAGCAATGTCGTCGAGCAGGGCGGCGCGGGAGGCCGGATCGGTCAGCTCGAGTGCCCGCACCTGCAGGCGCTCCGGGTGCTCGCCAGCCAGGGCAGCGAGGGTCGCGGCCTCCCCGGGGCGGCGGCAGGCGGCGAGCACGGCGTCGCCGCGGGCCAGCAGTTGCCGCACGAATTCGAGGCCGAGGCCGCGGGAGGCCCCGGTCACGAGGACACGGCGGCGGGCGGGTGGTGCGGGCGAGGAGAGGCTCATGGCGCCATCTTGGGCATTCTGGCGGTGGCGCGAGTGTCAACAAAAGCGAAGGACGGCGTGAGGCCATGCCATCCGGCAGGGGTGGGCGCCGCGGTGGCCGGTTACGCTCCAAGGATCATCCACCGCGGACGCTCGCCCATGCCCCTGCTTCGCCCCCTCGCCATCGCCCTCGCGGCCTCGCTCGCGCTGGCCGGCTGCCAGCCCGCCTCCGACGCCGGCAGCGCCCCCGCCGCGCCGGCCGAGACCAATGTCCAGATCCCGTACGAAACCTTCACCCTGCCGAACGGGCTGCGCGTGGTCGTGCACACCGACCGCAAGGCGCCGATCGTCGCGGTCAACGTCTGGTACCACGTGGGCAGCAAGGACGAGGAGCCGGGCCGCACGGGCTTCGCGCACTTGTTCGAGCACCTGATGTTCCAGGGCTCGGAGAACTGGAAGGGCGAGTTCTTCGAGCCCTTCGAGCAGGTCGGCGCCACCGACCAGAACGGCACGACCAACAACGACCGCACCAACTACTTCCAGAACGTGCCCACCACCGCGCTCGACCTCGCGCTGTGGATGGAGTCGGACCGCATGGGCCACTTCGCCGGCGCGATTTCGGAAGACCTGCTCGACGAGCAGCGCGGCGTGGTGCAGAACGAGAAGCGCCAGGGCGAGAACCAGCCCTATGGCCGCGTCCGGGATTTCCTCGCCGAGAAGCGCTACCCGGAAGGCCACCCCTACAGCTGGGGCGTGATCGGCTCGATGGCCGACCTCAACGCCGCATCCATCGAAGACGTGAAGCGCTGGTTCTCGGCCTGGTACGGCCCGAACAACGCCGTGCTCGTTCTGGCCGGCGACATCGACGTCGAGACGGCGAAGGCCAAGGCCGAGCAGTTCTTCGGCCACATCCCGGCCGGCCCGACCATGCCGCAGCCGGCCCTCAACGTGGCCGCCCGCACCGAAAGCACGCGCTTCGAGATGAGCGACCGCGTGCCGCAGGCGCGCCTGTACCGCACCTGGAACACGCCGCAGTTCGGCACCGCCGAGGCCCAGAAGCTCTCGCTGCTCGCGCAGGTTCTGGCCGGCTCGCGCAGCTCGCGGCTCGACAAGCGCCTGGTGTTCGGCGAGCAGCTGGCCGACAGCGTCAGCGCCTTTTCGTGGGGCAGCCAGCTCAGCGGCATGTTCATGCTGCAGGTCGACATCAAGCAGGGCGTCGACCCGGCGCGCGTCGAAGCCATCGTCAACGAGGAGATGGCCAAGCTGCTCGCCGAGGGCCCGACCGCGGCCGAGATCGACCAGGCCCGCACCGTGTTCAAGGCCGGCTTCATCCGTGGCGTCGAGCGCATCGGTGGCTTCGGCGGCAAGGCCGACGTACTCGCCGAGTGCACCGTGTTCACCGGCGACCCGGGCTGCTATCGCAACGACCTCGACACGCTCGATGCCGCCACGCCGGCCAGCGTCCAGGCCGCCGGCAAGGCCTGGCTGGCGCAGGGCGACCTGACCCTGCTGGTCACGCCGGGCGACCGCCCGGCCCTGGTGGTCGACGAGAGCACGGCCCGCGAAGGCTACGTCTCGCCGCCGATCCCGGCCGTCGATCCGACGTTCACCACCGTCGCCAGCAGCGTTGATCGCAGCGCCGGCCCGCCGATGCCGGCCAGGTTCCCGGGCTTGAGCTTCCCGGCCCTGCAGCGCGCCACGCTGTCGAACGGCATCAAGCTCGTCGTCGCCGAGCGCCCCGGCCTGCCGGTGGTGCAGATGAACATGCTGTTCGGCGGCGGTTTCGCGGCCGACCAAGGCCGCAAGCTCGGCACCTCGAGCTTCGCCATGGGCATGCTCGACGAGGGCGCCGGTGACTACGACGCCCTGCAGTTCGGTGATCGCGTCGAGTCGCTGGGCGCCCAGCTCGGCAGCTCGGCCGCGCTGGATGACAGCAGCGCCTTCCTCTCGGCGCTCACCGAGAACCTCGACGCGTCGGTCGCGCTGTACGCCGACATGCTGCGCCGCCCGCGCTTTGACGAGGCCGACATCGAGCGCGTCCGCGCCCAGTGGCTGGCCAGCATCAAGCAGGAGAAAGCCCGCCCGAACGCGCTGGCCAACCGCCTGCTGCCGCCGCTGATGTACGGGGCCGGCCATCCCTACGCGATCCCGTTCTCCGGCTCGGGCACCGAGGCCTCCATCGCCTCGCTGACGGTCGACGACCTGAAGGCCTACCACGCCGATTTCGTGCGCCCGGACAACGCCACCCTGATCGTCGTCGGCGACACCACGATCGAGGCGATCACGCCGATCCTCGAGAAGCACTTCGGCGACTGGAAGGCCCCGGCCACGCCGGTGCCGCAGCCGACGATCGCCGAGGTCGCTCTGCCGACCGCGCCGCGCGTCCACCTCGTCGACCAGCCGGGGGCCATCCAGGCCACGATCCTCGCCGGCCAGCTCGCGCCCTCGACGACCGATGACGGCTCGGTGGAGTTCGACATCGCCAACTCGGTGCTCGGTGGCGAGTTCAGCTCGCGCCTCAACATGAACCTGCGCGAGGACAAGAGCTGGGCCTACGGGGCCTACAGCTTCAGCTCGGGCGCCAAGGGCCAGCGCCCGTGGATCGCCTTCGCGCCGGTGCAGATCGACAAGACCGCCGACGCGCTGAAGGAAATGCAGCGCGAGATCGCCGCCTACGCCGACGGCAGCGAGCCGGCCACCGCCGAAGAAGTGGCGAAGATCCAGGCCACGGAGATCCGCAGCCTGCCGGGCTCGTTCGAGACGGCGAATGCGGTGCTCGGCCAGATCGGCGGCATCGTGCGCTACAACCGCCCGGACAACTGGGTGGAAGTGCGCCGCGGCCGCATCGAGGCCCTCGACCCGACCGGCGTGAACGTAGCGGCCAAGACGCTCGACCCGAAGGCCCTGACGTGGGTGGTGGTCGGCGACCTGTCGAAGATCGAAGCCGAAGTCCGGGCCCTCGGCCTGGGTGAGGTGCGCATCATCGACGCCGACGGCAACCCGGTGGGCGACGCGACGGCGGCCCGCTGACCCGTCGCGGTCCCGGCGGGCGCTTTCGCGCCCTCCGGGCTCATCGCCGATTTATCGAACGCCCGGCACAATCCGGGCGTTCGCATTCCTGAACACCTTGGAGAGCCCCGATGCGCCTCACCCCCGCCCTGCTGCTGGTCGCCACCCTCGCCACCGGCCTGTCGGCCTGCACTTTCGTGCAGATCCAGCCCGGCGGGCAGACCATCCGCGTCGTCGCCCCCGGCCAGACCCTGACCTGTGAGAAGCGCGGCGAGATCGGCGTTTCCGTGAAGGACCGCCTCGGCCCGCTGGAGCGCAACGACCTGAAGGTGCGTGACGAGCTGGAAGTGCTGGCCCGCAACGAGGCCCCGGGCCTCGGCGCCGACACCGTGCAGCCGATCAGCGAGCCGATGGACGGCGAGCAGCGCTGGGCCGCCTTCCGCTGCGGCGGCGCGGTCGGCAACGCCCCGGCCAGCACCGGCACCCGGGTGGAGGCCCTCCCCGAGGACGAGGCCGAGGTCACGCCGCTCCGCGAAGACTGAGCCGGGCCGTGGGGGCCCCTCCCCATCGGGGGGGTCCATACGCGCCCCGGGAGCGGGGCGCCCGGGGCTGCGCTAAACTCCGGAGTTCGTTTACTCCGGGTCCCTGCCCATGCTGTTCCAGCACGTCTCCATCGCCGGTCTCGCCCATATCGACGCGCCCCACGCGCTGTCGTCCGATGAGATCAACCTGCGCCTGAAGCCCACGCTCGATCGCCTGGGCATCAAGACCGACGTGCTGCGCGATGTCGCCGGCATCAATTCGCGCCGCTTGTGGGACGAGGGCAAGCCCACGGCCGACGCCGCCACCGACGTGGCCCGCAAGGCGATCGCCGAAGCCGGCATCGACCCGGCCAAGATCGGCATCCTGATCAACACCTCGGTCTCGCGTGATTTCCTCGAGCCCTCGGTCGCCTCGATCGTCTCGGGCCAGCTGGGCCTGCCGGACACCTGCCAGAACTTCGACGTGGCGAACGCCTGCCTCGCCTTCATCAACGGCATGGACATCGCCGGCCGGATGATCGAGCGCGGCGAGATCGACTACGCCCTGATCGTCAACGCCGAGAACGCCAACGTCGTCTACCAGAAGACGATCGAGCGCCTGAACCGCGAAGGCATCACGCACGACGAGTTCCGCAACGAGTTCGCCAGCCTCACGCTCGGCTGTGGTGCCGCCGCCATGGTGCTGGCCCGCCGCGAGCTGGTGCCGGACGGCCCGCAGTACCGCGGCGGCGTCACCCGCGCGGCCACGCAGTGGAGCCACCTCTGCCGCGGCAACCTCGACCGCATGGTGACCGACACCAAGATGCTGCTGATCGAGGGCATCAAGCTGGCCCAGCTCACCTTCGGCGCCGCCAAGCAGGCGCTGGGTTGGGCCGTGGAAGAAATGGACGAGTTCGTCATCCACCAGATCTCGCGCGCCCACACCGAAGCCTTCCTGAAGACCTTCGGCATCGACCCGCAGAAAGTGCTCACCATCTTCCACGAGCACGGCAACATCGGTCCGGCTTCGGTGCCGATCGTGCTGTCGAAGCTCAAGGAGATGGGCCGCCTGAAGAAGGGCAAGCGCATTGCCCTGCTCGGCATCGGTTCGGGCTTGAACTGCTCGATGGCGGAAGTGGTCTGGTAAGGCCCGCCGCCCCCTGATGCGACGCGAGGGCCGGGCGACCGGCCCTTGTCATTGAAGCGCCCGCCCGGGCACGACCCGATCGCCGCGCAAGACCGAAGGATTCCGATGCCGCTCCTCGACATCACGCTCCCCGACTACCCCTTCACCCCGCAGCGCTTCGACCGCGGCGCCGGCATCGCGATGAGCTACCTCGACGAGGGCCCGCGCGACGGCGAGGTGGTGCTGATGCTGCACGGCAACCCGTCGTGGAGCTTCTACTGGCGCCACCTGGTGCGGGGCCTGAGCAACCGCTACCGCTGCATCGTGCCCGACCACGTCGGCATGGGGCTCTCGGACAAGCCGGACGACAAGCACTACCGCTACACGCTGCAGTCGCGCATCGAGGACCTCGAGAAGCTGCTCGAGCACCTCGGCATCACCGGTCCGATCACCCTCGCGGTGCACGACTGGGGCGGCATGATCGGCTTCGGCTGGGCGCTGAAGCGCCGGGGCCTCGTGAAGCGCCTGGTGATCACCAACACCGCGGCCTTCCCGCTGCCGACCGAGAAGCCGCTGCCTTGGCAGCTGCAGCTCGGCCGCAACTACAACATCGGCGCGGTGATGATCCGCGGCTTCAATGCCTTCGCCGCCGGCACCATCGACCAGTGCGTGTCGACCAAGGTGTCGCCCGAGGTGCGCGCGGCCTACGTCGCGCCCTACAACTCGTGGAAGAACCGCATCAGCACGCTGCGCTTCGTGCAGGACATCCCGCTGTCGCCGCGCGACAAGGCCTGGGCCTTCGTCGAGGAGTCCGGCCGGACGCTGCACGAATACGCCGACCGCCCGGCCTTCATCGGCTGGGGCCTGCAGGACTTCGTGTTCGACAAGCACTTCCTGAAGGGCTTCACCGACGCGCTGCCGAAGGCCGAAGTGATGGCCTTCGAGGACGCCCACCACTACGTGCTGGAAGACAAGCACGCGGTGCTGGTGCCGGCGATCCGCCGCTTCCTCGACGCCAACCCGCTCTGACCCCGCGACCATGACGGCGACCGCCAACATCGCCGCCGTGCTGCCGCGCATCGCGGCCGAACGCCCCGAGCAGCCGGCGATGCGCTGCCCGGGTGGCCAAGGCGCCGACGGCTTCGCCCGTTACGACGTCGTGCTGACCTACGGCGAGCTTGATCGTCGTTCGGATGCGATCGCCGCCGGCCTGCAGGCCTACGGCATCCGCCGCGGCATGCGCACCGTGGTGATGGTGCGGCCCTCGCCGGAGTTCTTCCTGCTGATGTTCGCGCTGTTCAAGCTCGGCGCGGTGCCGGTGCTGGTCGATCCCGGCATCGACCGCTCGGCGCTGAAGCAGTGCCTCGACGAAGCCGCACCCGAGGCCTTCATCGGCATTCCGCTGGCACAGTTCGCGCGCCGCGTGTTCCGCTGGGGCCTGAGGACGATCCGTCGGGTGGTGACGGTGGGCACGCGGGCCTGGCCGCTGTGGGCCGGCGAGACGCTCGCCCGCCTCGAGCGCAAGGGCGCCGCCCTGCTGGCGGCGAAGGCCGCGCGTGGCGAAGCGACGGCGATGCTCGCCGACACCCACGGCGACGAAGTGGCCGGCATCCTCTTCACTTCCGGCTCGACCGGCGTGCCCAAGGGCGTGGTCTACCGCCACCGCCACTTCATCGCGCAGATCGACCTGCTGCGCGACGCCTTCGGCATCGCGCCGGGCGGCGTCGACCTGCCGACCTTCCCGCCCTTCGCTTTGTTCGATCCGGCGCTGGGCCTGACGTCGATCATCCCGGACATGGACCCGACGCGGCCGGCGAAGGCCGACCCGCGCAAGCTGCACGACGCCATCCGCCGCTTCGGCGTCACCCAGCTGTTCGGTTCGCCGGCGCTGATGCGCGTGCTCGCCCAACACGGCGAAGCCCTGCCGACCCTGCAGCGCGTGACCTCCGCGGGCGCGCCCGTGCCGCCCGACGTTGTTTCGACCATGCGCAGGCTGCTGCCGGAGGACGCGCAGTTCTGGACGCCTTACGGCGCGACGGAGTGCCTGCCGGTGGCGGTGATCGAAGCGCGTGAACTGGAAACCACGCGCGAGGCCACCGAGGGCGGGGCCGGCACCTGCGTGGGCCGCCCGGTCGCGGCCAATACCGTCCGCATCATCCGCATCCTCGACGACGCGATTTCGTTCTGGCGCGACGACTACGTCGTGGGCCCGGGCGTGATCGGCGAGATCACCGTCGCCGGCCCGAGCGCCACCGACGAGTACTTCGCGCGCCCCGAGGCGACGCGCATGGCGAAGATCCGCGAACGCGTCTCCGCCCGCGAGGAGCGTGTCGTCCACCGCATGGGCGACCTCGGCTATTTCGACGCCGAAGGCCGACTGTGGTTCTGCGGCCGCAAGAGCCACCGCGTGGAGACCGCCGGCGGCCTGATGACGACGGAACAGATCGAACCGATCTTCAACACGCACCGCCGCGTCGCGCGCACGGCGCTGGTCGGGGTCGGCGTGCGCGGCATGCAGGCGCCGGTGCTGTGCGTCGAGCTGAAGGACGGCGTGCCCGACAGCGAGTGGGTGCATGTGCAGGCCGAACTCGAGCGCATGGCCATGCGCAATCCGAAGACCGCGCGCATCCACCATTTCCTGCGCCATCCGGGCTTCCCGGTGGACATCCGCCACAACGCCAAGATCGGCCGCGAGAAGCTCGCCGAGTGGGCGAAGGCCCGGCTGCGCGGCGTCCTCCACTGAGCCGCGACACGGCGCGCGCGACCCTCGACCCATGAAGATCCTCGTCACCGGCGGCGCCGGTTTCCTCGGCCAGGCGATCTGCCGCGGCCTGCAGGCCCAGGGCCACACCGTCGTCAGCACGCAGCGCCGCCACTCCGCGGAGCTCGACGCGATGGGCGTCGAACAGCGCCTCGGCGACCTCGCCGACGCGGACCACGTGATGCGGGCCCTCGAGGGCGTCGAGGCCGTGTTCCACAACGCGGCGAAAGCCGGGCACTGGGGCAGCGAGCAAAGCTACATCGACGCGAACGTGACCGGCACGACGAATGTGCTCGGCGCCTGCCGCGCCCATGGCATCACCCGTCTCGTCTACACCTCCACACCGAGCGTGGCGCACAACGGCCGCGTGCCTTGCGAGGGCGGCAACGAAAGCAACACTCCCTACGCCCCGGCGTTCAAGGCGCCCTACCCGCGCACCAAGCAGATCGCCGAGAAAGCGGTGCTGGCCGCGAACGGCACGCCCGTCACTGGTGGCGGCACCTTGAGCACCGTCGCGCTCCGCCCGCGGCTGATCTGGGGCCCCGGCGACACCAACCTGCTGCCGCGCCTCGTCGAGCGCGCGCGCGCCGGCCGCCTGCGCTTCATCGCCGGCGGCCACAACCGGATGGACACCAGCTACGTCGACAACGCCGCCGACGCACACCTGTTGGCCTTCGCCGCGCTGGGCCCCGGTTCGGCCTGCGCCGGCAAGGCGTACTTCATCTCGAATGGCGAGCCGCAGCCGGTGCGCGAGATCGTCAACGGCCTGCTGGTCGCCGCCGGCGAGCCGCGCGTCGAGGCCAGCGTGCCCTTCGGCGTGGCCTATGCCGCCGGTACGCTGTGCGAAGTGCTGTGGCACGCGCTGCCGCTGAAGGGCGAACCGCCGATGACGCGCTTCGTCGCCGAGCAGCTGGCGACGCCGCACTGGTACGACCTCTCCGCAGCGAAGCGCGACTTCGGCTACGTGCCGCAAGTGACGGTGGCCGAAGGCCTGGCACGCCTAACGCGCTGGTGGCGCGACACGCACTGAGTTGCGGCATGCTTCGGCCTTCTTCGGCCGGAGCTCCCCATGCGTCGACTCGCCCTGGGTTCGCTGATCCTCATCGCGCTCGCGTTGCCCGCGTGCACCCGCCCCTCGAACGAGGCGCCAGCGCCCGATGCGTCGCCGGCCGTGGCGGCGCCCTCCATGCACCTGCTCGTCGCGGCACGCATCGCCGGCAGCGAGGCGCCCGGCGCCAACGCGATGGTTTGGGACGACACGGGCCGCATCATCGCGATCGGCGGTGCCGATGACCTCGCCGCCCGCTTCCCGGCGGCGACGCGCCACGACGCCGGCGACGGCGTGGTGATGCCCGGCCTGATCGACGCGCACGGCCACCTGATGAACCTCGGCTTCGCCCTGCTGCGCGCCGACCTCGTCGGTGCGACGAGCAAGGCGGAGATCATCGAACGCCTGCAGGCCTATGCCGCGACCGTGCCCGCCGACGCCTGGATCATCGGCCGCGGCTGGGACCAGAACGACTGGCCCGAAAAAGACTTCCCGACCGCCGCCGACCTCGATGCCGCCTTCCCGGACCGCCCGGTGTGGCTGGAGCGCGTCGACGGCCACGCCGGCTGGGGCAACAGCGCGGCGATGCGCGCCGCCGAGGCGAAGCACGGAAAAACCTTCGACGGCGATTGGCAGGTGGATGGCGGCCGCATCCTGCGCGAGGGCGACAAAGCGACCGGCGTCTTCATCGATGCGGCGGCGACCTTTATCGATGGGGCGGTGCCAGCACCGTCCGAGGCCCTGCGCGAGGAAGCCTTCGAGCGCGCGCTGGGCGCCGCAGCCGCCAGTGGGCTGACGGGCGTGCACGACATGGGCGTCTCGCGCGCCGACCTCGCCCTGTACACGCGCTTCGCTGATGCCGATCGCCTGACCCTGCGCGTCGAGGCCTACGCCGACGGTGATCGTGACGCGCTCGCCGACCGCTGCGCGCAGGGCGCCTACGTGCACGACGGCGGACGCCTCGCGATGCGCGGCGTGAAGGTCTACATGGATGGCGCGCTGGGCAGCCGTGGCGCGGCGCTGATCGCCGACTACAGCGACGAGCCCGGCCATCGCGGCCTGTTGCTGATGCGCCAGGAGGCGCTCGAATCGCTGCTGTCGAAGATCAAGGGCTGCGGGCTGCAGGCCGCCACGCACGCCATCGGCGACCTCGCCAACCGCCTCGTGCTCGACGGCTACGCCAAGGTGCTCGGCCCGGACGCCGGCGCGAGCGACCACCGCTGGCGCATCGAGCATGCGCAGGTGGTGTCGCCGAAGGACCTGCCGCGCTTCGCCGAACTGGGCGTGATCGCGTCGATGCAGCCCACGCACGCCACCTCGGACATGCCGTGGGCCGAAGCACGGATCGGCGCCGAACGCATCCGCGGCGCCTACGCGTGGAAGACGCTGAAGGACGGCGGTGCCCGCCTCGCGCTGGGTTCCGATTTCCCCGTGGAATCGGTCGATCCGCGCCTCGGCCTGCATTCGGCGGTGACGCGCCAGGACCTCGAAGGCCTGCCGCTCGGCGGCTGGCAGCCGCAGGAACGCCTGACGATGGTGGACGCCCTCGCCGGCTTCACCGCCGACGCCGCGTTCGCCAACCGGCGCGAGGGCGAGCTCGGACGTCTCGCGGAGGGCTATCGCGCCGACTTCGTCGTGCTCGACGCCGACCCGGCGGCCATCGATGCGGCGGCCGTGCCGACGCTCGTCGTGCGCTCCACCTGGGTGGACGGCGAGCCGGTGTACCAGCGTCCAGCCGACGCGGCGACGACGCCCTGAGGAACGGCGCGACGCGGCTCAGCGCCCGTCGCGCTTCCAGGGCCGGATGAGGCCAGGCCGAGCCGCGGGCCGCGAAGGACCGGAGTCTGCTTCGAGGGACGAACCGCGCGCGCTGTGCGTCGCCACGCGCGGCGCCCCGCTGCGACGGAGGCGGGCCGGCAACTCGGGGGCCCGCACCTCGCGCCATTGCCCAGCCGCCAATCCATCCAGCGTGTACGGGCCGATGGCCTCGCGCACCAGCCGAAGGGTGGGCAGGCCCACCGCGGCGGTCATGCGCCGCACTTGGCGGTTGCGCCCCTCGCGGATCACCAGCCGCAGCCACGCGTCGGGCACGGTCTGGCGCACGCGCACCGGCGGATCGCGCGGCGGCAGCCACGCGGGGGCTTCGATCACCGCGACCTCAGCCGGCTTCGTGGGGCCGTCGTTGAGCTCGAGGCCGTCGCGCAGTCGCTGCAGCGCCTCGTCGGTCGGCGTGCCCTCGACCTGCACGAGGTAACTCTTCGGCCAGTCGAACTTCGGCGAGCCGATCGCAGCCACGAGGGCGCCATCGTCGGTGAGCAACAGCAGGCCCTCGCTGTCGAAGTCGAGGCGGCCGGCGGCATACACGCCCTTGGGCAGGCCGAACCCCGCCAGCGTTGGCCGCGGCGGGACGCTGCGGTCCGTGAACTGGCAGAGCACGTTCATCGGTTTGTGGAAGGCCACGAGCATGCCCTCCAGTGTATCGGCGCGGTGAAGGCTGCATGGCCGTGCCGACCTCGATGCAGCGCGCCAGCGACCGCTCCGCCACGCCGGCACCCGGCCCCGGCGAGGCCGCCGTGCTGCCGATGGCGGCCTGCCTGATCGTCGGCGTCACCGCGCATCGCGATCTCGTGCCCGAGGAAGTGCCGGCCCTCGAAGCCGCCGTCGACGCCTTCTTGAAGCGGATGCAGGGCCTGCACGCCGACCTCCCCGTGGCCGTGATGTCGGGGCTGGCCGAGGGCGGCGACCGGCTGGTAGCGCGGCGCGCGCTGGCGCTCGGCCTGCCCCTGGTGGCGCCGCTGCCGCTGCCGCTGGAGGAGTACCGGCGCGACTGCACCTCGCCCGAATCGGCGGCCGAGCTCGACGCCTTGCTGGCTTCCGCACAAGCCATCCATCTACCGCTCGCCGAAGGCAACGACGCCGCCTCGGTGTGCGTGCCCGGCCCCGCGCGCGACCGCCAGTACGCGCAGTTGGGCGTGTTCATCTCCTCGCATTGCCAGGTGCTGCTCGCGCTCTGGGATGGCACTTCCAGCGATGCCGCGGGCGGCACCAGCGACGTGGTGCGCTACCACCTGCACGGCGAAATGCCGGGGCTCGGCCGGGTGGATGCCCCGCCGAACCTGCTGGCCGACGACGACAGCGACCTCGCCTTCCACATCGTCTGTTCGCGCACGCGCAGCGGCGCCACCGCGGACGGTGCACTCGGCACCCACTGGCTGACGCGCGGCGCACGCAGCGCCGGCAGCGGCCCGATGCCGGACGGCTACGTGCGGCTGTTCGACCAGCTCGGCGAGTTCAACGCCGATTCGCGCCTCTATGCCGAGGACATCGAACGCGAGGGCCACGGCCTGCTGCCGCCACCCGAGATCGCGCCGGCGCGGGGATCGCTGCCACGGATCGATGCGCTCTACCGCCGCGCCGACTGGCTGGCCCTGCACTTCCGCCAGCGCGTGCACCACAGCATGGCCCTGCTGCACGTACTGGCCGTGCTCACCGGCCTGCTGCTGATGACCTATGCCGAATTCGTCGCCCATCTGCTGCTGATGGGCGCGATCCTCGGCCTGTTCGCCACCGGTGCCGCGGTGGCTTGGCTGGGCAACCGGCGCTCGTGGCATCGCCGCTACCTCGACTACCGCGTGCTGGCCGAGGGCCTGCGCGTGCAGGCCTACTGGGCCATCGCCAGCGTGCCGTCCTCGCACCGGGTCGGCTTCGCCTACGACAGCTTCCTGCAGAAGCAGGACGTCGAGCTCGGCTGGATCCGCCACGCCATGCGCGCCGTCGCGCTGGGCGGCGAGCGCCGCGCCAACGATGTCGGGCTGCAGTGGGTGATCACGCACTGGGTGGGCGACGGAGGCGCCACCGGCCAGCTCGGGTACTTCCGCCGCCGCGCCACCGACCGCGAACGCATGTACCGGCACACGCGCCTGCTCGGTCGCGCCAGCCTGCTGCTCAGCCTCACTGGCGCGATCGTGCTCGTCATGTTCGGCTCGTCGTTCGAACCGATGACGGTGAAACTGCTGCTGGTGACCACCGGCGTCGCCGCGCTGTTCGCCGGCGTGCGCGAGGCGTACTCGTACAAGCTCGCCGACAAGGAGCTCATCAAGCAATATCGCTTCATGGCCCGCGTCTTCGGCGCCGCCGCCGAGCGCATCGCCCGCGAGCCGACGCCCGCGAAGCAGCGGCAGGTGCTGGAGGCCCTTGGGGAGGCCGCGCTGGAGGAGCACGCCGAGTGGATCCTGATGCACCGCGAACGTCCCCTCGAACAACAACCCCTGTCGGGCGCATGAGCACCGTCTTCCTCAGCTACTGCCGCAGCGACCAGGCCGACGCCGCGCGGCTCGCCGCCGCGCTGGCGGCGGCCGGGCTCGACGTGTGGTGGGACCACCTGATCGAAGGCGGTGCGGCCTTCGCCAAGCGCATCGAGAGCGCGCTCGAAGGTGCCGACGCCGTGGTGGTGCTGTGGTCCGCGCGCTCGATCGAATCGGACTGGGTGCTCGACGAAGCCGCACGCGGCCGCGACCTGCGCAAGCTGGTACCGGCCTCGCTCGACGGCACGCCGTCGCCGCTGGGCTTCCGGCAGTACCAGACGGTCGATCTGGTGCGATGGCGCGAAGGCAACGACGAGGCCCCGCTGCAGGCACTGGTGCGCGCCGTCGCCGCGATGGGCAGTGGCGCGAAGCCCGAACCCGTGCGCGCGGTGTCGGCGGGCCACGCCCCGCTTGCGCCACACGGGCAAGGACCCACCAACGCCGCGCGGCGCCGCCTGATGCTTGGCGCCCTCGCCGCCGTGCCGGCGCTTGGCGGCGGGTTCTACGCGTGGCGGCACTTCGCCGGTGGCAGTGCCGTGGTCATCGACAACAGCGTCGCCGTGCTGCCCTTCGACAACCTCAGCGGCGACGCCGCGCAGGCCTATTTCTCCGACGGGCTGTCCGAGGAAGTGCGCAGCACGCTCACGCGCAACCTCGCGCTTCGCGTGATGGCGAAGAGTTCCTCCAGCCGCTTCGCGACCGACCGGCGCGACGCCACCGAGATCGCCGGCGAACTCGGCGTGTCCTACCTGCTCCGCGGCAGCGTGCGCCGGCAGGACGACGTGGTGCGCGTGTCGGTGAACCTGGTCGAAGGGCGCACCGGCTTCGACCGCTGGTCGGAGACCTTCGATGGCCGCCTGAGCGACGCCTTCCAGGTGCAGAGCGACATCGCCTACGCCGTGGCCGACAGGCTCAGCGCCTTCGTCGGTGGCGATCGCGACGATCGCGACGGCCTCGCCGCCGTCGGCGGCACCTCGAACCCGACGGCACTCGACGCCTACCTGCGCGGCCGCACGCTCTACGACCTCAGCAGCGACGAAGCCTCGGAGCGCGCCGCGCTGCGGGCCTTCGACGATGCGCTGGCGGCCGATGCGAACTTCGCCGCCGCCCACGCCGCGCGCGCACGCTCGCTGACCGCCATCGCCAACCAGTATGGCAGCCCCGACGAGAACGTGCGTCTGTACGCTGAGGCCGTCACCGCCGCCGAGCGCGCCATCGCTCTCGCGCCCGCGCTCGCCGAAGCCCACTCGACGCTGGGCTTCACGCGCTTCCAGGGCCAGCTCGACGCGCGCGGCGCACGCGAGCCCTTCGAAGAATCGCGCCGGCTCGGCGCCGGCGAGGCCACCGTGCTGACGCGCTTCGCCCAGTACGCCGCGCGCTGCGGTCGCCATGACGAAGCGCGCGACGCGCTGGAGCCGGCGCTGGTCCGCGACCCGCTCAATCCGCTGATCCACCGCGCCGCCGGCGGCATCGCCTACGCCGGGAAGCACTTCGCCGACGCCATCCCGCCACTGGAGAAGGCGCTGGCGATGAACCCGAAACTCACGCGGGCGCACGCTGCCATCGGCGATGCGCGCCTTAACCTCGGCGACATCGACGGCGCCATCGCGGCCTATGCGAAGGAGCCGGTCGCCGACATGCGTTTCGCCGGGCTGGCGGTGGCGCATCGGCGCGCCGGGCGGAACGACGAGGCCGACGCCGCCATGCGCGAGCTGCGCACCCTCGGCGACCGCGTGCTCTACCAGCAGGCGCAGGGGCTGGCGGAAGCCCGTGCGATCGACGAGGCTTTCGATGCCCTTGAACGCGCGCATGCCCTGCGCGACTCCGGGCTGATCTACGCGCGCAACGACCCGTTCCTCGATCCGCTGCGCGGCGATGCCCGCTTCAATGCCCTGCTCGAGCGCCTCGGCTTCGATGCGCCGGTCGCCTGAGCCGCGCTGCCGCAGCGCAGCAGAGTTTGCCGGACCCTTCTGCTAGCCTCGGTCCCGGCCGAAAGCCGTTCAGCCCCATCCACAAGGAGTGCACCGTGAAGCCGATCGTCGTCGCCAGCCTCGCCCTTGTCCTCGGAACCGCCCTGCTCACCGGCTGCAAGGCTGAAGAGCCCGCGGCCCCCGCTCCCGCGGCCGAACCCGTCGCCGAGCCCGCTGCAGTCGAACCGCCCCCGCCGCCGGCCGAACCCGCCGTCGATGCGAGCGCGCCGGCCGACACCATGACCGACCCGGCCGCGCCCGCCGCCGACGGAACCGACCCGAACGCCGCGCCGCCGGCCGAGGGCGAAACGATGGAAGAAGAGACGGACACGCCGCACTCGGGCGGCGACAAGGTCTGATCCGTCCTTTGCGGAACACGGGGGCGGCGGCGGAGGTTCCGTCGCCGCTCCCGGCAGTGCCTCAAGGCAGGCTGTTGCGCGTCGGCGGCAGGCGCATGGCCTGGTCGATCCAGTCGAGGTACTGGTCGATGCGCGTGTAGACGCTCGGCCGCCCATCGCCACCGCAGCGGTCGCTGCCCCAGCTCACCAGCCCCGCCAGCACCGGCGTGCCATTGGTCCGCACCACCGGGCCACCGCTGTCGCCGCCGCAGGTCGACTGCTTCGGATTCGCGGCACAGAACACTTTGGGATGCACCTTGCCGCCGCCGCGACCGGGCCGGCTCTCGCAGATGCGCTGCCCCATCAACCGAAGGTCGACGCGCAGGAGCACCGCGCTGTTGATGTTGGCGTTGCCTTGGCCGACGCCCCCCCAGCCCGTGGCCGAGACGGGCTCGCCGTCGTCGAGCGGCGTGCGATTGAGCGGAATCGGACGGATCAAGGCCGGATCGCGCCGCTGCGGCGTCCCCTCGGGCGCGATGCGCAGCAACGCAATGTCGTTCGCGTACATGTTCGGTGGACGCGCAAGGTCTTGGCTGCCGGCGTCGTACTGCGAGTGCCGAACGATGTGATCAATGCGATAAACGATGCCGTCGCCCGACGAGATGTCCTGCGCGCCGAGTCGCACCTTGAAGCCCAGCGCCACTTTCGCCTGGTCGATGCAATGGGCGGCCGTCAGCACCCAATCGTCGGCGATCAGCACACCGCCGCAGTAATGCTGCCGAACCCATTCGGGATAGGGCGCCTGCGGATTCGGAGCGCGATTCGGATTGAAGATCTGCGCCTGCCACGGGACGGCACTGGCCGCCACCGGACGACCACCAAAGGCGTAGGGCACATCCCGGCCCGGCGACGAAGACCCGGCCGAGGGCCGGCCGCCCGAAGGCGCCCCGCCGAGGCTCAGGGACAGCATCTGCCCGGCCGAGACGCCGTCCTCGCCGTCGCGCTGCCCGGTGTCCTCCACCACGCCATCGGGCCCGGCCACCGCTTCAACGTCGAACGACGCGTCCTCGCCGTAGCGGTCGTCGAAGGGAATGGCGTCGTCCGACTCGTCCTCCACCAGTTCCGGCGCCCACGAGTCGTCCTCGCAGTCCTCGACGAAGGCCATCGCCGCCTCGTCGGTCGCGTCGGCGTCCTCGTCTTCGTCGGCAAGGGGCTCGTCGTCCTCGAACGCTTCGTCGTCTTCGAAGGCGTCGTCCTCCTGGGCACCCGCGGCCAAGGTCGCGGCGAGGAGTTAGCCCGTGGCACCGGGCAGGGCCCGTGCCGGCGGCGCGGCCACGGCCAAGGCGGTAAGGATCGCGACGCACAGCGCGTCACCACGACGAATCGACAGCATGGCGCTCTCCCCGGGGCGTGCGCGGATTGGGCGCCTGCCGCATCGCATCGTCAAGACGCCGCGACGCATTCTGCGGCTGCGCCGTCGCCGCGGCCCCGCCGTACACTCCGGGGCTGCCTTCGCGGAGCCCACGATGCACCCTCTTCGCCGCCTCTACGGCTACGCCCGCGCGTACCGCCGCAACGCCGTGCTCGGCACCGTGTATTCGGTGCTCAACAAGATCTTCGACGTGCTGCCCGAACTGCTGATCGGCGTGGCCATCGACGTGGTGGTGAACCGCGAAGACAGCTTCATCGCCCGCTTCGGCATCGTCGATCCGATGGACCAGCTGGTGGCGCTCACCGGCATCACCATCGCCATCTGGGTTCTGGAATCGCTGTTCGAGTACCTGCTCGCGCTGAAATGGCGCGGCCTCGCGCAGGACCTGCAGCACGAGCTGCGCCTCGACGCCTATGCGCACCTGCAGAAGCAGCCGCCCGCGGCGATCTCCGAGGCGCGCAGCGGCCGCCTGATGGCGGTGCTCAACGAGGACGTGAACCAGGTCGAGCGCTTCCTCAACACCGGCGCGAACGAGCTGATCCAGGTGGTCGTCGGCTCGCTCATGGTGGGCGTGTTCTTCTTCGCGATGACGGCCAGCCTCGCCGCGCTGGCCTTGCTGCCGGTGCCGCTGATCCTCATCGGCGCCTTCTGGTTCCAGCGTCGCCTGCAACCGCGCTACGCGGCCGCGCGCGAGGCGGCGGCCACCGTGTCGGCGCGGCTCGACAACAACCTCGCCGGCATGGCGACGATCCAGGCTTACACCGCCGAAGAAGCCGAGCTGGCGCACGTTCGCGCCGCCTCCGATGCGTATCGCCAAGCGAATGCGGAAGCCATCCGCTTCGCCGCGGCGATCACGCCGGTGATCCGCATGGCGGTGCTCGCCGGCTTCGCCGTCACCCTGCTCTACGGCGGCTGGCTCGTGCTTCAGGGCCAACTCGGCGCCGGCAGCTATGCCGCGCTGGTGTACCTGACACAGCGCCTGCTGTGGCCGCTCACGCGCCTCGCCGAGATGACCGACCTCTACAACCGCTCGATGGCCTCGGTGCAGCGGGTGATGGACCTGCTCGACAGCCCGGTGCCGGCGCCGCCGCCGGGCCGCTTGGACACCCGCGCGCGCGGCGCGCTGGCGTTCGAGGACCTCGGCCACGCCTATGCCGGACGCG
This sequence comes from Silanimonas sp., assembly GCF_027530345.1. Taxonomy (GTDB): domain Bacteria; phylum Pseudomonadota; class Gammaproteobacteria; order Xanthomonadales; family Xanthomonadaceae; genus Silanimonas. The sequence goes on along the minus strand of NZ_JAPZQK010000016.1, from coordinate 31,746 downwards.
TCGCCCTGGACGGTGTGGGCTTCGCCATCGAAGCTGGCCAAACCGTTGCGCTGGTCGGCGCCACCGGTGCGGGCAAAAGCACCCTGCTGAAGCGCCTGCTCGGCTTCCTGGAAGCACAGCGGGGCCGAATCACCCTCGATGGCCGCGACCTCGCCGACATCGATCCGCGCTCGCTGCGCCGCCAGCTCGCCTACGTCGCGCAGGAGCCCTTCCTCACCGACGGCACGGTGGCCGAGAACATCGCCTACGGCGACGCCGCGCCCGACGCCGCGCGCATCGAAGCCGCGGCCCGCGCCGCCGAAGCCCACGACTTCATCGCCGCACTGCCCGGTGGCTACGCCGCTGAAGTGGGCGAGCGTGGTGCGCGGCTCTCGGGCGGACAGCGCCAGCGCATCGCGCTGGCCCGTGCGCTGTACCGCGACCCCGCGGTGCTGGTGCTCGACGAAGCCACGTCGGCCATCGACAACGAAACGGAGGCCGCGATCCAGCGTTCGCTCGCGACGCACGCGAAAGGCCGCAGCACGCTGGTCGTCGCGCATCGACTGAGCACGGTGCGACACGCCGATGCCATCCACGTGCTGGAGCATGGCCGCATCATCGAGTCCGGCACGCACGATGCGCTGCTGGCGCGCAACGGGGCGTACGCTGCGCTCTGGCGCCTGCAGACCGGCGACGCCTGATCCCCCCTCCCCCCGAGTACGCCATGCCCGCCCCCGCACCGAGCACCGCGCCCCCCAGCGGCGAGTCCTTCGACCACGAATTGCGCGCCGCGGTGTCGGCCGGCGACTTCGAACTGCACTATCAGCCGAAGGTGCGATGCCCCGACGGCGGCTTCGCCGGTTTCGAAGCACTGGTGCGCTGGCGCCATCCGACGCGCGGCCTGGTGCCGCCGGGCCAGTTCATCCCGCGGCTCGGCGAACTCGGGCTCGCGCCGCTGCTCGGGCGTTGGGTGATGACGGAGGCCTGCCGGCAGATAGCGGCGTGGGAGGCCGCAGGCCTCGGTGCCGTGTCGGTGTCGGTGAACCTCTCGCCGGGCCAGCTGCGCGACCCGGCGCTGCCCGAGCGCCTGCGCCAGCTGCTGCGCGACCACGGCCTCGGCCCCGGCCGGCTGGAGCTCGAGGTGACGGAGGCCATGCTGATGGACGCGCCGGACGAAGCGATCGCGCGGCTGCGCGCGCTGCGTGATGCGGGGGCGCGGCTGTCGATCGATGATTTCGGCACCGGCTGGTCGTCGATGGCGCACTTCCGCCACCTGCCGGTGCACCAGCTCAAGCTCGACCGCGTGTTCGTGCAGCACGTCGACCGCGATCGTCGCGACGCCAGCCTGTGCGCCGGCGTGATCGCCCTGGCCCATCGCCTGGGTTTCGGCGTGGTCGCCGAGGGCGTGGAGAACGAGGCACAGGCGAAGCGCCTCGCGGGCTTCGACTGCGACCTGTTCCAGGGCTTCCTCTACAGCCGCCCGCTCAGCGAGGAGCGGGCGGGGGATTACCTGCGCGGCGCGCGGATCACTCCGAGAACGCCATCACCTTCAGCGTGAACTTGCCCATCGACTCGTCGCCGCTGCCCAGCGAACCGACGCGGATCGTGTAGTTGCCGTCCTGCGCGGTCTCGACCACGGCGAGCGGGTTGAGGTTGCCGTCGGCGCGGTCGTCGTTCTCGATCGCCTTGGTGCGGTCCGGGTTGAACACCGTCACCACGCCATCGAAGTCTTCCGAGGTCACCGACACGATCAGGAACTGGCCGGTGCGGGCTTCGACCTTGTAGTCGCGGCTCACGCCACCGTCGTCGCGCGGCGAGTCGTTGGCGGTGAGCTCACCCTGCACGGTCTGGCCGACGCGGATGGTTTCGGGGGCGGCAGCCGCGAGGCCGGCAAAGGTGAGCGTGGCGAGGGCAAGGGCGAAACGACGCATCGGGGGTCTCCTTGGGGGCTCGCCGCCCCGGATGGGGCGGCGTGAAAGGAGTCTAGGCGCCTTCACCCGGCTTCCACCATGGGCGGATCGGGCGGTTTCCGGGCAAGGCGCCTCGCGTTCAGTTTCTTGTTCAGGCCGCCGGCTTGCGGAAGCGCAGCGTCATGCGGTCGGACTCGCCGATGGCCTCGTACTTCGCCTTGTCCTCGCCTTCCGGCACGTCGAGGGACGGCGGCAGCGTCCACACGCCGTTCGGGTGGTCCTTCGTGTCCTTCGGATTGGCGTTGATTTCGCTCCGCTCCTCGAGAACGAAGCCGGCACCTTGGGCGAGCGCGATCACCTGGGCCTCGCTGACGTAACCGTTGATCTGCTCGCGCGGCACGTCGGCGTTCGCGCGGTGCTGCTCGAGGCCCAGCACGCCGCCCGGCTTCAGCACCTCGAAGAAGGCCTTCATCTGGGCTTCGGCCTGGCCATTGCGCATCCAGCCGTGCAGGTTGCGGAACGTGAGGACGGCGTCCGCCGAACCGGGAGTGCCATAGACCGGCGCCGCCGGATCGACTTCAACGAACTTCACGCCATCGAATTGGCCCGGCGACTTGGCGAGGTGCTCGCGGAACTTCGCGTTGTCGGCGGTGAAGTACTCGCGGGCGCGGTCCGAGGTGGTCTTCGCCGGATCGGTGATCGCCGCGACGTAGGTTCCACCACCCTGCTTGATCCAGGGGGCAAGGATCTCCGTCCACCACGCGCCGCTGCCGGGGCTGACTTCCACGACGTTCATGCCGGGCTGCAGGCCGAAGAAGGCCAGGGTCGGCCCGGGATGGCGGAAGCCGTCGCGGGCGACGTTGGCGGGCGTGCGCCACTCGCCGGCGATCGCGGCATCCAGCGCGGCCTTGGCCTGCTCGTGCGCGTCTTGGGCGGCAGCGTCGGCCGGCTTGGCGTCGCCGCCATGGTTGTGCGCGAAGGCGGTGGGAGCAGCAACGGCGGCAAGCAGGGCGATGCAGAGCAGGGAGCGGCGCATGGCGGAACCTCGTAGCGTGAAGAGGCGTGAAGGTTGCGCAGGGCCGCGTTACGGGCGTGGCAAGGCGCGCTACGGTGGCGCCCCCGGCCGGCAACGGCCGACTTGGTGAAGGCCGGCCACACCGCCATGGCGAAGCCCCCTCCCGCGCCGCGCTTCACCCCGCACGGGCAGACCGCGGCCCGCTGGGACGACGGTTTCCTGCAAGTCGTCGTGAGCGGCCCCTTCAACGTCGAAGGGATCGAAGTGCTCACTCGCACGATGCTCGAGGGCTACCGCGGCTTGCCCGAGGGCACGCCGGTGGTGAACGTCTGCGAGATGCGCGGCACCCTCGTCTACACGCCCGAAGCCTGGGAGGCGCTCGGGGCCACGATCCGGGCCACCAGCGCCAGCGGCATGCGCGTGCTGGCCACGGTGTGGATCGTCGCTGCGGACGTGGAAGGCGCCGCCCTCCTGCTGCCGCGCGCACGCGCCCTGTTCGCCGCGGCCGGACGCCGCTTCGAGGTCTTCGGCGAACGCCGGGCGGCGGAAACGTGGGCGCGTCGACACCTCGACGACGCCCTAGGCTGAGCCGACGCGTTAGTCTCGGCCTCCCCACGTCACGGGCGAGTCCTTCGTGCCAGAGCCTTCCGAACCCGGAACGGGACCGTTCCCCGCCCACGGCGATATCGAGGTGGTGAAGGACGGCGCGATCATCCGCGCCGCTGGCGCAGGCCCATTCAACGTCGAGGCCGTGGCCGCCTATGCGCGGCGCATGGCGCAACTGGTGGCGGGCGTCGAACCCGGCGGGCGCTTCGTGGTGATCGCGCGCATGAGCCGCAGCATCCTCGCCCCGCCCGACGCCTGGGCGGCGCTCGACGCCAGCGTGCGCAGCCGCAGGCTGGGTTCTTCCCGACAGATCGGCGCGGCTTGGGTGAAAGACGGCGACGTCGAAGGCTGGGCCTTGATGTTGCCGAAGATCACGGCGATCTACGCCGCCATCGACGTCCCCTTCCGTGGCTTCGACGACGAGGCCGCGGCGGCCGCCTGGGCCCTGGACGTGCTTGGCGATCGCGCACCCTGAGGCGCCGCACGGCGCTTCAAGGCGTGGCGCGCGCCCGGTGGCGACGGCCGATCGAATAGCAGGCGCAGGCGGCAGCCTCGAGGCGATCGCGGTCGAGGATCTGCAGTTCGCCGCGCGCGTACCGGATGATCCCGGCGCGATGCAGTTGCCCCGCGGCGATCGTGACGGCGCTGCGCTGCACGCCCAACAAGCCGGCGAGGCGCAGGTGGGTGAAGCGGAGCTCCGAGCCTCCCAATCGGTCCTGGGCGCGCAGTAGCCATAGCGCGAGGCGCGAGGGCAGCGAATGGAAGCGCGTGCAGGGAACGGCCTGCGCGACCTGCGCGAACAGGCGGGTCACCGATTGGTCCACGAGCTGGCGCAGGGTCGCACTGGCGTCGAGTTCGGCGCGGAATCGCGGCACGCCGATCCGCCATGCGCGACCTCCGACGAGGACGACGGAGCGCGTCGCCGACGGCGCACCTCCCAGAGCGAGCATCGCGCCATCGACGCCTTCGCGGCCGATCACGGCGACTTCCAGCGCCTCATGCCCGTGCACGTGGGCCAGCAAGCCGATCAGGCCGCCCTGCGGGAAGTGGACCTGGGGATGGCGCCGACCGGCGAAAACCAAGGGCTCGTCAACGGTCAGTTCAACCTCGTCGCATTGCGCCAGGAACCGCTCGCCGAGCGCGCGAGGCAATTGGCCCAGCAGGGCGTTGCCACGACGCGAAGGTTTCGGGATGGCCAAGGGCGTTTCCTCGTGGGCATCGGAGGAGGGACGCCCTCCGTCAGGCGTCGCCGGAACCTCGCGACAGTGGGGGCTGGGCGGAAAGCGCCTCTTCAATCGGGGCGATCGCCCTCTCGGGCAACACGACGGGGCGCGTCGGCCGAGGGCCGGCGCACGCCCGTCCGTTTTCCCAGTGAATCATCGGTACGGGGCCCACCCGCGGCAGCGGATGGACCCCCTCGTGCTCGGCGGTCATCGAATCGGCTCCAGGCTGCTCCACCGGCTTCTGCAGACGCCACCCGGCGTCTTTCGATCGCAGCGCAGCGCCGGACTCGTGGCGCGACGCTCCTCCCGTTCGCCGGGACAGGGCGCGCTCCGCACGGGAACGCGCCGACGATGTCCATAGGTCTTCATCCGACCGACCCGGGCGTTCGTGGAGGGCACAGCGTCAGACGGTGTGGCGCGCGAGGAATCGCGCCACCTGGCCGTCGGCCTCCGAGCGCTTGACGCCGTAGCGCTTCTCGACGAGCGACGCGAGATCGGCCGCCTGGCCGTTGGTCTTCAGCAGTTCGTCGGCGCTGATCTTGGTCCATTCCGCGCGTGCCGCACCCACCTGGGTGCTCCACGGGCCGCGGCCGCCCTTCGACTTCGCGGTGATGTCGGACGGCTGGCCCATCAGGGCATCGTCGCCCTTGGCAGCGGTCGGGGCCGCGGCGGCGGCGTGGGAGAGCGCCTCGCCATCGGGGAGATTGAACGCCGGCGTGGGCTGCGGCATTGCGCCCTTGGCGGGGACTTCATGCGTGTTCTTTGCGGTGGTCATGGGGGGGTCTCGATAGGGGTTCCCGGGCCAGGAGGCGGCGGGCCGGCGTGGGCCGGACATCGAGACTGCGCTTCCCGTGGAAGAACATCGGTGCGCTACGCCACGCAGCGATGGTCGACGACGCTCCCGCCTAGCGGGCGGGCGTGTGCGGAACGCTTGAGGGCACGTAGTGCAACAAGCGGTCGTACTCGTGCTTGACGACGGCGTAGCACTCGCAGCAGCGCGCCTCGAGCCCCGGGCGATCCACCACGGTGATGTGGCCACGGCTGTACTCGATCAGCCCCTGCTTCTGCAGCTTGCCCGCCGCTTCGGTGACGCCCTCGCGGCGCACCCCCAGCATGTTGGCGATCAGCTCCTGCGTCATCTGGAGAACAGGGCCGTCGAGACGATCAACGGAGAGCAGCAGCCAACGGCAGAGCTGCTGGTCGATGGAATGGTGGCGGTTGCAGACCGCGGTCTGGGCCATCTGGGTGAGCAGCGCCTGGGTGTAGCGCAGCAGCAACAGGAGCAGATCGCCGTGGCGATTGAACTCCTCCATCAATACTGGGCCGGCGAGGCGATAGGCCCAGCCCGCACTCTGCACCACCGCGCGACTCGGCGTGCTGGCGCCGCCCATGAACAGCGCGACGCCGACCATGCCTTCGTTGCCGACCACCGAGATCTCCGCGGAGGCGCCGTCTTCCAGCACGTAGAGCAAGGAGACGATGCTGTCCGTGGGGAAGTAGGCGTAGCGCATCGCATCGCCGGACTCGTAGAGCACTTTCCCGAGCGGGAGGGGCACGCGTTCGAGTTTCGGAAACAGGCGCTGCCGCACCGCATCGGGCAAGGCATCGAGCAGGTGGTTGCGTTCGGGGCGGGGGGCGTTGGGCATGCCCATCGAGCATACGCCGACGCCTTCACGGCCAATGTGCGGTATCGAACACAGGCGTGTGTGTGGCGCCGCACCGACGCGGGCCCGGATCGCGGCAATGCTGGCCTCCCCTCGACCAGCGGAGCCTGCCATGACCCCCCGATCCCCCCACCCCCGGAACGTCCTGATGATCGGCCTGGCCCTGGCGGCCACGCTGATGCTGGGCGCGTGCAACACGATGCGCGGCGTCGGCAAGGACACCGAAGCCGTCGGCGACAAGATCCAGGACGAAGCCGAGGAGCACATGGACGACGAAAAGAAAGACGACGGCCGCGAAGGAGAATCCCTGTGAGAACGACCCTGATCCCGATCATCGGCTTGGCACTCGTGCTCTCGGCCGGATGCCAGAAATCGCGCTCGGACGCCGCGGAAGACCTCGCCACCGAACGCGCGGAAGCCAGCGATGACATTGCCGAAGCCCGCGACGAAGCCGAGGCCACCATGGAAGAGGCGGACGAGGAACTCGTCGATGCGGAACAGAAGCGCGACGAGGCCATGATCGACGCGCAGGACGACATGGGCTCCGCGACCGCGGATGTCCTCGCCGAGAGGGCGGAAGCGAACTTCACCCTCGCGACGAAGGAAGCGGACGCCCGAGCGCGTGTGGCCATGGAGAAGTGCGAGGCCCTCGGCGGCGTCGACCGGACAGCCTGCAAGAGCGAGGTCGATGCAACGCGTGCGGTGGAGGAGACACGGGCCATTGCCGACCGCGATGCCGCGCTGGCGGAGGCGAAACGCCAGGACTGAGGGACAGACTGGCGGCGGATGGCCGCTGCCGGTGCCACAAGACGGGGCCCTCTCAGGGCCCCGTCTTCATTGGCGGTGCGCGCCATGCCGTCCACATCACCCTCTCACGCGCCGACCCAGCGCCTTGCGATCAGGCCGAGCAGCGGAAACAGCCCGAGCCTGCGGGCCGGCGCCCACAGCCGGATCGCGAGCAGCAGGGCGAGCAGGCTTACGATCGGATGGCGCCGGGCCAAGGCCACGGCGTCCATGACGCGATCGGCCGCGTGCAGCGGGCCCGAACACTGGACGAACTGCACGGCCAGTTGGATGCGCTGGGCTTGGGCCTGCGCCGCGAGCTCGCCCTGACGAACCGCCAAACGCGAGGTCATGGCGGCGAGGCGCGCAGGATGGCCTGGTCTTTGCCCAGTTCCTCGAGCGTGGCCGCGAACCAGCGCGGCGCGCGGCGAATGCGCTCCAGGGCCACGGCCACGGAGGCCGCCCCGAGGAGCAGAAGGACAAAGGCCGCGCCGACGAGCACGGCGACCCGGTCCTCGCTGGCGACAGCGAGTACGGCGGCAGCCAAGCCGGCCGCGACGGCCAACACGAACGCGAACAACGCAGCGGCGCACCACGACAACAAAACGACCAGGCGCAAGAGCGCCTGGTCGAGGTCGACTTCCATCAAGGCGAGCCGCGTTTTCGCGATCGCCACCATCGTGGCTGCGAGGTCTGCCAGCGCGGCCATCAGGCCGCGCCGACGGGGTAGAGATGCGCCGTCCGCGACCACCTCGCTCACCGGCGCCGCAACAGAAAGCCCATCAGAAGGCCGACGCCGGCACCGATGCCGATGGCGGTCCATGGGTTCTGGTGCACGTAACGGTCTGTGGCCTTGGCCGCGTCACGCGCCTGCGTGGCGACGGCCTGCTGGGCATCGGCGATCCGCAGGTTCACGGTGCGCATCGACTCGCGCGTGCGGGCACGGATGCCGTCGAGGGCTTCACCGCCGTGCTGCGCGGTGGCCTTCAGCAGCGCCTCGGCGTCCGACATCGCGGTGCGGACATCGGCGATCAGCGGTTCCATCGACAGCGACGGTGCGCTTCGGTCGGTGACGATGGCATTGGACTTGTCGAGGGTCTTTTCGAGGGGATTCATGGGGAGACTCCTGGGGGGAAGGAAACGAGGTTCATACGCGCTGTCCGCGAAGCAGCCGGATGACGATGATCACCACGGCGATGACGAGCAGCAGGTGGATCAAGCCGCCCATCGTGTAGGCCGTGAAGTAGCCCAAGGCCCACAGAAGGATGAGCAGGATGGCGACGGTCTCGAGCATGGGGGCGGCTCCGGTGCGCCCGATGGAGGCATCGCGGCGGTCGATGGAGGATGCGCTGGGCCCTTCGGAATGACGGTGCGGTGGCGCACGCAGCAAAAAAACGGGGCGCATGGAGCGCCCCGTTCTGGTGTCGCGATGTCGGCGTTTCCGATCAGAGATGCTTGATGATCTCGTCGGCGAACTCGCTGCACTTCACTTCGGTCGCACCTTCCATGAGGCGGGCGAAGTCGTAGGTGACGCGCTTGCTGCCGATCGCGCCGTCCATCGCCTTGATGATGGCGTCGGCGGCTTCGGTCCAGCCCATGTAGCGCAGCATCATCTCGCCGGAGAGGATGACCGAGCCCGGGTTGACCTTGTCCTGGCCCGCGTACTTCGGCGCGGTGCCGTGCGTGGCCTCGAACACCGCGTGGCCGGTGACGTAGTTGATGTTGGCGCCCGGCGCGATGCCGATGCCGCCGACCTGCGCGGCGAGGGCGTCGGAGAGGTAGTCGCCGTTGAGGTTCAGCGTGGCGACGACGTCGTAGTCCTTCGGGCGCAGCAGGATCTGCTGCAGGAAGGCATCCGCAATCGCGTCCTTGATGACGAGGCCGGCACCCGGCTTGCCTTCCGGGATCACGTGCCACGGGCCGCCGTCCAGCGGCACCGCACCGAAGAACTCGCGGGCCACGTGGTAACCGAAGTCACGGAAGGCGCCTTCCGAGAACTTCATGATGTTGCCCTTGTGGACCAACGTGACCGACTTGCGCTTGTTCTGGATCGCGTAGCCGATGGCGCTGTGCACGAGGCGCTCGGTGCCGAGGTAGCTGACCGGCTTGATGCCGATACCGACCTGCACCGGCAGCGAACGCGCCGGCGAACCGATCGACTCGAGCTGCTTCGTCCACGCATCGTTCTTGGCCTGCGTGCCGAAACGGATCTTGTCGAAGGGCTTCGGGAATTCCTTGGCGAGGAAGTCGAGCACCTTCTGCGCGTCGGGCGAGCCCGGCTCGAACTCGATGCCGGCGTAGATGTCCTCCGTGTTCTCACGGAAGATCGTCATGTCGGTGTCCTGCGGACGCTTCACCGGCGAGGGCACGCCGTCGAACCAGCGCACCGGGCGCAGGCAGACGTAGAGGTCGAGCATCTGGCGCAGCGCGACATTGAGCGAGCGGATGCCGCCGCCCACCGGCGTGGTCAGCGGGCCCTTGATGCTCACGAGGTAGTCGCGGCAGGCGTCGACGGTGGCGTCGGGCAGCCAGTTCTGCGTCAGGTTGAAGGCCTTCTCGCCGGCCAGCACTTCCATCCAGTGGATCTTCTTCGCGCCGCCGTAGGCCTTGGCCACGGCCGCGTCGAGCACGCGCACCGAGGCGCGCCAGATGTCCGGGCCGATGCCGTCACCTTCGATGAAGGGAACGATCGGATGGTTCGGGACGTGGAGCTTCCCGCCTTGGATGGTGATCTTCTCGCCGCCGGCGGGCGGCGTGGGCGTGTGCGACATGGGGCCTCCAGTGAGCGCGTGAACCGGCATTGTCGCGGTTCCGGGGCGCCGGGGGAAAGCGCCGGGGGTTAATTCGACGTGAGCAGACGGCCTCAGGCGGCGCCGGGCAGCGCCATGCCGCTGGCCGGCCAGTGGAAGAACGCCCGCACCTCGTCGGCGCGGGCCATCGCGTCGGCTTCGCCGAGGGCGATCAGTTCGCGGGTGAAGTCGGACTCGAACAGCAGGTAGCTGGCCAGCGCGCCGCCGCCCGCGCCGGTGCCGCGCGCTTCGCCCATGCTCTGGCTGACGCCGACGGCGCGCAGCATCGTGCGGACCGGCGACGGCAGCGCGGCGATATGCCGCACCGCAATATCGTCGATGCGCTGGCTGGGCGAGATGACCAGCATCTCCAACGGCCGCAGCATGGAATGCGCGCGCAGCTCGGCGGGCAGCAGCGACAACGTGGCGTTGATGCGCTGGGCGCGCTCGATGTCCACGGCGAGGGCGTCGAGGAAGATGTTCGACAGCGCGTGGCCACCGATCTGCGCGAGCGTGGGGTAGCCGCCCGCCGCGCGCTTCTCGCCGGGCGGCTCGTGCAGGCGACCCGCGCCGATCACCAGCAGACGATCGGCGCCGAGGTGGATGGCCGCCGAAAGCGGCGCCGTCTGCCGCATCGAGCCATCACCGAACCAGTGGTCCTGGCCATCGAAGGGCAGGGCCTGCGCGGGAAACACGAAAGGGATCGCCGAGGAGGCCAACAGGTGGGTGAGCGTGATGCGGCCGGGTACGGCGACACGCTGCGAGCGCACCCACGGCTTCTGCGACTCGGCCGCGTCGTAGAAGGTGACGTGGGTGCCGGCGGTGTAGCTCGACGCAGTGACCCCGAAGGCGCGCAGCACGCCGCGCTGCACCAGCGAGGGGATGCGCTCCAGTGGCAGCAGTTCGGCCAGCAGTTCGGCCAGCGGGGTGTTGTCGAGCAGCGACTTCGGCTTTGCGCGGCGCCAGCGCGCCACCGCCCAGCCGACGGTGAACAGCGTCAGCCAGCGCGCGCCGCTGCGGACCACGCCGAAGGCGTCGGCGCGGTACACGTGGTGCGCTTGGAAGCCGTGCCAGATGCGATGCAGGCGCTCGACCGCCTTCGAGTACTCGTCGGCGTAACTCGCCAACGCGGCAGCGTTGATCGCGCCCGCGGAGGTGCCGGTCATCACCGCGAAGGGGTTGCCGGTCGGGCCGTGGGAGGCGCCGCATTCGGTGCGGATGCGCTCGATGCCGCGAAGCACGCCGGCCTGGTAGGCCGCGCGGGCGCCGCCGCCGGTGAGGACGAGTCCCGTGATGGGCGGGCGGCGGGTCGGCGTCTCGGCCATCACAGCTCCTCGGCCACACGACGGGGCGGCGTCGCCGGAGTGTGCGCTCAGCCCGCGCCCGTCGTGAAGTCGGCCGGCGTCAGCGGTGGCAGTCCGTGGCGGGCCCGTGCCCGGTCGCATTGCGGGCTGGGCTCGCCGTGTTCCCAGGCGGCCTGCAGCGCCCGGCAGGGCGAAGGGCGACGGTCGTAGATCGTGCAGGTGACGTCGCGCCCCAACTCGCCCTGCAAGGCCACGCAGCGCAGGGCCGTGCCGGCCTCGGTGCCGCGCATGGCGACCTCGAAAGGACGCACCTGCACCGTCAGCGCCTCGTCCGGACCGTGCAGCGTGTGCGGCGCCGCCTCGCTCCAGTGGAAGGCCACGCGAAACGCCGCGCAGCAGGCACCGCAGCGTTGGCAAGGGTGGATCGGGGCGGCCATGAGCGGTGGATGTCGCGAGGCGGGGTCAGCATTTTCCTACACGAGCGTCGGACGACGGCTGACTGTGGGGTCGGCCGAGGGCGCGCAGTCTGGATCCATGAACTTCCGGACCTCCGCCGCCAACCCCCTGCCCCGCCTCGACGGCGAGCGCGACACCGCGCCGCGCCTCGATGGCGAGGACGCCCTGATCTGGGCCCGCCGGGTGTGGGAGGACCGCGACACCTGGCTGCGCGCCCGCGGCGGCGTGGAGTCGGTGTTCATGGCCGCGCAGCTGTTGGGCTGCCGCGAGGAAGCGGTGCGCTGGCTGCGTTCGCGCACGCGGCTCTGAGGCCCGGCTCTGGCACAGTGGGGTCCTCACTCCCGAGGACCCTCCATGTCACCTCATCGCCCCTCGCCTTCGTCCTTCCCGCGTTCATTGCCCGCGCGTCGCGCGCTCGCCTTGGCGCTGGGCACCGGGCTCTTCGCCACCGGCTGCACCGGTGTCGTGGGCGGGGGTGGCGACAGCGCGGGCGGCGCTGATGCCGCAGGCCGCAGCCCCGCGCCCGTCACCGCGGCGCCCTTCGGCAGCTGGGCCAGCCCGATCGCCGCCGGCGACCTCGCCAAGGCCGCGGTCGGCACCAGCGACGTGCGTGTCTTCGACGGCAAGGTGTTCTGGCGCGAAAGTCGCCCGGACGAGGGCGGCCGCCAGGTGCTGCGCACCCTCGGCGCCGACGGCCAGCCCGCCACGCTGACGCCCGAAGGCTTCAGCGTCCGCACCCGCGTGCAGGAGTACGGCGGCAGCAGCTACTGGGTGATGGGCGAGCGCATCGTCTTCGCGAACTTCGCCGACCAGCGCCTCTACGTGCAGCAGGGCGAGGCCGCGCCGGTGGCGATCACGCCGGAGAAGTACCAGTACAGCGATTGCGTGGTCGATGCCGCGCGCGGCGCGCTCGTCTGCGTGCGCGAGGACCACACCGAGGCCACGAAGCAGGCCAACGGCGAGGAGCGCAACGAGATCGTGCGCGTGACCGTCCCCGATGCCGACGCGCTGGCCGCACACGATGCCGCCTCGACGGCGGCCGCCGGCACCGTGCTGTTCACCGGCACCGATTTCGTCGGTTATCCGCGGCTCTCCGCCGACGGCGCGAAGCTCGCCTTCATCGCCTGGAACCACCCGGACATGCCGTGGGACCGCACGACGCTGCACGTGGCCGCGGTGGCCGCCGACGGCTCCCTGGGCGAACCGCAGCGCGTGGCCGGCGGCGAGACCGCCGTGCTCGAGCCGCAGTGGGACGCAGACGGCACGCTGTACTTCATCGACGAGACCAGCGGCTGGTGGAACCTCTACGCCTGGGACGGCAGCGCCGCGCGCGCCGTGGCCCCGATGGAACGCGAGTTCGGCGGCGCGCTGTGGTCGCTCGGCATGCAGACCTACGTGCTCGCCGGCGATGGCAAGGCCTATGTGCGCACCAGCCTCAACGCCGTCGACGAACTCGGTGAACTCGACCTCGCCAGCGGCGCCTACCGCGCGATCGACCTGCCCTTCGTCGCTTTCGGCGATGTGTCGCTCGATGCGCAAGGCCGGATCATCACCAGCGCGGCGGCCGCCGCCGATGAAGGCGCCATCCTCGCGGTGACGCCGGCCACCGGCGCGGTCGAGCGCCTGCACCAGCCGAACGCACTCGGCATCCCGACCGACCTCGTCTCGGTGGGCGAGCGCATCGAGTTCCCCACCGCCGCTGGCCCGGACGGCGCGGCGCGCACCGCGCACGCCACCTACTACCCGCCGACCAACCCGGGCTTCCGCGGGCCGGACGGCGAGAAGCCGCCGCTGATCGTCACCATCCACGGCGGCCCCACCTCGGTGTCGAAGCCGACGTTCTCGATGTCGCGCCAGTACTGGACCAGCCGCGGCTTCGCCATCGTCGACGTCAACTACGGTGGCTCCACCAGCTACGGCCGCGACTACCGCAAGCGCCTCAACGGGCAGTGGGGCGTGGTCGACGTGCAGGACGCCGTGGCGGCCGTGGATTTCCTCGTGGCGCAGGGCAAGGTCGACGCGGACAAGGTGGCCATCCGCGGCGGCAGCGCCGGCGGCTTCACCACGCTCGCGGCACTGGCCTTCACCGACCGCTTCAAGGCGGGCGCCAACTACTTCGGCGTCAGCGACATCGCCGGGCTCGCCGCCACCAGCCACAAGTTCGAGAGCAAGTACGACGTGTCGCTGGTCGGCCCGCCGGACGAGGCGCTGTACCGCGCGCGCTCGCCGATCTTCCACCTCGACGGTTTCAGCGAACCGCTGATCACGTTCCAAGGCTCCGAGGATCGCATCGTCACGCCCGACCAGAGCCGCAAGATCGTCGAGGCGCTCGACGCCAAGGGCGTGATGCACGCCTACTTCGAGTTCGAGGGCGAGCAGCACGGCTTCCGCAAGGCCGAGAACATCATCCGCGCGCAGGAGGCCGAGCTGGCGTTCTACGGCGCGGTGTTCGGCTTCACCCCGGACGACGCGGTGCCGCCGTTCGAGATCAAGCACCCGCGGCCCCCGGCGCCCTGAGGCCCCATGGCCGGTTCGGAACGCAGCGGACTCCCGCAGGGCACGGCCGGCTGGGCCAAGGCGCTGCTCGCGCAGCAGTTGCCCGCGCTCGCGCGCACGGCGCAGGGCATCAGCGAGTGCGCGCGCGATGACGACACCTCGGGCACCGACCTCGCCGCGCTGATCCTTCGCGATGCCGGCATGACCACGCGCGTGCTGCGGCTCGCCTCCAGCCGGCTGCACAACCCGCACGGCCAGCGCATCCGCACCGTGAGCCGCGCGGTCGCCCTGCTCGGCTTCGACGTGGTGCGCGAGATCGCGCTCGGCATCGCCGTGCTCGATGTGCTCGGCGGCCGGCACGCCGGCTGCGCGCAGGCCGCGGCCGAGGCGGCGCGCGCGCTGCGCACCGCGGTGCAGGCCCGCGCGCTCGCCGAGTTGGCGGGCATCGACGCGCCGGAGGAGGTGTTCATCGCCGCGCTGCTGCAGGACATCGGCCACCTCGCCTTCTGGAGCGTCGTGCCGCAGTGGCTGCCCGAGTGGCGGCAGGATGCGGCGCAGTCGCCGCTCCAGGCCGCGCAGCGCGTACGGACCGACATCGACCTCGATCTCGACGACCTCTCGCTGGTGCTGAACGCCGAGCTTCGCCTCTCGCCCCTGCTAGTGGGCGATGCCGACACGCCGGGCCGGCTCGCCGCCGGCCTCGCGCGGCGCTGGGTGGATGCCCTCGAGCCGGGCGGACGCCGCGAGGACTTCGACCACGCGCTCGCGGAGGCCGCCAAGGCCTTCGACCTCGATGCCGCGGTGTTGCGCGATCAAGTGGCCGCCCAGGCCAAACAGGGCGACACCCTCGTCGACGAGTTGTTCGATCCCGCGGTACGCGCCCTGTTGCCGGTGCCGCGGCGCCTCGACGAGCCCGGACACGACGCGCCGGCCGCGCCGGCCCGCGCCGATGCCGCGCTCGGGCTGGACGTTCTGCGCGACCTCGCCGAGCTGCAGGCCAGTGGCCGCGCGGACCCGGGCGTCGCGTTGTCGATGGTGATGGAAGGCCTGCAGCGCGCCGCCGGCTTCGACCGCGTGCTGTTCGCCCTGCTCTCGCCGGACCGCAGCGAGCTGCGCCTTCGCTCAGCGCTGGCCGCGCAGCGCCAAGCGTTCGCCGCCCCGTTCCCGGTGGCCCTGCGCGACTGCGGCCACCTGCTCGACCTGCTGACCCGGCCGCGCGTGCAGCACCTCACCGCAACGGCCCCCGACACCGGCCGCTGGCTGCCTCGCCTCGGTGCCCGCGAAGCCCTGCTCGGGCCGCTGGTGGTCGACGGCCGCGTGCTCGGCCTGCTGCATGCCGACCGCGCCGTCAGCGGCGATGCCATCGATCACGACGCGCGCACGCTGTTCGCGCTGCTGCTCCAGCAAGCCAATCTCGCCCTCGGCCACGTGAAGTAGGCGCGCCGACGTCTCAGGCCCTGCGAATCCCATCGGGTATCGTTCGGCCCTATGCGCAACGAATGGACCATCGACCCGGAACGCGGCCTCTGGCTGTTCCGGGCCAGTCGGCTGGAAGCCCTGCTCGATCCCCTCGAGGCCCTGCTTTCGCACCTGCCGCCCGCGTCATTGCTGGCGCCGCAGACCGTGCTGGTGGGGCATCCGGGCCTGCGCCATTGGCTGCGCGATGGTCTGGCCCGAAAGCGCCGCGACGGCATCGTCGCCCACCTCGACATCGTGCTGCCCAGCCCGTGGCTGGATGGACTCGCGCGGCGGGTGCTCGGCGAGCCGCTGCTCGGCATCCGCGCCTGGCAGCGCGAGGTCTTGCGCTGGCGCCTGCTGCCGCTGTTGCCGCAGCTGGACGACCCGCGCGTGGTGGCCGCCCTGGCCGGCGACGATGACGGCCGCGAGGCCTTCGCGCTGGCTGATCGTCTCGCCGCCGCGCTGTCGCCGCTGATGGTCTACCGCGAAGGCTGGCTGCGCCGCTGGGACGAAGCCCGCGAAGCCGTCGCCGGCGATGCCCTGCTGCGGGGCGCGTGGCGCGCGCTGCGCCGCGGCCCGGCCTCCCGCCATCGCGGCGAACGCCTCGTCGCGCTGGCCCGGCGCTTGCGCGAAGGCCCGCCGCCCGCGGGGCTCGACGACGGACCGCTGCACGTGTTCGGCCTCAACCATCTGCCGCCGCTGGAGTTGGACGTGCTGAGCGCCCTGGCGCGGCACCGTCCGGTGGTCTTCCACGTGGCCGACCCCTGCCGCGAGCACTGGGTGGGCCTGCCCTCGGGCCGCGAGGCCATGCAGCGCGCGCTCAACCGCGACGACCGCGGCGAAAGTGAATTCCTCGCCCTCGACCATCCGCTCCTGGCGGCGTGGGGGCGGCTGGGCCAGCACTTCCTGCTGGAGCTCGAAAGCGCCGAGTTGGCGCTGGAAGAGCGCAGCGGGAATGACTGGGAAGAGCGCGCCGACGATCCCGCACCGCGTGCCCTGCTGCAGCGTCTGCAGCGCAGCGTGCTGTTGAACGACATGGCGGCGCTCGCGCCCCCGCCGGGGCTGCCGCGCGAGGAGGCCCGCACCGACGCCAGCCTGCGCATCCACGCCTGCGCCACGCCGCTGCGCGAGCTGGAAGTCCTGCACGACGCCCTGTGCGCCGCGTTCGCCGACATCAAGGGCTTGCAGCCCGCCGAGGTGGTAGTGGTCTCGCCGCGCATCGAGCGCTACCGCGCGCTGATTCCTGCGGTGTTCGGCGAGCCCGGCCGTCGCGACGGGCCCTGGCCCTACCACCTGGCCGACATTCCGCTCTCGGCCACGCACCCGATCTACCGCGCGCTCGACATGGCCCTGGCCCTGCCCACGCACCGGATGACGGCGCAGGGCGTGCTCGACCTGCTCGACATCGATGCCATGGCGATGCGCTTCGGCCTCGACGGCGGCCACCGCGACACGCTGCGCCATGCGCTCGAACGCGCCCGCGTCGCCTGGGGCTTGGACGGCGCCGATCGCGCGCGCTTCGGCGCGCCGGACGACGACACGCACAGCCTCGCCTGGGGCCTCGACCGCGCGATGGCCGGGCATGTGTACGGCGGGCGCGAACCCGGCGTGCGCACGCTGCCGGACGACCAGCCCGTGCTACCCGTGGACGGCGTGGACGCGGGCGTGGCCGAGGCGCTGGGCCGGGCCCACGCCCTGCTGCTGGAGTTGCGCGAGTGGGTGGCGCTGGGGCGCACCGCGCAGGGCGGCGACGACTGGGCGGCGGCGCTGCAACGGCGCTTCGAGGCGCTGCTCGGCGCGCCCGCACTCGACGCCGAAGGCCGCGAAGCGCTCGACACCGCGAAGGGCCTCGTCGTCGCCTTGCGCGAGGAATGGCGCGATGCCGGACTCGTCGCGCCGCTGCGCTGGGCCGCGGTGCGCGAGGCCCTGCTGGCGAAACTGGAAGCGGTGCCCGAACGGCAGCGCTTCCTGATCGGCGGCATCACCTTCTGCGGCATGGTGCCGCAGCGCGCCATCCCCTTCCGCGTGGTTGCGGTGCTGGGGTTGGACGAAGGCGCGCTGCCGCGCCACGTCGAGGACGGCGGGCTCGACCTGCGCCGCCTGAAGCCGCAGCGCGGCGACCGCGACCTCGCCAGCGACGACCGCTACCTCTTCCTCGAAACCGTCATGGCGGCACGCGAGCGCCTGCACCTGAGCCACGTCGGCATCGGCGCGAACGACGGTCGGCCGCGCAACCCGGCCGCACCGCTGGCCGAACTGCTCGACACTTTGGCGCGCTTCGGGGATGCATCTACCGACGACGAAGCGCACACCCTGTTCGACACGGACAGCGGACTGTGGCCCTGGCAGCGCCGCGCGCCGCTGCAGCCGGCGGCGCTGGTCGCGGCGCTCGCGAGCGAGACCCCATCGACGACGGATGACGCACCCCCCGCGGCCGCGACGCTGCCGACGTCGGCGCCCGATCTCGACACGCTCTGCCGGTTCTTCCAGCAACCCGCCCAGCAGGTGCTCCAACACGTGTATGGCGTGCGTCTCGACGCCCTCGACGACGAGCGTCTCGACGAGAACGAGCCCCTGCTGCCGCGCAGCGACCCGCGCGAGGCTTGGGCGAAACGGATGCTGCTGGACGCGCTCGCGAAGGGCACGACCACGATCGGCGAACAGCCGCCGGAAGCCTGGCGGCTCGACGGCCGCCTGCCGCCCGGCGCACTGGGCGAAGCGGCGTGGGAGAAGGAGGCCGAGAAGGCGCAGAAGGCCCTCGCCGCCTTGCGCCCCAGCGAAGGCCCCCTGCCCTGGCCGCTGCCGCCCGCGCAATCGCGTCCCGTGCGCCTCGCGCTGCAGAACGGCGAGCTGCGCGGCCAGGTGGCCGTGCACGAGGCCACGGACGGCACGCTCTGGCTCCTTGATGCCGCGCCCGGCAAGGGCCCGAACGACCTGCACTTCGGCCTGCGCGTGCCCGCCTTCCTGCGCTGGGCCGCATTGCGTGCCAGCACCGACGCCCCCGTGTGCGTCGCGCTGGTGACGGCGAAAGGCCTCGCGCCTTGGGGTGAGGCCTTGGCGGCCGGCGACGCCACCCAGCGCACTTCGCAGGTGCAGGCCCTCGTCGATTACCGCGCCGCCGTGCTGGCCGGAGAGCGTCGCTACAGCCCGGGCACCAGCTGGGCGGCAGCGAACGCCGACGCCGATGACGACGAAGCCATCGTCAAGGTCTGGGAAGGCGCCGACTTCAGCACCGGTGAGCGCGATTACGCGCCGGGCTACGCCGGCCTGCTCGGTCGCGACTGGCGCCTGCATCCCGGCAGCGAGTCCCTCGACCGATTCCGCGACGATGCCCGCGCGCTCGTGGCGTGCCTTCCCAAGGACGCCGGCGCGACCGGCGCTAAGGAGGACGCCCAATGAGCGTCGCCCTCGATTGGACCAATGCGCCCTTGCAGGGCCGACTGCAGATCGACGCCAGCGCCGGCACCGGCAAGACCTGGACCATGGCCGCGCTTTACCTGCGCCTGCTGCTCGACGACGCCGACGGCCGCCCGCGCCCCCTGCCCGAACAGATCGTGGTGAGCACCTTCACCGAGGCCGCCGCGCAGGAGCTCGGTGCGCGCCTGCGCCAGCGTGTCGAAGAAGCGCTGCGCTGGTCGCGGGCGCCGTTGGCCGCGCCCACCGGTGGCGTCAGCGCAGAAGATCCAGTGCGGGCCTGGGTGCGCCAACGCTGGGCCAGCGCGCCGAGCCAGCGCGAGGCCGACCGCACGCACCTGCTGGCGGCGCTCGCGCAGCTCGACCGCGCGCCGATCGGCACCTTGCACGGCCTCTGCCACCGCATCCTCTCGACGCATCCACTGGAGAGCCGGCAGGGCTTCCAGCCACTGGCGCTCGGCGATGGGCGAGGCGTGCTCGAGGCGATGGCCCGCGACCTGCTGCGCCGCATCGGTGCGGGCGAGCCGCCGGGGCTTGCGCGCACGCTGCCCAAGGGCTGCAGCACCCTCGACGGGCTGACGAAAGCCATTGCCGCGCTGCTGCAGCCCGGCGTGGTGGTGACGCCGGCGCCGACGCATGGGGCCCTGCGCGCTAGTGTGACGCCGTGGCTCGACGCGCAGTTGCGCGCACTGGCGATCTGGGAGGGAAACTACAAGGGCGCCAAATCAGTGCCGCACGACGAAGCTTGTGCGCTGCTCGCCTTTATCGATGGCGCGCCTGTGCTTCCGAAAGCGCCTGAGGTTCTGCGAGGTCTCGTTGAACCAGCGAAGAACGTACTGGAACCCGCACGCGCGATCCTGCTCGACCCCGACTTCCGCGCGGCCATGCGCACCTTCGCCACCGCGATCGAGCAGGCCACCAGCCCCGAGCGCGCGTTCTGGGCGTGGTGGTGGCCGGAGCTGCGCGCGATGCAGAAGGCCCGCAGCCTCGAGATCGGCGAGATGGGCTTCGACCGCCTGATCGAGCAGGTCAGCGGCGCGATGCGCGAGGACGGTTCGCCCCTGCCCGACGCGGTGTTCGCGCGCTGGCCCATCGCGCTGGTCGACGAGTTCCAGGACACCGACGGCGCGCAGTACGCCCTGCTCGACCGCCTCTACCGCGATAGCACTGGCGCGAAGCGCGGGCTGCTGGCGATGGTGGGCGACCCGAAGCAGGCCATCTACAGCTTCCGCGGCGGCGACATCGCCGCCTATCTCGCGGCCTGCCGTGATGCCGATGCCACGCTGACGCTCGACACCAACCAGCGTTCGTCCACCACCTACGTCACCGCCTGCAACACGCTGTTCGACGGCGCACGCGCGCGCCTCGGCACCGGCGCGACGCCGATCACCTACGCGCCGGTGCGCGCCGCCGGCCGCGCCGACGCCAAGCCGCTGCTCGAGAACGGCCAGCCCATCGCGGCGCCGCTGGTGTTCCACCGTCTCGATCTCGCCCTGCCCAACAGCGTGATGCGCCCGAAGGCGATCGACGCCTGCGCCGCACTCGTGGTCGATCTGCTCGCCTCCGGCCGCCATCGCTTGGGCGACCGTCCGCTACAGCCGGGCGACCTCGCCGTGCTGCTGGTGTCGAACGCCGAGGTCTCGGCCCTACGCCGCGCGCTGCAGCGCCACGGCGTGCCCTGCGCGGGGCAAGGCCGGCAGACGGTGTTCGATTCCGAGTGGGCGCGCGACCTGTTGCTCGCCCTGTATGCCGTCCGCCATCCGGGCGACGCCGGCGCCCTGCGTGCCGCCCTGCTCACGCCGCTGTTCGGCCTGACGCCGCCAGCGTTGCCCGTACTCGAAGCGAGCGGCGGGCTCGACGCCTGGCGCGAGCGCTTCATCGCGCTTCGGCAGCGCTGGTCGCGCGCCGGCGTGCTGGCCGTGGTGCAGGCGCTGATCGAACTCGCCTTGCCCGTGCTGGCGAACCGCGACGAGAAGGACGGCGAGCGCGCCCTCACCGACCTTCGCCATCTGGGCGAATTGCTGCAGCAGGAAGCGGAAGCGGGCCATTCGCCCGATGCGCTGCTGGATTGGATGCGGGCGCAGCGCGAGGACGAGGAAGCGATTGCGGGCGGCGAGCGCAGCCTGCGCCTCGAGTCCGATGCGAAGCGCGTGCGGCTAATGACCCTGCACGCCAGCAAGGGCCTCGAATTCCCGGTAGTGCTGCTGCCCACGCTGTGGGCACATGAGCATCGTCCGCCGAAAGGGCCGGCCATCGCCTCGCAGGACGCTGACGGCCGCCGCGCCGCGGTGTTCGAGGCCTCGGCGCTCCGCGACGCGAGGGAGGCGCTGCAGGACGAGCGCTTCCGCCTGCTGTACGTCGCGCTCACCCGCGCCGAGCACGCCTGCCACGTGTTCACGCTGCCGCCGGATCGACCGTCGCAGCGGCAGGGCAAGAAGAAGAACGCCCCGCCAGCGAAAGTCGACCCCGACTGCTCCGCGCTGGACGCGCTGCTGTCGCGTTGGCCCGAGGCCGAGCGCAAGGGCCCCGGCATCGCGTGGCGTCCGCATTGGCCGCTGCCGCCCGATTCACCCTACGTCGCCCGCGAGGCGGTCGGCACGGCGGCCGAATCGACACCATCCGCACCCGCCGGCTTCGCCCTGCCCGGCCGCTACAGCTTCTCCAACCTGAGCGGGCACGGTGAACGGCGCCACGTCGAAGCGAGCGCCGCGGACGACGAGCGCAGCGCCGTGCCCGAGACCGACACGCCGCACGACACCGCGCCCGCGCCGACGCCCGCCTTCGACGACGACGCCCTCGCCACCTGGCAGGCCCTCGCGACCGTGCGCGGCACCGGCTTCGGCCAAGCCGTGCACGACCTGTTCGAAGCCCGCGAGCCCGGCCGGGGCTTCGCCGCCGACCTCGCCGGCGCGCAGCGCGCGTTGGAGCAGCACGCGGTGCGCACGTCGGACGGCAGCCCGCTCAGCACGGCGGTGCCGCGCGTCGCCGCCATGCTCGACCGCTGCCTCGCGGTGCCGCTGCCCACCGGCAGCGCCGTGCCCTGCACGCTTGGCGCGCTCACGCCCATGCAGCAGGCGCTTGAGCTCGCCTTCCAGTTCCACATCGACCAGGCCTCGATGGCGGACCTGCGTCGCCTCGCCGTCGCGCACGGCGAAACCGCGCTGATTCCCGAGGGCCCGATCGAGCGGTTGCGCGGCGCGATGGTCGGCGCCATCGACCTCGTGTTCGAACACGACGGCCGCTTCCACGTGCTCGACTACAAGACCAACGCGTTGCCCACGCTCGCCGACTACACGCCCACCGCCCTCGTGGCGGCGATGGACGCGCACCACTACCGCTTCCAGGCCTTCCTCTACACGCTCGCCGTGCATCGCTACATGCGCCAGCGCCTTCGCGACCGCTACGCCTACGCCACCCACATGGGGCCGGCGATCTACCTGTTCGTGCGCGCCGCCGGCCTCGCACCCGGGCTCGGCCTGTGGTCGCAACACTTCGCGGAGCCGCTGGTCCTCGGCGCCGACCGCCTCTTCGCCGGAGCGGCGGCATGACGACGCAGCCGCATCCGCTGATGGCCCGCTCCGCCACCGGCCTGCCCGAGGCGTGGCGACCCATCGACCGCCTGCTGCACCGCTGGGTGCTCAGCCACGGCGGCTCGGAAGACCTCGCTCGCTTGGGTGGCGCATTGAGCGCTGCGACCGGCGAAGGCCACAGCGCGCTCGCCGTCGAGGATGCGCTGCGCCTGGGCGCCCCGACGCTTGATCACGACGCCCTCGACGCTCTGCTCGGTGCGTGGTTGGGCCCGGCCGAGGCCGACACGCCCTTCGTCCGCGACGGGAACGCCCGCGTCTACCTGCGTCGCTTTTGGCAGGCGGAAACCGCCATCGCTGCGGCCGTCGCCCCGGCCGTGCAGGCCACGCTGCCCGCGTTCGCCACCGCGATCGACGAGGCCACGCTGGACGTGCTGTTCGGTGGCCCTGCGACGCCCGAAACCACGCCGCAGCGCGAGGCGGTGCGGCGCTGCCTCGGCACGCGGCTGTTCGTGCTCACCGGCGGGCCCGGCACCGGCAAGACCACCACCGTGCGGCGCATGTTGATGGCGCGACAGCGCCTGCAGGACACGCCGCTCGCCGTGCGCGTGGCCGCGCCCACCGGCAAGGCGGCGCAGCGTCTGGCGGAATCCCTGCGCGAGGGCGAGGGCCTGCCGGTGGCGCCGGTGGCGCTCACCGTGCATCGCCTGCTCGACTACCAGCCGCACGCGCAGGCTTTCGGCCGCCATCGCGGCCGCCCCATCGAGGCCGATCTCGTGGTCGTCGACGAAGCCTCGATGCTCGATCTCGAAACCCTGCACGCCCTGCTCGACGCCCTGCCGCCGCACGCGGCGCTGTGGCTGGTGGGCGATGCCGACCAGCTCAGCCCCGTGGGGCCGGGCTCGGCGCTGCAGGACCTCGTGCAGGCCTTCGAGGCGCGGGACGCCTCACCGCTCGTGCGGCTGCGCCACAGCTTCCGTGCCGAAGCGGCGCTCGCGGCGGTGAACGCAGCGCTGCGCGAAGGCGACGGCGGCGCGCTCGCGGAGGCCATCGACCGCAGCGAAGGCGCGGTGCGCGTGCGCGACACCACGACGCCCGCGGCGGTTCAGGCGGCCCTGCGGGACTGGGCCGAGGCCCTGCTCGGCGATGGCGCCATGCCGGTGCTGCCGGCCGATCCCGCGCAGGCGGCCACGCTCGCCGCAGCAGCCCTACGCGGGCTGAAGGCGCGGCAGTGGCTGTGCGCCGTGCGCGACGGTGCCTTCGGCAGTGTCGAAGCCAACCAGCGCCTCGATGCCGCGCTGCGTCGCCACGCGGGCGCGAACGCGCAAGGCGAGTGGTATCCCGGCCGCCGCGTGCTGGTCACCCGCAACGACACCGACACCGGCCTCTTCAATGGCGACGTCGGCCTCTGCCTCGCCGACGCCGACGGGCGACTGCGCGTGTGGTTCGAACGCATCGACGAAGGCGGCATCGCGCCGGCGCGCGCCCTGCCGATCGGCGCCCTGCCTGCCTTCGATCTCGGCTTCGCGCTCACCGTGCACAAGAGCCAGGGCTCGGAGTACGCCGAGGTGGCCGTGCTGCTGCCGCCGGACCCCGAGCACCGCGTGCTCTCGCGCGAGCTGCTCTACACCGCCGCATCGCGCGCCAAGCGGATGCTCACCCTGCACGCCGACGACGCGGTGATCGACGCCTGCCTCGACCGCCCGGTGCGTCGTGCCGGCGGCCTCCACGTGCGGCTGGCGGAGGCCCTCGCGGCCGCGACGCCGCGCGACGCCGGCTCAGTGCCCGGCTGAGGGCGCGGCGCCGTCCTTGAACACTTCGCTGACCCGGTCCGCGAGACCGATGGCCAGCTCACGCTCGGCGTAGAACACCTCGCCGAGACTCGCGCCGGCCAACAGCTCGGCTTCGTCGGCGCTGTGCGTGCGGAGGAGGATGCGGATGCCCGGACGCAGGGCCTTCGCCGTGGTCGCGATCCCGCGCACCGCCAGCAGGTCCGACGCGGCGACCACCAGCAGGCGGGCATGGTGGAGATGCGCCTGCACCAGCACCTCGGGAAGCTGCGCATCACCCAGTACCGCAGGCTGGCCGCGTCCACGCAGTCCCTCGACGAGGTCGCGCTGCGTCTCCACCACCACGAACGGCAGGCCACGCGCCGTGAGCTGCTCGGCGAGCACGCGGCCCACGCGGCCGTAGCCCACCAGCACCGCATGGTCGCGCAAGCGCTCGGCGTCGACCGCATCGGGCAACACCGCCAAGGGGTCGGAGAGGTCCTGCGGCACGGCCTGTGCGGCGCCCTTCGCCTCGAGGCGCTTCTTCAGCGGTTCGACCGCTGCGAAGAGCAGCGGATTGATCGCGATCGACACCACCGCGCCGGCGACGACGAGGCTCATCGCCTCCTGGCCGAGCAGTCCCAGCGCCAAGCCGAGCCCAGCGAGGATGAAGCTGAACTCGCCGATCTGCGCGAGGCTGCCGCCGACCGTCAAGGCCGTGCGCCACGGGTAGCGCAGCGCGCGCACCACGGCGATCGCCGCGATCGTCTTGCCCACCACCACCACGCCCACCACCGCCAGCACGCGCAATGGCTCCTCCACCAGCACGGCGGGGTCGAACAGCATGCCCACCGAAACGAAGAACAGCACCGCGAACGCGTCGCGCAGCGGCAACGATTCCTCCGCCGCGCGATGGCTGAAGTCCGACTCGCGCATCATCATCCCGGCGAAGAACGCGCCGAGCGCGAAACTGACGTCGAACAGCGCCGCAGCACCAACGGCGATGCCGATGGCCGAGCTGACGACGGCCAGCGTGAACAGCTCGCGGTTCCCGGTCTTGGCGACGGCCCACAGCAGCTTCGGATAGATGCGCCGGCCGATCACCAGCATCACCACGAAGAACGCCGTCACCTTCAGCAGCGTGAGGCCGATGGCCGCACCCAGCGCCTTGCCGGAAACGGCCGCACCCGCACCCTCGGGCAACATCAGCGGGGCCAGCACCGGCAGCAGCACCAGCACCAGCACCATCACGAGGTCTTCGACCACCAGCCAGCCCACGGCGATCTTGCCGTCGCTGCTTTCGAGCAGGCCGCGCGCCTCCAGCGCCTTGAGCAGCACCACCGTCGAGGCCACCGAGAGCGTCATGCCAAACACCAGGCCTGCGCCCCAGGGCCAGCCCCACCAGTGGGCCAAGCCGAAGCCCATCGCCAGCGCCGCCGCCATCTGCAGCAGCGCGCCCGGCAGCGCGATGCCGCGCACCTTCACCAGGTCGTCGAGCGAGAAATGCAGGCCGACGCCGAACATCAGCAGCATCACGCCGATCTCGGCGAGCTGGCTGGCCAGCGCCATGTCGGCCACGTAGCCCGGCGTTGCCGGACCGATCAGCACGCCCGCGGCAAGGAAGCCGACGATGGCCGGCAGCCGCAAGCGGTGCGCCAGCCACCCGAGTACCAGCGCGCCGCCGAAGGCCGCGGCCAGCATGATGATGAGGGTCACGTCGTGTGGCATGGGCGCTCCTTTTTTCTCGCTCGATCAGCACCTTACCGAAGCCATCCGGAACGTGATGCGAACGGCCGGGTGCTGATGCACGATCATCCGCCCATGCCCACCACACCGCCCCTGATCCGCACCGTCGCCGCCGTCATCAGTGATGACGCCGGCCGCGTGCTGCTGGTGCGCAAGCAGGGCTCCTCCACCTTCATCCAGCCCGGTGGCAAGCGCGAAGCCGGCGAAGCGGCACTCAGCACCCTCGCCCGCGAGCTGCAGGAAGAACTCGGCGTCACGCTGGTCGAAGGCAGCGCCGCGCGCCTTGGCGAATTCGAAGCCGATGCCGTGAACGAGCCCGGACGGCGCGTGCGCGGCGAGGCCTACGCCGTGCGCATCGAGGGCATCCCCGTCGCTTCGGCCGAGATCGCCGAGCTGGCGTGGGTCGCGCCGCAGGCCCCCTTCCCCGTGCCCGTGGCACCGCTGAGTGCGGAGCACATCCTCCCGGCGTGGCGGGCGATGCGCGACTGAGGGTTTTTCCCGATTTGTGGAATTGGTGAACCCGGTCAACTGCGACGCGACGTGCACATCCGCGGCCCACGCCTCACCTAGCCTACTTCCAGCGACATCACGTCCCGATGGAGGCACCCATGTCCCTTGGCAAACCGCACGATTGGCCGCACCGCCTGCTCGACACGCTGGGCCACCCTGATCCGAAGGTGCAGCAACTCGAAGCGACGGTCGCCGCGATGCGACGCTCGTCGGCGGTCATCGAGTTCACGCCGGACGGCACCATCCTCGACGCCAACGATCTGTTCCTCGATGCCCTCGGCTATCGCCTCGACGAAATCCGCGGGCAGCACCACCGGATGTTCCTGAAGCCGGAAGAGGCGACCTCGCCGGCCTACAAGGACTTCTGGAGCGGCCTCGCATCGGGCCGCTTTTCCACCGGGCAGTACCAGCGCCGCCACAAATGCGGCACGGCGGTATGGATCCAAGCCAGCTACAACCCGGTGCTCGACGCGCAGGGTCGCACGGCCAAGGTGGTGAAGTTCGCCACCGACATCACCGCGCAGCGCCTCGCCGAGGCCGAGGCCAAGGCGAAGCTCGACGCCATCGATCGCGCGATGGCGATGATCGAATTCGACCTCGATGGCCGCATCCTCCATGCCAACGCCGCGTTCCTCGCGGCCACCGGCTACGCCCTCGCCGAGATCGTCGGCCAGCATCACCGGCTGTTCGTCGCGCCTGCCGACGTGTCCTCGTCGTCCTACGCGGCGTTCTGGGCGCGCCTGCGCGAGGGCCACGCCGACCAGGGCCAGTACCGGCGGTTCGGCAAAGGCGGCCGCGAGGTGTGGCTCGAGGCCACGTACAACACGGTGAAAGACCCGTCGGGCCGCCCCTTCAAGGTGGTGAAGTTCGCCACCGACATCACCGCCCAGAAGCGCCAGGACGTTGAGTTCGGCAACCAGATGGCGGCGGTCGACCGCGCCCAGGCCATCATCGAGTTCGACCTGGACGGCACCATCCTCAAGGCCAACGCGAATTTCCTGTCCGCCACCGGCTACCGGCTTGACGAGATCGTCGGCCAGCACCATCGGATGTTCCTGCGGCCCGCGGAGCGCGACGGCGCCGCGTACCGCGACTTCTGGCCTTCGCTCGCGCGTGGCGAAGCCAAGGTCGGACGCTTCCGCCGGGTTGGCCGCGGCGGCCGCTCGCTCTGGCTGGAGGCAAGCTACAACGTGCTGTCCGGGCCCGACGGGAAGCCCTACAAGGTGGTGAAGTTCGCCACCGACATCACCCCGGCCATCAACGACATGATGGGCGAGATCAAGGCGTTCTCGATGCTGATCCACGCAGCGTCCTCCGAGATCGCCACCGGCAACGAGGACTTGGCCAAGCGCACCGAAGCGCAGGCCGCGAACCTCGAGGAGACCGCAGCGGCCATGGAGGAACTCACCTCCACGGTGAAGGCGAACGCCGCTGCCGCCACGGAGGCCAGGCAGCGGGCCATCGCCGTGGCCAACGAAGCCAACGGCGCCGACCACGTCGTCCACGACGTGATGGGCTCGATGGCCGAGATCGAGACCTCCAGCCGCAAAATCGCCGACATCATCGGGTTGATCGACGGCATCGCCTTCCAGACCAACATCCTCGCGCTCAACGCCGCGGTGGAGGCGGCCCGCGCCGGCGAGCAGGGCCGCGGCTTCGCGGTGGTGGCCACCGAAGTGCGCGCCCTCGCCCAGCGCTCCGCGGTGGCGGCGAAGGAGATCAAGGGGCTCATCGAGAAGGCCAACACCTCGGTGCATGAAGGCGCCAACCGCGCCCGCCACGCCGGCGAGGTGATGGCGGGGATCGTGCGCCAGGTGCAGACCGTCTCCGCCCTGATGCAGGACATCGCCTCGGCCACCACCGAGCAGGCCAGCGGCATCGAGCAAGTGGGCATCACCGTCATGCAGATGGACAAGGCCACGCAGCAGAACGCCGCGCTGGTCGAGGAAGCCGCCGCCGCGGCCCGCTCGCTGGACGACCAGGTGGACGGCCTGTTGTCGATCGTCCGCAGCTACGTGGACTGAAGCCCCTGACGCGGGGCCCGGGGTGTGTCACATTGCGCCGTCCCCGCACGGCGCCCTCCGTCCCCGCGTGAGCACGTTCCGCCTTCCCCGCCAGCGCGATGCCCTCAGCGGCTTTGCCGATGACTTCGCCGCATGGTGCGAGGCCGCGGACGTGCCGCCGGCGGTGGCCACACGCTTCCAGATCGCTTTCGACGAACTGCTGACCAACGCGATCTCGCACGGGGCCGCTTCGCCCGAGCTGCTGCTGGTGCAACTGCGCGCCGACGCCGGCCGGCTGGAAGCCGAGATCGTCGATGCGGGCCCGCCTTTCGACCCGCTGGCGCAGGCCGCGCCCGACACCACGCTCGCCCTCGACGAACGCGAACCCGGCGGCCTCGGCCTGCTGCTGGTGCGTGAACTCATCGACGAAGTGCATTGGCACCACGACGGCACGCGCAACCACCTGCGCCTCGCCCACCCGCTTTCCGACGCCCCCGCCACCACCGGCTGACCACGACATGCTCGACATCGAAGACACCGACCACGCCGGCGTGCGCCTGCTGCAGCTCAGCGGCCGCCTCGACACCAACACCTCGACGGTCTTCGACCGCCACTGCAGCGAGCGCGTCGGGCTGGACGCCCGCGTCGCCGTCGACCTCGCCGGCGTCGACTACGTCAGCTCGGCCGGGCTGCGCGTGTTCCTGATGCTGGCGAAGAAGCTGCAGAAGGGCGGCGGTGCCCTCGTGCTCTGCGGCCTCGCCCCGGCCGTGCGCGAAGTGTTCGACATCGCCGGCTTCAGCCGCATCCTCACCCTCGTCGCCGACCGCGACGCCGCGCTCGCGCAGCTGCGCTGATGGCGAACGCCGAGGCCACGCGTCGCATCAGCGGGCGGGGGGTGCAGCGCCTGCCGCCCTGGGCGGCGGGCAGCCTCGGCGTCCTGCTGGTGGGCCTTGGTTTCAGCGCACTGGTGGCCCTGCTGTTCTGGCGCACGCAGGCCGCGATGATCGGCGAGATCCACGCCGGCCTGCAGCGCACCGCGCGCATCGCGGTGCAATCCATCGATGTGGGCGGGCACGGCGATTTCACCTCGCCCGCGCAGCACCGGTCACCCGAGTACCAGCAGGCCATCGCGCCGCTGCGCGCCGTGCTCGCCGCCGACCCGGAAGTGGCCTTCGCCTGGACGGTGGTGGAGCGCGAGGGCGTGCTGCATTTCGTGCTCGACGGCTCCACCCCGCGCCCGGGCGACACCACGGTGGCGCCGGACTGGGTGCAGATCATGGAGGTGTTCGAGGACCCGCCGGCCGATCTCTTCACCGCCCTGCGCGAAGGCCGCAGCGTGGTCTCGCAGCCCTACACCGACGAGTGGGGCAGTTTCATCAGCGCCTTCGAGCCGCTGAAGAATGGCGAAGGCCGCACCGTCGCCGCGCTCGGCATCGACCTGCGCCTCACCCAGTACGAAGCCCGGCTCGCCCCGGTGCAACGCGCCGCGCTGCTCGCCCTCGGCGTGGGCTGGGTGGTGGCCTTCGTCGTGGGGTTGGCCGTCTGGGCCAGCCGCCGCAACGACCGCACCGCGCGCGAACTCGCGCGCCAGCTGCGCACGGTGAACGCGCTGCTGGCCGTCTCGCGCGCGCTCTCCACCGGCGTGCGCCTCGACGAACTCCTGCCGGTGATCGTGGCGCAGACCACCGAAGTGATGGGCGTGGAGCGCAGCGGCCTGCTGCTGCACGAGCCCGCCACCGGCGCGCTGCGCTACAGCGTGGCGCAGGGCCTCGACGCCCGCAGCGTGCCCGCGTTCGCCCCCGGCGAAGGCATCGCCCAGCGCGCGCTGCGCGAGGGCCAGCTGCAGAACGTGCCGGATTGCAGGAAAGACACCGCCTTCAGCAGCCGCCCCGACGAAGGCACCGCCCTGCAAACGCGCAACCTGCTGGCCCTGCCTATCCGCCGCGGCGACGGCCAAGCCGTGGGCGTGCTGGAAGTGGTGAACAAGCTCGGCGACGAGGGCTTCGACCGCGATGATGAAGTGCTGCTCGAAGCGCTCGGCGGCCTGGTGCTGATGGCCTTCGACCGCGCACGGCTCACCGAGGTGTACGTCGAGAAACAGAAGCTCGACGAAGCCCTGAAGCTCGCGGCCTCCATCCAGATGAGCATGGTGCCGCAAGCGTTCCCGAAGCCCGGCACCACGCCAGTCGAGGTGCACGCACAGCTGCTGCCGGCCAAGGAAGTGGGCGGCGACTTCTACGACTTCTTCTGGCTCGACGCCCACCGCCTCGCGCTGGTGATGGCGGATGTGTCCGGCAAGGCCATGCCCGCCGCGCTGTTCATGGCCAAGGCAAAGACGCTGGTGAAGGCCGCCGCGCTGTTGATCGACGGCCCCGACGAGATCCTGCGCCGCGCCAACGAGGAGCTGGCCGCCGACAACGACGCCGGCATGTTCGTCACTGTGTTCCTCGGCATCCTCGACACCCGCGACGGCCGCCTGCGCTACAGCAATGCCGGCCACAACCCACCGCTGCGCGCGAGCGCCGACACCCTGAGCGCCCTCGACGGCGCCGACGGCGTGGCGCTGGGCGTGATGGAAGGCCTCGACTACCGCAGCGCCGAGCTCGCGCTGCAGCACGGCGACGTGCTGTTCCTGTTCACCGATGGCGTGAACGAAGCGATGGACCCGCGTGGGCAGCCTTGGGGTCAGGCCGCGATGGAGGCGGCGTTCGCGGACTCAGACGGAACGATGGCGGCGAGGAATGAGGCGATGGTCGCGGCGATCCGGACGCATGCCGGTGGCGCGGAGCAGAGCGACGATATCGCGGTGTTGATGGTGAGGTGGCGATGACTGATTTGGGGAACGTAGCTGGAAGGCCTCACCAAAGCCCGCCGTTATCCTGCACCGAGCTAAATCGTGCCCAAGCCTAGAGATTCGGCGAGCCCCGTACGTCTTGCTCGTGCTAAGCACTACGGGTCTGTCAAACGAACTGTGTAACCGGGATTGTCACAGCGCGGCCAGCGGCACGCGCTCTTCGCCGAACATCAACTGGAAGCTCTGCAGCGCTGGCTTCCAGTGGTGGATCATCTTCCAGCTCTTCGACGCTTCGCGGAT
>NZ_JAPZQK010000062.1 GCF_027530345.1 Silanimonas sp. | reverse complement strand
CGCGAAGCGTCGAAGAACTGGAAGATGATCCACCACTGGAAGCCAGCGCTACAGAGCTTCCAGGTGATGTTCGGCGACGAGCGCGTGCCGCTGGCCGCCCTGTGAGAAACCCGGTTACACAGTTGGTTTGACAGACCCACTGCACCATGCCGTCGATGCGGTTCACGGCTTGGCGCACTGCGCCCATCGCTCCCTTTTGCACATGTGAAGCGATGCCGAACTTGCTGGCGTAATGGATCTCCTGTCTAAGTCTTCGTTTGATCCGTTTTGGCACATGGGGCTTTAGCGGATCGGCAACGCTTAGACCTGTGACGAAATGCGCTTGGCCACGCTTTGTAGTTCGGAATTTTCCAGTGGCAGGATCGAATCCTTCCGATACCAGAACCGCTGCTACTTCTGCTTCTCTTGGAACGGCCTTTCCGGAAAAGGAAAGGTCATCGGCATAGCGCGAGTATCGAGAGTTCGTTCGGTTTGCCAACTCTGCGAGGCGCTTATCTAGGCTCATGCACGCAAGATTTGACACAAGTGGGCTAGTGCTGAGTCCTGGCGCTGCGTGCCCAAATGGACATACAACTCGAGCGAGATGGCTGGCTAAGCCCGCATCCAGCTGAAGTTCAAGAAGTATTCCTTGGACTCGACCCAAAGCAATCGACTGAAAAAAGTCGCGGATGTCGGCCTTCAGTAGAACACTCGCGCCTGCATGTACTGCGGCGTTTTCCCGGGTCGATCTCTTGCGGATGAACCCGAAGGAGTGCTCGCTTGGAAAGTCGTTGATCCGGTGCTCGGCGTACGCCGAAAGCTTCGTCGCAAGAACCTTGTAAAGAAACTTGAGCTCGTCGGTTCTGGGCTCGATGACATGGCGGAATGCGCCCTTCTTTGAGCGCTTCGGAATTCGATGGGTGACGAAGAGCGTCTCGTCTACTGTTGCTGAACTTAGTGCGCTGAGTAGTTCAAAACTCACACCGAGCAGTGTTGCCAAGTGTTGAAGATTCGAGCAGGCGGAAAAGTCGCAGATGTGCTCTCGATTCATAGGGCGGCCGCTCCAGGACTAGCTACTAGTACTCTTTGAGCGGGTGCGACTCGCACCCTAACTAATGGAGGCGGCCGCCCGCTCATAGCATAGCAATCGAGAGTATTTGTTGGTCAAGCGGCGCAGCCAAAGAGATTTCGCGCTCTTTCTTCCATGCTCTCTGAGCTCCAGACGCCAAAGTCGTATGCATAGATCTTCGGCGGTAGTGCTGAGTCTGTAATTTGAACTGTGTAACTGCCCTTTGAGCGAGACTGCGGTTGACCCCGCGAGGAGCAGCGACATGGCGTTATCGAAAGCGATGCTGGACGAACTGACGGCGGGTTACAAGACGCCCCAGGAGTTGGAATCGT
>NZ_JAPZQK010000052.1 GCF_027530345.1 Silanimonas sp. | reverse complement strand
TTCCCCGGTTGCTTAATTTCAAGTCCCTTATCAATAATAACCGCCGTCTGGCCGAGGGTGCTCACGTAACCGCTTTTGTACACGACCACAAGCGCCCCGCCGTCGAAGGAATCGTTGGGATTTTCCTTGTAGCTGTTCGCGCCCGCGGAAACCAGACCGGAGACATCCCATCGCCAGGTAGTGATACCAGCCTTTGGATGATAACGAAGTTTACATGCTGTACTTGTAAGGAGCTTCGTACCATTGAAGGTGACGTCGTAAGCCGGCGCGTTCGAGTGATTGGAAGCGTAGAGATAGGCTGCGACAATCTCACCGCCATCCGTAGGGGCGCTAATATACCCAACATCCCCGATAACCGCAGTACCGTCGGCAGTCACGGCAGCGTCCTGATGAAATTGCACACCGCGGTAGGGCCCGCGCTGCACCGTGGCGAACGCATCGAAAACCTTAATCCTCAGAAACGAAGCCTGGTGGTATGCAGTGTTGACGTAGGTCTCTACAAGCTGATGCCCCGTAGGATCAGATTTACCGGTGTCAGGAGACGGAAGGGCGAGCGGGCCCCACGGATCATACTCAACATTGGGAGCTTCCGGCCACTCAATAAGCTTGCTGAGAATAGCGATTACAGTATCATACTGATTCAAGACCCAATAGGAATCTGGGATTTTGATCTTCGATGACGACCCGACATGAATGACTTTCACCGAGTCCGGCTTACGGCCCGATTCCATCGCGTAATCGTAGGCGCCTCGGACAAAGTTATTGCCCTGCGAGTAAGCGAAAAAGACCACCTTCCTACCTTCAACCAATACAGCATCAAGCTGCCTTCTGTGCTCTTCGTAGGTCTCAAAAGGGTCAGTTCCGTCCCCCAAAAACAACTCCGCCAGCACAGCCCCCGTATTCGATGCGAAAGAGTCAACCAAGGACTGCAAAACCAACTCAAGCTTGGTTGCCATCCAAGTAGGAGACGCCCCCATAAGTTCTGCCATCCAGCCGTCTGTGTAATCAGGACTCGCGTTAAAGTCCCAAAAAAGCTCCCAGCGTTTCGCCAATTCGGCATCGGCCTCGCTCGCGCGCTGTTCAAATATCTCAATAAAGTCCTTAAAGCCTTCGGTTTTATTGTAATAAAGCACGTATTCGATCGGATCTCCGGGGCCTTCTAGCGGATACTTTTCTCCGAACCGTTCTTCCAAAACAACCATACCTGCTTCGGCCGCGAACTTCGTGGTGTTGGCACCGTTGAAAAAAGCGAAGTGAATTCCTCTGGGGGAGCACTTAGAATCGTAGACCGGCCAATAATCGGGGAGAGGATCATGATAATCGAGGAGAGAATCCGCCCACGACACGCTGATGCAGGAAAGCATGATCGCCGTCGCGCTAGCGATGTCTCGGAACCATTTATTAATACTCACAATACTCTCCTTTCGGGGCGAGCCCGGTGGTGCCGTCTAGCAATTCATTAAAATCGAGATAAGCCACCGTCCGCTTTCTCGTGTTGGCGGTGACGCCTTCAAGCTCGGTCACCACGCGCTGTAATGACCTGGTAGTTGGCGGACCAGGGAAGTGCTTGACAAGGCAATTCAGCGAACGGGAGAGATCCTTGGAAATGGCCCCGGCCACGTCCACGTCTCCGATCGACCCAGCCAGCAAGGCTTCCTGTAGGTGCTTCGCAGACGCTAAGGCAGCTGTGCGTTGTCCAGTGCTTGTGTAATTCGCGGCAATAAAGGCTTCGATGTCGTCACGAACCCCGTTGTCATTGTTGTCGATGCCCGTCAGCGTATCGGAGCGCTCCAGTGTGGGGATCTTTCCTGCCTGCTCCAGCCCCTGAAGTATCGATCCCCAGGTGCTACCGGCAGTGCAGTTGCCAAGGGTCAGCGTGACGCCAAGCCTTGAACCTGCGGGAACAGTGCCTTGGAAATTGAGTTGAACCTCGCCATCGACCCGCAGGCTCGTCCCTGGTGCAGGGACGGAAAGAGCGAGCGATCCGTCGTTGAAGACCGTCGACGTAGGGGACGTGTTGACGGGAAGGTCCAACCCACTGACATCATTGATGCGAGTCACCCGGACCGCAACCGAAGACGCCGGTGTTGTGCCGGAGGCCTTCACGTAGACACGCACCGCGTTTCCGACGTCAATCTTCCCACCCTGCGTGGCCGCGTATCGAAGCGTATTGCCGCCATAGGTGAGGACGGCGCTGCCTTGCGCGTCGATCGTCAACGAGAAAGGCAGCCACGCAGCGCTTTGCCACACCTGCTGTCCCTTGACGGACATGGTCGCGCTCTGCGAGTCCGTGCCAAGGCCAAACTCCCAGTCAGCCCCTCCAGGCCTGCCGCCGCGGATCTCGAGCGCGGGCTTGCCGAGACCCGTGAATGGCCCGGCACACGTCAGGACGTTGGCAACCGCATCGGACGGCGCCGCGCCAAGACACCCCAGCGCTGCTGCAATAAATGAGAACAAAATTCTACGGTTCATGTCTCCTCCTCGTGATGAGTTTTGGCAATATTGACAAAAAGCGACGAGCAGCGCAAGCAGGCGTAGCACAATCATCGACGGGCAGCGGGGGACGTGGCCATGCCCGCCACTCTACTCAACCGCCGCAGGCCGGGAGATCGAGGCGCTGGCCGGGCCGCAGGGCATAGGGAGGCCGCAGGCCGTTCGCGCGGGCGATGCCTTGGGCGGTGCAGCCATGGCGGCGGGCGATCGCGCTCAGGGTGTCGCCGCTGCGGACGGTGTAGCGCTGGCCGCCGGTGGCGACGCGGGCGGCGTCGGGCACGGCGGGGCGTCGTGCCTGCACGAGGGCCAGGGCGCGCTCGGCGCGCGGCCCGTCGAGGCAGTTCGCGCGATACAGCGGTCTTGAACACCAGGACGACAAGTGGGCCGGTCCGGAACTCAACGGCCAAACGCGGCGCCACGCCCTCCGTGGGCAGGCGAACCCGCCGTCAACGATCGCGCTGCAGGCCACCGCGCTCGAGGTCGTGCTGCGTGACTACGGCTTCGGCGTCACCTGCGCGGTGCGATGTGATCCTGCGGGGATTCGCGGCGGGTGGCATCCCGGCCACGCGCGAGAGCTTTGCGGTGAGGACCGACGATCCCCTGGTGGTGTGGCAACTGGTCCGGGCGGGGCTGGGGATCGGGTTCCTCGCATGCGTGCCTTGCCGCTGGAAGGCAGCGCCGCGTACATCGGCAACAGGTAGGCGTTTGCCTACGCTGCGCCGAGCCGATGGCTTGCCCATGCGCGGGCGAAACGCCGATGGGCGGCGCTGAGGCCGCGCGCAACCCTGTGCAGCCGTTCATGCACAGGAGCGTTCCGTGGTGTGCCTCAGCGCACTGGAGGGACGCGCAACGCATCGCGCCGTCGGCACTGCAGCGACAGCGCGCGCGGCCGCGCCGAGCTACGCACCCCATGTTCCTGAACGCACGCTGCTGTACGCGCTGGTGCAGGCGCACTACCCGGACTTCCTCGCACGTCTTGAGGCGGAAGACCGCTCGCTGCCAGCCTACGTACGCGAGGAGTTCGAGGAATACCTGCGCTGCGGCGTACTCGACCACGGCTTCTTGCGGGTGGTGTGCGAGCACTGCCGTGCGGAGAGGCTGGTGGCCTTCTCCTGCAAGAAGCGCGGCTTTTGCCCGAGTTGCGGCGCGCGGCGCATGGCCGAGTCGGCGCGGCACTTGGTAGAAGAGGTGTTTGGCCCGCGCCCAGTAAGGCAATGGGTGCTGAGTTTTCCTTACCCCTTGCGCTTCCTGTTCGCCAGCAAACCTGAGGCCATCGGCCCGGTGCTGGCGCTCGTGCATCGCGTGATCGCGGGCTGGCTTGCTGACCAAGCGGGCGTCGAGC
>NZ_JAPZQK010000063.1 GCF_027530345.1 Silanimonas sp. | reverse complement strand
TGGGCGAGCGGCCAGAAGGGGCGGCGCGGTCGTTTCGACCCCGAGGCGTTCGACGAGCAGAAGGTCAAGTTCGCCAATCCGGCGCCGCGGCTGAAGCGGCTGCTGGCGTACATCGCCTCTCAGCGACGCTGACCTCGCCGCTTGCGCTGGCGGCTCGCCTTCAGCGCTGCGTCTCTCCGAGAACACGGCTGACGACCGCCGCAATCTCTGCGACGGTCTCCTCCAGTGCCGGGGCCTCGAGTCGACTCCGATCGAGGAAGGCTCGCCACTGCACACGCTTCGTCTTGTCGAGAGCGAATGCTGCGGTCAGTCCGATCGGAAGTTTCTCCGGTAGCGGTGTCGCTCGTCGCTCGAAGGTTGCTGTGATGGCATGGGCGAGTGACGTCGGATCCATCCGCGCCTCGCGGATGAGGCTCAGCAGGTCGAAGTAGTCCTTCATTCGGCTGTTGGTCATGCCGAGAACCACGATGGCCTCCAGCTTTTCAGCGAAGGCGGTTTCGCGCGGGTAGATCCGAAGTACGGGAGAAGGAACATCTTCCAGCATCGTGTCGAACCGCACTTCCTCCGGCTCGGGTGTGATGGCATCCCCGAATCCGATATCCCACTGGATGACGCAGGTCGCGGTGCCGAGCCGTGCCTTGAGTTGGACGCGAAGTCCGTCATAGCGAGCGGTTTCGCGGATTGCGTCGACGCTCATCCCTGAGAGGTCGAAGATCAGCCCGTCATCAACGTCGGCCTCGCAGAGCGCCCGGACCACGGTGGCGATCCGCAGCGGATCCGGCGTCCCGAATCCGAGAAAGTCCGCATCGCGTGTGGGCCGATGCGATTGGTCCAACCAGTGGCGGAAGAGCAGGGCGCCCTTCAGGACGAAGTCATCGCGATAGGGCGATATCGACAGGCGGTACAGGAGGCGCTCGACGGCGTAGCGATCCAGCGTGAGTTGGAACTCCTCCCCTTTCTGCCTTGCGATATTGAGCAGACGCTGCCGGATTGAGTCGATGCGAGCGGACGTTGGCGCACTCACGACACGGCCTCCAGGTACGGCCGCATGACGTTCGCCATCCGCAGCGCCGTCGCCAGCTGCCAGATCGCGTCGTTGCTGGCGCGGCGTTCGCGGCGCGCTTGCGCCAGTGCCTCTAGCGCGACATCGAGACCGATCTTGTTGCGGAACTTGAAGCAATCGACGACCGTCCTCGCGACGCTGGTCACCCGAAGCGGTATGCCGTCTCGGACGTGTGTTTCGATTCCTGCGGTGAGTCCCGCACCGGAGTAGCGCACCACGCGAAGGGATGGCCAGTCGAGCTTGGGCGCGTGTTGCCCGGGACCCAGTCCCAGCCATACCGCCCCAGGCGCTTGAGTGGTGAGGTTATGGAATCGCAGCGCGGTCAGCAGGCAGAAGAAGCTCTCCGGCTTGCGTTGTGCCACCACGACCAGGGCTTCGTCCTGCGAAGGGCGGCGCCGCGCGAGGGCATAGAGCCCCCGAGCCAGCTGAATCAGCTCGCCGCGCTGGACAAGCCGGGAAATCTGGGCCGCTTCCAGCCCGGCCGCGCGCAGATCGCGGGCGCGGGCGCTGCCCTGCTTCTCCAGCAGCTGTCGGGCGGGAGCATGGAATTTCATGCTCGCGAGCATGTTACATATTCGATATCAATGTCAATAAAGATGGCGAGTTTGTAACAACAGTTCTGCACTCGGGAACACCGCCGTTACTCACCTTGATGGGCCGTTAGGCCGCTCGCCGAAGGGTGTGAATCGAGTCCAAAGGGCATTGGCGTCGAGGAATGCCCTCCGCTTCGGAGGCTCCAGAGCGCGTGTTAGATCGACCTAGGCATACTGCAACGTATTGCCATCGTTGAACTTTCAAGGCTTCCGAAGCCAAATCCCTCCAGGCGCGCCATTTCCCTCTGGGACGAATCTGGGACAGATCTGGGACAGCGATCGATGGCCGCAGCCGGCGAAGTGAGTAAAGGCGCTGCGGTGGAGAAGCCCGTCCTGCAGATCCGCATCGAACTCCAGCACATCGAGCCGATGATCTGGCGCCGCTTGCAGGTGCCCGGCGACTGCACGTTCTGGGATCTGCATGTGGCCATCCAGAGCGCCTTTGCCTGGAACGACACCCATCTTCACGAGTTCCGTCCCG
>NZ_JAPZQK010000059.1 GCF_027530345.1 Silanimonas sp. | reverse complement strand
GCGGCAGGGTAAGTGCGTCCGCTGAACGGGGAAACCCGTCTGGCGGCGCGGCAAAACGTGGAATTCCGACCGGATTGACGCGATTTCGGCCTTCCTGCCGCGAAATCACGAGGGTTCGGCGGATTGTTCAGACCTTCCCTAGGCCGAGCCACGCAGGGCTTGCCACTGAGTTGATGATTCGAAGGCGGATAAGGGTGTCGGGGAAAGCGACTTGCATGTCGACGGGACCAACCAAGCCGGCGCGACCGACAAGCGCTAGTGAGCCGTTCCCGCGCACTATGAGCAGGTCGTTCTCTGCAACTGCGAACGGCCTTGCTTCGTCGTCTGTCCATTCGCCGACCTTGTACTCAGAAAGGTCGATTCGTCCGCCTTTCACCGCGGTCAATCGCAGAACCCGAGCTCCCGACGCGGCTGTTGGGACGGATCGTCCATTAGCAAGGTCGTTTGGCGACAGTTGCTCCACACTCGCCCACACCCACCCCTCCGGCAGCTCCGGCAACCCTTCCGTCTTGGGCGGCTGCGGCTCGGGGTACTTGTCCTTCCAGCCCTTCGGCGGCGCTTTGCTCTGCGCGGCGAACTTCGCCAGCTGCTGCTCCTCCCAGCGCGCACGACGCTCGCGCAGGATGCGCTGCAGCAGCTCGGCACCGGTTTCGGTGGGCCGCTTCTTCTGCCGCCACTCGGCGGTCAGCGCGCCTTCGACGGCGGCCTTCAGCAGCGACTGGCGATAGCGCTGCAGCTTCAGCTGCGCGGCCTTGAGCTCGGCGACGCCGGCATCGAGGTCGGAGAGCAGTTCGTCGAGTTTGGCGACGATGCGTGCCTGCTCGTCGGCGGGCGGCACCGGCACTTGAATCAGACCGATGCGCTCTTGCCCGATGTTTCGCATCGAATCCTGGTTCCCCGAGGAAAGTGCTTCGATCTGGTGCCGCCCCTGTTTGCTGCGTAGCAAATGAAGCGCCCAGATCTTCATCGCATCGGTAGTGAACCGAAAGCGGAGGATCTTGTCGCTGAGCATCGTTCGCAGGGTCACTTGCTTCGCAATAACGCAAGCGCCGACGAGCTCAATCGTGTTGGCGCGAGAGAATAGGAAGTCATCGCGCTGAACAAATAGCGCCGAGTTGATGCGCTCGGGGTCGGTACAAGTCTTGCTTTCCAGCTCCTTGAACTCGCCCCATGTCACAGCGCTGACCTTGATGACACCAACCTCATTGGTTGTGGGCGGGCGTTCTTCGCACTTGAAGCTCTTGCCTGTTTCGATGCCAGTCAGCAGTTGGCCTAATGAGCTCCAACACCAGCCCGCGGGTAGCGGATACATCTCACTCACGCCACCAGCTCCTCATTCATCTCCGCCAGTAGCGGCTCCAGCTCCGCGCCGAACAGCGACCACGCTTTCTGCAGCCCGCCGCGTGCCGCCAGTTCGGCGTAGTCGAAA
Organism: Silanimonas sp.; assembly: GCF_027530345.1. Taxonomy (GTDB): domain Bacteria; phylum Pseudomonadota; class Gammaproteobacteria; order Xanthomonadales; family Xanthomonadaceae; genus Silanimonas. Next base: position 12,947 of record NZ_JAPZQK010000059.1, on the reverse strand, counting down.
TCCTCGCGGGCGATGGCGCAGGAGCTGGCAATGTGCTCCTTGATCAGCCGCAGCCACTCGGTCTGCTCGGGCGTGAAGGCCGTCGCGCGGCGGCTGTTGTGCCGCCAGATCCACTTCGCGAAGCGCTGGTCCACGGTGTCGGCGAAGGGCTGCAGCTCGGCATCCAAACCGAGCCCGAAGCGCAGCAGGGCCACGAGGTCGGTGAGCTGTCGCCGCGCGTCCACGCCCTTCACCTTGCCGGCCTGCACCCGGGCATAGGCCTGCCACAGGCGCTCGGTGGTGAGCATCAGCGGCGGCCGGGCCAGCGCGTCGTGCAATTCCTGCACGGCCTCCAGCGTCAGGGCGCGGCGCTGGTAGGGCTGCTGGTAGAAGAAGCTCAGGGCCAACAGTTCGTCCTTGTGCTCGCGGGCAAAAGCCTCGAAGGCCTGCACGGCGCGCTGCGCGGCGGCCTCGGCCTGCTCGCTGAAATCGCTGACCAGAACGGTGTCGGTGTTGAGGTGGTCGATGATCTGCTCGTGCTCGCGACGGGCACACTCGATGCATTCCCGTAGGGCCGGCTGGTCGAAGGGCGCGCAGGCGGCATCCACGCGGGCGTCGCGGGCGGCGGCCCGTTCCTCGGCGGTCAGGCTTTCGGCGTCGCGGGTGATGCCCTTTGCGGCCGCGGTGGCCAGGGCATCGGCCGTGATGGCATCCGGGTCCAAGGCTTGCAACAGGGCCTTGCCCAGCTCGCGCACCGGCAGGCCGCCGCTGGCTTGCGCGATGCGCACCTGCGCCTTGTCGTCGAGCTGCTTGCCCAGGCGCACCAGCCGGTTGCCCAGCGACTGCAAGGTGTCATCGTCGCGCTGGCCCAGATGAACTCCGAGCAGCAAGTCCTTCAGCGCCGCGCCGGGCTTCTTCTCCAGCGGGCGGCTCTCGGTCTTCAGCGACTTCTCCACACCCACGGCATCGATCAGCACGAAGCGGCTTTTGGCCCCATCGGCCGAGGCGCTCACGCGCTTCAGGCCATCGGCCGACAGGCTGCGCACACCGCGCCCCTTCATCTGCTCGTAGTAGCCCTTGCTGCGCACGTCGCGCATGAACAGCAGCACCTCCAGCGGCTTCACGTCGGTGCCGGTGGCGATCATGTCCACGGTCACGGCGATGCGCGGGTGGTAGTCGTTGCGGAAGGCCTGCAGCACGGCGTCGGCCTCTTTCTCGCTGTAGGTCACCTTGCGGCAGAAGGCATTGCCCTCGCCGTACACCTCGCGCACGGTCTGCACGATGTCGTCGGCATGGCTGTCGGTCTTGGCGAAGATCAACGTCTTCGGCACTTCCTTGCGTGCCGGGAAGATCTTTTTCTCCACCGCTTCCTTCATTGCCTGGATCACGTGGCGGATCTGGCTGGGGTTCACCACCGAACGATCGAGTTCGCGGCCGGTGTAGGGCAGGTCTTCCTCGGCCTCGGCCCAGCGCTTCTTGCGGGTCTGCCGGTCGCGGTGATCGACCCATTCGGTCGCCTTCACTTCAGCGCCTTTCTGGGTGATCTCGGTGACGATCTCGTACACGTCGTAGCCGACGTTGACGCCGTCGGCCACCGAGTCCTCGTAGCTGTACTCGGCCACCACGTTCTCGTTGAAGAACCCGTAGGTGCGCTTGTCGGGCGTGGCCGTCAGGCCGATCAGGAAGGCGTCGAAGTAGTCCAGCACCTGCTTCCACAGGTTGTAGATGCTGCGGTGACACTCGTCGATGACGATGACGTCGAAGGTCTCGATGGGCAGCTCGGACGCATAGCGGACGAAGCGGCCCTCCTTCAGCGCGCGAGCCACGTCCTCGGGCGCGAGGTCTTCATCGGCCTCGTCGAGCGTCGTGCCGCTTAGGGCCGAGCACAGGCGCTGGATGGTGCTGATGCACACCTGCGCGTGACGGTCCACGCCGCCCGGGCCGACCCGTTGCACGTTGTAGAGCTCGGTGAACTTGCGGCCGTCATCCGGCGGGGTGAAGGCCATGAACTCCTGATGCGCCTGCTTGCCGAGGTTGCGGGTGTCCACGAGGAACAGCACCCGCTTCGCGCCGCCGAACTTCAGCAGGCGGTAGATGGCGGTGATGGCCGTGAAGGTCTTGCCGGCGCCGGTCGCCATGTGGATCAGCGCCCGCGGGCGGGCCGCGGCCAGCGAGGTTTCGAGGCCGGTGACCGCGCGGATCTGGCAGTCGCGCAGGTTCTCGATGGGCAGGGTGGGCATGGCCTTGGCCAAGCGATGGCGCAGCGTGCTGCCCTTGGCTAACCAATCAGCGAGCGTGTCCGGTCGGAAGAAATGAAAGATCTCGCGTGAGCGCGGCGCCGGGTCTCGGGCGTCGGTGAAGCGGGTGATCTGCCCCGTGGCCTCGAACAGGAAGGGCAGGGGGGTGTTGTCCTTGCGCCACTTCAGCGCCGAGGCGGCGTAGCGCTCGGTCTGGGTTTCCGCCACCACCAGTGCTTCGCCGGCCTCATCGCGCTTCGCCTCGATGACACCGACGGGTTGGCGATCGACGAACAGCACGTAGTCGGCCGGCCCGGTGTCGGTGGGGTACTCGCGAACGGCCACCCCACGGGCGGCACCGAGGTTCAGGGCCTTGAGGTCCTGCACCTGCCAGCCGGCGGCCTGCAGGCGCTCGTCGATCAGTTGCCGGGCTTTCGCTTCAGGCGTCACGGCGGGGCACGTCCAGTGTGGTCGTGCGATTGTGGCTCAGGCCTGCGGGGTGGGCCAGCGTGCCGCGCCCGCGGGCCGGCGGGCCAGCGAAAAGCGAGCCATGGATGGCGAGCGCGCGGCTCGGGGCAGGACAGCCCCGAGTCCGCGGAGAGCGGCCTGCCGGCACGCGAAGGCAGGCGCGCTGGCGAAAGCCTCAGGCCAGATAGCCGCCGTCAACCGTTAGCGTGGTGCCGGTCACGTAGCTCGCCGCATCGCTGAGCAGGAACAGCACCGCCGGCGCGATCTCGTCGGGCTGCGCGGCGCGGCCCTGCGGGATCAGCTGGCTCATCATCCCCATCATCTTCGGGTTGCCGGTGATGGCGCTGGCGAACTTGGTGTCGGTAAGACCGGGTAGCACGGCGTTGACGCGCACCTTCTGCGCGGCGAGTTCCTTGGCGAACCCCTCGGTCATGTTGACGATGCCGGCCTTGGTCATCGAATAGATGCCCTGGCCGGGCGCCGGGCGCTTCGCGTTCACCGAGGCGACGTTGACGATGCTGCCCCCGCCGGCCTTGGCCATCCGCTTCGCGGCCTGCACCGTGGCCCAGAAGTAGCCGCGCAGGTTCACTTCGACGGTCTTCTCGTAGGCCACGAGGTCCATGTCGAGCATCGGGCCGAAGTAGGGATTCGCCGCGGCGTTGTTCACCAGCAGCGAAACGGTCTTGCCCTCGGCGTCGAGGGCGGCGAACAGCGCTTCGATCGCGGCCGGGTCGCCGATGTGCACGGCGCGCGCCTCGGCGCTGCCGCCCGCCGCGCGGATGGCCTCGGCCACCGCCTCGCAGGCTTCGACTTTGCGACTGGTGCAGATCACGTGCGCGCCCTGCGCGGCGAGCAGGTGGGCGATCGATTCGCCGATGCCGCGCGAGGCGCCGGTGACCAGCGCGGTGCGGCCGGCCAACGAGAACAGGGTCGAGGCGTCACTCATCGTTCACTCCATCGCGAAGGGGGCTTTGCGTTAGGCTCGGGAACCTACCACACCGCCCCGTACGGACTGCCGATGGCTGCTGGCTCAACGAACCCCGCCTCCTCCGCACGCCTGCGCGTGCTCATCACCGGCGCCGGCAGTGGCCTTGGTCTCGCCCTCGCACAGCGCTACGCCCGCGACGGCGCGCGCCTGCTCTGCGTCGATCTCGACCCCGCGCGTGCGCAGGCGGCCGCGTCGAGCCTGCCCGGTGACGGCCACCTCGCCTTCCAGGCCGATGTCGGCGACGACGCGTCCATCGACGCGTTGAAGGCGGCCGTCGAGCAGGCCGTCGGTGGTGTCGACGTGCTCGTCAACAATGCCGGCATCGCCAGCGGCGGCGCGCTGCTCGGCACCGACATGGCCGAGTGGCGGCGCCTCATCGAGGTGGACCTGCTCAGTGTGGTGCGCTGCACGCTGGCCTTCCTGCCCGGCATGGTCGAACGCGGCCGCGGCCACGTCGTGAGCACCGCGAGTTTCGCGGGCCTCGCCGGCGCGCCCGGCATCATGAGCTACGGCGTGGCCAAGGCCGGCGTGGTGGCCTTCTCCGAGCAGCTTCGCGCCGAGATGCACGGCACCGGCGTCGATGTCTCGGTGCTGTGCCCGGCCTTCTTCCGCACCAACCTGCTCGAGAACTTCCACGGCGACGCCAAGGTGCGCGGCATGGCTTCGCGGATGATGGACAAGAGCCCGGACACCCTCGATTCCGTGGCCGACGCGACCTACGCCGCCCTGCAGGCCCGCACCTTCCTCGTGCTGCCGACGAAGCACGAGCCGATGCGCTGGCGCCTCAAGCGCTGGTTCCCGAACTGGTACTTCAAGAAGCTGATGGAAACCGCCGGCGCGATGCGCCGCGGCTGACGGAGACGATGCGATGACGTGGATGATCTACGGCGCCAACGGCTACACCGGCCGCCTGATGGCCAAGGCCGCGGTGGCGCGCGGCATGAAGCCCATCCTCGCCGGCCGTCGCCGCGAGGAGCTCGAGGCGATGGGGCGAGAGCTCGGCGGCCTCGAAGTGCGCGTCTTCGGCCTCGAGCCCGCCGCGCTCGACCTGGGCCTTCGCGGCGTCACGCTGGTGCTGCACTGCGCGGGGCCGTTCTCCGAAACCTGCGCCCCGATGCTCGAGGCCTGCCTGCGCGCCAAGGCGCACTACCTCGACATCACCGGCGAGATCGACGTCTTCGCGCACTGCCACCAGCAGGACGCGCGGGCGAAGGCGGCCGGCATCGTCGTGCTGCCGGGTTCCGGCTTTGACGTGGTGCCCACCGACTGCCTTGCGGCGCAGTTGAAGCGGGATCTCCCCGAGGCCACCTCGCTCGTCCTGGCCTTCGAAGCCGGTGGCGGCCCCAGCCCGGGCACGGCCAAGACCAGCGTCGAGGGCCTCGGCAAGGGCGGGCGCGCCCGCATCGGCGGCCAGATGACCACGGTGCCGCTGGCGTGGAAGCACCGCACCTTCGATCGTGACGGCGAGCCCCGCACGGCCATGACCATCCCGTGGGGCGACGTCTATACGGCCTACGTCAGCACCGGCATCCCGGACATCGAGGTCTACATGGCGGTGCCGCCGGCCGTCATCGGTCGCGTGCGGCGCCTGCGCCTCGTCCGGCCGCTGCTGGGCCTCGGTCCGGTGCAGCGCTTCATGAAGGCGCGCGTCGAGAAAAGCGTCCGCGGCCCGTCGGAGTCGAAGCGCGGCAAGACCGACACGCTGGTATGGGGTGAAGCGCGCACCGCGGACGGTCGCGAGCTGAAGCGCCAGTTGCGCACGCCGAACGGCTACGACCTCACGGTGACCGCCGCGCTGGGCATCACGCAGCGCCTGCTCGACGGCGGCGCCGAGCCCGGCTTCAAGACCCCGTCGATGCTGATGGGCGCCGACTACGTACTCGGCCTGCCGGGGGTGACGCTGGTAGGCTGACGGCGTCCCCTCGGAGCCGCCATGCCCGCAAGCGCGTCACCGTCCACCCTCGCCATCCTCGCGTTGCTCATTGCGATGGGCGTGGCGCTGTTGGCGCTGTGGCGGGCCCGTCGGCGCGAGGCCCGCGAGCGCGAGCGCTTCGCACTGATCGCCCGCGCCACCAGCGACGGCATCTACGACGCCGACCTCGAGCGCAACACCTTGTGGCGCAGCGAGGCCTTCTGCCGGATGTTCGGCCTGCCCGCCGATGCGGCCGCGCACGAGATCGCCGACTGGCTCGCCAAGGTCCACCCGGAGGACCGCGAGCGCGTTCGGCAGGGCTATGCGCAGGCGCTGAACACCGGCATGGTCGAGTGGGAGATCGCCTACCGCTTCGACAAGCCCGATGGCAGCACCGGCAACGCCCGCGACCGCCTGATGATCCTGCGCGACGCCGCCGGCCACCCGGTGCGCGCCATCGGCGGCGTCACCGACATCAGCGAGGAGCTCGGTGCCATCGACCGCCTCGCGCTGCTGAAGCGCGCGCTCGACGCCACGACCACCGGCGTGGCCATCGTCGATGCCCGGCAGGACGGCTGGCCGACCGTCTACGTGAACGCCGCCCTCGAGGCCATGAGCGGCTACAGCGCCGCCGAACTGCTGGGCCGCAACCTCAACTTCCTGCAGGGCGCCGAACGCGAGCAGCCCGGCCTGGAAACCCTGCGGCATTCCCTGCGCGAAGGGCGCGACGGACAGGTGCTGCTGCGCAACTTCCGCAAGGACGGCAGCGCCTACTGGATCGAACTGGTCGTCTCGCCGGTGCGCGACGCGAGCGGCACGCTCACCCACTACGTTGGTTCGCAGATCGACGTCAGCGAGCGTGTGGCCACCGAGCAGGCGCTGGCGCACCGTGCGACCCACGACGAACTCACCACGCTGCCGAACCGCCAGCTGTTCCGCGACCGTCTCGCGCAGGCGCTCCGCGAAAGCAAGCGCTTCGGCCTGAACCTCGTGGTCCTGTTCGTCGACCTCGACAACTTCAAGCTGGTCAACGATTCGCTCGGCCACGCCGCCGGCGACGAGCTGCTCCGCACCGTCGCGCGCCGCCTGCAGGGCTGCCTGCGGCAGACCGACACCGTCGCGCGCTTCGGTGGCGACGAGTTCGTGGTGCTGCTGCTCGGCGAGGTCGAGACCGACGTGCTGCGCGTCGTCGACCGCATCACCGAAGCCTTGCGCCGCCCGGTCGAGCTGGCGGGTTCGATGCACTACGTCACCGCCAGCATCGGCTACGCGCGCTGCCCGCAGCATGGCGACGAGGCCGGCATCCTGCTGCAGCGCGCCGACATCGCCATGTACCAGGCCAAGGCGCGAGGCCGGAACTGCGCCGTCGGCTACGAGCCGGCCTTCGACCAGGGCGCCACCGAGCGCCTTTTCCTGATTTCGCAGCTGCGCGAGGCGGTCGAGCGGCAGGAGTTCGAGCTGCACTACCAACCGCAGTTCCGCTGGGACGGCCGCGCGCAGGGCCTCGAAGCCCTGTTGCGTTGGCGCCACCCGCAGCGTGGACTGCTCGCTCCGGGGCACTTCATCGATGCCCTCGAAGAGAGCGGCCTCATGGTCGAGGTCGGGCGCTGGGTGCTGCGCGACGCGGCGCGGCGCCATGCCGAGCTGGTGGCGATGGGCCTCGGTGATGTGCGCTTGGCGGTCAATGTGTCGGCCACGCAGCTGCACCACCACCTGCTCGAGGACATCGAGGCCATCGTGCAGGAGTTCGCGCTGCCGCACGGCGCGTTCGAGCTCGAACTGACCGAGAGCGTGTTGATGGTGAACGCCGAAAGCACCATCGAGCAGATGCGTCGCGTCGCGAAGCTCGGCGTCGGCATCGCGGTGGATGATTTCGGTACCGGTTATTCCTCGCTCTCGTACCTGAAGCGCCTGCCGATCCAGCGCCTGAAGATCGACCGCAGCTTCGTGCGCGGCCTCGGCGGCGACCCGGACGACGAGGCCATCTGCGCCTCGGTGATCCTGCTGGCGAGCAGCCTCGGCCTCGACACCGTGGCCGAAGGCGTCGAGACCGAGCCGCAGCGCGACTGGCTCGCCGAGCACGGCTGTGGTGAGCTGCAGGGCTACCTGCTGGGCCGTCCGGCGCCCTTCGAAGACGTCGTCGCGAACATCAAGGCGCAGCGCGGCTGAGGCACGGGCCCGCCCCCGCGGGCCGGCCGGCTCAGTCGTACAGCACGCCCGGCAACCAGGTCGCGAGCTCCGGGAACACCCACAGGATCGCCAGCATCGACAGCTGCAGCACGATGAACGGCACCACGCCGCGGTAGATGGCCATCGTCTCGATGCTCGGCGGCGCGACGCCGCGCAGGTAGAACAACGCGAAGCCGAAGGGCGGCGTCAGGAAGCTCGTCTGCAGGTTCACGGCCATCATCACGCCCAGCCACACCGGATCGACGCCGAGGGCGAACAGCACCGGAGCGACGATCGGCACGACGATGAACACGATCTCGATGAAGTCGAGAACGAAGCCCAGCAGGAACATCAACAGCATCACCAGCAGCACCGCCCCGTTCGCCCCGCCCGGCAGGCCCGTCAGCAGTTCATGCACGAGGTCGTCGCCGCCGTAGCCGCGGAAGACCAGCGAGAACAGCGCGGCGCCGAACAGGATGGCGAACACCATCGCGCTCACCTTGACCGTTTCGCGCGCGACTTCGTGCAGGCGCGCCAGCGAGAGCCGGCCGCGCATCGCGGCGAAGGCGCTGGCGCCCAGAGCGCCCACGGCCGCGGCTTCCGTCGGCGTGGCGAAGCCGCCGAGGATCGAGCCCAGCACCAGCACGATCAGGCCGAGCGCCGGCAGCACGTCGCGGGCCAGCTCGAACAGCGAGGGCCGCACGGCGTCGGGCAGCGCGGGCGCGCGCTCCGGGTGCCGCCAGGCCACCCACAGGGCGTAGCCGAGGTAGAGCACCACGAGGCCGAGGCCGGGCAGCAGCGCACCGGCGAACAGATCGCCCACCGAAACGGTGTCCGGCGAGTAGTTGCCCGCGGCCAGCTGCGCGCGCTGGTAGGCGTTGCCGAGCTGGTCGCCCAGCAGCACCAGCACGATCGAGGGCGGGATGATCTGGCCCAGCGTGCCGGAGGCGGCAATCGCACCGGTGGCGAGCTTCGGGTCGTAGCCGGCGCGCAGCATCACCGGCAGCGAGATCAGCCCCATCGTCACCACCGTGGCGCCGACGATGCCGGTGCTGGCCGCAAGGATCGCGCCGACCAGGATCACCGCCACGACCAGCCCGCCGCGACGCTGCCCGAACAGCGCGGCCACGCGGGTGAGCAGGGCTTCCGCGAGCTGGCTGCGTTCGAGCATCACGCCCATGTAGACGAACAGGGGCACGGCGAGCAGCGTCTGGCTGGTCATCGTGTCGAACAGGCGGTTCGGCAGCGCCTGCAGGAAGCTCGGATCGAAATTGCCGAGCAGGGTGCCCAGCCCCGCGAGCAGCAGGGCCACGCCGCCGATGACGAAGGCCACCGGGAAGCCGCTGGCCAGGCCGGCGCACAGGCCCAGCAGCAGCAGGACGAGCATCAGGATGTGCTGGTCGTGCAGGCTCATGCGCGCGGCTCCGTGGTGGCCAGCGGCGAGGCCGGGCGGCCCAGGGCCAGTGGCAGGGCGCGCAGGCCCTCGGCCAGTCCCTGAAGCGCGAGCAGGAGTGCACCGACCGGCAGGAGGGTCTTCGCGAGGTAGAGGCCGGCCAGCCCGCCCGAGCTGGCGGAGCGCTCCGACACGCGCCAGCTCATCGCCACGTAGTCGAAACTCAGCCAGGCGATCGCGGCGCACAGGGGCAACAGCAGCACGAGGATGCCCAGCACTTCGATCCGCGCCACGGTGCGCGCCGACCAGCGCGAGGAGAACACGTCGATGCGCACGTGCGCGCGGTACTTCAGCGCATAGCCGAGCCCGAGCATCACCATGCCGGCGTTGAGCCACAGCACGAGGTCTTGAAGCCTCACCGAGCCGACGCCGAGGCTGAAAGCCAGCACGAGGCCGGCCGTGAGCACGACCAGCGCCGTGGCTGCCAGCGCGGCGACGTGCCCGCAGACCTCACTGGTCCCGTCGATGATCTTCTGGATACTGCCCATGCGCCCTCCCGCGTGGCTCGCGACGCGCGAGGATCGCACCGTGGGCGAGGCCGATACAATCGCCGCCTCTGCCGAACCGGAGCCGTCCATGCCGCGCCTTGTCTTGATCGACGGCTCGTCCTACCTCTACCGGGCCTTCCATGCCCTGCCGCCGCTGACCGGCCCCGACGGCACGCCCACCGGCGCGCTGTTCGGCGTCGTCAACATGCTGCGCGCCACGTTGAAGGAGGGGCCGGAGCACGCCGCCTTCGTTCTCGACGCCTCGGGCCCAACCTTCCGCGAAGCGCTCGACCCGCAGTACAAGGCGCACCGCCCGCCGATGCCCGACGACCTGCGCGCGCAGGTCGAGCCGATGATCGCCATCGTCGAGGCGCTGGGCTTTCCGATCCTGCGCGTGCCCGGCGTCGAGGCGGATGACGTGATCGGCACGCTGGCGGTGCAGGGCGCTGCGCAGGGCATGGACGTCACCGTGTCCACCTCGGACAAGGACTTCGCCCAGCTGGTCCGTCCCGGCATCATGCTCACCAACACGATGAGCGGTTCGAAGCTCGCGAGCGATGCCGACGTGATGGAGAAGTTCGGCGTGCGCGCCGACCAGATCATCGACTACCTCTCGCTGATGGGCGACAGCGTCGACAACGTGCCCGGCGTCGACAAGTGCGGGCCAAAGACGGCGGCGAAGTGGTTGGCCGAGTACGGCACGCTCGAAGCCGTCATCGCCAACGCCGACAAGATCACCGGCAAGATCGGCGAGAACCTGCGCGCCGCGCTGCCGCGCCTGCCGCTGAACCGCCAGCTCGTCACCATCAAGACCGATGTCGAGCTCGACCGCGGCCCGGCCGAGCTGCACCTGCGTGATCGCCACGTCGACGCCTTGCGCGCGCTGTACCTGCAATACGGCTTCAATGCGGCCGCGCGCGATCTGGATGGCGGAACGGGCGCTCCCGCATCGGGCGCTGGCGGCGCGCGCAGTGCCCCGCGCGGCTTCGGCGGCAGCGGTGATGCGACGCCGGCCGCACCGATCGATCCGGCGTGGTCGTCGAAAGGCGAGGTCGAATGCGTGCTCGACGAGGCGCAGCTCGCGCGCTGGGTCGAGGCGCTACGCTCCGCGCCGCTGGTCGCCTTCGATACCGAAACCGACGGCCTCGACCCGCAGCAGTGCCACCTCGTCGGTGTCAGCCTGTGCGTCGCGATCGGCAAAGCCTGCTACATCCCGGTGGCGCACGCCTACGCCGGCGCGCCTCCGCAGCTCCCTTGGGCGATGGTGTGCGAGGCGCTCAAGCCGATCCTCGAGGACGTCGCGAAGCCGAAGCTCGGCCAGAACGGCAAGTTCGACATCGAAGTGTTGGCCCGCCACGGCATCGACGTGCAGGGCTACGCCGAGGACACGTTGCTGATGAGCTTCGTGCTCGACGCCGGCCTGAACCGCCACGACATGGACGCGCTGGCGGAGCGCCACCTCGGCTACACGACCGTCAAGTACGAAGAAGTGTGCGGCAAGGGCGCCAAGCAGATCACCTTCGACCAGGTCGACCTCGAGCGCGCCACGGCCTACGCCGCCGAGGACGCCGACGTCACCCTTCGCCTGCATGCCGCGCTGTCCTCGCGCCTCGCCGGCGAGCCGGCCCTCGCGTCCGTGTACCGCGACATCGAGATACCCCTCGTGCCGGTGCTGGCGCGGATGGAGCGCACCGGCGTGCGCATCGACGTCGCCGAGCTGAAGCGCCAGAGCGCGGAGCATGCCAAGCGCCTGCACGCCATCGAGCAGGAGGCGCACGGCATCGCCGGCCGCCCCTTCAACCTCGATTCGCCCAAGCAGCTGCAGGCGCTGCTGTTCGACGAGCTCGGCTTGCCGGCGCTGGTGAAGACCCCCACGGGCCAGCCCAGCACGAACGAAGAGGCGCTGGAGGCCATCGCCGACCAGCACGCGCTGCCGCGCCTCATCCTCGAGCATCGCGGCCTCGCCAAGCTCAAAAGCACGTACACCGACAAGCTGCCCGAGAGCGTCAATCCGCTCACCGGCCGCGTGCACACGCGCTACAACCAGGCCGGCGCGGCGACGGGCCGTCTGTCGTCGAACGATCCGAACCTGCAGAACATCCCGATCCGCACGCCGGAAGGCCGGCAGATCCGGCGCGCCTTCGTGGCCCCCGAGGGCCGCGTCATCCTCGCCTGCGACTACTCGCAGATCGAGCTGCGCATCATGGCCCACCTCAGCGAGGACGCCGGCCTGCTGCGCGCCTTTGCCGAAGGCCTCGACGTGCACAAGGCCACTGCGGCTGAAGTGTTCGGCGTGCCGCTGGCCGAGGTCAGCAGCGACCAGCGCCGCGCCGCCAAGGCCATCAACTTCGGACTGATCTACGGCATGAGCGCCTTCGGCCTCGCGCGCCAGCTCGGCATCGACCGCGGCCAGGCGCAGGACTACATCGGCCTGTACTTCAGCCGCTACCCCGGCGTGCGCGCCTACATGGACCGCACGCGCGAGCAGGCCAAAGAGAAGGGCTACGTCGAAACGGTGTTCGGCCGCCGCCTGCACCTCGCCGAGATCCGCTCGCGCAACCAGGCGCAGCGCGCCGGTGCCGAGCGCGCCGCCATCAACGCGCCGATGCAGGGCACCGCCGCCGACATCATCAAGCGCGCGATGGTCGCGGTGGATGCGTGGACGGTGCCGCGCTCGGATCGCATCGCCATGCTGATGCAAGTGCACGACGAACTGGTGTTCGAAGTGGAGGCCGGCTTCGTCGACGAGGCCAAGGCCGAGATCCTGCGGCGCATGGAGGCCGCGGCGACGCTGCGCGTGCCGCTGCTCGTCGAGGCGGGCGTCGGCGCCAGTTGGGACGAGGCGCACTGACTTTACGGTTCCATCACGGCGGACTAGCGACTCCGTCACGCTTCGACGACAAAGCGGTGAATCCCTCCTGAATCCCCGGGGGAAAAGGCGCCGGAGTTCACGAACTTCTCAGTGCCCGGGTGGTCAGATGTCACGCAACGGATGCAACGTCCGTTGCCGTGGACTCGATCCCTCCCCTGGTCGACCCACACCGAAGCGGCGGGCCTCCCCTCTCGTCGCTTCACCAGCCCCGCGAGTCTCCCCTGGCTCGCGGGGTTTTTATTGGCGCTGTTCGCGTTGATTGTTGATCGTCTCGAACGGTGAGCCGGGGTGGGAGCACGGTTTAGAAACGGCCCGAGGACTTCGGGCGTGGAGAAGCCGGATGCGTGCTCGAGAACTGAAGCGTTGGTTGGCGGAGGCTGA
>NZ_JAPZQK010000011.1 GCF_027530345.1 Silanimonas sp. | reverse complement strand
CGGGACGGAACTCGTGAAGATGGGTGTCGTTCCAGGCAAAGGCGCTCTGGATGGCCACATGCAGATCCCAGAACGTGCAGTCGCCGGGCACCTGCAAGCGGCGCCAGATCATCGGCTCGATGTGCTGGAGTTCGATGCGGACCTGCAGGACGGGCTTCGCTCCCGCCGCGCCTTGACTCATTTCGCCGGCTGCGGCCATCGGACGCTGTCCCAGATCTGTCCCAGTATGCATTCCTGAAGAGTTTTTCCGGCCATTCTTTTAGAGTTTTTCCGCGCATGAGAAGGTGGCCGGAGGCGCCGGGAAGTGGCTGATTTATAGAGCATTTGTTCGCGATCTGCACGCGCTATCGCCAAGATTCGCAACGCCTGATCGACCAAGCAATCGTCGCAATCCGTGCGACCGACTGAGCACAGGGTAAGGCCCGGAGTCAGGGGAGTCTGATCGTTCTGGCGATCGGGTCATCCCATCAGGTCTCCGGCACCCCTCCCATGCTCAAGGTGGCTCACCATGACGACTCCTCTCGAACGAAGTCTATCCGTCCTCTGGACGGGCGGACTGCTGATTCGTCTCAGCGGCGATCGCAGAGTACCCATCGAGCTTCGACGCATTGCGACATCGATCGCTCGCCATTTCCCATCCGTCGAAGACGTCGAGCATGCGGCGACGCTGTCCCTGCTACGCGAGCACGGCCACATCTTCGAGCACCCCCGCAACTGCCCGGCGTGGCAGGAAAAGTCCCCCGGCCCTCCTTTGACCCGCCAAACCCGTCTGAACTGGCCCTCGGGAGATGCCGATGACGGGATCGATGGCGATGCTGGCGCGCCGGACGCCTCCGAGATCGGCGGCGAAACAACGCCCGAAGACCTGAGGGAGCAAATCGAATCGGTCAACCGCGCCCAAGACGCATTGACGCGCCGTCGCTCACGGTTGGCCGCGTTGTGCATGGACGTCCATACGCCCCTGATCGTCTGCTTCCACGTCCTTGAGTGGAATCACGATCAGATCATCGAATGGATTAACCGGCTTCAGTTCGACGACAACACTAAGAACGTCGCGCACCTGCTGATCGAAGAGCGCCGGATCGAGATCAACGAACGTCTGCGCAAGCTGACCCACGAGAACCCGGTCAAGTGGCGTCCTCTGGATTGGGAAGGCTAAAGGTGCTGCGCGCTAACAGCCACTAACTGCGACGGGATATTGGCGCTTCCGAAAGCCAACCTGTGCGAACCTCTGGTTGCCTCACCATGGACAAAGTGGATAGCCCCGCCCCATCCAACCGGTTGATTCGTCCCGGCAGAGGCTTCGGAACTACATGAGCAGAAAGGCCAAAAGAGGCAAGCGAAAGGCACCCAGGAGTTCGAGTGGAAGCTCGACACTCGAACTCCTGATGGCGCAGTGCCAGACGGATCCCTCAGCCGAGCCCGCGTTTTTCGCCGCACTGCTCGAAGCCGCCGTGTATGTACACGCTCCAAGGCATGACACGGCGGAGAATCTCAGATTGATTCAGTTTCCGCACCCCGAATCCGGCGCTCATCTGCTGCCATTCTTCAGCGACGTCCAGCAGGCCACTGAGGCGTCGAATCCAAGGATCCGAATCGTCCAACTGACCGGCCGTAAGCTTTTCGAGATTACGCTCGGAGCCACGCTTATCCTCAATCCGAACCGGCACTACCTGATCCTCTACCCCGAAGAGGTTGAAATGCTGCTTCAGGGCAAAGTCCTGCCCCCGGTGCAACGGATCGAGCCTGAAGAGTTTGGACCTGCCGTTCTTGAACCCGCGACAGGCGCATTGGATTGGCTGGTGATTCCTCTTCGCGAGCTCTACGCCGGGATTCCCGGGATTCAATCGGCTTCTCTCGCGGAGCGGACCAGCCCTGAAGGCCGCCTGCCGAAGGACTTGGTAATTGTTGTCGTTGTCTCTGATGCCGACTCAGAGCGCACTAGTCGGGCGACGGGCGCAGCGATCAATGAGAGCTGTATGGCCTACCCGGCGACCGTCGATATTGCGACGCTAAGGCCTGACGAGGCTCACCCATGGGCGATGCTACCTCCCTTCTATGTCAAGGCCGCGCTGGGCCCCAATGATCCGCCCATTCACTGAGTTGCGGCATCGAGCTGGGCGCTCAACACCGCGGAGCAGCACCCTTTGGCGTCCCAGCTGCGGATTCCGGCTGAGCTGATCACCAGTCCCGAGGATGGGCTGACGACGATACTGGTGCTGATCACTCAACAGGTTCGCTGTCGGACCAAAACAGACATTCCGCTAGAAAGACGCTGAAGCAGCCCGCGCGAATCTTCTTCGTTACTCAAAACTGGGGGAATGTCGCTGAGCTACCAAGGGATGTCGTCGTCGGGCGGCGCGGCCGGCTCCGGCTCGACGCTGGCCGGGCTCATCATTTCGAGAAGCCTCTCGCCTTGCGCGAGCAGATGGTCATACGTCATGACCGTAATGCCGTTCATCCGTCGATTAAGCCCATGCAATGCCCGCTGCTTGGCCTCTTCCCACTCGTGCGACCGGCCGATAACGATGGTCGCTCTGGGGTGGTATGCGACCACTTCCTTATGGTCCAAGAGCCCGTTCTTGGCGGCGTCATGCAGCATGTCGAGGTAGCGGTGACATTGGCCGATAGCTCTGGAGACGTCGGACGAGAAGTAAAAGTTCTTGTGCGCCGTGTCGTATCTCAGCACGTCCATGTCAGGGCGCTTGAGCTCCACCAAGTCCCGGTAGCCGGCGATCACACCCGGCAACAGCAAGTCTAAGTTGTCACCGATAGAAATGGCGCGGACGGAATCCCGCACGACATAGGCGTTGCCAAATGCCCAGCAATGCTTCTCGCACCACTCCTGATACGTCTGCTCACCAGCCTCGCCGCGGCTCAGATTGGAGTGGAGCTCGGCCATAGCGGAGCGCATCTCGCTCAGTCGAAGGGCGCCCCGCAAGGCCACGGACAGCTCGGACGTGAGCTCCGTCTTCGCTAGGTGCTTCACAAGCGCTTCTTGGGAGAGCACCTTGGTCAACGCGCCTACCAACTCCTGGGGGTCGTGCCCACTCATATCCACTTCGCCGTTGGCGACGCGGACCATGATGAACTCCCCCGCTTCTGACTGTTCTGCGACCTTGAGGTGGTTCTGCAGGTACTTGAGAAGCGCGACCGATGCCGTTTCCGACAAGGTCAAGGTCTTCGCCTTGTCCTCCACCCAAGGCTGATCCTTGCTCTTGGTGAATCCCTCCAGCTTGAGGGAAAACTCGGTGCGGTCGGTGTGAGGGATGAAGTAGCCAACCGCCTGCAGCCGGCTTTTGCTAGTTTCGTTGAGAACGACGACCGGGGAATACTCCAGTTTCCCGCTGCTCGCCGGCCTTCTGACCACCTTCTCTACTTCCAATCCTTCGGACATAGCCCCTCCGGCAAAGCTTCATTCTGAGCTCAACGTCCTAGGCTGGGCACCTGGACCATCCACGCACTCGAGCCGGGGCTTGCCTCGGCCTCCAGCGGGCCTTCACAAGGCAGGAACCGCAGGCCCTGCAATTGGTCCTGGGAGAGCGGGAAGAATGCTTCCCCAGGCACCCCGAGGTAATGGTCGCCCTGGACGGCGCCACAGGCACAGTGGTTCGCTAAGTACGTCATGCCCGAAGTGCGCGTGGGGGCCATGCGCAACCAGGGCGCGTGGGCTTGGATCCGGACCATGGCTGCGGCGGATAGATCGGAGACGAACGACAACATTGCCGGATCTGCCTCAATCTCCAACTCATCGTCCGGCTCAAAATGATATGTGTACTCCGGCACCCAGAGCCGCGCCACGGGCGTCGGCGTGCTGCAGGCATGGCAGGTGGCCGTCCCGACCACCAAACCGAATGAGGAAGCGCGCACGCGCATCAGCCGCCCCCGACCTTCCGGAAGTGGGCCTGCAACTCAGAATCTGCGCCGATAGCGTCGATGAGCTCCCGGTCGATGGGCTCACTTGGGAGGGCAATGACGGATACCTGAATGTGGTGATTGCCCCAGCCAACGCCGTCGTGGATGAAGAAGTCCTCCAAGCAATGGACGGGCTGTCCAGCGACGCGAGTCAACTTCGGCCACCGGACGCGCCTCTCGCCCCACGACCACTTGGGGTGCAATGCTTTCGCCGCATCTGAGCGCTCGGTCAGCAGCTCTCTGCCGCGGTTTAGCGCCCGAAGCAGCTGATCGAAGCCCTCATCGAGCCGGACCTCTTCGAAGATACCTTCGTAGTCCAAGGTGCGTTCGATGAGCGCCACCATCCAGCTCTTGCCCCGCAGCCGCTCACGCTCGGCGCGGATGCCTGCCTCGATGGGCAGGTGGTAGGGGTCGGCCACCGACCACCCGCAGCCTGGAATCGATGGGTCTAGGGAGACCATGCGCGCCGGTTCGCGGCGCTGGGCGGGAAGGAACGTTTTCAACGCGTTCTCGAAGTCCATGGGGGCAGGATATCCCCGCCCGGTCGCACGGGGCGAGACGGTCAGGGCCTTCAAACCGTCCGCTTCCTTCCGGGCGTGTCCGTCATGCCCGAATGAACCGTCTCGATCTCTTCAGCAATTGCGATCCGGTCCACTTTCTCTGGGCTCCTCCTGGTCGGGAAGCTCTTGCGCAACGGATTGAGAAACCATGGTTTTGGCTCTTTCAGAATGCCAACGTTTTCGTTGATTGAGTGACAGACCTAGCCCTTCTCAAAGCTGCAGGGCCGGCATGAACCAGCTCAACGATAGGTTTCAACATGCTTTGAAGAGTAGAGGGCCAACAATCTGGTTGAGCCGATAACGCTTCGCCGTGCGGACTAGATTGGGTGTTGGACAACCCCCGAAGTTATCCGCCAGCCGATGTGTGCCTTGCGAACCGCGGGGCACAGCTGACGCGACGGGCGCATTCGCCTAGAACGTTGACCCCAAGACGCTGCGCTACCCAGAATCGACGTTGTTGTAGAGATTCGATTGCTGGTGCGAAAGATATCGAGCAAGCCAACGTGGTCGTGTCTAACGCGACGTTTCGCCTAACTTCAGTAGCGCGGCCTTCGACGTTCGAAACGACGCCCCCCCCTGACAAGCCGGGTAGCTCATAGGAGTGTCATGGCAGTATCGACGGTGAATCGCGAGAGAAGATCATGGACGAACGCATAGGGCGCCTCAAGACGTCGAAAGACGCGAAGGAATTCGCCAAGAATGCAAATCGTCTGGGCCGGCCCGACCTTGAAGAGCAGGCCAATCGGCGCGCACACCAGCTGCGCGCCGTCGAAGATGGGTACTCGAGCCCCGCGCAAGTTGCGATTGCCGAAGCGCTTTATGCCTATGAGGATCAGCGGAGCGTCCTCGAGGGAAAATCCTTGGGTCTGTCAAACGAACTGTGTAACCGGGATTGTCACAGCGCGGCCAGCGGCACGCGCTCTTCGCCGAACATCAACTGGAAGCTCTGCAGCGCTGGCTTCCAGTGGTGGATCATCTTCCAGCTCTTCGACGCTTCGCGG
>NZ_JAPZQK010000001.1 GCF_027530345.1 Silanimonas sp. | reverse complement strand
GGCAATGGCGACCGCCTTTTGAGGATCAGGGGCGCTTGCGCGCCCACTTTTTTGTAGCGCGGATCAAAACAATCGACTTTGCGGCGACTTCGCCAGACCAGAACTGCCGCCGGAAACAGAGTTTTTCAACGGAATAGGTCGGAAGCAGACTAAGCCCGAGCACAGCATCACAACGGCGGCGCTCGGCGGCTCTTGCGCATACAGACGTTGGGGCTTTTTCCGGTAGACAATCCAACGCATGACCCGCCCATCTCGCCCCCTCAACGTCCTCGGCACGCCGCTCGAGGACTGCAGCCATGACCCGAAAACCGGCTGGTTCCGCGACGGCTGCTGCCGCACCGACGAGAACGACCAAGGCAGCCACACGGTCTGCGCCAAGGTCACCGCCGAGTTCCTCGAGTTCTCCGTCCGCGCCGGCAACGATCTCGTCACGCCGCGGCCGGAGTTCGGCTTTCCCGGCCTGAAGCCCGGCGATTCGTGGTGCGTCTGCGCCTCGCGCTGGATGCAGGCTTTCGAGGCCGGCGTCGCGCCTCCGGTTCGGCTGGAAGCCACGCACGAGAAGGCGATGCAGATCGTCCCGCTCGCCGCGCTGCGCTACCACGCGCTCGAAGACGAAACGGCCGACTGAGGCCGGCATCGCGGCATCGCTTGGCGTAGATTGGCGCCGACGCCGGCCAACCGTGCGGCCACGGCAGCCACCTCGGGGGAGAGGCAGCGATGACGTCGACGATCGGCACACCGGCCGCAGGCACGGACACGTTCCTGTGGCTGGAGGACAAGGGCCGGGATTTCCCGTTCTACAACGGCGCACCGGTCGCTCTTTCGGGGACCCGGTGGCTGATCGTGATGGCAGCGATCGTCGTCGGATTCCTGATCCTCGCGCTGCCCATCGACTGGCCCGGCGGCGCGATGCTCGGCCCGCTCATTCCCGCCGTGCTGATGCCGCTCATTCCCATGGTGGCGCTGGCGTACGTCGCGCCGGGTCACTGGCGGGCACTCTTCGGCAAGGTCGGCGGCCGCGAGATCCGACTGATGGTCGGCTTCGCGCTGCTCAACGTCGTCGTCAGTTTTTGCGTCGGCGCCATGGTCGGCCGCTTCACCGAGGTGACGCCCAATGCGTCCGCCGCCGGTTTGGCGGAGCTCGACGCGGCGGGCATGGCGGCGTTCTTCGCGAAGACGCTGCCGCAGCTCCTCGGCGAAGAGATCATCACCCTACTGCCCTTCCTCGCCATCCTCTACGTGTGCACCCATCGGCTGCGCATGGGGCGCAAGGCGGGCGTCATCGTGGCCTGGCTGGTGTCGGCGCTGATCTTCGGGCTGCTGCACCTGCCGACCTACGACTGGAATGTCCTCCAGTGCGTCGTGATCATCGGCTCGGCGCGTTTGGTGCTCACGTTGCCTTGGATCATGACCAAGAACCTCTGGGTGTCCACCGGCGCGCATATCCTCAACGACTGGCTGTTGTTCTCCATGGTCCTGCTCGGCGCCAACCTGGCCAGCCAAGCCTGAGCCTTGAGGCGCGCCGAAAAGCACGACAGGAGGGCCGATGGCCACGACGACGGAAGGCTTCATCACCAGCAGCGACGGCACGCGCCTGTTCTTCCGTCGCCACGCGGCGGCGGCACCCAAGGCACGCATCCTCGTCATCCACGGCTTCGCCGAGCACGGCGGCCGCTACCTCGAATTGCTGGACGCCCTCGCCGACGCGGGCTTCGACGTGCTCGCGTTCGATCTGCGCGGGCATGGGCGTTCGGAGGGGCGTCGGGCTCACCTCCGTCGCTTCGAGGACTATCTGGATGACACCCGCGCCGCCTTCTCGGCCCTCACGGCGGGCACGGACGGCACCGCGCTGGTGTTCGGCCATTCGATGGGCGGGCTGATCGCCACGCATTTCGCCGCCTCGGTACCGGAGCGCTGCCGCGCCTTGGCGCTCAGCAGCCCGATGTTCGCCCGCGCTCTTGCGGTGAACCCGCTGAAGCTGTTGGCCGCTCATGTGCTGGGCCGGCTCCTTCCGATGTTCTCGATGCCCAGCGGCATCACCGGCGCGCATCTGACGAGTGATCCGGACGAGATCGCGCGTCACGATGCCGACCCGCTGGTCCTCCACCAGGCGCGCGCGGGCTGGTTCATCGCGCTCGAAGCGGCGATGGCGACCGCACCCGCGGCCGTGGCGCGCCTGACCATGCCGCTCTACCTGATGCATGGCCAAGCCGACATGCTGACGTCCTTCGACGCGAGCCGGGCACTATTTCCGCAGGCGGCAAGCCCCGACAAAACCTTCGTCGCGTTGCCGGGCATGCGCCACGAGACCTTGCACGAGGTCGGGCGCGACACCGTGCGGGCCGATCTCGTGGCGTGGCTGGCGGCGCACGCGGCCCCCTGAACTTCGGAGCCTCCCACTGTCAACCCAAGGTGCTTTCGTGCGTTCGTCACCCCACATCGTCTGACGAGACCGCATCGCCATGGACACCATGCGCCCCTCCCGCTTGCGGGCCTGCCACGGGCTGTCACTGATCGGCGCGCTTGCCGCCGGCGTGCTCTGGGCCGCCCCGCCCCCGACCGCCGAGCAGATTGCCGCCGCGCGCACCTATCACGAGTCGGCCGGTGGCCAGGGTCTGGTGATCCTCCACGACGGCAACCTGATCCACGAGTCGTATGCGAATGGGGGCAACGCGAACACGCAAGTGCTGCTGGCCAGCGGCACGAAGGGCTTCACTGGCCTGTTCGGGGCCATGGCGGCCGAGGATGGCACCTACGAACTGGACGATCCGGTGGCCGAGGTGGTGCCCGAGTGGCGCAGCGATCCCCGGCGCTCGCGCATCACCTGGCGCCACCTGCTCACGATGACGAGCGGGCTCGATGATGTGAAGGAACAGAGCACCTGGGAGAGCTTCCTGCAGGCCAAGGCCGTCGCGGAACCGGGCACGCTCTTCGATTACGGCAGCGCGCCGAACGTGTTCGGCGCTGCGTTGCAGCGCAAACTCGGCAGCGAGAAAGTGACCGCCTACATGCAGCGGCGCCTGTTCGGCCCGCTGGGTATCCAGGTGAGCTGGCGCGGGAATTTCAGCGACGGCAACCCCCAGCTCAGTGGCGGCGCCTACGTGCGGACGCGCGAGTGGGCCAATCTGGGCGAGATGGTGCGGCTCGGTGGCCGCTGGAAGGGCCAAACCCTGATCTCGCAGGAAGGTCTCGAGCAAGTGCTGACCGGCACCACGCCCAACCCCGCCTATGGGCTTTACTGGTGGTTGAATCGCGAGGTTCCGGACTCGCTCGCACAGACGGCACCGCAGTTCGAACGCCACATCCTCGGCCTGATCGAGGCTCCGTTCCTCCCCGACGACTTCGCCATGGCGGCCGGTGCCTACGAGCAACGGCTCTACGTGATCCCCTCGCTGCAGCTGGTGGTCGCGCGGAACGGGCCGAAGTCGGCGGGCGGTCGCTTTGATGACGTGGCCTTCCTGTCGCGGCTCCTGCCGCCCGTGCCACCGCGCAACCAAACGGCCCTGTACTGGGTTCCGACCGAGCCGGGTTGGACGCTTGCCGTTTCGCATGTCGGTGAACAAGTGTTCCCGGTGTGGATGACCTATGGCGAGGACGGCAGTCCGGAGTGGTACTCCATCGAGTCCCTGGTGCCCGATGCACAAGGCGTGCTCCGCGGCAGCATCGTGCGCTGGGCAGGCAGCCCCTTCGTACCCGGCACCGCACCCGTGCCGCCCCAGCGCACCCCGGTGGTTCTCGGCTCGGCCTGGCTTCGCTTCTTGGGCAACGGTGACCTCGAGTTCGGCGTTCAGATGGGTTCGGAGGCGGTCCGCACCCGGGCGCTGGTCCCGTTCGCGATCGATGCCAAGCCCCCCACCTGCGTCTTCACCGTCGGCTCGCGGGCCGCAACGAGCAACCTCAGCGGGCTGTGGTGGAACCCCGATGCCCCAGGTTGGGGCGTGAACGTGGTGCACCAGGGCCACCGTATGTTCCTCGTCGGATACACCTACGACGGCGATGGCACGCCCGGATGGTCCGTGGCATTGCTCGAGCGCCAAGCCGACGGCAGCTATCGGGGCGACATGGGGCGGCCGGTGGCCGGCACCCCTTTCAATCGAACGGCAGGAAGCGCGGTGACCAACTTCCCTCTGCCTTTGATTGGCACCATGACCTTGCGGCCGGACGACGGGGAGCGGGTCACCTTGGATATCGACGCCGCCGGGGTTCTTTCGAGCACACCGATCCGGCGGTTCGCCGGCGCGCTGCCCCAAACAGAGTGCACGGACTGAACACGACGGCGGATGCCCCGAGCCCGGGCGCCGCAAGGCGGCGCAAGACCGGGGGTTCGCGGCCCGCGCTCACGGTCGGGGCGACACGCGCAGACCTTCGGCGAGCTGGCGGTTCGGTGCCGCGACGATCAGGTCGCCTTCGGCGAGTCCAGAGCGCACCTCGCGCCAGCGGCCGTCGGTGATGCCCACCTCCAAGGGCACGGCGATCAGGCGCCCCGACTCGATGCGCCACGCGCGCCATCCCTCGCCGTCGCGCACCAGCGTTTCCACCGGCACGCGCACCACGTCCTCCACGCGCGCGATTTCGACACGGGCTTCGACCTGGAAGCCGTGCCCCGCGCCGGGCATCGGTTCGGCGGGATCCAGCCAGACGTCGACGCGTCGCTCCTCGACCCCGAGGGCCGAGACTTTCAGCCGGCCGCTCGGGGAGATCCGTCGCACGCGGGCGGGCACCGGTTCGCCGCCCCAGCCTTCGATCCACGCCGGCGCGCCCTCGCGCATCAACGCGGCATCCTGCGAGAGGAACTCCGCCACGACCTCGAGTTCATCGGGACGACCGATCTCGAGAAGGGGCTCGCCGACGGCGACCGGCCGGGCACTCTCGATATGGCGCGTGAGGACGCGGCCATCGATCGGAGAAACCAGGGCGATCGCACCACCCGTACCTTCACGCGATCCGGCGAGCTCGGCTTCGATCCGCGCGACGCCCGCCTCCGCCTCGGACCGCTCAGCCAACGCCTCGCGCCGCTTGCTCTGCGTGGCGCGATACACCTGCTCGGACACGAGCTTCTGCGACCACAGGCGCGCCGTCCGCGCGGCCTCGTCCTCGGCCAACTGCACGTGGGCGCCGGCTCGGTCGCGGGCGGCCCGCGCCTGCTGCAAGGCCGCCCCGAGGCTGGCGCGCGTGCGCTCGTCGAGCGGCGCGCTGCGGGCCGGGTCGATCCACGCCAGCACGGCGTCGCGGGCCACCGCATCGCCCTCCTCCAACGTGATGCGGCGGACGCGGCCCTGGACGGGCGAGGCGAGGATGTAGGGCTCGCGCACGCGGGTCTCGCCCAGATCCACGACGCTGCTGGCGAGGTCGCCACGCTGCACGGTCACGGCATCAACCGGCAGGGCGCGGGGCCAGAGCCACCACGCGACCAGCAGCGACGTGACGGCGCCGCCCGCGAGGACGAGGCGCCGGGTTCGTTGGCGGAGGGGGTTCGGCACGGGTCACTCCCGGGATTTCAGGGATTCGACGAGGTTGATGCGATCGATGTCCCGGCCGACCAGCAGCAGGGCCGCGAGCACCGAGGCCACCACGATCATGGCGGCCCGGGCGTCGGCGGCGCGGTCGCGGATCTCGGGGAAGGTGAAGAGATCGGTGGCCATCGCCGCGAGGAAGGCCGTCGCGGCATGCTGCCCGAGCCAGATGCCAAGCGGCACCGCGAACGCGACCAGCAACAGCACCTCGGCCACCAGCAGGGCGGCGACCTCGCGCGGCGAGAACCCGATGACCTTGAGGGTGGCGAGGTCGCGCCGCTGCTCGGCCAGCGTCACGGAGGCGGTGGCATAGGCGATACCGGCCGCCATCAGGATCGAGAACGCGGCGAACAGGGCGTCCATCGTGCCCGCGCCCTCGTCGAAGATGCGCCGCATCGAGGCTTCGGCGAGTCCGACGTAGGACACGCCCGCGAGGGACGGCGTGCGGTTGACGGCAGCGTTGAATGACAGCCGCTCGCGCGCATCGAGGTGCGCATTGACGCCCGACACCCGGCCCGGCTCGCCGGCCAGCCGCTGCAGGGCGCCCAGCTCGAGGTAGGCCCCCATCCCGCTCGTCACGGTGACGACCTCGACCACGGAAAGGTCGACCGAACGACGCAGGCCCTCGCTGAAACGGACGCCGATGCGGTCGCCCGGCCCCACCCCGAGGGCACGCGCGAGCCCGGCGGTGACGACGAGGCCGTCCTCGCGCAGTGCGCGCGGCACGCCGTGCACGTCCACGAGCCGCTCGAGGCGCCCCCCCGCGGGCAGGCCGGTGAGCACTTCCTCGACGGTGCGGCCGTTCGCGGCGAAGACGACGCTGGCGTAGCGGAAGCCCTCGACGGCGACCACGCCGGGCAAGCGCGACAGGGCCAGCACGTCCGCGCGGCCCTGCGGCTCGATGAGCGTGAGCGCCACGTCCTGGCGTTTCGACTCCGAGAAGGTCAGCGACAGCAGGCGATCGATCGCGAGCGGCAGGCGGCTGGACACGACGAGCAGTACCACGGCGCAGGCGAGGCCCAGCACCGTGGTGAGCGACCGGCGCGGGGCCCCGGTCAGTCGCCGGAGCACGATGCGCGCCGGCACCTCCAGGCGCCGGTACAGGGCCTCGAAGCCGGCGGCACCCGCCCGGTAGCGCGGCGGCGGCGGCGGGGCGAGCGCCTGCGCCGGGGGCAGGGTGACCACGCGCCGCAGCGCCGAGGCCGTGCCGACCAGTGCCGCGAGGCATGCGACGCCGATCGACAGCGCGATGGCCGGGCCATCGTGCCGGAACGGCAACGCCGGCAGCCGGTACACCTCAAGGTAAAGCCCCGACATGAACTGCCCGATCGCGCTGCCGAGGGCCAGGCCGCCCAGGACGCCGAGCAGCACGAGTACCAAGGGAAAGCCCGCATAGCTCCAGCCGACCTCGAGGGCGTGGTAGCCGAAGGCCTTCATCAGTCCGATGTTGGCGCGTTCGGCCTCGATCAGCCGGCCGAGGATGATCGCCAGCAGGAACGCGCCGACCGCCAGGAAGATCGGCGGCAAGACCATCGCCATCGTCGCCAGTTGCTCGACCTCCTGGTCGAGGAAGCGCGCGGACGGGATGCGGTCACGTCCCTGCGCCCGGAGTGCCCCGTACCTCGCCAGCAGCGCGTCGAGCGCCTGCGCCACCGGGGCGGACGGATGCCCGGGCGCGAGGCGAAGCACCAGATCGTTGAATGCGCCGGCCATCTGCGCGGCCTGTTCGAGGGCGCGCCGGGGCATCCACAGCACGGCGAACCGGTCGGGTTGGGGAAACAACTCGCCCGGCGGGCTGACGAAGACGAACTCGGGCGAATTGGCGATTCCGACGACGTGGAGGTCGGCGCGCCGCCCGCGCAGCAGCAGCGGCAGCCGGGCTCCGGGCGCGAGGCCACTGGCCGTGGCGAAGGCCTCGTTGACCAACACTTCGTCACCACGGCCCGGGGCCGGCCAGCGTCCGGCCACGAGCCATGGGAGGTTCACGGGTTCGTCGTCGCCGGGTTCCAGCGACACGACCCGCGCGCTGACCGGTGGCTGGTCGATGCCCAGCTCGATGATCGCACCGGCCACCACCCTCGCGGAGGCACGCTGGACGCCGGGCAGGGCCTCGACGCGGGGAACGAGGTGCCTCGGGGCGCGGACGAGGATCACCTGCAGGTCGGCCAAGCGGTTCGTCGCGTAGTAGCGGTCCCGGGCATCGACCAGGGACTGGCGGACACCGAGCGACGCCACCATGAGGCCGATCCCGATCGACAGCACCACCACCACCGTGGCGCCCTGCGCCCGCGTGCGCCAGACGTCACGCCAGAGCTTGCGCCACAGCGGCGGCGTCAGGATCACCAGCGCAGCTCGGAGGGCGCGATGCGCGACGCGTTGCAGGCGATGTCGCGGATGCCACCGTCGGCGAAGTGGATGACGCGATCCGCGAGGCGTGCAATGTCGGCGTTGTGCGTCACCATCATCAGCAGGGTACCGGTGGACCGGTTCGCCTCGACGAGCGCCTCCAGCGTGGTGATGCCGGTGCGCAGGTCGAGCGCCCCGGTGGGCTCGTCGCAAAGCAGGATGCGCGGCCGCTTGGCGATGGCACGCGCAATGGCGACGCGCTGCTGTTCACCGCCCGACAGCTCGGAGGGAAAATGCTTCGAGCGGTGCGCGAGGCCGACGAGGGCCAGCGCCTCCGCCGGTGGCATCGGATCGACGGCGATGTCGGTGGCCAGTTGCACGTTCTCCTCGGCCGTGAGGCTGGGGATGAGGTTGTAGAACTGGAAGATGAAGCCGACCGCGTCGCGGCGATACGCGGTCAGCGCCCGGTCGTCCATCGCCGCGAGCGAGCGGCCGTCGAAGACGACGTCGCCGCCGGTGGGGCGGTCGAGGCCGCCGAGGAGGTTGAGCAGCGTCGACTTCCCGGAGCCGGATGGGCCCAGCAGAACCACGATCTCGCCCTGCGCCAGCTCGAGGTCCACGCCCCGCAGGGCGTGGACGGCCGCAGGCCCGCTGCCGAAGACCCGTCGGAGGCCGCGGACGCTGAGCGCCGCTGGCGCGGGCGAGGGGACCTCGTGTTCACCGCCCGTGCGCGGCGCTTCGGACTCCGGCATACCCGACTCCTCGTCCATCCCCGCCCCGTCTACCGCAACACTCGCGCCCATGGGGCCAGCATGGCACCGATGCCCATGGCCTTCCTCAGTCCGCGGCGGATTCGATCACTGCGTCGACCGGGCGCCGGGGCGTCGGGGCCACGGGCTCGACCGGATGGCCCCAGCGCAGCAGCAGCTGCGGATGGTCGGTCGTGTCGAGCGCCTCCCGAAGGCGTTGACGCAGGGCCGGCACCTCGATGGGCTGGTTGAGGTAAGACGCCTGCAGGCCCCGGCGGCAGCCCTCGAGCAGGGCCCGCTGCAGCGCTTGTCCGGCATGCAGCCAGGCGCGCGGGTCGTCCTCCGCGGTGGCCAGCACGGTCAATGCCGGCGATGCGAGGAGCAGTTGCTGGTCCTTCGCCGCCACGCCATCGCCCATGTCGAAAGTGCGCACGATGGCCTGCGCGATCGGCGCCGCGAGGGCGGGGACGGCGAGGCCATCCCCCTCGCGGGTCGCGTGCATCCACATCGCCAGCTCGCGACGCCAGCGCGGATCGTTCCACAAGAGGTGGTCGCCTTCGTCGACCAGTCCGCCGGCCAGCCCCCGCAGGTCGCCATCGAGCACCCGCAGGTCGCCGCCCTCGAGTGCGGCTGCAGACCGCAGGGCCGACATCGCCTCGTCGGTCACGGGCCGGGGATCAAAGGCCTTGCGATAGGTTCGTCGCGCGAGGAGGTGCGGAGCGAGATCCGCCAGCCCCGGCTCGACCGCGCCACGGCCGACGACCACCCGTGCGAGGACGTCGTGGTCCGTGGTGTCCGGCAGGAGCCGGACGTCTGCCGAGAGGCCCTTCGCCGCCGCCGCGACCCGCAGGGCCATCAGGGCCGCCCCGCAACTGATGACCAGCTCCCGGTCGAAGGGGTCGTTCACCGGCAGCGCGCGGGTGCGATCCGCCCGAAGCTCGATCGACGGGGGTGCCAACCGGAACCGCCATGGCTGGGTGTTGTGGCTCGAGGGTGCGTACACGGCCAGCGCGACCAGATCGCGGAGCGTGTCCATGGGAGGAGGACCGCGGTCGGCCACGGAGCGCGCCCTCAAGGGGGGGAGATCGGCGGGATCGCCTGCCGGATGGCGACGGGCGATGCGTTGCACAGCTCCTTGTCGACCTCCGCCACCACGTGGCGCAGGACTTGCGCGCCGAGCGCCCCCTTCAGCTGGCCCAGAAAGCGCGGCGGTGCGACGAGCACGAGCCCGTCGTAGCGGTGCTCAACGCGGCCGCGCTCCAGCGCATCGGCGAGCGCGGCGGCGAAGCGGTGGGCCACCTTGTCCTCGGGAGTCGTGTGCGGCTCGATGGCATGCCGGCCATGCCCCATGCGGTCATGGGTGCTCGGCGATCGCTCCTCGCCCAGTTCCCAAGCCGACAGGCGGCCGTCCGGATTCGGGAAATCCACGATCTCGAGGAATCCCGCCTGCGTATCGCTCGGATCGAAGGCGAAGAACCGGGCCTTGGCCCGGTCGGCGACAACCACCCAAGTCGCAGCCATGGAACACCCCGCGGACAATGTTGACAGGACGACATTCCACGTCCGAAAAGCGCCCTCGCGCTTGACCCGGATCAAGCCGCCCGTGATCCCGCCGTCGGACAACGACGGTCGTCCCTTGCCGTGCACGAGGCCCGACATGAACGCGCTGCCCTTCCTCGACCGCGAGTCGGCCGGACACGCCCTCGCCGCCGCCTTGGCGCCCCTCGCCGGGAAGGAAGCCCTGGTGCTGGCCATCCCGCGCGGCGGCGTGCCCGTCGGCCGCGTCGTCGCGGACCGACTCGATGCCGACCTCGACGTCGTGCTGGTCCGCAAGATCGGCGCGCCCGGCAACCCGGAATTCGCGATCGGCGCCGTGGACGAACAAGGCCATGTGCACCTGCAGCGACATGCCGCCCAGAGCGGGGCCGGCGAGGCCTACATCGAGGAGCGTGCCGCGGCCGAGCTGGCGCGGATCCGGCAGCGTCGGGAACGCTACGGGCATGGCCGCCCGCCTGCGCCCGTCGCCGGCCGCACGGTGATCGTTGTCGATGATGGGCTTGCCACCGGAGCCACCATGGCCGCGGCCCTGCAAGCGGTCCGTGCCGGCAAGCCTGCACATCTGGTCTGCGCAGTGCCGGTGGCCGCGCGCGACAGCCTCGCGGCCGTGGCACGACACGCCGACGCGGTCGTGTGCCTCGCCACGCCCTCGCCCTTCGAAGCCGTCGGGCTGCACTACCTCCGCTTCCCGCAAGTGGACGACGACGAGGTGCTCGCGCTGCTGGCGCACCGCTGAGCGCCGGGACTCAGCCGCCTAGCGCCCGCCGCACCGGCGGCCAGCCCTTCAGTGGTTCGAACAGGGCCGCGGCGCCGACACCGACCCCGAGCGCCACGAGGGTGCCGGGCATCCCCGGAGGCGCGAAGCCGAACAGCGTCGCCGCCGCCGGCCACAGGACGCAGGTCGCGACGATGGCGGTGGCCGCGGCGACGACGATCCAGAAGGCCCGGTGGCCGCGCTCGAACAGCCGCGGCAGCGCCGGTCCGCGCGCGCCGTTGATCCGCACCAGCGCGAAGTTGCCGGCGGTCAGTGCGATGAAGGCCAGCGTCCGGGCCTCGTCCTCGGCGATGCCGCGGGCCACGGCGGCGACGTGCAGGCCGAGGACGCCGCCGAGAACGAACAGGCCCTGCAAGGCTCCCAGCAGCAGTTGCGGCGCCCCGAGCAGCGGGGCGGCGGCCGCGCGCGGCGGGCGCATCATCAGGTCGCGCTCGCCGGGCTCGCTCTCGAAAGCGATGGCGCAGATCGGGTCGACCACCATCTCGACCAGCACCACGTGCATGGGCAGCAGCAGGGGCGGCCATCCCAGCAGCACCGGCAGCAGTGCCAGTCCCGCGATCGGCACGTGGATCGCGACGATGTAGAGCAGCACCTTCCGCAGGTTGTCGAAGATGCGGCGCCCCATGCGCACGCCGTCGACGATGTGGCCGATGTCGTCCTCGAGCAACGAGACCGCCGCGGCCTCCCGCGCGACATCGGTGCCGCCGCCGGCCATCGCGAGCCCGACGTGCGCGGCCTTCAGGGCTGGCGCGTCGTTGACGCCGTCCCCGGTCATCGCCACCACGTCGCCACGGCGCTTGAACGCCTCGACGAGGCGAAGCTTCTGCTCGGGGCGGATGCGGGCGAAGACCGACACGTCGGCCACGACGGCGTCGAGCGCGGCGTCATCCATCGCGGCGATCCGCTCCCCGGCCAGCACGCCGGCCGTGGTGTCGATGCCGGCCTGCGCCGCGATGGCCCCAGCCGTGGCCGGGAAGTCCCCGGTGATCATCACCACGCGGATTCCGGCGCTACGCGCCAACGCGATCGCCGGCGGCGCCGAGGCGCGCAAGGGGTCCTCGAACCCCACGAGCCCGTCCCAGTGGAACACCCGATGGCGCGGATCCTCGGGAGCGGCATCGAACGGACCGGCATGCGCCACGGCGAGCACCCGCAACCCCCTCGCCGCGAGCCGAGCGACATCGGCGAGCATCGCCGCGGTCTGCTCGGCATCGAAGCCGCACAACCCCGCGATCGCCTCCGGCGCGCCTTTCGTGGCGACCACGACGCCCCCTTCGGCGCACTCCCAGGCCTGGGAGAAGGCGAGCAGCTCGGGCATGAGCCCGTACTGCCGGGCCAGCGGCCAGTCGTCGTGCAAGTGACCGGTGTCCACGAGCGTCGCATCGCCGGCATGGCGCACCGCGCGGTCCATCGGGTCCACGGCCTCGACGCGGCTCGCGAGAACGGCATGTTCGAGCAGCCGATGCACGGCCTCGGGCACGTCACGCGTCGCGGCATCGATCCACGCGTCCCCGTCCGGGGCAACCAGCACGCGGACGCGCATGCGGTTCTCGGTGAGCGTCCCGGTCTTGTCGACGCACAAGACGCTGGTCGCCCCCAGGGTCTCGATGACCGCGGGACGGCGAGCGAGGATCCGCAGCTGCGCCAGTCGCCACGCGCCGAACGCCATGAACACGGCGAAGGCCATCGGGAATTCCTCGGGCAATAGCGCCATGGCCACGGCGATGCCGGACAGCGCGCCCTCCATCCATTCATCGCGGACCAGGCCGTGGAGCACGAACACGCCCACGCTGACGATCGCGGCCGCCGCGCCGAGCAGGCGGACCAGGCGACCCATCGACCGCTGGAGCAGCGTCTTCTCGACCACGATGCCCGCCAGCGAGGCACCGATCCGGCCCGCTTGCGTCGCGGCTCCTGTGGCCACGACCTCGGCGACGCCGTGCCCCGAGACCACCAGTGTCCCCGCGAACAGACCCACGCCGCCCTCGCCGCCGGGCTGGCCGGGGTCCTGAAGGCCCGGAGCCGCAACCCCCTTGGTCACGGGCACGGACTCGCCCGTCAGCAGCGACTCGTCGACGCGGAGCCCGCCGCCCTCGCGCAGCACCGCGTCGGCGGGCACGCGCTCACCTTCCGCCACGAGCACCCGGTCGCCGGGGACGATCCCGGAGGCCGGTATGGTGCGCACGACTCCGTCGCGACGCACTCGGGCCATCGGGGCGGCGAGCGCACGCAGGGCATCGAGCGCCCGTTCGCTGCGGTACTCCTGCACCACGACCAGGCCGACCGAGAGTGCCGCGAACAGACCGAGCAACGCGCCCTCGGCAGGATCGCCAATCAGCAGGTAGAGACCCGCCGCGAGCACCAGCAGCAGGAACATCGGCTCGCGAAGCACCTCGATGAGGAGGGCAAGGGCGTGCTTGCGGGGCGGCTCGGGCAGCCGGTTCGGACCGAATCGGCGAAGGCGCTCCCGGGCCTCGACGTCGGTCAGGCCGGACGGGACATGCTGGGTCGCACCCCCGGCCATCACGCTCCTCCGCGCGGTCGAGGCCCGCGCCCTCCCGTCTATCATGGCCCACCGCCACGACCCCTGCCGCCATGGCCAAGCTCAACGCCCTCCAGGAACAGTTGCTCAAGGCCGGATTGGCCAAGAAGTCGAAGGCCGCCGAGGCGGCGCGCGAACAGGAGAAGGCGCGCCGGGGCGAGGCACCGTCGCTGGCGGCCGAGATCCAGCGCGAGACCGAACGGGCCCGCGCGGAGAAAGTCGAGCGCGACCGCGCACTGGCCGCGACGCAAAAGGCCGAGGCCCACGCCAAGGCGCTGCGCGCGCAGGCGCGGCAGATCATCGTCGACAAGCACGTGCCGCACGGCGGCGACATCGAGTACCGGTTCGCCGTCGACGGTGCGATCCGCAGCCTGCCGGTGGTCGAGGCGCAGAAGAAACAACTGGCGAACGGCCAGCTGGTGATCGCCCGGCTCGACGAGGCCTTCGTGCTGCTGCCGCGGATCGCCGCCGACCAGGTGCGGCAGCGCGTCCCCGAATGGATCGTCCTCGACCACCACGCACCCGACGCGCCTGCCAGCACCGGCAACGCCGAGGACGACGCCTACTACGCGCAGTTCGTCGTTCCCGACGACCTGGTCTGGTGAGCCGCCGCACCGGGGAGGCGTGATCGGCACCGAGGCCTTCGACGCCCCCCAACCGCCCCCCAGCCCACGGCCCGCCATCGATTCTGGAAGCGTGTCAAGGCGCGCCTCAGGCATGCCGTTTTTGGAGCATCGTCACGGTCGCGGGTGTCGTGGTCGGGCGAAGGTGGTGCCACTGAGGGTTCCCGCCACCCTTGGGCACTCAGGGCAATGTCGGGCAACGGAGGATGGCGATGCTTCCCCTGTCACGGTTCAAGACGCTCTGGACGTCCGCCATGGCGGACCCGCGGCTGGGCATCGTCATGCTCCTGCCCCTGGTGGTAGGGCTCGTCATGCTCCCTTTCGCGGTCTATCGGCTGGCGACCGGCGATTTCATGATCGGCGCCATCGAACTCGTGGTCGCGGCGCTGGGCTTCGTCTTCTTCCTCGACGTCCTCGTCAACCGGCGCACGCTGCCCGCCACCGTGGCGATGGTCACCGTCGACACCCTCCTCGCCATCTGGGCGGCGGACCAGCTCGGCCAGCACGGCCTCTACGTGGCCTACCCACTCGTGGCGGCGAATTTCCTGCTGATGCGGCCGCGCTACGCGTGGGCGGTGCTGGCGGCCACCGTGATGGGGATCGTTCTGGTGAGCGAAGGGCAGATGAGCCCGCTGGCGCACACCGCCTATGTCGGCTCGGTGGTGCTCACCGGCCTGTTCGCGACCGCCTTCGCCATGCAGTGGAACCGTCAGGCCATCCGGCTGGAAGAGCAGCTGGTCGAGATCGCCGAGAAGGAAAAGCTGCAGAAGGCGCTCTTCGACATCACCTCCGTGGCCGATCAGGCCACCGACGACGAGGCCATGTACAAGGCCATGCACGAGGTGATCGAGCGCCTCATGTACGCCAAGAACTTCTACATCGTCGCCTTGAACCGTACCGAGGGCACGATCCGCTTCGACTACTACGTCGATTCGGAAGATGACGCCATCTTCGGCGACGTACCGCTGGACAACCTCAAGGACGGGCTCACCTGGCACCTCCTGATGGGGGGCCGGCCGCTGCGCGGCACCATCGCGGAGATCGCCACGCAAGTGCGTGGAACGCTCAAGGGCATCGGCAGCGACTTCCACAACTGGCTGGGCGTGCCGATGTTCGCCGAGGGCGGGGTGGTGGGCGCCATGGTGGTGCAGGCCTACGTGCCGGGCGTGGCCTACACCGAGCGCGACCAGTCGGTGCTGGGTTTCGTGGCGAGCCACATCCAGCACGCGCTCTCGCGTCGCGAGCACCTCGGCAGGCTTGAGCGACTGGTCGAAGAACGCACGCGTTCCACCGCAGAACTGTTCAGCCAGCAGAATGCGGTCTTCCAGTCGGCGCCGGTGGGACTGATGATCGGCGCCGCCGGCCGCGTGGTGATGGCCAACCCCGAGATGAACCGCATCCTCGGCGTGAAGGACGGCGAGCTGAAGGGTGAACCGATCGATGCCCGACTGCTCGACAGCGGCGAGTTCGCCTTCGAAAGTCGCGAGGGCCGCTCGCTCTGGCTTTCCGTTTCGTGCACCGACGTGACGGTGGAGGGCCAGGCCGACGCCATCGTCATCGTCGTGCAGGACCTGACCGAGCGCCGCGCGCTCGAACAGCGTGCGGAAGAAGCGCTGCTGGCCGCGCTGCAGTCGAAGAGCCTGGCCGATGCGGCCCGCGAGCAGGCCGAGCAGGCCAACCGCACCAAGGGCGAGTTCCTCGCCATGATGAGCCACGAGATCCGCACGCCCATGGCCGGCGTCATCGGCATGCAGGGCTTCGCCCTGCGCGACCGCCACCTGCCGCAGTCCGCGCGCGACCAGATCACGCTGGCCCAGGAAAACGCCAAGTCGCTGCTCAGGATCATCAACGATGTGCTCGACTTCTCGAAGATCGAAGCCCGCAAGATGACCGTCGAGAAGGTCGACTTCGCCGTCAGCGGCGTGATCGACGACGTCTACGAACTGCTCGCCGACCGCGCCGCGGGCAAGAGCGTGATGCTCAAGTTCCGCGTCGAGCCCGGCCTGCCGGCCTGGCTCAAGGGCGACCCGACCCGCCTGCGCCAGGTGATGGTGAACCTGGTGGGCAATGCGGTGAAATTCACGGAAGTGGGCAGCGTGGCCGTCTCGGTCAAACACCGTCGCCGCCAGGAAGGCGGGGTGTGGGTCGAATTCAGCGTGCAGGACACCGGCATCGGCATCTCGCCCGATGCGCTCGAGCGCCTCTTCGATGCCTTCACCCAAGCGGACGCCTCGACCACGCGACGCTACGGTGGCACCGGCCTCGGGCTGGCGATCTCGCGCAACCTGGTCGAACTCATGGGCGGCGAGCTCCGCGCCGACAGCAAGCAGGGTCTCGGCACGCGCTTCTGGTTCGAGCTGCCCTTCGAGCCGGGCGAGCCCCCCGAGATGGGCGAGAGCAATGAGGGCCGCCCGCACTCCCATCGGCTCAACATCCTCTGCGCCGAGGACTACCCGACGAACCAGATCATCATCCGCACCCTGCTGGAAGACCGCGGCCACGAGATCGACATCGTCGAGAACGGCCGGCTTGCCGTCGAAGCCCTCTCGCGCAAGCACTACGACCTGATCCTGATGGACGGCCGCATGCCCGAGATGGATGGCGCCACCGCCACGCGGCTGATCCGCCAGGGCGGCATCGCCCCCGACGCCATCGTCCGCCAGACCGACATCCCGATCATCGCGCTCACCGCCAATGCCACCTCGGAAGACCGCCGGATGTACCTTGAGAGCGGCATGGACGACTTCCTCTCCAAGCCCATCAACGAGCCGGAGCTGCACGAGAAGCTGGCGGGCGTCATCGAGCGCCTGCTCGCGGCCGGCGCCCTGCTCTCGCCGCAAGGCGAGGGCGATGCCGCCGGTCTCGATGCGCTGTTCGGGGTCGAAGACGCCGCGCCTCCGGTCGTCGCACCGCCGCCCGTGGCCTCGCGGCCGAAGCCGAGCATGGCGGAAGCCCCCGCCAGGCCGGCGGCACCCGCCAAGCCGGCGGGGCCCAAGCCCGACTTGCGCACACGCATGCTCGAGGCCTTCCGCCGCGACCTGCCGGCCCGCACGGAAGCCCTCAACAAGGCCTTGGCCGGGCGCGACGCGGTCTCGCTCGCGCAACAGTTCCATGGCATCAAGGGCAGCGCCGGTTTCCTTGAACCAGACAGCCCACTGCACCGCCTCGCGGGCGACCTCGAGAAGGCGGCCGACCGCGAAGACTGGCCGATGGTCGATGAACGCACATCCGAACTGCTCGATCTGCTCGAAGAAATGATCGGAAGGACGCCTAATGAAGATCCTGCTGGTTGACGACGACACCGTCTCCCGCATGGCCCTCGTCGACCTCATGTCGCGCTTCGAGGGTCTCGAACTCGTCGAAGCGGAGGACGGGATGCATGCCTGGGAGCTGATCGATCGCGGCATGACGCCCGGCGCCATCCTCAGCGACCTGCACATGCCCCGCCTGACGGGTATCGAACTGCTGCGAAAGGTTCGCAAAAAGGGCGGACTCGGCGACCTGCCCTTCGTGCTCGTCACGTCGTCCGCCGACCTCGGCACCGTCAAGCAGGCCATGACGCTCGGCATCGACCACTACATCGTCAAGCCCTTCAATGCGGAAGCCACCGAGAAGAGCATCTGCCGCACCATCACGAACGCTTGGAACAACGGCTATTTGCAAAATGTGGTTGGATCAGAGTCTGAAATCAGCCCAGCTCTCCTGAGTCGGAAAGCTCCACCAAGGTTGGAATGTGCGGTCCGTACTCGACCTGATTCTGAGCGCCGCTGGTTGGAAACTCGGCTGCAGGCGTATGCCTGAGTAGGCTGCCGACCTTACGGGCATGTTTGGCGTAAAGCGTCTTGGCTCGGATGATTTCATAGCTGTACCCGCGACCCATACGATTTGCCACCTTCACCAAGCCGTTCAGGCCCTCGGTGTACGCGTTGGTCAACCGAACTGGCGCATCCCAGTACGCGAAGATGTCTTCGTAGTTGTTGTGGACAGTCCGGGCGAGCGCGTGGAACTTCGGAAAGCGCCCCTCGGGCAACGAGTTCTCCCAGGCTTCGAACGCACGCGTTGCATTTGCCTTGTCGGGCTCGTCGTAGATCGCGTAGAACGCCTCCTTGAAGTCGTAGGCCTCCGCCAGAAGCGGTATACCTGATCGGACGAGCGTCAACGCCTCTTGCTCCTGCGGCGACAAGGAGCTCGGTCGCTTGAGTGTCAGCCAGCGAATCGACTTCTTGACCTTCAAGCGCTCGTTTCTCTCGAGTGCGGACTGGTGCTTCTTGCGTTCGTCTTCCAAAGCGTCCGACGCCATGCGCACCACATGGAACTTGTCGATCACCAGTCGGGCGTTTGGGAGGTAGGGGCCGTACGAGTCCTTGAACGGGCGCCACATGTCGGTGCAAACCCATTCCACCCTTTCCCGATCCGGGAGGTCCCGGAAGAAGGGCTTCATGTGCGCCTTGGTGCGCTCCTCCAGCATATCGAACACGCTGTTCGTGGCGAGATTGGTGATGATGCAGCGGTAGCCGCCCGCGAGGTTGAGCTCGTCGATCCCCATGATCACCGGAGTCTCGTAGCGGACGGTCGCTTCAAGCTCCTCAATCAGATCTTGGGCGATGTTCTTGATGGTGTTGACCGCAAGCCCCGTCTGCTCGGCCAGTCCCCGGAACGTCATGCCGAGGCAACGCTCCCGGATGGCGCTAACCAGTCGCTGGGTTGCCCGTCGCCGCTCATCGAGAAAGGGCAAGTCCAAGGTCATGGTCTTGCCGCAGGACTCGCAGCGGTAACGTGGCCGATCAATCACTAGCCGCACCGGCTGCATTTGCTGGGGGGTATCGGCGAACTCGATTCGGCGATGCCCATGCCGATAAAGCGGCTTGCTGCACTCCGGGCACGCCGGCGGAGTGGCCTCGATGACCTCGGCGGTGATGGTGATGACCCCCTGCGAACTCTGAAGGTCCACCGGTCTTACGCCCGGCAGGTTCAGAAGATCAAGCATTCAGGTCATCCAGATCGATGGTCCGACGATCGCGGATCAGCTCATAAATGATGTCTGTCAGCGCCGCCATCGCCTGACGGTCAGCCTTGAGGACCTGGGTGGCCAGTTTCTGGTGCGAGGACAAGGCGCGAACCACGCCCTGCTGTACCGCGCCCGGCAGGTTGCCCTTGAGGGCCTGTTCACGGGAGTTGTTCTCCACCTGGGCCATCACCACGTCGCTTTCCTTCGCGATGGCGACGACGTGATTGACGAAGATCGCCTGATCGCGGAGCGGTGTGGCATCGCCGAACAAACGGTTCAGCCGGTCGATGATCTCCTTCAGGTAGTTCGGCTCATCGGCCCTTCCGCCGCCCCCGGCCCCGATGGGCTTGAGCTTCGGCTTCTTGGGCTCCTCACCCACACCCTCCGCACGCGTCTTGATGTCGAATCCCGACAGAACCAAGCCCTTCAGATCGACCCGATCGGCCGGCACGCCGTCCAACCGCTTGCCCAGCAGCTTGGCGAACGCGGCGAAGTTCTCCAGCTCGGGGTCGCCGAAATCGATCAACTGTGCGATGTAGGCATAGGAGCGGCAGAAACGTGCCAGGCCGCTCTTGAAGCCCATCAATGCGGCCAGCTGCTCGGCCGCATCCTTGCGTTGATGGTCCGCCGACTTCATGCCGGCCTCATCCCTGTTCGCGCGGGCCTTGCCGTACGCGAACTCCCAAGTGGCGATGGCATCGCGCAGCATCTTCAGCTTCTGGTTGTAGAGCCGCGTCGGTCGCTCGGTGGCGGCGTACAGCGCCTTATGTTGAGGCTCCTGTGACTGCGTGATGTCCCGCAGGCTCTTGAAGCGGGCCTGCTTGAACGCTTCGAGATCGTCTGCCTCATACAGGCCATGGGCATCCAGAAGCTTCTTGATGTCGTAGACGACGTTGAGATCCTGGGATTCTTCGATCAAGGCGCCGTCGTCGTACTTGGAGAACGCCAGCTTGACGTTCTCCGGGCTGTTCACGAAGTCGATGATGAAAGTCTCGTCCTTGCCCGGCGCGGTGCGGTTCAAGCGCGAGAAGGTCTGCACGATCTCCACATCGTTGGCGATCTTCTTGTCGATGTACATCGCCACCAGCTTCGGCTGGTCGAAGCCCGTCTGGAACTTGTCCGCCACCAGCATCACCCGGTACTCGGGACGTTCGAAGGCGATACGCAGGTCCTGACCGGAGGCTCCGGGATTCATGCTCAGCTCGGTGAACTCATCCTTCTCGTCCACCACGAACACGTCGCCAGTCAGGCGCTCGTCATCGCTGTGCATCACCTGCTTGCCGGTCAACTTGCCCGAAAAAGCCACCAGCGAGCGGATGCCCGCGTGCTCAGGGTGCTTTGCGATGTAGGCATCGAATCCCTTCTTGTAGCGGACGGCGGCGGCACGCGAGCTGGTCACCACCATCGCCTTGGCCTTGCCGTCCAGCAGCGCGGCCACGTTCTTGCTGAAGTGCTCGATGATGAACTGCACCTTCTGCGTGACATTGGTCGGATGAAGGCTCATCCACTGCGCCAACGCCCGTTTCGCGGCCTTGCCGCTCACGCGCTGGGTGTCGTCGAGCTGCTTGGCGAGATTGAACGCCGTCTGGTACGGCGTGTAACCCTTGAGCACGTCGAGGATAAACCCCTCCTCGATGGCCTGCCGCATCGGGTACTTATGGAACGCCGTCGGCAGGTTCGTTTTGCTGGGCTTGCCGCCATCCTGGGTGCGCCCGAATAGCATAAAGGTCGAATGCTTGGGCGTGGCAGTGAAAGCGAAGTGGCTCAGGTTCTTCGGGCGCGCACGGGACTTCTGGAGCTGCTCCAGCAGCTCCTCTACGCTCATGCCCGCCATGTCGCCCTTGCTGCCGAGCGACAAGGCCGCCTGCAGCTTGGTGGCGTTCGTCCCGGTCTGCGAGGCATGAGCCTCGTCGATGATGACGGCGAAGCTGCGATCCTTTAGGTCCTTCTCGGTGACGATGGCCTCCATCGCGTAGGGGAAGGTCTGGATGGTCACCACGATGATCGGTGTGCCGCTCAGCAGCGCCTCGGCCAGTTGCTTGCTCTTCGACTTGCTGGATTTCTGACGGTCGATGGCCGCGATCACGCCGAACTGGTGATCGATCTGCTTCACCGCATCCTGCAACTGGCTGTCCAGAACCGTGCGGTCGGTGACGATAATCACGCTGTGGAAGATCGGTTCGCCGTTGTCGCGGCGCAGGCGGATCAGGTCGTGGGCGGTCCAGGCGATGGTGCTGGTCTTGCCGGAGCCGGCGCTGTGCTCGCAGAGGTACTGCATGCCGGGGCCATTGGCCTTGGCATCCGCGATCATCGCATTGACGGCATCCCACTGGTGGTAACGCGGGAAGATCAGGGTTTCCTTCTTCGACCAGTTACCCTTCAGGTCAACCACGTCCTTCTTCTCGACGTAGACGAAGCTGTGGAAGATGCGCAGCCAGGCATCGCGCTGGCAGACCTTCTTCCAGAAGTAGGCCACCGGATACTCGCCTTCTTTGCGTGCCGGATTGCCGGCATGGCCCTCATTGCCCTGGTTGAAGGGAAGGAAGAACGTGTTCTCGCCGTCCAGCTTGGTTGCCATCTGGATGTCGGAATCCGACAGCGCAAAATGCACCACCGCGCCGCGCTTGAAGGTCAGCAGCGGTTCGCGGCGCTTGGTCTTGGGGTCCAGCGGCAGGCGGTCGGTCTTGTACTGCTCGACGGCAGCATCAGCGGACTGGGTGAAGTCGGTTTTCACCTCCACCGTGGCGACCGGGACGCCATTGATGAAGAACACCAGGTCAATCGCCAGCTCCCGCGCCGGGTGGTATTTGAGCTGCGGCACTACGCGCAGGATGTTGGCTTCGTAACGCTTGGTCACCTCAGCGTTGCGCCCATCCTCGGGCGCGGCTTCCGACAGGTCGATGTGCCCGCAGCCCGCAATAGCGAAGCCCCGACGCAGAGCCTGCACCGTGCCATCAGCCTCCAGCGTTTTGGCCAACCGGTCCATCAGCGCCCCACGCGGATCGGCCGGGTGATCCTTGCACAGCTTGGCCCACTTCTCCGGCTGCGTGGCTTCCAGCCAGGCCACGAGGTCATCCGGGTACAGGGCACGCTCGGTGTCGTAGTGCCGCGTGTCGCCGACCTGCCAGCCTTGCTTC
This sequence comes from Silanimonas sp., assembly GCF_027530345.1. Lineage (GTDB taxonomy): Bacteria > Pseudomonadota > Gammaproteobacteria > Xanthomonadales > Xanthomonadaceae > Silanimonas. The sequence goes on along the minus strand of NZ_JAPZQK010000001.1, from coordinate 16,825 downwards.
TGCAGCTGCTGGACGATGTAGGCCTCGAAGTGCTTTTCCTGGTGCGCGGTGTCGCCCTGCATGGGGAAGGCTCCTGTCAGTGCAGCGTCGGCGCGAGGCCGCAGCATTTCTTGAACTTCTGCCCCGAGCCGCAAGGGCACGGGTCGTTGCGGCCCACCTTGGGCGCCTCGCGGCGCTGCGGGCCGCGCGGGGCTGACGCCATCGCAGGCCGGCGCTCTGCCAACCAATGGCCATGAAGGGCCACGAGCGTGGGCACCAGCGCGTCGACCCAGCGCTGGGCGTCACCCAGACGCTGCGTGACGGCCCGGCCATCGTCGTCGCCCAGACGGATGAAGGGCGTCACCCAGCCCGCATGGTCGGCACCCGGCAGGTGTCGTACGGCATCCGCGGCCCAGAGCCGCGTCCACGCCTCGGCGTCGAAGGTCTGGGTGGCCTGCAGGAAGCCGGCGCACCACTCCTGGGCCGACCAACGAGGATCGCGTAGATAAGCGGGCTGGAACGCGGCCGGGTTGTGCAGAAAGGCTTCAGCGATGCGGTTCATGAAGCCCATAACCAAGCCCAGCACCTCTTGCGCCTGGGCCATGCTCTCGAAGGTCGGCGCGTCCTCGCCGTTCTCGGCGTCCCACAGCCACGGCAACCACGCCGACGGCGGCACGACGTTGGGGCCGATCACGATGGCGGTGAGGAAGCCTTCGAGCTGCGCGAGGTTCATCGCGTTTGCTGGCGAGGACTCGGAGGCGAGGAAGGCGGCCAGTCGTTCGAGGTCGGCATCGCCAAGCGTGGGCGCTCGGTTCATGCGGCGTCCTCGCGGAGATCAATCTGGCCGGTGACGGCAGCGGTGATGAGGGCGGAGCGGCGTTCTTTGAGGAGGGCGATGCTTTCCTTAACCCTGTCCGTAAGCTTTTCGTGCCTAGCAGTGATTCGATCCAACTCGGCGAGAATCGCGTCTTGCTCATCGAGTGGCGGGATGAGAGCGGGCAGTTGCCGCCAGACATCTGTTCTAAGAACCCGGGTCCCGTGCGCTGCTTCAGCAACAAGAACCGAAACAACGTAGTCCTTGGCGGCTTCTAGAATTAGCCGCAGGTAGTTCGCCCTGATACGGGTATCCGGCTCCAGCGCCTTCATGTCCTGATTAATGGTTGCTGGGATTGCCAGCGTCGCCACGGGAAAGGAATGCGCGAGGATCATGCCGCGCACGACCGCCAGAATCGCTCCTGGTGCGAACAACCTCATTCCACATTCCTTCACCGCTGTATCTGAGATCGTGTCGATGGCACCGATGATCTCTGATTGCTTCATGTCTTTCGGCGAGACCCAAGGAACATCACCACCCCAGTACGCTTCATTCTTGGTGTCGGGGGTTTTTCCACCGGCTTCCCGTGTCGTATACGCAAGCTTGGAAACTTCCCAATGCTCCGGCACGGCCCCAATCCACGCCACGCCGGAATCCTTCATCCTGACGTTCGGGTCAAGGCCCTTGGTAACTGCATGGGTGATGAGCGCTTGGCGCTTTTCTTTCAGCAGTTCTAGGAAGCCCGTTTTCTTCGCGATCAGCGCGTCGATGCGGGCAGTTTCGCGAGCAAAAGCCGAGCAAATGGCTGATTGCTCGGAGGGCGGCGGGAAGGGAAATCGATAGTTGCGAAATGCTTCGGCGGGCAAGTGAGAAATCGTTGCCTTGGAATCGTTCTCCGCGAACACGCCCATGGTCTTGGCCGCAATAAGCGATGCGAGCATGAACTGCGGTTGGTCGTCTCTACGAGGCCGCAACCGATGGAGCGCCTTCTGATAGCCGATCGGCTCGCCCTGCCAGATCGCTGCGCGCCCCACGTCTCCCCCCTCGCAGACAAGGAGATCCCCAGCAATTGCCGTGTATCGCTCGTATTCGTCTGGCGCAATGTCCATCGCTGGAAGGTCGGTCGAATTGATCGACTCCCACTGGACATCCTGGTTGCGGAGGTACGGGACGAGGTGCACACCTGAGATGCGCTTCTGGTCGAGCATCTTCCCCAACTCGACCGAGAAGCGAAAGTTGAGCTTGCAGACGGTCCAGTGCTCCGGCACATGTCCAATCCACTCGACACCCGATTCCTTGTAGGCCGTGTAACGCTTGTAGTGGCTCATATGCGCCTCAGCTTAGTTGCGCGATACGCCAGATGGCGGTCGCCTGTGAGGCCATCCAGTTCTGGTGCGCGGCAATGCGCTCAGGCGTCCACTCGGCGTTCTCTTCCCCGATCTTCCGGGTGATCGCAAAGCCGCTGGCTCGGTAGGAATCCCGTTTCTGTGCGAACTCGGCGTTGCCCGCATCACGATTCGTGCCGGCCTGCATCAATGTCATGTTGCCCAACCGATATACCAGCGCTTCCGCATCGTCGTTGCCGATACCACCCCAGTTGTCCGGCGCGTTCTGCGGCAGAACATGCTCGATGTTGAACGCATCACTGGCGAAATCATGGGCATGACCAGACAGGTGCTTCTCGATGGCGCAGAGGATGAGGCGGACGACACGGTTGTTTCGGGAGTCCGTAGTGCGGATGGTCTTCTCGGCGAACGCTGTCCGGAACGCAGCATCGTCAGGATAGATGCTCCGCAGCAGGGGGAGCGAAGCGCCGAGCCGATCTAGCTCGCGCTTGGCGACACGCTCGGCGACTTCGTTGTACTTGCGCTCCTGCTCGGCCGTGCTTTGTGACCCGATCACGTTGAAACGCATCGAGATCACCATCGTCGCCCGCAGCAGACCCGTGAAATCCGGTGCGTCGAAGATGCGCTTGCCCGCGAGCAGCAGCGGATAGGGCTGACGAACCCGGAAGGTCTTGAGGACGCCGGCTAGCTGCTTGTCCTCCGGGGACCAGTCCGAAACTTCGGGCGACGAAAGGGCGAGATAGGTATCAAGATCCTCTTCCATGTCGCGCAGAAGCTGGAACACCGCTTCCGGCGTTCCCACCTGCGCACGAATGGTCTTGAACAGGTCTGCCTGCCGAGCAAAGCTGCGGCGGCTGTTCCAGTGAACGCGAAGGAAATCGGGGAAATTCTCCGACTGAAGCCGCCCGACGATGGATTCCCAGCGATCCTCGAGGGCGCGCAGCTCGTGATCAGCCTCACCGCCCCGGTCGAGCACCGAGAACAGGTAGTTCTTCAAGAGATCAGTCGCCGAGAGGCGGACACCACGCGCGTTCAGGGTTTCAAACACCTTGTAAGCGTTGAGTTCGTCCGTGACGGTAATGACCGTAAAGAAGAGACGGTCGCTGATGTCCTCCACGAGCTTGGCAAGGCGCATCCCCTCCTCGCCGGTGCTCGCCCGCAGGAACTCCGCCACCCGCCGATCAAACCACTCGAAAGCCTTGCGAAGCGCGTGCTCGGACGCGCGGAATCCACGCTGGGGAAGATGCCCCAGCGGAACGAGATAGGTCTGGAAGTAATGGTTGTTGTTGCGGTTGAGCGTCAGCTTTGGCCGGGCGACAAGCGTGACGGGATCCAAGTAGCCGACATAGGTCTGGCGGATCTGTTCGCGTCGGCGGGTGTTCGCCTCTGGCTCGTTGCCAGCATCGATCAAACGCTGGAGATTCTTGAGGATAGCGAGGACGATCAGACTGATGGTCGTCAGTCGCTGCTGGCCGTCGATCACGTCGAACGACTTGTCGTCAGCAGACTGCAGCACGAGATAGCCCATATAGTGAGCGGTCTCGCCGTCCGCCCGGAGCGTTCCCTGGATGTCAGCCCAGAGGTCTTCCCACTTCTCTTGCGTCCAGCTGTAGTCGCGCTGGAATCTCGGGATGCGGTACGTCAACCCGTTGCCGATGAGCTTCCGGAACGTGTTGTTCTCTGTCTTGAAGTTGGTTGCGGCCATGCTGCCTCTTACTGGGTGTCCGCGAGTGGTAGAGCGGAGATTGCGACCTCGAAGTCTTGGCTCATTCGCTACGTATGGGGCTATATAGGCTCATGACGCGCTGCCCTCGCCATCGACCGCTCGGTAAGCCTGATGCGGATTGTTTGGCGCGTCGGGACGGGTGTAGGCCAACACGCCGGCACTCACCAGGGGTCGCAAGTACTGGGTGCCCAGGTAATCGGGGTTCCGATTGAACAGGCCGGCCAGTTCCGCGGCCTGCCAAGGCCGGTGCCGGCAGAGCTGGATCAGGGCCTCGCGCACGCGATCGGGCGAAGCCCGTTGCCCCAAGCCAGCCACCAAGGCCTGCAGGTCGGGCGGCAGGGCCTGCCAATGGGGGTTGCTAGACAAGGCAGTGGGGTTGCTAGGTAAGCCGCCGAGCTGGCTAGACAAGGCCGCGGGGTTACTAGACTGCGCCGCGTCGTCGACCGGGTCGGCCTCGTCGTCCACGCTGCCCAGCAGCCACTCGGTAGGCACGTAGTAGGTGCTGGCCCCGCGGCCTTTCTGCTCCAGCAGCCCGGCATCCCGCAGCCGCCGCAGGGCTTGGCTCGCGCCCAGCGTGTCGACGCGGTTCAGCTCGCGGTACATCGCATTGTCGATCGCCCCCTGCTCGCGCACGGCGACCAGCGCCCGGGCCTCCTCGTCGGAGAGCGCCAGCTCTCGGAAGCGGCTGAGCCAACGGATGGCCTCCTCGCTCAAGAAGTGCTGGAAGTAGTAGCGGGCAACAAACTTGTCGTCGCTGCGGACGGATTCGAACAGCGGCGGCTCCAATCCGGCCTGGGTCATCATTTCGCGCATCACCCGGATGCCGCTGCCTTTGGTCTCGGCGAATCGCGTGTCCAGGAGCACAGCGGCGATCCTCGGATTACGAGGCACTGAGCCAGGCTCGCCGAGGTGCTCGGGAGATTTCAGCGAGTGGCCGGGGTTGTGGATCTCCAGCCGATTCGAGTAGCGGATGATCTGGATCGGTGCATGGCTGCGATAGCTGCGATGCATCACTGCGTTGACGATGCCCTCGCGCAGGACACGCTGCGGGATCAGAGGCCGATCGGTGCGCTGCGGGTCGCCCTCGGCCAGGCCGAACGCTTTGGGCAGATCATCAAGCACCGCGGCGAGTGCGCGCCGGATGGTGCGGAATAAGGCATCGCGGATCTCGATGGAATCGAAGCGCCGATCCGGGTCCGGGATCCATTCCTTGCCGGGCACTCGCACGTAGTCGACGCGCGTCATCGGGTAGATGCGGCGCAGCGCCTGCGTCTTGCCGAACAGCAGCAGTCCGGCCACGGTGGGGGTCAGTACGCCGCCCTGACGACGGGCACACCCCAGCGACTCGACGAGCTCCTCATCACTCCAACGCAACTCCTCGGCGTCGGCATTGGCTTCGGCACGAACACGACGGTAGTCGGCGATGGCGTCCGGCGAGAGGTCTGCCATCGAGGTGTCCGGCAATACCGTGTAATCGAAGCTCTCGACCTGGCGGCCCTGGTAGAGCGCTTGGAGGTCGTCCTCAGTGCACTGCTGGTCGGTGCTGCCGATGCGGCGGTACGCGCCCTTCGGCAGGCCGCGCGACTTGATGAAGACGGGTTTATCGCCTGGCTGCGCCTCGGGGACGGTAGCCACCAGCACGGTCTTCCCGCTGATTTGTTCGGTGGCAATTTGAACTCGGACCGGAACATTGAACTGCTCGCGGCACTGCGTCGCCAACGAGGCACCGAGGTGGTCCGGATGCGTGACGCCTTCAACAACGTAGGGCGAAAACAGGTCCGACTCGTCCCGCGCAATGCCCAGCAAAAGGGTGCCGCCCTGCAGTCCCGGTTCGTTGGCGAAGGCGCAGATGGTTTCGAGCACCGACGGGCCAATCTCGGTCCCGCGCTTGGCTTCAAGCCGCTCATTCTCATCCAACGCATTCAGGAGGCCGAGATAGTCCGTCACTCTGTCACCTCACCCAGCAGTGCTGCGATCTCGGCCTCGACCTGCTTCAGCTCGGCGTCGATGTCTGCCAGTGGGCGCGGCGGCTGGTACTTGTAGAAGTAGCGGTTGAAGTTGATCTCGTAGCCGACCCGGCCGATCTCGCCGTCCTTGTCGTCGCGGAACGTTTCGTCCAGCCAGGCGTCTGGCACATGCGGCAGCACCTCGCGGGCGAGGTAGTCGCGCACGTCCTCGGTCAGCGGCACGTTCTCGTAGTCGGTCAGCTCGCTGTCCGCGACGGGATTACCGTCGGCGTCAGTCACCTCGTCACCCTCAGGATCGCGTACACCCAAGGCATTGACCAAGGCCTTGAGGAAGGGCTTGCCCACCTTGCCAAGCGTGGCATCTCCACGGATGGCCTGCGCAATGAAGGTTTCCGCCCAAGCCACCGGCTGCTCCTCGTCCATATGTGCGGCCAAGGCCATCTGCCAGCCAGACTGCTGCTCAGGCGTCAGCTTGGCCCAGGCTTTTTCGTTGCACAGCGTGGCCAGGTTGTCGCGCGTGATGTGCAGGCGCATGCGCAGCGGGCGCAGGACGCGAATACGGCGGTAACCGAAGGTCCGGTAGTCCAGCATGCGGCTGAGCTCGCCGCTTTCGGCGGCAGCGTAAAGATCGGCGATCTGGCGCTGCTGCTCATCACTGATCTTGTGGCGCTTGTTGCCCTCGTTCTTCATCGAGGTCCACAGACCGGTGGCATTGATCAGCTGCACCCGGTTCCGGCGATGCGAGGGCTTCTTGTTTGACAGAATCCAGAGGTAGGTGCCGATACCGGTGCGGAAGAAGATCTCCGTGGGCAGGGCGATGATTGCCTCGACCCGGTCGTTCTCCAGAAGCCAGCGCCGGATCTCCGACTCGCCCGCACCCGCGCCGCCGTTGAACAGCGGCGAGCCTGATAGAACGATCGCGGCACGGCCGCCGCCCTTCTCAGGCAGCTCCAGCTTGCTGGCCAAGTGCAACAGGAACAGCATCGAACCGTCGTTGATGCGGGGCAGGCCCGGGCCGAATCGGCCGGCGTAGCCCAGCTCCTTGTGCTCGTCCTCGACGGCTTTCTGGTCTTTCTCCCACTTCTTGCCGAACGGCGGATTGGCCAGGCAATAGTGGAAACGCTCGCCGGCGAAAGCGTCCCGCGACAGGGTGCTGTAGGGCCCCTTGATGTTCCGGGACAAATCACGGCCGGGATCGGAGGCCAAGGTGCGCAGCAGCATGCCGGCCAGGCAGACCGCGTGAGTTTCGGGCTCCAGTTCCTGCCCGTGCGGCACAAGAACCGGCGGCACCTTGAAACGGCTGCCGTAGTCGGCCACGTGGCTCATGGCGTCTGAGAGGAAGCCGCCCGTGCCACAGGTGGGGTCATACAGCGTTCGGATCAGGCCCGGGTTCGCCTCAAACAGTTCGTCGTCAGGATCGAGCAACAGCGTGGTCGCGAGATGCACCACGTCGCGAGGCGTCATGAAGTCTTCGGCACCCTCGTTCACCTCCGCGCCGAAGCGCCGGATCAGGTGCTCGTAGAGGTTGCTCATCTCCCGGTCGGGAACCTGATCGGGGTGCAGGTCGATGCCGGCGAAGTTGTTGCAGATCTTGTAGAGCAAACCCGCCTTGTCCAATCGGATGAGGGTGTTCGTGAAGTCGAACTGCTCGAAGATGATGCGAGCGTTGTCCGAAAACCGCGCCACGTAGTCCTGCAGGTTCTGCCGCGTCTTCGTGCTGCCCAGCGTTGCCAGGGCGTAACTCGAAGTGTTGTAGAACGGGTAGCCGGAGACCTGCCGCAGGATCAGGTCGAGATCGATCCCGCTGTCCTTGTGCTCGGCATGTGCCGCTGCGACGGCTTCGCGGGACCTCTCCAAAACACATTCAAGGCGGCGCAGCAGCGTGAACGGCAGGATGATCTTGCCGAAGTCCGTGTGCCTGAAGTGGCCCCAAAGGTCTTCGGCGTTCTTCCAGCACTCCGCCGCCAGTGACAAGCCAGATCCATTGCCCTCTGCCATGCTCTTCTCCAACCGCTTTTTGCACGATAGAGAATAGCATCGCAAAACCGGGCGTCAACCAGATATTGCACAGAACAAGGCGACGACCCGCTCTCGCAGCCAATCAGGCGGTCAACCACTTTTTGCACTTAGCCGGAACCAACAACGCCGAGGCCCCCGAGTCGACACTCAAGCGCCTGCGTATCGCCAATGAACGCCTCGCGCTCTACCTGGGCTCGCTGACTACGCAGGTCAAGCAGTTGCACGATGATGTCGACGACCTGCCTTCGGCGGGCGCCCTGTGGGCGCGCCTCGACACAGTGAAGACCGGCTGCCTGACCCTCGGGCTCTGGCATGGCGCACGCATCGCGCGGCGCATCCGCGAGGAAAGCGCGCTGAATTTCGATCGCGGCCGAGTGGCGAGTGAGCTGCGCGAGATCATCGAACGCGTCGACGCGCAGAAGGCCTGCATCTAGCCACTCGTGGGCGAAGCCCTCCCCGCGGCGAGGAGGGCCTGGCCCCAGGCCAGCGTGAACGTCACCTCGCCGTTGGCGCGCGTGGCGTTCGAATGCGGGCACACCACGTGCGCGCGCCCGACCAGTGTTGGCGCTCGCCGAAAACTGACCACCTCTGCGCACTGAAAATTGACCAGGGGTGGACCCAGGATTTTGGCCTCCCGGTCCGGCCAGTCTAGCGCTGGTTTTCGCTCTTCAGATCCCGTCCTCCTTGGCCTGATCCTGCTCGACAACCGCAGCGCGGCCGACACCGCGCCGAGCGCGGGCAGCAGCGAGGACGACGCCCAATACGCCCAGTTCACGGTGCCGGGCGACTTGCTCTGGTGACACGCCGCCTCGGGCGTTCCCGAGGACACCGCGGCATCAGTGCAGGGTTTCGCGCCCCTCGTCCGCCGCACGCAGCCGGTACTCGACCGCGCAGCGCATCAGGGAACCCGCGGTATGCAGTTCGAGCTTCTCCATCAGTTGGTGGCGATGCGTCTCCACCGTCTTGATGCTGAGGCCCAAGCGATCAGCGACCTGCTTGTTCATCAGGCCCTCGCCCAGGGCCACCAGGACCTCCGACTCGCGCGCGGTCAACAGGGCGAACCGGGCGCTCTGCCGCTCCCGTTCCTCGCGGCGACGGTGCTCCTGCTCGGCCACGGCGGCGGCCTCGTCAACTTGGCGGGCATAGGCCTCGAGATCGACCGGCTTGGGCAGCACGGTGAGCATGCCCTGCTGCATCGCTTCGACCACATGGGGCAGGTCGACGACGCCAGACAGCATCAGCGCCGGGCCGTCGAAACCCGCTCGCCTCGCCAAACGCAGCGCGGCGATGCCGTCGGTGCCGGGCATCGAGTAATCAATCGACAGCACCTGCGGGTGGCCCCGCCCCACGTCCGCGTAGGCCAGCAGGAAGGCGTCGGCACCGGACGCGCCTCGGGCGTCGAGGCCGAACGCCTTCAGCACATCGACGAGCAGAGTACGAAGGTGGTCGTCATCGTCGACCACCCACACGATCACCGGCATGCGCGCCCCCCGATCCATGGTCCCCACGCCCAAGGCTACCCTACCGCTGCGCGGGCGGTCTTCATGGGCGGGCCTCGGCGGCGGCCCGGCGCGGCACCGGCATCTCACGCCCGGCGATGCCTACGGCGATATCGCCGAGGTTGGCGAGCGTGTACTCCAACTGCGCTTCGATGTCGGCAAGGCCGGCACGCAGCTCATCGCCGTTCCAACGGCTGGCGACGGATTCGATGTGGCTGTACGCATGGCCCAGCGCCAAGGCCCCGACGGTGAAGCACGAAACCTTCAGGCGCCGGGCGCAACGGGCCGCCTCCTCGAAGTGGCCTTGCGAGGCCTCGCGGCACAGTGCCTCGTGCTGCCATCGGCACACGGCCTGGAACATGAGATAGAAGCGGCGCAACTGCCGGGGATCGTCCCCGGTCATGGCTTCCAGCGTACTGGCGTCGAATTCGGGGCAGCGGATGCTCATGGCGTCCTCGTCGATCGGGGCCGGCGGCCCGGATGCGATGACGGTACGGCGCGGCCCTACTCCCAGCGCATCCGCCGCGACTTCTGTTCGGATCCTCGACGCGCGTCACGGACAGCCGTTTGCAATCGGAAAATCGGGAGCGCGGCCTGCGATCGTGGTCACGTTTGCTGATCGGGCTTTTCCCGAATCACGAAATGCGTTGCGCGGACTAGTCTCGACCTTCGGGTCAAGAACGCTTGAAGTTCTCGCGCGTCGCAAGCACCGCGCGTGCGTGGTCGAGCCCGATCGCGACCACGCGGTCAAATGCGCGCCACTGCAGCAGGCCAACATCCGAGACGTCCGGTTGGAACGCAAGGTCGACGAGCTCGCGCATGCGCTTCTGGTGCGAGGTACTGGCCATCAGCGCGACGTTCACCACCGTCGTGCCGAGGCTCGGGAAATCCTTGTAGCGCCGTCCGTCGCGACGGCGGAACAGGCGATCAAGCAGGAACGCCCAGGGCGAAGGCACCTCGGCATGGTCGAGCGCGCGGTAGGCGTCCTGGCTCAGGTCGACGCCGATCACCCGTGCCGCGCCCGCCGCGCGCATCAGGTCCACGGGGTAGTTGTTGAAGGTGCCGCCATCGACGAGCAACTCGCCGTCGCGCAGCACCGGCGGCAGCGCGGCCGGGATCGACACGCTGGCGCGCAAGGCTTCCGACAGGTGGCCACGCCGCAGCACGTCGGCGCGCTGGCGCGAGCAGTTGGACGCCACGCAGAAGAACGGCTTCCACAGGTCCTCGATGTCCGCCGCGCCATCGAAGGCCTCAGCGACGGCGTCGTCGATGACGCGCTTCAGGCGTCGGCCACGCAGCAGCGACATCACCGGCACCCAGTTGACGTCGCCGGTCGGGTTGCGGCGGAACGCCTCGCCGGCCAGCGCACGCACGCGCGAGGCCGGAAGGCCGGTGGCGGCATAGAAGCCCATCACCGCGCCGATGCTGGTGCCGCCGACGACATCCCATTCGATGCCCTGCTCTTCGAGCGCCTGCATCACGCCGACGTGCGCGAAGCCGCGCGCTCCACCACCGGCCAGCACGAGGCCGATGGCGCAGCCCGCGACGATGCGCGCGACCCGCCGCCAATCACCGGGATGCCCACGCCGCAGGTGCAGGTGCGACAGTCCATCGACCGCGAGGTGCGGGCGTGCCGCCAACCAGGCCGCGGTATCGCGGGGCCGTCGCCGGTCGTCGGGATGCACCAGCCACAGCGCCTGGTGCGCGGCGATGCATCGCGCGTCGCCAACGAGGTGAACGAGCTCCACGCCCTGCGGCGCGGGATCGGCATCGGCATCGGTCGCCAGCAACACCAGGTCGGCCTGACGCAGGCACAGGCGCGTCCAGGCGGTGTCGGCCGCATCGGCCACGAACACCTGCAGCGCATGCGCGGCTTCCTGCTGGTCGAGCCAGTCGAGCAGGCGTCGATGCTCGCCGAGCGCCTCGGCTTCCACGGCCTCGATATCCAAGCCGAGTGCCGCTTCCACGCTGCGACGGTCGTGCAGAGCGACCGCACCGGCCGACGAGTCGTCCGCCGATAGCGCGGAGAGCTCGGCGTGCAGGCGCGACGCGAGGGCATCGCCATCGAGTGCTGCCTGCAGAGGCAGCACGCAGACGTTGATGAAGCCCTGTCGCCGCGCGCCGCCGCGCTTTCTCGACAGGCGTTCAATCAGCTTGCGCGCGAGCGGCAGCCCGGCCCGTGGCCAGCGCTGGAGGACGTCGATGAAGTCGGCACCATCCAGGCGCACCAGCACGCTGTCGCGCAGCGCGCGCACGGTGGCCGTGCGCGGCGCGCCGGTGATCACCCCCATTTCGCCGATCGGTTCGCCGCGGCCGATCTCGCCGAGTACCGCATCCGCACCGCGGCCGGCGACGAGCCGCCCCGAGAGCACCAGGTAGAGCGCATCGGAAGGTTCACCCTCGCGCATCAGCACCGTACCGCCCGCCAGCTCGAGCGTGGTGAGCCGCGGCTGGAGGCTGGCGAAGAGGCCCGGCTCGAGCTCGCCAAACACCTCGGCGAGGGTGTCCTCGAGCAGGCGCTGGTGGAAGCCGGCGGCGTCCGATGGCGGTGCGGGCGTGGGCATCGCCGCATGGTAGGCGATGCCGGCCCCGCGCCGTCGCGGCGGCTCAGTCCGGATCGGCCAGCAGCGTCAGCGACCCGTCCTCGCGACGCACGCGGAAGTGGCGTTCGTACCGCGCCGTCGCCAGTGCCGCCGGATCCGCGTAGTGGCGCTCGGCGACCCGTTCCGCCTCCAGCTCAAGATAGCGGACCCGCAATTCGTCGCGACCGATCGCCAGCAGCATCGCGCCATTGCGCCGTGTCTGCGCGTAACGCAAGCCGCCGTAGCCGGCGAGCAGGAGGGCGTCGAGGTTGGCGGCGAGGCGAGCCCCCGCCTCGCGCGTCGCGGCGTCGCCACCCGCGTTGCGTTCGAGGATGGCGCCGAGACTCTTCGACGACACCGCCGGTGTCGTGAACTCGACGACACGCGGCCGGTGCTGGCTGGCGAAGCTGGCGTGGATGTCGCCACTCAGCAGGACCGCACCCTCGCCGTCGAAGTGGTCGAGCCAGGCGTCGCGCTCCACGGGAAAGCCATCCCAGTGGTCGACGTTGAGCAGCACCTCGTGAGCCCAACCGGCGGGGGCTTGGACCTCGGGCCGGCGAAGATCAAGGCGGAGCGGGGTGAAGGACACCGAGCTGCCGACGAGGCGCCAGGCGACGTCGCTCTGACGCTGGGCCGAGCCGGCGAGCCATTGGGCCTGCGCTTCACCCAAGGCACTGCCCAAGGGGCCTCCGACGCCCGCCGCGCGAAGCCGCGCCAACAGGTTGAAGCCTTCGGCCAGCACGAAGTAGCGGCTGCCGACGGCATCGAACAGGCGCGACTTGCCGACGCCGGCCCAGCTCAGGCCGCGCGGCAGATCGGGCGACTCCGGAATCGGACCCGCGTCGAGGAAGAACGGCGCGGCGGCGTCGTGGCGCGCGAGGATGGCGTTGGCGACCGGCAAGGCGATCGGCGCGGCGAGGATCGTGTCGACTTTCGCCCGCGCATCGGCACGGGCGAGGCCTTCGCCGGCGTAGGCCTTGTTGAGGGCGCGGGCCAGCGGTCGGCGCCAGCGCCGGTACTCGGGCGTGTTGATGTCGATGTAGGGCTGAAGCCGCGAACGCCACCCGTCAAAGGATTCGCCGATGCGCGGAAGAGCGTCCTGCAGCGTCGGCTCGTCGAACGCCATGGCGCCGGGGAACGCGTCCTCGGGAACGAGGTGGTCCGGACGCGCGCTGCGGTAGTCGGTCATGCTCAGCGAAGCGCGCCGGCCGAAGCGGAATTCGCGCCAGATGCGCGTCGCCGGATGGAGCGCCCGCGCGTCCGCGGCGGCCCCGTCGAACGCGCCGCCGAGGTCGACGGGCATGTACTCGAACCACGCCTGCTCCGAGGCCCGACGGCGCTCGGCGTCGCGCTCGTCGCGACGTCCGTCGTGGAAGGTCGCCACGTCCTCCCAGGCGTCGTCGGCGAATTCGTGGTCGTCCCAGATGGCGATCAGCGGCGCCTTCGCCAGCAGCGCCTGCAGGACCGGATCCGTTCGGTACTCGCGATGCAACTGGCGGTAGTTGTCGAGGCTGCGCGCCGACTGGAACCCACCATCGCCCAGCGTGAGTGCGCCGGCCGCGTCGTCGAACACCACTCGCCGCCCGTCGCCACTCTGGAAGGACGGATCGCCCGTGGTCTCGTAGATGAAGTCGCCGAGGTGCACGATGGCATCGAGCGGTTCGTCGAGCAGCGGCAGCAAGGTGTTGTACCAGCGGCCGTTGTAGTCCTGGCAACTGAGCACCGCGAGGCGCAGGTCGCGATCGTCGTCGCGGTCCGGCGTGGTGAGCGTCCGGCCCACCGGCGACGACGCTGAGCGCTCGCCCTCGAGCACGAATCGATAATGCCAGGCGGTGCCGGGGTCGAGATCGTCGACGCGCACCTTCAGGCAACCGTCGGTCGCGGCACCGACGGCGAACGCGCGCTCGACGCGAAGCCGTTCGAAGCCCGGATCCTCGGCGACTTGGAGGACGACCTCGCGGCCCCACGCCGACGGCGCGAGCCGCGTCCAAAGCACGACACTCCGCGCCGAAGGGTCCCCCGACGCCACGGCCTGCGGGAACAGGGACGCATCGATCGGCAGCGTGGTCCCGAAGCGGCGGGCCTGCAGCGGCAAGACCACGGCAGCGGCGGTCACGGAGAGCAGGCGCAAGACGGCACGGCGGCTGATGGGGGGCATCGGGAAGCCAGCGAAGGGGAAAGGCAGCCCGCTATTCGAGCCTTCGCATCTTTCAGGACCGTGACTGGTTGTCGCGTTTAACGGCATTGCAACGACTCGCGACGACGCTGGCGTCTCCAACACCCCATGGAGCTCCCCTCGATGCGCCGCCCCACCCTGCTTGCCTCGGCGATCCACGCCGCCCTCGTCCTCGTCGCGGCCCCCGCGTTCGCCCAGGACGCCCCCACCGCCGGTGCGGCCAGCGTCGACGCCACGATGATCGACACCATCGTCGTCACGGCGCAGAAGCGCGAGCAGCAGGTGCAAGAGGTGCCGATCGCGATCAGCGCCTATTCCGGCGAGTTCCTCGAGGGCTTCGGCATCACCGGCATGGATGACATCGGCAACCTCGTGCCCGGCCTCGAAGTGCAGGAGCAGAGCCCGAACAACCCCGGCTTCGTGATCCGCGGCATCACCTCGGACAGCGGCGCGTCGTTCTCGCCGCCGCGCGTCTCGGTCTTCCAGGACGGCATCGCCATCTCGCGTGCCCGCGGCGCCGTGGTGCAGCCCTTCGACCTCGAGCGCGTCGAGGTGCTGCGCGGCCCGCAGGGCACGCTGTTCGGCCGCGGTGCGCAGGTCGGCGCCGTCCACCTGGTGCAGAAGAAGGCCTTCCAGGGCTACGAAAGCGGCTTCACCGTCGGCCTCGGCAGCGACGAATGGCGTCGTGCCAGCGGCTACGCCAACGCCCCGCTCTCCGAATCGCTGGCGATGCGTCTCGCCGTCTATCACGAGAAGAACCAGGGCTTCGTCGAGAACCTCTCGGGCGGCCACCTCAACGGCAAGGACACCAGCGCGCTGCGCCTGTCCTTCGGCCTTGACCTCGGTGACACGAACCGTGTCGACGTGATCTTCAACCACCAGGTCGACACCCCGCCGGGCACCGCCTTCCGCACCAACGTGCTGCCCACGCGCGCGGGCAGCCGCGACCTGTTCGATGGCACCGCCGACCTGAACCGCGGCGAGCAGCTCGGCCTCGACCGCCACGTCACCGGCTTCACCGTGCTGGGCCAGTTCGCCATCAATGAATCGTGGAGCCTGTCGACGATCAGCGGCTGGCGCGAATTCGCCTCGCTGGAAGAGTTCGACGCCGACGGCTCGCAGCTCAACGCGCTGGAGTTCGCCGAGGACGCCGAGGGCGAACAGTGGAGCCACGAGTTCCGCTTCAACTACGACAACGGCGGCGCCTTCCGCGGCTTCGGCGGCGTCAGCTGGTTCAAGGAGGAAGGCTTCCAGCGCGTGCCGTTCAGCACCGACGAGCGCCAGCTCGGTGCCCTGCTCTCGCCGGCCCTGCGCGCGGGTGTCGCCGGTGCGACGGGCGGGCTGATCCAGCTGCCGGTCGTCAGCCCGTTGAACCCCAACCTCACCCCGTTCCTCGGCTACACGAGCTTCCCGGCGCTGGGCATCCCGGGCATTCCGCTCGGTACGCCGCTGCCGCTGCGCGCCAGCCATCGCGAGGAGTACACGAACTTCGGCGAGGTCGATGCAATGGATGTCTTCGCCGACGGCACCTGGTCGGTCACCGACCGCTTCGACCTGACGCTCGGCCTGCGCGGCACCCGCGAGGACGTGCGCTCGGGCTACGAAGCCTTGACGTTTGGGGGTCTCTCGCCGCTCGGCCAGGTGCTGCCGGCCGCCCCGACCAACGTCGCCATCCCGAACATCCTGTTCCGCCCGGTGGCGCGTCGCTTCGCCGAAGACACCTACTCGTCGGCCGTGGGTCGCGTCGTCGCCGCCTACCGCTTCAGCGACACGCTCAACGGCTACGCCAGCGTTTCGCGCGGCCGTCGCCCGGACGTCATCGAGTTCCCGACCGGCGGCAACGGCACGCCGAACTTCATCCCCGCGGAAGTGGTGTTGAGCTACGAGATCGGCCTCAAGGGCACGGCCTTCGGCGAGGCGCTGACCTACGACATCGCCGTGTTCGACTACGACTACAGCGACTTCCAGGCCAGCGTGCTCAACCCGAACGGCATCGGCACCATCACCGCGAATGGCGGCAACGCCAGCGCCACCGGCGGCGAGCTCTCGCTGATCCTCCGGGCCAGCGAGGGCCTGCAGGCCTTCTTCACCTACGGCTACGTGGATGCGAGCTTCGACGAGCGTGACGACGCCGGCCGCCGCCAGACGCTGGCCGGCAACCGCTTCCGCCTGACGCCGGAGCACTCGGCCTCGGCCGGCCTCGACTGGCGCTTCGGCGTGGGCGACGGTCTCGCCGCCTACGTGCGCCCGAGCTGGAACTGGCGCTCGCAGGTGTTCTTCGAAGACCAGAACCAGCGCGGCATCGAACAGGCCGGGTATGGCCTGGTCGACGTCCGCGTCGGTGTCGAATTCGGCGATGGCCGCTGGGACCTCGGCGCCTTCGTGAAGAACGCGGGCGATCGCGAGTATCTGATCGACGCCGGCAACACCGGCCTGAACTTCGGCCTGCCGACCTTCATCGTCGGCGCGCCGCGGACCTGGGGCGTGGAGCTGACCGGCCGCTTCTGAGCCCCGGGCACTGCGCCCGAACGCCGTGAAGCCCGAAGGCCGCCCTGGACACAGGGCGGCCTTTTTTCTTGGCGCTGTTCGCGTTGATTGTTGATCGTCTCGAACGGTGAGCCGGGGTGGGAGCACGGTTTAGAAACGGCCCGAGGACTTCGGGCGTGGAGAAGCCGGATGCGTGCTCGAGAACTGAAGCGTTGGTTGGCGGAGGCTGA
>NZ_JAPZQK010000029.1 GCF_027530345.1 Silanimonas sp. | reverse complement strand
GAAACCCGTCCCGCTCACGTACCACGGCGCGGCCACGCCAAGGGCGGCCTCAAAAAGCTGCTTCTCGCTCACGTTGCCTCAGATAACGGTCCCAGACTCGGGTCGATTCTGGCTGCCACCCACTCGAAATTCAAAAGAGGCTGAAAATGATCAACTCAGCCATGCGCTTTGCAATGCTGTTCGTCGTCGGCATTGTTGCTTTTGGAGCCACCTCGGGCAGCGCCTCAGCGCAACAGCAACACACGTTCCTGTTCGCGGACCATAGCGAAGGAAGAACGGTGTTGGTGCCCACGGGGGACTTGCTGGTCACGCTTGAGATTCGGCGCGCGGGATTGAGCATTGCGGGCAACGAACGGAGCGAGATCTGCGCCACTTTCGAGAATCCGGGCGGAAGCGAGTGGAAAGGCGGATACCGACTGACGGACCGCGATGTCAATGACACCCATGCCTCAATTCGCATCCCGGCCTACGAGAGCGAAGTCAGGTGCGAGACGCTGAATCCGCAGATGATTTACTACGTCGTCCTGCGGCGAGATTGGTGAGATCGACAGGACGCTCGCGGCCGGGTCACGTGGTTTTTTGGGCGACGGGTCTGAACGGACCCGTCGTGCCAAGGCTCTACGAACAAACCCCTCGCGAAACACTCGAAAAGGTGGATTGAATGAGACGTAACACCACAACAACAAGCGCTCTGGCGGTCGCGATCGCCGCTGCTGCGGTGCTGTCCACCTCAGCCACCTTGGCTCAATCGGGTGACGACACGCTCTGGCTTGAGTGCCGAGAAACTTCCAGAGATGAGGACACGCATTCCGCAGGTTTTGCAAACGACGTCTTTGCCGTCAGAGCGAATAGCATCGTCTCTTACAAGCGCCAGGCCAATGGCGACCTAGACCGCTGGGGCGATTTGTGTGAACAGGAATCACCGACCTGTCGAATCAACGAGGACGAGATATTTGCAAGATTTTCGGTTCCTTCGGGAGAATATGTTTTTTCGGTAAACCGAAGAACAGGCCTGCTTTTTCTAAACAAGTTTACTGACGACGTGGCAGAGAGCTTCTGGGGTCAGTGCAGTCGCACCACGGACCCGCGCCCGCCTGCAGCGTTCTAGGCGGGGTGCAACTAATGCTGAGGCAATGCGAAGCCCCAGAGGAAGCGTCATCAACTGTGCGGCGTTCTTCGCGATGCCACCGGAGCGAATCTTCGCGTAGCCGAACGGCCGCTTGATTACCCGGAACGGGCGCTCCTCCTTCGCCCGCACGCGACCAAGTCATTGCTGATTGACCACCGTTCTCAACTGTCCAGCCGCTTTGAAAAGAGCGATCCGCTCCAAAGACAAGGAATTCTCTATGAAGTACAGAATCAATCGAGCCGGTTTTTTTGTTGCGCTTACAACATGCGTATTTGCCGGGCAAATCTCAGCCCAAGAAGCAGAACCATCCTGGATTAAGTGCGAACGTACTGAAAGCACGCCTCACTCTGATTCAGATGACAGTAGTTTTGTGCTAGATCCAATCTCATTTTATTACCGAGTCAATGGCGCTACCGTAGTAAGAATGTGGAATGACAATGGCGCTTGGCGCGAGGACTCGAGATGCGTTGGTCAGGAGTTCGATCACAGAACGATGGAAACCTTTGTTTGTACTGTGAACGAGAATACGATTTACTTCAGATACACTTATTCGACATTTCGAGACAAGGCTGAAGAAGTTTGGCTCGATGAGTCTCCCATTGTGGATTTTGATTTTTGGCTGTCAGCAAATCGTAGAGACGGGACGTTTGAATCAGGGCGGACAGAGGTACGCAACGGCGGGTCGACACGTGCGGCTGAAGATTCCAAGGGTACTTGTAGTCGCGTTGCAGATCCTCGCCCGCCCGCGAAATTCTAGCGCTCCAACTTAATGGCCCACTGCCGCTTGATGTCGCCGACCCACGCCCGCCTCGAGCATTTTGACGAAGTGTTCAAGAGCGGGTGGCACCCGAGCCCCAACGAAACCAGCCGTTCGTGGAATCGGCGAGCTGTCTTGTCTTCACACTCAGAGTAGCGTCATGAATAAGCTTGGTTTGCGACCCGCCTTTGTTTCACTGCCGCCGTCGGTTTTTCTGGTGTGCGCCCTCGCCCTTGGGCCCGCAGGAGCAATGGCCGCCCCAAATGCCTTCGGAGATTCCTCTTCGTCGGCGCCTTACGCCTATTGCTGGGCGACGCGCGAGGTCGAAGGCTCAGCCAAGCGCGTTTACTACTTCTCGCGGGTCTGGGCGATGTCCTCCGACGGCCCGACCCTCGGCTATCAGCCCCAGTTTCAAAGCTTCGTCAGCGCACGTTACTCGAGTCGTGGCGGGGCCTCCGCGCAGTGCCTGCGTTTTTTTGGACGGCAGGAGACCGAGCAGCAACTCAACAATCTTGCTGCGCAGGCGCGTCGTAACGGCAACGAAGTGGAGTTCACGAGTTGGTGGCCGAGATGACTGCCGGCTGGGCGATCTAGGTCCATGCAGCGACCCCTGAGCTTCTGGGCAACCAAGGCGCAGCGCTTTCAGTAGTCGCCCCGTTGCCGCACCGCGACGGGCGTCTGTCACAAAGCGACCCTAGACTGCCCGCCACTGCCGGCCCCCCGACGCCGGCACACCAGGGGAAAATCCGTGTCCTTCCGTCCGTTCCGCGCCCTCGCGGCGCTGGGCCTTGTCGCGTGCGTGCCCGCCGCGCAGGCCGAGGTCTTCATCAACGAGATCCACTACGACAATGCCGGGACGGACTCCGGCGAGCGCATCGAGATCGTCGCCACCGCGGGTGAATCGCTGAGCGGCTGGCGCATCCATCTCTACAACGGCACCGGCAGCACGACCGCCGCCACCGCCTACGACAACGATCCCGTGCCGACCGGCGCGCTCGCCACCTGCGGCGGCGCCACGGTGCGCTTCGCCACGTTGAGCTATGCCGCCAACGGGATGCAGAACGGCACGCATGACGGCATCGCCCTCGTGAACCCCAGCGGTACGGTCGTGCAGTTCATCAGCTACGAAGGCCAGATCCGCGCCAGCAGCGGCGTGGCGTCGGGCCGCACCAGCGTCAACCTGCCGGTCAGCGAAAGCGAAGCCACTGCCGTCGGCCACTCGCTGCAGCTCGGCGGAACCGCGAGCGGCTCCGCAGGCTTCACGTGGCAGGCCGCACAGGCCGCGACCTTCGGTGCCTGCAACCGCAACCAGAGCTTCGGCAGCGCCAACACGCCGCCCAGCATCACCGCCACCTCGCCGGCCAATGGCGCGACGGGCATCAGCCCGACGGCGACGTTGAGCGTCTCCTTCAGCGAGAGCGTCACGCTCTCCACCGGCGCCTTCGCGCTCAGCTGCGCCAGCAGCGGCAGCCACCCGCTCAGCCATGCCACCACGGGCAGCAGCTTCACCATCACCCCGTCGGGCGCCTTCGCCGATGGCGAGAGCTGCACGCTCAGTGTCACCGCCAGTGCGGTGAAGGACAGCGGCAACGCCTCGCCGGCGGCCAGCACCAACGTGGCCTACACGCTGGCCAACGCCGCACCGCGCGTCACCGCGACCACGCCCGCCAACGGCGCGACCAACGTCTCGCCGACCGCCGCGCTGAGCGTGGACTTCAGCGAACCGGTCACCGCCGGCACGACGGCCTTCGCGCTCAGCTGCGCCAGCAGCGGCATCCATCCGCTGAGCTATCCCACCACCGGCAGCCGCTTCACGCTGACGCCGTCGGGCGCCTTCACCGCCGGCGAGACCTGCACGCTGTCGATCAGCGCCGCTGGTTTGCGTGACGCCAACAACGCGACGCCCACCAGCAACACCACGATCGGCTACACGCTGGCGGCCGCCGCGCCGACGGGCTACTACAGCCGCGTGAACACAAGCTCGGCGAGCCAGCTGCGCTGCTCGCTGCACGAAACGATCAAGGGCCACACGGCCTATCCGTACTCGGCCAGCACCACCGACAGCTGGGACATCCTCGAGATCGCCGACGAAGACCCGGCCAACACGGCGCGCATCCTCGACGTCTACAAGAACCGCAGCTTCGCCAAGGTGACCGAGCGCGCCGGCACCGGCACGGGCATCACCTACAACCGCGAGCACACCTGGCCGAACTCGCTCGGCTTCAGCTCGCAGACCGGCAACCTCGGCCTGCCCTACGCGCCCTACACCGACACGCACATGCTTTACCTGTCGGACACCGCGTACAACGCCGACCGCGGCAACAAGCCCTACGCCAACTGCCCGCCCAGCGAAGGCTGCAGCGAGCGCGCCACCGAAGTGAACAACGGCACCGGCGGCGGCACGGGCGTGTACCCCGGCAATTCGAACTGGGTGAAGGGCCCCGACGGCAACGCCGGCAGCTTCGAGGTGTTCAACGCCCGCAAGGGCGACATCGCCCGCGCCATCCTCTACATGGCGATCCGCTACGAAGGCGGCGTGCATCCGGTGAACGGTCAGGGCGAACCCGACCTCGAGCTCACCGACGACCGTTCGAAGATCGTCATCACCTCGGCCTCGCCGGCCTACATGGGCCTGCTCAGCACCCTGCTGCAGTGGCACCAGCAGGACCCGCCGAATGCCGCCGAGCGCATCCGCAACGAAGCGATCCAGGAATTCCAGGGCAACCGCAACCCGTTCATCGACCACCCCGAGTGGGCGACGTCGGCGCTGTTCACCTCGGCCAAGCCGGCGAGCTGCCAGCTGAACTGAGGCGCCTCCCAAGCCCGCGTCCCGGTCATCCGGGCGCGGGCTTTCCGGGCATCGCCCACAGCGAACGCACGAAGGCCCGCCAGGTCGGCGCGGCACGCAGTTCGCGCCACCAGCGCCCGATCTCCAGCGTGTGCACCGTCCACGGGTTGCTGGAGTGGATCGGCTCGGTGAGCCCGTAGCGCACCGGCTCGTCCTCGCGCGCATAGGTGCCGAACACCCGGTCCCAGACCATCAGGATCGCGCCGTAGTTGCGGTCGATGTATTGCGGCTGCATGCCATGGTGGACGCGGTGGTTGGACGGCGTGTTGAGCCAGCCGTCGAACCCCGGCAGGCGGCCCACCGTCTCCGTGTGCAGCCACTGCTGCCAGGCGAGGATCACGCCGAAGCAGGCCGCCACCAGCAGCGGGTCGAAACCGACCAGCACGGCCGGCACGTAGAACCACGGCGAAAACGCGCCGTCCATGAAGGACACGCGCAGCGCCGTGGTCTGGTCGAACTGCGGCGAGCTGTGGTGCACCGAGTGCGACATCGCCCAATACGGCCGGAAGTGGTGCGCGCAGCGGTGGTCCCAGTAGTAGAGGAAATCCACCAGCAGCAGGCAGGCCAGTGCCGTCCATCCGGTGGTCGGGATGGACCACGGCACCAGCGCTGCCGCACCGCCCCACAGCGCGGTCACGAAGGCGAGCACCACGCCGCCGACCAGCAGTGGCGGCAGCGAGACGCTGGCCGAGGCCAGCATTTCCATCACGACCTTGCGATCCAGCGTGCCGGCCCGGTGACGGCGCCAGATCTCGATGGGGAGGAAGACCACGAGCAGGCCCGCCAGCAGAACGGCCACGAGGCCGAGCCACTGGGCGATGCCGCTGGGGGGGAAGGTGGGAAGGGCGTCCACGGCGGGGCTCCATTCAATGAGTGAGCGCTCACCTTATGAATGATCCCGTCGGCCGTCAAGCTAAACTTGAGCGGCCGTTCATCGAATCGTCGCCATGCGCACCGCCAACCCCGAACTTCAAGAACAGCGCCGCCGGCAGATCCTTCGCGCCGCCGGGCGGTGCTTCGCGGACAAAGGCTTCCACCAGGCCAGCATGGCCGAGATCGCCAAGGCCGCCGGCCTGAGCATGGGCCTGCTCTACCGCTACTTCGCCAACAAGGACGCGCTGGTCATGGCCTTCGCCGAGCTGAGCCGGGCGAATTCGGTGGCCCTGTTCGAAGCCCTCGCCACCAGCGACCATCCGAAGCGCGACCTCGCCGGCGTGGTCGATGCGATCCTCGGCGAAGTGCTCGATCCGGCCCTGCTGCGCCTGCAGATGGAAGTGATGGCCGAGGCCTGCCGCAACGACGCGCTCATGGCCTCCCTGCGCCGCGAGGACGCCCTCGCCCGCGATGCCCTGCTGGCCAGCATCGAGGCGCTACGCCAACGCGGCCTTGCCAAACCACCCGTCCCTGCGCCGGCTCTGGTCGAGCTCCTGAACGCGCTGTTCGAAGGCCTCACCGTCCGCCTCGCCATGCAGCCCGACCTCGACCGCGAGCGGCTCGCGAAGGCGACGCTGAAAGCCCTGGTCGCGCTCGTCGGCATCGATTCGCGCTGACCCGCCGATTCACCCCGCCACGACCTCGCGCCTCGGAGGCAAAGGCAGGATGCGGAACGGTTTCGACCGTCTTCTTCCTTACCGAGGTGCATCGATGCGACATCGCGTGGTCCCGTTCCTGGCCCTATCCGCCTTCTTCGTGTCGCCCGCCGACGCCCAGCGCGCGTTGGCCATCGCCGACTACGCCTTGCCGGAAACCGGTGCCGTCGCGGTCGCCGTCCGCCAAGGTGTGCCCGATGAAGGCGCTTTCGCCGCGCTGGACCAGCGCAGCGGCGGCGCCCTGCGTCGCGCCGTGCGCACGGCCGGTTTCCTCGGCGACCGCGGCACGGTGCTGAACCTGCCCGGCGTCGGGCCCTACGACCAGGTGCTGCTCGTCGGCACTGGCAGCGATCCGGTCACGCCGCGCCTGCTCGAGGACGTGGGCGGACTCGTGGGGCAGGCCGGCGTGCTCAGTGCCGCGCCCGAGATCACGCTGCTCTGGCCGGAAGCCGGGGTGCCCACCGCGGGCGCCCATCTCGCCCTCGGCGCCTCGCTGGGCCAATACACCTTCCGCCAGTACAAGACGCCGAAGCCGGGCGCGCCGGTGCTCGGCCAAGGCACGCTCACCGTGCGCGTCGTCGATGCCGGCGCCGCGAGCGCGGCCTGGCGCAGCGACTGGGCCCACGTGGCCGAGGGCGTGCGCTTCGCCCGCGACCTCAAGACCGAGCCCGGCAACGTCATCTACCCGGAAACCTTCGTCGAGCGCACGCGCGAGGCCTTCGAGGGCGTTCGCGGCGTCAGCATCGAGGTCGTCGACGAAGCGCGGATGCGCGAGCTTGGCATGGGCGCGATGCTCTCGGTGGGCGTCGGCAGCGCGCAGCCGCCGAAGCTTCTGCTGGTGCGCTACCGCGGCGCAGGCGATGCCGCGCCGGTGGCCTTCGTCGGCAAGGGCATCACCTTCGACAGCGGCGGCATCTCCATCAAGCCGGCCGACAACATGCGGCGGATGAAGCACGACATGGCCGGCGCGGCCGCGGCCACCGGCGCGGTTCTGGCGCTGGCGAAGCGCGGTGCCCGGGTGAACGCCATCGCCGTCGCGGCGCTCGCCGAAAACATGCCTGACGGCGAAGCCGCCCGCCCCGGCGACGTCGTGCGCACGCTGGGCGGCCTGACTTTCGAAAACCTCAACACCGACGCCGAAGGCCGCATCGTGCTTGTGGACGCGATCGCCTACGTGCAGCGGCAGGACAAGCCGTCGATGCTGATCGACATCGCCACGCTGACGGGTTCGCAGGTGACGGCGGTGGGCGACGAGTACGGCGGCCTGTTCTCGCGCGACGACGCCCTGGTGGCCGACCTGGTGGCCGCAGGCGCGGCCAGCGGCGAAGAGCTGTGGCGCCTGCCGCTGCACCCCAGCTACGCGAAGGATCTCGAATCGCCGATCGCCGACCTGCGCAACGTCGGCAGCGGTGGCCGCGCCGGCGCGGGCCTCGGTGCACACTTCATCGGCGCCTGGGTGGACCCCGCCGTGCGCTGGGCCCATATCGACATGGCCTCGATGGCGTGGCGCGACGACGCGCCGCTGCCCACCGTGCCGCTCGGTGCCTCAGCCTATGGCGTGCGCCTCTTCGACCGCTTCGTCCGCGACACGATCGAAGCACCGAAGCGCGCGGACTGACGGTCGCCAAGGGCCGGGGCGTCGGACGACGCCCCGGCCGTGACCGGCCTCAGGGCAGCGCGGGCGGCGTGGCGTTGTTATGGATGAACTTCTCGAAGATGCGCGAGTAGTCGCGCGTCGTATGGCGGTCGAGCATCGCGGCGTTGAGGTTGTCGAGCACGGCGTTGAAATGCGAGACCACCGCCGCTTCGCCCTGCAGGTTGCCGAGCTTCAGCATGCCGCCCATCGCATCGAGGGTGCGCACGGCGTTGTCGCGCGAGATGGCGTCGCGCGACTGCTGGCGGCCGATGGCGATCAGCGCCTTGTAGATGTCCTTCACCTGCTCGATGAAGCTCTTCTTGACGTCGATGCTGAAGTGCGCCTCGCCGATCGAGAACTTCAACTCGACGTCCATGTCCATGTTGCCGGCCGTCTCGATGGCGCAGTAGCCGATGCGGTTGCTGGCGTACTCGTAGCGCTTCACCGTGCGCTTGGTCGACACGGCCGATTCGCCGTCGACGTGAATCAGCGCCTGGTTGGTGAAGCAGTACTCGTCCTTCTTCGACTTGATCAGGAAGAAGATGCGCTCGCCGTCCTCGTGGAAGAGGTAGTCGTCGGCGTCGACCTTGTCGAACTCCGAGGCGGGGACGATGACGCCGATGTCGCTGATGCCGAGGGCTTCGGCGGCGAGTTTCTTGAACATGGGGAGGTCTCCTGAACGAGGGGATGGGGGAGCAACGATGGCCTGAAACGGGTGACCGCCGGGTTACGAACCGGTGAGCGGACGCCCCCCTGTCCACGCCCGGCCGACGCGGCGCGGCGATAATGCCCGACCGCGCCCGGAACCGACCCCTGCCCGATGTCACGCTTTTTTGCCCCGACGATCCGCCTGCTGCGCAACGCCGCGCTGGCCTCTTTGTTGCTCGGCGGCACCGCTGCCCAAGCCATCGACCAGGACGACCTGCTGCCCGTCGACGAGGCCTTCGCCCTGTCGGCCGAGGCGACGACGCGCGATGCCGTCGAGGTGCGCTTCGCCATCGCCGAGGACTACTACCTGTACCGCCACCGCACGGCGGTCGAGGTGCTGGAGGGCGGCTTCAAGGCGAATCCACTCCAACTGCCGGACGGCCAGAAGCACACGGACGAGTTCTTCGGCGAGGTGGAGACCTATCGGGATTCGCTCGTGGCCACGCTCACCGGGGCGGCCGCCGACGACACCACGACGCTGCGCCTGCGGGTGAAGTACCAGGGCTGCGCGGACCTCGGCATCTGCTACCCGCCACAGGCCCGCGAGGTCACGGTCGCGCTGCCGCCGGCGCCCGCAGGCGACGCATCCGCCGCCCTGCCACCCGTCGCTGGCCTGCTCTCCGGCGGTCGCAGCAGCGGCCTGCTCTCGACCAGCACGGCGGGTGGGGATGCCGGGCTGACGGCAACCGGTAGCGCCGGCCTGCCCTTGCCCGATACCGAGGCCTACCGGCTCGAGGCCGTCACCGATGGCCCGGATCGCATCGTGGTGCGCTTCACCATCGCGCCGGGCTACTACCTCTACCGCGACAAGACCACCTTCGCCGCGCAGAGCGAGCGCGGGGCCGTGGTGCGCCCCGGCGAGTGGCCGGCGGCGCGCACGCACAGCGACGAGTACTTCGGCGAGCAGGCCGTCTACTACGACGAAGTGCTGGTGCCGATCGAGGTCGTCCGCACCCAAAGCGGGGCTGACACCCTGCGCCTGACCGTCGGCTTCATGGGCTGCCAGGAGAACGGCGTCTGCTACCCGCCGCTGAAGCGCGAGCTGGCGATTGAACTCGCCGATGCGCCGGCCAACGCCGACTCGCCCTCCGCCGAAGGCGCGTCGTCCGACACGGCCAGCAGCGGCGCGAACCGCGCGAGCGGGGGTATCGGCCTGTTCGCGGCCCTCGGCCTCGCCCTGCTCGGCGGACTGATCCTCAACCTGATGCCCTGCGTGCTGCCGATCCTGTCGCTGAAAGCGCTCGGGCTTGCCGGCAGCGGCGAGAGTGCGGAGAAGGCCCGCTCGCATGCGCTCTGGTACACGGCCGGCGTGGTGCTCAGCTTCGCGGCGCTGGGAGGGATCGCACTCGCGCTGCGCGAAGCCGGCCTGGCACTGGGCTGGGGCTTCCAGCTGCAGCAGCCGGCGGTGGTGGGCGGCCTTGCCTTGCTGATGTTCGCGGTCGGTCTGTCGCTCTCCGGCGTGTTCAACCTCGGCGGCGGGCTGGCCAATGTCGGCGGCGCGCTCACGCAGAAGTCCGGCCCGGCCGGCGATTTCTTCACTGGCGTGCTGGCCGTCGTGGTGGCCGCGCCCTGCACTGCGCCCTTCATGGGCGCCGCGCTGGCGTACGCCTTTGCGGCCTCGCCCATCGTCGCCATCGGCGTGTTCGTGGCGCTGGGCCTCGGCCTCGCCCTGCCCTTCCTCGCCATCGGCTTCATTCCTGGGCTTGCGCAGCGCCTGCCGAAGCCGGGCGCGTGGATGGACACGCTGAAGCAGGTGCTCGCCTTCCCGATGTACCTGACGGCCGTGTGGCTGGTGTGGGTGCTGGCCAAGCAGCGCGGCGCCGATGCCGTGGGCTGGGTGCTGGGTGGCGCGGTGCTGCTCGCCCTTGGCCTGTGGGCCTGGGAGCAGGCGCGCTTCAAGAGCGCCACGATGCGTGCCTTGGCGATCGGCATCGCGGCGCTCGGCGTGGCCGCGCTGTGGCCGGTGCAGCAGTTGCCTTCTGCACGCGAGGCCGCAGCGGCCGCCGGTGCCGATGCCAGCGCGGGCGAGCCTGCGCAGCCCGCCGCGGACGGCAGCGTGCCCTATTCGGCCGAGGGCCTCGCCGCGCTGCGCGCCGAGGGGCGCGTGGTCTTCGTCAACATGACCGCGGACTGGTGCGTGAGCTGCAAGGCCAACGAGCGCGCCGTGCTCTCGACCGACGCCTTTGCCGCGGCGCGCGAGGGCGCCAACGCCGTGTACATGAAGGGCGATTGGACCGACGTCGATGCCGCCATCACCGCCTACCTGCAGCAGTACGGCGCGGTGGGCGTGCCCTTCTACGCGGTGTACCCGGCCGGCGGCGGGGAACCCGAGATCCTGCCCAACCTGCTGACGACCGGCATCGTCGAGTCCGCGCTGACGAAGGCCGCCGCGAAGTGAAGCACCACGCATGAAGCCCTGGCTGCAATGGACGCTGATCGGCGCGTTCGCCGTCGCCAGCGCCGCGCTCGGCATCTGGCTGCGTGGCGAGTTCGACGCCGCGCGCACGCCGCCCGCGCCGGAAGGCCTGAAGGTCGTCGCGCTCGGCGAGTCGGCGGAACCGCTGTTGGGCACCACGCTCGACGGCGTGAACCAGCCTCTGCCCGGCGAGGGCCGCTGGCGGCTGATCAACTTCTGGGCCAGCTGGTGCCCGCCCTGCGTCAAGGAGATGCCGCTGCTCGACGCCTACCACCGCGCGCAAGGCGTGGACGGCGTGCAGGTGATCGGCATCGCCTTGGAGGACGCCGCCGACGCGCGCGCTTTCCTCGAGCGCGTGCCGGTGGGCTTTCCGATCTTCGCGGAGCCGAACTCGATCCGCGACAGCTCGGTGCGCCTCGGCAACGCGCGCGGACTTCTGCCCTACACCGTGCTGATCGACCCGCAGGGCCGGCTGGTGGCGCAGCACTTGAGCCCGTTCCCGGACGCCAAGGCGATCGGCGGCTGGGTGGATGAGCATCGCGCCTCGAAGCATCCCTAACAAAATTCAAACGGCTGCGATCTCCGGAGATCTGGAGCCGAAACCCTAGACAGGGAGCTCTAGGGCGGGCAGGCTGTGCGCCTTGCCCTCCCGGCCCGCTCCCGCGTCATGGCCTCGATCCTCGTCCTGCACGGCCCCAACCTCAACCTGCTCGGCACCCGCGAGCCGGAGGTCTATGGCCGCGACACGCTGGACGATATTGATGTCCGGCTCGCCGCCCGCGCTGCCGATGCCGGCCACGCCCTCGCCAGCTTCCAAAGCAATGCCGAGCATGCGCTCGTCGATCGGGTGCAAGCCACCCGGGCCGACGGTACCGCCATCGTGCTCATCAATCCGGCGGCCTACACCCATACCTCCGTGGCCCTGCGCGACGCCTTCGCGGCGGTGCGCACGCCCTTCATCGAGGTACACCTCAGCAACCCCCACGCCCGCGAGCCCTTCCGCCACCACAGCTACCTGTCCGACCTCGCCGTCGGCGTGGTCTGCGGCTTCGGGGCGCAGAGCTACCTGCTGGCCCTCGAGGCGGCGATCGCCCGGCTCGATGCGCCCCGGCACGAAGCCAGCGGCCGCTGAGCGTCCTTTCCCTTTCCACTTTCACCGCACGCGAGACCGTCCATGGACCTCCGCAAAATCAAGGCACTGATCGACCTGCTCGAGAAGTCCAACCTCACCGAAATCGAGATCAAGGAAGGCGAGGAGTCCGTCCGCCTGTCGCGCGCAAGCCGCGCCGCGCCGATGCCCACCTACGTGCAGGCCGCGCCCGCCGAGCACGCCCCGGCCCCGGCTCCGGTCGCGCACGCCGCGCCGGCCGCGGGCAAGGCGCCGGCCGCCGAGCACGCCAGCGAATCGCACGGCAAGCCGGGCAAGGACGTGCCGGACGGCCACACCATCCGCTCGCCGATGGTCGGCACCTTCTACGCCAGCCCGAACCCGGACGCGCCGTCCTTCGTGAAGGTGGGGCAGACGGTGAAGGCCGGCGACACGCTCGGCATCATCGAGGCCATGAAGATGTTCAACCCGATCGAAGCCGACGTCAGCGGCACGGTGCGCGCGATCCTGGTGAAGAGCGGCCAGCCGATCGAGTTCGACGAACCCATGTTCGTGATCGGCTGAGGCCGGCGCCATGCTCAAGAAAGTCGTCATCGCCAACCGCGGCGAAATCGCGCTCCGCGTGATGCGTGCCTGCCACGCGCTGGGCATCCAGACCGTGGCCGTGCACAGCACCGTCGACCGCAACCTCAAGCACGTGGCCATGGCCGACGAGTCCGTCTGTATCGGCCCCGCACCCTCGGCCGAGAGCTACCTCAACATCCCGGCGATCATCGCGGCGGCCGAAGTGACCGACGCCGACGGCATCCACCCGGGCTACGGCTTCCTCTCCGAGAACGCCACCTTCGCCGAGCGCGTCGAGGGCTCCGGCTTCGTCTTCATCGGCCCCACCGCCGACGTCATCCGCATGATGGGCGACAAGGTCGAAGCCATCCGCGCGATGAAGGATGCCGGCGTGCCCTGCGTGCCCGGCTCCGGCGGTCCGCTGCCCGAGGATGAGGAGGAGTGCCTGCGCATCGGCCGCGAAATCGGCTATCCGGTGATCATCAAGGCTGCGGGCGGCGGCGGCGGACGCGGCATGCGCGTCGTCCGCGAGGAAGGCGCGCTCATCGCCTCCATCGCCACCACGCAGGCCGAGGCCAAGGCGGCCTTTGGCAACGGCATGGTGTACATGGAGAAGTTCCTCGAGAACCCGCGCCACGTCGAAATCCAGGTGCTGGCCGACGGCCAGGGCAATGCCATCCACCTCGGTGAGCGCGACTGCTCGATGCAGCGCCGCCACCAGAAGGTGGTCGAGGAAGCGCCCGCGCCCGGCATCACCGAGCAGCAGCGCGCCGAGATCGGCAAGGTGTGCACCGACGCCTGCATCCGCATCGGCTACCGCGGCGCCGGAACCTTCGAGTTCCTGTACGAGAACGGCCGCTTCTACTTCATCGAGATGAACACCCGCATCCAGGTGGAGCATCCGGTGACCGAGCTCGTCACCGGCATCGACCTGGTGCGCGAGCAGCTGCTGATCGCCGGCGGCGAGAAGCTCTCGATCAAGCAGGAAGACGTCGTGCTGCGCGGCCACGCCATCGAGTGCCGCATCAACGCGGAAGATCCGGAAACCTTCGCACCCTGCCCCGGCTTGATCAAGCATTTCCACGCCGCCGGCGGCCCGGGCGTGCGCGTCGATTCGCACATCTACGAAGGCTACAAGGTCCCGCCGAACTACGATTCGATGATCGGCAAGCTGATCGTGCACGGCGCGACCCGCGCGCAAGCCATCGCCCGCATGCGCGTGGCGCTGGCCGAGATGATCGTCGACGGCATCAAGACGAACATCCCGCTGCAGCAGCGGATCATGGCCGACATCGGCTTCCAGCAGGGCGGCACCAACATCCACTACCTCGAGAAGCGGCTGGCGGAGCGCAAGGAAAAGAGCTTCGGCCTAGGCTGAAGCTTGTCGCCATGACCATGATCGAGCCCGCCGCCGCCGATTTCACGATGACCGTGCTGATGACGCCCGACAAGGCGAACTTCAGCGGCAAGGTGCACGGCGGCGCGCTACTCAAGCTGCTCGACGAAGTGGCCTACGCCTGCGCCTCGCGCTATGCGGGGCGCTATTGCGTGACGCTGTCGGTCGACCAGGTGACTTTCCGCGAAGCCATCCACGTCGGCGAACTCGTGCACTTCATGGCACGGGTGAACTACACCGGCACCAGCTCGATGGAGGTCGGCGTCAAGGTCGTGGCGGAGAACATCCGCGAGCGCTCGGTGCGGCATGTGAACAGCTGCTTCTTCACCATGGTGGCGATGGGCGACGACGGCCGTCCCACGCCGGTGCCGCCGCTCGAACCGCAGACGGAAGACGAGCAGCGGCGCTTCCGCAAGGGCGAGCAGCGCCGCGCCCTGCGCGCCGAGAACGCGAAGCGCTTGGCCGAGATCAAGTCGGGCAGCTGAGGCCCCCACTCCGGGCCCGCCGCCACGGGTTCAGGGCCGGGGTGCCACAATGCCGGCATGACGACCCCCTTCGCCTCGCTCGGCCTGCCCGAGCCCCTTGCCCGCGCCTGCGAGTCGCTTGGCTTCACCGAGCCCACGCCGATCCAGCAGCAGGCCATCGGCCCTGCACTGCAGGGCCGCGACCTGCTCGCACAGGCCCGCACCGGCAGCGGCAAGACGCTGGCCTTTGGCCTGCCCCTGCTGGCGAAGATCGAGCCGGCCGCGCTGCGCGCGCAGGCGCTGGTGCTCTGCCCCACGCGCGAGCTCGCCGACCAGGTGGCCAAGGATCTGCGCGCCGCCGCGCGCTTCCTGCCCAACCTGAAGATCGTGACGCTCTGCGGCGGCATTCCGCTGCGCCCGCAGCTGGCTTCGCTCGAGGTCGCGCCGGACGTTGTCGTGGGTACGCCGGGCCGCATCCTCGAACTGATTGCCGATAGCGAGTCGTCAAGAGCAGCGTTGTCGCTCGAACACGTCAGCACCTTCGTGCTCGACGAAGCCGACCGCATGCTCGACATGGGCTTCGTCGAGGACATCCGCACGCTCGCCAAGCGCCTGCCCAAGACGTCGCAGACCCTGCTGTTCTCGGCCACCTTCAGCGAGGACATCCGCGCCATCGCCGCCACCCTGCTGCGCGATCCGCTGGAGATCGCCGCCGCGCTCGACGATGCGCCGAAGATCGACGAGTGGGTGCACGTGGTCGAAGGCGGTCAACGCCACTGGGCGGTGATGCAGGTGTTGGCCGACAAGGCGCCCGGGGCCACGCTGGTCTTCTGCAACACGCGCAAGGAAACCGCCGCGCTCACCGAAGCGCTGCAGCGCGAAGGCTTCGCCGCCGATGCCCTGCACGGCGACCTCGAACAGCGCGAGCGCGAGGAAGTGCTCGCACGCTTCGCCAACGGCAGCCTGCGCGTGCTCGTCGCCACCGACGTGGCCGCGCGCGGCATCGACATCGCCGGCCTGCCGATGGTGCTCAGCGCCGAGATCGCCTCGGACGCCGACCAGCACGTGCATCGCATCGGCCGCACCGGCCGCGCCGGCGAGACCGGCCTCGCCGTCAGCATTGTCACGCCCTCGGAAGCGCACTGGCGCCGCAGCATCGAAGCCGCCCGCGGCGCGCCCTTCCAGGAGCGATCGCTGCGGCTCAGCGCCCAGCGCCCGAAGCCGCTGCCCGCCGCGTTCCGCACCCTGCAGATCGACGCCGGTCGTCAGGACAAGCTGCGCCCCGGCGACGTGATGGGCGCACTGACCGGCGCCGCCGGCCTGCCCGCCGAAGCCGTGGGCAAGATCAGCCTCTATCCCACGCGCTGCTACGTTGCGGTAGCGCGCGCGCAGGCCGAAAAAGCGCTGGCCAAACTGCGCGAGCAGGGCATCAAGGGGCGCAAGCTGCGGGTGAAGGCCATCGGCTGATGCCGGCGATGGCTAGACTGGGCGCATGAGCCCGACGCCCTCGCGAACCCTCGTCCTTCTCGCCCATCCGCGCCTCTCCGCCAGCCGCATCAACGCGGCCTTGCTGGACGCTGCGCGCGACATCAGCGGCGTCACCATCCACGACCTGTACCACGCGTATCCGGACGGCGATATCGACGTCGCCGCCGAGCAGCAGCGCCTGCTGGCACACGACACCGTGGTGCTGCAGTTTCCAATCCAGTGGTACGCGATGCCGGCGCTGCTGAAACACTGGTTCGACGAAGTGCTGCAGTCGGGCTGGGCCTATGGCCGCGACGGCAACGCGCTGGCAGGCAAAGGCCTGTTCGTCGCGGCGACCAGCGGCGGCGACCCGGCCGGCTACGGTCGCCACGCGGCGCAGTTCACGCTCACCGAGCTGTTCCGGCCGATCGAAGCCAGCGCCCGCTACTGCGGCATGCGTTGGCTGGGCCATGTGGCCTACGGTGCCAACGAGCGCATCAACGCGCGGCTGCCTGAGTTCGCCATCGACTACAGGTCGCGGATCGCGGCACTGGCCCGCGGCGACGCCCACCCCGAACACGACAGCCGTTGAGGGCCACCGCATGTTGCATGACGCCCTGATCTACCTCGCCGCCGCGGTCATCGCGGTACCGCTGTTCAAGCGCCTCGGCCTCGGCGCGGTGCTCGGCTACCTGATCGCCGGCGTGCTGATCGGCCCCTCGGTGCTGCAGTGGATCGACGACCCCGAGACCGTGCTGGGTTTTGCCGAATTCGGCGTTGTGCTGCTGCTGTTCCTCGTGGGCCTCGAGTTGAACCCGAACAAGCTCTGGACCCTGCGCGTCCCGATCTTCGGCATGGGCGGCCTGCAAGTGCTGCTGACCGCCGCGCTGGTCTTTGGTGCGGTGCTCGCCTTCGGCCAACCGTGGGTGATCGCACTGATCGTCGGCATCGCCGCGGTGCAGAGTTCCACCAGCGTCGCGCTGGCGATCATGGGCGAGCGCGGCCTGCTGCCCACCGCGGGCGGGCGCAGCGCGCTGTCGGTGTCGCTGTTCCAGGACATCATGGTCATCCCGATCCTGCTGCTTGTGGCCTGGGTCGCGCCGGCCGGCGCGTCCGAGGGCGCGGCGTTCTCGCCGCTCGCCGCCGCCGGGCTCATCGTCGGCATGGTGGTGCTGGCGCGGTTCGCCATGCGCCCGCTGCTGCGCTTCATCGCCAACACCGGCCTGCGCGAGGTGTTCGTCGCCTTCGCCCTGCTGCTCGTGCTGGGCGCCGCCCTCGCCGCCGAGCACGTGGGCTTCTCCCCGGCCTTGGGCACCTTCCTTGCCGGCGTGCTGCTCGCCGAAAGCGAGTACCGCCACGAGCTCAACATCGTCATCGAGCCCTTCAAGGGCCTGCTGCTCGGCCTGTTCTTCATCGCCGTCGGCATGAGCGTACAGCTCTCGCTGTTCGTGGAGCAGCCGGTGCTGATCCTCGGCGCGACGCTGGCCCTCGTGGCGCTGAAGTTCACGCTGCTACTCGGCATCGCGCGGCTGTTCCGCCTGTGCGGGCAGGACGGCGTACTGTTCGCCACCGTGCTCTCGCAGGTGGGTGAGTTCGCATTCGTCATCCCCACCGCGGCACGTGCCAACGGCAGCCTCCCGGCGGGCATCGCCGACGCGATGAACGCCATCGTCGCCGCCAGCATCCTCACCACGCCGCTGCTGTTCCTCCTGGTGTCGCGCTTCGTGATGCCGCGGATGAACCGCTCGGAGGCGCGCGAGGCCGACGCGATCGACGAGCGCAACGAGGTGATCGTCGCCGGCGTGGGCCGCTTCGGCCAGGTCGTCTCGCGCCTGCTGCTCGGGCGCGGCTACGGCGTCACCCTGATCGACCACGATCCCGAACAGGTCGAACTGATGCGCCGCTTCGGCTTCCGCACCTACTACGGCGACGCCGCCCGCCGCGACGTGCTCGAGGCCGCAGGGATCGAGGAAGCAAAACTGCTGGTGCTGGCCTTCGACGACCCCGAGCGCGTGCATGAGACGGCGTCGCTGGTTCGCGAACGCTTCCCGCACGTGAAGCTGATCGCCCGGGCGCGCGGCCGCACCGAAGCCTTCGAGCTGGCCGAGCTGGGCGTGGCGTTCGAGCGCGAGACCTTCCGCGCCGCTGCGGCCGTCGGCGAACGCGCCCTCGTGGCGCTGGGCGAGCACCCGCACGACGCGCACCGGGCGCAGCAGGCCTTCGTGCGCCACGACCTGCAAATGCTGCATGAAGCCGCCAAGGTCCGGGACGACGACCAGACCCTTATCAGCCTGGCCGAACGCGCCCGCGCCGACCTCGCGCAATTGCTGAAGCGCGAAGGCCTGCCTGACGCAGAGGACGGCGATGGTGAAGGCGCGCCGATACCAGGCGACTGGACGCGCTGAGCCCCGAGGGCGGTGCTAGGCTCGTCCATTGAGGACAGCACGCAGGGACGGCGATGAGGGCGCACTCGAAGCGAACCGCGAAAAGCCCGTGGCAGCGCGGGCTGCTGCTCGTCGTCGCCCTGTTGGCCGCCTTGCCGGCTTGCGCGATGGATCGGGCGCTGCAGGACCTCTACCGCGACCACTGGACCACGCGCGACGGCCTGCCCCACAACTCGATCAACGCCATCGCACAGACGCCCGAAGGCTACCTGTGGTTCGCCACGTGGGAAGGCCTGGTCCGCTACAACGGGCAGTCGTTCACCCAGTTCGATCGCCGCCAGATCCCGGTGCTGCAGGATGGCGCGCTGCGCGCCCTGCACGTCGATGCCCGCGGACGCCTGGTGGCCGGCGGCGCCCGGGGCAGCTTGATCCGGCAGGACGGCGAGGGCGGTTGGGAGCCCCTGCCTTCCGTGCCCGTCATGGTCACCATGATCCACGGCGGGCCCGACGGCGGTCTGTGGGTGGGCACCGAGACCGCGGGCGTGGTGCATGTGCCGGCCGACGGCACCGTGCAGGTGCTCGAGCCACCGGCCGACGACCCCGTCGGCAGCAATCTCGATATCGCCGTCGATGCACGGGGGCGGCACTGGTCGGCCCATGCGGGCGGCCTCCGCCGCCTCGACGCCGATGGCTTGCGGCGCGCGGACGTGAGCGGCCTGCCCGACGGACCGATCACCGCGCTGGCCAGGGACGGCGATCGCCTCGTCGCCGGCAGCGCGCGCGGCGTCTACGTTGCCGACGGCGCCGCGGAAGCGCTGGTGTTCAAGGCCCTCGACCCCGCGCTCGACACCGTGAGCATCTCGCGCCTGCTGCCGGACGGTGCCGGCGGGCTGTGGATCGGCACGCTCAACGACGGCCTGATGCGCTGGAGCGCGAAGGGCCTCGAGCGCCTGGGCGTGGGGCCGGATCGTCCGACCTCGCGCATCCTCTCGCTGTTCATCGACCGCGAAGACAACCTCTGGGTCGGCACCAACAGCGGCCTGTTCCGCTTCACCGATGCGCCGTTCTCCAGCATCGTGCGCCAGCACGGCCTGCCCGACGACTACGTGCGCAGCGTGCTCGCGCGCGACGACGGCAGCGTGCTGATCGGCACCGCGCAAGGACTGGCGAGCAGCAGCGCCGATGGCACGGTGACGCGGCTGGGTGCCGGCACGCCGCTCGCCGACGCCTCGGTACTGAGCTTCGCCGATGCCGGCGGAGGCCGCGTGTGGGTGGGCACCTACGATGACGGCGCGATGCTGTGGGATGGCGAACGCGTCATCACCCGCCTGGACACGAGCAACGGCCTGCCCGCGAACGAAGTGCGCGCCTTGGTCGCCGACGGCGACACCCTGTGGCTGGGCACCTCCCGCGGCCTCGCGCGCTGGGCCGACGGCGCCATGCAGCAGTGGACCGAAGCGCAGGGCCTGCCCGCGAACTTCGTCATTGCCTTGCACCGCGATGCCCGTGGTCGGCTCTGGGTGGGCACGGGCCTCGGCGCCGTGATCATCGAGAACGCCACCCTGCGGCCGCTCGACCTCAAGGCGCATGAGGACGCGGAATACGCCTTCGGCTTCCTCGAAGACCGCCAGCGCGGCGCGATGTGGATCGCCTCCGACCGCGGCCTGCTGCGCTTCGACGCCGACGGCCGGCCCACTGGCGCGGTCGGCCTCGCCGCAGGCCTGCCCTACGAGAAGGTGTTCGGCCTGCTGCTCGATCCGGAGGGCCAGCTCTGGGCCAGCGGCAATCGCGGCATCCTTCGCATCGACATGGCGCGCGTCAATTCGGTCGCCGACGGAAAGGCCCTTCCACTCGACGTCGAACGCTTCACCGAAGCCGACGGCATGGCCAGCGCGCAGTGCAATGGCGGCTCGCAACCGGTGGTGGCGCTCGACCGCGACGGCCGCCGATGGTTCGCGACCTCGGTCGGCGCCACCCACGTCGATCCCGCCGACCTGCAGCGCCACACCCGCCATGCGCCCCCGGTGGTGATCGAATCGGTGATCGCCGACGGCCGTGCGCTGCCACTCAATGCGAAGGCCGAGTTGGTCCTGCCTGCCGGCGCGCGCCGGCTGGAACTGCGCTACGCCGGCCTCGGATTCGTGCTGCCCGAGCGCCTGCGCTACCGCCATCGCCTCGACGGGTTCGACAGCGACTGGGTGGAGCGCGGCAGCGAGACCTTCGTCGAGTACTCGCGCCTTCCGCCCGGCCGCTACGAGTTCCGGGTGGAAGCCGCCCACCCTCGCGGCGCCTGGGGGCAGAGCCGCGCCCAGATCGTCATCGACGTGCCGCCCCTGTGGTGGCAGCGCACGCTGGTGGTCTGGGGCTTCGCCATCGCCGCCCTGCTGGGGGCCGGCCTGCTGCTGCGCTGGCGCCTGCACCGGCTCGCCGCCAACGAGCGCCACCTCGCGCAGCTGGTGGACGAACGCACGCTGGAGATCGAGCAGCAGAAGGCTCGCCTGCGCCACCAGGCCGAGGAGTTCGCGCGCCAGGCGCGCGAGGATGCGCTCACCGGCATCAGCAACCGCCGCGCCTTCGACGAAGCGCTGGCCCGCGAGTTCGCCCGCGCCAAGCGCAACGACGCCCCGCTGAGCATCGCCATCGTCGACCTCGACCACTTCAAGCAGGTCAACGACCGTTGGAGCCACGCCGTGGGCGACGAGGTGCTCAAGCGCGTGGCCGCCCGCTTGAAGGCCGATTCGCGCGGGTTCGACGTGGTGGCGCGCTGGGGCGGCGAGGAATTCGCCCTGCTTCTGCCGGAGACGACCCTCGAGGCCGCGCTGGCCACCGGCGAGCGCCTGCGCCAGGGCGTGATGGCCATCGACTTCAGCGACATCGACCCGACGCTGGGCATCACCGCCAGC
The DNA here is from genome assembly GCF_027530345.1 of Silanimonas sp. GTDB lineage: Bacteria > Pseudomonadota > Gammaproteobacteria > Xanthomonadales > Xanthomonadaceae > Silanimonas. Next base: position 30,960 of record NZ_JAPZQK010000029.1, on the reverse strand, counting down.
TTCGGGGTGGCCGAAGCGGCCGGCGCCGACACCCATCACCGCCTGCTGCTGCAAGCCGACGAAGCGCTGTACCGCGCCAAGGCCAACGGCCGCAATCGCGTGGAAGGCTGAGCCGGCGCCTCGCGCGCCGGCGGCAACACTCAGTGCAAGTTCGGGTCCGGCCCGGCGGCTGCCGCCGCGGCGCGCTTCTTCTCGGCGTGCTCGGCGCGTTCGGCCTCCAGCATCGCCAGCCATTCCTCGAGCGTGTGCCCGCCCTCGGCGGCTTCCTCGGCCGCGGCCTTCTCCAGCACCGGGGACATCCGCAGCGTGGTGCTGCGGCCTTCCGATTCACAGCGCGACGCGGTGTGCTTGAGCATGGCGATCAGCAGGCCCGGGCTGTCGATGCCGTCCAGCGCGCGCCCGGCCACCACCATCACCCACTCGTCGCCGTAGAGCCCACCGGCAGCCACGAAGGCGCCGGCGTCATCGACGAGCTGCGCATGCGCGACGAAGGGCGTGCCGGTGCGGCGAGAGGCGGCCGCGTTCGCCGCCTTCTTTTCGCGCTTCTTGCGGGCCGCGCGCTTGGCCTGGGAGTGCTGGGACATGCGGGCATCCTACAATGCCCCCATGCCCCACCTCGAACTCTCCCTGCGCTGCCGCGCCAAAGACGAGCCCTGGCTCGAGCGCGCGCTCACCGACCTCGGCGCGATGAGCGTCACCCTGCTCGACCCGCAGGCCGACACCACGAACGAGCAGGCCATCCTCGAGCCCGGCGTGGGCGAGACGCCGCTGTGGGCCGACTGCCTCGTGGTGGCGCTGTTCGATGAAGCCGTGCCGCGCGAGCCGCTGCTGGCCGCGCTGGAATCGATCGATCCGCGTGCGGACCTCGCTTCGGCCTCGTTCCGCGTCGTCGATGACCAGGACTGGGTGCGCGCGTGGATGGACCAGTTCCAGCCGATGGCCTTCGGTACGCGCACCTGGATCGTGCCGTGGGACCACGCGCTGCCCGAGGCCGCGCAGGCCGCGAACGCCGCCGTGGTGCGCCTCGACCCGGGCCTCGCTTTCGGCTCGGGCACGCACGCCACGACGGCGCTCTGCCTCGACTGGCTCGATGGCCTCGATCTCACCGGCAAGACGGTGCTCGATTTCGGCTGCGGCAGCGGCATCCTCGCGCTCGCGGCGCTGAAGCTCGGCGCGGCGCGTGCGATGGGTGTGGACAACGACCCGCAGGCCATCCTCGCCACCACCGACAACGCGCTGCGCAACGGCGTGGCGGAGCGGATGAACGTGCTTCTGCCGCCCGAGGAACCGAAGGCGACGTATCCGGTCGTCGTCGCCAACATCCTCGCGATCGCGCTGGAGGCCTTGGCCGACGTGCTCGCCTCGCGCGTGGCGCCGGGCGGCGTGATCGCGCTCTCCGGCATCCTCAAGGGCCAGGACGAGGCGCTGGTCGAGCGCTATTCGGCGTGGTTCGACGAGCTGGTCGTCACCCAGCGCGAGGACTGGGTGCGCATCACCGGCCGTCGCCGGGCGCACTGAGACCCGTACACTCCGCCGCCATGCCGCGCCCGCTGCCCAGCTTCGTCCGTCCGCCCCCGAAAATCGCCCCGCTCTCGCGGGCGGGCCGGTGGCGCGTCGGCGCCTTGCTGGTCGCCGCCGGCTTGGTGCTGCTCGTGCAGATCGTGCTGGCCGACCGTGAGCGCTTCGCCGCCAGCCCGACCTGGCGCCCGTGGATGGAACGCGTCTGCGCCTCGCTGGGCTGCGCCCTGCCGGCCTGGCACGAGCCGGGGGCCTTCGTCGTGCTCAGCCGCGAGATCCAGCCCCACCCGACCAATCGCCAGGCCCTGCTGGTGACGGCCAGCTTCCGCAACGACGCGGCCTGGACGCAGGGCTGGCCCCAGCTGGAACTGGCCCTCACCGACCTCGACGGCCAACGGATCGGCCTGCGGCGCTTCCAGCCGGTGGAATACCTCGGCGGCAGCCCGTCCCGGGAGGGCCTGGCCCCCGGCCAATCGGCCACGGTGGCCCTGGAAATCCTCGATCCGGGCAACCGCGCCGTGGCCTTCGAGTTCGATTTCCACTGACACCAAAGTCGAGGTCGCGCGGCGTCCGGAATTGGGGCAGACTCCCCCTCCCCGTCGTCCACTGGACGGCCGACGGGTTCGATCCTGGGGTCTCCGTGAACGCTCTTCATTCCCGTGCCGAAGCCGCTCCGGCCGTGCCCGCATTGCGCGAGGCCGTGGGCCGCGCCACGCGCCGCTACCTGCATGACCGCGGCGAGTGCGAGGCCGATTCGCTCTACGCGCTGATGCTGTCCGAGATGGAAACCGGCCTGCTGACCGAAGTAATGAAGCACTGCGAGGGCAACCAGAGCCGCGCCGCGGCCGTGCTGGGCATCAATCGCGCGACGCTGCGCAAGAAGCTCGAAGCCGTCGGCCTGCTGGGCTGACCGCACGGGCCGGGGCCGCTCGCCGCCCCGTATAATTCGCGTCTTTCCGCCCGTGACGGGCCGAGGGAGCCGCATGACCGACCACCGCCAGCCCGTCCGCCGGGCCCTGCTGTCCGTTTCCGACAAGACCGGCCTGCTGCCGCTGGCGCAAGCCCTCGCGGCGAAGGGCGTGGTGCTGCTCTCCACCGGCGGCACGGCCAAGGCCCTGCGCGATGCGGGCTTGAACGTCACCGATGTCTCGTCGGTCACTGGCTTCCCGGAAATCATGGACGGCCGCGTCAAGACCCTGCACCCGAAGGTGCACGGCGGCCTGCTGGGCCGCGCCGGCACCGACGACGCGGTGATGGCCCAGCACGGCATCGAAGCGATTGATCTGCTGGTGGTGAACCTCTACCCCTTCGAAGCGACGGTCGCCAAGCCCGACTGCACGTACGAGGACGCGGTCGAGAACATCGACATCGGCGGCCCGGCCATGCTGCGCGCGGCAGCGAAGAACCACGCCCGCGTCGCGGTGCTGACCGACCCGGCCGATTACGACGGCTTCCTCGAAGCGTTCGCCGCCGGCGGCACGACCGCCGCGCAGCGCCGCGGCTACGCCGCCAAGGGCTACGCTCACACCGCGCGCTACGACGGCAAGGTGAGCATGTGGCTCTCGGCGCGCGTCGAGGACGAAGCCCAGGCCGCCGAGTGGCCGAGCACGCTGAATCTGCAGCTCGACCTCGGCAGCAAGCTCCGCTACGGCGAGAACCCGCACCAGCGCGGCGCGCTGTACGTCGAGCGCGGCGCGCCGATGGGCATCGTCGCCACCGCGCAGTTCCTGCAGGGCAAGGAGCTCAGCTACAACAACCTCGCCGATGCGGATGCCGCGCTCGAGTGCGTGAAGCAGTTCCACCAGCCGGCCTGCGTGATCGTGAAGCACGCCAACCCCTGCGGCGTGGCCGTGGCGCAGGACGTGTTCGCCGCCTACGACCGCGCCTACGCCACCGACCCGACCTCGGCCTTCGGCGGCATCATCGCCTTCAACCGTCCGCTCGACGCCGGCACGGCGGAAGAGATCCTCAAGCGCCAGTTCGTCGAAGTCGTGATCGCGCCGGTCGTCAGCGACGAGGCCGTGGCCGTGTTCGCGAAGAAGCCTAACGTGCGCGTGCTGTCCTGCGGCGCGCTCGATGTGCCGGCCAAGGCGCTTGACTACAAGCGCATCGCTGGCGGCTTGCTCGTGCAGGACGCCGACGTGACGCCTTGGGCTGCCGGCGATGGCCGCATCGTCACGAAGCGCCAGCCGAGCGCCGAGGAGATGGCCGACCTCGTGTTCGCGTGGCAGGTGGCGATGTACGTGAAGTCCAACGCCATCGTCTACGCGAAAGACGCGCAGACGGTGGGCATCGGCGCGGGCCAGATGAGCCGCGTGGTGAGCGCGAAGATCGCTGCGCTGAAGGCCGAAGAAGCCGGCCTCGTGGTGCCGGGTGCGGTGATGGCCTCGGATGCCTTCTTCCCCTTCCGTGACGGCATCGATGCCGCCGGCAAGGCCGGTATTCGTGCCGTGATCCAGCCGGGCGGCTCGATGCGCGACGCCGAGGTGATCGCCGCCGCCGACGAGCACGACATGGCGATGGTGTTCACCGGCACGCGCCACTTCAAGCACTGAAGAGCCGATGCCGATCCGCGCCGCCACCGCCGCCGACCACGCGCGCATCGTCGCGCTGAACGCGGCGGAGGTGGCACAGACCAGCGCTATGGACGCGGCGCGTCTCGTCGAACTCGATGCCATCGCTTGCGCGCACTGGGTGGTCGATGAGGAAGGTGACCCCGTGGCCTTCCTGCTGGCGATGGATGAGACGGCGGCCTACGACAACGACAACTTCCGCTGGTTCGCCGCACGCCTGCCGCGCTTCGTCTACATCGATCGCATCGTGGTCGATGCCCGCGCCGCGGGCCAAGGCATCGGAAAACAGCTCTACCAGCACCTGTCTGATCACGCGCGCCAGCAAGGCATCAACGCCCTCGTCTGCGAATACAACCTCGATCCGCCGAACCCCGGCTCGAAGGCCTTCCACGATCGACTCGGCTTCCGCGAGATCGGGCAGCAACGCGTTGCGGGTGGCCAAAAACTCGTGTCCATGCAACTTTTGAATCTTCGCGAAGGCAGCCCCTCATGAAAATCCTCGTCATCGGCAACGGCGGTCGCGAGCACGCGCTGGCCTGGAAGCTCGCGCAGAGCGCGCGCGTCAGCGAAGTACTTGTCGCGCCCGGCAACTCCGGCACCGCGACCGAGACCAAGTGCCGCAACGTCAACGTGAAGGCGACCGACCTCGACGGCCTGCTCGCGCTGGTGCAACGCGAAGGCGTTGCGCTCACCGTCGTGGGCCCCGAGGCGCCGCTGGTGGCGGGCGTGGTGGATCGCTTCCGCGCCGCCGGCCTGCGCATCTTCGGGCCCACGGCAAAGGCCGCGCAGCTCGAAGGCAGCAAGGCCTTCGCCAAGGATTTCCTGAAGCGCCACGGCATTCCCACCGCGGGCTACGAGGTGTTCACCGACGTCGACGCGGCCTGCACCTACATCCGCGCGCGCACCGCTGAACTCAACGACACCCGCATCGTGGTGAAGGCCGACGGACTCGCTGCCGGCAAGGGCGTGATCGTGGCGATGAGCGTGGCCGAAGCCGAAGCCGCGGTGCGCGACATGCTGGCCGGCAACGCCTTCGGCAGCGCCGGATCGCGCGTCGTCATCGAGGATTTCCTCGACGGCGAGGAGGCCAGCTTCATCTCGATGGTCGACGGCGTGCATGCGCTGCCGATGGCCACCAGCCAAGACCACAAACGTGTCGGCGATGGCGACACCGGCCCGAACACCGGCGGCATGGGTGCCTACTCGCCCGCGCCCGTGGTCACGCCCGAGGTGCATGCCCGGGTGATGCGCGAGGTGGTCGAACCCACCGTGCGCGGCATGGCCGCCGACGGCGTGCCGTTCACCGGCTTCCTCTACGCCGGCCTGATGATCGACACCGCGGGCAACCCCAAGGTCATCGAGTTCAACGTGCGCTTTGGTGACCCGGAAACCCAGCCGGTGATGCTGCGCCTCGACTCCGACCTGGTCGATCTCGTCGAAGCCGCCATCGACGGCAAGCTCAACGCGATCGAAGCCCGCTGGTCGCCCGAACCCGCGCTCGGCGTGGTGATGGCCGCCAAGCCCTACCCCGAAACGCCGATCACCGGCGACGTGATCCATGGCCTCGACGCCGTGCCCGCCTTCGCCAAGGTCTTCCATGCTGGTGCCACGCTCGACGGCGGCGCGGTGAAGACCAGCGGCGGCCGCGTTCTCTGCGTGTGCGCCAAGGGTGCGGACATCCGCGAGGCGCAGCGCAAGGCCTACGAGGCGGTCGCGAAAATCTCGTGGGCGAACGAACTGCACCGCACCGACATCGGTTGGCGCGCGGTGGCGCGCGAGCAGGGCTGATTTCCACCGCGCATCGGAGGCGACCATGAAGCTCTTCTGCTCCCTGCCCTCGCCCTTCGCCCGCAAGGCGCGCGCCCTCGCCGCCGAGAAAGGCCTGGAACTTGAGCTCGTCGAAGTCGACGTGCTCGACCCGGCCAGCCCGGTCGCGGCGCTGAATCCGCTGCGCAAGGTGCCCTGCCTCGTCACCGACGACGGCGAGGCCTGGTTCGATTCGCCGGTGATCGCTGAATGGCTGGATGCCCAGCCCGGCCCGCGGTTGCTTCCCGAGGACTTCGCGGCACGCATGCGCGTGAAGCGCCTCGAAGCGCTTGCCGACGGCCTGCTCGATGCCGCCGTGCTGGTCCGGCTCGAATCCGTGTGGCCGGGTCGCACGCCCGAGCAGCGCAGCACCGCGTGGATGGACTGGCAGTGGCTGAAGATCGACGGCGCCGTTGGCGAACTCGAACGCCACCTCGCGGCGCGCGCGACGGAGGGCGTGCCGCCGATGTTCTTCGAAGGCGCCGGCGTCACCCTCGCCGACCTCGCCGTCGGCAGCGCGCTGGAGTGGATCGACTTCCGCCTGCCCCACCGCCCGTGGCGCGCGCAGGCCCCGCTTCTCGCGACCTGGCTGGCGCGTTTCTCGATGCGCCCCACGTTCGCCGCCAGCGCCCCGGTGCTGCCCAAGCCCTGAGCCCTCGCAGGTTTGCTACGTTCTGCGGGCCCTCGGAGCCCGCCATGTCGCACAGCCAGTTCGCGCTGCTTTCCCAACGCCGCTTCGCCCCGTTCTTCCTCGCGCAGGCGCTGGGTTCGTTCAACGACAACGTCTTCAAGCAGGCGCTGGTCATCCTCGTCACCGTCAAGGCGGTCGGGCTGAGCAGCGACGAACGCAGCCTCTGGGCCAACCTCGCCAGCGCGCTGTTCATCCTGCCCTTCTTCCTGTTCTCCGCCACCGCCGGCCAGTGGGCGGAGAAGTACGAGAAGGCGCGCTCGATCCGCCGCATCAAGCTGCTGGAGATCGTCATCGCCGTGCTCGCGGCGGTCGGCTTCTGGCTGGACTCGTTGCCCTTCCTGCTCGGCGTGCTGTTCCTGCTCGGCGCGCAGAGCACGCTGTTCGGCCCGATCAAGTACGCGATCCTGCCGCAAGCCCTGAAGCCCGAGGAGCTCACCGGCGGCAACGGCCTCGTCGAGACCGGCACCTTCCTCGCCATCCTCGTCGGCACGATCTTCGGCGGCGTGCTGATCAGCGAGTACGAGAACGGCCCACTGCTGGCCTCGCTCGCCGTCATCGCCATCGCCGTCGTCGGCTACATCGCCGCGCGCTTCGTGCCCGAAGCGCCCGCCACCGCGCCGGACCTCGTCGTCGACCGCAATCCCTTCCGCGCCACGGTGTCGACGCTGGCGACGCTGAAGGGCCAGCGCGCGGTGCTGAACTCGGTGCTCGGCATCAGCTGGTTCTTCTTCTTCGGCGCGCTGTTCCTCGCCCAGCTGCCGAAGTACGCCATCGACGTGCTCGGCGGCGATGCGACGGTGATCCCGCTGCTGCTGACGCTGTTCTCGCTCGGCATCGGGCTCGGGTCGCTGCTGTGCGAAACGCTGTCGCGCCGCACCGTCGAGATCGGCCTCGTGCCGCTCGGCGCCATCGGAATGACGGTGTTCGGCATCGACCTGTGGCTGGCGCAGCCGCAGGCCAGCGTGCACGCGCTGGAAGTCGCCGCCGGCAGCGCCAATGCGCTCGACTGGCGCGGCTTCCTGGCGGCCGAAGGCAGCGTGCGCATCGCCATCGACCTCGCGCTGATCGGCGTCTTCGGCGGCTTCTTCATCGTGCCGCTGTTCGCGCTGGTGCAGCAGCGCGCGCCGCGCGAGCAGCTCTCGCGCGTCATCGCGGCCAACAACATCGTCAACGCCCTCTTCATCGTGATCGCCGCGGGGCTCGCGGTGCTGCTGCTTGGCCCTGCGGGCCTGTCGATTCCGCAGCTCTTCCTCGTCACCGCGGCGCTGAACGCCGTCGTGGCGATCTACATCTTCAGTCTCGTTCCCGAGTTCCTGATGCGCTTCCTGGTGTGGCTGGCGACACTCGCCATGTACCGCATCGACACCAAGGGCATCGAGGAGAACATCCCGGACGAAGGCGCGGCCCTCGTAGTCTGCAACCACGTCGGCTACATGGACGCCCTGCTGCTGGCCGGCGCCATCCCGCGGCCGGTGAAGTTCGTCATGTACTACAAGATCTTCCGCATCCCGGTCATGAACTGGGTGTTCCGCGCGGCGGGTGCGATCCCCATCGCAGGAAGCAAGGAGGACCCCGAACTGATGCAGCGCGCCTTCGACCGCATCGACGCGGCGCTGGCGAACGGCGAGATCGTCGGCATCTTCCCCGAGGGCGGACTGACGAAAGACGGCGAGATCGCGACGTTCCGCCCCGGCGTCGAGAAGATCCTCGGCCGCCGCGCGGTGCCGGTGGTGCCGATGGCGCTGAAGAACCTCTGGGGCAGTCTGTTCAGCCGCCGCGATTCGGCGCTGGGCCGCATGCGCCTCCCGCGCCGCTTCCGCGCGGCGATCGGCATCGAAGCCACCACGGCGGTGCCGGGCGAGACCGCCACCGCGGCGCTGCTCGAGGAGAAAGTGCGCGCGCTGCGGGGTGACGCGGCATAGCGGAAGAGCTCGCTGTCACGCCCGCCTCGCGGGAGCTGCGCTCCACGATCTTCCGACACCGATGGAGGATGCGCGAGGCGCGTGCCGTGGCGAAGGCCGCCAGCGAGGCGACTAAGGAGCCCCGGCGCGATCTCCAGGCGCAGCCCGAAGGGTGGCGCAGGATGCGCCATCGATCCGAGGGGCAGGGACGCCCCCTTCGGATCGACCGCCGGGAACTTCGCGACCAAGGTGACGGGGCGGGCCAGCCTCGTTGGCGGCCTTCGCCACGGCGTCTACCCGCCGCCGCTACCCGACGAACCCCGCGACGACGAACAGCGCCAGCACGCCCATCCAGATCACCAGGATGCGCCACACCAGGCTCATCGCATCGCGCAGTTCCAGCAGCGCGGGAGCCTGCGCCGGGCCATCGGCCGCGTAGGCCTCTTCCTCGGCGAGTTCGACCGCCACGCTCACGCGCGCGGCAGCCTCGAGATGCCCGAGGCCGAGACGGATCCCGTCGGCATGCCAGCGACGCCAGGCACCGATCACCGCGTCGAAATCCGCGGCGAGGGCCAGCGTCAGCGTCATCAACTGCGCCACCGGCCAGTCGAGCACGCCGAGCAGAACAGTCGCGGTGCTGCGCTGCGCTTCCGGCAGGCGCTGCTGCGCCGCGCCTTGCGCCGAGAGAGCGACAAGCCGGTAGCCGACCGCGCCGACCGGGCCGAGGACGAGGAACCAGAACAGCGGCCCGAACCAGCGCCACAGCGCGCAGCGGAACACCGCTTCCACCAGCGGGCCGCCCTCGATGACGGCATCGTCGCGCTGCGGAAACAGCGGCTTGGCCGCCTCGCGCCGGGCCTCGGCGCCGTCGGCTTCGATGACCGCTTCGACATCGAGGTCGAGATCGCGCGGGCCCCAGGCGTAGAACACTGCCGCGATGCCAAGCAGCAGGCTCGGGAGGCCGTAGGCCCAGCCCGAGAGCCACCACTGCAGTGCAGCGAGCAGAACCAGCGGCAGGCCGAGGCCGAACCACAGCGCGGCGCGACGCAGGCTGCCGCCCTCGGCGCCCAGCACACCCAGCCACGCGACGAAGCCATCGTGGTGGCGAAGCGCGGCCAACGGCTTGGCGAAATGGCCGAGCAGCAGGGCGGCGATGACGGCGACGAGGGTGATGGACATCCGGTCTGGAGGCGACGGCGCGTGCGGAAGGGGAGTCTAGCGCGCGGGCGCGAAGGGCTCGTGCGGTGGCCTCAGGAGGTGCCGTCGGCCCAGGCTTCGATCAAGGCGCGGGCGATCGAGAGCCGAGGCGCGAACGCCAGCGGCGGCGGCTCGGCACCGCGCGGCGTGTCGCCGACCGCCAACCCGGCCAGCACCTCCTCGCGGGTGAACCAGCGTGCGGCTTCGAGCTCGTCGTCGACTTCCGGCGCCGGGGCATCGGGCGCGGCTTCGGCATGGAAGCCGAGCATCAGCGCCATCGGAAAGGGCCAGGGCTGGTCGCCGGCGTAACGCACGGCGCCCACCTCGACGCGGGTTTCCTCGAACACCTCGCGGTGGACGGCCTGGGCCAGCGATTCGCCGGGCTCGACGAAGCCGGCCACCACCGACCAGCGGCCCGGGGGCCAACTGCGCTGGCGGCCGAGCAACAGCCGATCGCCGGAGCTGACGGCCACGATGATGGCGGGGTCGGTGCGCGGGTAGGCCTCGAGGCCGCAGCCCGGGCAGCGCGCAGCCCAGCCGGCCTGGCGACGTTCCACGGCCGTGCCGCAGACGCCGCAGAAGCGCGCGCGGCGCTGCCAGTTCAACAGGCCTGCGGCGGCGGCGAACAGCGCGGCCTCGCGGCCCGGCCACTGCAGGCCGGCGCGGCGCAGGTCGACGGTGGGGGCCCCTTCGGCCAGACGCTCCCAGGCGAAACAGGCCACACCCTCGACGAGGCCGATGAACGCCGCATCGTCCGGGCGCTCGCTGGCCAAGGCTTCGCCGTGGGGCCAATCGGCGAACTCGCCCTCGTCGAGGCTGCGCGATTCGGCATCGAGCCGCAGCACGCGCGCCCCGGGCCAAGCGGCATCGAGGGCCTCGGTGGAGGAGCGAAGGTGTGCGGCGCGGTCGAAGCCGCCGTCGACGAAAGCGAAGCCCGAGAGGCTCACACCGAGAAGCTGCTGCCGCAGCCGCAGGTGGTCTTGGCGTTCGGATTGCGGATGACGAACTGCGAGCCGGCGAGGCTCTCGCGGTAGTCGACCTCGGCGCCCATCAGGTACTGCAGGCTGAGCGGATCGACGACGAGGGTGACGCCGTCGCGCTGCACCGCGACGTCATCCTCGTTGCTGGCCTCATCGAACTCGAAACCGTACTGGAAGCCCGAGCAGCCGCCGCCGGTGATGTACACGCGCAGCTTCAGCTCGGCATTGCCCTCGTCGGCGATCAGCGCGGCGACCTTGGCCGCGGCGGCCGGCGTGAAGCCCAAGGGGGCGTCGAGATCCTGGTAGCTGGGCGTGGTCATGGGCATGAGGTGGCGTTCGGCGACATCGGATTCAAGCACGTCGCCCGTCAGGCCGGCGTCGCTTCGCGCTCGGCGGTGGTGCGGGGCGACGTGGCGGGCTTGCCGCCCGCACCGTTGCTGGACGCCAGTGCGGCCGAGGACAGCACATGCACCAGCTGCCCCGTCACCGCGGCGCCGGCCGCCATCTCGATGACGGCGTAGTGCAGGTTGCCTTCGACGCGGGCTTCCGGGCCCAGCTCGAGCCGCTCGAAGGCATGCACGTCGCCCTTCACGAACCCGTTGATCACGATCACCGGCGCATGCAGCTCGCCCTCGACGCGTCCGCGAGCGGCCACGGTGATCGTCGCTTCGGCGCCGGCCTCGGCCAGCGCGCGACCGATCAGCTGGCCTTCGAGGTACAGGCCGCCGGCGAACTGCACGTCGCCGCGCAGCACCACCTGCGGGCCGATGAGGGTGTCGACACTGCCGCCGGCGCGAGGCGCGCGGGTCTTGGAATCACCGAAACCGAGCATGGGACGATCCTTTGGGGGAATCAGGGGGCCGCGCCGCCCTGCCAGGGCAGGGTGGCGTCGATGGGGCCACCGCCGCCGTCCAAAGTCACGCGGACGCGCTGCGGGGTGAAGCCCGCCGGCAGCACGATGCTGCCTTCGAGCTTCTGGAAGTAGCGGAAAGAATACGCCTGCCCCGGGGCCTTGTCGGCCTGCCGCAACGTGTCCCAGTCGATGGTCTTCAAGGCCCCGTCGGCCACGCCTTCCACGGCGAAACGCAGGCGTCCGGCGCTGATCGCGCCGCGATTGAGGTTCTGAGTCAGGGTCAGGGTGTAGCGCCAGCTGCCGCCGGCTTCGGGCTGGAACTCGGCCGCATGCACGGAAAGGCCGCGGCGTTGCCCGGTGGCGCCCACCAGTCGCTCATAGAAGGCCACGTCGGCGCGCAGGGCGGCGATCTCCTCGTCGCGCTCGGCCAGGGTCTCCTGCACTTCGAGGTTCGCGGCGCGGCTGATCTGCTCGGAGCGCGACAGCGTCGCGACCTGCTGCTTGGCTGATTCCAGCTCGGCGCGCGCATCGGCGTGCAGCTTCAGCAGCTCGCCGTGCTCGGCCCGCAGGTCCGTGAGCGCCGGCTCGGCGCGCCATGCCATCCAGCCCCAGAGCAGCACCAGCGACAGGGGCCAGCCGACCCACACGGCGAGGCGACGCACGCGGTCGGAGGTGCGGCGGGGCACCACGATGAAGCGGGAATCGTCGTCGCGTTGGTGGCTCACGGCTCGGATCCGGCACGGGGGCGACCGGTATAGCGGCCCCCTTCAGGCAGGGTCAAGCCATCGCTTCCATACTCCGGCCGTCCCCCGCCGCCCCGTGGAGTGCCGCCGTGCCCGAAGCTCCCCTGTTCGCCCTTGGCCTCGCCCTCGCCTGCCTCGCGGGTGTCCGCGCCTACCTCACGGTGTTCGGCGTCGGCATCGCCGCCCTGCTCGGCTGGGTGTCCCTGCCGGCCGGGATGGAGGTCGTCACCTCCCCATGGGTGCTCGGCACCGCCGGCGCCCTCGCCGTGGTCGAGTTCTTCGCCGACAAGATCCCCGGCGTCGATTCGGCTTGGGACCTCGTGAACACGCTCGCCCGCGTCCCTGCCGGAGCCTTCCTGGCCTCGGCGGCGTTCGCGCCAGACGGCGAGTGGAGCATTGCCGCCGCGGCCCTCGGCGGTGCCGCCGCCCTGTCCACCCACACCCTGAAGAGCAGCACCCGCGTGGCCATCAACGCCTCGCCCGAACCGGTCTCGAACTGGGTGGCCTCGGGCACCGAGGACGCCGTGGCCGTCGGCGGGCTGACCCTGACCCTGCTCGCGCCGGTCCTGGCGGCCTCGCTGCTGCTCGTTTTCACGGCCGGCGGGCTCTACCTGGGCTGGCGGCTGGTCCGCGGCTTCAGCAAAAGACAAGAAAACAAAACGCGAACCGCGTCACAAGTGTGAATCTTGATGAACGCGGATTGCCGCGTTCCGGGGGGCGACCAACAATGCGGGGACCCCTTGGAGCCCGCCGCCCGTGTCCGTTGCCGCCGCCCTCGAAGCCGGCCAAATCGCGGCCGAAGACCTCGCGCCCGTGCTGCGCCACCGCTGCCGGCTGCTGGAACGCCGCGTGCGTCGTGCGCGGCGCACCGGCTGGGACATCAACGCCGTCGCCCAGATCCGCGAAGAGCTGGGGCCACTCGTACATGGCCTGCACGCCCTCGGCCGCAGCCCCGCCGTCGACACCGCGCTGCTGCTGGCCGAGTCGCTGGCCCGCCCGCTGGAGAAACAGGACCTGCCGGACCCGATCCTGGGTGCCCGGTTCAGTGCCCTGCTCGAGACCCTGATCGACCAGCTGCCCGCCGGCGGCCACGACGAGCTCGAGCGCTCCCTGGTGATGCTGCCGCACCCGCCCCGCGGCGAAGCCCTTCCCCTGGGGTTCTGGCGACGCTGGGTGGCCGATGCCGCGCCGCCTCGTTGCGTGCCGGCCATGCCCATGAATCGCCCCCCCATCCCCACCTCTGGTACACGCCCGCCCCCCGCTGACGCGTCTACACTCGAAAGTCCTCGTTTTGGCAATGGATCGCTGCCCATGACCGCGCTGCGGCTTTACCTCCTGTCCGACGAAAGCCGCGAGGCCGAGACCCTGGCCGAGCAGTTGCGCTCCCGCCAGTTCGAGGTCGACGTGCTGTCGGACATCGACGAGCTCGTCGAACTCATGGGGGCGCTGCCCGCTGACGTGGTGCTCGTCGACCGCATGCATGCGGCCTCGATCGAGCGCATCGGCAACGCGATGAAGCCCATCCGCATGCGCGCCAACCAGCCGATCCGCATGGCGCTGATCACCGACACCGACGACGTGATGGCACGGCTCTCGGCCCGCCGCGCCGGCATGGACGCGGTGCTGGTCCGCCCGCACGGCGGCATCGACGTGGCCAACCGCCTGCGCGACCTGTTCAGCACGGGCGAGCCGGTCTACCGCGTGCTGATCGTCGAGGACGACCGCGCCCAGGCCCTGTTCGCCGAAGGCGTGCTGCGCAACGCCGGCATGGACACGCGCATCGTCCTCGACGCGCTCGACGTGCTGCCGACGCTCGACACCTTCGAGCCCGACCTGATCCTGATGGACTTCCACATGCCGGTGGCGAACGGCATCGAGCTCACCGCCCTGATCCGCGAGCGCGAAGCCTTCATGCACACGCCCATCGTCTTCCTCACCGGGGAGCAGGACGAGGAGGTGCGCTTCAACGCGATCGATGCCGGTGGCGACGACTTCCTGGCCAAGCCGATCCGCCCGAAGCACCTGATCGCCAGCGTCCAGGGCCGCATCCGCCGCTACCGCGACGTGCAGCAGATCCGCGACCGCGAATCCGATGGCGCCGCCGCGGTGGCCAGCAGCGTCGACAGCGGCATCGTCGAGCGCGGCCGCATGATGGCCCGCATCGACCAGCTCATCACCGAAGGCCGCGCGCGCGGCGGCGTGGTGTTCCTCGAGATGGAGACGATCGCCAAGCTGCGCGAGCGGCTGGGCCTCGGCCAGTTCGAGCGCCTGCACGTCGAAGCCCTCGACCTGCTCAAGCCGCTGGCCGGCGAACGCATGCTGTGCCGCTTCGCGGACGGCGGCTTCCTGGTGCTCGACGCGAGCCTCGACCCCGACGAGCTGCTGATGCTCGGCGTGCAGCTGCGCGAGGCGCTGGTCGCGCACGAGTTCCGCCTCGGCGACCAGAGCGTCATCACCCCGGCCGTCGCCGGCGTCGCACCGCTGGCGGAAGAATTCACCGACGCGGGCGCCCTGCTCAACGCCGTCGAGAAGACCGCGCACAACGCCCGCAAGCGTCCCGACCGCATCGACCTCTACCGACCGCTGGCGGCCGAAGAGGCGCTGCGCCAGAAGGCCCTGATCGACGACATGCGCGAGGCCATGTCCGACGGCCGTCTGTCGCTGCTCTACCAGCCGATCGTCGCGGTCGCTGGCGGCGAGGCCAGCCGCTACCAGGCCCTGCTGCGCCTCGACACCAGCAGCGGCAAGCGCATGACCGCCGCCGAGGTGATCCCGGCCGCCGAGCGTTCCGGCTTCATCGTCGAGATCGACCGCTGGGTGCTGCGCGAATCGATCGCGAAGATCGCCAAGGCGCGTGAGCGCGGCGCGGCGATGACGCTGTTCGTCACCCAGTCGCCCTACACGCTCGCGCATGGCGGCCACGCCGAATGGCTGCGCAACGAATTGCGCGCGCTCGACGTGCCGGGCGGCTCGCTGGTGCTCGAGATGCGGCTTTCCGACGCCAGCGTGCACACCGGCACGCTGCGGGAGTTCTGCTCGGCGATGGTGGCGGACGGCGTGCAGTTCTGCCTGTCGCAGTTCGAGCCGGGCCCGGAGGTCGAATCGACGATGGAGCAGCTGCCGCTCTCGCTGATCAAGCTCGCCGGCAAGTACTCCACAGGCGCGCCGTCGTCGGCCGTCCGCGACGAGTTGAAGGTCATCATCGACCGCGCGCACCGGCGCAGCCTCGAGGTGATCGGCCACGGCGTCGAAGACCCGCAGGCCGCCGCCACGCTGTGGATGAGCGGCGTCGACTTCGTGCAGGGCAACCTCGTCCAGCAGGCCGCCGACGCCCTCGACTTCGACTTCAATCAGGCGATCCTCTGACGTGCTGCCGCCACGCCTCCCGAACCGACTGCTCGCGGGCTGGCTGCTCCTGGCGGCGGCCGGCGGCCTGCTGCTGGCCGTGGTCTTCGCCCTGCTGCCCTTCGGTGCCTTCTGGCCCACCGTCATCGCCGCGTTGGCCTTCACCATCGGCGCGACCGTGGTCGTGCCGGGCGGCCTGCGCCAGGCGCGCGAGCTGCTCGCCGAGCACCAGCGCCTCACTAGCGAGAACCAGCGCATGGTGGAAACGCTGCAGCAGGAGCTGGAGCGCCACCGCCGCCTCGAGCTCGAGCTGAAGGACGCGAAGAAGCAGACCGAAGCCGCGATGATGGCCAAGGGCGAGTTCCTCGCTACGATGAGCCACGAGATCCGCACGCCGCTCAACGGCATCCTGCCAGTGATCGACATGCTGCTGGCCGCGCGCCTCACCGCCGACCAGGCCGGCCTGCTGCGGACGGCGCATGGTTCGGCCAAGCAGATGCTGCGGATCGTCGACGACATCCTCGATTACTCGAAGCTCGAAGCGAACAAGGTCGACCTCGAAACCACCGGCTTCAACCTGCGCGAGCTCGCCGAATCGGTCGTCCGGCTGATGACCAAGCAAGCCGAGACGAAGGGCCTGCTGCTGCACCTCGAGATCGATCCCGGCGTGCGCCTGCCGGTGCGCGGCGATCCGACCCGGCTGCGCCAGGTGCTGTCGAACCTGCTCAGCAACGCGATCAAGTTCACCGACCGGGGCCGCGTCACCCTGCGCATCCAGAAGAATGGCGAGGAGCGCCTGCACCACCCGCTGCGCTTCGAAGTGGTCGACACCGGCATCGGCATCCCGAAGGACAAGCTCTCGCAGCTCTTCGTGGCCTTCTCGCAGGCCGACGCCTCGACCACGCGCATGTATGGCGGCACCGGCCTCGGCCTGGTGATCTGCAAGCGCATCATCACCCTGATGGGCGGCCGCATCGGCGTCGACAGCGACCCCGGCCAGGGCTCGCGCTTCTGGTTCGAAGTGCCGCTGTCCAAGGCCGTCGGCGACCTGCCTGCGGCGCGCGCCGACCTCTCCGGCGCCCGCGTCCTGCTGATGACGCCCGACCCGGCGCAGCGTGAACGCCTCGCCACGGCCATGCAGAACTGGGGCCTGCGCCTGTCCTACTCGAGCACGCCGCCCGAGGCCCTGCAGATGCTGCGTTCGGCCGCGTCCCGCGGCATGGGTGGCGGCTTCGAGGCGCTGGTGGCCGACCTGCGCGACGGCGCCTCTGCCGCCGTGGTGCTGCAGCGCGCGCTCTCGCGGTCGCCGGAAGTCGCGGGCCTGAAACTGCTGCTCCTGACCGGCGCCGAGCCTCTGCCGCCGGAGACCACCGCCGCAGCGACCGTCGCCGTGCTGCGACGCGACGCCGCGTCGGCCGACCTGAAATCGGGGCTGGCCGACCTGCTCGTGCCCGACCAGGCCGTGCCCCTGCCCGGCGCGGCCGACGCCGAGGACGACTTCGGCCTCGGCGCCGAACCAGCGCCCTCGCCGGCCGTCGCCGCCCTGCCGCAGGGCAGCAGCGTCGGCGCGTTCTCGGAAGCCGCCATCGGCCGTCGCGCGCGCGTGC
Organism: Silanimonas sp.; assembly: GCF_027530345.1. Lineage (GTDB taxonomy): Bacteria > Pseudomonadota > Gammaproteobacteria > Xanthomonadales > Xanthomonadaceae > Silanimonas. The sequence goes on along the minus strand of NZ_JAPZQK010000029.1, from coordinate 13,746 downwards.
TGCTGGTCGAGGACAACCCCGTCAACCTGCTCGTCGCGCAGAAGCTGATCGCCCAGATGGACCTCATCTGCGAGTCGGCCGGCGACGGCGAGCGCGCACTGGAGCGCATGGCCGCGGGCAACCTCGATGTCGTGCTGATGGACTGCCAGATGCCGGTGAAGGACGGCTACACCGCCACCCGCGAATGGCGCGAGTACGAGAACGCCCAACGGCTGCCGCGCTTGCCGATCGTCGCCATGACCGCGAACGCGATGGCCGGCGACCGCCAGCGCTGCCTCGACGCGGGAATGGACGACTACCTGTCGAAGCCGGTCGATCGCTCGCAGCTCGAGGACACCCTGAAGCGCTGGCTGCAGCGCGGCGCACTCGCGCGCCGCAGCGCTGCTCCGGCCGCTCCCGCACCGGCGCCTGCCGCCCGTCCGGCGCCTGCGCCGGCCGCACCGACCCTGCCCGCCATCCCCGGCATGCAGCGGCCCGAGGCGCCGCTGCCGTCGGCCGTCGCCCCCGCAGCCGTCACCCCGCCCTCCCCGGCGCCGGCGACCCCAGCGCCGAACGTGCTGGACGACGACGTGCTCGCCGAACTGCGCGAGGTGATGGGTTCCGAATTCGGCAACCTCGTGCAGATGTTCCTCGTCGACGCGGCGAAGTACATCCAGCAGCTCGAAGAGGCCGCGGGTGGCGGCGACCTGGAGAAGATGATCGCTCCGGCGCACACGCTGAAGTGCTCCAGCGCCAATCTCGGCGCGATGGCGGTCTCGGACGCCGCGAAGCGCATCGAGGTGGGGGCCCGCGAAGGCGTGCTGCCCCGCCCCGCCGTGGCCGTGGCCGTGCTCGAAGCGGAATTCCAGCGCGCCAGCGAAGCGCTGCGCCGGCTGGTGGCCTGAAACGCGAACGGCCGGGTTTCCCCGGCCGTTGCTGTCGCGTCGCGATGAATCGCGGCGATCAGTCCTTCGACATCGTCGTCTGCAGGTACGGGCCCTCGCCGAGGCGCTTGATCAAGTCGAGCTGCGTTTCCAGCCAGTCGACGTGCTCCTCCTCGGAAGCGAGGATCTTCGCGAACAGGTCGCGGCTGACGTAGTCACCCACCGATTCCGCATGCGCGACGGCGGCCTTCAGGTCCGGGATGGCGATCATCTCGAGCTTGAGGTCGCACTCGAAGACTTCCTTCGGCGTCTCGCCGATCATGATCTTGCCGAGGTTCTGCAGGTTCGGCAGGCCCTCGAGGAATAGGACGCGCTCGATGACCCAATCGGCGTGCTTCATCTCGTCGATCGACTCGTGGTACTCGTGCTCGCCGAGTTCCTTGAAGCCCCAGTTCTTCAGCATGCGCGCATGCAGGAAATACTGGTTGATCGCGGTGAGTTCGTTGTAGAGCACCTTGTTGAGGTGCTGGATGACCTGCGGGTCGCCCTTCATGTCGGCTGCTCCTTGGCGCGTGGTGCGCGAAGCCTAGCGCCGCGCCTCAGCGCACGCGTAAACGCGAATCGCTGCGCGATATGGACGCGAAGTGAAGACCGGATCGGGGTGGCGCCGCGAGGACGCTTCAGGCGGCGACGGGCAGGCCGAGGCTCATCGACTTGGCCTGGAGGATGGCCTCTTCCGCGTACTCGCGGCAGCAGCCGCAGGTGCTGCCGCAACCCGTGCGCGCGGCAAGCGCATCGAGGCTGTCGCAGCCCTCGTCGACGGCCCGCTGGATATCGCGATCGGTGACTCCGTTGCAGACGCAGACGTACACGGCTTGCATCCAGTAATACGAACAGTTCGCATTACAAGCCGCAAGTGGCGGGCTGTCAAGGGCCAGGGCCACCCGGCAGTTGCCGGATTCAGCGCCCGGTCGACGGCGTGAAGGCTCAGGCTTGGCGACGGCTCCGCGCCTCGCCCAACGGCGCCGGGAAGGCCGGCTCGGGCACCGCCTCATTGCCGGCCAAGACGCGGGCGGCCGGGGCCACATGGCACAGCGCCCGCGTATAGACGTCGCGCTTGAAGTGCACGACGTGCTCCAACGGATACCAGTAGTCGACCCAACGGAAGCGGTCGAACTCGGGCTTCTCGTTGGCGTCGAGGCGCACGTTGGATTCGCAGGCCACGAGGCGCAGCAGGAACCACACCTGCTTCTGGCCGATGCAGCGCGGCTTCTCGCCCTGACGCACGCAGCGCGAGGGCAGGCGGTAGCGCAGCCAGCCGGGCGTGGAATGCAGGAGCTCGACGTGCTCGGGGAGCAAGCCGGTCTCTTCCTGCAGCTCGCGGTACATGGCCTCGAGCGGCGTCTCGTCGCTGTTCATTCCGCCCTGCGGGAACTGCCAGCCGTCGCGATGCACGCGACGGGCCCAGAACAGGCGGCCGTCGTCGCGCATCAGGATGATGCCGACATTGGGGCGGTAACCGTCCGGATCGATCACCGTACGGGCTCCAAATTCAATGGGCTCACCATGCCACAGCGGCGAGAGAAGCCTCAAGCCTCGGTGTGTCCACCGAGGCGATGCAAGGCCTGTTCGCCGAGATGGCGACCGGCCTCGTGCAGGGTGAGGTGCGCCTCGTCCGCGCCATCGGCACGCAGCAGGGCCACGTGGTCGGCGTACAGCGCATGGGCGACGATCGGGCCGCGGAAGCCGCGCGCGCGCAGGTGCCGCGCGGCCGCGCGCTTGGCGTCGATGGCATCCATCGCCAGCACCGCGACGCGCAGCGAGGCGAGGTCGGCGATGCGCCAGACGTCGGCGTCCTCGGCATCCACCATCACCACGTCGCGCCCGGCCTCCTGGTGCTCGCGGATGCGGAACGGGTCGGCGTCCAGCCCGACCACCCCGCCCATCGCATCGCGCAGACGGTCGTAGGCCGCCGTGCCAGTGCGGCCCATGCCGAACACCAAGGCTTCGGCGTGCCCGAGGCCCGGGGCGATCTCGTCGGGATGGCGCGTGTGGCGCTGGAAGCGCACCAAACAGGGTTCCAGACGGTCGTACAGGCGCTGCGCGTGGCGATTCAAGGGCGCGGCGACCGCGAAGGACAGGGCCACGGCGAGGGCCAATGGCGTCAGCCAGTCTTCCAGGCCGGCGACGCCCGCCGCAACGATGAGGCCGAACTCGCTGTACGCCGAGAGCGACAGCGCAGCGAGAAAGGCATTGCGTGCGCGCAGGCGGAAGGCCAGCAGCAGGGCGAAGAACAGCATGGATTTCAGCGGCAGCGCGAGCAACAGCAGCGCGGCGATGAGCCAGTCGCGGCCGGTCGGCAAGCCCGCGAGACCAATCCACAGGAAGAAGGCAACGAGGAAAACCTCCTTCATCGCCCACAGGTCGTGGCCGAGCTCGCGCGCCCGCGCGTGGCCGCCGACCAGCACGCCCACCACCAGCGCACCGAGCTCACCCGAAAGGCCCAGCGCAGCGAAACCCATGCCACCGAACACCACGGCGAGCCCGAGGCCAGCGAGCACGAGCAGCTCGTCGTGGCCACAGCGGTCGAGCAACCGGTACAGCAGCGGGCGAAGCAACGGCAGTCCAAGCAGCAGCAGGGCCCAGGCCGACGGCGTCTTTCCGCCCCACAGGGCGAGCGCGGCGAGCGCGATGAGGTCCTGGACGATCAGGATGCCAATCGCGATCCGTGCATAGAACGCAGAGAGTTCGCGCTTGCCCTCAAGCATCTTCGCCGCGAGCACCGTGCTGGAGAACGACAGCGCGATAGCGACCAGCAGCGCCTCCTTGCCTCCTACGCCCGCCCACAGCACGAGCAGCGGCGCGAACACCGCCACCACCACCGCGCCGTGTGCCAGCCCGCCGAGGAGCACCGCAGGCTGGGCGATCTGCCCAGGCTTCAGTTTCAGGCCAACGGTGAACAACAGCAGCAGTACGCCGAGGTGCGCGATGTTCTCGACCGTGGCCACGCCGGCCTCGCTGATGACGTCCCAACGCGCATCGACGGCATGGAGGGCGAAGCCCGCGGCGAGGAAGCCCACCAGCGGCGGAAGGCCGACGGCGCGGGCCACCAGGCCGAACAGCAGCGCCGCGCCGATGCCGAGGGCTTCCAGCATCCTCAGTCGCCCACGACGTCGGCGGGAACGCGCACGTGGCCTTCCATCAGCACGCGGGCGCTGCGGCTCATCAGCGCGCGGCGCACGACCCACTGGCCGTCGACCTGCTCGGCCGCGGCGCCGACGCGCATCGTGCCGCTGGGGTGGCCGAAGTTGACCGCCTCGCGGGCCCCGCCACCGGCGGCCTCGTTCACCAGCGTGCCCGGGATGGCCGCCGCCGTGGCGATGGCCACCGAGGCCGTGCCCATCATCGCGTGGTGCAGCTTGCCCATCGACAGCGCACGGGCAACGAGATCGATGTCGCCCGCTTTCACCGCCTTGCCACTGGACGCGACGTAGTCGGCCGGCGCCGCGACGAAGGCGACCTTCGGCGTGTGCTGGCGCTTGGCGGCCTCTTCCGGGCTCTTGATCAGGCCCATGCGCAGGGCACCGGCGGTGCGAATGGCCTCGAACATCGCAAGACGCTCGCGGCTTTCGTTGATCGCCGGCTGCAGCTCGGTGCCGTTGAGGCCGATGTCGGCCGCGCGCACGAACACCGTCGGGATGCCCGCGGTGATCATCGTGGCCTGCAGCGTGCCCACGCCCGGCACGTCGAGCGTGTCGACGACATTCCCGGTGGGGAACATCGCGCCGCCCTCATCGCCTTCGTCCACCGGATCAAGGAACTCCAGCGGGATCTCGGCGCTGGGGAAGGTGACGCCATCCAGCTCGAAATCACCGTCTTCCTGCACCTCGCCCTGATGGATCGGGACGTGAGCAACAATCGTCTTGCCGATGTTCTTCTGCCAGATGCGCACCGTGCACACGCCGTCGCGCGGAATGCGGTCGGCGGGGATGAAGCCATTCGCGATCGCGAAGGGCCCGACGGCGCTGCTGAGGTTGCCGCAGTTGCCACTCCAGTCGACGAAGGCGCTGTCGATGCTGACCTGGCCGTAGAGGTAGTCGACGTCGTGGCCAGCCTGCGTGGCCGGGCCGATGATCACGCACTTGCTGGTGCTCGACGTCGCACCACCCATGCCATCGGTGTGCTTGGCGTAGGGATCCGGCGAACCGATCACGCGCAGCAACAGCGCATCGCGCGACGGGCCGGGCACGCGCGCGGACTCGGGAAGATCGGCCAAGCGGAAGAACACGCCCTTCGACGTGCCGCCACGCATGTAGGTGGCGGGGATGCGAAGCTGGGGTCGAAGGGTCATTGCAGTTTATCCATCAAGAGCGGCACGGATCATGGCCCAGTCGCGCGATTGGGGCATGACAAAACGGTAGCGATCGCCGGCTCGCCTCGCCCAGAGTTGGCCGATACGGCGCTTTTCGGCCTGCTCTGGCTGGTCATAGCGATCAGCACCCTTGTACTCGATGACAAGGATGCGACCGTCCGTCATCCGCACGAGGAAGTCGGGGTAGAAGCGATGCTTCGACGTCGGCAAAGAAAAGGCACCGGGTTTGCGCTCGACGTTGCGCACCCAGTCCTGCACACCCTCCAAGGTGTTGGCAATGAAGTTGGCGCAGTCGAACTCCTCGCCGGTCGACTTCAGATTGCCAATCTGGGGGAAGAAGTGCTTGGGCAACGTCACGAAGCCGTTGTACTGCCAATCCCACGCATAGCGCCCCGCTTGGAAAACACACTGGAGGCGCTCAGTTGCCGACAGCCTTGCCTCATCTTCCAGCAGCGACAAGAAGCGCTGACGGTGTCCGCCGGCGCGTGAACTAGCGATGCGCTCCGCAAGCGCGTCCGACAACCGGGACTTCCGATAAACCAGCTCTTCGATGGACAGCTTCCGGTCTTCGGTCAGGAATCGAAGCGCGGTCGACAACCACGCGGCCAACTCTTCCGGATCAATGTCGGGGGCGGAAAGCCGTCGCTCCAAGGTCCACAGCAAGTCCTCGAGGCTCGCGGACTCCCTCAGGTTGAACAGCCCCAGCTGGACATCCAGCCGCTCCAAGGGATCAAGGCGCAGCCTGCCCGCCTCGCCAAGGCCCAGCCGCGCCCGCTGCAGCGTCTCGACCTTAAGCGGAAATGCCGAGCCGTCCAACTTGGCGTCAACCTCCGCGAGCGCGAGGGTTCCCTCCAGTGGGGGTGCGCTCCCGAGGTCGCACAGCCAATCGCCCTGTTGCCACGCCAACAGCGGCACGGCAAACGTTTCGCCACGCTCCGCGGGCGTCAGCGCCGGAACCTCAACGGGGGCGGCAAGCCTGGCGAACGCATGCTCGATCGCCTCTCGAGCCGAGTCGCTCGGGGCAACGCTCTTGAGGGCCTGCTGGTCACGCGGGCTCCATTCGCCACGGATCGTGAAGCTGCCGGTTTCAGGGGACAGCTCGATCCGACTCTCGAACCGCTTCCGCGTCGCCTCCGGCAGCGTGGAGAAATCCGGCAGCACCACTCGACCCTCGTCGATGGGCAACGGCACGGTGACGCTGGCGTTCTGGCGGAACAGATCTTCGGCCGGCGCCATCAAGGCGCCCGTACGGACAAGATCGTTCACATCCTGCCGCTCGAATCCGGACTGGACGAGGCCATCGCGCAGGGTGGCCGCAACATGCGCGAGGTTGTCCGATACCGCGAACGCATAGGCTTGGTTCAATGCCGGGCGAGACTTCTTCGTGACCTGCGGCATCCGAAGGACGCGACCCAGAATCTGCTCCAGCGCCACCTGAGTGCTGCTCCCGCGGAAGCTCAAAAGCACATAAGCCGCAGGCCAGTCCCAGCCTTCGCGCAGCTTGTCGGCGGTGATCACGAAGCGAAGAACCGCGGGATCCACAGTACTCAATTCGTCAATGCCGCTGGCCGAACGCGCGATCTGCGCCTCGGGAACACCGAATTGCTCGATCAGTGCCGAGCGAACGCGATCAACGGTCATGGCGTCCGGGTTGTCCTGCTGCTGGCGTTCGGCCTGCAGCAGCATGATCGGGCGGAGCACTTCACCGGTCGTCGCGCGCTCTTGGTCGGCATCAGCCTGAAGGGCATCGAGCTTGGCAATCGCTTCACGCAGCGCAATGCGCCAGTCCGCGTGCACGGCCATCTCGATGGGCAGCTTGATCATGTCCTCGCCTTGCAGGGTCGAGGCCGAGATCGACACCAACACGTTCGAGGGCTGGTGAAGGCGGTCAGGCGTGGCCGTCATCTCGAGGACGGCGCAGGGCTTGAGGCGCGCCAAGGTATCGAACGCCAGCGCGGTGCCCTGGTTGTGCGCCTCGTCCACGACGATGAACGGGCGTCGAAGCGCAAGCGCCTCGACCAGCGACCAGCCGCTGCCTTCGATGCCGCGGAAGTGGTCCATCAGCGCCCCGTTCGGCTTGTAGACCGAAAGCCGCTCCGTATCGGCTTGCTTGAAGGCCTGCATCGTCGCCACGATGATCGTGTCGTGACTGTCGAGAACGGCGGGCGACACGGAAAGGGCCTCGTCGAGGTCAAGCACCGCGACCTCACCCAGCAGGATGCGCAACTCGTCATGAAGCAATTCGCCGGGCGTACGCAGTGCCTTCAGCGTCTGCGCACGGATCGGGTCGGTCGGCACCAGCCAGACCGTGAGGGTGTTGACCGACCCCAGGAAACTGCGTTTCAGCCGCTCGATGGCGTGGCCACCGATCAGCGTCTTGCCGCCCCCGGTGGGGACGCGCAAACACACGACGGGCACGTCGTCCTCGGCCAGCGGTACGGGCGCGTGATAAGGCACCCGGACCTTGAAGGTCTCCAGCGTGCAGGCTTCGAAGGCGCGACGACTGGCCTCACGAGTGCCCGGCTGGGCTTCCGCCTCGTGCCGCCAGCGGCGCAGAAAGTCCTCGAAGCGATCGAGAACCTCTCCCTGATACGTCTTGAGTTTCATGCGTCCTTGTCCTTGGCACTCGTTCGGCGCTTGCCGGATGCGGATGATCGGCCCTTGGCGTTGGGCAACGCCTTCGCCAAGGTCTCGAACGCCTTCTCCGCTAGCGACGGCAACGCCGAACGCTGCTGAAGAAGCAGGGCGTACTGCTGCTCGGCATGCGCCTGCGCGGTGTCGTGGCTCACCGTCCCCGCGTGCGTCAGCACTTCACGCCCACCCAGCCGGAGGAAATCGTCCAACTTGGCGATCCAGTCCGCCATCGTCATCGCTCGGCGGTTCAGGGCCTGAAGCTCGGCGAACTCGAGGTAGGCGGTCACGATGCGGTTCAGCGTGTCCAGTTCGTCGGCGTCCAGATAGTTCTTGGCAATACCAACGTCCTGCTTGCGTGGCGCGCCTCCGCTCCAGCCGGTGAGGCCCATGTGCGGGCGGGACGCATCGGCGCGCGCCTTCACCACTTCGGCCGCGGTCTGGCCGTGGGCCGCGAAGTGCATCTTGTTCTGCACCGTCTGGAAGAAGCGCTGGCTGGCTTCCGCCGACGGGTCGTAGTCGATGCTGGTGGCATAGATGTCCAGCACTTTCCGCCAGAACATCCGCTCGGACGAACGGATGTCGCGGATGCGCGCCAGCAACTCTTCGAAATAGCCGTCGTCCGGACCGCGCTTCAGCCGCTCGTCGTCCATGGCGAAGCCCTTGACGAGATACTCGGACAGCCGCTCGGTGGCCCACTGACGGAACTGCGTGCCGCGTGCCGAACGGACGCGGTAACCCACGGCCAGAATGGCCGGCAGCGCGTAGTGGTCCACCAGCCGACGCACTTCGCGGCCGCCCTCCACTTGAACGATTCGGAATTTCCGAATAGTTCGTTCAGGTTCAAGCTCGCCATCCTCGAACGCGGCGGCCAGGTGCTCGTTCACCGTGGGCACAGACACGTCGTACAGCGCCGCGATCTGCCGCTGCGACAACCACACGGAATCGCCGCTGAGGCGCACCTCCAGCCGGGTGCGCTCATCCTGGCCCCGATAAAGCAGGAGCTCGGAGGGGGGCGGGGTGTCGTCGCTCATGGGGCCACCCGGAGGTGGTAGGGCAACTGCTTGAACACGATGCCCAAGGCCCGCAGGCGCTCCGCGCCGATGGCGCAGCGGGCACCGTAGACCACACGCGGACCCTCGTGCGCCGGCAGATGCTCCAGCAGCGGCGTGGTCAGCACATTGCCGCCGTCGATGCTGCGGTCTTTCAGGATGCCGTTGTACAGCAGGTACACCGCGCCGCCTTCGTGCACGCCCAGCAGCGGGCTGGTGGTGTCGGCGCCCTTGCGGCTGGCACGGGTCGCGGGCAAACCCATGCCGGTTTCCATGAACCAGACGAAGCGGGCCAGCTCCGCAAAGCGGACCTCGTTGCTGATGTGGCCGCGCGCGTCGAACAGGGGCTTGCCGAGCGTGCAGAACTGAAAGCCGCCACCGAGGCCGGACACGGCCTCGCCTTCGTTCGGCGAATAACCTGAAGCGACTTTGCTGACTCGTGCCGCCGTTACGTCGCGAGCGATCGAATCATCCATTTCCACCATGAGAAATCGCCGACTGCCCCCGTCTTCTGCGTTGAGCTTGAGAACGGCGTGACCGGTAGTGCCTGATCCAGCAAAGCTGTCGAGAACGATCGCATTGCGATCGTTCATCATCCTCAAAATGCGCTCGATCAGTTCAACGGGCTTGGGCGTGTCGAAGAGATCCGTCGTGTTGAACACCCCCCTCAAGAAAGCTTTCGCTTGACGCATGGTGGGGAGGTCGGCCCAAAGGCTGGGATACGGTCGACGCGGATCATCGGGCGCGAATTCGCGGGTGTACGGCTCCCACACAGGCGACCCCTGGCGCTGCCGCTGCTTCCATATCAACGTGTTCGCCTCAATGTGCCTCGCTACGCCGTCCTGCCCCATCGCCCAGCGGGCATCTTCGCCGTTGTCGTGCGTCGGATAGACCGTCGAACCATCCGGTGCGGTCAACGGAAAGTACATCGTCGGCCGGTCACGACGGAGACTGTTTCGCCCGTTCTTTTTGAGCAAACGATCGCGGTATCGGCGTCCGGCGTCATCGACTTGACCATAGGCTTCGACGATTCCGGGTGCCGACATCTGCGAGAGCGACAGCTTCGGCTTGTTCGCCGCATAAGCGAGTACGTACTCGTGGTCGGGCGTCAAGGAGACCTTGTTGTCGTTCGGGCTATCGACTTTCCGCCAAATCAACGCCGTCACGAAGTTTCGTGCGCCAAACACCTCATCCATTAGCAGTCGGAGATTGGGCGCCTCGTTGTCGTCAATCGACACGAAGATGGCCCCATCCTCCCGCAGGAACTGCTTCAGCAGCATCAGCCGCGGGTACATCATGCACAACCAGCGGTCGTGGCGATCCAGCGTCTCGCCCTCCTTGCCCACCACCTCGCCCAGCCAGCGGCGGATCTCCGGGCTGTTGACGTTGTCGTTGTAGACCCAGCCTTCGTTGCCTGTGTTGTACGGCGGGTCGATGTAGATGCACTTCACCTGCCCCGCATAGCGCGGCAGCAGCGCCTTCAGCGCCAGCAGGTTGTCGCCCTGCACGATCAGGTTGCCGCTGTCGACATCGCCCACCGACAGCGCTGACACGGGTTCCAGCAAGCGGAACGGGACGTCCTTGTGGTGCTTGACAACGGCGTCTTTGCCAATCCAGTTCAGCGTGGGCATTCCTCAGCTCCGATTCGTTGCCGCGTCCGTCCAGTATTCCGCCCGGCGTCTCTCCGACTGAGACGCACTCCGCTCAGGCCGCCTTCGTCGCTTCGAGGAAGTCCTGCGCGAAGCGCTGCAGCACACCGCCCGCCTCGTAGATCGCCACTTCCTCGGCAGTGTCGAGGCGGCAGCGCACCGGGCATTCCACGCGGCTGCCGTCCTTGCGATGCACGACCAGCGTGAGCGTCGCGCCCGGCGTGCGGGCGCCGGTGACGTCATACGTCTCGGTGCCGTCGAGGCCCAGCGTGAGGCGCGTGGTGCCGGGCAGGAACTCGCAGGGCAGCACGCCCATGCCGATCAGGTTGGTTCGGTGAATCCGCTCGAAGCCTTCGGCCACGATCGCCTCCACGCCGGCGAGGCGCACGCCCTTGGCCGCCCAGTCGCGCGAGCTGCCCTGGCCGTAGTCGGCACCGGCGATGATGATCAGCGGCTGGCCGCGCTCCATGTAGGTCTCGATGGCTTCCCACATGCGCAGCGTCTTGCCCTCCGGCTCGACGCGGGCCAGCGAGCCCTTGCGCACCTTGCCCTCGGCATCGCGGACCATCTCGTTCTGCAGGGTCGGATTCGCGAAGGTCGCGCGCTGAGCCGTCAAATGATCGCCGCGGTGTGTGGCGTAGGAATTGAAGTCCTCTTCCGGCAGGCCCATCTTCGCGAGGTACTCGCCGGCCGCGCTGTTCAGCAGGATGGCGTTCGACGGCGAGAGATGGTCGGTGGTGATGTTGTCACCGAGGATCGCCAGCGGGCGCAGGCCCGAGAGCGTGCGCGGCTTGGCCAATGCGCCTTCCCAATACGGCGGGCGGCGGATATAGGTGCTCATCTCGCGCCAGTCGTACAGCGGCCTCACCGCCTCGCCGTGCTCGACCACCACGCGGAACATCGGGTCGTACACCTTGCGGTACTGCTCCGGCTTCACCGACTGCTTCACCACGGCGTCGATCTCGGCATCCGTCGGCCAGAGGTCCTTGAGCAGGATCGGCGTGCCGTCAGCGCGATGGCCCAGCGCGTCCTTCTCGATGTCGAAGCGCACGGTGCCGGCGATGGCATAGGCCACCACCAGCGGCGGCGAAGCGAGGAAGGCCTGCTTCGCGTAGGGATGGATGCGGCCGTCGAAGTTGCGGTTGCCGGAGAGCACCGCCGTCGCATACAGGTCGCGTCCGATGACTTCCTTCTGGATGGCCGGATCGAGCGCGCCGCTCATGCCGTTGCAGGTGGTGCAGGCGAAGGCGACGATGCCGAAGCCCAGCGCCTCGAGTTCGGTCTTCAGGCCGGCCTCTTCGAGATAGAGCTGCACGGCCTTCGAGCCCGGCGCCAGCGAGGTCTTCACCCAGGGCTTGCGCACGAGGCCCAGCGCGTTCGCCTTCTTCGCCAGCAGGCCGGCGGCGATGACGTTGCGCGGGTTCGATGTGTTGGTGCAGGAGGTGATCGCGGCGATGATCACCGCGCCGTCCGGCATCAGGCCCTGCGCCTCCTGCTCGCGTGCGGCAGCGAGATTCCCCGCGATGCCTTTGGCGGCCAGCTCACTCGTCGCGACGCGCGCATGCGGGTTCGACGGGCCGGCCATGGTGCGAACGACGGTGCTGAGATCGAAGTGCAGCGTGCGCTCGTATTCGGCGGTCTTCAGATCATCCGCCCACAGGCCGAGCGTCTTCGCATAGGTCTCGACCAGCGCCACCTGCTCGTCCGAGCGGCCGGTGAGGCGCAAGTAATCGAGTGTGTTGCCGTCGATGAAGAACATCGCCGCCGTCGCGCCGTACTCCGGCGCCATGTTCGAGATCGTCGCGCGGTCGCCCAGCGTCAGCGCCGCCGCACCTTCGCCGCGGAACTCGAGGTAGGCGCCGACCACCTTCGACTTGCGCAGGAACTCGGTGAGCGAGAGCACGATGTCGGTGGCGGTGATGCCCGGCTGCGGCTTGCCGGTCAGCTCGACGGCGACGATGTCCGGCAGGCGCATCCACGAGGCGCGGCCCAGCATCACGTTCTCGGCCTCGAGGCCGCCGACACCGATGGCGATGACGCCGAGCGCATCGACGTGCGGCGTGTGCGAGTCGGTGCCGACGCAGGTGTCGGGATACGCGACGCCCTGCTCGACACCGATCACCGGCGACATCTTCTCCAGGTTGATCTGATGCATGATCCCGTTGCCCGGCGGTATCACGTCGACGTTCTTGAACGCGCGCTTCGTCCAGTCGATGAAGTGGAAGCGGTCCTCGTTGCGGCGGTCCTCGATGGCGCGGTTCTTCTCGAAGGCATTCGGATCGAAGCCGCCGCATTCGACGGCCAGTGAGTGGTCGACGATCAGCTGCACCGGCACCACCGGATTCACCTGCGCCGGATCGCCGCCGAAATCGGCGATGGCATCGCGCAGGCCGGCGAGGTCGACGAGCGCCGTCTGGCCGAGGATGTCGTGGCAGACCACGCGGGCCGGGAACCAGGGGAAGTCGAGGTCGCGCTTGCGCTCGATGAATTGGCGCAGGTAGTCCGGAACGCACACCGCGTCCGCCCGGCGAACAATGTTTTCGGCGTGCACGCGCGCGGTGTACGGCAGCGTGGCCCAGGCCCCGGGACGGATGGCATCGACGGCCTCGCGGGCGTCGAAATAGTCGAGGCGGGTGCCGGGCAGCGGCTTGCGGTGGGCGGAGTTCATGGCGGGCGTCGGCTCGAAGCGCAGGCGAGGCCTACGATTATCGGCGATCCCGCGTCGCGACCGGGTCTGACGGTGTCCGTTCAGTCGTCCGGTTGACGCGACGGCGGTCGGCGTGGACAATGCCCGCCCCCGTGGCTATGTAGCTCAGCCGGTTAGAGCACAGCACTCATAATGCTGGGGTCGGTGGTTCGAGTCCACCCATAGCCACCACACCTAACCCCGCGATTCTGCGGGGTTTTTTGTGCCCGAAGGTCGGCTGAGCGGATCGATGTGTTGAGCTCCGTGCCCATCCCGTGCCCAATCCGTGCCCAAAAATTCGGCCGGTTTCAAACGCGCGGTTGAAAGCGACCCAAGCACGCCCTCGGATTTTGGCTCTTTTGAAATCCGAGTGGGTTATGCGGCATGGGGATTGATGCCTCGGAAGTCGAGCTTCCCGGCGATCAGGAACAGCACGGTGCGCATGGTTTCGAATCGGCCGTACCCACGCGCCTTGCGCTTGGCGGCCTGAAAA
>NZ_JAPZQK010000037.1 GCF_027530345.1 Silanimonas sp. | reverse complement strand
ACCCTCCAGCTCCTGCGGCGTCTTGTATCCCGCCGTCAGCTCGTCCAGCATCGCTTTCGATAACGCCATGTCGCTGCTCCTCGCGGGGTCACCCGCAGTCTCGCTCAAAGGGCAGTTACACAGTTGACGTTACAGACTCGGTGCAGTACGTCGCGCATGTCGAAGGAGGCAAGTTCGACTATCGCGAACTATGGCGGCAGATTCTGGAGAGGGACAACGTGCGACCCTCATACTCTCCACGATGGGAGCGCATCCCTGAAGATCGCGGGGTCGCCATCGATGAAACAGGCTTCCAGATTGCTGGCCAGGAGTATCTGGCTCTGTGTGCCGCAGTGTTCAACGAAGCAACACAGGTGTCAGCCCCCCTGATTGCGCTTCGGGACAGCTATCTCGCCGATCCATTTGCCGACGGCAAGAAAAGAGACATTGCAAAGGAGGGCTTGCACTACGCATCAGCAAATCGAAGCCTTAGGGAAAGCGTAGTCAAAGTAGTTTCGGAGCTTCCTTTTCGTGCGTACATAGTCGTCTGCAAGGTTTCCAAGGACTATGAGTCAACCTACTTGACGGCCCTCTACTCGCTGATCCAAATCGTGGCTGCTCGATGCGATAGAAAGGTCCTTAGCATCGACGTCGAGAACAATCCCCGAGTGAGCAGGGCGAAGACAGAGGCGGCCATCCGCGGTGTTGTGCAAGGCCTTGACGCCGCAAACTCACGAAGGCCTCTCCGAATAGAGCGACTAGCTATCGCGGACAAATCTCATGTGCCTTGCTGGATTGCAGACACAGTTCTTGGTGTTTTTCGGGCGTATTGCGAGAGTGTCCTTGATGCAGACCCGTCATCACAAAGGAACCAGTTCGAACGTGTAAGGCATCGAATCTCCTTAGTCCTGAATCTTTCCGATCAAGCTTCTTACTCCCGACGCAGGCCACTCACACCTACGGCAGTTCAGGCTTGGTCGCCCCCGCCCCCTTAGTCCTCACTTGCCTCAATTCGATTTGCATAAAGCTGCAGTCGCTGTATTGCGTCTGAGATCAGCTGCCGTATGTCATGGTCGTTGAGCTGTCGAGGAAATCGGAGCACTGCCTCTAGACTCGTGAGCGCCTCATCTATTTCCTCGAGATCTGCACGAACAAGTTCAGTCTTGTCCCTCCAACGACAGAAATGAGTGACTTCGTGAGCGGCCGCCGCTTGCAAACTAAGGGATGAATTCGGGTCAACAACCGATTGGCCCGGGTAAATGTCTTCCCCAAATGTAACCTCGCAGTCGCCACCATCCGGGTCAGCCGCAGGAACTCGAAACACAGTTCGACCGCCCGGCACGTAGCGCACTACCAAGGTTGGATCAAGGCCAAGAAAGGTGTTGAAAACGCGGCGAATGTCCCCATCAGAAAGCGGCTGATTGTTTCGACCCGCAAGGAGAGACTCTCGATTGGGCATATCGAAGCCTACCTAGCAGACAGAAAGCCGAGGTCTTCCGGACGCCGCTCAAGCGCGATCAACTGCCTGAGTATTCGCCCACACTCGCTGCGAGCGCCGCCGGTGTTCACAACCGTCAGCCGGTCACCCGAACTTCCCGGCTTTACCACTCCGACTTCTTGCCAAAGCGGATTTGCCTTGCTGAAAAGGTCGCCAGACCACCTCCCAAACCGATAGCTTGGAACGGCGCTAAGCATCGCAAGTCTGCGATCCCAATCCTTGTTTGCGGCAACCTGCCCCTTCTTGGCCAAGTCTTCGTTGTATTGGCGCATGAGTGACGCATACCCATGCATCATGACCGCCGAATCCACAATCAACTCATCTCGTACGCGCCTGCGCTCGGTCAACTGAAGATGTGCAAGCTCATGACGGATCGCAGCGAGCCGGTCGTAGAAGTTCGCAGCTACAAGCGCCATACCCTCCAACTCCGACGCGTCAACCGTTGGCTCCGGCGAAAAGCTCTTCATCATCTCGCGCAACGTAGATAGCGTTACGACCTGACGATTACCTGCAGTCAGTCGATCAGTAACCCTGTTGACATTGCCGGCAAGCGCTTTCGATCGATCGATTGCGAGCTTTGCAAGCAACGAAAGGTCGTCTGTCGTAGTGAGGTCATATCCCTTCGACTTTGCTGTAGGCGCCGACCTGTTGTTTTTGTCAAAGAAATAGTTGCCCTCGTCTTCCTTCGTGAGGAAGTAAAGCTCAACCTTGAACTGCTTATCGCCCTTGAACTTTGGATAGTCTCTTGGAGCGTCCCGCCACAAGCGAGTTGCCTTCAGGATCGCTTGATGGCGATGGTGAGAGTCAGGCAAGTAAACGCGCCCCGCGTAGATGAAAATGCTTGCTGAACACTCGTCCCAAAATGCTTCGAAGGTGCCTGGTCGAAGGTTCCAGATGAGTGGATTCAGAAATAGCTTGTCGCCGGAGAGAAGCTTCTCAACCATCTCATCGGCATTGGCTTCATTGAAAACATACTTCCGACGGTCCGGATACCCAGCTTGAAGAGAAATCTCCCGAGAAGGTAGGGGATCGACTCCAGGGACAATTCCGCGTTGAACGTCCTGGTCCGTCCAGATCAGCCCGGACTCAGCAGCGTCGGCGAGCTCTTCGCCCGTGATCGTAAAGGTTGCCATCAGGTCTGAGCCCGTCCCAGTCCACTGCACATCCGGGCACGTAAAGCGACCGGTATATGTTTTCTTTGCTGCCGTCTTCTTGGCGGCATCAAGAAATCCGCTGATGCTCTTAATGTTCATTTCGTTTGGCATCTTTTAGGTGTGTTGAGGTCAGGCGGAAAGCAATGAACGCATCAGGCGGGGCGTTCTCTTGAGTCAAGCAGGTGGCATTGATTCGGAGCAGCGCATTTCTCAGCCTCTGCACTAAAGCGCAGGCTGCAATTATCAGATTGCCGATGCCTCTGTCACTCGTCAAACAGAAGGCCTCTGAAGCGCTTCGAAGCGCAGATCTCTTGTGATCACTTCATTCTTCACGACATTACGTCTGAAGAATCAAAGAACCCTCACCGTAGCCATCACCGCTTCGTACAAATCGGCACCACGATGGTCTTGTCCTTCCAGTACAAGCACTCTCCCGGCGTATCGACCTCGCACACTTCCGCGACGACGTCGGTGAACCCCGCATCCGCCAGCGCCTGCCGATGCCGCGGTGAGAAGTCGCGCACTTCATCCGAGAAATAGGTGAACACGCCGCCGGGCTTGAGCAGGCGGTGCGCCTCGGCGAAGAAGAACCAGTGCGCGGCCACCTCCTCGCCCTGCGTGGGGTAGGTGTCGAACAGGATGCCGTCGAAGCTGCCGGGCTCCAGTTGTGCGGTCACCTCCTGCCAGAAGCCGAACATCGGGGTCACGTTCGGGTGCTCGGCGGCGAAGGCCTGCAGGCGCTCGAACACGCCGGCGTTCGCTTCGATGATCACGTGCTCGCGCAGCGGGTGCGCCTGCACGTGGCCGGCCGAGATGCCCATGCCGAAGCCGAGCTCCAGCACGCGGCCGCCGCCGCGCGCGGCCACGTCGGCCAGGGCCTTCATGTAGTTGTCTTCCCAGTCCTCCATCACCGGGTGGCCGGCGATGGTGAGCTTGCCGTCCTTGTACACGGCCTGCTCGTCGCGCCAGTCCTCGCGCTTCGCGGGGAAGCCGATGTCCAGCATGGTCTGGTAGTGCGGGTTCTCGCCGACGGCGTCTTGCGGCTTGATCATCGGGGGCCTCGGCGGGTTCGGGGTTTCAGCGGATGGGGTAGCGCGTGAGCGCGAAGGTGAAATACAGCACGCAGGCGAACATCAGCACATAGGGCAAACCATCCACCTGGAAGGCCTGCATGGCCACGCCGATGGCGAGGATGCCGAAGATGCCGCCCAGCGCCTCCATGATCGAGGCCATGCCATTGGCCGCCACCTGCGCGTCGCCCTCGAAGCGCTCGGCGATCACCGTCAGGCAGATCGAATACAGGCCGCCCATCACGCCGCCCCACACGAACAGCAGGCCGCGCGCCAGCCACAGGTCGTAGATGGCCATGGGCAGGCCCACGGCGGCCACCAGCGAGAGCAGCACGAGGGCCATCATCACGTAGCGGCGGTCGAAGTGGTCCGACACCCAGGCCACCGGCATCTCCAGCGCGATGGCGCCGAGCATGAAGGCCGAGAGCAGTAGGGCCGCCTGCTCGAAGGCGAGGCCGTTGTTCATGCCGTACAGGGTGATGAAACCCTGCAGGCCGAGGATGGTGGCGCCGGTGAGCGCCAGCGCGAACATCGCGGCCGGCGCCTGCCGCAGCGTGGGCAGCAGGCGGCCTTGCCCCGGCCGCTCGAAACGCGGCGCGAGCACGCGGCCCAGCAGCAGCGGCAGCGCGGCGAGGGTGCTCAGCATGGCGCTCAGCATCAGCGCGATGCGCGTCGTTTCGGTCACCAGTTCGTCCGGGTGCAGGCCGAGGTGGGTGTCGGCCAGCGCATCGATGGCTTGCAGGCTGGGCATCAGCAGCGCGCCCACGGTGTCGAGCTGGTTCACCAGCACCGGGCCCAGCGCCAGGCCCACCGAGATGGCGGTGCCGTACATCGCAATCGACAGGCCGCGCGCGCGTTCGAAGGGAATGCTGTTGATCCAGGTCTGCAGCAGGGTGCCGAACAGCACGTTGCCCAAGCCGTGCAGCGCCACGAACAGCAGCCAGTGCGGCACATCGACCACATACGTGAGCAGCAGCAGGGCCGGCAGGCGGATGGCGGTGGAAACGAGCAGCCAGCTGTACAGGCTGGCCAGGCCCAGCAAACGGCCCAGCGCCCCGCTGACGATGAAGACCGAGACGAACTCGACCGCCATCACCACGCCGATCACGCTTTTGTCGATGCCATAGCCTTCCAACGCGGTCGGGAAGATCACCGCATTGATGCCGACGGAGATGGCCTGCAGCAGGCTGGCGAGGACGATCAGCGCCGCCGCGATCGCCGCCCGCTGCGAGGCGTCGCTCATGCCGAGGGGCCCGTGGCGTCGTCGTGGCCGGCGTCGAGCCGCGCCTGCATGGCCTGCAGGTCGTCGTAGAGCGCGTTGCGCCGGTGGTGCAGCACGAGGATGAAGCGGCGCAGGAACCACACCGCCGAGCCCATCAGGAAGGCGATGAAGAAGGCGGTGACCAGCGCGCGCCGGGTGGCGCGCTCGATGGGTTCGAGGCGAGCCAGGTACGCCGACACTTCAAGGTCGAGCCCGAGCACGCCGATGGCCTGGCCGTTCGCGTCGCGCAGCGGCACGTAGGCGCTGACGAAGCTTCCCCACTCGTCGGTGTAGGGCTCGGCGCTGGCGCGGGTTTCACCGCTGCGCAGGGCTTCGACGATTTCCGCGGGCGGGTCGTCGTAGGCCTGAAGCAGGGCCACGCGCGTGTCCTCTTCGCCGGCGAGCGGCGGAAGGGTGGCATCGAGCACGAAGCGCACGGTGTCGCCATCGAGCACGGCGGTGTAGAGGAAGGCGATCTGCCGGTCGGCCTGCTTGGCGCGGATCAGCAGCTGCTCGGCAGCGATGAAGCCCGGCGTGGTTTCGATCTCGACGCGGTCGAAGCCGCGATGCGCTTGCACGTCCACCAGCGTGGAGAGCACGTTCGCGGTGCGCAGCAGGCCCTGGCGGATTTCCTGCTTCTGCGCCTCGAGCGCGCGCAGGTGGATGAAGCTGACGGTGATGAAGGTGGCCAGCATTACCGCCACGAACACCACCACGGCCTCGAACAGCGGACGGATGCGGTAGCGGCCCGGCGCGTGCTTGGCCAGCAGCGCGGCCAAGGTGGCGCGGTCGAGGGCCGGCGTGGCGCCCTCGCGCGGCGAACGATGCGCCATGCTCAGGCGCCCGCTTCGTCGGGCAGGGTCACCCGCGGCGGCGCCTGCGGGCGCAATTCGCCGAGGTCGGCGAGGAATTCATCGACATGCGCGTTCATCTGCGCGGCGGTCACGGCCAGCCCGCGCGGCGCGCGGTCGTGGCGCAGCAGGAAGAGCGGCAGCGCGCGGCCGCCGAGCACGCCTTTCAGCACGCCGAGGCCCAGCCAGCGCACGGCCTCGGTGTCGCCGAGCTCCAGCATCAGCAAGGCCAGCGGATACGAGAGCGCCACTTCGGCCCCTTCGGCATGGCTGCCGAGGCGGAAGCCGAAGTCGATGTCGGGGCCGAGCACGTCGACGTACACCCCGCCCTCGGGGCCGCCGGACATCTCGGGGATCTCCACCTTCATGTTGCGGCCGGAGACATCGGCGCTCCAGGCGATGCCGCGCAGCTTCAGGCCGTAGTCGGCTTCGAGCGTGCCGCTGTAGCGCGCCACGGCGGCGGCGAAACCGCGCAGCACGCGCTGGGCGTCCTGCCGCGTGCGCGGCGCAGCCACGAAGACGATCTCGTCGCCGATCACCTTCCACACGCCGAAGGGCACCAACTCCTCCGCATCGGCGAAGGCCATGCCGATCTCGCCGGTGAACACGAGCGGGAACTCGCGGAACAGGCGGGCGAAGGGCGGGATCCAGCCGGAATCGGCCGCATGCGCCTGCTTGAAGGGCGTCGAGCCGACGACGTCGACCGACAGGAAGAGCAGCGTGCCATCGACACTGGAAAGCAGCATGGGAAACCCCCACGGAACGGCGCAAGAGGTAGGGTACACGGGCCCCGAAAGCCTGGGGCCTACCAAGGAACCCCATATGCGCCTTGCCCGCCCCTCCTCCCTGCTCATTGCCCTGCTTGGCCTCGCGTTCGCCGGAAGCGTCGCGGCCGAGGACCTCGAGTTCGAACTGACCAACGACACCTCCGGCGTGCTCACGGAGTTCTACGCGTCGCCAGCCGACGTGGGGGATTGGGAAGAGGACATCCTCGGGGCAGACGTGCTGGGCGCGGGCGAGAGCGTGAGCATCACCATCGCCGACGGCCGCACGCAGTGCGCGTACGACATGAAGTTCGTGTTCGACGACGGCAGCGAGACCACGGTGGCCGCCGAGGACCTCTGCGAGACCGGCAGCTTCACCATCACCGAGTAAACCGCCGGGCCAAGGCGGGGCGCGGCAACACTGCGTTCCCGCCCTGATCTCGCCGCATTGGATGACGCGCGGCCTGTGGCTCACCGGCGCGAGCGCACCGCGAACGATCCACGATTTCGGCGGCTTCGACCACGGCGCCTGGGTGCCGATGCGGCATCTCTACCCGCAGGCCGACGTGCCGATGGTGCAGCGCTCGATGCCCGCCAACCTCGATGCGCGCACCGCCGCCGCGCTGGGCGCCGCGCTTCGACCGCTGCGCGAGGACGGCGTGCTGGTGGTCGGCTCGGCCAGCCTCACGCACAACCTTTACGAATTCGACATGGCGGCAGGCGAGCTGGGCAACGTGGAACGGCTGTAGGGCGGCTGCCGGCATGGCGCGCTGTCGATGCACGCCTTCGTGTTCGCTTCAGGAATTGGCGCGCCCGGAGGGATTCGAACCCCCGACCCGGCTTTGGGACGCCTTGAAAGTTGAACTGTCCCTGCATCTCCGGAGGCTGCTTTCTTTGAGTCGCGCCACGCTGGCGTAACCAGCGCGAGGCCGCTGCAACGATCAGCGTGCTGCGAGAGGAAGCCCGACACCCGCGCGAACGAAGCGTTCGGCCTTGGTCGATCCAGCACACAGCGCCTCGACGCGCTTCCGTAGCGCATCGTCGCTGACGCCGGCCGCCGCCGCCGCCGCTTGGCAGGCCCGCCATGCCATGGCGACATCGAACGCATCGATCTCGTAGCCATAGCCTTTGGCAATCCAACCAAGGGCGAGCAGGCCAGCCTCCAAGGCGAACCCGGGTTGCTTCTGGGCGAAATCACGAGCCGCCCGCGCCAAGGTCTTCGGATCGGTCGGGCTGCTGGCGGCCAGCCGCAGCGCCACGTCGTAGAGGCCCGCACTCTTCGCGGCGGCGAACCACTTGCCTTCGCTGCCGGGGTGGGCTTCCACCAGATCCGCGACGAGTGTGGCCTTGTCCTTCTCGGGGTAACGGGCCGCCAAGGACTTCAGCGTGGCGAGGTTCGTGTGCCGCTGATGGGCTTCCATCGCGTATTGCCGATAGGCGCGCTCGCGATCGCCTAGGTCCAGCAGGATCGACTCGCAGGCCTCGGCGATGGCGTGCCGATAGCGGCCACCCGCGTAGGCGCGCTCCGCCATCGCGAGGGCAGCTTCTTTCTGGCCTTGGTCGAGCAGAGCCTTCACGCCCCACTGGAGGTAGTCCCACCAACTGTGGGTGTGCGGGGACTCCAGCAAGGTCAACAGCTCGGCATGCCGACCGGCGGCATAGAGGCTGGACAGGCAGGCATCCGTCCCGGGGAACCAGGCGTCGCCCTTGGCTCGCGACGACCAGGACGCCCGCAGATCCGGGAGGAAGCGGTCCGCCCACGACGAGGCGACTTCGGGGCTACCGCACAAGGTGCCCCAGTGGTCGCCCAAGCCCTCGATCCACGGCATCTCGTCATCGAGGATCGCCTGCCACAGGCGCTCCAGCCAGCGATCGCGGGTCTTGCAGGCGACGTCGACCGAACCGATCAGGCGCGCGAAGTCCTCGAACACCCCACGCAGCTCGGCCTGGAGCCGGCCGGAGGAATCGTCGACGTTCTCGAAAGCGGGGGAGATCTTCTCAAGCAGGCGGACAGCGCCTTCAGCGGCGAGCGCCGGGTCATGGCGCTGGACCGCGAGGATCTCCGCCTCGGCCTCGCCGAGACGCCGCAAGGCGATATCCGACTTCCAGCCGAAGGCACCGCGACGGAAGCGCTTCGCGAAGGTCCACGCGGGGGAAGAATGCTTGGTCGGGGATTCGGGCATTGCCGCGCCTTTACTCATTCCGGCACCTGCGGGAAATTGGCGCTGTCCCAGATCTGTCCCCAATTCGTCCCAGAGGGAAATGGCGCGCCTGGAGAGATTCGAACCCCCGACCAACGGCTTCGGAAGCCTTGAAAGTTCAACGATGGCGATAGGTTGCATTATGCCCAAGTCGATGCAACACGCGCTCCGGAGCTTTCGCGGCCGTGAGCGACGCTGGACGCCAACGCCGATTGCAATCGATTCTCGACCTTCGACAAGCGGCCTGCCGACCCATCAATCTGAGTAAAGGCCTCGTCGTTGCCTCACCGGGAGAGCAGCGCGATATAGGCCTGGTAGCTGTAGACACGGTTCTTCTTCTGCCCGGTCAGCTCGGTGAGGATGCCGAGATCCTCAAGCAGCTTCACGGCGGCGCTGGACGTTGGAAACGTCGTCTCCAACCGCTGGCGAACGTGCTCGACACTGAAGCGCGGCATCATCGGCAGCAACTCGAACAATCGATAGCTGATCGGCCCCGCCTTCGGGGACTCCAGCAACCGCTTGCGATCGGCCGTGATCAGGCTGGCCAAATCGATGATGCTGCGCTCGGCATCGCCGGAAGCCGCCACGACACCGTCGAGGAAGAAGGCAACCCATCCCTCCCAGTCGCCCTCGCTGCCGATGGCGGACAGGCGTCGGTAGTACTCCGCCTGATGCTGCTTGAGGTAGCCGCTCAGGTACATCAGCGGCTCGGCCAGCAGGCCCCACTGCTCCATGAGCGCTGCGATCAGCAGACGTCCGATACGACCTTTGCCATCCAGGAAGGGATGGATGGTTTCGAACTGGGCATGGATCAACGCAATCCGGACCAGCGGTGACAGCTCGGGGTCGGCAACATGGATGAAACGCTCGAGATCCGACAGCAGATCACCCACCTGCTGGGGCGGCGGTGGCACGAAGGCCGCGTTGCCGAGGCGCGTACCGCCAATCCAATTCTGCGAACGCCGAAGCTCGCCGGGCTGCTTGCCAGCACCGCGCGCACCACCCAGAAGCAGCCGGTGGGCCTCACACAGGAGACGGACACTGATGGGCAATCCCTGCGGGTCGCGCAGTTGCCCTCGGACCCAACGAAACGCGCGGAGGTAGTTGGTGACTTCCTCGACGTCGTCGGTGTTTCTGAGCTTCAGGCCCGCCTCGTCGTCGAACAGGTCGGTGAGGGTCGCCTGGGTGCCCTCGATCTGCGAGGTCAGCAGCGCCTCCTTCCGGATGGCGCTGTAAAGCAGCCAGTCCACCGACGGGACCAGACCCGACACACCCGCCAGACGCGCCAGAGCCAGTTCAGCCTGCCGGTTCAGTTCGGCGAAGGACGCTGAGGCGAGCGGCGGTTCCGTTGGAGGCAAGGGTCGGGGCACGAAGGCGCGGACGGACTCGCCCAGCGTGGTCGTGATGGCTTCGGTGCCGGTGGTCCGGGTCATTGAAAGCGCGCTTTGATTTCCGAAATCACACTAAAGCACGCTTTACTTTATCTCGAAAATATTAAAGCGAGCTTTCATATGCTGGCGGCGAGGTCAGCGTCGCTGAGAGGCGATGTACGCCAGCAGCCGCTTCAGCCGCGGCGCCGGATTGGCGAACTTGACCTTCTGCTCGTCGAACGCCTCGGGGTCGAAACGACCGCGCCGCCCCTTCTGGCCGCTCGCCCA
>NZ_JAPZQK010000007.1 GCF_027530345.1 Silanimonas sp. | reverse complement strand
CGCGCCATTGCTGACGAAGACGCTGCCCAGGGTCAAAACCGAGGTCAGCTTGGCCGTGTTGGCCTACAACATGAAGCGGATGATCAAGATCATGGGCGTGCACGGCATGACCCGGGCGATCGCGGCCTGACGCATTCCATTTTTTACTCATCCGTAGCAGCGCGAACGCCCTTCGCTCCCGACGCCAGCGCGTCGGCGAGAAGTTTCCACACAGCCTCGACCGAAGGTCGACCTGCGGAGCGATCAGTATCATGGTCGTCGCCAGCCCTCCAGTGGGCTACCGATCAGCTCAATCGGAATCCGAAGAAGCGGTGCTTAGCCGCAAGGAGATAGGGCGTTGAGCGCTCACTCGTCGAACGCAGCCTCCACGTCTTGACCTCGAATTTTCTGATTCTCCTCGCCAACCTCGTGTCGGTGATTGGTCCCGACCTCTTTCCTTGTCGAATCTCTTCTTCGAGCACCCAATAGCGGAGCGTACTGAAGCCGCAACCCAAGATCTGAGCAACATGGTTGAGCGCCGTTCGGCGGGAAACCATGTTTTCTTCGAGCCGCATAACCTCTCTCACAGCCTCGGTGCGAGTTTTCTCATCGTGTCGTCCCCGTCCCTGCTTGCGTGGTGGCAGTTCAGTGCCTTCCGTCCCGCCGGCGTTCTGACTTGTGACGCTGGGGCTAGGTCCCGACAGCTGCAGCGCGGATCCGATCGTCCTTAGGCGGAGTGCCTCAGTTAGTGCTTTTCGAGCAATAGGTACCGTGCAAGGCGCTTCCCTGACAATTCGCGCTTCAAGCTCCTTTCCGGTGTTTACGAGGTTCAAGTCTGCGGCGACGAATGCATCTGCTAGCTCTTTGGCCCGCCTCAACTTCTGTTTCGTTAGGTGAACAGATGCCGCGAGACGGTGGGACTGATAAGACTTAACTTCGGCCTCTAGGTGATACCGAACGTATCCTTCCGAAACCCCATGCTCGTGTGCAAAATCACGAAGGCGCGGAATTTGTTGTGTCCTTGGAGTCGCAAGCTGTAGAGCAATAGCCTCTGTAACTTGGCGAAGAACGTCATGCGGATGTCGGATCCGGGCTTCCGCGAAGATGGACTTGGAAGAGAAAAAGGACTGCCCGGCACGGATGGCTGCCTCATGCGGATTGTTTATTAGGTCAATGATCGAAACTGAGTGTTCGATGCACGTAGAGACATATGTGCGAAGCGTCGGTCTAGTGGTTGGCTTTCTGATCTTTCCACTGGACCATGACTGGGGCTGGAGTGGTCCTTTGATGAGGGCAAGGCTTTCCTCGAAGCGCAGAAGGCTATTGCCGTCTCCTAGTTCTCTGATCTCGCCCCGAGCCAATGCGCCAGCCAATTGCAGGCAGCTGTCCTCTGCATCAGTTGGGTTGGGTGCGAAGTTCTTTTTATCTGTGCCTCCAATCAACTCTTTGCTGCAGCGAAAGCAGAGCAAAGGGTTTCCATGCCGATGATGGAAGGGCTGGACGGAATCGCAGTGCGGACACATCGTCCTTAGCTTCAGTCGATGGGAAGGACATCGACTCATTCCCCAGAGAGTCCAGATCAGCCGGTCATAAACAAACCCAGAAGATGCGAGGTCATCTCGGAAGCACTGCTCACACCACGCCCTTTTGGTAGTTACTGTCTCTGCAGAGTTTCTAGCAAGAGCGGGGCGTACCTTAAGCAAGGTTAGGCGATCTAACTCACCGACCCCGGTGGCTTCGCCAATCAAGTCAACGAACTGTTGCACTCGGTCTCCGAAGCCAGCAAGTCCGGCGCCGCTAGTGCTGTATACCGGGGTCTCCGAAATGACGGTCTTTACTCCGCTAACCGTGGACGTCCATGCGGGTCTGTCAAACCAACTGTGTAACCGGGTTTCTCACAGGGCGGCCAGCGGCACGCGCTCGTCGCCGAACATCACCTGGAAGCTCTGTAGCGCTGGCTTCCAGTGGTGGATCATCTTCCAGTTCTTCGACGCTTCGCGGAT
>NZ_JAPZQK010000054.1 GCF_027530345.1 Silanimonas sp. | reverse complement strand
CGCCTAACGTCTGAGCTAAGCGGCAGCATCAATCGCGAAGCGATTGATCTGTCCGCTTGAGCGAATAGTTAGGCCAGAACGCTACAGCCTGACCTACGGAGCGACAACCCCTGCCCCGCACTTGCCGAGATCAACCTCGCCGGATGCCTGGCTGATGCCCGCGAGGAGGCTCGTGCCTGCGCCTGCGAGGAGCCTCACCGAGGAACAGCGCGGCGCTTGGCGGCTGCCAGAGCGCCGCCCGCCTCAGCGGCCGGTCGCGAGGTGCTCAACGGCGCAGGCGGAATGGACCACAGACCTCGGCCCAAAGGGCCTAACGATCGAACTAAGCGGCCACATCAATCGCGAAGCGATTGATTGGTCCGCTTGAGCGAGTAGTTAGGTTTTCTCCCCCGGTTGCGACGGAGCAACGGGATCGAAAACCACGATGAAGAACGTAGCGACAGGCCCGAGGAAGATCGACAGGAGGAACCAGTTGAGCCCGCTTCGCCCCTTGCCTTGGGCCAGACCTGCGTTGATGAGCATGAGCGTGCCCCAACCTACGAGAAACTCACTGTTTTGCTGATCCACCTCGGCCTCTCCTACTGCTGAAACCTAACGCTTGAACTAAGTGGCCACATCAATCGCGAAGCGATTGATTGGTCCGCTTGAGTGAGTAGTTAGCAGTCACGTGACTAGCGAAGATACTGAAAGTAGTTGCCATTGCACTTCCTCACTACGCTTTCATGCGAATCGAAGATGACCGAACAACCCGAGCCAATCAACTCCTTGGACTTACGAACCAAGGCCTTCTCGATCTCATCAGACAATCCACTTTCAAGGCTGTCAGCAACATCTGAAGTCGCGAAGTAAAAGACATATCCGTTGAGATCGCCATCTTGGCCTGGGAATAGCCATACGCTTGAAATTGGGGCGCGCTCTCGGAACTCATCCAGTACGGCTTCTCGCACGCGACCCGCTATCTCATCGAACTGACGTGATTTGGATTTCGCGCGCGCGAAATCTTCTTGACTAGGAACCTGAGACTGCTTCTTCAGTTCTGGCAAAGCGGAATTCCTCTTCACGTGACTGCTAACGCTGGAACTAAGCGGCCACATCAATCGCGAAGCGATTGATTGGTCCGCTTGAGCGAATAGTTAGAGGTTATCCCGATCATTGATGCGCCACCACCACAGCCTGAACCTGCGCACGGGGCTCTTTGCATCCATGACATGGCGCCATCGATCCATGACATCGGTTCTCTTGCCATCGCGGTCCTGAAGCGCCACCGGCTGAACTGGCGGAGTGATGCGATGAAACAGAACCATGACCGGACCGAACACAGGAATGAACGCGATCAGCGTGAGCGATGCCCTAATGACCCAGTGATCGTTCGAGCGCCACAGGCTTGGGACCAACCAGGCCGCGATAGCCGTTGAGGCTATGGTCGCTATGACTAGGACTGGATCGAACTTCACGGAATCGCCAAACCTCTAACGTCTGAACTAAGTGGCCACATCAATCGCGAAGCGATTGATTGGTCCGCTTGAGTGAACTGTTAGGCGCAAGACTAAACGCCCGAAATGATGGATGCACGTTGCCGCTCATACTCGGCTGGTGTGATGGTTCCGGAATCGCGCAGCTGATCAAGCTTTGCAAGCCGAGCAGTTGGACCAGTGTTTGCCCTCACAGCCCACCAAATGGCGAGCCCAATGAGCACCGGAATCACAACGAGAAAGGTGAGAATGATGAGCGCATTCAGTGCGAACACTTGAAACTCCTTGCGAACTTTTGGGGCTGCGCCTAAC
>NZ_JAPZQK010000031.1 GCF_027530345.1 Silanimonas sp. | reverse complement strand
GGAGGGTGTCAGGATTTTTGTGTGAGGGGCCTACCATGACGATGTTCAGGAGCCCCCATGCCACGCAAGAAAACCCCGCCGGCGGCGAAGCCGGAATCCATTCTCCCCGACGAGCTGCTTGAGAAGCTGATTCCCGGTCCGATGGACGCTGCTGGCGTCGAGGCGGTGTTCCAGAAGCTCAAGAAGGCGGTCATCGAACGCGCCCTGGGCGCCGAGCTGGGCGTGCATCTGGCCAGCCCCGAGGGCGGTCGCGGAAACCACCGCAACGGCCGCAGCGGCAAGACCGTGCTGACCGACGAGGGACCGCTGCGCATTGACGTACCGCGCGATCGCGCCGGCAGCTTCGAGCCCCAGTTGATCCCGAAGCACGAGCGCCGCTTCGCCGGCTTCGACGACCGGATCATCTCGATGTACGCCCGCGGGATGTCGGTGCGGGAGATCCAAGGGCATCTGGCCGAGATGTACGCGGTCGAGGTGTCGCCGGAGTTCATCAGTGCGGTGACGGACGAGGTGATGGCCGAGGTCGGTGCTTGGCAGTCCCGGCCGCTGGAGCCGATGTACCCCGTGGTGTTCTTTGACGCCCTGCGGGTGAAGATCCGCGAGGAGGGCGTGGTGCGGAACAAGGCGGTGTATCTGGCCTTGGGCGTGCTGCCGGACGGCACCCGCGACATCCTGGGCCTGTGGATCGAGAACACGGAGGGCGCCAAGTTCTGGATGAAGGTCTTCAACGACCTGAAGACGCGCGGCACGCAGGACATCCTGATTGGTGTGGCCGACGGCCTGAAGGGCCTGCCAGAGGCCTTGGAAGCCGTGTTTCCGGCGACGACGCTGCAGACCTGCATCGTTCATCTGATCCGCAACAGCCTCGACTACGCGAGCTGGAAGGACCGCAAGGCGCTGGCCGGGGCAATCAAGCCGATCTACACGGCGCCAAGCGCGGAGGCTGCCGAGAGCGCTCTGGACGCGTTTGAGGAAGGCCCTTGGGGCCAACGCTTCCCGACCGTGGTGGCGGCCTGGCGGCGGGCCTGGAGCCGGGTGATTCCGTTCTTCGCGTTCCCGCCCGAGGTTCGGCGGATCATTTATACGACGAACGCCATCGAGAGCGTGCATTCGCGGCTGCGCAAGATCATCAAGAGCCGCGGGCACTTCCCGAGCGACGAGGCCGCGACCAAGCTGATCTGGTTGGCCCTGCGCAACATCACCGCCGACTGGAGCAGAGCAAGCAGGGAATGGAAATCAGCGATGAACCAGTTCGCGATACTGTACGAAGACCGCTTCACCCTCGCGCCGCGCTGAGCGGAACGAGGACACATTCGGAAAACCGCCTCACACACAAAAATTCAGACAGCCCC
>NZ_JAPZQK010000005.1 GCF_027530345.1 Silanimonas sp. | reverse complement strand
CGCGAAGCGTCGAAGAACTGGAAGATGATCCACCACTGGAAGCCAGCGCTACAGAGCTTCCAGGTGATGTTCGGCGACGAGCGCGTGCCGCTGGCCGCCCTGTGAGAAACCCGGTTACACAGTTGGTTTGACAGACCCACTTAAGCGGACCAATCAATCGCTTCGCGATTGATGTGGCCGCTTAGTTCAGGCGTTAGGCGCCGGTGTTTCAGGTGGGCTGAGGCGAGTTCGGTCTCGGCAAGTGCGAGACACCTAGCAGCCAGACTATCGGCCTGCCCGCGCCGGTCGGCAGCACGTCGCACTCAGGAACCACCGTCGAGTAGTCGGGAGCAGTTCCGGGCGGGCGCGGGCGTAACCTCCCCCGTCAAGCGGACAGTTCGAAAGTAGAGCTTCTGGCCTCGTGGTGATTTCGGAACTCGGCGGGCGTCATGCCGCCAAGGGCGTCGTGGGGGCGGTGCTCGTTGTAGTCGATCAGGAAGCGCCACGTGGCTTCGCGGACGTCATCCAGCCGAGCGAACAGGTACTGGTCGAGCACCTCCTCTCGATAAGTGCGGTTGAAGCGTTCGATGTAGGCGTTCTGGTTAGGCTTGCCCGGCTGGATGTACTGGATCGCCATGCCGGCCTGCTTCGCCCACTCGACGAAGACCTCGCCCAGGAACTCCGGACCGTTGTCGGTGCGCAGCACCTGCGGCAGTGGCCGCTCCTGGCGGATGCGTTCGAAGATGCGCACCAGCCGCTGCGACGTGATCGACGTGTCGACCTCGATGTGGATGATCTCGCGATTGAAGTCGTCGGTGATGTTGAAGGTGCGGAAGCTGCGGCCGCATGCCAGCGCATCGAGCATGAAATCCGCCGACCACACGGTGTCGGGATGCTCCGGCACGTAAAGCGGAACGCGTTCGCGCTTCGGCAGGCGACGCTTGGCGGCGCGTCGCAGATTGAGTTTCATGGCGCAGTACACCCGGTAGATTCGCTTGGGGTTCCAGTGCGGATGAGTCTTCTCGAGCAGCTGGCAGCACTTGCCGAAGCCGCGCGTCGGTTTCTGCTCGACCAGTCGGGCCAGCGCCGCGATCAGCTCGGCGTCGCGCACCGTCCAGTCCAACGGCGGCGCGTACCACGCGGATTTCGACAGATCGACCATCTCGCAGGACCGGCGCAGGGGCCGCGCGTGAACCTCGACAAGGAACCGCACCGCCTCGCGCTTCTCCGCCGGCCCTACAGTTTTTTTGCGATCAGATCCTTCATCGCAGCAACGTCGAGTGCGAGCTCTGCGTACATGCGCTTGAGCTTGGCGTTCTCGGCCTCAAGCTCGCGAACACGCCGCAGATCGGAGGCCTCCATGCCGCCGTACTTCGACTTCCACTGGTAGTACGTGGCCGAGCTGATGCCGGTCTGTCGGCACAGATCCTTGACCGGCACGCCGGCGTCGCCCTGCTTCAGCACCGCAACGATTTGGCTTTCGGTGAACTTCGACTTCTTCATGGAACCTCCTGGCGGGGAAAACATGCCAGAAAGCTCTATCTCTCAGGTGTCCACGATCAGGGGGAGGTTACG
>NZ_JAPZQK010000034.1 GCF_027530345.1 Silanimonas sp. | reverse complement strand
GAGTCTGTAACGTCAACTGTGTAACTGCCCTTTGAGCGAGACTGCGGGTGACCCCGCGAGGAGCAGCGACATGGCGTTATCGAAAGCGATGCTGGACGAGCTGACGGCGGGATACAAGACGCCGCAGGAGCTGGAGGGTCTGTACTCACAGATGCTGCAACACATGGTCAACCGGGCGCTCGAGGCCGAGATGCAGGCGCACGTGGGCCACGAGCGGCACGGCAAGTCGAATGGCAACCCGCGCAATGGCAAGAGCCGGAAGACCGTGCAGAGCGCGATGGGCGATCTGCAGATCGAGACGCCACGCGACCGTGACGGCACCTTCGAGCCTCAGCTGGTGCCGAAGCGGCAGCTGCGCTTGGCCGGCATGGAGGAGAAGATCCTGGTGCTGTACGCCAAGGGCATGACCACGCGCGACATCGAATCGGCGCTGGTGGACCTGTACGGCGTGACCATCTCGCACAGCGTGATCGCGCAGATCACGGATGCGGTGCTGGACGAAGCGCGGCTGTGGCAGACGCGGCCACTGGAGTCGATCTACCCGATCGTGTGGCTGGACGGGATCGTGGTGAAAGTGCAGCAGAACAAGCAGGTGATCAACAAGTCCGCGCATGTGGTGCTGGGCGTGAACCTGCGCGGCGAGAAGGAGGTTCTGGGCCTGTGGTTGGCGGAGAATGAGGGCGCGAAGTTCTGGCTGTCGGTGCTGACCGAGCTTCGGCAGCGCGGCGTGCAGGACATCTACATCGCCAGCATGGACGGGCTGAAAGGCTTGCCCGAGGCGGTGAACGCAGTATTCCCGAAGACCTTGACGCAGCTGTGTATCGTGCATCTGGTTCGCGCCAGCCTGCGCTACGTGACGAGCACCGACCGCAAGGCGGTGGTCGAGGCGCTGAAGGCGATCTACCAGTCGGCCACCGCCGACGAGGCGGCCCGCGAGTTGGACGCCTTCGAAGCAAACTGGGGCACGAAGTACAAGGCCATCGTGCGGCTGTGGCGAGGCAACTGGGACAACGTGATTCCGTTCTTCCAGTTCCTGCCGGAGATCCGCAAGGTGATCTACACGACGAATGCGATCGAGTCGTTGAACATGGTCATGCGCAAGTACACGCGCAACCGGCGTATCTTCCCGAACGACGACGCAGCGCTGAAGGCGCTGTTCTTGGCGATCCGCGAAGCGTCGAAGAACTGGAAGATGATCCACCACTGGAAGCCAGCGCTACAGAGCTTCCAGGTGATGTTCGGCGACGAGCGCGTGCCGCTGGCCGCCCTGTGAGAAACCCGGTTACACAGTTGGTTTGACAGACCC
>NZ_JAPZQK010000064.1 GCF_027530345.1 Silanimonas sp. | reverse complement strand
GAAACCCGTCCCGCTCACGTACCACGGCGCGGCCACGCCAAGGGCGGCCTCAAAAAGCTGCTTCTCGCTCACGTTGCCTCAGATAACGGTCCCAGACTCGGGTCGATTCTGGCTGCCACCCACTCGAAATTCAAAAGAGGCAATAAAGAGCCCACTTACTGTAAAGCAGAGCGCGCGGAACCCCCCCGCGAATGGCCACATATGCCGCCCAAAGTGTTGCGGCCAAGGGAGCCAGAAATACAAGGTGAATCAATGATGGATCTGCCTGAACCCATGGGACTGCAAGCAGAAGCATCACGAAAGCGAACAGGGCCATTACTCCGGACACGACGCGCACAAATCGGGGCACAGGGACGACCGCCCCCTGAAGAGCAACGCCCGAGTCGGAACCTCGCGACCCGACCGACGGAGCATCTGTCTCGTGCAGATCGAGCTCGGTGTGAGCAATGCCTAAGGCTGCGGCTAGGCAGACCCGCGTCTCTCGGGACGCTGTGCCCTGAGCCTCGGCCCGCTGAACAGTCCGGAGGCTGACGCCCGCGGCCTCCGCAAGCTGCTCTTGTGACCAGCCCTGGATATCCCTGAGCCTCCTGATCTTGGCCCCATCAATCTTCATCTGCTCTTCCATGTTGTTGCTCCGCCGACTAGTGGAGCATTAGGAAACCAATCGACGCTAGTCACTTCAACGACAGATACCCGCCAGATTGCCGCCAAACACCCGCCAGCCAGCCCGTCCGACCTCGATGCTGCGTGAGCACAAGCCCCTAACGCCTGAGCTAAGCGGCCACATCAATCGCGAAGCGATTGATTGGTCCGCTTGAGCGAGTAGTTAGGCAAGCGTCGCCGCAGGTAACGCCGCCAAACCCAAGTGAACGCTGCTGCTCGTACCTCAACCACCAAGCAACGGAGCCAGCAGCGAAGCAAAACAATGCAATCAGGTTGTTGCGAAGGCAATGACGCCAAGACACGTCGAGAAATGCGCGGCAAAGCAGCGTGCCGAGCACGAACCAGAGCGCCATTGCCGCGATAGCAAAGGCCGGCGCTATGTGCCCGAACGGATGAGGTAACCAGAGTTCGTACGTCGCGCCAAAAAGAACCGATAGAGCGCCAAAGAGCCCGGATGCAACAAGGTGCGCACTCCAGAGGAGGCGAAGCCTCGACTGCCCGCCGCGAAGAAACCAACGCGCAAGCAACCAAGAGCTGACGACGAGCCCGACGGCAAGCGAGAGGATGATGAGAATCACGAGGTACATGCGCTTGCCTAACGATTGAGCTAAGCGGCCACATCAATCGCGAAGCGATTGATTGGTCCGCTTGAGCGAGTAGTTAGGCAGGGATTGCCGCCCATGACTAGCCGCCCTCACCGGAAGCGGCCGGCGCCGTATGCGTGGGGATGAAGAAGTGAACGTAGCCGCAGCTCGCACAAACCGCGCAGTGAGCGACGCGATTGACGAACTCTACGTTGAAGAATGAAGCCGCAGGCGTATGGAGCTGGACGTTGTGCTCCCAAAACTCGCCGTGGCGGCACACCACGCAGCGCATTGGCTCACCATGGACGTACACCGGCCCATAGTGCCGCTCAACGCCCGCGCCCTTACGAAAGAATTTGCCCAGTCCGAACATGCATCCCTGCCTAACGCCTGAGCTAAGCGGCAGCATCAATCGCGAAGCGATTGATCTGTCCGCTTGAGCGAACTGTTAGGTGCGCTCAAAGGATACACCGCGAACATAGATGACCTTGCTGGCCTCAAGCAAGCCGTCCTTTACTTCATCACCAGTGGGCGCACAAAACTGGACGTCGCTCTCCGGAAGGTCACAGGCCAAGCAGAACTCTGCCTTCCACGTCACGGCCTTGTCGTGCCACGTCGAGTACCAACACTCTTGACCGCAACGATCAACGAAACAGCAAACATCCCAGTCGCTATTGCTGTTTGCTGTGCCCTTGGCCCTACTGCCAAAAAGCGGCTCTTTTGAAATCCGAGTGGGTTATGCGGCATGGGGATTGATGCCTCGGAAGTCGAGCTTCCCGGCGATCAGGAACAGCACGGTGCGCATGGTTTCGAATCGGCCGTACCCACGCGCCTTGCGCTTGGCGGCCTGAAAA
>NZ_JAPZQK010000027.1 GCF_027530345.1 Silanimonas sp. | reverse complement strand
AAACCCGTCCCGCTCACGTACCACGGCGCGGCCACGCCAAGGGCGGCCTCAAAAAGCTGCTTCTCGCTCACGTTCCCTCAGGTAACGGTCCCAGACTTGGGTCGATTCTGGCTGCCACCCACTCGAAATTCAAAAGAGGCAACAAATGCGCAGATGATCGACACCTCCGCGCTACCGATCTTTTTCGCAGCCGTCGCCGCACTGCTGGTGGTCCCCGGACCAGACTTTATGCTCATTGCCTCTCAATCTGTTTCGAGGGGCGCCAGCTACGGAGTCGCGTGCTCGGCAGGCATCTTCCTTGCCGGAATTCTCCAAACGCTACTCGTTGCCTTTGGGCTCGGTGCGCTCATGGAAACTTGGCCCCTCGTTGCAACGATTGTTCGCCTGCTCGGCGCGGTGTACTTGGCATACCTCGGTCTAAGGCTCTTGCTGGCGTGGCACCGACAGCGAGAGCCCCAGTGCCACAACGCTCCTAAGTCAGCGCCGTCGATTCCTACTCTTCTGATGGTGGGCTTGGGAAACAATTTGCTCAACCCCAAAGCGCTGCTCTTTTTCTCAGTCTTCATCCCACAGTTTGTTGTCCCAGAGATTGGCTCGCCATCCACGCAAATCATGGCTTGGGGCGGCATGCTTTCGTTGTTGGCACTTGTCTACAACCTCACGTTGTCCTTGTTGCTCTCCTGGGTTCGCTTCTTGCACATCGACGTCCTGCGCCTTCAGCACCACGGGCAGGGGATCCTTGGTCTAGTGTTTCTCTTTCTTGCTGCTCGCCTTTCGTTGGCGAGGACGGCCTAGAGGCCGCCACAACCTTCAAGCTTTAGGCGCAACGCCCGCCATCACGCAAGGAGTCGTCAATGCTCGGTTTTCGTTAACTGCGCATCATCTTGATGCTGTTCTTGTTCTTGGCGGCCCATGTATCGCTTGGAGGCGTATGTCTTCTTCGCTAGCGAAAGTCGCCATCATCCGACAGCCGGCCCGCGAAGCTTGCGCAGCTGCGCAGTCCGGGCGCGTTAATCAAGCCGAGTAGAGCATCAGGTTGAACCGATGATGTCTGGCGCGTTGCTTTGCGCCAAACAGTTCCCTCAAGCGACGTCATCGATCGCTTAGCGATTGATGATGCCGCTTAGCTCACGCGTTAGCCCGCAGGACTCAAATGTGAAAGCCAAGACGTACCGAGTTATCCAAGAACACACCAGTGAATACCCCGAACCCATCACCTTTACGAAAGGGGCCCCTCTTTCCGTCGGTCAGAGACATGAAGGCCTTGAGGGTTGGGACGACTGGTTTTTTTGTGAAACTCCAGGGCAAAAAGGCGGCTGGGTTCCGGCACAAATCATCGAAATCATTAACGGAGCAACCGGCCGCGCTCGTGATGACTACACAGCTAGAGAGTTGAATGCGCAGTTAGGAGACTTACTTCTCGGCACAAGAACTTTGAATGGCTGGGTGTGGTGCGAGAACCCCAACAGTTCGGAGTCGGGGTGGGTCCCACTCGCAAACCTCAAAGAGGCTCACCCGTGATTTGTGTCATGTGGCGGCGGGCTGACAATTCATTCAAGCCTACGCCGCTTCGCGGCGCGGTGTAACTCAGGCGTTATGCCGCAAGGGAGAGTGCCGCTTTGATTGAGTATCTGATCGGAGGTTTGCTCGCGTTAGGCGTCGGGCTCTCGGCAAGCTCCCTCGGCTTTGACCGAGACCGCAGCTTCTACTCGGTCATCCTTATCGTGATTGCGTCGTACTACATGCTATTCGCTGCAATTGCTGGCTCTAACAGCGCGTTTCTTTCCGAGCTACTCGTCTTTTTGGTTTTCCTGGCTGTTGCAGTGGTTGGAGCTAAGCGGTGGCCGCTCTTGATTGCAGTGGGGCTGTTTGCCCACGGGATTTACGACATCTTTCACATTCACGTTGTCGACAATCCGGGCGTTCCGAGTTGGTGGCGCGGCTTCTGCCTCGCATTTGACTTCGTAGCAGGTGCGTATCTCATTGGCCTACATGCTCTGCGTCGAAGTCGCAAATCAAGCAATGCGGCCTAGCCGCTCCTTCAAGCGGAGAGACCAGTCGCCTCGCGATTGATGCTGTCGATCAGCCCCAGTCTTGAACGGCCGATTCTGGCCGAGGCTGTGTGAAAACCTTCTCTCCGTTGGCAAGATCTCAACACCAGTCGATTGGTGATGTGCATGAAGCGATTCGTCGATGGCGTCGACCGCTCCCAAGGGCTTTTGCTCCCTGATCGGTTGGAGGACTACGTCC
>NZ_JAPZQK010000028.1 GCF_027530345.1 Silanimonas sp. | reverse complement strand
AGAACAGCAAGGCGACCGCACGCGGCGCAAAACGCTTTTGCGACGGTGCGGTCGCCTTGCTGGTTCTGGAGTGCTTTTGCGCCGCCTTCGGCGCCCGGCGGGGCATCGTCGGGGTCGCATGAGGGGAGGGTCGGGCACTCGAGCGGGCGTCGGCCAGGCAACATCAGGCAGCGCCGTCCCGCTAACTAGGTGCTCAAGCGGACGTTCGCCCCGCCATCCGGCGAAAATTTTGTGCTGAGGCGATGCTCACGCCGCTTAGCACCGGACGTTAGCCTAGTGGAGGCCAAATGGGGACATTCATCCGCGTCAGCTCCGCAAAATTTCCGATTCTTCCTGGCGAGGCTGACGAACTTGTCAACGAAGGTATGTATGGCAAAGCACTCGCGGAGTATCTGGTCAGCAGGCTGCGGGAGTACGGGTACGACGCACCGTTTTGCTGCTGCGAGGATTGGGGTTGGTGGGTCGAGTTGGCAGGGTTCCCATGCACCTTCGGCGTGTGCATCTACGGGAGAGAGTGTAATGATGGGCACCTGGATCTGTACGTGACAGATGGAGCAGGTCAAGACCGCGTTTGGAGTTGGCGGAAATTCCGGTTCATCGACACGGGAGTCCGCGAAGCGGCAGTCAAGTTACATGGTGATCTCATAGCCATATTTAATGCCGATCCCGATGTGATGGTGCTGGCGACTGACTTGGATTCGCCGTTTGTTGAATGAAAGATGTTTATGGGCTGATCGGCTAACAACCGGTTGCAGCGGACGACCCGCTGCGCGGTTCGACGCTGAACCGGAGCGTTAGGTTTGAGGACGCACCGTTCATGCTTTCTTCCATCACTGAATCCCTTGGAAAGATCCTTGATGGGTTGATGCTTTTCCTTTCGGGTGTAGGCGGATTGATCATTCCGCTGGTTGTCATCGGCAGCTTGATTGCGCTGATCAGGTATTTCTTTGAGAACCCGGTCAGGGCTAGTCGTGTCGGGCTAGGCGCCGCAGTCATGATCGGATCAGTTCTTGTTCCCGCAGTTCTATCATTCGTGTTTGAACTGCGGCTCAGCGAAAAGCCGCTGATCTTTCTGGTTCTCACTCTTGCCAGCTATTACGCCGGATCGAAAATTGGCAAGTGGATCATGGGCCGGTACGGCGACGAAGAGTCATGAGGTTTTAACGGCGATCTGGGAGCCATTTCATGCTGAATTATTCTTCCCTAGGCGAGTCCATTCTCGCTTCTCTTGAGAAGCGATTGAACGACGCTAGTTCGAGAGACGACAAGGAGGCGGTTGCTCTGATTCGCGCGGAAATTGCCGACGCGCTTTGTGCATTGTCCGCTTCGGATGTGGCCCTGCGAAAGAAGTACGGCGCTCTTGCTTCAAAAACGACGTGAACCTAACTATTCACTCAAGCGGACCAATCAATCGCTTCGCGATTGATGTGGCCGCTTAGTTCAGGCGTTAGGCGTCGCAAGTCGGCATGGCCATTGAGGTTTTTTGCGCCTCGCTTCGGGCCGGCTTTCCTGGGAGCAATCGTCCGCGCTGCGGCGCGGCTGCCCAGTCGGCGCGAAATGCCGGTCTGTTGCTTCTCGGCTTTCCTGTTGCATCATCGCTTTCGCGCCGCCTGGTC
Organism: Silanimonas sp.; assembly: GCF_027530345.1. Classification (GTDB taxonomy): domain Bacteria; phylum Pseudomonadota; class Gammaproteobacteria; order Xanthomonadales; family Xanthomonadaceae; genus Silanimonas. The sequence continues at coordinate 727 of NZ_JAPZQK010000028.1, read as the reverse complement.
TGCCGGCATGGGCATCGTCGGTTGGCAGGCAGCAACCAATTTCGCGGGCTGTCAGTTCGGGCCATGCAGCATCCGGCGTGAGCGACAGCCTAACAACTCGCTCAAGCGGACAGTCCAATCGCTTCGCGATTGGAGCTGCCGCTTAGCTCGATCGTTAGGCGTCGCAAGTCGGCATGTTCATTGGTGTTTGTAGCGCCTCGCTCCGGGCCGGCGCTCTGGGGAGCAAACGTCCGCGCTGCGGTGCGGCTGCCCAGTCGGCGCGAAATGCCGGCCTGTTGCTTCACGGCGGTCCTGCGGCATCATCGCTTTCGCGCCGCCGGGGCTGCCGGCCTGGGCCGCGGCGGTTCGCCGGCGCCAACCCAAATCGCGGGCGGGCCGTTCGGGCCATGCCCCCACCCGCGGGAGCGACCGCCCAACAGCTCGCTCAAGCGGACCCATCAATCGCTTCGCGATGGATGTGGCCGCTTAGCTCCAACGTTAGGCGGTTGGTTCTACGGTGGTCTGAGGCGAGTCCGGTCTCGCCAAGCCGAGACTCTCTCGCCGCGAGACATCCGGCCCGCCCGCGCTGTGAAGCTCCGCATCGCAAGTCCGTACATGCCGGCGAGATACGCCCACGCCACTGGGCGTGATGTGAAGATCGTATGTCCCGTGCGACGCACGTAAACGGCTGCCACAGCGAAGACAAGGAAGGCTGCAATGCCGACTAGCTGCGAGAGAAGTTCAATGT
>NZ_JAPZQK010000030.1 GCF_027530345.1 Silanimonas sp. | reverse complement strand
CCGCCGGGGGGGGGGGCGCGACCTTTTATGCGTGCCCAGTGATTCGGAACGCGAGGCTGACAAGCCCTATCCAAGTAAGTGACATTGCATGCTCAGCCTAGACCCTGTGCCGCACCCCTTTGGGCGCGATCGCGCATGGCTGCCAACCGACACGGAAGCACTCGAATGAAGACAGCCACCCCCCGCCGCCGCAAGACGGACGGCGCTCAAGATACGGAACAAAGATTTCCATCGGTTCGGCCATCCAAGGACGTAGAGCTTGTGATGGCCGATGCCTTGCAGTGGATGGCGGCCCGGGAAGAGAACTCCATCCACGCGATCGTGACTGATCCGCCATACGGCCTGATCGAGTTCGACGAAGATGAGCACGACAAGCTTCGCGCTGGAAAAGGCGGCGTTTGGCGAATCCCACCGAGCTTCGATGGGAGCAAGCGAACCCCTCTGCCACGCTTCACTGTCCTCACTGCTTCAGACAGGGAGCGTCTATCCACGTTTTTTGCGGCGTTCGCCTATCAGGCGAGCCGAATCCTCGTCCCTGGGGGGCACTTGGTGATTGCCTCGAACCCCCTCGTCTCATCGACGACCTTTGCGTCGATCGAAACATCGGGACTTGAGAAGCGGGGCGAATTGATTCGCGTGGTCAAGACACTTCGAGGCGGTGACCGCCCCAAGGGTGCCGAAGTCGAGTTCGCCGACGTATCTGTGATGCCCCGCTCCACTTGGGAGCCGTGGGGTTTGTTCCGCAAGCCGATCAGTGAGCGGACGGTTGCGGAGAACCTTCGAAAGTGGAAGGCGGGCGGGTTCCGCCGAGTAAGTGAAGACGAGCCGTTCCGCGACCTCTTTGAGGCGCCTCCGGCCCGCGACCCTGAGCGCAGCATTGCACCGCACCCGTCGATCAAGCCCCAGCGCCTCATGCGGCACCTGGTGCGCCACGTCCTCCCAATGGGCTCTGGCGTCGTTTATGACCCCTTCTCGGGGAGTGGCTCGACTCTGGCGGCGGCCGCCCATCTTGGAGTGCAGGCCATCGGCACAGAGCGAGACGCTCTTTACTTCGCGATGGCGGCCAAGGCCATTCCGCAGCTGGCCGCACTTGAATGACACCACAGCAGATTCTCGAAGAAATCCGGGGCAACTTCACAGGCGGACAACGGCGCCGATTCCTCCCCGGACTGGCGATAGCGCTCATCGGGTTTCTCCGGGAGCTTGGCGCTGTGAACGGCAGGTTCAAGACGCTTGACGAGTTCTATGCAGAATACCCCCGCCTTCAAGCGGTCCGCGGAAGGTCGCTCAACACACTTGGGGTAAGGAAGCCGGACGGTACAACGCTGACTATTCGGCGGTTCTACGACCGCGCGGCGAACTGGTTCCGCGAAGGCAATCAGCGCTTTGACTATCCGAGTGCAGGCCCACATGCGACGCAAGCGTGGGGAGACTATCTGCATTGGATTGTGGCAATGCTCGCGCTGAGCGAGGAAGAGCTTTGCAATCTCCAATCAGACATTGAGGCATTTGTTCTTGCCGAGCTTCCTTCCCAAGCCATCGACCCCTCGAAAGTGGTTAGGAAGCCTCCCCGATTTCTTTGGTTCTTGGAGCAATTTGACCTCGCGGCCAAGAAGGGAGAGACCAGTGGCGCTGCGTATCAGGGAACGGTATTCGGATACATCCGCGCCGATGCGCCGCATCTACAAGTCGAGGTCGGCAAGGTTCGGACGGGGTCCAAGCGCGAAAAAAGAGTCGGCGACATCGACGCTCGCGACGGTGCAGACTTGGTGCTCTCGGCCGAGGTCAAGCAGTTCGAAGTAGGTACCAGCGTTCTGCCGGACCTCGCCGAGTTCGCTAACTTGATCGCCCAGCACAAAGCACTTGGGCTGGTTGTCGCCCTAGATTTTGAGCCCGGCGCCGTGGCGACGATTGAAGCCATGGGATTGCAGCCACTATCCCGCAAAGATCTCATTGATCGGGTTCGGATCTGGGATCCGCTCAAGCAAGACATTGCGATGAACGCGGTTCTCTACTACGTCAGTTTCCGAGAGCAAAGTAGCCCCTTGTACCTTCGGATCAAGGCATTCCTAGAGGGCGTAGAAGAGGCCTCGGCAAACAAGAATGAAATGTCGACCGGGATCGCTGTAGAGGCCTCAAGCGATGGCAAAAACGCGCCCGAGTAGTTCGTTCCGAGCATAGGAATGCCGGACCTAAGAGTAGTGCCAGGGCACAGCTTGGTCCGCGCTTTCAGCCCGGCGGACAGGTGCGGAGTGCTTCCCCGACGCCGCCAGTCTCCCCGAACCGGCGGCCGAGCGATGTAGGAAAACGCTGGTCGCCGGGTCAGAAATGCCCGGCGAAAAAGCTGGACTTTCTGGAACGCTCCCCGGTCGGCCGCTATCGCGACGGCAGTTCCACGAACCGCTTTTGGACGCGGACGGCCGCCGGCAGCCGCATTTCCAGCAGCGCTCGCGTCGTTTGATCGGATTCGACGAAGTCGCAAAGCGTCGCCAAAAGATCCGGGTTGAGCACGGTCATCACCTCGGCAAACGCCGCCAGCGAGGGGGATCCCGCGCCCGACTCCAAGGCGATGACGGTCTTCCTCGAAATGCCTGCCCGCATCGCGAGTTGTGCCTGCGTCAGGCGCCGCGCCTTGCGGGCAATCCGAAGACCCTTAGCGAGCCGGATCAGAGCCCGATTCGTTTCGGGGGAAACGTTCTCAGACCCTTTCGGCCGCCATGTCTTTGGCTTAGAAGAGCCCGAGAGGGAAGGGAGGAGCTTTTTCAGTAGCTCCCTGCTGGGGTCGGGAGGAGCGTCCATGATGTTCCTTAAAAGGGACACGGAAGCCTATCGGCGGGCCTTTTAGGGTACATCAAGCCGCTGTTCGCGCCGGCCGGCGATCGGCCCGGCGCGACCGTTTCTGCGTGCCTCGAGGCGCCAAAAAGCAGGACTTTGTGGAACGCCGCGCCCTGCCGAGCAGGGCGCCGTAGACCCGTGACTTTCTGGAACGCACCCCCGGACCCGCGCCGACCGGCCGTCGTAGCGCGACCTTTTATGCGTGCCCCGAGGCGCCGCCCAGGGCCGGACTAGTCGTCCATCCACTCGCGCACGTCCACGCCCTCGTCCAGCAGCCCGAGGATCAGCTGCTCCGAGATATCCCGGTGCTCTTCCGGGGTCATGGGGCGTGTCCGCCACGGTCCCCCGGGGGCGACTTGCTCCGTCACGGTGATGACCGGCGGGGGCGGGGAGGGCGACGGCTCGCTCATCCGAGAAGGGTAGCAGCCCGGCCACCGAGCCTCTCCCATCAAGCAATGGCGAAAACCGCCGGAAACCGCGTCCGGACGCGGGTTGTGCCTTTTTTTGGCGATCGGGCAAAAAAAGGCACAACCCGCGCCGTTGCAGCCTCTCCGGGAAAAAGCCTGTCACGTCGATGGGGCCGGCTCGACGGGCCCTGGCGATGAACGATCGCTCAAAAATAGAGTGGTATCATGCAGTCCATGTGTTGTATGGTTTCTGCGCGGGCGGATCGCCCGTCACCGTCACTCACAGGGAGAACCCCCATGCGCCACACCGCTCTGTCGCGAGCCCTCCGCACCACGTGTTGCACTCGTTCGGTGGTTACCGCCGCCGTCCTTTTCGCGCTCTCGCCGGCCGCCTTTGCCCAGGCCATCGGCACCGGCGCCAACGCCGTCCCCGGCGCCATCGCGATCGGCAACAACGCCGATGCCCCGGACGCCGGCGACGTCGCCATCGGTGGCAATGCCCGCGCCGGCCTCGGCCCGGATGACGGCCCGTCGGTGGCCATCGGTGAGCAGACCGAATCGGGCGACTACGCGACGGCCGTCGGCCCCTTCGCCCGTGCCACGGGCCTAAGCGCCGCCGCCTTTGGCGAAGGCGCGACGGCGACGGCGAACTACACGGTCGCGATCGGCCGCAATGCGGCCGCGACCGCCCGCAATGCCATCGCCATCGGCGGCGACGCCGGCACCTTCGCCATCGCCTCAGGCCAGAGCGCGGTCGCGCTGGGCACCGGCGCCACGGCCACCTTCGACCTCGCCACCGCCCTGGGCTCGCTGGCCAACGCCACCGCCGAATCGGCGACGGCGATCGGCGATCGCTCCAATGCGCGCGGCCAGTACTGCGTCGCCCTTGGCGCGTTCTCGGAATGCACGGGCCGCGAAGTGGCGGTCGGCAATGCCACGTTCACCCGCCGCTTGAGCTTTCTCGATGCCGGCGTCGCGGCGACGGACGCGGCCAACATGGGACAACTCTTCAGTTCCACGGCCGCGCTCGGTGGTGGCGCGGGGTGGAACAACGGCACCTTTCTCGCCCCGAGCTACGCGCTCACCAGCGGCACGTTCAACAACGTCGGTTCGGCGCTGCTCAGCCTCGACGGGCGCATCGCGGCACTCGAAGCGCTGCCGCCGGGCGGAGCGGGTCCCGCCGGTCCCGCTGGCCCCACCGGCCCCTCGGGCCCCGCAGGAGCAACCGGCCCTGCCGGCCCTGCCGGCCCTGCCGGTCCGGCCGGCCCGATGGGACCGCAGGGTCCGGCGGGTCCGTCTGGTACGGACCCTCTCGCCGTTCGCTATGACGATGAAGGGCGCGCCGTGGTCACCCTCGAGGGCGAGGACGGCACGCGCATTTCGAACGTGGCCGATGGTGTCGAAGCCGATGACGCGGCGACGGTTCGGCAGGTCAGCACCGTGAATGACCGGGTGACCAACGTCGATGCCCGCGTCACCAACGTCGACAACCGCGTGTCGACGGTCGATGCCCGCGTCACCAACGTCGACAACCGGGTCACCGTGCTGGATCAGCGCGTGAACACGATCGACAACCGTCTGGGCATCGTCGAACTCGGCATCGCCGATCTCTACGGCCGTCTGGATGGTGTGGCCGCCATGGGTGCCGCCCAGGCCTCGCTCACCGGCTCCCTGCTGCATGCGGCCAGCGGCCGCGGCGCGTGGGGCGTGGGCGTCGGTGCCGCCGGCACCCGTCAGGCGATCTCGATCGGCTACGGCAGGAACTTCACGACGGAAGGCGGCCGCAAGGTCAGCTTCAATTTCTCGGGGTCGACCTCGGGCGGCCGCGGCCAAGTCGGCGCGGCGGTGGCCTTCGGTCTGTAAGGCTCGAAGGACTGCGATTCCGGACGGGGTTTCGCAGTCCGAAGAGGGAAGGGGGCCGAAAGGCCCCCTTTTTTTTGGCGCGCTAAGCTCGGCGCCATGGACGAAATGAAAGAGCTCCTCGAGCGCGTCCTGGCGGACAAAGCCGCGTCACGCCTCAAGGCTCGCGCTCTCGCATGGCCCGAAAAGATCAAGGTCATTGAGCGCCTCCGCGACGCCAAATCGGAAGCGCGGAGAACCATGCGCGTGGTGGGGCGCGCTGGCGCCACGTCACCGGGCGCGAGTGCTACGTCACCGGATCCAATGCCCAAGCCGAGCGAAGACAGCGACCCGCCACGGGGCGCGTAGCAGGGCGGCCACCAAGGCCACCAAGGCCCAATCCACGACGGCGCCCTCGGACGCCGTCAGGGCCCGTAGGAGGGCAGCAATGCCCACGGCATCCGGGTAGTGGGCGATAGCGCGGACAGCCCAGCCCATGAGGCGAGGGCCGGCATCGCGAAAACGATCAGTCACCAGCTTCGGGCGGCGCGTCCGGGGGCGTGAGTTTCAGCTGATCGATCAGCGCCCGCCGCACCAACCCGTTCACGCTGATTCGGCGCCCCAGCTGGATCGAGGCTTCTGCGGCCTGCTGGTTGAGTTGCGCCCAGAGAGCCGACTCGAGACGCAAGCTGCGCGTGATCCGCTTTGCTGGATCTTGGGCGGCCGCTGGAGCTTTGGGGTCGGTGCGGTCCATTGGGCTGAACGATATGGGTCAGCCCAATGGTATCGCGACCGGTCACTCGTGGTCGTGGTCCTGCTTCTTCGAAGGCGTCGCCGAAGGCTCGGAGCTCGGCGCCGGCGGCGCGCCCTGTTCCTGGGCGGGCGTGGACGTGCCCGCATCCTGGGCGACGGCGCTGCGATCGGCGCGATCCCGCTTGCGATCCTCGTCGATGCTCGAGGCCAGCTGCGCCCGGGCACTTTGGGCACCGTAGCGCTCGCCACGAACCTCGCGCTCGAAGGACTCACTGAGGCCCGCTTCAAGGCGGTCCGCCCGCATCGTCTGCCGGGCCCCGCCATTGGCCCGGAGCTCGGCGATCTCGTCGCGGATCTTCTGGTAGTTCGCCGGGTCGTTCGCCTCCGCTTTCTGGGCGAAGGGGTCGCGATCGGAAGCCTGCTGCTTCATCTTCGCAAGGCTGTCGCGCAGGTCGATGACGCCCTCCTGATAGCCCCGGAAATTGCCGGCCTTTCCAGCCTCGTGCAGCTTGTTCCGCGCCTCTTCGGCGCGCTCGCCGCGAGCCCGCTCGAGCGGGTCGTTGCTGTTCTTGAGGCGGTAGATCTCCGTATCGAGCTCGATCGAGGCTTGATTGGCCTTCTTGTCGAAAGCCTCTTTCTCGACCGCCTTGGAGGCGCTCTGCTGGAGGATCTCTTTCGACTTGGCTTCACGGGCTTCGCGGACGGCCTGTCGCTCGAAGTGATCCTGATCCAAGTGGAGCGTCGAACCATCCTGCGAGACCGAAATCGAGCGTTCGGTTTCGGTCTTCGAGACGTTCCCGAAGATCCCGCCGCGCTCGCCAAAACGGGCGTTCGCCTCAAGCGAATCGGCGCGGTCGTGGAACGCCGCGGCGCCTCGGGCACGTGCTGCCGCGAGCTCCGTCGGCGACAAAGGCGCGGCGCCGACCTGGGCACGATCAGCCCCCGGGTCGCGACCCTTCTCCTCGCGCTGGCGTTCGGCCGCTTCCTCCAACCTGCGCTCCATCCACGCATCCCGGTGAGCCCAGAACTCCTCCTCGCGATTCCGCCAAGCGTCATCGCTCTGGCGATTGGCGGCCGTGGCCGGTTCGGCCTCTCGGCCGGCCTCGCGCTTGTTGGGGCGGTCCTGTTCCTGCGAGTCCTTTGCTTCGTAGTCGTTCACGCTGGCTTTCTCCTGACGCTTCCCGAGTTGTTCAATCACCGCTTCTTCGTCGTCCTGGCGCAGGTAGATATGCGCCTGCCCCTCATTTCGCGTTGCAGCCACGTAGCCAAGCTGCTGGCTCTCCAGAGCGTCGCCACGGGCCAGAACGAGAACATCACCGCCGTTGCCGAGCTCCGGCCGGTCACGAACCGGAGCTCCGGCGCGAACGGTTTCACCCTGCGATTTGTGCACCGTAATGGCGTGGCCGTGGTCGATCTTGGCCAAGGCTTTCGATTCCCCCTCAAGGGACCGGCGGTCCTTTGACGTGGCTTCGAGTTCGCTGCTGAGTTTGGCGATCTTCCGCGTCCGGGCTTCACGCTCGGAGATCTCCTTGGCCACGGCGTCCGGCGCCTTGCTACGCCCCTTCCGTGCCTCGAAAGCGGCCTTTCCGGCCTCGCGAAGCTCGGTCAGCTTGGCCGTGAGCTCGGCCTCTTTCGCTTGGGCCTTGGGCAATCGCTCCGCAGCATCGAGCCGAAGAGTCAGGCGCTCGCCGTCGCCCAGGCGAACCACCATCCGCCGAGCATTGATCGCCTCGACCTCCCCGATCGTGCCGTTTTTGGTCCCGGTGACGCTGTCATTGACCCGGAACAGGACCCGGTCACCCGCCGCGAACGCCTTCGGCCCGGTCTCCGTATCGACCGCAACGTCTCGACCGCGAATGACGCCCCGCTCCCGCAAAGCGGCCCGGGCTGAGTCGTTCAAGGCGCGCACGTCGGCGCGCTTAGCGGCGACCATCAGCGCGTCGTGGCCGCCCGCCCGCCGGTCGGCGTAGTCCGTCGCCATGGCGGAACGCACGTCCGCAATGCGCCCCCCGACATGCCACTGCCCCCGGGACTTCATCGAGGTCACGGCATCTTCGGTTCGCCCCTCCCGGATCGCCCGACCAATCTCCCGGTCTGCGTGGTCCTTCTGCCTGCGAACCTCAGACAGTTCTAGCGCCCCATGGGTCTTTTGGAGGTCCTCGAACGGCCGCCCCGCGTCGACGGGGGCCAGCTGCTCGGTATCACCGACCAGGATCACTTTGGAGCCCTTGGCGCGGGCCTCAGCCAAAAGGAGGTCCATATCGGCGGAGGACACCATGCCGGCCTCGTCCACGATCACGACGGTCCGGTCGTCGAGCTCGACCTTGCCGTTCTCGATCTTGAGCTTGAGGCTGGCGATCGTCTCCGCGTCGATTCCCGCGTCGCGCCCGAGCACCTGGGCGGCCTTGCCACTGGTCGACGTGCCGATCACGCGGTAACCCGCGTCCTGATAGAGGTCGACCACCGATTTCATGGTGAAGGTCTTACCCGCGCCCGCGTGACCCTGAACCATCACGAGGCCGCGGTCGTCCGCTGCGCCGCGAACCATGGCCTCTTGCTGGGGCGTCATCGCCGCCCCGGGAGACTTCTTGGCGAGCGACTTATTGACCCGGGCGATCGCAGCATCCACCGCCGCAGCCCGGATCCCGTGGCGCCGGTCGCCCACCAGCGCCTCAGCGTTATGGGCGATCCGGGCCTCCCGATCGAGAACGTCTTGGGTCGTGTAGCGAACCTCCGTCCGGCCGTCCTTCGGGCGCTCGAGGCGAATCATGGAATCGCGCAAGCGCTCGAAACGCGCCTGCGCTTCGTCGGGGCCATACCGCCCCGCCGCATCGGAATAGACCGCCCGCGCCAACTTGCCCTCGCTCAGGACGACGGTCTTATCCATCGCTTCGGCGATCAGTTCGGCGTCGCTCTTGCCCGGCTCAGCGGGGCCCAAACTCTGCCCACGACGACGAATCGCCTCGATCTCCTCCGGCCCAAAGCCGTGCTTCTTGGCCTCGTCCGCCCAGCGCTCGAAGTTACTACCGCGGTCGGGATTCTCTTTTCCGCCCCGGCTGACTTCGGCCGCCTTGGCCGAAGTCTTGGCATCACGCTTGCCCTCGGCGGAAAGAACCGCCTCGACCTGGGCGCGTCGCTTGGACCATAGGTGCTCGAGATCGTCGGGAACCCCGCCAATCTTGAAAAAGCCTTGCTTGGGATCGACCCGCTCGATCGAATAACCACGCTGCTGCAACTCATGAGCAAGCGTTGCTCGATAAACGGCGCCGGCCGCGTGAATCTGGCCCATGTCCACCGTGGCCCGGGAAATCCCCCCGTCCTCGCGAACACCGACCGCAAAGACCAGCGAGTGCGTATGAAGCTGCGGGTCATTCGCCCGGCTCGTGGAGTGCTCGAAGGTCGCGATAACAGGTTCGCCGCGCTGGACGACAGCACCACCGGCCCCGGTACGGAAGCTAACGCCGTGCTGCTTGTAATAATCCAAGGCCTTGGCGACCGCCGCCTCGTGGGCTCGCGTGATCGCCTCCCTCTGGTCACGACTTCCCGCCGCCCAAACCGAAGAGACCGACTTGGGCGCGGAGAAGGTAAGGTCATAGGCAGAAACAGCCTTCCTCTCCCGGCCCGAGATAATCCGGTCCGCATTCACCCGAACCAACTGCTCGCCGGTTTTCGGATGAACGCCTTTCGCGAGGCTTTCGATATCGGAGCGGGAAACAACCCCCGAGAGCCCAAGGGCGCGGGCACCCTCGCCATGGAACTGTCCGGGCGGCTCGCCATTCGCGGCACCCTCGGAGTCACCCACGGCCTCACTATCAGCGTCAGCGTAATAGCCCGCGAAGTAACGGGCAGCAGCGCCGGCGTTCGATGCGTGGATCTTCTTGACGCTGAGCACGGTTATTTACTCGTCTTGAGCTTGCCGCGGATTTCTTCGACGCCCTCGAAGATCAATTCGAGAGCACGGCGATAAGCCTTGTCCTGGACACTCATCTGGGTGAGGACAGCCTCAGCCAGAGCCTCCGTTCGGGTCAGCGCCGGCCCCTTGAGATCGCCATCCTCGACGCCCTCAAGGCGGTCGAGGCCGGCCACCAAGGCGGCCCGAAGTGCGGCCGACTTGGTCGTGCCGAGACGGTCAGCGAGTGCCTGGAGACGATTAGCTTCGGCAGGGGTCACGGCCGCGCCAACGGTCACAGTCCGGGACTCGGCTTGCGGTTCTTGGTCCATTCTTAAACCTCCTGAAAGTGCTTTAAGGCGGGCTTTGCGGTGCTTTTGCTGTGCTGTGCTTTAAGAAGCGCCAACGGCGCGCATCCCACTTTAGTGTAAAGGTGTGCTCAACGCAGCGAAGCGGAGTGTCCCTCTGGCTCTATCGGGCCGCAAGGCCGTGGGCGTGAAGCGGTCAGCGGGCGGTTAGCCCGCGGTCGCGGCACGCCCCCGGACAGGTGCGGCCAGGGCGACCCGGCGGGGAGCCTAAGGCCCAGGGATTGCCCTATGGGCAGACCCCGGGGCTACCTCGGCGGCCTCTACGCCGCGACGGAATCCTCGCTCTCGATCCGCGAGAGCGCGTGGGTAAGCGTGAGGCGTTCGACGGCTTTTGCCAGTGCTTCCAAGAGGCAGAAACGAAGGTCCGAGCGCGACTCGTCCGAAAACCACGAGGGCCAGCGGGTGCGAATCTCGTCGGCCGCATAGGCATACAACGGATCCCGGGTCTCGGAGAACTTCACCTGGAGCGCAACGATGGCAACCCACTCAAGCCGATCGGCCGCGGCGTCCTCCAGACGCTTCCGGGTTTTCGTTGCCCGGTGCTCGTCGAGTGAAAACGCAACAGGCGCCTCAATATCGAGGCCGTTGGTCCAGAGAGAGAAACCGGGACCCTTGACGACCCATCGCTGACCAATGAGGCGGGGCTCAGAGACGAGGGTCTCGGCGTGGGCAATGGCGGCTGAGAACATGGGGTTGAGCTCCTACGCGAGGACAAGGTGGCGAATACCGGCGACCATTCCGGCCACAGCGGAGATCGCGGCCACGTTCAGGAGATACCGCTCGAAGACGGGAGCGATAAGGAGGTGTTGGCGGACGACGGCGGTGGCGGCGGCAACGCCGAAGGCGAGGCCGATGACGGCGAACGTCGAGCGCGTGTAGATAATCGCCGCCACGCCGTAAATCAGGATCGCGCCGACCAGCATGGCGCCAAGATCGCGAGCCGAGTCTTTATTCTTCGCGAGAGCGAAGTGCACCTTATAGGCCACCAGCGCCAGCCACCACGAAAAGCTCAGGGACTCGACCCACGTGAGGGAATAGCCCATGGCCTCGAAGGCCATGGAAGCGAGGATGGCGCCGGCCGGCCACGCGAGGAAAACGGGGCCGCCCGCTGCGATCATTCCGAGGCGCATCTGGCCCGCGACGGCGGTCGCGCCAGCGACCACGGCAACGAGGATTCCGATAATGGCGGCGGCCATCGGCGGGAGCACGAAGGAGAACCACCAGAACACCGCGAAGCCGAGCGCAGCGACCAGCAAGAGCCGGAAGAGGAAGAGGAGCATGGTCGGTTAATCCCAGAGGCTTCGGCGGGTGGTGGTGGAATCAGGACCGTCGTCGTCTGAGGACGATTCGTCGATTGGCGCCGGCGCCGCCGGGGGCGGCGCCGGAAGAGCGAAGGGAATGTCGATCTCGTCGAAGGTGTCGGGGCTGGTATCAACAGCCTGGGCGGAAGACGGGGGAAGCTCCGCCGCCACGGGCTCAGTAAAAGGCGTCACGGCATCCCACCGCGGGTTCTCGATCAGCTGGCCGCCACCCTTGGGCATCGGAGTAAACGGCTGGACCAACTTTCCGAGGGCGTCGCCGATTTGAAGGATGAGCTCCACCCCGGGCCGCGGGCCGGTTTTCAGCACGCGCAAGCCCGTGAGGGCGTCCACCCGAAGGACGGCCGTCTTTTCATGAACCAGCCGCTTCGAGCCCTGCCCGGAGGTGAGGGGAAACTCGATCCGCTTCACCTCGCGGTCGCCGAGGGCTCGGCAAATGTCCGAAGCCCCATCCACTGAGGACATGAGGAAAACGCGGGTCTGCTGCATGGACTTCTGCGCCATGCCCTTTTCGCGGCCGTCTCGGGCGAATAGCTGGGAAGCGTCCTGCATGGCCTTCACCACGCGAACGCCACGGCTCCGGCCCATTTCCTCGATCTTCTGGGCCGCCTGCTGGCCAGTGGTGCCCAGCTGCGGGAATTCGTCGAGGATCATCCAGTAGGCCAAGGCGTCGGGGGAAACCTCCGCCATGGCCGGCGACGCGATGGTGTCGGCGGCGGTGCCCAGGATCGCCCCGAAGATTTGTTCGGCCCGCCCCGAGTAACGGGCGTCCGAGTTGAGGACGACCGCCCGGGGGCTCTCGGGCGTCGGGCGCGTCAGCCAGTCGGCGACGGAGAACGGCACGGCCTCAGGAGCAAAGGCCCGGGCGTAGGCGGTGATCCACGGGGTCCCGCTGGCGAGCTCTCCGAAGACGGCACGGGCGCCCGTGCCCTCGGTATCGGGGACATTGGTTCGGGTCAGCGGGTCGCCAGCGTGGGCCGCCGCGAGAATCGCGCCCGGGCCGTCGAGGAGGATCTTGGACAGGTCCGACCATACCCACGTGCGGCCTCGGGTCTGCTGGAGGTGCTTCACGATGCCGGCAAGCAAGGCCCGGGCAGAGTTCACGAAGAACTGATTGGGGCCGGCGTTCTCGGACGGGAAGCAGGCCTTGGCGAACTGGTCGGCCGCCGCCGGGCCGGCCACGTCGCGAGCAATGTCCCACGGCCGAGAGCGGGCATCCCAAGGCCCGAGCACCACGATGGCCTCAGCCGCGAGGCCGCCCGGCGCGCTCAGCGTGTCGAGGTAATCGCCTTTGGGGTCGTGGATCAGGACCCGATCGCGGCGGCGAAGCGCCTGCGCGAGCACCGAGTTCAGGAGGGTCGTTTTGCCGGAGCCGGGCAACCCGACGACGACGAAATGCCCGGTCTCGCGGTTGCGGCTGATTTCGACCTCCCCGATCCGAAGGCCGGGCCGATCGCCGGCGACCTGGGCGTCGGAGAAGTTCGACCGCTCCGCCTTGGACAGCGAAGCGGTGAAGTCGGCGGGGTCGGGCTGGTACTCGAGGCCTTCCACGTGCCACGAGTCCGGCTGCTCACTCAGGCACCAGTACCCGAGGCCGAAGCCGCCCAGCCCGGCGACGATCGCCACAACGGGCGCCATGACGGCCATCCACTTGCCCACCCCGGAGAGAGTCGAGAAGTAGGCGGCATATGCCGGGTCCGCGGGCCAGCCCAGCGTCACGGCGATGGCGTCCCATCCGCCGCCGGGCCCGAAGATCGAAAGCGAGACGATGGCAGCGGCGGCGGCGGTCAGGAGTCCGCCGATGATGCCCTCCTCGGCGTAGACCCTCGCCGGGGGCTTCTTGGTGTCGAGCTCAAGCATCGGCCGGGGTGTCCGTGGTGTTGGGAGCCGGGGCCTCGGCCGCCTTCGGGTGGCCGAGGCCCGAGAGCTCGAGGAACTCCGCCAGCGGCCAGCCATGAGAGCGGGCGACGGCCGTGAGCTCGCGGCGCACCTGGGCGATCGGCGTCCGCTTCGGCGCGGCCTTCTTGGCGGCTTTTTCGGCCGCGGCCTTGGCTTTCGCCTCGGCCTTCGCTTTTTCCTTGGCCGCCTTCTCGGCGGCCTTGGCTTTCGCTTTCGCTGCGCGAGCGATCAGGGCGTCCAGCTGCTCGGGGGTGAGGCGCTTGAGGTCGAGGTCAGTCATTCGTAATCGGCCGTGGTTGCTGGGTAGCGGAAGTGCGGTTCGGCGCGCAATCGCGCCTGCTCTTGAAGAGCTACGTTGAGCGTGTGGCTCCACCAATCCCTAGCGATTTCGACGCGCAACGGAAGGGCGGGAGAACTGAGCTTGTCAGCCAGCTGTGCCGCATGGGTGCGTGAAAGATGAGCCGGGCCGTCGAGAGGGAGATCGCCAAGTTCGACCCGGATAGGCGGGCGATCAGGACCGTTTAGATCGGCGAGGATTCCAGTGTCGGCCTCCGGGAAGAAAACGCCCCGGCGCATGGAGGAGTCAACAACGACAAAGGTGTCCGGCCCTGCTTCATCGCGCATAGCCTCAGCGATCTCGATCTGCCGTTCGATCGCCATGTAGTCAGCTTGAATGAAGAGCAAAAGAAGCGAGGCATGGAGCGCGTCGGCGGGGTTAAGAAGCCCAGTAAGGCGATGGCCAGGGTAAATGGTAGGGATCGACAGAACGATCAACCCCGCATGCGCAAGACAGGGCGGAAAGACAGCAATGTCGTTTCGACGTAGCTTTCGGCGCCCATCCACAAAAGACAGAACGGCATCGATACCGCTGGTGATTGCGGAGTCAGGCCTAGCACGGATGAGTTCGGCTACAGCGGCAGCTTCATTCGTAGTGAGCCGAGGCGCATCCATTTCGCTGATGCTTTCCATAGGTCTCCGTTATTCGCGGCCCGGCCGAGCCGGATGGTGGTGATTCGGGGACGTTGGCGGCCGATTAGGGCGCTGGAGAAAAGCGTTCGGCATGGTTGAAAGCCTCATCCAGCGCTTCGCGCACGATGCCGACGTCGCGGAGGGGGAGCGCAACACGAAAGCCCCTCTGAATCCGAAGTGCGCTGTGCTGCGTCGGTTCAAAAACGGTGAGGATGCCGTCGTCAGTCAGTTCCACGCCGTCCCGCCGCGCTTCGCTGCGATCATCAACGCTGGCGGGCACGTACCGCGCCCACCGCGGGTCTTGATCGGGCGTCGCGAAACGGGATTCGAAGGGCGCGACCAAGCCGAAGCTAACGCTGCCGTCGAGAGCCGGCGACGAGTAGAGCGTCAGTCGAAAGAGGGGCGAGACGACCGTGTACGTCGTGCTTTTCTTCTCGGGATCAGACTCGATTGCGTAGTAGGTCGAGGGCGTAGTTTCCATGTGCGCTCCGTATCGCGTGGCCCGGCCGAGCCGGATGCTGGGGGTTCAAAGAAGGTGGCGGCCGGTCAGGGCGCGCCCTGCGCCGCCTCGCGATCGCGGAGCGCTTCGTGGGCGCGCCGACCGCGCTCCTCGAGCTCACGAGTGAAAGCGCGGCGCTCGGCCGGGGTCATGCCGCCGGCCGCGAGGAGATCGACCTGGGCGAGAAGCGCGCCAGCTTCCGCCTCGGAAGCGGCCAGCGCTGCCGTCGCCTCGTCGCCGCGGCGATCGGTGTTCTCGATGTTGGCCGCGGCCATGACGGCGGCGACGGTGACGGCGCAAAGCGAGGCGGTGATCTTCATGGGTAACTCCTGCGGCTCAGACTAGATGATATGACATGATATGCCTTTAGGCAAGGGGCGCACGTGATGCGCCCCTCAATTTCGTCACGCGGCGCGCTTCGACTTCCAACGCTCGACGCGCTTTTCGTGCATCCGCTCGCGATGCGCCTCGCCGGCCTTCATGGCATCGCGGACGGCGTCGTACAGGTGGTGCCCGGGGCGAACGCGGAAGCGGTCATTCTCGAAATAGTCGGTCTGGGTGTCCGTGCCGTTCTCCACGGTGAAGGCCTCGCGGACCTCCTGCGAGAAGCGGCGGTAGTCCTTGGCGTAAACGGTGATCGTGCCGTCCGGGTGGCCGATGTACGGGCCGCCGCAATAGCTGCACCGCTGGAGCTTGCCGTCGCTGGCCTTGATGCCGTTCCAGAAGAAGCGGAGGGCGCCGGCGCGGATCGGGGCGGGGGTCTTGGTCGTCATGGTGTGTGCTCCTGGGCGTGGTCGGTGGGATCAGAAAAGGGCGATCTGAACGGGTGCGGCGCTGCGGCGGGCTGCCGCCAGCGCGGCCGCGAGCTCGCGGCGGGCGCGGGCGGCGCCAGCGAGGGCCCGGGCGTGCCAATCGGCGCGGCGCGGGGCGCGGTTGCGGCTGGCCTCGGCCAGCCAGACGCGGGCGCGGTGGGCGATCTGCTCGCGGTTCGTGGTCATGGCTCAGGCCCCCTCGATCTGCGCGATCAGGGCGAAGGCCTTTTTGCTGCGGAGGGCGACGTCGGCCGCTTCGCGCTGCATCGTCGCGTTCTGGCGATATGCGGCCTCGTTGCCGAGCTCGTCGGCGTAGTCGTCGGCGTCCTGGGCGAGGGCGCGCAGGAGTTCGAGCATCACGAGGGCCGAAGCCTTGGCGCGTTCGGCGATCTGGTCGGGGGTGGTGGTCATCGCTGCTGTCTCCGGGGTGGCCGTCTGGGTTGGCATGTCGTGGCTGGCCGCGTAGCCGGCCAGCGGGGTTCGACATGCCGCCCATGGCGGCGAAGCAGGCGCGGCGAATAAGCCGCCGGGTCAAGGCGCCCGGAATGGACCCACAGCGAGCCGAAGGCTCGAGCACCACCCTCCCCCGCCCTCGCAGCTTCCAGTCGGAGAATTGAAGGTGATGGGCGATTGACGCGGTGGCGCGCTGCGCCGACCCCGGCGCTTCTCATGCCGTCGGCGAAGCCGACACCGAAACCATGGATGCCGCGTTGTTGCAGGGGACGATGGTCATGCGGCGGGCGTCGACCATGCCCACGCTCGCCCACCCCTGCCCGGCCGGCTGGGGGCCTTTAGGGGGCCCCGCTACGCCGGCCGGCGGCTCCCGCCGGGCGTGGACGAGGTGGACAGGTCTCGCGGCACTGATATCACGATACCGTGATAGCAATTAAGCAAGCGGAGCGCGCAGGCCAAAGCCGACCAGGCCCGAAGGGGCGAGACCCGAAGGGGCTCGAGCGACAGCCCAGGGCGGCGGCCCCGAAGGGGCGGCCCGGATCGATATCCCGTTGCGACCGGCGAACATTCGCAGGTGGAAGCCGCGGAAGTTTGGATTTATGAAGCGTCAGGCCAGCGCGGATTCACATGACCCGCCGAAAACTCAGACCCAACAAAAAGCAACGCAGAATGATCGCCTTTCCAAACACCGGGAAAGATACGCAAGTATTTGATTCTCGAACCTAAATCCGTTGACAGCCTTAGGGGGCGGGCGTAGGTTCAACGAGATGACAGGGGAAGTGGACCCCTATATGTTGGGGTTCCAGCGACAGGAGAAAACTACTCAACTGCCCAGCCCTGCGGAAAGTCTCGAACGGATGCGAGACGAGGGACTGGCGCAAAAGACAACGGCCCGGTGCTAGTAACACCGAGCCGCTGTGGCCGATCCGATCAGCGGCGATTCGGATCCGCGGGAGGGCATTTCTAGGGCCCCTCACGACTTTACGCGGCCGGGGGTGAACGTCAAGCGGGAGGGAAACCGACCGTTTGGGCACCGCCAGAAGCGTGAAGCACCGCGAAAAGGCTTAGCCGGGTTGCAAAAGGAGCTGCTTATGAGCAGCGATCGCCCGGAAGACGACGGTTACGTCGTGATCTTTGTCACCTGTTTCCGCCATTGGAAGTCCGGCAAGTTGATTCGCCGGGCCGATGGTCGCCCGTTCCCCTTGCGGGTTCGGGCGCGGAAGCCGAAGGACGAGGGCTAAGCGGAACGAAGGGGCGGCGCAAGCCGCCCCTTCTCTTTTGAAGGCTAGTCCGAGTCCTCGCGGAAGTGGACATCGACCTGGGCGTTCTCGCGCTTGAGGGTCTCGAGGCCGATCGCGAGCAAGGCCACATAGAGAGCATTCCGGGGGCCGCCCACCTGGATCTCGCCGATCGCGTCGTCGAGCTCGCTCGGAACAGCAATCAGGCGGTTTACCGCCTGCGTCCGTCGGGCCAACCGGCCCGACGACACGACTAGCTGTTGCTTGTTCCGATGAACCGTCAGGGTCATCGGTCCATACGTCGTGACCTTAGACACGACCGCCACCAATGGCGTTCGTGGCGCTGGCTGCGTCGCGGGCGATCAGGCGGCCATTCTCGGCGCTCACCGTAATGTCCTTGACGCCGTTGCGGCTCAGCTGGAGCAACTGGCTAAGCAACATGCTCTCCAGCTGCCGCGTGAGCTCACGGGCGCCGAAATTGCTGGTCTGCGCCGAGATATGGAGGGTTGTCACCACCGCGGGTTCGTCGATGCCTACGAGGCGGAGCCCCACTTTCTCGGCATACGTGGCGATGAATCGGATCGAGAGCGCGCATTGGGCCTCAAAGCTCAGGGGCTTGTAAGCGAGGATCGCGTCGAAGCGAGCCACCTGCTCCTTTTTCCAGACTCGCGCCAGCACGTCCTTGAGGCGAGCTTCCCGAGCCACGGGGTCCGCGACGCTCTTGGTCACCTCGATGACCTTTTCGAACTCCGCGTTGCTCGTGGCCAGAATGATGAACTGCGTGGCATCCACCGCCTCGCCGAAACTGTTGTCGGTGATGCGGCCCTCGTCCATGAGGGTCATCAGCACCGCCATGAAGTCAGGGTGCGCCTTTTCGATTTCGTCGAAGAGGATGACGCCGGCGCCTTGGTTCTTGATGCCCTGGGTGAGCTTGCCGCCCTTGTCCGAGCCGATGTAGCCCGGAGGGGGGCCGATCAGTGCGGAAACCGCGTTCGGGTCGGAATACTGGTTCATGTCGAACCGGAGCAACTCGACGTTGATCGCCTTGGCCAGCGCCTTGGCGGTCTCGGTCTTGCCGGCGCCGGTGGCGCCGACCAGGAGGCCGACGAAGATCGGCTTGCTGATGACGCCCGCCTTGGCGTGCGATCGCATTTCGACCCGGCTGAGGATCGTCTCGGCCATGTAGTCGATGGCTTCTTCCTGGCCGACGACCTCTTTCTTGATGAGCTCTGCCAAGTCGGCGGGGATGAGGACACGCTGAGGTGCCGGCGTGCTGTTGTAGAGGTCGCGGACCCCGGCAATGCCGTTGCCGCTGATGAGTTTCAGATAGTCGTGCATGGGGGTCGTCTTGATGATGTGGTAAGGCAGGAAGAGCACGGCGAGCGAAACGGCCAGCCAGATAGCGGCGCCGAGGAAATGGCCGCCAGCGACTTCCTCCACGACGAAGCCGATCGGTAGGCCCATGGCGATCAGCAGGAGGTGGAGCTTCCAGTCGCGGAGCTTCAACCAGAGCCACTTCCACACTTGGAATTCCTCGCCGTGGCGGGCCTTGGCCCACACGAGGAAACCGACCGTGATCGGGAGAGTGAAGAGCAAGAAATAGAGGAAGACGCTGAGGTAGAACAAAGCCCCCACGAAGAGGACGAGGTAGACGAAGGCCTTGCCCAGGTAGTAGCCAAGATAGAAGTGGCCGGACGACATGCGATCAGGCTCCCGGCGCCGCCGGCGCGTCGGCCGCCGCCGGCGCGTCTGCTGCCGCGCCCGGAGCGGTTGCCGCCGGATCAGCCGTTTCGATCAGATTGAAGAGCTCGATCACGCGAGGCGAACCGCCCGCGGTCCGAAGGGCCACGGTTGCGCCGCCGGTGTCGTTGTCCCAGAGCCGCGTCGAGCACGCCAGCGCGACCCGATAGAAACCCGCGTCGAGGGGCTTCTCAGTGGCCGTCACATTGTTCGTTTGGCCTTGACCGTCGAGCGAGGCCACCACGTTGCCCCGGGGCCCGAGCTCAAGCTGGCAGAACGAGCCTTGGCCTTCCTCTGAGAGCACGAGGGTGTACGTGCCAGCGGTCTCGATCTTGGCGAGGCCGGAAACCGCGATGCGCCGCCGCTCACGCTTGGCCGGCCAAACGTTGGAAAGCAGAGTCCGGGCGCCGGCGTAAGTGAAGCCGGCCACGCTGTCTGTGGGCGCAACAGGAACGGTGGAGACCTCAACCCACTGCTGCTTCTGCGGATCCCACTCCCCGCTCGTTTCGAGGGCGAGGGAAATGCTCGAGCCGCGCTCGACCGCGGTGTCGAGGGGATGCGTCGGCGGAAGAACAACAGCCCCCACAGCGGCGGCCGGCGTTTGCGCCGGCGCCGAAGGGCTGTTGAAGCCCTGCGCTGGGCCCGGCGCGGCGCTGGCCGCCGCGCCGGGCGTGGCAGCGGGGGCCGGACCGGCCGGAACCGCCACCGCCGCCGGAGCAGGCGTGGACGGGCTGCTGAATGCCGCCACGAGGAAGCTCACGACGCCCAGGGCGAGGAAAGCGGCGACGACGAAGGTCGGATAGGGATAGGCCTTGGCTACAGCTTTGATCTTGTCGAACAGCGCCGTGGCGCCGTTGGCAGGCTTCTCGGTGGTGCTCGGTGGCGGGTCGAAAGCGGACATTGCGATCCTCGCGGCTTTGGTGATTCGACATGATATCACCAAGTCCGGGGGCTTCGGCAATTCGCTTTTCGGTGGCCGGCCGCGAAGCGGCCACGCGCCGGCCTTGTGCCGGCGCCGCCGATCGATCTGGTGTTTTGGGTCCTTAGCGGCCTGCCGGCGAGCGAAGCGAGCACAAAGCCGCGGGAGGGCCGGGAGGCCCTCCCAGCGGCCACGTCCGCTGCTGAGCCCGAGGCGTAAGCCAAAGGGCGAAGGAACCCGCCTGGGCCCCCGCCGGCGTAGCCGGTGGGGTTGGCGGGCAGCGACCGAGCTGTTCCCGCCGCGGTGTTAAAAGCAAAGCGTTAAAGAGAAAAGCAGTTAAAAGCCGCGCCCGCGCACACGCGCGTGTTACGTCGAGAAATCAGCGGCTAACCCCTCGTTGCATCAATGAAAATTGCGAGGCGGCGTGGGTGAAATCACGAAGAAACCGCCTGTGGATTGCGTGGGTGAAATCACGTGCCTATCCACAGCCGGCGTGGGTGAAATCACGTGGCTATCCACAGTCGGCGTGGGTGAAATCACGTGTCTATCCACACAATCCACAGGCCGAAGCTAGGCCGTGGGTGAAATCACGTGCCGCTGTGCCCGGTCACTGCGTCGCCGTGGGCGAAATCACGTGCTGAGTTCCGCCGCGAGAACGTCACCATGTCGCGGGTGTCGTCGAAGCTGAGGTGGTACCCCGGCAGCTGATCGCTCGCGACCCGCTCGCGGATCTGCTCGCGAAACTCGCGCAACTCGGAGCGCGAGCCGGTCTTTTTCTGGAGTAGCTCGAGGCCAATCGACCACGTGGCCTGGTTGCCACAGTGTTTCCTCGCGAGCTCATAGAGGCGTCGGTCGATCGAACTCGACAGGCGGAAGTAGTCACGGTCGAGGGTAAGTACCTCGTTCCCAACGACGGCTCGATAGAGCCAGTCGCTCAAGGTGATCTCCACGAAGTCCATCCGCTCGTCCGAGCGTCGCTCAACAACCTTCCAGGATTCGATCAGACCGAAGCCTTCGCGGGTTCGCGTGTCATTCGTTCGAAGATCCGTCTTGATACGGGTCCCAGCGAGCCGCTCGAGCGCGGCCTCGAGGTTGTCGTATTCGCGGCCTCCAACGCCGCGATTAGTCGCGACGAGAAGGTCATACGCCTTGAAGCGAACCGTGCGATGCATTGCGATGCCGTCGTTTCGTTTCGCGATCAGCTGACTGATCGCATAGATCAGGACGTCTTTGTCCCAGACCGTTGCGATGCCCTTGACGGAGGGGGTGACCTCGATGTGGACACCGTTGTGCTCGTAACGGCGGATCTCGGTATCGCCTGACTTCTTCAGGCTAAAGATCGGGTGCTCCATGCTCCCGATATCGTCCTTTACAGCGGCGCCGATGACGTCAGCCACAAAGAAGTCAGCCTGTTGCCCGTGCTTATCAGGCGCCAGAAAGCGACGCGCCGACGAGCGCTTGGGAGGCTTCAGATTGGCCGGCGAATCACTCGGCAGTCGTGCCCAGGTGGGCATCGGCTGATTCGGAATCGAATTGAGCAAGTCGAACGCATCGTGGTCCGAGAGCTTCATCACCTCCGCGAGATCCTTCCCGTGGTGCATCACCAGATCGATGCGTGCGGCCATAGCCAGCTTCGCGAACTGCTGCCGATAGCCGGAGTCGTCGAAGCCCTCGAGGCGCGGGAGATCGTCGTTGACCATGAGTGCCCTCCCCTGCCCTGCTTAATCGACCTTGGAAGCGCGGCGATTACGGACCGCCTGCGGCTCGCCCTTGTCGTGCTGCGAGAACCAGTAGACCAGAGCTTGCTCGATCTGTTGCTGGGCGCTGAGGCCCGTATCGGCCTGAATATGCTTGAGGGTGGCCCAGTCCGAGATCGGGAGGCGGATCAAAAGACCCTTGTTGCCCGCCGGCGCGCTGGCTCGCTTCGGCGCGGCCACCGTCGTCACAGGCCCTTCTGCCGTCTCGGCGGCAGCAGCGGTCACGCTCTGGAGCTTGTTGAACTTGCCCATATAGGCCTCTATCAAGATAGAAAGTTATTTAGCTAGCAGTATAGCAATAAATCACGAAAGCAAGGCCTCTACTTCCTTGCCCAAGGCCCGAATCTCGCGAGCCGCCTTGCCTTTGGGGGCGAATTCCCCAACGGCGAGGCCGTCATTGAGCGCCGTCGCGAAGTCGTTGAGGTCGCTGACCTGGGTGTCCGCCACGCGCAGGCCCACGCTCTCGAGGTGGCGGCGAGCATCCTCGGCGGACGCGCTGCGCGCCTTCACCCGGGACAGGATGGCCAGCGCCGGCTTGCCGACCTCCCCGACCAGTTCGGCCACCGTGCCCGCCGTCAGGAGGTCGGGGGTCGTCGGGGAGAACGGCAGCAGCAGCAGGTCGGCGCGACGAAGGGCCGCGGCAAGACCGACGGTCGCGTGCGGCGGACAGTCGATCACCAGCACGTCCACGCCATCGCCCTCCGCCTCGGCGATGGTCGCCGCGAGGGTTGCGGCCGTGGCCGGCACGACGGGGAGGTGGGGGCGCTCGGCGTCACGGAGCCCGGCGACTTTCGTCGCCGTCGCCTGCGGGTCGAGGTCGATCAGGCCAACCGTCTGACCCCGATCCGTGAAGTAGTGGGCGAGGTGGAAGGCCACGGTGGTCTTGCCGCAGCCGCCTTTCTGTCCGCTCGTTGCGATCACTTTCATGCTGTCACCCTATGTTGCTAGCGTGATAGCAATATACCTCGACACCACGACACCACGCAAGCAAAATAGCGTGATATCAATCTAGCTTTTTAGCGAACAGGAATTGCCGGCGTCACCGTGTTGGGCGGAAGGCACAGCTGATAGGGCGCCCGGCCGGGCGCAGTGACCTCGAGCGTGATGCAGCCGGCCGAGCCCGCGAAGGCGTTGAGTGTCAGGGCACCGGGTGCCAAGCCGACCGGCATTGGCGCGGCGCCAACAACCACCGGGACTCCGTTCGCGTAAACGCCATCCCCGTCGACCGAGGCCCAATCGCGGACGGTCACGCCCTGGGCGGGCAAGCCCTCAGCCACCAACCGGGCGAGTTCCGCCTCGTGCTGCGCGGTGGGGACCATCACCTCCGCCGCCGCGCCGGCGCCTCGCAGGGAGCTCACCAGCGCCGCCGCCCCAAAGAGCACCAGCGCCACGGCGCCGGCGCCGATCAGGACGGGCAGGGCGGCCCGACGCTCGGCGGCCTCGGCATCGGTGACGGTCGGCTTGGCGTCGTTCGACGCCGCACTGGCTTTTGCGCCGACGATGTGGACGCGCTGCTGCGCGGGCTTCATGGTCATGCGGTGAACTCCGGCAGACGGGCGCGACGACGGGGGAGGAGTCGACCGGGCTCGAAGCCGGCGGTCTGGACGTGGAACTCGGCGAGGCCGAGCTCGCGCAAGGTCTCGGCGAGGGTGTCGAGGGACTGGAAGAGGCGGGGGCCGCCGCGCTTGAGGCCGAGTGGACGCTCGACCATGCCGACGCGGATCATGAGGGCCCACCCGCCACGCTGCCCGAGGGCCACGGCCTGCCGGACGGCGCCGGCCTGGGCGAGCTCACGGGCCGCTTGGAGGGAGAGCGTTTGGGGCTTCAAGGTCGTCATGGGTTCCCAGAATAGCGAATTTGGGAGCCAAGAAACGCAGCCCGGGCGACACCGGGCGCGGGACGGGGGGTCCCAGACGACATAACGCGGGATTCTGCGAACTCCGGCGCCACCATTTATGCGTGGATCGAGGGGGCAGGGGGGGGGCGCGAGTGCTGCGCCCCCGCCGCCGGGGGGGGGGGCGCGACCTTTTATGCGTGCCCAGTGATTCGGAACGCGAGGCTGACAAGCCCTATCCAAGTAAGTGACATTGCATGCTCAGCCTAGACCCTGTGCCGCACCCCTTTGGGCGCGATCGCGCATGGCT
>NZ_JAPZQK010000047.1 GCF_027530345.1 Silanimonas sp. | reverse complement strand
GGCACTCGAGCGGGCGTCGGCCAGGCAACATCAGGCAGCGCCGTCCCGCTAACTAGGTGCTCAAGCGGACGTTCGCCCCGCCATCCGGCGAAAATTTTGTGCTGAGGCGATGCTCACGCCGCTTAGCACCGGACGTTAGGCGCAATAACTGCGTACCAGACAACAAGGAGGTTCCGTAGTGAAGGCTGGAGTATTGCTGATCGTCATTGTTGCCCTCACGGCATGTGCGACCAATTCAGAACGTCCGAGTGGTGCGGTCGAGAGCGACTACTCGGCAATACGCAAGGACGACGGGTCCATCAGTCTTTTGGTTACGGCGAGTACGAGAGTTCCGACGGCGGACCGAGACGCAAATCTTGAGCTTGGTCCCATGCTTGAGGCGGCAGCATCGAAAGAGTGCCCGACAGGGTACGACCTCCGTCAAGATCCGCTGCCAACCGTTCGCACTCAGGGCGGCCGACTCATTGCTACTCTGGGTGGCGTGGCGCGATGCAAGTGATCGCATTGCGCCCAACTACTCACTCAAGCGGACAGTCCAATCGCTTCGCGATTGGAGCTGCCGCTTAGTTCAAGCGTTAGGTCCTTTGTTTGGCACTCACTTCCTATCTCCCCATGATTAGATCGATAGCTCTTGGTCTGCTAATGATCACTTCCGTTCTCGCCAGTTCACTTGATGGAACTGGTGGAGCCGATGGTGTACCCACACTGGATAACGTCAAGGTTCAGGCGGAGTCATCGGTTCCTGCTTGGGAGCTCAGTCGCGGCGAAGATCGACTTGTCATCCTGTCTGACTATTTCCCTCGCCGGATCACGGAAGACAACTACATCGACAGCGATGTTGTTGAGGATTTGGCTTCGAGCGCGGAGGCGCTTATCTACGGCCCGGGTGTGGTTGCTGGCGATTCAGTCGGTTTGCTCAATGGCCTATTCATGCTCCGCGCATATCGCATCGCGACGCGAATTCCGAATGGAGGAACATTGGAGGCGATCCTCGATCCTGCGCTGTATGCCAGCTGGTCAGAGAACAAAGCGTTGTATATGCCTCGGAACCGAAGCGTCGAAAGGATGCGTCCTGCGTATGCAGCTTTTGAGCTTTATGAGGCGGCGATGGATCACTACGGAGTACAGAACACGGCATCGGCATACCGGGCTCTTTTCTCATCATTCGAGGATCGTAAGAGCGACCGAATCGATGCGCGGTATCGCCTAGAGGTAGACGCCAAAAGCAAGGATGTGAGGGCGTTCCAGATTGACGAAACGAAGGCGGAAGCTTGTTTCGCTCACACGGTCACGAACCTTCGTAAGTCGCTCGAAGCATCCCAAGAAGGCGCAGATGCATGGGACAGCCGCGACATGAGTGCTCTGCGTTCCTACTACGACCGTACACCCGCTATTGACCGTTGCTGGGAGCGTCTCATCAATCAGCGAACGGCTGAGTTGATGGGTGCGCCGGACCCGTACGCAGTTGCCCCGATGCACTGGGTCGACATCGTCGAAAGTGAGTTCAACACAAAAGACACAATGATCACGCACTTGCCCGCCCGTACAATCCTTACAGAGTCTGGAGTTATTGCGCTTTTGATGGAGCGCGGCTGGGTCTTACGTAGGCTGCACTAGAATGAACTTGAGCGTGCTTCCGGCTATGGTCGATGACCTAACTGTTCGTTCAAGCGGACAGTCCAATCGCTTCGCGATTGGAGCTGCCGCTTAACTCAGACGTTAGGCCGCACAACAAAGGATTTCGCATTCCATGGAAAAGGATGAATACACCCGGTTGCAAGACGCATCGCTTGTTCGTTTGGACGATCTTGCCAATAGGATCGATCGAGGCCAGATCACGATCGAGGACGCGGAGACGGAAATGGCCGCCATTGTTCAGGGCATGGAGCGCGCCACGGCGGCTTACACCGAAGCGCAGGCCATGGCGCGAAGGGAAGCGGAGCGCTCCCGACGACTCTATGCGCTCTTGGGTCTCGCGGCGGCAATTGCTACCGTCGCGCTCTATTGGGTCGCCGTGTAGTGCGGCCTAACATTTCGCTCAAGCGGACCAATCAATCGCTTCGCGATTGATGTGGCCGCTTAGCTCAGGCGTTAGGCGGCCGTGCGAGGGCGCGGCGCCTTGACAACGCCATTTGCGTAGCTACAATTAGTCCGTGCGAATCACCTGCGATGCCAAGAAGCGCGATTGGACCCTGCAAGAGCGCGGACTGGATCTGGTTCGCGCTGGAGAGGTTTTTTCCGGACCTCATTTCACCCGCGCGGATGACCGCAAAGACTACGGCGAGCCGCGATTCATTACCGTTGGTTGGCTCGATGCGCGGCTTGTAGTTTTCGCATGGACGCCACGCGGCGTTGCAAGACGCATCATCAGCATGAGGCACTGTCATGAACGCGAAGCGAAAAAACTCCGTCCCTTCCTCTCTTGAGTCCGACGCTTTGCCGGAGATCACGGACGCTTGGATCGCCGGGGCGGACATGTATGATGGCGATAAGCTTGTGCGTCGTGGGCGACCTAAGCTTGCCAATCCGAGGCAGTTGCTTTCGTTGCGCTTGCCGCCGCAGACCATTGCGCGCTGGAAAGCGACAGGCCCAGGCTGGCAGACGCGCATGGCTGAGGCACTCGAAAAGAGCGCTCCTAAGCCTCGCCGTTCTGCCGCCTAACATCTCGCTCAAGCGGACAGATCAATCGCTTCGCGATTGATGCTGCCGCTTAGCTCCAGCGTTAGGCTGCCCGGTGTTGCGCATCGCGCAACGTGTGGTTACAGTAGGCCATGATCAAGTCGATCCGGCACAAAGGCCTTGCCAAGCTCTACGAGAGCGGAGTGACATCGGGCGTCCAAGCCGCTCACGTTAGGCGGCTTAGGCTCCAGCTCGCGGCGTTAGACACAGCCCAAGTGATTGACGATCTGAGCATCCCGGGATTCGGCCTCCACCCGCTCAAGGGCAAACTGAAGGGTCGCTGGTCTATCTGGGTCAACGGCAATTGGCGCCTAACCTTCGAGTTCAAGGATGGGCACGTCTATGTTCTCGACTATGAGGACTATCACTAATGCGTATGCACAATCCTCCCCATCCCGGTGAGTTCATCACCGGCGTTTACCTCGAGCCCAACGGCATTAGCGGTCGCGAGCTCGCGGTCAAGCTCGACGTTGCCGCTTCTACTCTCAGCCGCGTTCTCAATGGGTCCAGTCGCATCACGCCCGAGATGGCGTTGCGCTTGTCAAAAGCACTGGGTCGCACGCCGGAGAGCTGGCTTTCCATGCAGGACAGTCATGATCTTTGGGTTGCTCGCAAGACTGTCGACCTCAAGCGGGTGGCCAAGCTTGAAGTGCGGGCAGCCTAACAACTCGCTCAAGCGGACCAATCAATCGCTTCGCGATTGATGTGGCCGCTTAGCTCAAGCGTTAGGCGCGCTTTGGGAGGTCAATACATGAACCCCGACGACATCCTGCAGATCAATCGCGAGTCCCTGACGAGATGGGCGGATTCTTGTATCCACATGAATCATCTCGGGACTCTCGCCAACCGGGCGATGTCTGATGGAGACGTGGCTCGGGCCGAAGAACTGGTCGAGCGCGCCCGCAAGGGTGCTTGGCTTTTGCTCAACGATCTATTCGCATCAGGCGCCCAGAAACCTCTCGGCTATGCCGAGCCGGAGAGCGCGCCTAACAGTTCACTCAAGCGGACCAATCAATCGCTTCGCGATTGATGTGGCCACTTAGTTCAAGCGTTAGGGATGGTCTGAACAACCCGCCAAACCCTCGTGATTTCGCGGCCTGAAGGCCGAAATCGCGTCAATCTGGCCGTATTTCGCGGTTTTTTCGCGCCGCCAGACGGGTTTCCCCGTCCAGCGGACGCACTTACCCCGCCGCCGG
>NZ_JAPZQK010000049.1 GCF_027530345.1 Silanimonas sp. | reverse complement strand
CCTCCGCCAACCAACGCTTCAGTTCTCGAGCACGCATCCGGCTTCTCCACGCCCGAAGTCCTCGGGCCGTTTCTAAACCGTGCTCCCACCCCGGCTCACCGTTCGAGACGATCAACAATCAACGCGAACAGCGCCTTTTTCTTTGCCGGGGCAGGCTGCGCCGCGGTCAGGCCGAGATCGCCAGTTGCTCGCGGTGGTAAAGGCGGGCCGCGATCAACCAAAGCAGCGCGCCGAGGCCGAAACCCGCGCCCAGGTAGGTCGCCCACTGCAGGCCGCTGATCGTTTCCTGGCGCAGCACCATCAGGATCAGCTGGTTCTGGGCGAGGAAGGGCGTGGCGAACATCCACAGCGCGTTCTTCACCGGGTTCACCAGCAGGATGATCGTCGGCAGGATCGGCAGCAGCATCAGGAAGGCCATGTAGCTCTGCGCTTCCTTCAGCGTCTTCACCGAAGCCGAGATCAGCGTCAGCAGGGTCGTGCCGATCAGCACCATCGGCAGCAGAACCAGCAGCAGCTTGGCCACCGCCACCATCGAGACATCGACGCCCTTGAACGGGCCGCTGTCGACGAAGGCGAAGCTCAGCTTGAAGCTCAGCAGCGTGAGCAGCAGGCCGATCATGCCGAAGGCGCAGGCCGCGGCGATCTTGCCGCTCATGATCGCGCCGCGTCCGGCCGGCGTGGCCAGCAAGGGCTCCAGCGACTGCCGCTCGCGTTCGCCCGCCGTGGCATCCATCACGAGATACGCGCCGCCGAGGAAAGCCGAGAGGATCAGCAGGTAGGGCAGGAAGGCCAGGATCATGCCGCGCTTGGCTTCCGGCGTCGCGAGGTCGCGGTAGGTGACGCTCACCGCGGTGCCGAGCGACGGATCCACGCCGCGAGCGATCAGGCGGATGGCACCGGCCTGCCGCCCATAGGCCTGCAGCGCGCGCTCGACGCGACGCACCGGGATCTGCGAATCCTGGCGCGAGCTGTCGTGCAGGATCTCCACGGTCGCGGCGCGGCTGGCCCGCCAATCGGTGGCGAAGTCGTCGGCGATGCGCAGGATCACGTCCTTCTCCTGCGAGAGGATCAACGCATCCGGGTTCTCCGGCGCCGCTTCCGCGGTGATGTTCTGCGTGGCGAGGAAGGCGACGAGGTTCGGCGCGATGTCGGCGCCGATGATCGGCAGCTTCAGCTCCGACTCGAGCTGGGTCTTGGCGCGGTTTTCGGCGAGGGCTCCCATGCCGAGGATCAGGATCGGGAACAGCAGCGGCGAGAGCAGCAAGCCGTTGATGATGATCTTGCGGTCGCGGAAGATTTCGGCGAGCTCCTTGAGCATCACCGTGATCAGGGTCTTCATGCCTGCAGGCCCTCCTCGGAGCCGATGGCCTTGACGAAGGCGTCTTCGAGATTGGATTCGCCGGTCTGCGCGCGCAGCTCGTCGGGCGAGCCCTGCGCGGTGACACAGCCCTTGGCGATGACCACGATGTGGTCACACAGCGCGCCCACCTCCTGCATGATGTGGCTGGAGAGGATCACGCAGCGTCCCTCGCCCTTCAGTCGCAGCAGGAACTCGCGCAGGCCGCGCGTGGTCATCACGTCGAGGCCGTTGGTGGGCTCGTCGAGGATGACGTTCTTCGGGTCGTGCACCAGGGCGCGCGCGATGGCCGTTTTGGTGCGCTGGCCCTGCGAGAAGCCCTCGGTGCGGCGGTCGATGAAGTCGCCCATCTGCAGCGCGTCGACGAGGCGGTCGGTGTTCTTGCGGATCGCCGCCTCGTCCATGCCGTGCAGGCGGCCGAAGTAGGTGATGTTCTCGCGGGCGGTGAGCCGCTTGTAGACGCCACGCGCATCCGGCAGCACGCCGAGCGAGCGGCGCACGGCTTCGGCCTCGACATAGGCGTCGCGGCCGTCCACGCGAACGCTGCCCTTGTCGGGCTTCATCAGCGTGTAGAGCATGCGCAGCGTGGTGGTCTTGCCGGCGCCGTTGGGGCCGAGCAGGCCGGTGATGGCGCCGTCGCGGGCGGTGAAGCCGACGCCGGACACGGCGCTGACCAGCCCGGTCTTGGTCTTGAACTGCTTGTGCAGGTCGGTGAGTTCGATCATGGCAGTGTCCTCAGGGCTCCCAGCCGTGCAGGCCGGTGCCGGGGGGGAGCGGGGCGAGGCGCTCGAGGCAGGCGGCATCGAGCCCCTTGGCGTCGGCGGTCTCGATGAATTGCGCGAACAGCTTGGGCATGCAGCCTTCGTTGATCGGCGTGTGGCCTTGGCCTTTCAGCACGAGGTGGCGCGCGTTCGGCAGCTGGGCGATGGCGGCATCGCCGTAGCGAGGCGGCGTGACCGGATCGAACTCGCCGCTGATCGCCAACACCGGAACGTCGCCGGTGACCGGGGTGCGGAAATCGGCGGGGCGCTGGCCGCGCGGCCACACCGCGCACTGCGCCTGGGTGAAGGCGACGAATTCCGCGCCCATCACGGTCTCGGCGTCCGCCGGATCGGGCTGCATCTCGTCGGCATCTTCGGTGCAGATCACCGAGAGCTGCATGCCGTGCATGATCGACTCGCCGAAGCTGCCCATCAGGAAGCGCGACTGCGCCAGCAGCGGCGCGTAGTCACCGTCGGCGGCCTGCTTCAGCACCACCGGCAGCAGCGTGGCGGTGAGCGGCGAGTAGCTGTAGAGCCGCAGCGCGATGGTGAGGTGGCCGAGGGCGGGCACTTCCTCGCGACGCTCGCCCGTGGTCGGGTCGCGGTAGGCGACCGGTGCCAGGCCCGGCTGCGACAGCGCGTCACGTACCTGCGCCAGCGCGGCGCGGGCGTCGGGCACGGCCTTGGCGCAAGCGGGATCGGCAGCGCAGCGCGCGAACTGCGCGTCGAGCGTGGCGTCGAGGTTCTTCGCGTGCTCGCTGCCGAGCACGAGGCTCATTGGCGCGACGCTGTCGATCACCACCGCCCGCGTGTGCTGCGGGAAGGTCTTGGCGTACTGCTGCGCCACGCGTGTGCCGTAGCTGCCGCCGTAGAGGTTGATGCGCTCGGCGCCGATGGCGGCACGCACGGCGTCGAGGTCGGCGACGGCGTCGGTGGTCGTGTAGTGGCGCACGTCCGAGGTCTTCGAAAGCGTGGCGAGGCAGGCTTCAGCGAAGCGCGCCGCGGCATCGGGGCTCTCGTCCGACGCGTCGCTGAAGGCGTTGTTGCCCTCGGCGTCGCGGCAGGCCAACGGATTCGACGCGCCGGTACCGCGCTGGTCGACGAGGATGACATTGCGCGTGCGCATCACGTCGCGGAAGCCGGGCGCGACCGAGGGAAACGAATCCCGCGCGCCCTGCCCCGGGCCGCCCGCGAGCATGAAGATCGGGTCGGGCTCGGCTTCGCCTTCGGTCGGCACCCAGGCGATGGCGAGCTCGATGTTCCGGCCGTCGGGCTCGGCGCGATTCTCGGGCACCGAAAGCGTGGTGCACTGGGCTTCGACCGGGCCAGCGGCGCCGCTGCCGGCGAGCGTGCAGGGCTCGAAAGCGAGGCTGCCGAGCGGACGCGCTTCGGCGGGGTTGCTGGCGACCAGCAACCCGAGCATCACTGCCGCGGCCAATGGGGTTCGGATCACGCGAGTTCTCCTGGGGTGGGGGTTGGAGGGGAGGAGGAAACGGGGCTCATGCCGCCGCCGCGAGCCGGGTGGCGAGGTCATCGAGGCGCTCGGCGACAGCGATGCGGGTGCCCGCATCGTGCACGCGCGGCAGGGCGGCGACGGCTTGGGCGTGGGCCTCGCGAGCGACGGTGATGTCGCCGTCGGCCAGCGCCAGTTCTGCGTCCAGCCAGGCCTCGTGACAGCCCATGTCGAGCAGGCCACCGACCATGCGCTCGCGCCAGGCGCGCAACGCGACAACGTCCTTGCGCATCAGCAGGCAATGCACGGCGAGGTACACCGCCAGCCCGGGCCGCGCGGCGGGCGACGCCGTGGGCCATGCCGCATGGAGATATCGCGCAGCAGCATCGGCCTGCTCGGGCTGGCCAACGTCGAGCGCGCGGCTCAGGCGCATCGATGCGATTGCGGTGTCCAGCAGGGGATCGCCGTACTCACCGAAAGGAGCGTCGTCGGCCGGCAGCAGCGCCGCCGGCCAATCGCGCGGTCGCACGCCGTCCATGCTGGCCTGCAGCACCTGTTGCAGGGTGATCGACGCGAAAGCGAGGCCCGGCTGGCGCCACAGCGACCACAGTCCGGCACCATCACTGAGCCATCCCTGACTTCGGAAAGGGATGAGATTCACCACCGCGAGGAAGAGGCCCGTGACGACCAGTGCCACCAGCAGGCCGCGCAGGGCCTCGGGGGGCGAACCGGCCAGGGCCCACAGCGCGACAACCGCGACGAGCGCGTTCGCGACCACACCGCCCAGCAGATAGACCGCCTGCGCGCCGCGCGATGGCGGACGCCCAGCGGCGGGCAGGAGTGCGGCGAAACCGCTGATGCCGGAGAGACCGCCACCCCAACGGAAGCGCCAGCCATCGCCGCCGCGCTCGAGCCGGACGGGGCCCACGCCGAAGGCCAAGGGGCGCAAACCACCGGCCAAGCCCGCCAGCGCGTGGCCGGCCTCGTGCAGCAGCACCTGCAGCCAGAAGGCCAGCAGCAGCAGCGCGGCGCCGATCACCCACCGGCCGAAGCCGGCCTCCTCCGGGAAGAGCGCGCGCCACTCGATGCCCCAGGCCTCTGCAGCCTCGATGCCGGCGAAGCCGAATCCTGCGCCCAGGGCAGCGCCGCGAAGCGCGCCAAACACCAAGCGGGCTGCCGAGGTCGGCGCCACCGGCGCATCGGGCAGCGGCAGGAAGTCGCCATCGGGGGGGGATGAGCGGTTCTCGAAATCAAGCGGTGCGTGGGCGTCCATGGCTCAAGCGGCGTCGTCAAAGAGGACTTCGATGGGCTCGCCGAACAGGCGCGCGAGCTTGAAGGCCAGTGGCAGGCTCGGGTCGTACTTGCCGGTCTCGATGGCGTTGACGGTCTGGCGCGAGACGGCGAGCCGCTCGGCGAGTTCCGCCTGCGACCAGCTCATGGCCTCGCGACGTTCGCGGATGAGGTTGCGCATCAGCCGTGCCGCCAGCGGCCGACGACCTTGCCCAGGGAGTACACCAGCATCACCGCGGGCAGCATGCCGTACGCGAGCAAAGTGCCGTTGAGCACCACGAGCTTGAACAGGCCCAGAAGCCCGAGCGCGAAGTAAGCCATGCCCACCAGCAGCACGCCGATGGCGATGCCGTAGATCTCGATCAACTTCTCCCACTCGTCGCAGTCGCGGAAGTAGTCGATGTAGATCTTGATGATCCACACCATC
Organism: Silanimonas sp.; assembly: GCF_027530345.1. Classification (GTDB taxonomy): domain Bacteria; phylum Pseudomonadota; class Gammaproteobacteria; order Xanthomonadales; family Xanthomonadaceae; genus Silanimonas. The sequence goes on along the minus strand of NZ_JAPZQK010000049.1, from coordinate 3,201 downwards.
GGCAGCACCGGCAGCAAGGCGAGGGAGGCCAGCACGGCGAACGGCCACTCGTCGCGGTACTCGCGCATCAGCACGGCACTCGCCGCCATGACGGCCAGGAAGGCCACGGTGGGCGCGATGCTGTTGCGGTAGTAGCGCTTCTCGTTCGGCGTGAAGCGCACCATGTCGATGAAGGGGTTCATCCGGCGTAGCCCCGCTGCACCACCGCCTTGGCGACGCCGTAGCTGCCGAGCAGGGCGGGCAGGACGAGGATGGCCACCAGATTGCCCTTCAGGGCGAACACCCCGGCGCTGCCGAGGAAGCCGGCCACCATGAAGCCGATGCCGGTCATCATCGCCCCCAGCGCCAGCGACTGAAGCTCGATCTGGCGCTGCATCTCGTCGGCTTCGCGGATGTAGCGGGCGAAGGCCCAGATGAGCAGCAGCAGGGGAAGCGCCGGCAGCAGGCCGAAGGCGGCGCGCAGCAGCAGGGCCTCGTCGGACACCTTGCGCAGGGCGAACAGGCTGGTGACCAGCAGGCTCGCGTACATCGACATCGAGACCACCAGCCAGCGCAGGTAGCGCCGGATGGGCGGAGTCAGGCGGTCGTCATCGCGAACGGGCGTGGTGGAGCGCATGGGCGGGCTCTGGGGGGTGTCAAGGACGCCTGACACCATCCTCCACCCGCCGTGACCCCGATGTCAAGCGTCCTTTACATCCCGGGGCCGCCGGCCCGGACGGCCTTACTTCCCGCTGACGTACTTCTCGCGGCGGATCTGCGGCACCGGCAGGCCCGCAACCTTCAGCGCCTCGAACGCGGCGTCGACCATGTTCGGGTTGCCACAGAGGTAGGCGATGTCGCCGTCGGCCTGCGGTTCGAGCGCGGCGATCTGCTCGGTGACGTAACCCCGGCGCGCGTCGGGACCGGCGGCTTCGTTGAACTCGCGGGAATAGCAGGGCACGAAGCGGAAGTGCGACGGGTGATTCGCGGCCATGGCGCGGAAGTCGTCGGCGTAGATCAGCTCGGACTCGCTGCGCGCGCCGAACAGCACCACCACCTGCACGCCGCGCTCGAGGATGGCCTTCTCCAGAAGGGGCAGCATCGAGCGGTAGGGCGTGACGCCGGTGCCGGTGGCGATCAGCAGGTAGCGGCGGTTGGCGTCGTTCGGGAGCAGGCAGAAGCGACCGAACGGGCCGCTGGCGGTGACCTCATCGCCCTCCTTCAGGCCCTCGAACAGCGCCGTGGCGGTGCCGCCCGGCACGAACGATGCCGCGATATCCACCGCCTCGCCCGGGCCCATCGCATGGTCGTGGATGGTGGCCAACGAGTAGCTGCGCTTGGTCGGCTCGCCGTCCCGCCCAATCAGGTGGATCTGGATGAACTGGCCGGGGATGTAGTCGAGCGCCTGCCCGTCGGCGCGCTGGAAGCTCAAATGGGCGACGGCGGGGGCCAGCATGCGCTTGGCCACCAGCTTCATGGGGAATTGGGGAATCAAGGGGGTGCTCCGAAGGACGGCGGATTATGGCCCGCCGGGGCGTGGGCGGGGCGTGGCGGGGCCACCACGCGGCGTGCACGCGCGGCAGCCAACTCTGGCGATACCTGCCCTCTCGAACCCGCCATGGCCCCGAACGCCGCACCGCACGCCGACACGCTCGCCCTGCAGCGCCTCTACCACTGGGAGCGGCAGTCGCCCGGCAAGCGCGTCTTCGTCCAGCCCTACGGGCCCGGCGACATTCGCCACTGGACCTGGGGCGAGGCGCTGATCGAAACCCGGCGCATGGCCGCGCACCTGCAGTCGCTGGGCCTGCCGCCCGGCTCGCGCATCGCGCTCATTTCGAAGAACTGCGCGCACTGGCTGATGGCCGACTGGGCGATCTGGATGGCGGGCCACGTGTCGAGCTCGCCACGATCATCTACACCTCGGGCACCACCGGCATGGCCAAGGGCGTCATGCACGCCTTCGGCAGTTTCGCCGCCGCCACCGCCGCCGTGCTGGCGCGCGTGCCGTTCCATCCCGGCGACCGCCTGCTCTCCTACCTGCCGCTGTCGCACATCGTCGAGCGCACCTTCCTCGAACACACGCTGCTGGCCACGGGCTACGAGGTGTATTTCGCCGAGAGCCTCGACACCTTCATCGCCGATTTGCAGCGCGCGCGGCCCACGCGCTTCGCCTCGGTGCCGCGGCTGTACCTGAAGTTCCAGCAGGGCGTGCTGGCCAAGGTGCCGGCGGCGAAGCTGGATCGGTTGCTCAAGCTGCCGGTGATCGGCTGGCTGGTGAAGCGCAAGGTGCTGAAGGGCCTCGGCCTCGACCAGTGCATCTACGCCGGCGGTGGCGCCGCGCCGATGCCGCCGTCGATGCTCGAGTGGTACAAGCGTCTCGGCCTCGAGATCCTCGAGGCCTACGGCATGACGGAGAACTGCGGCGTCACCCACACCAACGTGAAGGGCCACCAGCAGATCGGCACCGTCGGCCCGCCCTACCCGGGCGCCGAGGTGCGGCTCGACCCGGCCACGCAGGAAGTGCAGGTGCGCTGCGCCTGGAACATGCAGGGCTACTACCGCGACGACGCGGCGACGGCCGCTGCGTTCACCGACGATGGCTTCCTGAAGACCGGCGACAAGGGCGCGATCGCCGCCGACGGCACGCTGAAGATCACCGGTCGCGTCAAGGACGCCTTCAAGACCAGCAAGGCGAAGTACGTCGAACCCGGTCCCATCGAAGAGAGGCTTTCCGCACTGCCGCTGTTCGAAGCCTGCTGCGTGGCCGGCGCCAGCCTGCCGCAGCCGGTGGGCCTGGTGATGCTCGGCGAAGCGGCGCGCGCCAAGGCCGCGACGACGGCGGGCAAGGCCGAGATCGAGGCGGCACTGGCCAAGCACCTCGACGCGGTGAACGCGACGCTCGACAGCTACCTGCACCTCGACGCGCTGATCGTCGTTGGCGAGGAATGGACGGTCGACAACGGCCTGATCACCCCGACGATGAAGGTGAAGCGCGCCGGCATCGATGCCACGTACGGCCCGCACTTCGAACGCTGGCTGGCCAGCGGCGCGAAGGTGGTGTGGGCCGAGCGCGTGGTGGCTTAGGGAAGGTCTGAACAACTCCTCCACTTTCGGCGAGAATCGGTCATCGCTTCAAGGGTGAGTTCGATGCAGCTTTCGTTTGGTGATGCTGAGGATCTTGGAGGCCGCAAGCGCACGCGGCGCGAGGTGTTCTTGGCCGAG
>NZ_JAPZQK010000060.1 GCF_027530345.1 Silanimonas sp. | reverse complement strand
GCACTCGAGCGGGCGTCGGCCAGGCAACATCAGGCAGCGCCGTCCCGCTAACTAGGTGCTCAAGCGGACGTTCGCCCCGCCATCCGGCGAAAATTTTGTGCTGAGGCGATGCTCACGCCGCTTAGCACCGGACGTTAGGGGGCATGTGTGGATCCGGAATTGTGGGGATGCTTGCACGACGCAACTCTCGTTCGAGTTGAGGGGCGCGTGCCCGGCGAGCTACGTCTCAACGTAAGAATTGACTATCTGCGCAGGCGATTCCCAGGGCCCGGCGAGGGATTCGATCTGATTCTTCGCGGGTGCTCGCAATTCGTCTACGAGCCCTATGAGGGCTCGCCAACAACTGACCTGTCCGAGATTGCAGCTCATGAGCTTTGGGTTCTGGGCGCCGAGGCAGGCAGTCCGATGCCCGTAGCGTGCTCAACCGGCACGATGCTGGTCGTGTACGAATCTGCGAGCATCAAGCTCGAGTCAGGCCTTGAGGTTTCGCTTTCGGAGCTCAAAGATGCTAGCGAGAGTTACTGGCGGGAGTGGTCTGAGCGTCACCAGACTGCCCCCTAACTATTCGCTCAAGCGGACAGATCAATCGCTTCGCGATTGATGCTGCCGCTTAGCTCACGCGTTAGGCGTCGCAAGTCGGCATGTTCATTGGTGTTTGTAGCGCCTCGCTCCGGGCCGGCGCTCCGGGGAGCAAACGTCCGCGCTGCGGTGCGGCTGCCCAGTCGGCGCGAAAATCCGCGCTGTTGCATCACGGCGTTCCTGCGGCAGCATCGCTTTCGCGCCGCCGGGTCTGCCGGGATGGGCAGCGTCGGTTGGCAGGCAGCAACCAATTTCGCGGGCTGTCAGTTCGGGCCATGCAGCATCCGGCGTGAGCGACAGCCTAACTATTCGCTCAAGCGGACGTCCCAATCGCTTCGCGTTTGGTCCGCCGCTTAGCTCACGCGTTAGGTGTCGCTAGTCGGCATGTGCATTGGGGCTTGTGGCGCCTCGCTCCGGGCCGACCATCTGGGGAGCAAACGTCCACGCTGCGGCGCGGCTGCCCAGTCGGCGCGAAATGCCGGCCTGTTGCTTCACGGCTTTCCTGCGGCATCATCGCTTTCGCGCCGCCTGATCTGCCGGCATGGGCATCGTCGGTTCGCAGGCAGCAACCAGTTTCGAGGGCTGTCAGTTCGG
>NZ_JAPZQK010000048.1 GCF_027530345.1 Silanimonas sp. | reverse complement strand
GACCCTCCAGCTCCTGCGGCGTCTTGTATCCCGCCGTCAGCTCGTCCAGCATCGCTTTCGATAACGCCATGTCGCTGCTCCTCGCGGGGTCACCCGCAGTCTCGCTCAAAGGGCAGTTACACAGTTGACGTTACAGACTCGCCGATTGGCTGAGAACCCGCGATTGCGTTGGTTGGTAGCGCAGAAGCTGAGTCGACAGTGGTCTCCGGAACAGATTGCCGGCTGGCTTAAGCTGCGTTTTCCACGCAACGAGGCCATGCAGGTGTCGCACGAGACGATCTATCGAAGCCTGTTCATTCAGGCGCGAGGCGTGCTGAAGAAGGAGCTGATGGCCCACTTGCGCACGCGTCGGCGAATGCGTCACTCGAAGCTCGCGTCGCCGCTACCGCGTGGTGGCATTCCCGACGCCGTTTCAATCCGCGACCGTCCGCCCGAGATTGAGGACCGCGCCGTTCCGGGACACTGGGAGGGCGATCTGGTCAGCGGTTCGAACAATAGTCACATCGCGACGCTGGTCGAGCGCCACTCGCGCTTTGTCATGCTGGTTAAGGTCGCCGGCAAAGACACACAGAGCGTGGTCGCAGCGTTGTCGAAGCACGTTCGGAAGCTTCCCGCCGAGCTCCGCAAGTCACTGACGTGGGATCGCGGTTCGGAGATGGCACGGCACGGCAAGTTCACCCTGGCAACGAGCGTGGACGTCTACTTCTGCGATCCGAGCAGTCCTTGGCAGCGAGGCTCCAACGAAAACACCAATGACTTGCTGAGGCAGTACTTCCCCGACGGCACAGATCTTTCGGGCTACTCGCAGACTTACTTAAACAAGATTGCGCGGCGGCTCAATGAGCGCCCGAGAAAGACCTTGGGTTACGAAACGCCAGCCGATAAGCTGCGCGAAGTCGTTGCGTCGACGGGTTGAACTCACCATGGTCAGTTTTCGGCGAGCGCCAACACCTTGCCCGACTTATCTCCAGATGTGCCGTTTCACGGCTCATCGTGTGCCCGAGGAAGGCACGCCTCTTCCGGTTATACCAAGCCGCCCAAGCCAAACGCTGCTCCGCCGCCGTGGCGTCACGCCAAGGATTCAGCGGCGTCGCGCCCTCGTTGTCTGCCAGCCAGTCGCTGAAACTCGACAAGATTCGTGCGATGTCGTTGGCCACAGCGGTTGACTTGGAATCCCAAAACAAACCACTCGGGTCTTTGCCTTCGGGGGAAACAGTGCCGTTGTAGAGGCAATTCACGAAGGCATTGAACAGTAGCGCTGGATCACTGAAGCAATCGTGGTTCGCCTCCATGAAGTCGAGTAGCAAACCGACGGCATGGACGAGCTTCTGCTGCGAGCTTCGGCTCGAAGCAGAAGCCAGTGACTTCCGTTCACTGCTTTTCTGGCGACCTTTTGCCGTGTGGCTTGTTTCCTGACCGTTGATTCTCGCAACCATGTAGCGAACCAAAGGCAGTAGCGGTCCCCCCTCAGTCACGATGACCGGCAGGATCCTGTGGGTGCCGGTGTTGTCGGTGACCAACCGCATGCGGACCACGGTATGCGTCATAGCAGGGCCTCGATGGCTTCAACGACCAGAGCGCGCAAACCCAAAGTGGGGCGGGCGGCGGGCAGCGCCTCTTCGGGACACTTCGCCCTTTTCGACCACTTTGCGGAAGCCAACATCCTTCTTCTTCCAGACTAATGAGACGAAGGCTGAGACATCGGCGTCCGACCTTTGCTGCCAAATGGCTTTAGTAGGTTGTATCCGAATAGTAGATAGAACACTACAGGTATCGACAAATGCCAACGGAAAAAAGAGCCGTCCCGGTCTGGGACGGCTCGATTTAGACCACTTTTAGGATGTTAGTTTCACTACGGATAACCAGCCCGACGCCGACGGCGTTCGCCACGAGGTCGAGGCCGTCGCGCTGGCGGTCCACGGTGAAGGCGCCCTGCGCCCATTCCATCGCGGCGCCGAGCATCAGCAGGGAAAGCAGGGCCCGTCGCCGCCCTGCCGTCGAGGCGAAGCAGCCCATCGCCCACCACGCCAATGCGGCGTAGGCCAACGCGTGGTTGAGCTTGTCGGCATGCGGGAACAGCGGCACGGCCCCCGGCACCGCGGGCCCAAGCGACAGCACGACGCAAACGATCCAACCCACGGCCCACAGCGCGAGCCACGCGCCTCGCCAGCGTGCGCCTTCGATGGACACGACCGACCCGTCGCTCACAGCCGCCTCGACAGCTCGCCGAAGGCGAACGCCGCCGAGAGGTCGACGTCGCGGGTGAAGCCCATCACCTGGAAGCGCTCGCCCATCTCGCCGGGCATCGTCAGCTTGCGGATTTCGTTGACGCGGCGGTAGCGCTCGCGATCATCGATCAAGGCCTCGGCCTCGGCGATGCGCTGCGGCAGGCCATTGGCGATCAGGAAGCTCGACTGGCTGCAGTAGCCGGCGAAATCGAAGCCGGCATTCGTGCCGGCTTCGGCCAGCGCGGTGAAATCGACGAAAGCGGTGATGTCCTGCAAGCCGGGCAGGAAGAACGGATCGCCGTGCGCACGGTGGCGGTAATGGCAGATCAGCGTTCCATCGCTGCGCTCCGGCAGGTAGAACTCGCGACGCGGGTAGCCGTAGTCGACGAACAGCATGGCGCCGTGCTTCAGCAGTCCGCCGATCGCCTGGACCCAGTAGGGCAGCTGCGGCAGCACTTCCGAGCGGTAGCCGTCGGGCAGCGGCGCGCCGATCGTCCGCTCGATGTGCCGGACCGCCGCGCGCACCAGGGCGTCGGCGGGCTGGTCGACGCGGATGAACCCCCCGTTCGCATCGAGGCTGACGAACTCCTCGTACACCTCGCCATCGTGGGTGGCGAAGCGCGTGGTCGGCAGCGCGTCCAATACCTCGTTGGCGAACAACACGCCGGACCATTCGCCTTCCGGCGGGCCGTCCAGCCAATCGCAGCGCGCGAACACCGCCGGCGGCAGTTGCTCGCGCAGCCGCTGCTGCTGGCGCTGCCGAAGGTCGGCGCTCGGCTCGAGGATGGCGTAGCGCTCCGGCAGCACGCCCAGCCGCTCGGCATGCTGCAGGAAGGCCACCGCGAACGCCCCGCTGCCGCCGCCGAGCTCGAGGAACCCCGGATGCGGCAGGCCGCGCAGGACCGGCGACACCGCCTCGCAGACGCACTCCGCGAAGACATTGCCGAGCTCGGGCGAGGTGACGAAATCACCGGCTTCGCCAAACTTGCTCGCCCCGGCGCTGTAGTAGCCCAGCCCCGGCGCGTACAGCGCGATCTCCATGAAGCGCGCGAACGGTATCGCACCGCGCTCGTGGCGGATCGCCGCCCTCAGGAACTCGACCAGACGCGCGCTGTGTTCGCGTGCCGCGACGCCCGGCTCGGGCAGGCCGAAAGTGCTCATCAATCAGCTCGTCGTGAATCAGACGCCAAGGATACCGCCCCGGCCTGCACGTCCGGCCGACGGGCGAAGGGGGCATGATGTCCGCGCCGCCAGAACCCGATGCCGATGAGCCCCGAGACCCGCCCTCCGCCGTCCTCCGCGACCGCCCCCGTCGCCTTTGTCACCGGCGCCGCCAAGCGCGTCGGCGCGACCATCGCGAAGCATTTGCACGCGTACGGTTTCGACCTCGTGTTGCACCATCGCGCCTCGCCGGCCGAGGTCGAGGCGTTGGCGGCAAGCCTCGAGTCCGTCAGGGCCGGAAGCACGCTCGTCGTGCAGGCGGAACTGGGCGACACCGCGCGCCTGCCGGGCCTCATCGACGCCGCGATCGCCCGCTTCGGCCGTCTGGACGCCCTGGTGAACAACGCCTCGGCCTTCCATCCCACGCCGATTGGGCAGGCGTCCGAGGCCGACTGGAACGCGCTGTTCGACAGCAATGCCAAGGGCCCGTTCTTCCTCGCCCAGGCTGCCGCTCCCCATCTGCGTGCCGCCGGCGGTGCCATCGTCAATCTCGTCGACGTCTACGGCGAGCGCCCGCTGGCGAACCACACGATCTACTCGATGGCCAAGGCGGCCAACGCGATGCTGGTGAAGTCGCTAGCAGTCGAACTGGGCCCCGAGGTGCGCGTCAACGGCGTGTCGCCGGGCGCCATCCTGTGGCCGGACTCGGGCAAGTCCGAAGCCGCCAAGGCCGCAATGCTGGCCAAGACCGCCCTGAAGCGCGTCGGCGCGCCCGAAGACATCGCCGAGGCCGTGCGCTGGCTGCTGCAGGACGCCCGCTACACGACGGGCCAGATCCTCGCCGTCGACGGCGGGCGCCTGCTCAATCTCTGAACCCGCGACCCGGCGCGAGGCCGGGCCGCGACCGTGCTCACTTGTGGCGGAACGCGCCCTGCAGGGTCGCGCCGTCGAAGCCGACCGGGGCCTGCCCGTCCACGGCGAAACGGTAGACCGCCGCCTGGTAGATGCCCGCAAGCGCTGCCTGAGTCACCGCCAGCGCGATCACCGCGATCACCACCAAGGCACCAATGACGATCGCCGCCGTCGCGCCGGCCGTCAGCGCAGCCGCCACGATAAGGCCAGCACCGAGGAGGATCACCACCAGCGTCAGTAGGCCGAAGGCGAAACCGAGGCCGACGTTGCCGATCAGGTTCTCGCCCCAGCTCTTCTTCAGCAGGCCGAAGCTCTCCTTGATCGCATCGATCGGGCTGACGTTCTGCGCCACCAGCACCGGCACCACGAGGAAGGTCGAGACCGTCCAGGCGGCACCGAGCAGACGGGCCACCATCGCGCCGAGCCACTCGCTGCGCTGTTCCAGCGCCTTGATGAGCAGGCCGACGACCGCCGCGATCACCGCGTAGCCGACGATCGCGCCGAAGCGCTCGCGGGCGATGCGCAGGCCGTCGGCCACTGTCGGGTCACCGCCCTCGAGCCGGATCAAGGCCGCGCCGACCAATGCGCTGTTGAAGAAAAAGATCACCGTGAACTGGGTGACGTAGAACAGGAAGCCGACGACGATCGAGATCGGACCGGCACCGCCGTCGAACAAGCCCGACAGGAAGCTGGGCACCAGGAAGGTGGCAGCCACCAGCATCGCGGCGATCGACGAGATCACCGGGAACCAAAGCAGCTCCTTGTCGGCGCGCAGGACGGCGGCGCTGGCCTTCACGAGGGACCAGCTGCGGGCGAACTTCTCGAACATGGGGAGCTCCGGGGGTGGGATTCACACCAGTATCACGCCATCCGCGACGCCGCGGTACTGACGAAGGTCACCCGAGGTCGAGCGCCTCGACGGCCGGCGGCGAAGCCGCCTCAGGATGCGCCGCCCACAGCGCGGCCAGCGTGCGGCCCTGCACCGGGTCGACGAAGTCCGGCGCGATGTCGGCGAGCGGCTTCAGCACGAAGGCGTGCTTGAGCTCCGGCCGCGGCAGTTGGAGGTTGCCCTCGCCGCGCATCACCCGGTCATCGAAATAGACGACGTCGACGTCCAGCGTCCGCGAGGAGAAACGCGGTACGTCGCGGCGCCGGCCATGCCGGTCCTCCAGCGCGTGCAGCCAGTCGTTCAGCGCCTGCGGCTCGAGATCCGAGCGGATCGCCGCGGCGCAGTTGAGGAAATCCGGCCCGTCGAAACCCACGGCCGGCGTGCGGTAGACCGGCGAAACCACGACTGCGCCGAAGCTCGCCCGCAGCTCGACCACCGCAGCACGGAGGTACCGCTCCGGTTGCTCGTTGCTGCCGAGGCTCAGGAGCGCGAGGCCACTCACGCCCGCGTGCGCTCGATCAGGATGCCCACGGCCTTGGCGCCGCGCACCGCGCCGGGCTTGGAGAGCTTCAGCCGCACCCACGGCACGCCGAACTCACCGGTGATGATGGCGGCGCAGCGTTCGGCCAGCGTTTCCACCAGCCCGAAGTCGGACTCGCCGACGAACTGGATCAGCCGCTTGCTCACCGCCTTGTAGTCGAGCGTGTCCTCGATGGCGTCGCTGGCCGCCGGCTTGCGGTTGTCGAAGCCCATCTCGATGTCGAGAACGATGGGCTGCTTGATGCGCCTTTCCCAGTCGTAGATGCCGATCGTGCACTCGATCTCGAGCGCCTCGATGAAGACCTTGTCCATCGGAATTCCTTGCAAAGGGCGCTCAGCCTGCCACTGGCGATGGCAAGGCGGCGACAGCATCGAGCGTGGCCATGTCCCAGCGCGGCTGCACGTGGAAGTCGAGGTCGCGCTGCCCGGCGGCCAGCCGGGTCGCGCCGGCGAAGGCGATCATCGCGCCGTTGTCGGTGCAGAACTCGAGGCGCGGGAAGCTCACTGCCACTTTGCGCTTCGCCGCCAGCGCCGCGAGGCGCGACCGCAACTGGCGGTTCGCACCGACGCCACCGGCGACCACCAGTGCCTTCATGCCGGTTTCGCGCAGGGCGCGTTCGCACTTGATCGCCAGCGTTTCCGTCACCGCGTCCTCGAACCCGAGGGCGAGATCCGCCTTGATGGCGTCGGTCTGGTCCGACGCCTTCCACGCCAGCAGCACCTGGGTCTTCAAGCCGCTGAAGCTGAAATCGAGGCCTGGCCGGTCGGTCATCGGCCGCGCGAACTTGAAGCGACTCTCGCGACGCCCCTCGCCTTCGGCCGCCGCCCGCCCCTGCAGGGCCAGCGCGGCGAGCTGCGGGCCGCCGGGATAGGGCAGTCCGAGCATCTTGGCGGTCTTGTCGAAGGCCTCGCCGGCGGCGTCATCAAGCGTCTCGCCGAGCAGCGTGTAGCGGCCGATGCCCTCCACCGCGACGAGCTGCGTGTGGCCACCCGACACCAGCAGGCACACGAAAGGCGGGGGCGCTGCGCCCGGTTCCAGCAGCGGCGAGAGCAGATGGCCTTCCATGTGGTGCACGCCCACGCTGGGCACATCGAGGGCCCAAGCCAGCGCCCGCCCCGTGGCAGCACCGACGAGCAGGGCACCGATCAGTCCGGGCCCCGCCGTGTAGGCGATGCCGCCGAGGTCGGAGACCGCCACGCCGGCCTCCGCCAGCGTCTGGCGCACCAGCGGCAGCAGCTTCCGCACGTGGTCCCGACTGGCCAGTTCCGGCACCACACCGCCGTATTCGGCGTGCAGGGCGACCTGACTGTAAAGCGCATGCGCCCGCAGGCCGCGGGCCGTGTCGTAGACAGCCACGCCGGTTTCGTCGCAGGAGGATTCGAGGCCGAGGACGATCATGGGAGCACGAGCCGTGGGCGGCCGGCGTCGCGTGTCGGAGGGCAGCGGCGGCCGGTCCTGAACAGGGGGCCGGGCCGACTTGCACCGCCCCGGAAAGCCCGCGTATCATACGCGGCTCACCCGGAGCACCGGGTATTTTGTCCACCCGAGAACCCCTATGCCCAACGTCAAAGTCCGCGAGAACGAGCCGTTCGAGTTCGCGCTCCGTCGTTTCAAGCGCACCTGCGAAAAGGCCGGCGTCCTCGCCGAGACGCGCAAGCGCGAGTTCTATGAAAAGCCGACGCAGGAGCGCAAGCGCAAGGCCGCTGCCGCCGTGAAGCGCCAGCTGCGCCGCTCGTCGCGCGACGTCACCAAGCGCCAGCGCCTCTACTGAGCGCAGCGCCTGCCGCAAGAAGCCGGCCCGCCCTTGGCGTCGCCGGCTTTTTGTTTTTCCAGCCCCGGAGAATCCCATGTCCCTCAAGCAGAAGCTCACCGACGACATGAAGGCCGCGATGAAGGCGGGCGAGAAGGATCGCCTTGCCACCATCCGCCTCATCAACGCCGCCCTGAAGCAGAAGGAAGTCGACGAACGCATCGAACTCGATGACGCTGCCGTGCTCGCCGTGCTCGAGAAGATGGTCAAGCAGCGCAAGGACTCGATCACCCAGTACGAAAGCGCCGGTCGTGACGACCTCGCCGCCGTCGAGAAGGCCGAGATGGCGATCATCCAGGCCTACCTGCCGGCGCAGCTTTCCGAAGCCGAGATCGACGCCGCCATCCAGGCCGCGATCGCCGACGCCAACGCGGGCACCGGTCCGGCGGCGATGGGCAAGGTGATGGGCGTGCTAAAGCCGAAGCTTGCCGGCAAGGCCGACATGGGCCTCGTGTCGCAGCGCCTCAAGGCTGTGCTCGCCGCTTGATCGGCGAACCACTGCGGGCCGGCCCGAAGCCGTAAGCTTCCCCCATGGCCGGCCGCATCCCCGACAGCTTCATCGATGGACTGCTCGCTCGCGTCGATATCGTCGAGCTGATCGGCTCGCGCGTCCCGCTCAAGCGCAAGGGCAAGGAATACACCGCCTGCTGCCCCTTCCACGACGAGCGCACGCCGTCGTTCTACGTCAGCCCGACGAAGCAGTTCTACCACTGCTTCGGCTGCGGCGCACACGGCACGCCGATCAAGTTCCTGATGGAGTACGACCGCCTCGAGTTCGTCGATGCGGTCGAGGAACTCGCGAAGCGGCTCGGCCTCGAGGTTCCGCGCGAATCGGGCAGCGGCCGCGAAGCACCGCGGGAGGGCCAGGACCTCTACGCCGCCCTCGACGCCGCTCAGAAGTATTTCCAGCGCGAGCTCGCGAATAGCGAGGTCGCGAAGCGCTATCTGGAGAAGCGCGGGCTGGATGCCGCGACCATCGAGAAGTTCGGCATCGGCTGGGCCCCCGAAGGCTGGAATGGCCTGATCGACGCGCTCGGCAAGGGCGATGCGCGACGCATCGACCTGCTCGACAAGGCCGGCCTGCTGTCGAAGAACGACAGTGGCCGCACCTACGACAAGTTCCGTGGCCGTGTGATGTTTCCGATCCACGATCGGCGCGGGCGCGTGATCGCTTTCGGCGGACGCGTCATCGAAAAGGACGACGGACCGAAGTATCTCAACTCACCGGAGACGGTACTGTTCCACAAGGGCCGCGAGCTCTACGGCCTTTGGCACGCGCGCCAGGCGCACAGCAAGGTGCCGAGGCTGATCGTCGTCGAGGGCTACATGGACGTCGTGTCCCTGTGGCAATTCGGAATCACCACGGCCGTTGCCACGCTCGGCACCGCGACCACGCCGGACCATGCGGAACTGCTGTTCCGCAACGCCGCCGACGTCTACTTCTGCTTCGATGGCGACGCCGCAGGACGACGCGCGGCGTGGAAGGCGCTGGAATCGGTGTTGCCGCGCATGACCGATGGCCGACAGGCGTTCTTCCTCTTCCTCCCCGAAGGCGAGGATCCGGACACGGTCGTCCGCTCGCAGGGGGCCGCTGCACTCGACGCAGCACTCGCGGCAGCGCAACCGCTGAGCGAGTTCTTCTTCGCGCAGCTCTCCAGCGACGTCGACCTCTCCAGCGCCGATGGCAAATCACGATTGGCGGAGCGCGCCAAGGCGTTCATCGCGCGTATTCCGGACGGCGAGTTCCGCGATCGCATGCAGGCCCTATTGGTTCAACGCACCGAAGTCGGCTTCCACTCGAGCGCGAAACTCGCCGACTTCACCCGCGAACTCGTGGAACTCGGCAGCCAGATACAGCGCGATGCGTTCGACATGTCCCAAGGGCGCATGCCCGAGGGGTATCTCGTCAGCGTCCCTCAGTGGCCGAACGTCGGGGGAAGCGCTCGAGGAGCTGGCGGCGAACGCGGAGGGCGGTTCGAGCGCGGCGGCCCCGGAGGTCGCCGCCCTCGGACGGCCGCGGACCGCATCCTCGCGGAACTGCCAACGCTGAGCGCTCCGCGACCCGCGGGCGTCGATCATCGGCGCAGCCTAGTACGCACAGCGATCAGCCTGCTGCTAACTCGACCTTCGTTGGCGATAGAGGTCGAACATCTGGACTGGATCGAGACACTCGACCAGCCTGGTATCCCTCTGTTCGTCGAACTGGTACACCTTGCACTGCGGCGTCCTGGCCTCAGCACCGGCGCCCTGCTCGAAGCTGTGGGTGAGCATCAGCAAATCGACGCGCTACAGAAGCTGGCGGCCCAGCCGCTGGCCGGCGACGACGCCGGGCTACTCGAAGATTTCCGGGGTTGCGTGCGCAAACTGCGCCAACAAGCGATCGAGCAGCGCGTCGAATGGTTGAAGGCGCAGCCCTCGCTCGATGACGAGAGCAAATCGGAGCTCCGCGCGCTCTTGTCGTACCGGATCTGATCGCCCCGGCTGACACTCACTTTTCCGTAGCGACGCCCCGGGGAGTCCAACAGGGTCCCTCGCCCCATTCCATTCATTGGGTCCAGGCGTGCTTGCGGGCGGTCGCGACCTCACCCTGGCACTTGGTGGGTTTGTGTATTTCTTTGTTGCAAAGAAAAACCCCTCCGGGATACCCGGAGGGGTTTTGGTGTAAGGCCCTGGCGATGACCTACTCTCGCATGCGGATGCACACTACCATCGGCGCGTGCGCGTTTCACTTCCGAGTTCGGGATGGGATCG
>NZ_JAPZQK010000055.1 GCF_027530345.1 Silanimonas sp. | reverse complement strand
CGAGTGCCCGACCCTCCCCTCATGCGACCCCGACGATGCCCCGCCGGGCGCCGAAGGCGGCGCAAAAGCACTCCAGAACCAGCAAGGCGACCGCACCGTCGCAAAAGCGTTTTGCGCCGCGTGCGGTCGCCTTGCTGTTCTAGCAGTTTTTTCAACGACGCGGCAGTCGGAGCACCTACGGAAAAATGCGTAGGAAATCTCGCACTCGCGCGGACGATCCGTAAGCCCATCGTCCACCGCCGCCCCGCTAACGCTGGAGCTAAGCGGCAGCATCAATCGCGAAGCGATTGATCTGTCCGCTTGAGCGAGTAGTTAGGGCGCTAGTCACGCTGAACCCTGCATGCAATCAGCGGGGGTGCGAAGAGTGCGATAAAGCTTGCATTGAGAACGGCGTTTTGCCAGAAACCTGACCACAGGGAGTACGCCGTATCCGGAACAACCCAGAAGAGAAGCGAGAGCAACACAAGCCGGCATACCTGCTCGGGATGCTGCATGTAGAACTGGCGAACCACCAGAAACAGAGCCACACCCCAGCCAACGAGAACGGAGCCGAGAATCGCATGCAGCAAGCCGACATAGTCAACGGCACGCTCGTGGAACTGACCAATAGCTCCCGCATCGCCTAGAACGAGGAAACCAAAGAGGGCATTCGTCCCACTTGGCGAAAGGACCATGAAGGCGCCAAAGCCTTGAACTACGAGGCATGCGGCCTGCAGCCAACGCCACCAGAACCTGGACTTCTCGGACATGCGGGAAAACCTCTTTGCGCCCTAACGTTTGAGCTAAGCGGCCACATCAATCGCGAAGCGATTGATTGGTCCGCTTGAGCGAACTGTTAGAGGGATCATTGGGTGCAATACGCAGTGACGAGACTATCGTTGACTTCCCGGCAAACCATCTCCCCGGGGATGGACACGTTGTCACAGCGCATCCCTGCCCATCTCTTGTAGTTCTCGCATCCTTCAAAGCTCTTGAATCGAGCGGACACGAAGCACCCCGTGCTGCTGGAGTTGCAGATAACGAAACGAATAGGCGTATCTCCCTTCGCAGCTTGCGGCGTGTCGGCGTTCTCTCCCGACGAGCAACCGCATGCCATTAGGCAAACCAGAAAGCTCAGCATCAACGTGCGACGCATTGTCTAGATCCCTCTAACGATCGAGCTAAGCGGCAGCTCCAATCGCGAAGCGATTGGACTGTCCGCTTGAGCGAGTTGTTAGGCTGTCGCTCACGCCGGATGCTGCATGGCCCGAACTGACAGCCCGCGAAATGGGTTGCTGCCTGCCAACCGACGATGCCCATGCCGGCAGACCAGGCGGCGCGAAAGCGATGATGCAACAGGAACGCCGTGAAGTAACAGACCGGCATTTCGCGCCGACTGGGCAGCCGCACAGCAGCGCGGACGTTTGCTCCCCGGAAGGCCGACCCGGAGCGAGGCGCCACAAACCCCAATGAACATGCCTGATTGCGACGCCTAACGCTGGAGCTAAGCGGCAGCATCAATCGCGAAGCGATTGATCTGTCCGCTTGAGCGAAATGTTAGGCAACACCTGCGTTGCCGGCGAAACGCTTTCTCATGTAGTCGAGAGCCTCTTGCTCTGATGCATGAACGACTTTCTGGGTTGCAACCATCTTCTCCGCAGCCGCCATAACAACGGCCTGCGCTGCTGCGTCGCGCTTGCTTAGACGGCCAACAGCCAGCTTGAACGCTTGAAGCGTTGGTACGTCCATGCCAGTAAACAACTCATCAATCGATTTGTCGGTAAGGCGGGAGTCGCTGGTCAACGCAACGCAAGTCTCGCGAATAACGGCCTTCTCTGCGGCACGAAGCTGACCATCAGCCTTTCCGACATAGAGCAGAACCCGAAGAGTGTCGTACTCATCGACAAGAAGAAGATCCTTCGTGCGATCCGGCGAAGCGTCGTACCTTGCTTGCAAATGACCACGGATGTCATTGACCAGCTCGCCAGTCTCTTCGTCGATGCATGAAGAAATGCGATCGCTCCTGAACGTTCGCGTTGCGTTACGTATGTTGCAGTGACCAATAAGAAGAACCGAATCACCGAATACGCCGAACTGGCGAACATCTACCGTGCGCTCTGTATTGCGCCCTGCACCGTCGGTGTAAGAAAGCCTTAGCTTCGCTTTTGCCGGAAGCGGCTGAGCAACCTCCCAAAAGCTTCCTTCCCACTCGTCTCGATCCTCGTCGTGACCGGATCGCCGGGTGACGCCGCCGACCTGACTTACCGTCAGCGTAATTCTGGCTTGATCCCCCGAGTCTTTCGGGGGTGACGAAGCCACCTGTGACTTAGTAAGCAGCTTGTACGCCGCCCAAAGTACGAGGCCAGCAATGAGGAGATACAGGATTGCCATGTTCGTTCCTTGCGTGAAACTTCCAGTGTTGCCTAACGTCTGAGCTAAGCGGCAGCTCCAATCGCGGAGCGATTGGACTGTCCGCTTGAGCGAATAGTTAGGCGAAAGATGCCCGGAGCGAGAACTTGACGCAACCCGGAAGGTGGAGGCTCTTGGTTGGTGCCCGCGCCCGCCCAGAACTGCTCCCGACTACTCGACGGTGGTTCCTGAGTGCGACGTGCTGCTGACCGGCGCGGGCGGGCCTGATGCCTGGCCCGCCGGATGTCTCGCTGTGCATGCGAGGAGTCTCGTGCCTGCGCCCGCGAGGAACAAACCGAACCGGTGATCCGCCGCCGTTGAAAACGGCATGCGCGGCGGCCTCAGCAGTCGGCATGCGAGGTGCAACACGGCGCAGGCGGTATGGACCGAACTCGCCTTGCACCCAACGCCTAACG
>NZ_JAPZQK010000015.1 GCF_027530345.1 Silanimonas sp. | reverse complement strand
ACAACACAAAGCGACTGCTGGGGCCGATCGGCTACATTCCCCCGGCGGAAGCAGAGGCGGCGTTCTACGCCGAGACCAGCGGTTACGCTAAAGCGGCGTGACTCAACGAAAACAGCCTCCGGAAAAGCCGGGGCGGTTCATGCCATCGAATGAGTCGATGTATTTGCGAAGCGACTGCGTCATGACTGGTGCAGTCTTTGTGCCGGACGTTTGCTCCGGCGACAAATCGGCGAACTGGATACTGAAGGCAAGAATGCTGTCGAGGCCATGCGACTCGCCGAACAGCTTTTTAAGATAGTGGTTGTAATTCAGGGCGCAGGCTTGATATCGCCCGCTCAGCCACGCATCGAGCGACTGCGTCATCTGGTGCTCGATCTCATGACGAAGCCCAATCAGGAAGCGCAGGTTGTTCTGGGTGTCCCCATCGACTGGACAAGCTTTGGCCTTCAAGCAGGACTCAAGCTCCCAGTACCGAAACTGGCCATGCTTCGTTCGCTCGTATCGGCGTCTCTTCCCTGCCTTTTGGAAGTAGCGATAGTCAACGCCTTTGGCGCGGTAGTGGGCGTGGAGCAGGTACGTCCACGCAATCACCATCAGCACAATGAAGGTTTCTGACTTGAACGTGACCTGTGGGTCGTTGAACGTTCGGATCGCGCACAACGCCGCTTCGCGCGACTTGCCAATCAATTCCGCCTTCACGGAACCGATGCTGCGCTTCCTTGTCGCCATAATCTGCTATGCATCCTAAGCGAATAGGCCAGGATCTTCCGCTACACCCATTTCGTTGAAGACGGTCACGCGAACAACGCGAAGCATCCTCGGGATTCCGCTAGAAGCCTCTTCACCATAGCCGGAAACCTCGACGTGGCGTCCGGCTAGCTTTTCAAGATTGACCATTGCACCTGGCAGAAGCTGACATCGAACGGATGCTGCCGGATCAAGGGTAAGACGGCGCAGCTCAAAGCGACGGAAGTCTAGGTCAAGCTCGCGAACATCCCCCCGGATAGAAAACTGGGTTGGGCCGGTCTTCTTGTCCTGCCTAAGTTGATGGCGCAGCTCCTTGCGCAGCTTCGGCGTCAATGGCGATCCGACCTCGCTCCGCTTCTCATCGGACGAGGCAATAGTCAAGCGCGCAATGCCCGACTTCGTCGTCGGTGCGAGGCGGGCGACCGCTACTAACGCAGCATCACGCACCTTCGCATCCGGGACTTCCTCGCGCGCTTCCAGTGAGTCTTCGTCCAGATGCTTGCTGATGATCCGAATGGACCGCATGGCCTCGCGCGTCGCGCGCAGGATTGGATCATCGGCGCCCAGCATGTGTTGCTGGCCGTCGTGCCGCTCGGGCGGCTCCGCCTTGATGCCGATATAGAGGCTACCGGGAGCCAATGCCGACAGAGAGAGTTCAACGTCCCGGTCGGAAATGTTCGCGTCATCGCCAAGCTGCGCGACGGCCTTGGCAACGCTGAACACCTGCTGCCGGATATTCGAGAATATCGCCTCGATTAGCTTGAGCTTGGGCGTGTGGTCACGCAGTGCAGGTCCTTCCAGATGGAAGACCAAGTCCGACTCGTCCATCGCTTTCGCAAGCGGGAATTCGGTTTCGTAAAGCTCGTCGACCTTCCGATACAGAGCGCGGGAAACAGCATCCGGGTCAACACCTGTTTGCTCGGCAAGGCGGCGGGCATTCTCGATCTGGCCGAGAAGGATGTGAGCCTTTGAGTGGACCTCTGTAACCCAGGTCATGGCTGAATCCTCAAGATGCCCTTGCGCGTGTCAGGCGGCAGCTGCCGTTGCTGTAATTCCTCGACTCTCACGTACTGGAAAAATTGTCGCAGATCTTTGTCTGCGCTCGGGTGATAGAACCAATAATCTACCTTGAAGTTAGTCTTAATCTCTTCCTGATGCATAAAGAAGAGAGTGAGGGCGGCGCCGATCTGGGCCGAGGTCGCATTTGTCAGGTCCAGAACGAAATCAATGTCGCCCGGCAGGTCCTTCGCGGTGGTGTAGCTCCCATCCACGAAGTAGGGTAGGTCGAGGCCATGACCGTCGCGAAGCCACGCCAAGAACTCCCGGAACTTGTCCAGCAGCTCGGCCCTATGGTCATTGATGCCGAAGGTGTTTTCGACCTCGCCTAAGTCACAGTCGAATTCGCCAGCTGGCAGATATCCGTCCGCCGTCAACGCAGGAATTGGCACTCCGTCCCCCTGAGACGCTCCACAACCTGCGAGTTAAGCAGTCGGGAGGGCCGGGGGCAACAAGCCGGAGAAAATGGATCATCGGCTACGGCTGTCGCGCAAGCTGCGACGGGAACTCCCCCGCAGTCCTGCCCCCCCGGAGGCGTCCGGGATCGGCCCCCAGTCGCCCAGGAACTCGGTTGATCCCCACGGGGGATCGTCCCCGTGCGGGAGGCTTGCCGCGCCCCTGAGCGCGTCCTGTGCGGACGCACGCACCGTCCCGTTGAGGGATATGCGAAGGGTATGAAACGGGAGGGATACGCGGACGACAGGCAAGAAAAAAGGCTCCCATCGCTGGGAAACCTTGTCCTGTCTCGCTTCACTGTCCACCGCAAGTGGTGGCCGGGGAGAGAAACGCACCACCTACACGGGGATTTTCAACCCCTGTGGCAACTATGAGATGTCCGCTTTTGGCCGAGGCTGTGTGAAAACCTTCTCTCCGTTGGCAAGATCTCAACACCAGTCGATTGGTGATGTGCATGAAGCGATTCGTCGATGGCGTCGACCGCTCCCAAGGGCTTTTGCTCCCTGATCGGTTGGAGGACTACGTCC